>NZ_JBIVRJ010000012.1:0-1436 GCF_044755625.1 Curtobacterium sp. NPDC092190 | reverse complement strand
GGTACTGCAAGGGGGACCTTGTGGGAGAGTAGGACGCCGCCGGACTCAACTTCAGCAACACCAGGAAACCCCTGACCGTGATCGGTCAGGGGTTTTCTGCGTTTCCGGGCCGACCCGCACACCGCCACCGCCCTCGACTGCTCGGGCCGTGCGGGCGAGCGCAGCGGCGATCGCGCGGTGGCGCGATCCCGCACTATCGGCCACCATCAGAACGTGGCACGACACGTCGGTGATCTGTTCCGGGACGAGCCTGACCAGTGGGGCTTGCGCGGCGACCCGTGGCTCTGGCGAGCTCTCGGTGAGCGGTTCGTGCACGTCAGACTCCCGAGCACACGAGGCGAGCTCGACGGCATGCTGCGGCGGGGCTTTGCGGCGGAGGTCGGTCGTGCGATGTCGGGAAACGCCGGCGCAGGGGTGTTCGTCGAGCGCTTCGCACACGGAGGGATGTCTTCCGGGCACGTGTCGTCCTCGTGGTGGTCGGCGACCGGTGTGCCCCTCCTCCTGGGGCGGGCCGGTCTCCCGGGTCTCCGGTACGTCGTACGGAGCACGGTCGAGCAGGACTGGCGGTCGGTGCGAGCGCTCCGGCTCGAGAACGCGGCAGAGAACCCGGTGTCGTACGGCGCGGACCTCCGGACCACCCTCGCGATGACCGAGGACGACTGGCGGCTGCGGGCGCGGCGCGGTACCGGGCGGGACACCACTGCTGTCGTGGCAGTTGCGGAGGACGGGGCGTGGCTGGGGATCATGGCCGCTCAGCTGCCGGCTGACGATGAGCCTGCCGCGCTGCTCACGGGGGTGTTCGTCCGTCCTCGAGCGCGCGGCCGGGCGAACGGCGTGGCGGACGCGCTCCTCGCGGAGGTCCTCAGCTGGGCCGCCCTCCGTGCCCCGTCGATCCGACTCTGGGTGGACTGCGCTCCGGACGGTGCGCCGGCGCGGGGCCTCTACGCTCGCCACGGCTTCCGCAGGACGGGACGCCGGCGCGCGGCTGACGGGCTGCCGAACGCCGTCATCGAAGAGATGGCGACTGCACTCGAGCTCCCGACCGTCCACGGAAGCAGCGGAGAACCGGGCGAGGAGTGAGTCGGTCGGAACGCTGCAACGCGTCCGCTCATCGCCCGACACGCCCGGGATGTGGCCCCACTTGGCAGCGCGTTCACCTCCGCGTAAGGTTGTACCTCGTTGCCGCTGAGGCGGAGAACGGAACGGCCGAGACGGTCACCAGGGCGAGTACCTGGAGATGCAGTCCGGACGGGGTCCCGCTCGGCAACCAACCACCACCCTGACGAGCTGCAAGGTTCGTCGGATGGTGTCGAGAATCCAAGCCCCTCTGATGAGGCACCGCTGTGGTGGTGCTGAGTGGGGGGTGCGTCTGGTCCTTGAGAACTCAACAGCGTGCACATTGTCAATGCCAATTATTTTGACCCCGTGCGACCGCA
>NZ_JBIVRJ010000011.1:3465-5097 GCF_044755625.1 Curtobacterium sp. NPDC092190 | reverse complement strand
GTTGAGTCCGGCGGCGTCCTACTCTCCCACAAGGTCCCCCTTGCAGTACCATCGGCGCTGAGAGGCTTAGCTTCCGGGTTCGGAATGTGACCGGGCGTTTCCCTCTCGCTATGACCACCGGAACACTGTCGACCCAGATCCTGGATCAAACCATTGTTCCTTCAGAGCATTGCTGAAGTATTCAGTTTGATTCCCGATCGTCTGTCGGGAACCACAAAGTGGACGCGAGCCCGCCACCCACAAGGGGCGACGGTAAAAGTTGTGTTGTCAAGTCTTCGGCTTATTAGTACCGGTCAGCTCCACGGGTCGTTAGTCCCCGCTTCCACATCCGGCCTATCAACCCAGTAGTCTGCTGGGAGCCTCTCACACTCAAGGTGCATGGAAATCTCATCTCGAAGACGGCTTCCCGCTTAGATGCTTTCAGCGGTTATCCGGTCCGAACGTAGCTAATCAGCGGTGCCCTTGGCAGAACAACTGACACACCAGAGGTTCGTCCATCCCGGTCCTCTCGTACTAGGGATAGATCTTCTCAAATTTCCAACGCGCGCAGCGGATAGGGACCGAACTGTCTCACGACGTTCTAAACCCAGCTCGCGTACCGCTTTAATGGGCGAACAGCCCAACCCTTGGGACCTACTCCAGCCCCAGGATGCGACGAGCCGACATCGAGGTGCCAAACCATGCCGTCGATATGGACTCTTGGGCAAGATCAGCCTGTTATCCCCGAGGTACCTTTTATCCGTTGAGCGACAGCGCTTCCACAAGCCACTGCCGGATCACTAGTCCCGACTTTCGTCCCTGCTCGACCTGTCAGTCTCACAGTCAAGCTCCCTTGTGCACTTACACTCGCCACCTGATTGCCAACCAGGTTGAGGGAACCTTTGGGCGCCTCCGTTACTCTTTGGGAGGCAACCGCCCCAGTTAAACTACCCATCAGGCACTGTCCATGAACCCGATCAGGGTCCTACGTTAGACATCCAAAGTGACCAGAGTGGTATTTCAACAATGACTCCACGAACACTAGCGTGCCCGCTTCACAGTCTCCCACCTATCCTACACAAGCCACTCCGAACACCAATACCAAACTGTAGTAAAGGTCACGGGGTCTTTCCGTCCTGCTGCGCGTAACGAGCATCTTTACTCGTAGTGCAATTTCGCCGAGTTCGCGGTTGAGACAGCTGGGAAGTCGTTACGCCATTCGTGCAGGTCGGAACTTACCCGACAAGGAATTTCGCTACCTTAGGATGGTTATAGTTACCACCGCCGTTTACTGGGGCTTAAATTCAGAGCTTCGCCCTAAGGCTAACCCTTCCTCTTAACCTTCCAGCACCGGGCAGGCGTCAGTCCGTATACATCGTCTTGCGACTTCGCACGGACCTGTGTTTTTAGTAAACAGTCGCTTCCCACTGGTCTCTGCGGCCTTCAACGCTCAACGACGAGAAGTCGTATCACGTGTCCGGCCCCCCTTCTCCCGAAGTTACGGGGGCATTTTGCCGAGTTCCTTAACCACGATTCTCTCGATCTCCTTGGTATTCTCTACCTGACCACCTGAGTCGGTTTCGGGTACGGGCGGCTGCAACCTCGCGTCGATGCTTTTCTCGGCAGCATAGGATCACTGATTTCCCCTCTACG
>NZ_JBIVRJ010000011.1:1760-3372 GCF_044755625.1 Curtobacterium sp. NPDC092190 | reverse complement strand
CCCGGGTTAGGACTCTTAGCACCACTGGATTAGCTTGGGCGGTTGTTCGCCGGTACGGGAATATCAACCCGTTGTCCATCGACTACGCCTGTCGGCCTCGCCTTAGGTCCCGACTTACCCAGGGCGGATTAACCTGGCCCTGGAACCCTTGGTCTTTCGGAGGACGGGTTTCTCACCCGTCTTTCGCTACTCATGCCTGCATTCTCACTCGTGTGGCGTCCACGGCTGGATTACTCCGCCGCTTCACTCGCCACACGACGCTCTCCTACCACTCCGCACGACTGAACCACGAAGGCTTGTCTGTGTGCGAAATCTACAACTTCGGCGGTGTGCTTGAGCCCCGTTACATTGTCGGCGCGGAATCACTTGACCAGTGAGCTATTACGCACTCTTTCAAGGGTGGCTGCTTCTAAGCCAACCTCCTGGTTGTCTGTGCAACTCCACATCCTTTCCCACTTAGCACACGCTTAGGGGCCTTAGTTGGTAGTCTGGGTTGTTTCCCTCTCGACGATGAAGCTTATCCCCCACCGTCTCACTGCTGCGCTCTCACTCACCGGCATTCGGAGTTTGGCTGACGTCAGTAACCTGTTGAGGCCCATCGGCCATCCAGTAGCTCTACCTCCGGCGAGAAACACGCAACGCTGCACCTAAATGCATTTCGGAGAGAACCAGCTATCACGAAGTTTGATTGGCCTTTCACCCCTATCCACAGCTCATCCCCTCCATTTTCAACTGAAGTGGGTTCGGTCCTCCACGACGTCTTACCGTCGCTTCAACCTGGCCATGGATAGATCACTTCGCTTCGGGTCTAGGACATGCGACTGAATCGCCCTATTCAGACTCGCTTTCGCTACGGCTGCCCCACACGGGTTAACCTCGCCACATATCACTAACTCGCAGGCTCATTCTTCAAAAGGCACGCCGTCACCCCTACAAGGAGGCTCCGACGGTTTGTAAGCAAACGGTTTCAGGTACTATTTCACTCCCCTCCCGGGGTACTTTTCACCTTTCCCTCACGGTACTTGTCCGCTATCGGTCATCTGGGAGTATTTAGGCTTATCAGGTGGTCCTGACAGATTCACACGGGATTTCTCGGGCCCCGTGCTACTTGGGATACACATCCGGCCATAACACCATTTCGTCTACGGGGCTGGCACCCACTACGGCCCGGCTTTCAAACCGGTTCGACTATGATGCGCTGTAACCGTCCCAGTCCGGCAGAACTGAGCGACGTGTCCCACAACCCCGACCATGCAACGCCCGCCGGCTATCACACATGATCGGTTTAGCCTCATCCGCTTTCGCTCGCCACTACTCACGGAATCACATGTTGTTTTCTCTTCCTGTGGGTACTGAGATGTTTCACTTCCCCACGTTCCCTCTACCCGCCCTATATATTCAGGCGGGAGTCACCAGGTCGACAAGTCGCCTGGCGGGGTTTCCCCATTCGGAAATCCTCGGCTCACAGCTCGATTATCAGCTCCCCGAGGCTTATCGCAGATTTCTACGTCCTTCTTCGGCTCCAGATGCCAAGGCATCCACCGTTTGCTCTTAGAAACTTGACCACAAAGATTAAAATTGCGATCGACTCGAACAACAACCAACCCGAAGG
>NZ_JBIVRJ010000011.1:0-1663 GCF_044755625.1 Curtobacterium sp. NPDC092190 | reverse complement strand
GGCAGGGCCGGTCAGATGCTCCTTAGAAAGGAGGTGATCCAGCCGCACCTTCCGGTACGGCTACCTTGTTACGACTTAGTCCTAATCACCGATCCCACCTTCGACGGCTCCTTCCACAAGGGTTAGGCCACCGGCTTCGGGTGTTACCGACTTTCATGACTTGACGGGCGGTGTGTACAAGGCCCGGGAACGTATTCACCGCAGCGTTGCTGATCTGCGATTACTAGCGACTCCGACTTCATGAGGTCGAGTTGCAGACCTCAATCCGAACTGAGACCGGCTTTTTGGGATTCGCTCCACCTTACGGTATCGCAGCCCTTTGTACCGGCCATTGTAGCATGCGTGAAGCCCAAGACATAAGGGGCATGATGATTTGACGTCATCCCCACCTTCCTCCGAGTTGACCCCGGCAGTCTCCTATGAGTCCCCGCCATAACGCGCTGGCAACATAGAACGAGGGTTGCGCTCGTTGCGGGACTTAACCCAACATCTCACGACACGAGCTGACGACAACCATGCACCACCTGTACACCGACCACAAGGGGGCGACCATCTCTGGCCGTTTCCGGTGTATGTCAAGCCTTGGTAAGGTTCTTCGCGTTGCATCGAATTAATCCGCATGCTCCGCCGCTTGTGCGGGCCCCCGTCAATTCCTTTGAGTTTTAGCCTTGCGGCCGTACTCCCCAGGCGGGGCGCTTAATGCGTTAGCTACGACACAGAAACCGTGGAAAGGTCCCTACATCTAGCGCCCAACGTTTACGGCGTGGACTACCAGGGTATCTAATCCTGTTCGCTCCCCACGCTTTCGCTCCTCAGCGTCAGTTACGGCCCAGAGATCTGCCTTCGCCATCGGTGTTCCTCCTGATATCTGCGCATTCCACCGCTACACCAGGAATTCCAATCTCCCCTACCGCACTCTAGTCTGCCCGTACCCACTGCAAGCCCGAGGTTGAGCCTCGGGATTTCACAGCAGACGCGACAAACCGCCTACGAGCTCTTTACGCCCAATAATTCCGGACAACGCTTGCACCCTACGTATTACCGCGGCTGCTGGCACGTAGTTAGCCGGTGCTTTTTCTGCAGGTACCGTCACTTTCGCTTCTTCCCTACTAAAAGAGGTTTACAACCCGAAGGCCGTCATCCCTCACGCGGCGTTGCTGCATCAGGCTTTCGCCCATTGTGCAATATTCCCCACTGCTGCCTCCCGTAGGAGTCTGGGCCGTGTCTCAGTCCCAGTGTGGCCGGTCACCCTCTCAGGCCGGCTACCCGTCGTCGCCTTGGTGAGCCATTACCTCACCAACAAGCTGATAGGCCGCGAGTCCATCCCCAACCAAAAAATCTTTCCACCACCAGACCATGCGGCCAGTGATCATATCCAGTATTAGACGTCGTTTCCAACGCTTATCCCAGAGTCAGGGGCAGGTTACTCACGTGTTACTCACCCGTTCGCCACTAATCACAGGAGCAAGCTCCTGATCATCGTTCGACTTGCATGTGTTAAGCACGCCGCCAGCGTTCGTCCTGAGCCAGGATCAAACTCTCCGTAAAAAATTACAGATCCGACACCCGAAAGCGCCGAACCGAGTTGATTCTGACTGTTGACTGTCTACTGACAATCTTCAATCCAAAAGGAATTGTCTCCGACGACCACAACCAAAGCTGC
>NZ_JBIVRJ010000010.1:0-10904 GCF_044755625.1 Curtobacterium sp. NPDC092190 | reverse complement strand
GGCCGCCGGCGGCGCCCTATCCTGGTTACCCCGTACTTTTTGGGGGTACACCCCCCCCTACGGGGGCGGCCGGGCCTTGGCTCCCCCCCCCCCCGGGGGGGGCGGGGGGGGGGGGGCCCCGGGGCCCCCGCGCCTCCCGTCCGTCATCTGGTCGCGACCGCGACCCGCACTCACCAGGTGAGCACGAACCGCCCCCGCGTCCCGCCGGCTTCCAGCCGCTCGTGCGCCTCCGCAGCACGCGACGCGGGCAGTACCTCGGCGACCCGCGGCACGAGGACCCCGTCCTCCACCGCCTGCCGCAGCTCCTCGAGCAGGTCGAACGACGTGTACTCGGAGAAGACCATGATCCGCTCGAACCGGATCCCGCGAGCACCGTTGCCCTCCCAGCCCCGCACGTCCGCGAAGAACCCGCCGTCGCGTACCGCGTCGACGACCTCGTCCCGCTGCACCGCGGCATCGGCGAGCGCGTCGACGCCGTCCGGCACGATGCCGCGCACGGCTGCGGCGAAGCCGTCCCCGCGGCGCACCATGTGGTCCGGCCCGAGGGACCGCACGAGGTCCTCGTCCTTCGGCGCTGCGTCGGCGATGACCGTGATGCCCCGCTGCTCCGCGAGCTGCACGACGTAGTTGCCGAGCAGCCCCGCGGATCCGGTCACCGCGAGTGTGTCGCCCTGCGAGAGCTCCGCGCGGGCGAGGATCTGCAACGCGGTCAGGCCGTTCATCGGGACGGTCGCGGCTTCCTCGATCGACAGCCCCGCCGGTATCCGTGTGAAGGACCCGACCGGCGCGACGAGGTACTCCACGTAGGCGCCGCCGTGCTCGGAGAGCGGCAGGGCCATCGCCATCACCTGGTCCCCGACCTGCCAGCCCTCGACGTCGTCGCCGACCTCGTCGATGACGCCGGCGGCGTCCATGCCCGGCACGTACGGCGGCGAGGCCTCGGACGAGTCACGCTGCCCTGCGCGGACGCCGGTGTCCGTGGGGTTCACGGCGAACGCCTGCACCCTGATGCGGACGGTGCCGGAGCCGGCGTGGGGCTCCGGGACCTCGTGGACGGCGAGGGCTTCGGGCCCTCCGAACGTTTCGACTCCGACGGCCTTCATGTCCTCCGGTCTACCCGCCCCCGGGTCCGTGGACTCAGCGGACGTTGCAGGAGCGAACAACCCCGTGGGTACGGTCAGCCGCCCGTGTCGACCAGGCAGGGCGATCCGAGTTCGACGCGGTCAGCGCTGTACAGGTCGACGGAGATCCCCTGGTCACGGTCGAGCATCACGACGCCCCCGCCCACGAACCGGGTGCCGACCGCGAAGCCCTCGGCCTGCAGGAACCGGACCGCCGGTGCGACGGATGCCTTCGTCTGCTCGGGCGTCCCATCCGGGTCGTCGGCGCCGGGACCACGCCAGGAGTAGTGGACCAGGACGCCGTCGTCGGAGTTGTCGAGCCGACACGGTCGGACGTCGACGCTGACCTGGTCGTCGGTCGGTGCTTCCTGTCCGAGCGCGCCGACGACCCGTCCTCCCAGCTCGACGAGTCCGGCTTCCGCCTGCTCGGGCGTCCGGCTGGTCTCGAGTGCGGTCGGCGGTGCTGCCCGTCGTGCTGCGTCAGCCTGCGCCTCGCCCACGGACAGCAGCGCGAAGGGTGCCATCGTCAGCATCGCGATCGCGCCGAGCGCCCCGCAGACGGCGATGCCGGCAGCGGCCCCGGTCCGTCCTCGCTTCGCGGCGATCACCAGGGAGACGATCGCGGTCGCCGGGACGAGCACCGCGATGAGTCCACCGGTGACGAACGCCGCGGCGAGCCCCTGCACGGTCGCCCGCTGCTCGACCGTCGGCGCCGCCGTCGTCGCGATCGCGTACACGATGACGAGGCTCCCGACCACGAACGCCAGGATGCTCCCCGCGATCCACGCACCGCTCGGCGCCCGTCGCGACGGGTGGTCCGAGCGCCCGGCCCCGGCTGGCTCTTCCGTGCCGGCCGTCTGTCCCGCGTCGGTCATCCGTCCCCCCTCACTCGTCCGATCGCCACCGCTCAGTTCCACGTCCGCATCGCCACGACCACCGCGACCGGCAACGACACCGCGAGCACGATCCCCACGACGATCGCCAGTGCCCGCGCCACCCGGATCCCCTGCTGCCCGACCCAGATCAGCAGCAGGATCGCCGCCAGGTAGAGCGGCGGCACGAACAGCAGCGGCACGAAGCCGAGCCCGGTCCACTCGACGAGGGCGCCCGCGAGCAGCTCGTACACGGTGCAGCCGGCGGCCACCACGAGTGCGACCCACACGCTGACCGGTGCTCGACGTC
Organism: Curtobacterium sp. NPDC092190; assembly: GCF_044755625.1. Lineage (NCBI taxonomy): Bacteria > Bacillati > Actinomycetota > Actinomycetes > Micrococcales > Microbacteriaceae > Curtobacterium > Curtobacterium sp. NPDC092190. The sequence goes on along the minus strand of NZ_JBIVRJ010000010.1, from coordinate 8,601 downwards.
CCGGCGCAGCGCCCGTCACGCGCTCACTCATCGTCCTCGTACCCGTCGCCGGGCCCTCCGGCCAGGCAGGTCGTCTCGATCATCACGTCACCCGAGGTCCGGGTCACGCCCGCGTTCCCCTCCGCGAGCCATTCGTCACCGACCACCCTGATGTCCCACCCGAGCGGATCGGCGTCACGGAGCCCGGCGTCGAGGAAGACCTCGCGGACCGGAGCCAGACGCGCTTCGGCCTGGTCCTGGGGCAGGAGGTCGGCCTTGCGATCCGCCTCGGTCTGCGGCTCGTCATCCGCGTCCGCATCGGCGGGGAAGGACCACCGCCACGTGTACTCCGTGCCCTGCTCGAGGTTGGACAGCGAGCAGCCGCGTGGGAGCTGCACGACGTCGCCTGTCTCCGGGTCACCGCCCATCGCCCGCACCGCGCGCTCCCCCACGGCCGCGAGGTCCCGCTCGGCCTGCGCCGGCGTCCGACTCGTCTCGGTCGCGGTCGGCGGCTGCGCCCGCTGCTCCTCCTCCGCCGCCCAGCTCTGCGCGACCCGCGTCGTCGGGTACCCGAGCGTCACGGCCGCGAGGACCACGAACACCGCGCACCCGATCGGCCCGACCAGCGTCACCGACCGGTCGCGCTGACGCTGCACCAGCAGCAGGACCAGTCCGGTCAGCGGCACGCCGGCGCACACGACCGTGACCACGATGCTCCCCCCGGTCTGCCCCGAGAGCGTGTGGGTGGAGTTCCCCGCGCCGTTGTACCCGGCGAGCGCGACGAGCAGCCACGCGATCCACCCCGCGGGCAGCAGCAGCCCGCTCGCCACGATCCACCAGGTGCCGTTCCGCCGCCTCGGCGGCGACCACGCGACGTCGTCGACCATCGATCCCCCGTTCCCCACGACCACCGTACCGACCGGCCGGGAGGCACGTGGCCAGCCCGCCCCGCGCCTCCCGTCCGCACGCACCGGCCGGGAGGCACGTGACCAGCCCGCCCCGTGTCTCCCGTCCGTCTCCCGGTCGCGTCCGGAGCAGCACCCGCCGGGGTGCGGACGAGCGGTCCGGAACGGCGCTCGGCCGATCCGCCTACGCTCGAACGAATGCCCGCCCCGCACCACCCTGCCGACCAGCCGTCGTCGTCCGACGGGTTCATCCGCGTCCGTGGCGCCCGTGAACACAACCTGCAGGACGTCGACGTCGACATCCCCCGCGACCGGATCGTCGCCTTCACCGGTGTCTCCGGCTCGGGCAAGTCGAGCCTCGCGTTCGGCACGGTCTTCGCCGAGGCACAGCGTCGCTTCCTCGAGTCCGTCGCGCCGTACGCCCGACGGCTCATCGCGCAGGGCTCGACACCGCACGTCGACGAGATCACGGGTCTGCCCCCGGCGGTCGCCCTGCAGCAGCGCCGCGGCGCCCCGAGCACCCGCTCGACCGTCGGCACCCTGACGACGCTGAGCAACTCGGTCCGCATGCTCTACTCGCGCGCCGGCACCTACCCCGAGGGCGCCGAGCAGCTGTACTCCGACTCGTTCTCGCCGAACACCGTCGCCGGGGCGTGCCCGCGCTGCCACGGCCTCGGTACCGCGCACGAGGTGACGGAGGCCTCGGCGGTGCACGACCCGTCGCTGTCCATCCGCGAGGGCGCGATCACCGCCTGGCCCGGTGCGTGGCAGGGCAAGAACCTCCGCGACGTGACGGCGGTGCTCGGCTACGACATCGAGCGTCCGTGGCGGGAGCTCCCGCAGGAGGACCGCGACTGGCTGCTCTTCACCGAGGAGCAGCCCGTCGTCGAGGTCCACCCGAAGCGCGACCGGGTGGCGAAGCCGTACAAGGGCCGGTTCTGGAGCGCACGGCAGTACACGCTGCACACCCTCGCCGACTCGCAGAGCGAGACGCAGCGGAACAAGGCCCTGCGCTTCGTCGAGTCCGGCCCGTGCCAGCTCTGCCACGGCTCCGGGCTGACCCGGGCAGCCCTCGCGGTGACGTTCGGCGGCCTGTCGGTCGCCGCGTTCAACGCACTGCCGCTCGCACAGGTGGCCGAGGTCCTGCGCCCCGCAGCCGAGCTGAAGGACCCGTCGCCCGCGCAGAGCCGTGTGACGTCCGGGGAGCGGTCCGAGGTCGCGAAGTCGATCGCCACGGACCTGCTCGGTCGGGTCGAGGTGCTCGTCGGACTCGGCCTCGGGTACCTCGGGCTCGACCGGGCGACGCCGACGCTCTCCCCCGGTGAGACGCAGCGCCTGCGGATCGCGACGCAGCTCCGGTCGGGGCTGTTCGGCGTGGTCTACGTGCTCGACGAACCGAGCGCGGGGCTGCACCCGGCGGACGCGGAGTCCCTCGTGCAGGTCCTCGACGACCTCCGCGCCAGCGGCAACAGCGTCTTCGTGGTGGAGCACGACATGGACATCGTCCGGCGTGCGGACTGGATCGTGGACGTCGGCCCCGGGGCCGGTCCGGGCGGCGGGCGGGTGCTGTACAGCGGGCCGCCGGAGGGCCTGGCCGACGTCCCCGAGAGCGTCACTCGGCGCTACCTGCAGCCCCGGACCGCCCCCGTCGAGCACGAGCAGCGCGAACCCGTGGGCACGCTCGAACTCCGTGGCCTCACCCTGCACAACCTGCGTGGCCAGGACGGGAACGGGCTCGACGTCGACCTGCCCCTCGGGGGGTTGACCGCGGTGACCGGGGTCTCCGGCTCGGGCAAGTCGTCGCTCGTCGGTGGCGTGCTGCCGTCGGTCGCGACGCAGCACCCGCTCGTGTCCCGCGTCGTCGAGGTCGACCAGAAGCCGATCGGCCGCACACCCCGCTCGAACCTCGCGACCTACACGGGCATGTTCGACGCCGTCCGGCAGGCCTTCGCCGCGACCGACGACGCCCGGGAGCGCGGCTGGACCGCCGGCAGGTTCTCGTTCAACGTCGAGGGCGGCCGCTGCGAGGTCTGCCAGGGCGAGGGCTCGGTCTCCGTCGAGCTCCTGTTCCTTCCGGGCAGCTGGGCGCCGTGCCCGGAGTGCCACGGTGCCCGGTACAACGCCGAGACGCTCGAGGTCCGCCGGGCCGGCTCGACCGTCGCTGACGTCCTCGGCATGACCGTCGACGAGGCATCGGACGCCCTCGCCGACCTGCCCGCCGCCGCCCGCGCGCTGGATGCCCTGCGCAGCGTCGGCCTCGGCTACCTCCGACTCGGGCAGCCCGCGCCGGAGCTGTCCGGCGGCGAGGCCCAGCGCATCAAGCTCGCCACCGAACTCCAACGCGCACGGACCGGTCACACGCTCTACCTGCTCGACGAGCCGACCACGGGCCTGCACCCGGCGGACGTCGAACTCCTCACCGCGCAGCTCCAGCGGCTCACCGACGCGGGCAACACCGTCGTCGTGGTCGAGCACGTGATGGCGGTCGTCGCGCAGGCGGACCACGTCGTCGACATGGGTCCGGCCGGTGGTGACGAGGGCGGCCAGGTGGTCGCCGCTGGGACCCCGCACGAGGTCGCGGCGAGCGCCGCGAGCCGTACCGCTCCGTACCTGCGGGCCGCATTGGGGAGCTGACGGACGGGAGGCGCGTCACCAGCCCGCCCCGCGCCTCCCGTCCGCCACCCGCCGCCGCGCGGCATCCTCCGATCGGAGGATGCACCTCCGCCCGCCCCTCCGATCCGCCGGAGCCAGCCGCCCGCCAGGCTGGACGCATGTCCACCACACCGGCAGTCACGGTCGAGCACCTCACGAAGCAGTACCCCGGCGGCAAGACCGCCGTCGACGACGTCTCCTTCACGATCGACGCCGGCGAGACCTTCGCCCTGCTCGGCCCGAACGGTGCCGGCAAGTCCACCACGGTCGAGATCCTCGAAGGCTTCCGATCCCGCACCGGCGGCGAGGTCCGGGTCCTCGGGCACGACCCCGCGCACGCCAGTCGCAGCCACAACGCCCGCGTCGGCATCGTCCTGCAGACCAGCGGCGAGTCCCCGAACGTCACCGTCGCCGAGGAGCTGCAGCACTTCCGTCACATGTACCCGCGCAGCCGCCCCGTGGACGAACTCCTCGCCGCCACCGGACTCGAGGCCCAGCGCAACACCCGCATCAGCCGCCTCTCCGGAGGGCAGCGCCGCCGCGTCGACGTCGCACTCGGGATCATCGGTCGGCCCGAGGTCCTGTTCCTCGACGAGCCGACCACCGGCTTCGACCCCGAGGCCCGCCGGCAGTTCTGGCAGTTGATCCGGAGCGTCAGCGCCGAGGGCACCACCGTCCTGCTCACCACGCACTACCTCGACGAAGCGGCGCACCTCGCGGACCGGGCCGCCGTGCTCGCCGGCGGACGACTGCTCGACGTCGCCCCCATCGACGCGATCGGCGGACAGGACGCACGCACCCCGATCGTCCGGTGGCAGGACGACACCGGCGCGCGGCACGAGCGCCGGACGACCGACCCGACCGCACTGGTCCGGAGCACCACGACCCCGATGCACGCGCTCGAGGTCGTCCGACCCTCGCTCGAGGACGTCTACCTCACCATGATCTCGGAGCACGCAGCATGAACCCCGCAGTCAGCATGAACCCCGCAGTCAGCATCCGCCTCGGCGCCCACCGCATCGCGTACGAGCTCCGGTCGTACTTCCGCGCACCGGACTCGGTCTTCTTCACCTTCCTCTTCCCGATCGTCATGCTCGCGTTGTTCTCGGTGGCCTTCAGCAGCGCCGACGACATCCAGGCGGGGCCGGGCGTCAGCGTCGACTACGCCACCTACTACCTGCCCGGACTCGTCGCCACCGGCTTCCTGCTCTCCGGCACGCAGGCACTCGGCGTGGACATCGCCGGCGAGCGCAGCGACGGGACGCTCAAGCGCCTGGGCGGCACCCCGCTGCCGGTCGTGAGCTACTTCGTCGGCAAGATCGGCATGGTCCTCGTGACCTCGATCGTGCAGACCGCGCTGCTCCTCGTCGTCGCGGGCGTCGTCTTCGGCGTCGACCTGCCGACCGACGGCGGTGCGTGGGCGCGGTTCGCCGGCATCATGCTCCTGGGTGTCGCGACGGCGAGCGTCCTCGGCATCGCGATCTCGGCGCTCCCCCGCGAGGGCCGCCGCGCCACCGCCACGGTCGTCCCGATCGTCCTGGTCCTGCAGTTCATCTCCGGCGTGTACCTCCCCTTCACCCAGCTGCCCGACTGGCTGCAGACCGTCGCGAGCGTGTTCCCGCTGCGCTGGATGGCATCGGGCATGCGCTCGGTCTTCCTGCCGGAGGCGTTCGCGTCCGCCGAGCCGGGAGGCGCGTGGCACCTCGGACTCGGAGCCCTCGTCCTGGCAGCATGGCTGGTCGTCGGTACCGTCGCCTGCCTCCTGACGTTCCGGTGGAACCGGCGGGACTCCTGATCGTGCCTGCGGAGAACGCCCGCACCGGCCGCACTCGATGGGATGCTGTCGGCATGGACCGGCTCACCAGGCACCGCAACTGGGGACTGCACGTCGCGGTAGCAGTCGCCGTCGCGCTCGTGTCGGTGATCGCAGCCACCGACTGGTCGCCCTGGCCGTCACGCTGGCCGGCCTTCGTCGCCCTCGGGTTGCTCACCCTGGCGTACGTGACGTACGGCTGGCGTGGGTACGACGAGCCCCGCGCCGCAGCAGCCTTCGTGCCGTTGCTCGTGGTCGTCGCCCTCGCGCTGCCCGCGGTCGTACCGAGCACCGCGTTCATCCAGTCCGTCCTGTTCCCCGTGGCATGGTGCCAGGTCGAGCGCATCCGCACCGCCGTCTGGGTCTCGGTCGCCATCGGCATCGCGTCGGGCGTCGGCCTGCAGATCGCATCCGGCATGGACGCCCTCGCCGGCACGATCATCATCGAAGCGATCAGCGTCCTCGGCGCTTGCGCGCTCGGGCTCTGGATCTCCCGGATCGCCAGGCTGTCCGACGAGCGCCGCAGGCTCATCGAGCAGCTCGAGGCGACGCAGCAGTCCCTCGCCGAGGCGAACCGCGCTGCCGGGGTCACGAGCGAACGGGAACGCCTGGCCCGCGAGCTCCACGACACCGTGGCGCAGGACCTCGCCGGCATCGTCATGCTCACCGAACGGGCACGCGCCGACCTCGCCGCCGACCGGCCCGACCGGCTCGACGAGCGCCTCGCCGTGCTCGAGGAGTCCGCCCGGACCGCGCTCGAGGAATCACGGGTCCTGGTCGCGGCTGGCACAGCCGGGGTCGCCAGCGACGGCCTCGGCGCTGCACTGCACCGACTCGGTGAGCGCTTCACCCGCGAGACGGGCATCCCGGTCGCGGTCGACGCCCCGGACTGCCCGCTCGACCGCGACGCGCAGGTGGTCCTGCTCCGCGTCGGACAGGAGGCCCTGGCCAACGTCCGCGCGCACGCCCGTGCGGCCTCGGCCCGCGTCGCACTGCACGTGGACGGTCCGCGCATCGTCCTCCGTGTCGAGGACGACGGCGTCGGCTTCGACGCCGACGCTCCGACCGCCGGGCACGGCCTGCGCGGGCTCCGCGACCGGCTGGCCCTGGCGGGCGGGACGTGCGTCGTGCGGTCGGCGCCGGGGACCGGCACCGTGGTCGAGGCATCCGTGCCCACCGGAGCCGAGCCCAGCCTCCAGTCCGCACCGGCGCAGCCGACCGCCACGGGAGCGGCACGGTGATCCGGGTCGTGGTGGCGGACGACCACCCCATCGTCCGCGCGGGCATCGTCGCCCTGCTGCAGGACGCCGACGACGTCCGGGTGATCGGCCAGGCCAGCGACGGTGACGAAGCCGTCGCGACCGTCCTGGCGGAGCGTCCCGACGTCGTGCTCATGGACCTGCGCATGCCCGGGTGCAACGGGGACGAGGCGACGGCACGCATCCTCGCGCGTGAGTCGGGCATCCGCGTGCTCATCCTGACCACGTACGAGTCCGACGACCAGATCCTGGCGGCGATCGAGGCCGGCGCCTCGGGCTACCTGCTCAAGGCAGCGCCCGAGTCCGAGATCCTCGCGGGCCTCCGCGCAACCGCCCGGGGCGAGACCGCACTCGCGCCCTCCGCAGCTGCAGCGCTCGTGCGCCGGACCACCGCGAGGGCCCCGGTCGGGCCGGCGCTGAGCCCACGCGAGCTCGAGGTGCTCCAGCTCGTGGCGCAGGGGAACTCGAACCCCGCCATCGGTCGCACGCTCTTCGTCAGCGAGACCACGGTGAAGACGCACCTCGGGCACGTGTTCGAGAAGCTCGGCGTGAACGACCGCACCCGAGCGGTCACCCGCGCGATGGAGCTCGGACTGCTGCCCTGAGGCGCGGCAGACGCCTGCGCTCAGGCCGGGTCCCGCCGCTCGACCGTGAGGAACCGGACGACGTCCCGCGCGAACGACGCCGGCGAGGACGGCCGCATGGTGACCGTGTCGCCGTCGATCTCCCGGTCGAAGACACCGATGCCCGGCACCACGATCGACAGCACTGCGAACTGCCGGCGCTCGCCCCACCCGCGGACGGTGTGCCAGTCGCGGACGGGCCAGGCAGCCTGCATCCACCCGACCTCGCTCGGGCACGGACCGCCACGATCGTCCAGGGCGGCGAGCGGGACCGTCGCCGGCTCCTCGTCCTCGATCACCCAGCTCGGATCGACGCCGAACCACGCGAGGAGCTCCCGGCTGAGTTGCCCGTGCGGGATCACGTCCATCGCGCTGTGCCCGTCGCCGTCCTCGACGACGAGTGCCGAACCCTTCTCGAGCCACGCGCGCCATCGCCTCGTCACGACGTCGCGCGTCCGGGACTCGACGACGAGCAGGTCCTCCGGGCCGTGCGCCGGACGCAGCAGCGCGGCACCGGCGGACGTCAGCGCACCGAAGCGTCCTGTGAGACCGGCAGCGCGAGCAGCTCTGCCCACCTCCGACCGTCGGACCCGTCCGGGGACGACCCCGCGGTCCTCCACCCGCACGAGGTGCTCGAACAACCCGTCCGGCCCACGGACCGTGAGCAGCGCCGCCGCACGATCACGCCCCTCCGACGCAGCGCTGCCGCTCCTGGAGCCCGCGCGGACGACGCGGTCTGGCGGCGGGATCGCCGCTGATCGCTCCACCGAGGCGGTCGACCATCGCGACCGCAGCACGTCGTCGACGACCTGCACCGCCAGCGGCCACTCGTCGATCGGCCCGCGGGACGCGATGCGTACTGCTGTCGACCCGACACTGCCGTACCGGACGTCGAGGATCGTTCCCGTGCTCCGCAGGACGGTCAACCGCTCCGGAGCGCCTTCGATGAGCAGCGCCTCGTGGTCATCCGCTGTCACGGCTGCGAACCCCACAGCAGGGTCGGCACCACGCGCATGAACGTGGCGCAGGGTGATGGTCGACCCGGCACGTACGAGCTCGACCACACCCGGCCCTGCGATCGCCGACCAGTCGTCCGGAACCTCGAGCACGAGGTTGCCGACGATCGCCAGACGGTCCCACCGCACGTCCGGCCACGGCAGTGTCGGCTCCCCGCAGATCATCGTGATCACCAGTCCCCCACACGATCATCCTGTCCGACGACTCGAAGAGCCGGCAAACACACGACAGCATCAGCCTGGATGCGGGTCGGCCGGTTAACGCAGGAAACCCCTGACCGATCACGGTCAGGGGTTTCCTGGTGTTGCTGAAGTTGAGTCCGGCGGCGTCCTACTCTCCCACAAGGTCCCCCT
>NZ_JBIVRJ010000009.1:0-17004 GCF_044755625.1 Curtobacterium sp. NPDC092190 | reverse complement strand
GGGGCCGGGGGGGGGGCCGGGGGGGACCCCCCCCCGCGGGCGGGTTTTTGTGCCGGGCGCGGGGTTCCCCCACCCCCCCCCCCCCCCCCCGGGGGGGGGGGCGGGGGCCCCGGGGCCCCCGCGCCTCCCGTCCTCGTGTCCGTGCGTCCGGGGACTAGACCAGTGCGGTGAACGACGCGTCGCGCACGAGCAGCGTCGTCGCGTCGCCCTCGACGGCCTGATCGTGGTCGCTCGACAGGCCGAGCGACCACGTGCCGCCGCCCGGCTTCTCGGGCAGCGTGAACTCGACGGTCGTCCCCGAGGCGTTCAGCAGCACCGCGACGGTGTCGTCGCCCTGCTGCAGCACCAGGATCACCGCGCGGTTGCCCGCGTCGGCCCAGTCGCCGTCCTCGAAGCCCTGCGCGTCCGCGCGGAGCACCTGCACCGTCGACTCCGAGTCACCGGGGGCCGTGCGGTACCAGAGCGGGCGGAGCGCCTCGTGCTGCTTGCGGAACGCGATCGCCGCGGTCGTGAAGGCGAGCAGGTCCTGGTCGGCGGCCTCCCAGTCGAACCACGAGATCTCGTCGTCCTGGCAGTACGCGTTGTTGTTGCCGCCCTGCGAGCGGGCGATCTCGTCGCCACCGAGCATCATCGGGATGCCCGCGGAGAGCATGAGCGTGCCGAGGAAGTTCCGACGCTGGCGGTCGCGGTAGTCGTTCACCGCGCCGTCGTCGGTCGGGCCCTCGATGCCGCCGTTGAAGGACGTGTTGTTGCTCTCGCCGTCGTTGTTGTCCTCGCCGTTGGCCTCGTTGTGCTTCTCGGCGTACATCGTCAGGTCGGCCAGCGTGAAGCCGTCGTGCGCGGTGACGAAGTTCACCGAGCAGAGCGGGGAGCGACGGGAGCCCTCGTACACGTCGGGGGAGCCGAGCGTGCGCTGCACGGCGTCGCCGAGCGTGCCCTCGTCGCCGCGCCAGAACGCGCGGAGGTCGTCGCGGTACTTGCCGTTCCACTCCGACCAGTCGGCCGGGAACCCGCCCACCTGGTAGCCGGCGGTGTCCCACGGCTCGGCGATCATCTTCACCTCGCGGAGCACCGGGTCCTGGTGGATGATGTCGAGGAACGCGGAGTGCTTCTCGGCCTCGCCGTCCTGGCGGGTGAGCGTCGTCGCGAGGTCGAAGCGGAAGCCGTCGACGTGCATCTCCTCGACCCAGTAGCGGAGCGAGTCCGTGATGAGCCCGAGTGCGGACGGGTGCGACACGTTGAGCGAGTTCCCCGTGCCGGTCGTGTCGAAGTAGTTCGCCTCGTCACCCTCGACCAGGCGGTAGTACGACTGGTTGTCGATACCCTTGAAGGACAGCGTCGGGCCCATGTGGTTGCCCTCGGCGGTGTGGTTGTAGACGACGTCCATGATGACCTCGAGCCCCGCGGCGTGCAGGGCCTTGACCATCTCCTTGAACTCGGTGACCTGCTGGCCCGCCGTGCCCGAGGACGAGTACTCGTCGTGCGGGGCGAAGAAGCCGATGCTGTTGTAGCCCCAGTAGTTGCGGAGGCCCTTGTCGGCCAGGGTCGAGTCCTGCACGAACTGGTGCGTCGGCAGCAGTTCGACGGCCGTGACGCCCAGGTCGGTCAGGTGCTTGATCGCGGCCGGGTGCGCCAGGCCCGCGTACGTGCCGCGGATCTCCTCGGGCACGTCCGGGTGCTGCTTCGTGAAGCCCTTGACGTGCACCTCGTAGACGACGGTGTCGCGGTACGGGGTGTGGAGCAGCGTGTCGCCGTCCCAGTCGAACTCGCGGTCCGCGACGACGGACTTCGGCATGGCGCTCGCCGAGTCGGTCTCGTCGATCTGCTCGGGGTCCTCCATGTCGTGGCCGAAGAGGGCCTGGCCCCACTCGTACGAGCCGTCGACGGCGGTCGCGTAGGGGTCGAGCAGGAGCTTCGCGGCGTTGTGGCGCAGGCCGTTCGCCGGGTCCCAGGCGCCGTGCACGCGGAAGCCGTAGCGGGTGCCGACGGTCACGTCCGGCACGACGTCGTGGAACGTGTAGCCGGTGCGGTTGCGGAGCTCGGTGCGGTGCTCGGTGCCGTCCTCGTCGAAGCGGCAGAACTCGACCCGCTCGGCGGTGCTGGAGAAGAGCGCGACGTTGGCGCCCCCGTCGACGAGCGTGACGCCGAGCGGGGTGCGGGAGGAAGTGGTCATGCTCCCACTTGTAGTGGTCGGCGACTGTGTCCTCGGGTCGGTGACGTACCCCGGACATGCCGGACCGACGACGGACGGGAGGCGCGGTGCCAGCTGGCACCGCGCCTCCAGACCGTCACGTCGTCACGACGTCACGTCAGACCGTGGCGGTCGCCTCGTCGCGGTGCGGGAGCTTCCAGCCCGGGCGCACGAAGTGGCAGGTGTACCCGGCGGGGTACTTCTCGAGGTAGTCCTGGTGCTCCTCCTCGGCCTCCCAGAAGTCACCAGCGGGCTCGACCTCGGTGACGACCTTGCCCGGCCAGATGCCGGAGGCGTCGACGTCCGCGATGGTGTCGAGTGCGACCTGGCGCTGCTCGTCGTTCGTGAAGTAGATCGCCGAACGGTAGCTGCGACCCACGTCGTTGCCCTGCCGGTCCTTCGTGGACGGGTCGTGGATCTGGAAGAAGAACTCGAGCAGGTCGCGGTAGGAGATCTGCGACGGGTCGAAGACGATCTCGACGGCCTCGGCGTGGTCGCCGTGGTTCCGGTACGTGGCGTTCGGGGTGTCGCCGCCGGAGTAGCCGACGCGCGTGCTGATGACGCCGGGTCGGCGGCGGAGGAGCTGCTGCGCTCCCCAGAAACACCCGCCGGCGAGGATGGCGGTCTCGGTCGTGGTCATGCTGGCCTCCTGGGCGTCGTCGTTGCCGCTGGCTGCGGCATCACCGGGTGCAACCGGCGACCCCGGGCGCGTGTTCCCGGGTCGTGGTCCATCGTGCGCCCCGGTCGTCGGTGCACGGACGGCCCACGTCCAGCCGGGCGCCACCGCGGGTGCGTCAGGCCCCGGCGCCGCCGTCCACCGGGATGCTCGCTCCGGTCACCATCGAGGCCCGGTCGCTGAGCAGCCAGGCCGCCACCTCGGCGACCTCCTCGGGGCGGGCCATCCTGCCGAGCGGTACCGAGGCGTCGATCTGCTCCGTGATCCCCGGGGTCGCCGCCTCCCACGCGGCGATCATGTCCGTCGCGGTGCCACCCGGGGTGATGCCGTTGACCCGGATGCCCTCGGGCGCCCACGTCACGGCTGCCGTCTCGGTGATGCTGTTCAGGGCGCGCTTCATCGCCCCGTAGGCCGGCAGTGCGGGGTTGGCCCGGCGGCTGCCGATGCTCGACGTGTTCACGATCGCCCCGCCGCCGGAGCGGCGCATCAGGGCGGCCTCGGCGGTCATCGCGACCCAGTGGCCCCGGAAGTTGACCGCGAACTGGGTGTCGATGTCCTCGTCGCTCGTGGCGTCCAGCGGGCCGGGCTGCTGGATCGCGGCTCCGTTGTTGAAGGCGCCGTCGAGTCGCCCGTGCAGCTCGTCGACCCGGTCGACGGCGGCCCGGATGCTCGCCGGGTCGGCGAGGTCGAGCGCGACGGCGTCCGCGGTGCCGCCGGCGTCGCGGATCCCGGAGACGACGGTCTCGAGGGACCCGGTGCTCCGCGCGGCGAGGACGACTGCGGCGCCCTCGTCGGCGAAGAGCCGGGCGGCGGCGGCACCGATGCCGCGGCTGGCGCCGGAGACGAACACGACCTTGCCGGTGAGCAGGCCGTTCGGACGGGTGGTGGTGTGATCGTTCATGCCGTCAGCGTCCGTCCCGCGGTGGCCGCGCAGCCAGGTACACCCGGTACCAGGACGCGACGTGCCCGCGGGGGGAGGATCGGGACATGGACAAGCAGGAGCTGGCCGCGTTCCTCCGCGCACGGCGCGAGCGGTTGCGGCCGGAGGACGTCGGGCTCCCGTCGGGGACCCGCCGGCGCACACCCGGGCTGCGCCGCGAGGAGGTCGCCGTCCTCGCCCACATCTCCACCGAGTACTACGTCCGGCTCGAGCAGGCACGAGCCCCTCGGCCCTCCGCCGAGGTGCTGGCCGGCATCGCGGGGACGCTGCGCCTCACCGACGCCGAGTCCGACCACCTCCACCTGCTCGCCGGGACCGCCCGGACACGGACCGCGAGCATCCGGCGTCAGGTGCGGCCGAGCATCCTGGCGGTCGTCGACCGTCTGCCGCTGACCGCTGCGATCGTGCTCGCCGCCGACTTCGAGGTCCTCGCGTGGAACCCCCTGGCCGCCGCGCTCCTGGAGGACTTCGCCCTGCGGGACCGTCGGGGCCGCAACCTCGCCCGGCAGGCCTTCCCCGTCGGCGGGACGGGCGGGGCGTCCGAGCCGCCGTACGGCATCTCCGACGGCGCCGAGTTCCGGCACCAGGTGGTGATGCAGCTGCGGACGACGCTCGCGCAGCACCCGACGGACGTGGAGGTGATCACGCTCGTCGACGAGCTCCGGACGGGGAACGCGGAGTTCGCGCGGCTCTGGTCACGACACGACGTGCAGCCGGCTCCGGTGCTCACGAAGACCTTCCACCACCCGTCGGTCGGGCCGGTCACGGTCGACTGCGACAGCCTCGCGCTCGTCGACGGCGACCAGTTCCTCGTGCTCTACACCGCGGCGCCGGGATCCGCCGACGCCGATGCCCTCGCGCTCCTCGGGATGCTCGCCACGCAGACTGCCGAGCGCGGCTGAGCCACGACGGGCCGGCGGTGACGACGTCGGTGGACGCGGTGCGCACCCGTCGACCCCGCACGTGCGTGTCGTCCTGCGATCGCCTACCATTCGAACACACGTTCGAATCGGGAGGTCGGGATGATGTTGACGCACGAGGTCGCCACGGTGTGGTGGGAGCGCGGGGTGCCGGACCGGATGGTGTGGCGGGACCGACGCTGGCGGGTGAGCGACAGTCCGACGCGACTGACCGCGACGGCGGAGTTCTTGCCGTCGGCGATGACCCACGCGCCGGAGCGCACGGTGGGGTGGCGCTTCCAGGTCAGCGCCGAGGGGGACGCCGTCGTCGTCGACATCGTCCCCGAGGGCGACGGCTGGGTGGTCGCGCGGACCTGGCGCTGATCGCGAGCGAGTTCGTCCACCCGGCCCGCCGGTGCTCAGCGGGTGAGCGCGTGCGCCAGGCCGCGGACGAGCACCGCGCGTGCGCGATCGGTCGACGTGCCGTCCGGGTCACCCCACGCCGCGCGCCCGAGGCCGTCGACCAGGGCGAGCACCGCCTCCGCCGCCACCGCGGTCGGTTCGGCGAGCTCGACTCCGTGCCGCGCGGTCCAGCGGGTGATGCCGGCCGCCACCCCGTCGCGCCAGAGGGCTCGCTCGGCGGCGACGAGTGCGTCGTCACCGTCGAGGGCGGTGCCGCTGACGGCCTCGAGGAGGCGGAAGCGTTCGGGCTCCCGGCGCACCAGGTCCAGGTACGCGGCCACTCCGGCATCGATCGCGTCGGCGAGGTCGTGCCGCGCATCGGCAGCGGCGAGCACGCGGGGGAGGACGTCCCGTGCCTGGCGTTCGAGGAGCGCGACCACCAGGTTCCACCGCGCGCCGAAGACGTAGTGCACCACTCCGTGCGCCACGCCGGCACGCTCGGCGACCGCCCGCGTGGTGAGGCCGGTCACCCCGTGGTCGCGCACGACGAGGGCAGCCGCGTCGAGGAGCTCGTCACGCCGTTCCCCTCGGGGGCGGTACGACCGCGTCTGCTGGTCCTGTGTCATCACAGGAAGCGTACGGGGCGTCCGCAGGAGTGGTCGGCAAGCTGATCTGGCCAGCTGGCCGAAAGTGGAGGAGTCCCCGTGTCGATCACCGTCCGTCCCGCATCCCCGTCCGAGGTGCCCGCCGCCGCGACCGTGCTCGCCGAGGCCTTCGCCGCCGACCCCGTCCTCGGTGAGGTCCGACCGCCGCGTCCGGGCGAGGACCGGGTCGTCGTGCTCGGCGCCCTCTTCGCCGCGCTCGTCCGGGCCGTCCCCGAACGCGCCCGGGCGCTCGACGTCGCGGTCGACGAGGGCCGGCTGCTCGGCGCCGCGTTCTGGCAGGCGCCTCGGCCGCACGTCGGCGGCACGCTGGCGTTCGTCCGGCAGGTCCCGGCACTCCTCCGGGTCCTCGGGACCGGCGGTGCCCTCCGCGCGCTGCGGCACCTCCGACGGATGGACCGCGCCCGCCCCGATGCGCCGCACTGGTACCTCGCCGAGATCGGTGTCGCTGCCGCGGCCCGAGGTCAGGGGGTCGGCGGGCTCCTGCTCGACCACGCGCTGCGCCGGGTCGACGCCCTCGCGCAGCACGCGTACCTCGAGTCCTCGACGCCGCAGAACCGCCGGCTCTACCGTCGCCACGGCTTCGGGGACGGTGCGCCGATCACCGGCTTCCGGGCGGCCGCTCCGGTCTCGATGTGGCGACCGGCGGTCGGTTGAGCCGCGACCGACGGACGGACGGGAGGCGCGGTGCCAGCCGGTACCGCGCCTCCCGTCCGTCGGGTGGTGACGTCGGCCGTCAGGCGACCGCGATCTCGTTGGGGACGCCCGGCAGCTCGTCGCTCGACGCGACGACCTCCCCGGTGGTGAGGTCCACCGCGTGGATCTTCCGCTCGGTCGGGTCGGTCACGTACGCGACGTCACCCGCGACCTTCAGTGCGGGGTGGGCGTCCTGCCACTCGGTCGGACCCTCCCAGGCGTCGAGGACGTCGAACGTGTCGATCGGCTCGCCCGTCTGCTCGTCGAAGGTGTGCAGGGCGCCGTCGGAGCCGAGGATCACGGCTTCGTCACCGGGACCACGCGCGATGTCGCGGAAGGTGAAGCCCACACCCTCGGGCATGTCGGCCACGCGGTACTCGCCCGACGCGGCGTCGATGAGTGCGACCTGGTCGAGCAGGTAGCCCTCGCTGTCCGGGTCGTCGTTGTAGTCACCGACGGCCACGGACGAGTCCTCGGTGGTGAACAGGTTGCCGGTGCGGCCGTACTCGGTCGGGGCGTCGATCTTCGCGAAGGCGCCGTCCTGGTAGACGAGGGCGCCGTCGGTGCAGCCGAAGACCGCGACCTCGCCCTGCACCGCTCCCTCGCCGTGCACGTTCGGGCACTCCTCCGAGTGGGCGAGCTCGGTGCCGTCCTCGTCGAGGGCGCGGACGCCGGTGCGCTCCTCCTCGGTGCCGATCGTGCTGAGGAGCGTGCCGTCCTCGAGCACGATCGCGACGCCGTGGTGTGCCGCCTCGGACTCCGTGGTCTCCACCTCGGGCAGCGTGGCGCCGTCGAGGTCGTCGTGCTCGAACACCGTGACGTCACCGCTGCCGTCCGCGAAGAGCGCGGTCTTCTCGCCGTGCACGACCGCGTGGCCGCCGGTGTCGGCCGGGAAGACGGCGTCGGTCAGGGCCGGGTCTGCGGCGGTGTCGAGGACCCGGAAGCCCTCGGGCACCGTGACGAGCACGTGGCGGCCGTCCCCGGCGGGGTTCACGCGGGTGAAGCCGTCGATGCTGTCGTCGGCGACGACCCGCAGGTCCTGGTCGAGGGTGAGCAGGCCGCCGTCGTACGTGAGGACGATGCGGTCGCCCTCGGCGGATGCGGCCTCCGTGGTGCGGGTGCCCTCGGCCTCCGCGTCGGCGGGGCCCGTCGAGCAGCCGGTGAGGACGAGGGCCGCGGCGCCGAGCAGGGCTGCGGGCGCGAGCGTGGTGCGCAGAGTTGTCATGCCGTTCACTGTACTGATTCTCATTCTCAATTAGAAACCGACAGGCCGTCGACGATCGCCGCCGTGTTCGACCGCATCATCCCGAGGTAGGTCGAGGCGACACCGTCCTCGGTCAGCGACTCGGTGGCGAGCGGACGGATCGCCACGTGCACGTCCACCTCGTCCGCCAGCACCTCGGCCAGCCGTGCGGGCTGCGAGAGGTCGGCGAAGATCGTCGGGACGCCCGCCTCGTCGATCGCCGACGCGAGGTCGCGCAGGTCCGCCGCGCTCGGCGATGCCAGGGTGGTCCCGCTCGGGATGACGGCGCCGACGACCCGGAAGTCGTACCGGTCCGCCAGGTACCCGAACACGTGGTGGTTCGTCACGAGTGCCCGTCGGTCCTCCGGGATGCCCGCGAACGCGTCGGACATGTCCGTGTCGAGCGTGGCCAGCTCGTCGAGGTACGCGTCGGTCCCGCTCGGCTCGACGCCCGCGTCCCGCAGGGCGTCGTCGAGGGCCTCGACGACGTCGACCATGCGTGCGGGGTCGGTCCAGAGGTGCGGATCGGGGCCGCTGTCGTCCTCCGTCGTCCACTCGAGCGCGTCGACGTGCTCGCCGGCCGTGAACACCGGGACACCGTCGGAGGCGGCGGCCTCCACGTGCCGGGCGACGCCCTCCTCGAGCCCGAGCCCGTTCTCGACGACGAGGTCGGCGCTCCGGAGCCGGGCGGCCTCCTGCGCGGAGACCTCGAACGAGTGCGGGTCGGCACCCGCCGGCATGAGGACCATCACGTCGGCCGCGTCCCCGACCACCTCGGTGACGACGTCGCCGAGGATGTTCGTCGTCACCGCGACGACCGGGCGGTCCGACCCGGCGGACGAGCACCCCGCCGTCACCGCGACCAGTCCGGCGGCCACGGCCAGCGCGGCGCTGGCGCGGAACCGGCGGGTCACAGTCCGACCTCGGCGAACGCGACGGGCGCCGCGGCCAGGTCGATCGACCGCGCGAGGCGTGCACCGTCCGCGAAGTCGATCTCGTGCACCTGCTGCCCGGAGGCGTCGGCGACGTAGGCGCGCTGGGCGTCGAGCTGCAGGAGCGGCTGCTCGCCGGGGTCGAGCAGCGGTTCGGTCCTGGCGACCGCGCCCGTCGTCGCCGCGATCACCACGACACGACCCTGGTCGTCCACACCGACGACGTGCTCGTCCTCGTCGTCGACGGCCGTCACGGCGCGCAGGGGTCGTTCGGTCTCCACGAGTCGCCAGGTGCCCTCGCGGCTGTCGAGCAGCCACGCGCCCCGGTCACCGGCGAGCCCGGCGACCGTCGGTCGACCCGCGCGGGCGGCGAACGCCGTCGGGCGTGCGGCCCCGTCGGGCAGTGCGACGGTGGTGGTCTCGCCGTCCTCGCCGAGGACGACCGCCCCGTCCGAGCAGCCGACCACGGCGCCGGCCCGGGTGACGATGCCGCCCGCGGGGTCGGTGCACGCGGCCTCGGCGCCGGTCGGCTCGCCGTCGGCGTCGAGCACCCGGACGCCGTCGTCGGTGCCCGCGACCAGCTGCTCGCCGAACGGCAGCAGGACGGTCGCGTCGATCCGGACGGTCTCCTCGACGTCACCCTGTCCGAGTGCGGCCCGGTCGAGGACGACACCCTCGCCACGCTCCGGCCAGGTGATGGTCGTCATCGTCTCCGACGAGTGCACCTCGACGGGCCCGCCGCCGTCGATCGAGCCCACCACGCGCGGTTCGGCCGCGTAGTAGTGCGTGTGGTCGCCGTGGTCGACGGTCCACGAACCGCCGTCGACGATCGTGGTGCGGTCCTCGGTGCTGCTGACGAGGAACCGCCCGTCGGTCGCGGAGTGCTCCGGCGCCTCGACGTCGTCGAGCGCCGTGGTCTCGCCGCTCAGCAGGTCGTGCACCGCCGTCTCGCCGGCGGCGGACACGGCCAGGAGGCGCACCTGCGGCTCCTGCGCCTCGCTCGCGCCTTCGACGTAGCCGTGGGGCTTCGCCGTGCCGGTCGCGTCGTCGGCAGCCGGTCCGGTGGTGCCCGTGGTCGAGCAGGCGGTCAGGCCGAGCGCGAGTCCGGCGGCCACCGCTGCGGTGGTCAGGCGTCGCGCCGCGACGCGACGGGTCGTGGTGGTGATGGTGGGGTTCGTCATGCTCCCTCTCGTGGTGCTGGTGCTGGTGCTGGTGTGGTCGTGTTCGTCCGCCGCCCCCGGTGCGGCAGCAGGGCGACGAGGCCGCGGGAGACGGCGACGCCCGCGACGGCGACCGCCGCGATGCTCGCGCCGGCGGCGGTTCCCGCGTGCCAGGAGACGAGCAGGCCGGTGGTGACGGCGGCGCTGCCGATCACCGCGGCGAGGAGCATGGTCGAGCCGACCTGCCGGGTCCAGGCCCGGGCTGCGGCAGCGGGCGCGAGCAGGAGCCCGACGACCAGGAGCGTCCCGACCGCGCGGTAGGACGCGACGACCGCGAGCGTGACGAGCCCGACGAGCACGACCTCGGCCAGTCGGGGGCGGAGGCCGAGCGTCGCCGCCTTCCGGACGTCGAAGGCGGCCGCGGTGAAGGGCCGGTGGAACGCCGCGGCGAGGACGAGTGCGACGGCGACCGCGACGGCGAGCCCGCCGAGGTCGGTCCGGGTCACGGCGAGGACGTCCCCGAACAGGATCGCGGTGACGTCGGTGGCGAAGGACCGAGACGAGGACACGATGATGACCCCGAGGGCGAGCATGCCGACGAACAGCAGCCCGATCGAGGTGTCGTACGACAGCCGGGCGCGACGACGGAGTGCGCCGACGCCGACCACCATCACGCCCGCGCTCACGGCGGCTCCGAGCACGGCGGGGATCCCGGTGAGGGTGGCGACCGCGACGCCCGGGAGCATGCCGTGTGCGAGTGCCTCGCCGAGGAACGCCATGCCCCGTACGAGCACCCACGTGCCGACGACCGCGCAGAGGACCGCCGCCAGGGTGCCGCCGACGAGGGCGCGCAGCATGAAGTCGACGGAGAACGGGTCGGTCAGCCAGGTCACGCTGGGAAACGCTACATGAAAACGACTATCGATACTGATAGCGTGCTCAGGTGCTCACCACCGCGCTTCCCCCTGCCCTCGAGGTCACGCACCTCGTCGTCCGACGCGGTGACCGGACGGTGCTCGACGGTCTCGACGCGACGTTCCCCGCCGGAGCCGTCACGGCGCTCACCGGACCCAACGGATCCGGCAAGTCGACGCTGCTCGACGCGCTCGCCGGAATGGTGACGCCCGTCGGCGGAGGCGTGTCGGGCCTCCCGTCCGGCGGTGTCGCGTACGTGACCCAGGCGGTCCCGCCGTCCGCGCTCCCGCTGACCGTGCGGTCGACCGTCGCGATGGGGCGGTGGCGGGCACGGCCCTGGTGGCGACCGCCCGGACGGGCGGACCACGCGGTGGTCGACGCGCAGCTGGACCGGATGGGCATCGCCGACCTCGCCGACCGGCCGCTCGACGAGCTGTCCGGCGGGCAGCGGCAGCGCACGCTCGTCGCCCTCGGTCTCGCGCAGCGCGCGCCGGTCCTGCTCGTCGACGAGCCGACGGCGGGCGTCGACGCGGCGTCCGCGGCCCTCGTGACGGCGGCGCTCGCCGCGGAGGCCGCCGCGGGTGTCGTCGTCGTCCACGCGGCGCACGACCCGGTCGCGATCGCCGCTGCGGACCGGGTCGTGGCCCTGGGCTGACGGCTCCGCCGGGACCGCCGTCAGGCCGACTGATCGAGGGCAGTCCGCGCTGCTGCCACCACCGCCGCGTCCGTGACGGTGTGGCCGGAACCGTCGTCGCCGCTGCCCATCGGGACGCCGTCGTGACCGCCCGCGACCGACCGCTTGGCGGAGAGGTGCACCGCGGCGACCCCGGTCGCGACCAGTGCTCCGATGTCCCGCGCGTGGACCCCGGCCCCCGCCATCACCTGCACGGGCCCGGCGGCGTCGACCATGCGCGCGATCGTCGTCGCTCCCGCCGGAGCGCTCGCGGCGCCGCCGGAGGTCAGCACCCGCGTGACGCCGAGGTCGGCGAGCCGCGCGACCGTCGCGACCGGGTCGGCGGCGTGGTCGACCGCGCGGTGCAGGGTGACCTCGGCGTGCGCGGAGACCGAGCGGGTGGCGGCCACGAAGCGGCGGAGGGCGTCCTCGTCGAGGGTCCGGTCCGGGCGCAGGGCACCGACCACCACCCCGGCCGCTCCCGAGCGCAGGACCGTGCGGACCTCCCGCTCCATGAGCGCGAGCTCGTCGTCGTCGTACGTGAAGCCCCCGGGGCGGCAGCGCACCAGGGCGTGCGCCGGGATCCCGGTCTCGTGCGTGGCCTCGACCAGGGCCTGCGAGGGCGTCAGGCCGCCCAGCTCCAGGCCGATGCAGAGCTCGACCCGGTCGGCGCCCCCGTCACGGGCGACCAGGGCCCCGGCGGGCGACGTCACGGCGATCTCGAGGGCGACGGTCATCAGGCGGCTCCGAGGGGTTCGTTCGACGGCGGCACGATGCGCGCGGACAGGTCCGGCGGCGTCGCGAACTCCCGATCGTAGGGGAACAGCGGCCGCTCGATCCGGTGGTGCCCGAGGCGGAGCAGGTCCTGGTCGACCCCTCCCGGAGTGAGCGCCAGCATCCAGTCGGCCGCCATGTCGAAGAGTTCCGGCTCGAGGTAGCCGATCTTCACGACGACGACGTCGGCCCGACGCGGGTCGAGGTCGAGATCGGTGAAGTCGTGCTCGTGGTGGTACGGCTTGCGGAGCGTCGTCAGGATCGCGAAGACGCTGCCGACCTGCAGCACGACCTCGGTCTCGGCGTCCCGGTCGCCGTGCTCGACCGCGTGCACCCGGCCGGTCATCGTGATCGGCCCCGCGTGCACGTCGTCGACCTCGGCGCCCGCCGTCACCGTCACGGTCGCACCGACCCCGGCCGCGACCGCCTCGGCGACGGCGGCCGGGCCGGGGACGCTCGCGTAGATGACGGTGGGGCCGTCAGGGGTGGCGAAGGCCGGGTGTGCGAGCACCTGCGTGAGACCCCAGGTCATGTCACCGGAACCGCCGGCGGTCGGGTTGTCACCGGAGTCCGACACGAAGAACGGACGCGCGGTCCCGGGTGCGAGGGCGGCGGCGAGGCACTCGTCGAAGGAGCCCGTCGGTGCCACGAACACGAAGTCCTCGCGGGCGTCCCAGAACGCTCGGGCCAGGCGCTCGGCGCCCGCGGCCACGACGTCGCGGTCCCACCCGGTGACGACGGTGACGGCACGGTCGCGGGGCTGGTCGGCCCAGGCGTACCCGACCCAGATCGCCGCGTCGAGGACGCCGTCCTCCTGCTCGACCTCCGGTACCTGCCCGTAGATCGATGCCGCGGGCTCGATGCGCGTGGAGGTCTGCTCGCCCGGGAGCAGCACCGGGATCGGGACCCACGCCTTCACGGGTCGTCGCGCTCCGACGGGCCTCGTGGTGAGCACGTCGACCAGGTTCCGGACCGCGCGCTCCTTCGTCTCGAGGGCGTCCTCGTGCGGGGCCATGCGGTAGCAGGTGACGAGGTCCACCTGGTGCGCGAGTTCCCGCGTGACGTTGCCGTGCAGGTCCATCGATGCCGACACGATGACGTCCGGCCCGACGACCGCGCGGATGCGGCCGAGCAGGTCGGTCTCGGCGTCGTCGAGCCCCTCGACCACCATCGCGCCGTGGATGTCGTACCAGAGGCCGTCGACCGGCCCGATCGCCGTCAGGCGCGCGACGATCTCGTCGGCGAGTTCCTCGTAGGCCTGCCGGGTGACGACCCCGCCGGGCAGTGCGTGGCCGATGAGCGCCCCGCGGAAGTCGGCTGAGTCCGCGTACGACGCCAGGAACGGGTACCGCGCCACGACCTCGTCACCGCGGTCCGGGTGGAAGGCGGGCGCGAGGGTCCGGGTGGGCGTGAAGGTCGAGGTCTCGATCGCGAGTCCGGCGATCGCGATCACCGGGCGACGGCGGGCGGGGGTCTCAGACACGGGTGCTCCTGTTCCTGGTGGCGGACTGCGGGATGGGGGCGGACAGCGCCTCGAGCGATGCCGCGAGTCCGCGTTGCAGGGCGAACTGCCCCGCTCCGACGAGCCCGGCGTCCGCGCCGAGCGACACCGGTTCGATCGCGAGGTGCTGGGTCATGAGCGGGTGGCAGCTCTCGTACAGCTGGCTCCGCACGGCGGCGATGAACGGGTCGAGGGTCGACAGGATGCCGCCGAGGTACACGGCGTCAGGGTTGAAGAAGTTGACGTTCGCTGCCAGGACCTCGCCCAGGTAGCGGCCGGCCATCCGCACCGCGCGGGTGGTCTCCGGGTGCGCGTCCGAGGCGAGCCGGACGACGTCCGCGGTCGAGGTCACGTCGACCCCCGCGGACGACAGGACCCGGACCAGGGCGGCGCCGGACGCGACGGTCTCCAGGCATCCGGTGTTGCCGCACGAGCACGGGGTGTCCCCGGCCGCATCGATCCGGACGTGCGTGATGTCGCCCGCGGACCCGGTCGAGCCGCGGTAGAGGCGGCCGTCGATCACGATGCCCGCACCGATGGCGGACCCGGCCTTGATGGTGATGGTCTGCCGGCGGGACGGGTCCCGCACGGTCTGCTCACCCGCGGCCATGCAGTTCGCGTCGTTGTCCACGACGGCGGCCAGGCCGAAGCGCTCGGAGAGCCAGTCGACCACGGGGAACCCGTTCCAGCCGGGCATCCGGCTCGGCAGGTCGACGACACCGGCCTCGACGTCCACCGGCCCGGGGAGGCTGACACCGACGCCGCGGAGGCCGTCGCGGCCACGGTCGTCCGCGAGCTGTTCGAGCAGGCCCGCCAGGCGGCCGAGTCCGGCGGTCGGGCCGTCGGCGAGCGCGAAGGGGACCGTTGCGACGGACTCGAGTGCGCCTCCCGGCAGCACCACACCGATGCGCACGTGTTCGCCACCGACGTCCGCCGCGACGGCGTACTCGTCGGTACCGCCGATGCGGAGCACCTTGCGCGGGCGCCCGCCCGTGGAGACGTCGGTGCCCTCCTCCGCGAGGAGCCCGTGCCGCAGCAGCTGTCCGACGACGTGCGACACCGTCGAGGGCGCGGCGGCGAGGAGCTCGGCGATCTCGGTGCGACTCGACGCCTGCCCCGTGGCCACGAGCTCGAGGACGCGAGCGCTGAGGTCCGGCACGACTTTCTCCAATCTCGACGGGCAGCGGTGATCTGCCCCTGTCCACCGCGACGATACGGGCGCTCCGCGCGGAGGACGCTTTCGTGCAATCCGCAGAAACACACTATTTACACGGAGATGTTTGTTTTTCCAATGCGCCTGGTCCTTGACTGTCCCCGTGCCGCCGGCACCCGTGCACCACCCTCCCGACGTTCCTCACACAAGGAGACACCGCATGTCCAAGCCCCGTCGCTGGGCGCTCCTCACCGGAGCCGCGATCGCCGTGAGCGCCCTGCTCGCCGGATGCTCCGGCGGCGGCAACGCCTCCACCGCGTCCGGATCCGATGAGATCAACTACGCGCTCCCCGCCAACTTCACGCCGAACTGGATCCTGCCGATCGGCACCGCGGCGCACCTCAACACCAACAACGGCTCGATCGCGCAGTCGTTGTACGAACCCCTCGTCGCCTACGACGGCTCCACGGGCAAGATCGCCTGGAACAAGGCGGGCTCGGTGGCGACCGCGGCGGACTTCGCGAAGGACGGCACGAGTGTCACGATGACGCTCGGCGACCGGCACTGGTCGGACGGCAAGCCGATCACGAGCCGCGACGTCGCGTTCTGGTTCAACCTGATCAAGGCGAACAAGGACCAGTGGGGTTCCTACTCCGCGGGCAAGGCGCCGGACAACTGGACCTCGTTCACGACGGTCGACGACACGCACTTCACGATCACCTTCGACAAGGCGTACAACCCGGACTGGATGCTCGCGAACCAGCTCAGCCACATCATCCCGCTGCCGCAGCACGCCTGGGACAAGACGAGCGCGAGCGCCGAGGTGAGCGACGCCGACGAGAGCACCGACGGCGCGAAGCAGGTCTGGAAGTACCTCAACACCGCCGCGGGCAAGATCGCCGACTACGCGTCCGACGACCTGTGGAAGACCATCTCCGGCCCGTACGGCGTCGAGGCGTTCACCACCGCCGGCAAGGTCACCCTGACGGCGAACACGAAGTACGACGGTGGCGAGAAGGCGCAGATCGGGACCGTCAACCTGCTGCCGTTCACGACCGCGGACGCCGAGGTCAACGCGGTGCGGTCGGGCGAGGTGGACTACGGCTACATCAACGCCACCGACATGGACCAGGAGGACTCGTTCACGGGCAAGGGCTACGAGGTCGAGCCATGGACCGGTTGGGCGATCACGTACATGCCGTACAACTTCAACAACCCGACGATGGGTGCGGTCTTCAAGCAGCTGTACGCCCGTCAGGCCGTGCAGATGTCGATCGACCAGACCGCGCTGTCGAAGGTCGTGTTCAACGGCACCGCCACCTCGACCTACGGTCCCGTCCCGCAGGCGCAGGAGTCCGACTTCGTGTCCGAGGTGCAGAAGAGCAACCCGTACCCGTTCAGCACCGCGAAGGCGAAGGAACTGCTCACCAGCCACGGTTGGACGAAGCAGGGCGACACCATGGTCTGCACGGACCCGGGCACCTCGGCGGATCAGTGCGGCGACGGAGTGGCGAAGGGCACGAAGTTCACCATGCAGGTGCTCTCGCAGTCCGGCTCCACGGTCACGGACAACATGATGAGCGCGATCCAGTCGTCGCTCGCGAAGACCGGTATCGGCTTCACGATCAAGACCGCGCCCGTCTCGAGCGTGCTGTCGCAGACGCCCACCTGCACGAGCGACGAGGCGTCCTGCGACTGGGACCTCTCCTTCTTCGGCACCGCCGGCAGCTGGTACTTCCCGGCCTACCCGACCGGGGAGTCGCTCTTCCAGACCGGCGGTTCGGCGAACTTCGGCTCGTACTCGAACAAGGAGGTCGACTCCCTGATCGACGCGACCACCACCTCGACCGACCCGACCACGGTGCAGGACTACAGCGCCGCGGTCGCGAAGGACCTGCCCGTCATCTGGCTGCCGAGCCCGGACTACCAGATCTCGGTCGTCAAGCAGGGCCTGACCGGGTTCGACCAGGACTCGCTCGCCAACTTCCACCCGGCCCAGTGGAAGTGGAGCAAGTGAGTCGCTGACGCGACCACGGTCTGGAGGCGGGGGGGGGGGGGGGCGGGGCCCCCCCCCCCCCCCCCCCCCCCCCCACCCCCCCCCCCCCGGCGCGCCCCCCCCCCCCCGCCCGCCCCGGGGGGGGGGGGGGGGCCGCCGGGGGGCGCCCACGCGGAGGGGGGGGGGGACGT
>NZ_JBIVRJ010000008.1:0-34773 GCF_044755625.1 Curtobacterium sp. NPDC092190 | reverse complement strand
CCCCGCACCGGCGCCGGGGCGCCCGTGGGGGGGGCGGGCCCCCGGGGGGGGGCCCCCGGGGGGGGGGGGGGGCGGGCGGGGGGCCCCCCCCCCCGGGGGGGGGGGGGGGGGGGGCCCCCCCCCCCCCCCCCCCGCCTCCAGACCGGCTCAGCAACCACCCGAACGAGGGAAGCCGCATGACCACAGCTCTCTACCTCACCAGGCGCGTCCTGCAGGCGCTCGCCGTGATCCTCATCGTCACCGTCGTCGTGTTCTGCCTCCTGCACGCCCTGCCGGGCGGTCCCGCCCGCGGTGTGCTCGGTGTCTCCGCGACACCCGCGCAGATCGCCACCTTCAACCAGGCGCAGGGGCTCGACCAGCCGCTGCCGGTGCAGTACGTCCGGTTCCTCGGGCGGCTGCTCTCCGGGGACCTCGGCATCTCCTACACGCTCAACGAGCCCGTCGGGCAGCTCATCGTCGAGCGCCTGCCGAAGACGCTCGTGCTCACCGGACTGTCCGCCGTGCTCGGACTCCTCGTCGCGATCCCGATCGGGATGCTGCAGGCCGCTCGCCGCAACGGCGCGGTCGACTACGCGGCGACCGCGCTGGCGTTCGTCTTCTACTCGACGCCGGCGTTCTTCCTGGGGCTCGTCCTCATCATCGTGTTCAGCCAGCAGCTGCCGTGGCTGCCGTCGCAGGCACCGAGCGGCACCACCCTGGCCGAGGTGTTCCAGGACCCGGCGGGCCTCGTCCTGCCCGTCCTGACCGGAGCCCTCGCGATGATCGCCGTGTTCAGTCGGTACATGCGGGCGGCGACGCTCGAGAACCTGCAGGAGGACTACGTGCGCACCGCGCGGGCCGGGGGAGCGTCGACCGCGGCGATCCTCCGGCGGCACGTGTTCCGGAACTCGCTCACCCCGGTGGTGGCGATGCTCGGCTACTACCTGCCGGTGCTCTTCGGCGGCGCACTCGTCACGGAGCAACTCTTCAACTACCCGGGCATGGGCCTGCTGTTCTGGAACGCGGCCCAGTCCTCGGACTACCCGACGTTGCTCGGCTGCGTGCTCGTCATCTCCATCGCGACCGTCGTGGGCACCCTGCTCGCCGACGTCGCGCAGTCCCTCATCGACCCGCGAGTGAAGGCGAGCCGCGCATGACCGCCGTCCAGATCGCGCCGGAGGCCCCCGGCGCCCCCGCGACCGTCGCCGCGACGGGCTGGCGTCTCGCCGTCCGTCGCTTCCGGCACAACACCCTGGCGGTCATCGGCCTCGCCGTGATCGTCGTCATCGTGCTGTTCTGCTTCGTCGGGCCGTTCGTGTACCCGACCGACCAGGTGCACACGCAACTGTCCGAGGCGAACCTCGGCCCGAGTGCCGCGCACCTCCTCGGCACCGACGCCGTCGGGCACGACGTCCTCGGTCGGCTGATGTACGGCGGCAAGGTGTCGCTGATGGTCGGCATCGCGGCCGGTGTCCTGGCGACCGTCGTCGGCACCCTGTGGGGCTCGGTCGCCGGCTACCTCGGTGGTTGGGTCGACGCCGTGATGATGCGCGTCGTCGACGCGGGCATCGCGATCCCCGCCCTGTTCATCCTGCTCGTCATCTCGGCGATCACCACCCCGGGGGTCGCCGGGCTCATCGTGATCCTCGGGCTCGTGTCGTGGCTCGTGCCCTCGCGGCTGATCCGTGCGGAGACGCTGACGCTGAAGAACCGCGACTACCTCCTGACCCTCCGTGCGATCGGCGGGTCCCACGCTCGCGCGATCGGGAAGCACCTGCTGCCGAACTCGGTCTCGACGATCGTGGTCGCTGCGACGTTCCAGGTCGCCGATGCGATCCTGCTCGTGGCCTACGTGTCGTACCTCGGCCTCGGGGTGCAGCCGCCCGCGACCGACTGGGGCGGCATGCTCTCGGCGGGACTCACCGCCGCGTACTCGGGCCGCTGGTGGTTGATCGTGCCACCGGGACTCGCCGTGATCCTCGTCGTCTGCGCGTTCAACGCCGTGGGTGACGGGCTCCGTGATGCCTTCGACGTGAGGGGCCGCTAGATGTCCGTCCTGACCACCACCGACCTCGGGGTCGTGTTCACCACGGAGACCGGTCCCGTCGACGCGGTCCGCGGCGTCTCCCTGCACGTCGACCCGGGGGAGACCCTCGCCCTCGTCGGTGAGTCCGGGTCGGGCAAGTCGACCGTGGCGCTCGCCGCGATGGGGCTGCTCTCCGGCAACGCGACGGCCCGGGGGAGCGCGGTCGTCGACGGCCACGAGGTCGTCGGGGCGACGGAGTCGTCCCTGCGCGGGCTGCGGGGCAACACCGTGTCGATGGTGTTCCAGGAACCGGCGACCGCCCTCGACCCGCTCACGCGCGTCGGCGCGCAGATCGCCGAGGTCATCCGGAACCACCGGTCGGTCTCCGCCGCCGAGGCCGCCGAGGCCGCCGTCGACCTGCTCGACCGCGTCGGCATCCCTTCGCCCGAGACCCGCGCGAAGGCCTTCCCGTTCCAGCTCTCCGGCGGACAGCGCCAGCGCGTCGTCATCGCGATGGCGATCGCCAACGAGCCGGCGCTCCTCATCGCCGACGAGCCGACGACCGCGCTCGACGTCACCGTGCAGGCAGAGATCCTCGAGCTGCTGCGCCGACTGGCGGCCGACTCGGGGACCGGTGTCCTGCTCGTCACGCACAACATGGGTGTCGTCGCGGACTTCGCCGACCGCGTGGCCGTGATGCTGCAGGGTGAGGTGGTCGAGACCGGGGGTGTCGAGGACGTCCTGCTCCGCCCCAGGCACGACTACACGAAGCGCCTCCTCGCGGCGGTCCCACGGCTCCGGGTCGCGGACACGCCGCTCCCTCCGGTCAACACGCGGTCGGCGGCCGTCGGCGCGGCGACGGAGGATCGGGCGCCGGTGGTCGACCTGCGGGACGTCTCCGTCGTCTTCGGCCGCGGCGCGCGGGCCGTCCCCGCCCTGCGCGGCATCGACGTCGCGGTGCACGCCGGCGAGACGGTCGGGCTCGTGGGCGAGTCCGGATCGGGCAAGTCCACCGCCGCCCGGGTCGCGCTCGGCCTGGTCCGGCCCACCGGTGGGAGCGTGCGGCTGTTCGACGAGGACCTCCGGCGCGTCCGCGGGGGATCGCGGCGACGACTCCGGGCGGGCATCGGCGTGGTCCTGCAGGACCCGGTGGCGTCGCTCGACGCCCGGATGTCGGTCGGCGAGTGCATCGCCGAACCCCTGGCCGTGCACCGACGCGGAACGTCGGCCGCTGAGCGTCGTCGTCGCGTGGACGAGGTGCTCGACGCCGTCCGCCTGCCGCGCGCCCTGGCCGGTCGGGCTCCCCGCGAGCTCTCCGGCGGGCAGCGCCAGCGGGTCTCGCTCGCCCGGGCACTCGTGCTCGAACCCCGGCTGCTGGTCGCCGACGAGCCGACCAGCGCCCTCGACGTCAGCGTGCAGGAGGCGGTGCTCGAGGTCCTCACCGACCTCCAGCGCGACCTCGGCTTCGCCTGCCTGTTCGTCTCCCACGACCTGGCCGTGGTGCAGCACTTCGCGCAGCGCGTCGTCGTGATGCGGCAGGGGGTGGTCGTGGAGCAGGGGACGACGGGGGAGACCCTCGTGCACCCGCAGACCGACTACACCAGGCGGCTCCTCGCGGCGGTCCCGGTGCCGGACCCGGTCGTGCAGCGCCGTCGGCGGACGGAACGGTCGGCGACCCTGTCGGCGGTCGACGCGTGAGCGCGGTGATCGCAGGGATCGACGTCGGGGGCACGAACACCAAGGTCGTCCTCACCGACGCCGACCTCGTCGTCGTCGACCGCGTCGACCTCCCGACGCCCGCGCACGAAGGCGGCGCGGCGATCGTCGGTTCGGCCCTCGACGCCGTGGCGGGACTGCTCGACCGGCACGACGCCGAGCTCGTCGGTGTCGGCGTCGGGGCCGCCGGTGTCGTCGACGCAGGGAGCGGGACGGTCCTGGTCACCGCGAACTCGTTCACCGGGTGGGCTGGCTACCGGGTCACCGAAGCGATCACCGCGGCCGTGGGGGTGCCCGCCACGCTCGACAACGACGTGAACGCCTTCCTGCTCGGCGAGGTCGCCACCGGTGCGGTCGAGGGGGAGACCGACGTGCTGGGCATGACCCTGGGCACCGGTGTCGGCGGCGCCCTCGTGCTCGGCGGGGAACTCTTCGCAGGGCCTCGTGGTGCCGCCGGGGAGATCGGCCACGTCCCCGGTTTCGGCGACGCACCGTGCACCTGCGGGCAGTCCGGGCACCTGGAGACGGTGGCCGGCGCACGCGGCATCGCCGACCGGTACGCCGAACGCTCCGGCCGTCGGGTGTCGGCGCGCGACGTGGCCGATGCCGCACGCTCCGGAGACGCTGACGCGGTCGAGGTGTTCCGGACCGCGGGGTGGGGCGTCGCCCGCGCGGCGCTGCTCGCGGCCGGGATCCTCGACGTGACCACGGTGGTCGTCGGTGGCGGCATCGCACGGTCCTGGGACCTCCTCGGACCCGCTGTGGCAGCGGCGATCACGGCGGAGCCCCCGGTCAGCGGTGCCGCGGTCCGGTTCGCGCACTCGGCCCTCGGTGCGGACGCGGTCGCCCTCGGCGCGGCTGCCCGGGTCCGAGCGCGCCTGTTCGAGGACGCCCCTGCACGCTGACCCTCAGCGCCCGAACCCGTGTCGGTGGAAGTGCGGACTGGCGCGGCCCCCGGACGAGGGTCAGGATGACCGCAGTTGCATCCTGCAACGGTGCAGGAGCCAGGAACAGAGGAGTCCCCGTGAAGCACACCCTCGCAGCGGCGTTCGCCGCCGTGGCCGTCGTCGCCGGCGGCGTGTTCGCCGCCACCCCCGCCTCCGCGCTGCCCGCGGGCACCGAGGTCGTCGGCGGCGAGAAGGCACCCACCACCACCTGGGCCGTCCAGCTCGAGGCGTCCGGCGGCACCATCCCGTCCGGGTACGTCAGCAACTGCACCGGCGAGCAGATCAACGCCTCGTGGATCGTCACCGCCCGCCACTGCATCGACGGCATCGGCGCGATGAACGTCTACCACTCGAACTCCACCACGAACCGCGGCACCGCCGTCGCGATCGACCGCGTCAGCGCCGCGCCGGCCGGGGACATCGCGCTCGTGCACCTGCGCAGCACCTACGCGCTGTCGACCTACGCCCCCCTCGACCTGACCGCCGCGGCGAAGTCGAGCGGGACCGGCGTGATCCAGGGCTACGGCCTGCGGGCGAACGCGCAGCAGTCGGACGCGCTGTACCAGGCGACCGTGTCGCTCACGGGTGCGACGCGCGACGCCTACAGCGGCAAGGCGCAGCACGTCACCGGCGTCACCGGCGCATCGAACCACGGCGACTCCGGCGGCCCGCTCCTGGTCAACGGCAAGGTCGTCGCGGTGTGCTCCACCGGCGACAGCGCCGACCCCGGTGCGGACACGACGGCCGGGTCGAACTACGCACTGCTGTCGCAGTCGTCCTCGTGGATCCGGTCGACGGCGGGCGTCTGACCGACGCGACCCACCGACGGACGGGAGGCTCCCCACCAGCTGGTGGGGAACCTCCCGTCCGACACGTGGTGACGTCGGCGACGTCGGCGACGTGGGCGCTCAGGCGCCGTGCGCCTCCTCGGCGACCGGCTGCCACTCGCGCCACGTCGCGAGCCGCGACTCGTAGTCCTGCTCGGCGATGCCGAGCGGCGCCTTGCCGAAGAAGACCCGCAGCGGCGGCTGCTCGGCGTCGACGACCTTGAGGATCGCCGAGCGGGTCGCCTCGGGCTTGCCCGGGTCCGATGCGGACGGACGCTTCGAGGCGGCCTCGCGGACGTCCGCGTAGGCGTCGAGCTCCTCGCTGTGCTTCGAGGACGGACCGGACCAGTCGGTCGAGAAGCCGCCCGGCTCGACGAGGGTGACGGAGATGCCGAACCCCGCGACCTCCTGCGACAGGGACTGGGACAGGCCCTCGAGCGCCCACTTCGACGCGTGGTACGCGCCGACCGTCGGGAACGCGCTGATGCCGCCGATGCTCGAGACCTGCACGATGTGGCCCGAGCCCTGCTCGCGCATGATCGGCAGCGCCGCCTGCGTGACCCAGAGCGCGCCGAAGAAGTTCGTCTCGAGCTGCGCGCGGACCTCGTCCTCGGTGAGCTCCTCGACCATGCCGAAGTGGCCGAAGCCCGCGTTGTTCACGACGACGTCGAGCCGTCCGAAGTGCTCCGCGGCCTGCTGCACCGCAGCGGTGTCGGCGGCCTTGTCGGTGACGTCGAGCCGGATCGCCAGGAAGGTGTCCGGGTACTGCTCGACGAGTACCTGCACGTCG
Source organism: Curtobacterium sp. NPDC092190 (assembly GCF_044755625.1). Classification (NCBI taxonomy): domain Bacteria; kingdom Bacillati; phylum Actinomycetota; class Actinomycetes; order Micrococcales; family Microbacteriaceae; genus Curtobacterium; species Curtobacterium sp. NPDC092190. The sequence goes on along the minus strand of NZ_JBIVRJ010000008.1, from coordinate 28,488 downwards.
TCGGTGTCCCGGGCAGTGCCCGCGACGGAGTCCCCGCGCTCCAGGGCGGCCTCCGCCCACTCGCGGCCGAAGCCCTTCGATGCTCCGGTGATGAACCAGGTCTTGGCCATTCGCTGCCTCCAGTTGCTGATCGGGTGACCGCGAGCAGGCAACGCCCGTCGCCCGGGCGCGACCTGGGTGCCCGGGTGACAGGTGGCCGACTGGACCGGCACGGAGCAGCTCGCGAGCACCATGGCCCCATGAGCCAGTACGAGAAGCGCGACCCGAACTCCCTCTACCCGAAGCCGCCGTTCCCGAAGCAGGAGCAGTCGCTGCCGGGTGCCGCGTGGAAGATGGACCCGGAGCCCGACCACGGCGAGCAGAGCTACGTCGGCAAGGAACGGCTCACCGGCTTCCGCGGCATCGTGACCGGTGCCGACTCCGGCATCGGCCGTGCCGCCGCCATCGCGATGTCCCGTGAGGGTGCCGACCTCGTCCTCTCCTACCTGCCCGACGAGCAGGAGGACGCCGAGCAGGTCCGCGACCTCCTGGAGTCCGAGGGCCGCAAGGCCGTCCTCGTCCCCGGGGACATCTCCGACGAGCAGTACTGCAAGGACCTCGTGCAGAAGGCGGTCGACGAGCTCGGCGGGCTCGACACCCTCGTCATGGTCGCCGGTCGCATGGACAGCAACGACGACATCCTGTCGCTGACCACCGAGCACTTCGACTCGACGTTCAAGACGAACATCTACTCGCTGTTCTGGCTGACGCAGGCCGCAGTGCCGCACCTCGAGCCCGGCTCGACGATCGTCACGACCGGATCGATCCAGGCAGCGACCCCGTCGCCCGACAAGATCGACTACGCGATCTCGAAGAGCGCGGTCAAGACCTTCACCGAGGCCGTCGCGCAGCAGCTCGCCCCGAAGGGCATCCGTGTCAACTCGGTCGCGCCGGGTCCGGTGTGGACGCCGCTGCAGCCCGGGTCCGACGACGCCGAGACGGTGTCGCACTTCGGCGAGCAGTCGCCGTTCGGCCGCCCCGGCCAGCCGGCCGAGCTCGGAGCCGCGTACGTGCACCTCGTCAGCCCGGAGTCGAGCTACCAGTCCGGCTCGACCATCACGATCGCCGGCGGGACGCCCGCGTTCTAGACGGCGCTGTATGAGGACGGGAGGCGCGGTGCCAGCTGGCACCGCGCCTCCCGTCTGCGGGTCGTCGCGTCAGCCCTGCGGCGGCGAGTACAGCTGCAGGTCGTTGCCCTCGCTGTCCTTGAAGGGCACGATCTTGCCCCACGGGTGCTCGCTGACGTCACCCGCGAACTCGACGCCCTTCGACCGCAGGTCGGCGACCTCATCCTCGATGCTGCCGTCCGGCTGGAACGAGACGACCGCGCCGCCGCCGCTCGACGGGCCCGCCGACTCCCGACCGTTCAGGCCGATGCGCAGGCCGTGCGCGTCGATCTCGCTCCAGTCGTCGTCCTCGCTCGCGACCGTCAGGCCGAGCGCGTCACGGTAGAACGCGACCGCGCGCTGCATGTCACTGACCGGTACCCAGACCGCTGCCACTCCGCTTGCCATGGTGTTCCTCTCGTCGTGCCGTCTCGTACCCGGCCGACGGTAGGTCGCGTGGTTGCGTGCGGACACAGGCGGGGTGGTGTCCCAGTGCTCGGGTGGCAGTGTGGGCCGTGACGACGGGAGCAGGGCATGGCTGGTGTGACGCACGTGGTGCTGGTGCAGTGGGACGCAGCGCGGGACGGGGTCGGCGAGCACGCCGTCCAGGCGGATGCGCTCTGCCGTGACCACCTGCCCCGCATCGACGGGGTGGAGTCGGTGCACTCCGGGCCGAGCATCAGCACCGAGGGCCTCGAGGGCGGGTTCGACTGGATGCTCACCGTGCGCTTCCGTGACCGCGAGGCGCTCGCCGGGTACCTGCCGCACCCGGAGCACCGTCCGGTCGCCGACCACATCGGCGCCGGCAGCAGCCGCGTCGTCGTGTTCGACGTCGAGGACTGAGCCGGGGACGTCCTCCGCCGGGCCACGAGCGTCAGGCTGAGCGGTCTCTGATCTGCGCGGGCCGCGCGTGCCGGGCACGAGCGGCTCTCCCTGGGACGATGGGCGGATGAGCACCGAGCCCGAGCGCCGCCGCAGGAGGGCCGACGTCGTCGGCATCCTCGAGCCGAACCCCCACCCGCTGGCGACCGTCACGATCGGCATCGGGGCCGTGGTCGTGCTGACGGTGATCGGGTTCTTCCTCGGTTCGGTGGACGCGGGGCTCGCGAAGGCGTTCAACACGCTGCACACCGGCGCGCTCGGTACGTTCACGACGGCGGTCTACCACGTCATCAGCCCGGTGCCGGCGATCGCGATCACGTTCGTCGTCGCTGGTGTCATCTGGTGGCGGGCACGGGACCTCCGTCCGGCCCTGGGCTTCGGCATGACGATCGCGATCACGTGGCTGCCGTCCGCCGTCGTCAAGGAGATCGTCCACCGCGCCCGGCCCGACGTGGCACTGCTGCCGCACCCGTTCCCCGTCCAGCCCGACCCCGGGTACCCGAGCGGGCACACGGTCTACATCACGGCGTTCGTGATCGCGCTCGTGTGGGTCGTCCGCGAGACGCGGTGGCACCAGGTCGCCCGGGTCGCCGGTGTCGTGGCGATCGTGGTCGTGTTCCTGTCGGTCTCGATCGACGCCGTGCACTACCCGACGGACGCGGCGGCCTCGATCCTCTGGGCGCTCGCGGTCGCGCCGGCGGCCCGGGTCGTGTGGGTCGACTGGGCGATGCCCCGCATCCCGTTCCTCCGCCCGCGTGAGGGTGCCGCGGTACCGCTCGGGCGCCGCCACTGAGCGGCGCACGGCCCCGCGGCCCCGCGCCGCTACGCCCGGCTACGCTGCGCTGCTACGCCCGGCTGCGCCGCGCCGCCACGAGCGCGACGACGGCGACCACGGCGGCCGCGAGCATGACGACCGCGAGCGGCGCCGCCGTGTCCTCGCCCCCGATGCTCACGAGCGGCGACACGAGCGCCGCGAGCCCGAACTGCAGGGCGCCGAGCACGGCCGAGGCGCTGCCGGCGACCCCGGGGACCGCGCTGAGCGCCAGCGCCGTCGCGTTCCCGAGCACGAGGCCGAGCGACCCGACCGCCGTGAAGAGCGGCACCGCGAGCCAGAGGACGGGTGCCCCGGTCACGACGAGCAGCGCGAACGCCACGGTGGACGCCACCACGAGGGCGATGCCGAGCGTCAGGACGCCCTCGACCGAGCGGGTCGCGGTGAGCTTCGCCGACAGGATGCTCACGCCCATCAGCGCGAGTGCGTTCAGACCGAAGGCGAGCCCGTAGCCGACGGTGTCGAGCCCGAGCATGCCCTGGTACAGGAATGGTGACGCCGAGATGTACGCCATCATCACCGCGAACGCGAAGCCGAAGACCGCCGTGTACCCGACGAAGGTGCGCGATCGCAGCGCTCGCAGCGGGGAACCGGACGCCACGCGCTCGGCCCGGAGCGCGTCACGCCGCGAGCGCAGGTGCGTCTCCCGCACGACGGCGAGCACGGCGACGAGCATCAGCACCGACAGGCCGAGCACGATCGTCAGCAGTCCGCGCCACCCGATCGGTCCGGTGAGCAGACCGCCGAGGAGCGGTGCCACCACGGGCGCGACCCCGCCGACGATCATCATGAGCGAGAAGGCGCGGGCGGCGGGCTTGCCGGTCGCCAGGTCGGAGATCACGGCGCGGCCGATCACCATGCCGGCCGCCCCGCCGAGTCCCTGCAGCAGCCGGGCGACGACGAGCACCGCCACGTTCGGCGCGAGCACCGCTGCGGCGCTCGCGAGGACGCAGAGCGCGGCGCCGGCGAGGAGCGGGGGCACGCGGCCGAAACGGTCCGACAGCGGCCCGAACACGAGCTGCCCCGCGGTCACACCGACCAGGAACGCCGTCAGGGTGAGCTGCACGGTCGTCGCCGAGGCGGACAGCTCCGTGGTCATCCGCGGGAACGCCGGCAGGTAGAGGTCGGTCGCGAAGGGCGCGACCGCGCTGAGCAGGCCGAGCACGAGCAGCAGGGGAGTCGTGATGCCCGTGGGGCGGGTGGAGGGCGTCGCCGTGGTGGCGCGGATGGATCCGGTGTCCGTCGTCATGGTTATGAAACCATAACTCATCGTCGCTGGACGGTACAGTGACGACATGGCACCAGCGGTCTCCGACGACGCCCTCGCCGAGTTCGCCGACGTCGTCCTGCGCATCGGTCGCGAGGTCGACCCGCACGGCCCGCACGCGCTCGACATCGTCCCGCTGACCGGCACCGAGGCGCTCGTGATGCGCTGGGTGCACCGGAACCCGGGTGCGTCCCCGAGTGCCGTGGCCGACGCCACGGCGCTGCAGCGCAGCAACTGCAGCGTCGCGCTCCGCTCGCTCGTCGCGAAGGGCATGGTCGAGCGCCGCACCGACCCGGGCGACGCCCGGACCGTGCAGCTGCACCCCACCGCCCTCGCCCACGACAGCATCGCGCGGTTGCACGCGCACTGGGCGGGCCGGCTCCGCGCCGCCCTCGGTGGCGACGACAGCGGCCTCGGCGCCGCGGCTGACCTGCTGGCACGCATCGACGACGGCCTGCGACGCGGCTGACGACGGCCGGGAGGCGCGTGGCGGCCCCGCCACGCGCCTCCCGGCCGACCCGTGGCAGGTCCCGACCCCGCGTGCCGTCCGGACGGGCTTGGTACCCTGGAGGGACACAACAGCAAGCAGTGTGTATCTACCGGCCGTCGGCCCCACCGACGGACAGCGGCGGCACCCGATGGGCCCGCCGCCGGATCAGGCCGGGCCCCAGAAGGCACACCCCCTCATGCTCCAACCTCGACGCTCCGACGCGTCCCTCGTCTCCCTCGCCGGTCGGTGGTACTTCCCGATCGCGTTCATCGCCCGTCTGCCCTTCGCGATGATGGTCGTCGGTGTCCTCACCCTCGTCGTCGCGTCCCGTGACTCCGTCGCTCTCGGCGGCATCAACTCCGCCTTCGTCGGGATCGGCTCGGCGATCTTCGGGCCGCTCGTCGGTGCCGCAGCCGACCGCTTCGGCCAGCGGGCCGTCCTCGTCCCCGTCGGACTCGCGAACGCCGTCCTGCTCGGCGTCCTGCCGATCGTGGTCGCGAGCACCGCGCCCGACCTCGCGGTCCTGGCGATGTCGTTCCTGATCGGGGCGACCGCACCGCAGGTCGCCCCGATGTCCCGCACGCGACTCGTGGCGATCATCCGCCAGCGCATGTCCCCGGCACGCCGCGACAAGGTCTTCAGCGGCACGATGGCGTACGAGTCGGCCGCGGACGAGACCGTCTTCATCGTCGGACCGTTCCTGGTCGGCCTGCTCGCGAGCACGATCGCGCCGTGGGTGGCCGTCGCCGGTGCATCGGTACTGACCTTCGTCTTCGTCACCGCCTTCGCGCTGCACCCGACCGGCGCCCTCGTCGTCGGTGGGCCGGCACAGGAGACGCGCGCCCCGGCCCGGCAGCTGCTCCGTCCGCGACTCCTCGTGGTCGTCGTCGGGATCCTCGGCATCGGCCTCTTCTTCGGGTCGACGCTGACCTCGCTGACGGCCTTCACGGAACAGCAGGGCGAGGCGTCCCAGGCCGGCCTGCTGTACGGCGTGATGGGGATCGGATCCGCCGCACTCGCACTCGGATCGGCGGCGTTCCCACAGCGGTTCGGTGTCACCTGGCGCTGGCTCGTGTTCGGGGTCGTGCTGCTGGGCGGCGCGATCGCCTTCAGCCGGGCGGACTCCGTCGTGGCGGTCGTCCTCGTGCTCGGTGTCATGGGCATCGGCATCGGCCCGACGCTCGTCGCGCAGTACAGCCTGGGATCGGACCGGTCGCCCGTCGGCCGTTCGGCGACCACGATGACGATCCTCGGCTCGGCGGTCATCGTCGGACAGTCGGTCGCGTCGGCCGTGGTCGGCGAGGTCGCCGAGCGTGCGGGCACCGGTGCCGCGATGGCGTTCCCCGCGTACGCTGCCGCGCTGGTCGTCGTCGCCGCCGTGGCGGACCTCCTGCTCGCCCGCCGCGAGGGCGCTCCGGCGGCCGCGACCGCCTGACCCGGTCGCCGCGCGCCGTCGGTCGCCGCTCGGTGCAGGCTGGACTGCATGCGCATCCTCGTCCTCGGCGGCACCGCCTGGCTCGGCCGGACCGTCGTGCAGCACGCCCTCGACACCGGCCACGACGTCACGTGCGTCGCGCGCGGCTCGGACGTCCCCACCGGCGCCCGGCTCGTCGTGGCCGACCGTGACCACGACGACGCCCTGACCGGGGTCGCCAGCGAGCGATGGGACGCGGTCGTCGACGTCTCCCGCACCCCGGAGCACGTCCGTCGCGCAGCCCGTGACCTCGAGCCCGTCGCCGACCGGTACGTCCTCGTGTCGACCGTGAGCGTCTACGCGTCCCAGGCCGAGCGCGGTGCCGACGAGCACGCCGCCGTGCTCGAGCCGTCGGACGACCCCGCCGACTACGGCGCTGCGAAGGTGGCGTGCGAACGTGCGGTCCTCGACGCCTTCGGCCCCGAGCGCGCCTCGGTCGCGCGGGCCGGGCTCGTCGGCGGACCGGGCGACCACACCGGACGTTCCGGCTACTGGCCGTGGCGGTTCGCCCGTGCAGCCGTGACCGGCCGTCCGGTGGTGGTCCCGGCGCGCACGGATCGACCCACCTCGGTGATCGACGTCCGCGACCTGGCAGGCTGGCTCGTCGGAGCGGCCGAGGGCGGACGGGCGGGCGTCCACGACGTCCCCGGCGAGGTCGTCACGCTGGGGCAGCACCTCGAGGAAGCACGGGCCGCAGCGGGCGTGGACGTCCCGGTCGAGCCGCTGCCGGACGAGGTGCTCCTCGCGCGCGGGGTGGCTCCGTGGGCGGGGGAGCGGTCCCTGCCGCTGTGGGTCCCCGACGACGACCACCAGGGCATGAACGACCGCCCGGCGGACCGCGCGCGTGCGGCAGGCCTGACGCGGAGGCCACTCGCCGAGACGCTGGCGGACACGCTCGCGTGGGAGCAGCTCCAGCCGGTCCACCCGCACGGCGCCGGCCTCTCGGACGACGACGAGGATGCGGTCCACGCCGCCGGGTGAGTCAGTCCTCGGTGTCGTCGACCAGCAGGTCCTCGTGCCGGTAGTCGTTCGACCGCAGCCCGGCACGCGCGATCATGTGGGTCGACACCGGCACCAGGAAGAGCTGGAACACGAGCACCGGCAGCACGACCCAGAACGCCGTCCAGGTCCACACCGCCACGACGATCGCGGCCAGGGCGAGCGCCAACCCGAGCACCTGCGGCTTCGCCATCGCGTGCAGCCGGACGAGGGGGTCCCGGAACCGGACGATGCCCACGGCGGCGCCGAACGACAGCGCCGCGGCGAGGAGCATCAGCACGAGGGCGATCCACGCACGGACGCCGGCCCCGTCGACGAAGGACTGCAGGATCTCGATCACTTCGACTCCTCCTCGGCGGCGTGCTCCGGCGTGGTCACGTCGATCCCCTCGTCGGACGGGTCCGACGAGGGCGTGACGATCCGTGCGACGGCGATGGTCGCGAAGACGCTCGTCGCCGCGATGACGACCAGCACCGGGACGGCGGTCAGGTCGCGCCGGACCACCATCGCCGCGGCGATCACCACGAGCGCGGTGGTGAGCACCATGTCGGAGCCGATCATCCGGTCGAGGATCGTCGGTCCGCGGACGATCCGCCCGACGGCCAGCGCGAGCGTGGCGCCGAGCAGGACGAGCACGAGCGCGATCCCGACGGCCATGACGACGACCGCGGCGCTCACCGGGTCACCTCCGGCAGCGGCTCGGCGAGTTCGGAGACGTCCTGCTTCGACCCGATGGCGCGGATGACGAGCTCCTCGATGCGTGCGACGGTCCGCCGCTCCTGGTCGACCTGCTCACGGCGCTCGGTGTCGAGCACGTGGATGAGCAGGCGACGGCGGGGGAGGTCGACGTCGGCGACGTACGACCCGGGCACGAGGGAGATCGCCAGGGTGGCGAGCGTGAAGGTCATCTCCGAAGTGGTGTGCAGCTGCACGAGCACGATCGAGCTCTGCCGGACGCCGCGCGGTCGGACGGCCGCCCAGGCCACCCGGAACGAGGCGACGACGACGTGCCCGGCCCACACCACCAGGAACCACAGTGCGCGCGGCAGCGAGAACCGCTTCGACAGGGGGACGGGCGGCAGCGGGAGCAGCTGCGTGACGAGGAGCGCGACGACCACGCCGCACAGCAGCGTCAGGACGCTCCAGGATCCCCACAGCAGCGCCCAGAGCACGGTCAGTCCGGCGACGAGCGGCACGTCGTAGCGCCAGGCGAGGGCGATCCGTCGGGCGTTCGAGATGCGGCGGGTGTCACTCATCAGCGCCTCCGTCCGTGCTGCCCAGGACGGCCTGCACGTAGCGGTCCGGCGACTCGAGTGACTCCGCTGCGCGGGTCGCGTAACCGTAGAGCGGACCGGCGACGACGGTGAGCGCGACCGACCCGAGGACCGCCACCGTCGTGACGGCGACGAGCATCCGGGGCAGCGGCGTGTGCACCGACGGCTCGACCGCGGGGGTCTGGCCGGTGGCCGGACCGGAGGCACTGCTCGCGTGCGCCGCGTCGGTGACGGTGGTCGAGCCTCCCGGGTGGTACGCCTCGCCCGTCTCCTCGGAGACGGTCAGCGGCGCCGGCTCCGGCGACCGCAGGTGCGCGTGCGGCTCGGCCGTGCTGGCGTGCGGTGCCGCCGCCTCGGCGGCCGGCTTGGGCCGCCAGAAGGCGGCGTCCCAGACGCGCATCAGCGCGTACAGGGTCAGGAGGCTCGTCACCACGCCGGCACCGACCGTCACCCAGGCGATCGGGGAGCCGTCCTCGGCCGCGGCGCGGAACAGGCCGAGCTTGCCGATGAACCCGGAGAACGGCGGGATGCCTCCGAGGTTGAACGCCGGGACCAGGTAGAGCGCGGCGAGGAGCGGTGCGGCCTTGAGCAGCCCGCCGAGCGACCGGGTCGAGGTCGTGCCGCCCACGCGTTCCATCACCCCCGACACCAGGAACAGCGTGGTCTGCACGACGATGTGGTGCACCGTGTAGAACACGGCCGCGGCGGTGCCGACGACGGAACCGAGCCCGACGCCCATCACCATGAAGCCGATGTGGCTGATGAGCGTGAAGGACAGCAGTCGTTTCACGTCGGTCTGCGACACGGCCCCCAGCACACCGACGATCATCGTGAGCACCGCGACCACGAGCAGCACCGTGTTGAGCTGTGGTCTCGGGAAGATGATCGTCTCGAGCCGGATGATCGCGTAGATGCCGACCTTCGTGAGGAGTCCGGCGAACACCGCGGTGACCGGGGCCGGTGCGGTCGGGTACGAGTCCGGCAGCCAGAAGGCGAGCGGGAACACCGCGGCCTTGATGCCGAAGGCGATGAGCAGCATCGTGTGGAGCAGGAGCTGCACGTGCTCGGGGAGCCCGGCGACGCGCTCCGAGATCTGCGCGATGTTCACGGTGCCGGTCGCGCCGTAGACCAGGCCGATGGATGCGAGGAACAGCGCCGAGGCGATCAGGCTCGTGATGATGTAGGTCGTGCCGGCGCGGACGCGCTGCTCGCTGCCGCCCAGGGTGATGAGCACGTAGCTCGCCACCAGGAGCATCTCGAACGCGACGTAGAGGTTGAACAGGTCGCCCGCCAGGAACGCGTCGAGCACTCCGGCGGCCAGCACCAGGTAGGTCGGGTAGTAGATCGTGACGGGGGCGTCCTCGTCGTCGGCCGCGAGTCCCTGGCCGATCGAGAAGAGCAGCACGAGCAGGAGCACGCTCGCGCTCACGGTGAGGAGCAGGGCGCTCAGCCGGTCGACGACGAGCGAGATGCCGTACGGTGCCTGCCACCCGCCGACCTGCACGACGATGGTGCCGTGCTGGTCGACGAGCACCATGAGCGTGGCGGCCACGACCACGGCCACCGCGAGCACCGCGACCGTGATGGCCCGCTGGAGCTTCTGGTGCCGCAGGAGGCCGAGCGCGATGGCGGCGCCGAGCAGCGGGACGAGGACGAGCAGGGGGACGAGCCAGGTCATCGCGAGGCCTCCTCGTTCTGGACCGCTTCGGGGTCGGTGTCGATCTCGGGGTCGTCGTCCGCGGGATCGTCGTCGCGGTCCTTGCCGATCGCGACGTCGGCCTCGTCGACCTCGACCTCGTCGGCGCGGGACAGCTTCCACGAGCGGTGGATGAGGGCGAGCAGGAACGCGCTCACCGCGAAGGTGATGACGATCGCGGTCAGGGCGAACGCCTGGGGGAGCGGGTCGGTGATGCCCTCGGACGAGCCGCCGATCGGGGGCTTGCCCGCCGCGCCGGACATGATGAGCAACAGCAGGTTCAGGGAGTTGCCGAGCAGCAGGAACCCGAGCAGCATCCGGGTCAGCGACCGCTCCAGCAGCAGGTACACGCCGCACGAGAACAGCACCGCCATCGCGATGACGAGGACCAGGGTGATGGTCATACGGCACTCCCCTCCGGGGTCGCGGCGGCGGCGTTGTCGTCGACGTCGCCCTCCGTGGTGTCGGTGATGCGCGCCCGCGAGTCCTCGAGCCGTTGCCGGTCGACCTCGGCACCGAGGCTCCGGAGCACGTCGAGGACGAGCCCGACGACCACCAGGTAGACCCCGATGTCGAAGAACGTCGCGGTGACGAACTCGACGTGCCCGAGCACGGGGACGGTCGCCTCGAAGAACGCGGAGTACAGGGCCTCCTTCCCGAAGAACAGCGGGACGATCGCGGTCGTGGCCGCGGTGGCGACGCCGAGGCCGAGCAGGCGACCGGCGCGGACGGGCGCGGCGGCGCCGAGCTCCGCGGGACCGCCCGCCAGGTACCGACCGGCCAGCGCGATGCCGGCGACGAGTCCGCCGGCGAAGCCGCCGCCGGCCGTGTTGTGCCCGGCGAAGAGCAGGTAGAGCGAGAGCACGACGAGGCCGTGGAAGAGCAGGCGGACGACCACGTCGAGCAGGGCCGAGCGACCGGTCGGGATCGCCGCGCTCGTCGGCAGCCAGGCGCGGGGCTCGCCGTCCGGGCGGTGCTTGTCGCTGGTCACGGTCGCCGGCAGGTCGCGCAGCCGCGGCAGGGTGTCCTCGCGCGAATCGAGGAAGATCAGGCTCGCGACACCCGTGGCCGCGGCGACGACGACGGTCAGCTCACCGAGCGTGTCCCAGCCGCGCAGGTCCACGAGGGCGACGTTCACGACGTTCAGGCCGTGACCGAAGGACTTCGTGAGCGCCGGGATGTCCGGCCAGATCGGGGTGCTGTTCCGTGCCGAGGCCGCGACGACCACGACGACGGCCAGGGTGACTCCCGCGAGGCCGGCGAACAGGGCCCGCACGATCCGGAAGCGCGACGGGTTGGCCGTGGCGATCCGCGGGGGGAGTCGGCGGAGCACCAGCACGAACGCGATGAGCGTGACGGTCTCGACCACGAGCTGGGTGAGCGCGAGGTCGACCGCACCGTGCAGGACGAAGAGCACGGACATCCCGTAGCCGGTGACGCCGACGAGCACCGCGGCGGCGAACCGGGTCTTCGCGGTCAGCACCGCGATCGCGGCGACGGCCATCACGGCGACGACCGGCACCTGGCCCCACGAGTCGGCGAAGCGCACGCGGAACGCCCACGGGCCGCCGAGCACCAGGTTCGCCAGGGCGCCGGCGACGAACACCGACAGGATCACGGTCAGGTAGTAGGGGAGCGACCCGCGCTGGACGCCGGCCGTGAGCCCGGTCGCCAGGCGGTCCAGGCCACGCATGGTCTTCCGGTAGGTGTCGGCCGCGCTCGGTGACCCGGAGAGCCGGTGCTGCAGGGCCTCGACCCGGCGTCGTGCCAGGAACAGGAGGACGCCGCCGACGAGCGTGATCGCGGAGAGGCCGAGCGCGGGCTCCAGGCCGTGCCAGAGCGCCAGGTGTGGGACCTCGCCCTCGGGCAGGGCCGCGGCGGTGGCAGCGGGTTCGACGCCGTGCGCGACGACGGGCGTGAGCAGGCCGAGCGCGAGTCCGGCGACGGCGAGGACGGACGGCACGACACCGAGTCCGTGCAGGCCGTGCGGCTCGGTGTCGGCCACGCCGGACTTCCGGGCGAACGTGCCCCAGAGGAAGCGGAGCGAGTACGCGACGGTGAGGAGCGAGCCGAGGGTCACCCCGACGAGCGCGATCCACGCCCAGGCCGCCTGCGGTCCGTGGAGCTCCTCGACGAAGCCGGTCAGGACGGCCTCCTTCGCGACGAAGCCGATCGTCGGCGGGATGCCCGCCATCGACGCGAGCGCGAGGACGCTGACCACGACGAGCCACGGCAGCTTCCGCCCGAGACCGCTGAGCTTCCGGAGGTCGCGGGTGCCGGTCGCGTGGTCGACGGCTCCGACGACCAGGAACAGCGTCGACTTGAACGTGGCGTGCGCGACGAGCAGTGCGATCCCGCCCAGGGCGACGGCCGGAGCGCCCCACCCGGCGGCGAGCACGAGGAAGCCGAGCTGCGCGACCGTCCCGTAGGCGAGCAGCAGCTTCACGTCGGTCTGGCGCAGCGCGCGGTAGCCGCCGATGAGCATGCCGAGCACACCGAGCACGGTGATCGTCTCGCGCCAGCCGGTCAGCAGCGCGAACGCCGGGGCCAGGCGGGCGACCAGGTAGATGCCGGCCTTCACCATCGCCGCGGCGTGCAGGTACGCGCTGACCGGGGTCGGCGCCGCCATCGCTGCCGGGAGCCAGAAGTGGAAGGGGACGATCGCCGACTTCGTCAGGGCGCCCAGGAGCACGAGGACCACCGCGACCGGCACGAGCGGCCCCGGACGCTCGACGAGCTCCGGTGCCTGCGCGATGATGCCCGACAGGCTCGTGGTCCCCGCGGTCACGGACAGGGCGACGAGTCCGGCGAGCATCGCCAGCCCGCCGGCGGTCGTGACGACGAGGGCCTGCATCGCGGCGGCACGGCTCGCGCGCTTGTCGGCGTCCTGCCCGATGAGCAGGTACGAGAAGACCGTCGTGGCCTCCCAGAGCACGAAGAGCACGATCACGTCGTCGGCGACGACGAGGCCGTACATCGACCCGGCGAAGGCGGTCAGGACGGACGCGAACCGGCCCAGTCCGGGCTCGTCCCGCTCGAAGTACGACGCGCAGTAGACGAGCACGAGCGCACCGACGACGGAGACCACCAGGGCGAGGACCCACGACAGGGCGTCCATCCGCAACGACAGCGCCAGGTCGAGCTCCGGGATCCACTGCCACCGGCTCGTGACCCCGCCGTGGAGTGCGGCGTCGCTCTGGGCGATCGTCAGCACCGCGGCGGCGGCGGGGGCGAGGGCGGCGACGTAGAACACGCGGCGCCCCATCAGCGGGGTCAGGGCGGGGACGATCAGGGCGACGATCGCGAACGCGACGAGGACGGAGACCATCGGGCACCTCCTCGGGGTCGGGCTGCAGTCCGGCTCACTGGGCCCTCACAGCCTACGGAGAGGCGGATGGCAACTTCCTGAGCGACCGGACAGCCGGAGCGAGCGTTCCCTCCACTCTGCTCCGCGTCCGGCCTCAGCGACCGTGCGCTCGTGCCGGGATCTGCGTCGCGAGCTTGCCGCCGGAGACGTCCAGCAGTGTGCCCGTGACGTAGGCGGACGCGTCGCTCGCCAGGAAGACCAGGAGGTCGGCGACGTCGTCGGGCGTCTCCCACCGCCGGAGCGACAGGGTGTCGAGCAGCCGGTCCTGCTCGGCCTGCGGCATCTCGGCGAACCCGTTCATCGCGGTCGGCACCATGCCGGGCGCGTAGGCGTTCACGGTGATGCCCCACGGGCCGAGCTCCGACGCCAGCACGCGGGTGAACGAGACCACCGCGGCCTTCGACGCCGCGTAGGCCGCGCTGCCGACGCTCGGCACGATCGCCGCGAACGACGCGGCGTTGACGATCCGCCCGCGCCCGGCCGCCTGCATCACCGGCGCGACCGCCTGGCTGACCAGGAAGGTGCCCCCGAGGTTCACGTCCATGCACCGTCGCCACTCGTCCCAGCCGAGCTCGGCGACGGTCCCGGTGACGTTGATGCCCGCGTTGTTGACGAGCACGTCGACGGTGCCGTGCCGGCGGACGACCTCGTCGACGGCCGCACGCACGGAGGCCGGGTCGGCGACGTCGCAGACGACACGGTCGACGCCGTCGTCACCGGCGTCGTCGAAGGCGAGGTCGAACGCGACGACGCGGCACCCCTCGGTGGCGAACCGCGCCGCGAGTGTCCGGCCGATCCCCCGGCCGGCTCCGGTGACGACCACCACGCGGTCGGTCAGGTCGAGGTGCATCGTCGCTCCCGTCGTCGGTCTGTCCCGGCAACGGTGGGCGCCCGTGCCTTGAATCATCATACTATTCGAGCATGACGGCGAAGGTGCTCTGGACCACGGGTGGCGGCAGCGGGATGGGGGCGGCGAGCGCGGTGGCCGCAGCCCGTGACGGGTGGACGGTGGTGCTCAGTGGGCGTCGCCGGGACCGACTCGAGCAGGTCGCGGACGAGGTCCGCGCGGTCGGCGGGACGGCGGACGTCGTGCCGCTCGACGTGACGGACGGCGACGCGGTGCCCGCAGCACGCGACGCCGTGCTCGGACGGCACGGCCGGATCGACGGCCTGGTGCTGGCAGCCGGGTTGAACTCGCCGGCGCGACGGTGGGACGACCAGTCGCTCGCCGACGTCCGCGCCGTCCTCGACACGAACACGACCGCCGTGGTGACGGTGGTCGACGCTGCTCTGCCGGCGCTCCGGGACGCGGGCGGTGTCGTCGTGGTGGTGTCGTCCTACGCGGGCTGGTCCTTCCAACCCGGTGCCGGTGTCGCGTACTCGGCGAGCAAGACCGCCCTCGGCTCGATCGTCCGGACGCTCAACCAGCAGGAGGCCGAGCACGGCGTGCGGGCCACCCACCTGTGCCCGGGCGACGTCGCGACGGACTTCCTGGACCAGCGTCCCGAGGTCCCCGACGCGGCGGCGCGCGCTCGGATGCTGCAGCCCGACGACGTCGGCCGCACGGTGGCCTTCGTGCTCGGGGCGCCGGCCCACGTCTGCATCGACGAGCTCGTCCTGTCACCCGTCGCGCAGCGGTGACGAGCGCCTTCGACAGGGTGCTCGACGGGATCGGAACCGCCGTCGTCACCGGCACCTTCGCGCCGGGGAGCCGTCGGAGCACCGACGACCTGGTGGCCTGGTCGGGCGCGAGCCGCAGCATCGTCCGTGAGGCGGTCCGCGTCCTCGTCGCGCTCGGCATGCTCAGTGCGCGCCCCCGCGTCGGCGTGGTCGTCGCCCACCCCACGGACTGGGACGTCCTCGATCCGCTGGTCGTCCGCTGGCGGCTCCGGGGGCCCGACGCGGCGCAGGTCTCCGTCGAGCTCCGCGAGCTGCGGGTCGCCGTGGAACCGGCAGCGGCCGCCGCGGCGGCCCGACGAGCACCGCTCGAGGACTGCTCGGCCGGACGGGAGGCGCTCCTCGCCACCGCGGACGAGCTCGCGTCCACCGCGGCCGAGGACCGCCGGGTCGACTTCACGATCGCGGACGTCCGGCTGCACT
This sequence comes from Curtobacterium sp. NPDC092190, assembly GCF_044755625.1. Taxonomy (NCBI): domain Bacteria; kingdom Bacillati; phylum Actinomycetota; class Actinomycetes; order Micrococcales; family Microbacteriaceae; genus Curtobacterium; species Curtobacterium sp. NPDC092190. Next base: position 12,962 of record NZ_JBIVRJ010000008.1, on the reverse strand, counting down.
CCCTCGTGCTGGAGCTGTCCGGCAACGCGCTGTACCGACGGCTGCACCGCGTCGTGGGGGAGGCGCTCCGTGAGCGCGGGAGCATCCGGCCGGACCGCCACGACGTCGGCCTGCACGTCGCGCTCGTGCAGGCGGTCGTCGGGGGTCGGTCGGACGAGGCCGCCGACGTGATGCGCGAGATCGTGCGGCGCACCGAGCACCGGCCGGGCCCGGACCTGGGATGATCGTTGTCGGCGCACCCCGCGTCGACGGAGGTGAACGGTGGACGCAGCGCAGGAGATGGTGCTCCAGCTCGTCGGGACGCCCTGGGCCTTCCTCGTGGTCGGGCTCGTGCTGGCCGCCGGCAGCGTCGCGGTGTTCCTGCCGAGCCAGGCGCTCGTCGTCGCGATCGGCACGCTGCTCGTCGGTGGTGACGGAGGGTTCCTGCCCGTGCTCGTCCTGGTGGTCGCGGCGACGATCGGGATGGTGCTCGGCGACGTCGCGCTCTGGCACCTGGCGCGGACGGTCGACCTCGGCTCGCGGTCGTGGTTCAGCCGGCCGAAGATCAGGAAGGCGCGGGAGTCGATCGACGCCCGGTACCGGAAGGCCCCCGGACGCATCGCCGTCCTCGGCCGCTTCATCCCGATGGGGCGCCTCACGACGAACCTGGTCGGTGCGGACAGCGGGCTCGACCTCCGGCGCTTCCTGGTCAGCTGCCTCGTCGCCGACGTGGTGTGGGCGGCCTACTGCGTGAGGATCGCGGCGGCCACCGGGCACTGGAGCCGGGAGCAGCCGTTCCTCGTGACGACCCTCGCGGTGGTCGCGTCGATCCTGCTCGGCCTCGCGATCTCCGCGGTCGAGAAGGCCGTGCGGCGCCGCGCCGAGGCCGCTGCGACCGCCTGACGCCGTAGCGTGGAGGGCACCGTCCGAAGGAGGACCCGTGTCGAGCCTCACCGAACTCGTCCCCGACCCCGACGCCGTCGAGCGCCTCGCGACCGGCAGCACCTGGGCCGAGGGGCCGTGCTGGATCCCGTCCGACCGGACGGTCCGCTGGTCGGACATCCCGGGCGACCGGATCCTCGAGTGGCACCAGAAGACCGGCGGTACGACCGTGTACGCGTCGGACGTCGAGTTCACGAACGGCCGCACGCTGGACCGCGACGGCTCCGTCGTGCAGTGCTCGCACGGGCGGCGACGCGTCGAGCGCGACCGGGGCGGCGTCGTCACTGCGGTCGTCGACGGCTGGGCGGACGGTCGGTTGAACTCGCCGAACGACGTCGTCGTCACGCGGGACGGCTCGATCTGGTTCACCGACCCGGCCTACGGCATCACCCAGCCGCGTGAGGGACACCCGGGCGAGCGGGAGTACGGCGACCACTGGGTGTTCCGGTGCGGACCGGACGGCGAGGACCTGCGCCCCGTGGTGCTCGACGTCGACGAACCGAACGGTCTCGCGTTCTCGCCCGACGAGCGCGTGCTCCACGTCGCCAGCTCGTCCGCCCACGAGCCGGTCATCCGCGCCTACGACGTCGACGGTCACCGCGTGAAGAACGGCCGGGTGTTCGCCCGGCTCGGCGAGGGCGAGGGCGTGCCGGACGGCATCCGGGTCGACGTCCACGGCAACGTGTGGTCCTCGACCCACCGGGGCGTGACGGTCTTCGCACCCGACGGCGCCCGCATCGGCGACGTCGCCGTGCCCGAGGTCGTGTCGAACCTGTGCTTCGGCGGCGACGACGGCACGACGCTCTTCGTGACCGCGACGACCTCGCTGTACCGCATCGCGACGACGACGCGGGACGCCGCTGCCGTATCCTGACCCGGCCATGCAGTGCGACTACTTCGACCGGGGGGTGTGCCGCTCGTGCACACTCATGGGACAGCCCTACGGCGACCAGGTGCTCGACAAGGAGATCCGCACGCGGGAACTCCTGCGGGACGCCGTCGAGGCCGCAGGGGGCCCGGGGGCGATCGAGTGGTTGCCCGCGATCACGAGCCCGGAGTCCGGGTACCGCAACAAGGCGAAGATGGTCGTCGGCGGCACGGTCCAGCGCCCCACGGTGGGGATCCTCGACCACCGGCAGCGCGGCGTGGACCTGCGGCACTGCGGCATCTGCACGCCGGGCATCCGACGGGCGCTCCCGGTCCTGGCGGACTTCGTCGCCGACACGGGGCTGATCCCGTACGACGTGGCCGCACGTCGGGGCGAGCTCAAGTTCGTGCTCGTGACCGAGTCCCCGGACGGCGAGCTCATGGTGCGCTTCGTGCTGCGCTCCGAAGGGCAGCTGCCACGACTGCGTGAGCGCCTCGACGCCCTGCGGCGGGTCATGCCCGAGGCGGTCGTGGTCACCGCGAACCTGCTCCCGGAGCACAAGGCCGTCACCGAGGGGGAACGCGAGGTCGTGCTGACCGAGCAGGAGACGCTGCCGATGCGGTTCGGCTCGATCGCGATGCACCTCCGACCGCAGAGCTTCTTCCAGACGAACACGAGCGTCGCGAGCCAGCTGTACGACCAGGCGTCGGCGTGGATCGACGAGGTCGGGCCGGCCTCGATGTGGGACCTGTACTGCGGTGTCGGCGGGTTCGCCCTGCACGCAGCGCGCCCGGGTCGTGCCGTCACGGGGATCGAGACGAGCCGGGAGGCGATCCGCTCCGCGAAGCAGTCCGCGCGCGAGGCGGGGCTGATCGACGTCCGCTTCGCCGCGGACGACGCGACGGAGCACGCCCTCCGGGCCCGACCGGACGCGCTGCCCGAGCTGGTGGTGGTGAACCCGCCGCGCCGGGGCATCGGCGAGACGCTCGCGACCTGGCTCGAGGAGTCCGAGGTCGAGCACGTCGTCTACTCGAGCTGCAACCCGGTCACCCTCGCGAAGGACCTCGCGCGCATGCCGTCGCTCCGCCTGCGGCGGGCGCGCGTGCTCGACATGTTCCCGCAGACCGGCCACCTCGAGGCCGTGACGCTGCTGTCCAGGCGCTGACCAGGACGCGACCAGCCAGCGGTCGGGAGGCTCGCTGCCAGGCCGCCACGGGCCTCCCGTCCGCAGCATTGCCAGGAAACTGCCAAGGTCACGTACCCGGGTACAGACCGATCTGCATGCCCATGGTGATCGGGGCACTCAGGAAGACCGGTGGGGGACATAGCACTCACGGGTAGAACTCATTGTCTCGGTTTGATAACAGTCACGAATTTCCTATGGTTGCCGACCAGCGCCACCGGCACGAGACCACTGCCCCCGGCGGCGCACCCCACAACATGACCGCGATCGGTCGGGACGGGCAGTGGCGACCGGGTCCGCTCAGGCGGGCGCCAGGTCCGTGGTCCCGGTGGAGCGATCAACCATGAAGAAGCTTTCCCGTACCCGCACCATCGTCGGTGGCCTGGCCTTCGCCGGCATCGCCGCGACCGGTGTCGGCCTGGCGGCAGCGCCCGCGAACGCCGCATCCGGTTCGACCTGGGACGCCCTCGCACAGTGCGAGTCCGGTGGCAACTGGGCCATCAACACCGGCAACGGCTACTACGGTGGCCTGCAGTTCAACCTCGGCACCTGGCAGGCGAACGGCGGCGCCGGCAACCCGGCCTCCGCGAGCCGCGAGGCCCAGATCGCCGTCGCCGAGCGCGTCCTCGCGTCCCAGGGCTGGGGTGCATGGCCGGCCTGCTCCGCGAAGCTCGGCCTGAGCGGGACCACGGGTGCCGCTCCGCAGGCCGCCGCTCCGGCCCCCGCCGCGCCGCAGCAGGCTGCACCGCAGCAGGCCGCGCCGCAGCAGGCTGCACCGAAGGCGACCACGCCGGCCGCACCGAAGGCGACCACGCAGGCCGCTCCGAAGGCGGCCGTGTCGAGCAAGCCGGCCGCGGTCGCGACGAGCGGCAAGACGTACACGATCGAGTCGGGCGACACGCTCGACAAGATCGCGACGAAGCTGAACATCGACGGTGGCTACATGAAGCTGTGGGCCGCGAACACGTCGACGATCGACGACGCGAACCTGATCTACGCCGGCCAGGAGCTCCAGCTCCCCGCCTGATCGACCTCCCGATCCGACACGAGACCCCCGTGGCACCTGCCGCGGGGGTCTCGTGCTGTCCGGGACTCGCCGGCGCGACCGTCAGCTCGGGCGGTCCTCGAGCCACCGCTGCAGGTCGTCGGACCGCAGGGCGCTCGAGATCGCGGCGCGGTCGTGGTCGTCCAACCGGACGAACGACTGGCCGTCGGGGGTCGTCCCGCTGCCCGCGGTCGGCATCGTGAACGTGACCAGGTCGTCCGGTCGGACCCCGCGCAGGGACCACCCGAGACGGACGATCGTCGCCGCGTCGAGCCCGGGGTCCACCGCCAGGTGCTCGCTCGTCGCGGTGACGAACTCCTGCAGTCGCCCCGGGTGCGTCAGGGTGCCGCGCGACAGGGCCTGGTCGAACACCCCGCGCAGGAACGCCTGCTGGTTCCGGACGCGTGTGTGGTCGGCGTCGGCGAACGCGTACCGCTCCCGCACGAAGGCCAGGGCCTGTTCGCCGTCGAGCCGGTTCGCGCCGCTGACGAAGTGGTGGCCCCGCGCCGTGAAGTCCCGCGGCGACTGCACCGTCACGCCGCCCAGCGCGTCGGTCATGTCGGCGAACCCGGCGAGGTCGACCTCGGCGACGTGGTCGATCCGGACGTCGAGCAGCTGCTCGACCGTCTGCACCGTGAGCGGGATGCCGCCCCAGGAGTACGCGGCGTTGATCTTGGCCTGGCCGTGGCCGGGGACGTCGACCCACGAGTCGCGCATGATCGACATGAGGTACACGTGGCGGCGGTCGGCGGGCACGTGGGCGAGCATCAGCGTGTCCGACCGCCCGCCGGCGGGCTGGTCGCCGTCGGCCAGTCCGGCCCGCGAGTCGGACCCGATGAGCAGGATGTCCTCGGCGCCGCCGGACGGCGCGGGCCGGTCGCCGGCGGGGAAGGGGTCCGCGATCGCCTCGGTGTGGTCGTCGAAGCTCCGGGTCAGACTGCCGACGAAGACCGCTGCGACGACCGCGAGCACGGTGGCGATGCCGACCAGGGTGCCGGTGGTGGCGACCAGCGCGACGAGCGCGGGGTGCCTGCGCGGCCTCCGGGCCGTTCTTGCTGTGGCTGCTGCCGCGGCTCGGGCGGCGCGACGCTCGGACATCGGACTCCTCGGGTCGGGTCGGCCCTGCGCCGACCCGGAGAGTCTACCGCATGTGGTATTTCAGTGTCACGAGCGGTTCAGGACGCCGGTCAGCCGCCGACGGAGCTCCGCGTCCTCGGGGAGGACCTCCCGCTCGATGTGCTGTGCGGTCTCCCATGCGCGGCGACCCTCGTCGGTGACGGACACCACGCGACGCCGGCGGTCCTCCGGGTGCGCGGTCCGCTCGACCAGGCCGTCCCGTTCGGCCCGCTCGAGGGTCCGCGACATGGTCTGGGGCTGCACGCGAGCGGTCCTGGCGATGGTGTCCGCGCCCGTCGGGCCGGTCCGCAGCAGGATGTCGATCGCGACGAGGGCGGCGTGGGTCAGCCCGATCGCCCGGAGTCGCTCGTCCCACTCCCGCTCGACGGCACGCGCCGCGGCGGAGAGCAGGCGTCCGAGCGGCCACTGCTCCGCGGGTTCGTGCATGATCGGAGTCTACGGGCGGGTCGTCCCGGCGGCGTCGGCGCAGAGATAGTAAGCATGCTGACGATCGGTGTACGCTCACCGACGTGTCCCGGTTCCTCCGCATCGTCCTGCCCGCACTCGTCGTCCTCGTCTGGCTCGTCGTGGCCGGCGTCGGCGGTCCCGTCTTCGGGAAGATCTCCGAGGTCGCCACGAACGACCAGACGTCGTTCCTGCCGGCCTCGGCCGACGCGACGAAGGTGCAGGAGCGTGCCGCCGACTTCCGACAGGCCTCGGAGGCACCCGCCATCGTCGTCCTCGACCGCGACGGCGGCCTGACGTCCGACGACCTCGCTGCGGCCCGTCGGATCGCCGACACCATCGGCGAGCGCGACGACGTGCAGGGCACGAGCCCCGTGATCCCGAGCGAGGACGGCGACGCCGCCGAGATCATCGCGACGCTGACCGAGGACGCGGAGACCGGGGACGCCGTCTCGGCCATCCGGACCACGGTGGACGAGGCGCTGCCCGCCGGCGTCGCCGGGTACGTCACCGGTCCGGCGGGCTTCACGGCCGACCTGACCGAGGCGTTCGCGGGCATCGACGGCCTGCTGCTCGGGGTGGCACTCGCCGCGGTGTTCGTCATCCTGATCGTGGTCTACCGGTCGCCGCTGCTGCCGTTCCTGGTGCTCGGGACGGCGACCTTCGCCCTGTGCGCCTCGATCCTCGTGGTGTACGCCCTGGCGAAGGCGGGGGTCGTGACGGTCAACGGGCAGGTGCAGGGCATCCTGTCGATCCTCGTGATCGGCGCGGCGACGGACTACGCGCTCCTCTACGCGGCGCGCTACCGCGAGGCACTGCGCGAGCACCGCACCGGCTGGGAGGCGACCCGGGCCGCGCTCCGCGGCGCGTTCGAGCCGATCGTCGCCTCGGGCGGGACCGTCATCGTCGGGGTGCTCTGCCTGCTCCTGTCGGACCTCAACTCGAACAAGGCGCTCGGGCCGGTCGCCGCGATCGGGATCGCCTTCAGCCTGCTCGCCGCCCTCACCCTGCTGCCCGCCCTGCTGCTGGCGTTCCGTCGGGCGGCGTTCTGGCCCCTGCGCCCGGCCTTCGGCTCCGGTGGCCGCCCGACCACCGGTCCGGACGCGACCGGACTGTGGGCACGGGTGGGGCGCCTCGTCGCGCGCCGGTCCCGCACGGTCTGGATCGTCTGCACCGTGGCGCTCCTGGCGATGGGCAGCGGCCTCGTCGGGCTCCGTGCCGACGGTGTCCCGCAGAGCGACCTGGTGATCGGGTCGTCCCAGGCGCGGGACGGCCAGCGGGTCCTCGCCGACCACTTCCCCGGGGGTTCCGGCAGCCCGGCCCAGGTCATCGGCGCCGAGCGTGACCTGGACGCCCTCGTCGACGCCGTCCGCTCGGTCCGCGGGGTCGACGGGGTGGTGGCCGCCTCCACCGACTCACCCTCGGGGACCGTCCCCGTGGGGTCGGACGCCGCCGCCGGGGCCGCCACGGGCACGACGGAGCCGACGGTGTCGCGCGGGGACGTCCTGCTCGAGGCCACGCTCGCCGACCCCGCCGACTCGAGCGCCGCCGAACGGACCGTCCGCGACCTCCGCGTCGCCGTCGAGCGGGTGGACCCCGACGCGGTCGTGGGTGGCGTCACGGCGACCGCCCTCGACACGAACGACACCGGCATCCGCGACCGCTCGGTCATCATCCCCGTGGTGCTCGCGGTCATCCTGCTGATCCTCGTGCTGCTGCTCCGCAGCGTGGTCGCCCCGCTGGTCCTCGTCGGCAGTGTCGTGGTGTCCTTCGCGGCCGCACTCGGCGTCGGCGCACTGGTGTTCGACCACGTGTTCCACTTCCCCGGGGCCGACCCGTCCGTCCCGCTGTACGCGTTCGTGTTCCTCGTGGCGCTCGGCGTCGACTACAACATCTTCCTCATGACCCGGGTGCGCGAGGAGTCCCTGCGGCACGGCCCGCGTGAGGGGGTCCTGCGCGGGCTCGCGGCCACCGGCGGAGTGATCACCTCGGCGGGCATCGTGCTGGCCGCGACCTTCGCGGCGCTCGGCGTCATCCCGATCCTGTTCCTCGCGCAGATCGCCTTCGTGGTGGCGTTCGGCGTCCTGCTCGACACCGTCGTGGTCCGGTCGCTGCTCGTCCCCGCGCTCGTGATCGACCTGGGGCGCCGGGCGTGGTGGCCGTCGCGCCTCTCGCGCGCAGCGCGTCACATGTGACACGCTGGTGGCATGCCAGTTCCCTCCACGCAGCCGGCCGCAGAGCGCAAGCTGCTCCGTGACACCGTGCAGGACAAGATCCGCGACGCGATCATGGACGGCACGCTCGAACCGGGCGAACGACTGAACGACGACGACCTCATCGCGTGGCTCGGCGTCTCCAGGACCCCGATCCGTGAAGCACTGGCAGAACTCGCACGGGCCGGACTCATCGAGATGGCGCCGAACCGCTACACCCGCGTCGCCGCACCGACCGAGGCCGAGCTGCTCGACGCCTGCCGCACGCTCGGCGTCATCTACGGCGGGGTCGTCCGCCTGGCCGTCCCACGGTTCTCGGACGCCGAGCGGGACCGGGTCACCGCCGTGCTCGACGACGTCCTGGCGCGGCTCGACGCCGACCAGCAGACCGAGGTCGCGCGCGAGGGCGCGGACGTCTACTCGATGTGGGCGGAGAGCTGCGGCAACGCCTCGCTCGCGCAGCTGTGCCGCTCGACCACCGACGGCCTCGCCTTCCGGCTCCGTGTGCCCGAGCTCTCCGAGCTCGTCCCGCCCGACGTCATCCGTCCCGAGATCCTGAAGCTCCGTGACGCCGTGGCCGCGGGCGAGGCGATCGCCGCGCAACTCGCGATGGAGGCGATCCACCTCCTGCCCACGCGCGACTGACCGAGCGCCGGGCGTACAGCGTCGGGCACGGACCCTCAGGGATCTCCCTGTCCGTTCCACGCTGTGCCGTTATGGTTTCCGGGTGAGCATCGAACCCGAGCAGACGACGCGCCGTGCCCGCCGCGGCCACGTGCCGCCGCGCCACGGGCGCCAGAAGCGTGGGAGCGGCGTGGTCCTCCCCGCGGTCGCCGGCGTCCTGGCGATGGGCCTCGTGCTGACCGGCGGCTACGCCGCGTTCGCCTTCACGAGCCTGAACAGCGGCGTCACGAAGATCGACGCGATCAGTCCGCGGTCGGACGACGACGACGACGTGGACGGTCAGGCGCAGAACATCCTGCTCGTCGGTGACGACCACCGCCCGGACAACGCGACGCCCGAGCAGATGGCCGAGCTCAGCACCGAGGACGACGGCGGTGCGACGAACACCGACACGATGATCGTGCTGCACATCAACGCCGACGGGTCCCAGGCGACGATGATCTCGTTCCCGCGCGACTCGTACGTCCCGATCCCCGGTGTCGGCAAGGGCAAGCTCAACAGCGCGTTCTACTACGGCACGCTCAACGGCGGCGGCGACACCGGCGGTGCGAAGCTGCTCATCCAGACGATCCAGGACCTCAGCGGCCTGACCATCGACCACTACGTCCGGGTGTCGTTGCTCGGCTTCTACCAGGTGGTCAAGGAGCTCGGGCCGGTCGAGGTGTGCCTGAACAACGCGGTGAACGACCCGTACTCGGGTGTGGACCTGCCGGCCGGCACCTCGGAGCTCGACGCCAAGCAGGCGCTGTCGTTCGTCCGTCAGCGGCACGGGCTGCCGAACGGTGACCTCGACCGGAACGTGCGCCAGCAGTACTTCCTGTCGCAGGAGGCCCGCAAGGTGCTCTCCGCGGGCACCCTGCTCAACCCCATCAAGATGAACAACATCCTCGGCGCGGTCGGGAGCTCCATCCAGACGGACACCGACCTGGTGTCGCTGGCGAGCCAGATGCGGAACCTGCGCCCCGGCAACATCCAGTCCGCCACGATCCCGACGCTCGGCACCCCGACCATCACGGTGGGTGGCGCGCCGCTGTCGATCGTCGAGGTCGACACCGTCGGGTTGCCCGCGTTCGTGCAGGGACTCGTCGGTGAGCCGGAGGAGTACACGAAGGCCAGGGCTGCCGAGCCCGCCGCGACGACGGTCACCGTGCTGAACGGCAGCGGGACCACCGGCGCCGCCGCGACGGCGACCGCGAACCTGACGGCCCGCGGCTTCCAGGTCGGGACGCCGGGGTCCTCGGACACGACGCAGAAGACCCAGGTGCAGTACCCCGCCGGGCAGGAGGCGCAGGCCAAGGCCGTCGCCGCGGTGGTGCCGGGTGCGGTCGCCGTGCGGTCGACCACGGTGTCGGGCGTCACGCTCGTCCTCGGATCCGACGGGAAGACCGTCACCGCCCCGGCCGCTCCGAGCGACGATGCCTCCGCCCCGGCGGACGAGACGCCCGAGGCCGAGGCGTCGAAGCCGGCGGAGTCCGAGCCGACGCCGAGCTCCACCGACGTGAAGACCTACGGCAAGGAAGGCGTCTGCATCAACTGACGCACCCGGCACCACCCTGGGGTCACCCGTGGGAGCACGTCGGTAGGGTCGACCGGTGAGCCACGTCGCGCGTCCGATCACCCTGATGACCTACAACGTGAAGAACCCGGATCCGCGGCACGACTGGCCAGCGCGCCTGCCGCTGGTGCTCGAGGTCATCCGACGGCACGACCCCGACGTCCTCTGCGTGCAGGAGGCGTTCGACCACCAGATGGACGCCCTCCGACAGGGGCTGCCTGACCACGACGCCGTCGGGCAGGGCCGCGAGGGGGGCTCCGCGGGGGAGCACGCCGCGGTGTTCTTCCGCCGCGACCGGCTGCGCCCCGTCGACGTCGGGACCTTCTGGTTCTCCGACACCCCGGACGAGCCGGTGTCGAACACCTGGGGGAGCCTGTACCCACGGGTCGCCAACCACGCGCGCTTCCTCGACGCCGAGGGGGCCGCCTTCACGCTCCTCACCGCGCACTTCGACCACGAGGAGAACGACCACGGGGACGAGGTCCGTCGGCGCAGCGCCGCCCTCGTCGTCGAGCGGCTCGCTCCGGTCGACGGCCCCGTCGTCTTCGCCGGTGACTGCAACGAACCGTGGGGCGCGGGTCCGGCCTCCCGGGTCTTCACCGATGCCGGGTACCGGGACGCCTGGTCGGACGCGGGTGACCCCGGTGACCGCACCGCGTCCTTCAACGGGTGGCAGGCACCGGTCGACTCCGGCGAGCGGATCGACTGGGTGCTGACCCGCGGCGACGTCACGGCCGAGCGCGTCGTGATGGACCACGACGGGCCGGAGACGTGGGCCGCGAGCGATCACTTCCCGGTGGTGGCGTCCCTGCGCGTGGCCTGAGCCGCGTGGCCTGAGCCGGGCGGGTCGTGACCGTGCGGCCGTCGTGCAGTGCGGGACGCGTCAGCAGGACCGGCGCGCGTGCACCGGCATCGGGGACCCGATGACCGTCACCTCGGTGTCGTTCGTCAGCGCCGAGACGCCGTTCGTGCCCTGCGCGTCCTCGCCCGTGTCGTGGGTCGGACCGTCTGTCGCGTCGTCGTGTTCCGCGCGGGGGTCGTCGCCGGTCGGACGCTCGTCGGGAGCCCAACCGGCCTCGAGCAGCAGCTGCCACGCCCGGGAGTCGCCGGACCCGAACGACACCTTGTCGGAGCGCGGAGCCGTCGCGATCTCGTCCGCGACGTCGTCGCCGACCTGGACCCCGTCAGGACCGGTCAGCTCGACACGGTCGCCGGTCCGGCCCCGTACCGAGTCCTTGAGGACTCGGATCTCGACCGCGTTGCCGACGGCGGACGGCGTACGGAGCGCCGCGACGCGGACCGCCCCGCCCCAGGTGTAGGTCGTCCCCGCCGGGAAGCACGCGCCGCCGTCACCGACCGCGGTCTGCGTGCGCGACGGGGTACCGAGCAGCCGGTTGAGCAGCGAGACGGTCGACCTCGCGTCGCGCATGGGGACGTCCGCGACGGTGTCGTCGGCGTGCCGGAGGACCAGGGACTCGGCGTCGAGCTCGACCGTGTCCACCCGGCGCAGTTCGCGGTCGGTGACCCGGATCGGTGGCTGGACAATGTCCGCGACGTCGCTGCGGTCCTCCGCTGCCGCCGCCGGTGCCACGCCCCCCGCCGCCAGGGCATCGGACCCGACCGTGCCGGCCGCGAAGGCGAGCACGGCAGCGCCGAGCGCGAGCAGAGTGCGGGAAGTCACCAGTCGACCGTACGGCCCGGAGCCGGACAGGACGACAGGTGTTACCGAATCGCAGCCCGGTCGTCACGTGTTCGTGATCTTGGGGATGTGTCACGGACGCGTCGCGGGGGACACCCGGCTGGACGGACAGCGGTACCCCGGTGCGTACCGTCCAGGCCATGACGGAGCAGCAGAACGACCAGGCGGGTCTCGACCAGTACGCGATGCAGGACCCCACGAAGATGTACGCCGACAAGAAGCCGGACGAGCAGTACCTGCAGGGTGCCGGCACCGACGAGGAGATGGCGCAGAACGTGCCCGCCGACCACGGTGAGGACACCTACCGCGGCTCCGGCCGCCTGCAGGGCCGCAAGGCGCTCGTCACGGGTGGCGACTCGGGCATCGGCGCCGCCGTCGCCATCGCCTACGCCCGCGAGGGTGCCGACGTCGCCATCGTGTACCTGCCCGAGGAGCAGGAGGACGCGGACCGCATCGTCGGCCTCATCGAGGACGCGGGCCGCAAGGCCGTCGCGATCCCCGGTGACATCAAGGACCTGGCGTTCTGCGAGGAGCTCGTCCAGAAGACCGTCGACGGCCTCGGCGGGCTCGACATCCTCGTGAACAACGCCGGCAAGCAGCAGAACGTCGACGACATCACGAAGATCTCGGACGAGGAGTTCGACGAGACCTTCAAGACGAACGCCTACGCGACCTTCCGCATCACGAAGGCGGCCGTGCCGCACATGCAGCCCGGTTCGACGATCATCAACACGACGTCGATCCAGGCGTACGCGCCGTCACCGCACCTCGTGCACTACGCCGCCACGAAGGCGACCGTGAACAACATGGCCAAGGGGCTCGCGGCACAGCTCGCACCGAAGGGCATCCGCGTCAACGCCGTCGCTCCCGGCCCGATCTGGACCCCGCTGCAGCCGGCCGGTGGCCAGCCGCCCGAGGCGCTCCCGTCCGCCGGTGAGCAGACCTACCTGGGCCGCTGGGGCCAGCCCGCCGAGCTCGCGCCGGCGTTCGTGTTCCTGGCGAGCGGCGAGTCGTCCTACGTGGTCGGCGAGACGCTCCACGTCGACGGCGGCATGCCCACGCCGTAGTCGCGACCAGGTGACGGACTGGAGGCGGGGGGGCCCCGGGCCCCCCCCCCCCCCGCCCGCGGGGGGGGCCGCCCCCCCCCCCCCCCCCCCCGCGCCGCCCCCCCCCCCCCCCCCCCCCACCACCCCCCCCCCCCCAACCCCCCGGG
>NZ_JBIVRJ010000007.1:9355-110941 GCF_044755625.1 Curtobacterium sp. NPDC092190 | reverse complement strand
GGGCCCGCGGCGGCGGGCCCGGGCGGGGGGGGGGGGGGCCGCCCCCCGCGGGGGGGGGGGGGGGGGGGCCGGGGCGGGCGGGGGGGGCGGCCCCCCCCCCCCCCCCCCCCCCCCCCCCGCCCCCCCCCCCCCCCCCCCCGGGCGCCCCCCCCCCCGCTTCTCGTTGTGCAGCGCGCCGGCGGCGCCTCGCGTCAGACGCGCGACTGCACCTCGGCCAGGGACGGGTTCGTCGCGGTGCTGCCGTCCGGGAAGACCAGCGTCGGCACGGTCTGGTTGCCGCCGTTGACCTCGGCGACGAGCTCCGCGGTGCCGGGGGTCTGCTCGATGTCGACCTCGCGGAACGGCACGCCCGCCTTCGACATCTGGTTCTTCAGCCGGGCGCAGTAGCCGCACCAGCTCGTCGTGAACATCGTGACGCCGCCGGCCTCGGGCACGAACGCGTCGCGGGTGACTGTCTCGCTCATGTGCCCAGGCTAACCCCGCCGGTTCGGGGAACCCCGGTGACCCCTGGTAGACAGGACCGCGTGACGGACACCCACCTCGAGATCGAGCGTACGTACGACATGCCCGAGGGCGACGACCTGCCGGACCTCATCGGCGTCGGCAGCATCGCCCGGACGGAGCGCCAGGAGCCGTTCGGCCTCGACGCCACCTACTGGGACACCGAGCGGTACGACCTCGTCGCCTCACGGGTGACCGTCCGCCGACGGACGGGTGGCCCGGACGCGGGATGGCACATCAAGCGTGCCGCGTCGGACACCGTCCGGCACGAGCAGCACTTCGCCCTGACGGACGATCCCGACACCGTGCCCGACGAGGTCCTGGCCGCGCTGTTCGCCGAGCGCCGGGGCCGCGGCCTGCGCCCCGTCGTCCGCATCACCACCACGCGGGCGGTCGTGCGGTTGCTCGACGAGGACGACGACCAGGTCGCCGAACTCGCCGACGACCGCGTGGTCGCCCAGCGCCTCGACGACCACGCGCCCGCGACCCCGCGCACCTGGCGTGAGGTCGAGGTCGAGGTGGCCGAGGGCGTCGACGAACAGGTTGCGCACGAGCTCTTCGCCGCACTCGACGGTCGCTTCGCCGACATCGACGCGCACCCCGCGGCGGTCACCTCGAAGCTCGCCCGCGGCCTGGAGGGCGCGCCCGCCGCCCGGCTCCGCACGGCGGAGAAGCCGGAGAAGCACACCGCGGCGCGGGCACTGACGAAGCGCCTGCGCAAGCTGCGATCGACCCTGCTCGCCCTCGAAGGACAGCTGCGCGCCGGGGCGGAGACGGACCTCCGTGAGACGGCGAGGACCTCCCTCGACATCGCCGCCGTGCTCGGCTCGTACCGTCCTGCGTTCCCGGCGACCCCGGCGACCGACCGAGCAGCCGAGGCCGCGGACGCCCTCGCCGCCGTGACGGCGCGCGCTGCGCTGGCCGATTACCTCGTGGAGCGTCTGCCCCACGCATCGACGCCGGCACAGGACCTGCTCGTCGACGCGATGACCCGGGAGCGGGTGCTCGCCGCCACCCGCGAGCGCCGTGCTGTCGCGGTCGGCGAGGTCACGGCCTTCCTGCACTCCGAGCGCTACCTCGAACTCCTCGACGCCCTCGACGACGCCGTCGAGCGTCCGGCGCCGACGGCGTGGGCGCTCCGGTCGCCGAAGCACGTCGCACAGGACGTCTCGGCGGTCGAGAAGCCACGCGTCCGTGACCTGGTCCGGAACGCGGTCGGGGACGACGACGAGAGCGTCGGCCCTGTCGACCGTGAAGCCGCCGACCGTGCGGCGACCGAGACCGCCTGGCGCGCTGCGACCCGCGCCCGGGCGGCGATGGACGTGCTCGGGGACGACGCCTTCCCGCACGCGCTGTGGAAGCGCATCGGGGACGCCGCGGACGTGCTGACCGAGCGGGTGCGCTCCCTGCACGCCCTCGACGTGCTCCGGGTGCACTCCGGCATCGCCGAGCGTGGTGGTGAGGGGACGTTCGGGTACGGCGTGCTCGCGGGGGACCGCGTGCGGCTCGCCGAGGACTCGTACGACCAGGCCGTGCAGGCACTCAACCGCGTCTGACGCGGCTCGGCGCGCTGCGTCGCGCAGCATTCCGTGGGAGCGACAGGACTCCACCGAACTCCGGTGGAGTCCTGTTGCTCCCGCGGGACGATCGGCAGCGGCGCCGCTCAGCCGGCGGCGATCGGCTCCGCTGAGGCCGCCGCGGGGTTCACGTCGGCCAGGCCGAGCACCTCGAGCAACCAGGCGAGCTCGAACGCGCGCTCGCGCCACGAGTCGTACCGGCCGCTCACGCCGCCGTGCCCCGCGGCCATCTCGGTCTTCAGCAGGACCGGCGCCCCGACCTCGCGCAGCTTCGCGGTCCACTTCGCCGGTTCGACGTAGAGCACACGGGTGTCGTTGATCGACGTCACGGCGAGGATCCGTGGGTACTGCACGTCGTCGCGCACGTTCTCGTACGGCGAGTACTCGCTCATGTACCGGTAGACCTCGGCATCGTGCAGCGGGTCGCCCCACTCGTCCCACTCGATCACCGTGAGCGGCAGGTCCGGGTCGAGGATGCTCGTGAGCGCGTCGACGAACGGGACGGCGGCCAGGATGCCGGCGAAGCGCTCCGGCGCCAGGTTCGCGACGGCGCCCATGAGCAGGCCACCGGCGCTGCCGCCCTCGGCGACGAGGCGGTCGGCGCTCGTCCGACCGCTCTCGATCAGGTGCTCGGCGACCGCGACGAAGTCGGTGAACGTGTTCTTCTTCGTCAGCGTCTTGCCGTCCTCGTACCAGTGCCGCCCCATCTCGCCGCCGCCCCGCACGTGGGCGACCGCGAAGACGACGCCGCGGTCGAGCAGGGACAGGCGCATGACGCTGAAGCCCGGGTCGATGGAGTGCTCGTAGGAGCCGTACCCGTAGAGGTGCAGCGGTGCCGGGTCGTCGGCGTCCACCGCGTCGCGGCGCCAGACGAGCGAGATCGGCACCTGCGTGCCGTCCGGTGCCGTCGCCCAGTCACGCTCCTGCACGTAGTCAGCCGGGTCGTAGCCGCCGAGGACCGGCTGTCGCTTGAGCACCGTGACCTCGCCGGTCGCCAGGTCGAGGTCGCTGACCTCGGACGGGGTGACGAACGACGTGTACCCGATTCGCAGGGTCGGCTGCTCCCACTCGGGGTTGCCGCCGAGCCCTGCCGAGAAGAGTGCCTCGTCGAAGGGGACCTCGTGCGCGTCGCCGTAGCCGTCGCCCTCGATCGGGATGACGGCGACGCGGGGGAGCGCCTCGGCCCGGTACTCGAGCGCCAGGTGCCCGGCGAAGGCGTCGACGGACTCGATGCGGCGCTCGGTGTGGTGCGCGACGACGACGCGGCGGTCGTGCTCCGAGGTGGGGTCGTCGGCGGGGACGTCGACGAGTTCGAAGTTCTCGGCGCCGTCGTTGTGCAGCACCAGGAAGCGGTCGCTCCCGCCGACGATGGCGTGCTCGATCTCGTACTCGACCCCCTCGCGCCGCGGCCACACGACCCGGAACTCGCCGGTCGGGTCGGCGGCGTCGAGCACCAGTGCCTCGGACGTGATCTTGGAGCCGAGCTCGATGACGATGTACTGCGACGAGCGGGTCACGCCGACGCCGACCCAGTAGCGGTCGTCGGACTCCTCGAACACGACGACGTCGTCGCCGGTGGCGCTGCCGACGGTGTGCCGCCAGATGCGGTCCGGACGCCAGGACTCGTCGACGGTCGGGTAGAACACGTAGCGCCCGGACGGGTCGAAGGTCGCGCCCGAGCCGGTGTCCGGGATCTCGTCGCCGAGGTCGGTGCCCGTCGTGAGGTCGCGTACGTGCAGCGTGTAGCGCTCGTCGCCCTCGACGTCGACGCCGTACAGGAGACGGGTCCCGTCGTCGCTGATGTCGTAGCTGCCGAGCGAGAAGAAGTCGTGCCCCTCGGCCAGGGCGTTGCCGTCGAGGACGACCTGCTCCCCGGGCAGGGACGCCGCACCCTCGTCGACCGCGGGCGGCGTCCAGTCGTCCGGGCCGGTGATCGGTGCGCGGCAGTGCACCCCGTACTGGCTGCCCTCGGCCGTCCGCGTGAAGTACCACCAGTCGCCCATGCGCACCGGGACGGAGAGGTCCGTCTCCTGCACGCGGTTCTTGACCTCGGCGAAGATGCGGTCGCGGAGGCCGGTCAGGTGCTCGGTCTGCGCCTCGGTCCAGGCGTTCTCGGCCTCGAGGTGGGCGAGGGTCTCCGGTGACTCCTTGTCCCGCATCCACTCGTAGTCGTCGACGAACTCGATGCCGTGGTGGATCCGCGTGACGGGCCGCTTCGCGGCGGTCGGCGGGGTGGCCTGGGCGTGCTCACTGCTCACCACGCCACCCTATGCGCCCGGGCCTCGACACCTGCTCGAACGCGCTCGGCGAAGGCGTCGAGTTCGGCCGCCACCGCGGGCGCGATCCACGCACGGCGACGGCGACGGGCGGTCACCGGTCGGAGGACCCCGGCGCGGCACAGGTCGGTGACCGTCGTCTCGAGCAGCGTCTCGGCCGTCCCCGAGACGTCGCCCCGCGCGATCGCGCGGCGGAGGAGCTCCTCCGCGTGGTCCTCCGTCAGGACGGCGTCCTGGTCGAGCGCCCGCCCGAGCACCGCGTGCGGGCCGGCGGCGCAGGTCGTCGCCGCACGGTCCGCGGCGACCTCGTCGAGCAGCAGCCCCGTCACGAGCGCCTCGTCCGACCCCGCGCCCACGGCGATCGCGACGTCGCGCACCCACGCGTCGACGTGTCCCTCGCGGTACTGCGTCAGGTGCTGGAAGTACCGGGTGCGCTCGGCGACCAGGACGGACGAGACGGGTGGACTCGCGGTCCGCGTCGCACCCCGGTGCCGCAGGACCGCCGCGACGAGCGCGCGACCGGTCCGTCCGTTGCCGTCGGTGAACGGGTGGATCGACTCGAACTGCGCGTGTGCGATCGCCGCCTGGGCCACGGGGTGCAGGTCGTCGCGCGCGAGGAACGCGAACAGGTCGGCCATGAGCGACGGGACGAACTCGGGCGGCGGTGGGACGTGGTCGGCGTCCCGTGGTGTGCGCCCGCCCCCGATCCAGTTCTGCACGGTGCGGTAGCGACCCGCGTGCGGGCCGTCCACGGGGTCGCCGCGCAGCAGACCACGGTGGGCGTCGAGGAGCGCGGTCTCGTCGAGGTGTCCGGCTCCGGCTGCCCGCACCAGGCGCTCGAGGGCGTCCCCGGCCTGCACCATCACCGAGGCGCTCGTGTTCGCGCGCACGCCCACCAGCGCCCGGGCGACGTCCTCGGCCGTGGCGTCCTCGTGCTCGATGCGCGAGGTCGCGACCGCCTCGGTCCGGGTGAGCAGCCGGTGCAGGGGACCGGCTCCGCCGTCCTCGTCGAGCGCCCGGAGCGCCGTCAGGCTCCGGTCGAGCAGTGCCGCGGTCGCTCCGTCGGGCTCCCAGTGCGCGTCGGCGATGCACGGTGGGACCGAAGCGGTGACGGTCGCCGTCTGCCGGACGGTCCGGTCGCCGCGGGTGGCGCTGCGCCACGGCCGGACGACGGTGTCGTGGGCGGGCCAGGGTGGTCGGGGTCGGGACACGGAGCCTCCTGCGTCGATCGTCGGTGTCGAGACGGTAGGACGGACGCGACCGCGGACGCCAGGGATCGGTATGTCGCGGGGACGACGGTGCTCCGCCGTACCGTGGTGGCATGCGCAACTCGTTCGTCGTCACCGGGGCCCACGTCGTCCCCGTCACCGCTCCGCCCTTCGACGGGGGTGCCGTCGTCGTGGAGGACGGCCGCATCACCGCCGTCGGCCCCGACGTGGCTCCGCCGCCCGGCCTCCCCGTCGTCGACGCCGCCGGCGCCTGGCTCGTCCCCGGGTTCGTCGAGTCGCACGGCCACGTCGGCATCCACGAGGAGGCGAACGGCTGGGCCGGCAACGACACCAACGAGATGACCGACCCGAACCAGGCTGCGGTGCGGGCGATCGACGCCGTGGACATCGACGACGAGGGGTTCCGCGACGCACTGTCCGGCGGCATCACGAGCATCGTCGTGAAGCCCGGTTCGGGCAACCCGATCGGCGGGCAGACCGTCGCGATCAAGACCTGGGGTGGTCGCACGATCGACGAGCAGCTCATCTCCGACGCCGTCAGCGTCAAGAGCGCCCTCGGCGAGAACCCGAAGCGCGTGTACGGCGACAAGGGGAGGACGCCGTCGACGCGCCTCGGCGTGGCGAAGGTCGTCCGCGAGGCGTTCGTCGCCGCGCAGGACTACCGCGCCGCCCGTGCGGCCGCCGCCGCGAAGGGGGAGCCGTTCACCCGCGACCTGACGAACGAGACGCTCGTCCGGGTGCTCGACGGCGAGCTCGCGTGGGACCAGCACGTCCACCGGCACGACGACCTCGCGACCGCGCTCCGCCTGGCCGACGAGTTCGGGTACCGGCTCGTCGTCAACCACGGCACCGAGGCGCACAAGATCGCCGACCTGCTCGCCGAGCGCGACGTCCCGGTGATCTACGGCCCGCTGTTCACGAGCCGCTCGAAGGTCGAACTCCGCGACCGCGGCATCCCGAACGTCGTGGCGCTCGCCGCCGCCGGTGTCCGCGTGGCCATCACCACCGACGCCCCGGTCGTGCCGATCGCGATGCTGGTCGACCAGGCCACGGCGGCCGTCAAGGAGGGCCTGCCCTGGCAGACCGCGCTCGAGGCCCTCACCACCAACCCCGCGGCCTTCCTCGGCTTCGGGGACCGTGTCGGCCGCATCGCACCGGGCTTCGACGCCGACCTCGTCCTGTGGGACGGCGACCCGCTGGCCGCGACCAGCCGCGCGACGCGCGTCTGGATCGAGGGCGCGTCCGTGTACGAGTGGGCCGACGGGACGGGCGTCACCACGCCGCGCTGGTGACCGGATGACGGTCTGGAGGCTCGTGGCGGCCCCGCCACGGTCCTCCCGTCCGCAAGACGCAACCTCGGCGGTTGCTCGCAACGCCGTACCGCTGCGCGCAACCGCCGACGTTGCGTTCCGCGAAGGGGGCGCCGAGCGTCAGGCGTCGCGGGACAGCAGGAAGTCGTTGATGCGCTCGGTCATCGGCAGGTCCATCTCCCGCGCGACGCCGTTCACGGACCGGATCGGTGCCGCCTGGCGGACGCTCGACAGCAGCCACAGGGCGTCGGCGGCCTCCAGGTCGGCCAGCGTGACGAGCTCGTACGAGGTCGCGATGCCCTCGCCCTCGGCGAACCGGAAGACGTCGGCCTGCGTCGTCCCCGCCAGGATGCCGATGTCGGTCCGCGGCGTCACGAACCTGCCGTCGACGGACATCACCAGGTTCGCGCGGGTGCCCTCGAGCACGTACCCGTCCGTCGAGACGAAGAGCGCGTCGTCCGCTCCGTGGCGCTCGGCCTCGCGGAGCGCCGCCATGTTCACCGCGTACGACAGTGTCTTCGCGCCCTGCAGCAACCACGGCGAGGTCCGCTCGACGTCGTGCCGGTAGCCGCGGTCGAGCGTCACGACGGCGATGCCCGCCGTCCGCGCGGGCGTCTGGTCGCCGGACGGTGCCGCGTAGACCCAGCCGGTCGGTCGACCCGAGCCCTCGACGCCGCGGGTCATGACGGTCTTCGCGAAGGCCTCGTGCACCGGGTCGAGCCGGGCGCACACCGCCTCGATCGCCTGGCGCCACGCGTCGACGTCCGGCGTGGGCAGGTCGAGCATCGCCGCGGACCGCACGAAGCGGGCGAGGTGCGGTTCGAGCGCCTGCGGCCGCCCGTCGACCACCGTGATGGTCTCGAACACCCCGTCGCCGCGGATCGCCCCGAGGTCCTGCACCTGCAGGTGCTCCTCGAGCGGCTTCGCCCACGTGTACGCGTCGGCCTCGGGGTCGTGCGGGGCGGCGTCGCGCGAGGGCTGGTTGAGGACGGCGAGGACGGTGTCGGTCATGCCACCATCCAACCGCAGCACCGGGTCGGTGGTCGTCAGTCGCGCCCGGGGAGCGCGCCCATGAGCTTCCACACCGCCGGCGTCAGCTCGGGGTGCTGCAGGGCGATCCGGCGGAGCCGGTGGTACTCCTCGCCGAGCTCGGTGCCCTGCCCGGAGGCCGGGTGGCCCGCCCAGTGCACGCTGCGCTGCCCGATCGCGGCGTCGAGCTCGACGGCATCGGCGCGGAGGATGAGCACGACCTGCTCGTCGACGGTCGGGAGCGTCGGCATGAACTCCCACGGGTCCTCGCCTGCACGGCTGCGGTGCTCGACGATCATCGAGATCTCCTCGGCGGCCTCGGCGCGCAGCACTTCGAGGCTGCGCCCGGTCCTGCGGGGCTCAGCCATGGTGCCCCCGCAGCACGCCTGCCATGCCAGCGATCGTACGCCAGCGCGGAGCGTCCACCGGACACGTCCGCCAGACTGGGGACCGTGACCGAACGCGACGAGACGAAGTCCCAGCACGCCCCGGTCGTGGTCGTCTACCTGCTCCGTGACGGTCCCGACGGCCCCGAGGTGCTGCTCGGCGAGAAGCGTCGGGGGCTCGGGGCCGGGCGCCTCGTCGGTCCGGGCGGCAAGCGCGAGCCGGGGGAGCCGCCGGTGGCGGCAGCGGTGCGCGAGGTGGCGGAGGAGGTCGGTCTGCGGCTCGAGTCGGACGACCTGGAGGCGCGTGGCACGTTGGACTACCGGTTCCCGTTCCGACCGTCCTGGTCGCAGCGCTCGGACGTCTTCGTCTGCCGCCGCTGGCAGGGGACCCCGTCGGGCAGCGACGAGCTGGAGCCGCGGTGGGTCCCCGTCGACGCGGTGCCCTACGACGCGATGTGGGACGACGCGCGCTACTGGTTGCCGGGCGTGCTGGCCGGCGGGAGCGTCACGGCGCGCTTCACCTTCGCGGAGGACAACGCGACCGTCTCGGGCTTCAGCGGCGAAGGCGTCTAGCGGGCGCCCGCACGACCCTGCTGGACGCGGGTGCTGCCGGTGCGCGCCTCCTCCGCGGCGGCGAGGACGTCGGCGTCCCCGCTGCGACCACCGAGCGGGCGGACGAAGAAGTCGACGATGCCCGCCGCGATCGCCCCGAGGACCGCGAACATCGCCCAGCCGACGAACAGCCCGGCGGTGTTCCGGCCGTCGGCGGGGGCGAGGAACACGCTCGCGGCGTAGAGCGCTGCCGCGAGCACGAGGAACGCCACGACGGCGGTGACGAGGACGCGGTGCCAGGCGGTGCGCGGGTGCATGCGGAACAGGATACGCGCGCTCCGGGGAGCGGCCGAGCGTGCGCGCGTCAGCGCTCGACGTGCCGCCCGTGCTGGCGCTCGTCGGGCGCGCCGGTCCGCGTCGTGCGCGATCCCGCCGGGGCCGGGCGGCGACCGGACGCGTCCACGCGGGGGACGGGACGGGTGCGGGGGCCGCTGGACGAGCCTCCCGGTCGGGCCGGGCCGGACCGGTCCGCCTGCCGCACCACGGGGATGCGTCCGGTCGGGGTGGTCTCCTGCTCGAGCCCGTCGCGACCGCCGGTGAAGACGTCGCCGGCGACACGCTCGTCCTCCCAGTCGTCGTCGCGCAGGACGCTCAGCGTGCCGGTCTCGGTCGAGGTCAGTCCGTGGCGCTCGAGCTCGGCGTCCCGCTGCTTCCCGAGGAACTCGCGGTTCGCGGTCTGCGCGTCCTGGAACATCGTCGTGCGGTTGTTCACGATCGCCGCGATGCGACGACGCTCCCACCACTGCTTGCCGAAGAACATCAGCACGAGCCCGGCGGCGGCGTAGCAGCCCATCGTGACCAGCCCGCGGCCGAAGCCGGGGCCGACGCCGTAGATCTCGTGCTTGATCATGTCGACCATGCTCGAGCCGACCACGACGTGGTTGAGCCACGCGAAGGGCTCCGGCATGAACCACTTCGGGTACGCGCCGCCGGAGGAGGGCATCGACAGGAAGACGAAGCAGATCATCGCGGGCGCGGCGATGAACCGGCCGACGAAGTAGCTCAGGCCGTTGACGGCGAGACCGATCGCGACGATCCAGCCCCAGGCGATGAGGACGAGTCCGATCCAGTGCCCGTGGATCGCGCCGACGACCGGGCCGGCGAGCGTGTTCGTGATCAGGGAGATCACGAGGCCGCCGACGACGATCACCGTCATGCGGGTGCGGTGCCGCAGCGGACCGCCCATGATGCCGATGAACATCGCGACCATGTAGCCGCCGATGCACCAGGCGAGCATGACGTACATCGCGACGGTGCCGTACTCGTCGTACGCGGGCAGCGGTGCGAGCTCGGTGACGGTCGGGGCGGCGACTCCGATCCCGGTGAGCACGCTGGTCAGCGTCGCGGGGACGAGCGAGGCGACCTGGAACTGGTGGGCGCTCGCCTTGAAGACCTCGTTCGCCGAAGGGTCGTACGCGACGGCCATCGTGCCGGCCAGGACGTCCTGCTTCGCGCGGGCCAGCGACTCGTACGTGTGGAACACGTACTCACCGGGCAGGGCCTTGCCGACGGCGGCGACGAGGGTCGGATCGCTGCCGACCAGGGCGACGGGGACGTCGTGCGGGTGGGGAGCGTGGAAGGCGAAGACGTAGCAGAGGCAGAAGCCGACGATGAAGAACAGCGGCATCCAGAGCTGCAGCCCGATGAGCTGCAGCGAGGGGTGGAGCGTGCCGTACCAGCGGCGGTACCGGCTGATCCGCTGCGGCTCGGGCACCGGTGCCTGGCGCACACGCCCCGCACGGCTGCCGGCGCTCCGGCTGCCGGCGACGGGAGCACCGCGACGGGGCCGCGAACCGCCCCGCGTCGAGGGCCGGGTCTGCCGGGGCTTCGGCGCGGACGACCGCGGCGCTCCGTCACGATCGGGGAGGTCGCTCTTCCTGGGGACGTCGTTCCGCGGCTCGCTCACTCGGCGCTCTGCTCCTTCTGCTGGTCGGAGCATCACGGTACGCCGGGCGTGCTCACCGCGCCCCGTGAGCTGTCGGGGCAGGACCGGCTGCGGCGGCCCGGGACCGGCGGCGCCGGGTCAGGACCGGCTGCGGCGGCCCGGGACCGGCAGCGCCGGGTCAGGACCGGCTGCGGGAGGCCTGGGCCGAGTCCATCGCGAGTTCCTCGGCGTCGAGCGTCACGAGCACGCGGCGCATGACCTCCTCGTCGAGGTTGCCCTTCTCGCGTTCCTCGAGCACGATCTCGCGGCGACGGTCGAGCAGTTCGCGGCGGATGTCCTGGATCTGGGCGCCGCGGAGTCGCAGCGGAGCGTTCCGGTCCTCGACCTCCTCTTCCTCGGCGTCGCGGCGGAACGTCTCGGCCTGTCGTTCGAGGCGGGCCTTCAGTCGGTTCACGACGCTGTCCGATGCCTCGGCGCCGTACTGCTCGGCCCACGCCGGTCGCCTCCGTTCGAGCAGGGCGATCGCGGCCTCGGTGGTGCGCTGGTTGAGGCGCATCTCGCTCCGGACGTCCGCCTCGCCCTCGGCCGGGTCCTGCACCTTCAGCGCCCGGATCACGAACGGCAGGGTCAGCCCCTGGAGCAGGAGCGTGCCGACGGTGACCACGAAGGCGATCACGAAGATGGTGTCCTGCGCCTTGACGTCGACCGAGTTGCCGACGACGGAGACCGCCGCGGCGAGGGTCACCACACCGCGCATGCCGGTCCACGAGATGACGGTGAGCTCCCGCCAGTTCAGCTTCGGTTCGGCGGAGCCGCGCAGCCAGCGCAGGGACGGGTGACCGCGGGACAGTCGGACACGCAACGGCCGCAGCCACCGGCCGTTGAAGCGGTTGCGCGCGTACGACTCGAACACGAAGAGCGGTCGCACGAGGATCACGACGACCAGGACGACGGCCGCCGCGGTGAGGGTCTGCGTCAGGCTGCGGTCGCTCTCGACGAGGTCCTGGACGACGGTCTTGAGCTGCAGGCCGATGAGGGCGAAGACGAACCCCTCGAGGATCACGTCCGCACTCGTCCACAGCGGGCGCTCCTGCAGCCGGGTCGCGTAGCCCTCCTTCGGCGAGTTGTAGCCGATGTACAGCCCCGCGGTGACCACGGCGATGACCCCGGAGCCGGAGAGGTGCTCGGCGAGGACGTACGCGACGAAGGGCAGCAGGATGCTCATGATCGTCTCGACGACCGGGTCGTTGATGCGCATCCGGATCCAGTGGACGGCGACGCCGAGGACGATGCCCACCGCCAGGCCGACACCGATCGCGAGCCCGAAGATGCCGAGGTCCTGCCAGATCGTCAGCGACGTCCCCGCCGCGATGAGCGTGAAGACCCGCACGAGGGTGAGGGACGCGGCGTCGTTGATGAGGCTCTCGCCGGACAGGACCGTCATCACCCGGCGGGGGAGTCCGAGCTTCCGGCCGATCGCCGCGGCGGACACCGCGTCCGGCGGGGCGACGACGGCGCCGAGCAGGATCGCCGCGGGCCAGTCCATGTCCGGGATGATGATGTACGCGGCGAGGGCGACCGCGAGCGCGGTGACGATCACGAGGAAGATACCGAGACGGCGGATCTGCTTGATGGACTGCCGGAAGCTCTGCCACGACACGTCGAGGGCGGCGGAGTAGAGCAGCGGCGGCAGGACGACGGTGAGGATCACCTCGGAGTCGATCTCGATCTCCGGCAGGCCCGGCAGGAACGACACCGCGAGCGCCACGGCCGTGACGAGCAGCGGCGCGGGCAGCCCCTTGGCCCGCGCGAAGCCGGTCACCGCGAGTGAACCGATCAACAGGATGAGGAGTTCCGCGGTGTCCATGGGGTCCATTCTCCCATCGACATGATTCGCAGGCTGAACGATCCCGCAGGTCGGGTGGCGCGGCGGCGGACGACAGGGTTTGCCCCGGAGCCGATCGGCTGCGACACTTGCCCGCGGTGGACATCACACTCATAGTCGTCCTGGTCATCGCGTTGGCCCTCTTCTTCGACTTCACAAACGGTTTTCACGACACCGCCAACGCGATGGCGACACCGATCGCCACCGGTGCCATGAAGCCCAAGGTGGCCGTCACGGTCGCCGCGGTGCTCAACCTCGTCGGTGCGTTCCTCAGCACCGCCGTCGCGACGTCGATCTCGCACGGCCTGATCAACGAGGGCCCCGGTGGCGTCGCGATCACCCCGGAGATGATCTTCGCGGGCCTGATCGGCGCGGTCGTCTGGAACATGATCACGTGGCTGCGCGGTCTGCCGTCGTCGTCCTCGCACGCGCTGTTCGGCGGGCTCATCGGTGCCGCGATCGTCGGAGCCGGCTTCGACTCCGTGAACTACGCCGCGCTGCTGACCGTCGTGATCATCCCCGCGTTCCTGTCGCCGGTGATCGCCGCGCTGGTCTCGCTCCTCGCCACGCGCATCGCCTACCGCGTGACCCGTCGTCCGGTCTTCCCGAACGAGCGCGGCGGCTTCCGCATCGGCCAGGTGTTCACGAGCTCGATGGTCTCCCTCGCGCACGGCACGAACGACGCGCAGAAGACGATGGGCGTGATCACGCTGACGCTGATCGCCTCGGGCGCGCAGTCGGCGAACCAGGGCGTGCAGTTCTGGGTCGTCGTCGCGTGTGCGCTCGCGATCGCACTCGGCACGTACACCGGTGGTTGGCGCATCATCCGCACCCTCGGGTCGGGTCTGACCGAGATCCGCGCCACCCAGGGCTTCGCCGCCGAGGCGTCCACCGCAGCCACCATCCTCGCGTCGAGCCACCTCGGCTTCGCGCTCTCGACCACGCAGGTGTCGTCGGGCTCGATCATCGGCGCCGGGCTCGGCCGTCGTGGCTCGAAGATCCAGTGGTCGACGGCGGGCAAGATCGTCGTCGCATGGTTCATCACGCTGCCGGCCGCCGCAGCCGTCGGCGCGATCGCGTCCGGCATCGCCCGGCTCGGTGTCGGGGGACTCGTCATCGACGCGGTCGTCGGCGCAGCCGTCATCCTCGGGCTCTACCTCTGGTCGCTGCGGAAGCCGCACGACCAGGCCGCCGCGATCGAGGTGGACGTGGCCGCCAACGCGGTCTTCACCCGCAAGGAGCTCCGCGACATGCAGCGCAAGAAGCGTGCCGCCCAGGTCGCCGAGCGGCGCGCCGAGCTCAGCCGTGAGCGCACCCTGCGCCGCATGGCCGGACGGAACGGAGGGCGCCGCTGATGGGCATCGCCACTGACTCGCGCAGCTTCGCATCCCTGGGCGGAGGGCGCCGCTGATGGGCATCGACTGGTTCGCATTCCTCACCGTGGCGATCGTCGCGGTCGTCTCCGCGTGCTTCGTGGTCCTCGTCTACTCGATCGGCCTGCGCCTCTGGAGCGCCGCCGACACGCGCGCCGGCAAGTACACCGTGAAGGACGACGGCACCGTCGGCCCCGCCACTGCCGGCTTCCCCCAGCCCGGCACCGTCCAGCCCGGCGTCCGCGCGTTCCGCGCGCTCGCCGTCGCGTGCTTCGCCGTCTCCGGCCTGGCCGTGCTCTACGGCATCTACCTGATCGTCCCGCAGTTCCACTGACGGGTCACGTCCACCTGACGGACGGGAGGCCCGTGGCGACGCCGCCACGGGCCTCCCGTCCGTCGACGGTCACCACGCGCGCCCACCTGCCGGACCCGACCGGCCGGACGGGCTAGCCTCGACAGGGTGACCGGCAACGAAGCAGCGCGCACCAGGACCGAGACCGACTCGCTGGGATCCCTCGAGGTCCCCGCCGACGCGTACTGGGGCATCAACACCCTCCGGGCGCTCGAGAACTTCCCGATCACGTCGGTGCCGATCGCCGTGTACCCGGACCTCATCGAGGCGCTCGCGACCGTGAAGCAGGCCGCCGCGCGGGCGAACAAGGCCATCGGCGTGCTCGACGCCGAGCGTGCCGACGCCATCGACCAGGCGGCGCAGGAGGTCCGCGACGGGAGCCTCCGCGACCAGTTCGTCGTCGACGTCGTGCAGGGCGGCGCGGGGACGTCGACGAACATGAACACGAACGAGGTGCTCGCCAACCGCGCCCTCGAGATCCTCGGGCGTGAGAAGGGCGACTACGCGTACCTGCACCCGATCGACCACGTGAACCGCAGCCAGTCGACGAACGACACCTACCCGACGAGCATCAAGCTGGCGATGATCCTGGGGGTGCGGCGGCTCACCGAGCAGCTCGAACTGCTCTCCGACGCGTTCGCCGAGCGCGGCCGGGCGTTCCAGGACGTCCTGAAGGTCGGGCGCACGCAGCTGCAGGACGCCGTGCCGATGACCCTCGGGCAGGAGTTCACCGGGTTCGCGCACACCATCCAGGAGGACGTCCTGCTCCTCCGCACGGTCTCGCCGCTGCTCGCGGAGACGAACCTCGGGGCGACGGCCATCGGCACGGGCATCACCGCGGACCCGCAGTACCGCGACGAGGTCCGTCGGCAGCTGCAGGTCGCGAGCGGGCTCGACATCGTCACCGCACCCGACCTGATCGAGGCGACGAGTGACGCCGGTGCCTTCATGACGCTGTCCGGCACGGTGAAGCGCAGTGCGGCCAAGCTGTCGAAGATCTGCAACGACCTGCGGTTGCTCGCGTCGGGGCCGCAGGCGGGGCTCGGCGAGATCACGCTGCCCGCACGCCAGGCGGGGTCGTCGATCATGCCGGGCAAGGTCAACCCGGTGATCCCGGAGGTCGTGAACCAGATCGCGTTCGCCGTCGCCGGTGCCGACACCACGGTGACGATGGCCGCCGAGGGCGGGCAGCTGCAGCTCAACGCCTTCGAGCCGATCATCACCCACTCGATCCTGCAATCGCTGCAGTGGATGGCGAGCGGGTGCGCCACGCTCCGGGTGAACTGCGTCACGGGCATCGAGGCGAACGAGGCCAAGCTCGCCGCGCAGGTGGACACCAACGTCGGCGTCGTCACCGCGCTGACGCCCTACATCGGCTACGCGGCCGCGGCGTCGATCGCGCACACCGCGTTGACGACCTCGACGCCGATCGCGACGCTCGTCACGGCGGCGGGGCTGATGGACGAGGACCAGGTGCAGCGGGTCCTGTCGCCGGCACGGTTGTCGGGCATCGAGCTCGCGACGGGGGCGATCCCGATCGTCACCGAGGAGATGTTGGACGCCGAGGCGGAGCGGGTCGCGCGCGAGCGCTGACCCCGTCCCGCGGGACGCAACCTCGGCGGCACTGCGCAGCGGTACAGCGTTGCGAGGCGTCGCCGACGTTGCGTCGTGCGGAGCGCCGCGCGAGCGCTGGAGCCTAGGGCAGCG
Source organism: Curtobacterium sp. NPDC092190 (assembly GCF_044755625.1). Classification (NCBI taxonomy): domain Bacteria; kingdom Bacillati; phylum Actinomycetota; class Actinomycetes; order Micrococcales; family Microbacteriaceae; genus Curtobacterium; species Curtobacterium sp. NPDC092190. The sequence continues at coordinate 94,819 of NZ_JBIVRJ010000007.1, read as the reverse complement.
GGGGCTCGCCGACCCGCACCTGGTGCGACATCGCGCGCAGGTGCTCCTCGGGCGGCGAGGGCTCCTCGTGCTCGTCCTCGGCACGCTGCTGCGCGGCGAGCCGGACCCGGTGCGCCGCAGCGATGTCCTGGTCGCGCCAGCGTGCGAGCGTGAAGTTCCGCGTGACGTCGCGGAGTGGCAGTCGGATCGACTCGTCAGCCTCGATGCCCGCGAGGAGCTGGCGCATCCGGATGACCTCGGAGTCGAGCTCCCCGCCGACGACGAGCACGAAGTTCGAGATGTACAGGTACACGAGCAGCAGGATCGCGCCACCGAGCCACCCGTAGGCCCGGTTCCCGCTGCCGCCGACCGTCTCGACGTAGATCGAGAAGCCGAGGGTCGCCACCGCCCAGGTGACGATCGCGAACGCCGCTCCGGCCGACACCCACCGCAGCTGCGGGGTCTTCACGTTCGGCGTCGCGTAGTAGAGGACCGCCACCATCACCACGAGGACGACGGCGAGCACGGGCCACTTCGCCACGTTCCACAGGTCGTCGATCCACGGCGCCCACCCCAGCTGCCGGACGATCGCTGCCGAGATCGTCGGGGTGCCGAGCAGGATGACGATCGCGATCGCCCCGCCGACCATCACGAGCAACGTGACGAGGAGCATCATGCTGCGGAACTTCCAGATCCGCCGGCCCTCCTCGACCTCGTAGGCGGTGTTCATCGCCCGTCCGAACGCCGTGGCGTACCCGGAGAGCGACCACAGCGTCAGGACGAGCCCGATCGAGAAGCCCACCCACGGGTTGTCGAGCGTCAGCAGCTGGCGCAGCGGCCCCTCGAGGTGCTGCGCGGTCTCGGGGCGGACGATGAAGCCCAGCACCTGGATGATGTCGTTCAGGCTGTCGCCCTGCCGGTCCACGACGGACAGGGCCGACACCACGGCGAGCGCCGCGGGGAACACGGTCAGCAGGGCGAAGAACGTCAGGGAGGCCGCGGCGTCCACGACGCGGTGGCGGATCACCGAGTGGTAGGTGCGCCGGACGACCGCGCGGACGCCGGTCCGCTGCAGGTCGCGCGAGGCGCTGTCGGGCATGCGATGTACCGTACCCGACCCCACGACGGCCGGGAGGCGCGGTGCGGCACCGCCACGCGCCTCCCGTCCTCGGGCAGCTGCACGAGACTCGGCCCCGCGGACAGATCTGCCGTTCCCGCGCGCGAGCCTCGTCCGCCAGGCCGAGTCTCGGACCTGACGGGGCCGGCACCCGCCGGTCAGTTCGCGTGCGGGTCGAGTGCGTCGTACCGGCGGAAGGAGGGCACCAGCCGGAGCAGCAGTGCCACGAGTCCGATGATGAGCACGCCGCCGATGATCGGCGGGTACGCGATGCCGGCCGCGACGACGAGCCCGGCGTACAGGTCGCCGAGGCGCGGGCCGCCGGTCACGACCACGATGAAGATGCCCTGCAGCCGTCCGCGCATCCCGTCGGGCGAGGCCGCCTGCAGGATCGTGTTCCGGAACACCGAGCTGACGTTGTCCGCGCCGCCCGCCGCCGCGAGGAACAGCGCCGCGAGTCCGAGTGCGGGCAGGATCTCGACGCCGAAGGCCTCGCCGGACCGACCGCCGAGCAGGTGCGCCACCGCGATGACGACGCCGAACGCCGCGATCGCCGCGCCGTACGCCGTGATCGCCCAGCCGACGGCCTCGCCCTGGCGTCGCACGTGCCCGAGCGGGCCGGAGAACACGCTCGACAGCAGCGCGCCGACGGCGTAGGCGGCGGTCAGGGTGCCGACCGTGATCGACCCGCCGCCGATGACCAGCGCCCCGATCGCCGGGAAGAGCACGCGCGGCTGGCCGAACGTCATCGCGACGATGTCGAGCACGAACGTCATCGTGATGTTGCGGGACCGCCGGAGGAACCGCGCACCCTCGACCAGGGAGCGCAGCCCGGGGCGGAGGGCGTCGTGCTCCGCCGCCATCCGGGGGAGGGTGAAGACGCCGAGGAAGGCGAACGTGAAGAGCACGACGTCGATCGTGTAGGTCGGTGCGAAGCCGACGCTCGCGATGAGGACACCGGCGATCGCCGGGCCCACCGTCACCTGGAACCCGGACGCGATGCCACCGAGGGCGCTCGCCGCCGGGAGCAGGTCCGTCCCGACGAGCCGGGGGACGATCGCCGAACGCGAGGCGTTGCTCACCGTCGCGGCGACGGCGTTGACGGTCGCGAGCACGTAGAGGAGCGCCACGCTGTGCAGCCCGAGCCAGGCGTGCGTGGCGATGAGCGCGACCGCGGCCCAGGCGATGATCGCGGACACGAGGGCCACGAGCCGCCGGTCGAAGGCGTCCGCGAGCATCCCGCCGTAGAGCCCGGCGACGATCATCGGGACGAGGGCGATCACGCCGACGAGCGCGACCGCGAAGGTCGAGCGGGTGATCTCGTACACCTCGAGGCCGACCGCGACGGTGGTCATCTGCGTGCCGATGCCGGCGATCGCCGTGCCGGCCCAGAGCCGCGCGAACGCGGGGGAGCGGCGGAGCGGGGTGAGGTCGGCGAGCAGGCGGCGGCGGGGTTCGGTGTCAGGTCGTGTCACGGTGGAACCATTCTGCGGCCTGCGCCGCCCCGAGCGGGCGGAATCTGCGGGCTCCGGCGACGCGAGCGGGCGGAGTGTGTCGCGTTCGTCCGCTGAGCGTGACGGATCGCGCCCGTTCGCGGGGAGCGAGACACCCGCGCCGCCGGGGGAGCCACCACACCCCAGCTGGTTGACTGACGCCATGACTGACCTCAACAGCAAGCCCGAGTTCGACGCCCCCGAGGGCCCGGCCCCCACCGAGCTCGTGATCACCGACATCGTCGAGGGTGACGGCGACGTCGCGCAGCCCGGCTCGACCGTCAAGGTGCACTACGCCGGCGTCGAGTACGAGTCCGGCGAGGAGTTCGACAGCTCGTGGAACCGGGGCGAGCCGATCGACTTCCCGCTCGCAGCACTCGTCCGTGGCTGGCAGGAGGGCATCCCCGGAATGAAGGTCGGCGGGCGCCGCAAGCTCACCGTCCCGCCGGAGCTCGCCTACGGCCCGGCCGGCGGCGGGCACTTCCTCTCCGGCAAGACCCTCATCTTCATCATCGACCTGCTCGGGGTCCGCTGATGCAGGTCGGCGCGCCCACCATCGAGCTGAACGACGGCCACCGCTTCCCGGAGCTCGGCCTCGGCACCTACGGGCTGAACGGCGACGAGGGCACCGCAGCGGTCGGCGCGGCGATCACGAGCGGCTACCGGCTGCTCGACACCGCGCTGAACTACGGCAACGAGGACGCCGTCGGCCGCGCCGTGCGCGAGTCGGAGGTCGACCGTGAGGACCTCGTCGTCACGTCGAAGCTGCCCGGGCGGCACCACGGCTACGACGAGGCACACCGCTCGATCGACGAGACGCTCGGCAACCTCGGGCTGGACCGCGTCGACCTGTACCTCATCCACTGGCCGAACCCGTCGGTCGGGAAGTTCGTCGACACGTGGAAGGCCTTCGTCGACCTCCGGGACAGCGGCAAGGTCCGCTCGATCGGCGTCTCGAACTTCACGCCCGAGCACCTGAAGGCGATCATCGACGCCACCGGTGTCGCCCCGGCGGTGAACCAGGTGGAACTGCACCCGTACTTCCCGCAGGCCGAGCTCCGCAAGGTGCACGCCGAGTACGGCATCGTCACCGAGAGCTGGAGCCCGCTCGCGAAGCAGTCCGAGCTGCTCACCGAGCAGCCGGTCCTCGACGCGGCGGCCGCGCACGGCGTGACGCCCGGCCAGGTCGTGCTGCGCTGGCACGTCCAGCTCGGCGCGGTCCCGGTGCCGAAGTCTGGCGACGCGGACCGGCAGCGGGAGAACCTCGACGTCTTCGGCTTCGCGCTGACCGACGACGAGGTCCGCGCGATCTCCGGGCTCGAGCGCGGGCGTCTCTGGGACGGCGACCCGGACACGCACGAGGAGATGTAGGGGCTGCCGCCCCCACGGACGGACGGGCGCGCCCCGCTGAGCGGCGACGCGAAGCGTCGCGCGGGGCGCGCCGACCGAGCCTGCGAGGGAGGGGTGTCGGCCGACACCGCGCCTCCCGTCCGTCCCCCGGTCGCCCGTGCGTCTCGTCGCCCCCGGAGGTCGCCCGGCGGGACTACACTGGACACCCCTGTTTCCCGAAGGGTGGCGTGTGTCCGAACCGACCGAGACCGACCGCGAACGTAGCTACGTCGACGGTCTCTTCACCCGTCTCGACGAGCTGACGTCCGAGGCCGAGCAGCGTCTCGCCGAGACCCGCCGCCAGGCGGTCGGCGGCAACCACCAGAGCCGCAGCGAGCGTGACGCCTACGCACGCCTGTACGAGGACACGATCGCCACGCTCGACCGCGTCGGCGACCGCCTGGTCTTCGGTCGGCTCGAGGTGTCCGAGCCGGAGTCGCCCGACGACACGTTCCGGTACATCGGCCGCGTCGGCCTCCGCGACGTCGAGCACCGACCGCTCCTGCTCGACTGGCGCGTCCCCGGTGCGAGCGCCTTCTACCAGGCGACCGCAGCGCACCCGATGGGCATGCGCGCCCGCCGCCACCTGACGCTCGAGGGTCGCACGGTCGTGAACGTCGAGGACGAGGTCTTCGACGCGACCCTGTACGACGACGAGCGCACGCACCTGCAGGGCGAGGGAGCGCTGCTCGCGGCGGTCACCGCCGAGCGCACCGGTCGGATGACCGACATCGTCGCGACGATCCAGGGCGAGCAGGACCGCATCATCCGCTCCGCGCTCGAGGGCGTCCTCATCGTGCAGGGCGGCCCCGGTACGGGCAAGACCGCCGTGGCGCTGCACCGCGCCGCGTACCTGCTGTACACGCACCGCGACCGGCTCCGGGGCTCCGGCGTGCTCATGGTCGGGCCGTCCCCGGCGTTCCTGACGTACATCGAGCAGGTGCTGCCGTCGCTCGGCGAGACCGGCGTGGTGATGGCCTCGCTCGGGTCGCTGTACCCGGGCGTGCACGCGACGATGCACGACCACGGGGACGTCGCCGCGGTGAAGGGCTCGGCGCAGATGGCGTCGCTGCTCCGCCGTGCCGTCCGCTCCCGCCAGGTCGTCCCGACCGAGTCGGTCGTGCTCGACGTCGAGGGGGAGCGGCTCACGGTGCCACCGCAGCTCGTCGCCGACGCCCTCAAGCGGGCGCAGGACCGCGGGAAGCCGCACAACGTCGCCCGGGTGACCTTCAACAAGATCGCCCTCGACGCGATGACCCGCCTGCTCGCCGACCAGCTCCGCGCCCGCGGCACGACGGTGGACGAGGCCGACGAGAAGGTCCTGCGCGAGGACATCCGCAGCTCGTACGACGCCCGTGTCCTGCTCAACACCGCGTGGCTGCCGCTGCCGCCGGAGAAGTTCCTCGAGGACCTCTACGCGCGCCCGAACTGGCTCGCCTCGCTCACGCCGGACTGGACACCCGCACGCCGCGCACTGCTCCAGCGACCGCGTGGCGCGGGCTTCACGATCGAGGACGTCCCGCTCCTCGACGAGGCCGCCGAGCTCCTCGGGCCGTTCGACCCGACCGGCGGTGCCGCGAAGCGCGCGGCCAAGGCCAGCCGCAACCGCGACATCGAGAACGCCCGCCAGGCGATCGAGAACATGGGCGTCGAGGGCATCGTCTCCGCCGAGCAGGTCGCGGGGTCCTTCGCCGAGGGCGGCGATCCCCGCACGACGGCCGAGCGCGCCGCCGAGGACCGGGAGTGGACCTACGGGCACATCGTCGTCGACGAGGCCCAGGAGCTCTCACCGATGCAGTGGCGGGTCCTCGCCCGCCGGAACCCGCTGCGGTCGTTCACGATCGTCGGTGACATGGCGCAGGGTTCCTCGCCGGCCGCCGCACGCACGTGGGACGACGTCGTCGGTGCGCTCGCACGCCGCCGTCGCGGACGTGCGCCCGTGGTGCCGCTCGACCACCGGATCGCCGAGCTCACGGTCAACTACCGCACGCCGCGCTCCATCGTGCAGGCGGCGGGTGCGTTCGCCGACGCCGCCGGACTGGCGGTCACGCGCACCGAGGCCGTGCGCGACGGCGACCCGGTCGACCGCGTGTCCGTGCCCCGGGCGGCGCTGCTCGACACGGTCGCCGAGCACGTGGACGCCGAGCGGGAGCGCATCGGCTCCGGCACGATCGGCGTCATCGTGCCCGAGGCCGAGCTCACCGCCGTCCGCGAGCGGCTCGCCCGCACCGACGCCGACGTCCGGGGGCTCGGCTCGCCGCGACCGGGGTCGGTGACGGTCTTGACGGGGGCGGACGCGAAGGGCCTCGAGTTCGACGGCGTCCTGCTCGTCGACCCGGACCGGGTCGGCGCCGACGCGGCACGCGCCGCGGCCGCGGTCTACGTGGCGATGACGCGACCGACGCGACGGCTGGTCGTCGTCGACGTCACCGACTGATCGGCTCGCCCTCGTCGCGCACCCGCGCGACGAGGGCCGCCCACGCGCCGTCGAGCTGGCTGCCGGGGATCGTGACGGTGGTGCGGGCGACGCTCACCGTCCACGTGAAGTCGTCGGGCACCGCCTGCCGCCGCCGCGCCGGGGCCTCGCGCGGGAGGGCGCCGACCAGGTCGTCCCAGGCGTCCGGGTCGTCGCACGAGTCGGTGTCGATCCGCCAGCCCCGCGAGAGGCCGGCGAACCCACCACTGCGGCGGACGACGATCTGCATGCTCCGGTTCTACGCCGTCACGGACCGGTGAGCACGCCGACGCTCCGCCAGGCGTCCTCGACCGCGGTGTGCTCCGTCGAGCCCTGCCCGAAGCGTGCCGTGGCGGCGTCGACCGTGACCCGTGCGAAGCCGGCGAAGTCGATGTCCTCGGTCGTCTCGGGCGACGTCAGGGCGTCCCACCAGACGGCTCCCGCGCCCTCCCACGCGTACCCGCCGATGGTGGTCGCGGCGAGGAAGAACGCGTGGTTCGGGATGCCCGAGTTCAGGTGCACGCCGCCGGAGTCCTCGGTGGTCTCGACGTAGTCGGCCATGGTCGCCGGCTGCGGGTCCTTCCCGAGCACCGGGTCGTCGTACGCGGTCCCCGGGGCCCGCATCGACCGGAGTGCCACGCCGTGCACGGCGTCGGTGAAGAGCCCCTCGCCGATGAGCCACGTGGCCTGGTCGGCGGTCTGCCCGGCGGCGTACTGCGCGACCAGCGAACCGAACACGTCGCTCACCGACTCGTTCAGCGCGCCCGACTGCCCCTGGTACGTCAGGTCGGCGGTGTACTGGGTCACGCCGTGGGCCAGCTCGTGGCCGATGACGTCGAGCGCGACCGTGAAGCGCCGGAACACCTCGTCGTCCCCGTCGCCGAACACCATGCGCCGCCCGTCCCAGTAGGCGTTGTCGTAGTCCTGCCCGTAGTGCACCGTGGCGTCGAGGGGGAGCCCGGCGCCGTCGATCGACACCCGGCCGAACACGTCGAGCCAGAACGCGTGCGTCGCGCCGAGTCCGGCGTACGCCTCGTCGACCGCGGCGTCACCGGAGTCGGGGTCGCCCTCGCGCCGGACGACCGTGCCGGGCAGGGTGGTCGTGCCGCGCGCGTCGGCGACGGTGCGCTGCGGCGAGCGGTCGACCGAGCCGCTGATGCCCTGCGGTCGGACGCGGTGCTCGTGCTTCGGAGCGGTGACGACGTCCATCTCGGCCAGCGCGGTCCGTGCCGCCGAGGCCGCGCGGGGGTGCTCCGACGCGGCGGCGACGGCGCGCAGCAGGTACGGCGGGACGACGGAGTGGCGGCGGGTGGCGGTCATGGCGCCATGGAACCACCGACGACCGACGACGGTGCTGCCCGGTCCGGAGCAGCTGGCCGGCTGGGGCTGCGGGGGCCCGGCGGGTCAGTCGCGCTGGCGGTGCTCCACCAGCGCCAGGGCGTACGACTCCCACCACTGCCCGGCCGCCGGTCCGCCGTTGCAGGTGCCGTCGCTGAGCCCGGGCGTCTTCACCCAGAGCAGGGCGTCGAGCCGGGTGGACCCCGCGGTGACGTGCGGTGCCTGTCCGAGTCCCGCACCCTCGGGGTTGCACCAGGTGCCGCGCCAGCCCTGCCCGTTCCGCGAGACGTCGATCACGAAGTGCGGGTCGCCACCGATCGCGTCCGCCAACCGGTCGGCGTACGCGCGTTCCGTGTCCACCCGGTAGAAGTTCGAGACGTTCGTCGCGAAGCCCTGCGTCCGGTCGACCCCGGCCGCCCGCAGCCACCGTGCCATCTCGGTGACGGGGACCCGGTCCTCGTTGCCGCCGTCGAGGTACACCGTCAACCCGTGTCCGGCGAGCTCGTCCACGGCGCGGTCCAGCAGTCGCAGGCGCTCCCGACCGAGGCGCTCGCAGACGTGGATCTGCGCGATCGAGTCGGGTTCGACGAGCACGACCGCGTGCGAGCCGGCCATCTCCCGGACGGCCGACCGCACCCACGGCAGGTAGGCGTCCTCGGCGGTGCCGCCGGCGGAGTAGCTGCCGCAGTCGCGGTCCGGGATCGCGTAGAGGACGAAGACGGGCGTGCGGTGCTGCTGCTCGGCGCCCCGGACCACCCGCCGGACGACCTGTCGGGTGACGGACTCGGAGGGGTTCGTCAGCCAGGTCGCGACGGGCTGGTCCGCGATGACGTCGATCTGCTCGGCGGTCGCGCGCTCGCCGTCCGCCCGGGCCGCGGCGGCTCGGCGCGCAGCCTGTCCGTCCTGGTCCGGCTGGTGGGCCAGGCCGCCCGGGAACGCGGCCGCGGCCGACTCGCGCTCCGCGATCGCCCGGCCCGGCTCGACACCGTTGCTCCTCGTCGTCGTCGCGCCGGGGGTGCCGGTGCCGTCCGGACCGTCATCGGACCCCGACACCGTGGAGAGGACGAGCCCGCCCACGGCCACGGCGACGACCGCTCCGACGGCGAGCACCGCCCACTGTCGTCGTCCGCTGCCCCTGGTGCGGCCGCGCGTCCCCTGCTCCGGCATAGGTCCATGCTGGCAGCAGGCCACAGCGTCGTGCCAGGGTGGCCCGGCGTCCGCCCAGGTGGGGCGCGGCCGGCTGCCAGGAGCCGGCAGCGATACTGACCGGATGTTCCGGAAGCTCCTGCTGCTCGCCCTCACCGCCGGCTACGCCTGGGTGATCTGGCGGATGACCCTCACGCCGCGGGTCTTCACGCATGCGCAGGACGAGCTCGTGCTGCACGTGATCGGTTGGCTGCAGCAGCTGCCGCACGGTGCCTGGTTCACCTACGACCGGGTCGAGTTCCTCGCGAACATCGGGATGTTCGTCCCCGTCGGGATGATCGCGGCGCTGTGGCTGCCGCGTCGCTGGTGGCTGCTGGGCGCCGTGGTCGCGGTCGTCCTGTCGGTCGGGATCGAGCTCGCGCAGGCCCGCTTCCTGCCGTACCGGGTCGCGGATCCGCGGGACGTGCTGTCGAACGGTCTCGGCGGGCTGCTCGGTGCCACCCTCGTCGGGCTCGTCCGGAGCCTGCTGCCGGTGCCGCGACGGCAGCGGCTGCGCGCCCGCCCTGCCTGAACTCTGGTAGTCTCGTCCGGTTGCCGTCGAACGGCCGCGGACAAAGAGCGCCCATGCATCAGGCATGAGCACCGCGCAACGGACAGGAAGGGGATCATCCATGGCACTTGACGCGAAGGTCAAGCAGGAGATCATCGAAGAGTACGCGACCCACCCGGGCGACACCGGATCCCCCGAGGTCCAGGTCGCCGTTCTGACGCGTCGCATCAACGACCTGAACGAGCACCTCAAGGAGCACAAGCACGACCACCACTCGCGTCGTGGTCTGCTGCTCATGGTCGGTCAGCGTCGCCGTCTCCTCGGGTACCTCTCCGACGTCGACATCAGCCGCTACCGTGCGCTCATCGAGCGCCTCGGCCTGCGTCGCTAGTCGACTCGCAGACACTGCGTGACCGAACGCCCCGGTCCTCCTCGTGAGGACCGGGGCGTTCCTCGTCCCCGGCCGGCCACGACCGGGAATGGTTGCGCCCCGGCCTCGGTTCGGTACGATGTTCATGCAAACGCATCGAAAGTCGGGAACTGTCATGACCACCATCGCCGTCGTCTCCGCCGGGCTCTCCGAGCCCAGCTCCACCCGCCTGCTCGCGGATCGGCTCGCCGCGTCCGCGGTCACCGCCGTCTCGGCCGACCAGCCGGGAGGCACGGTGGACGTCCGTCACGTCGAGCTGCGTCCGATCGCCCACGAGATCGTCGACGCGATGCTCACCGGGTTCGCCGCACCGGGCCTGGCCGCCGCTCAGCGCACCGTGCTCGAGGCAGACGCGCTCGTCTTCGTCACCCCGGTCTTCACCGCGGGGATGAGCGGTCTGGCGAAGTCGTTCCTCGACGTGCTCGACAAGGACGGCGTGACCGACCTGCCGGTGCTGCTCGCGGCGACCGGGGGCACCGCACGGCACTCGCTCGCGATCGACCACGCCCTCCGCCCGGTGTTCGCGTACCTGCGCGCCGCCGTCGTACCGACCGGTGTCTTCGCCGCGACCGACGACTGGGGGAGCGAGGCGGACTCCGCCGCGCTGGACGCACGCATCCGCCGGGCCGGGGTCGATCTGGCCTGGGCGATCCGCGCCTCCCGGCGGACGCCGCAGCAGGAGACGCTCGCCGCGCCGACCGACTTCGCGTCCCTGCTCGGTGGCCTCGGCCACTGACCCGCGGTACCAGACGGTGTCGGCCGGTCAGTACCAGTGCGGGTTGACGCTCATCTCGTGGTTCCACGCCGCGCAGGGCGAGCCGTAGGCGTCGTGGATGTACGCCAGCCCCCAGTTGACCTGGGTGGCGGCGTTCGTCCGCCAGTCCGCCCCGGCGACCGCCATCTTGCTCGCGGGCAGTGACTGGGGGATGCCGTACGCACCGCTCGAGGCGTTGAGGGCGTTGGCCCGCCAGCCCGACTCCTGGTTCCAGAGGGAGACCAGGCACGAGAACTGGTCGCCGCCCCAGCCGTAGGCGCCGATCGCACTGCGGGCGTACGCCTGCGCACCGGCCGGGTCGACCGTGACGCCGCCCGTGCTCGGGTAGGACGTGTCGGTCCCGCCGCTGGTCGCGACCGGCGCCGGGGCCGAGGGGGCGGCTGCCGCCGCCGCGCGCTGGGCTGCGGCGGCTCGCTCGCGCGCCCGCTGCTGCGCGGCCTTCTGTGCGGCGACCTGCACGCCGAGCTCGTACCGCTGCTCGGTCGTGGCGGTGGTGTCCTTCAGGGTGGCCAGCTGCGCGTAGAGCTCGTCGCTGTGCTGCTGGGTGTCGGCGACGGCCCGCTCGGCGGCGTCGGAGGCCGTCCGGGCCGTGGCGGACCGTTCCTCGGCGGCGGCGGCGAGGGTGCTCCGCTCGGACTCGGCACGCTCGGCCTGGTCGTGCAGCGACTCCGCCGTGCGGCCGGCGACCGAGGCGTCCTCGAGGACGCCCTCCCACGTGCTCGAGAGCTGGTCGACGGCGCCGAGCTGGTAGAGCAGCTGGTCCGGGTCGTCCGTGGTGGCGATGCGCGTGGTCATCGCGTTCTGGCTGCCGTCCCGGTACAGGGTCGCGGCGAGCTGCCCCGCACGGTCCTGCGCCTGGGTGGCGGTGCGCTCGGCGGTGTCGGCCTGGGACCGGAGCGCCGTGGCGGTCTGCGTCGCCGACGCGAGGTCCGCCTCGGCACGGTCGGCGGCCTCGGAGGCGTCGAGGGCGGTCTGCGACTTCGCCGCGGCGTCGGCCTGCACGGACCGCAGTGCCGCCTGCACCTTCGTCGCCTCTGCGGCCGCGGCCTGCTCGTCCCCCTTCGCGCGTTGCACGTCCTGCCACGTGGGGTACTCCGTCGTCGACGCGCTCGCGGGCAGGGCGGTGACGACCGGTGCGACGAGCGCGCCCACGACCACGGCGGCCGCGACGAGCACGCGCCGGGGAGGGCTGGTGCGCATGTCGGCAGGCTACCGGGGACACGCCCGTTCGCCAGGAGCAACACCCGCCGGGTGCCTGAGGACTGGTAAAGTCCTCATCGTCCGGGGACCGTTCTCCGGACGTCACGCTCCGGACGTCACACTCGCGGAGCTGGCACACAACACTGCGCAGACCGGGCACGGAGCTGGTCATCGGTGGTGGCTCGCGGGCCGTTCGGAGTCCCGAGTGCTTCTACTGCTGGCCAGACATGCGTCCCGACCCCTCGGCGCGCACGCACCACGAGTGCCGTCGCCCAGGTCTGCCGAACACGTCAAGGAGGCACCCTTTTGGAGGGTCCCGAGATCAAGTTCGCCGAAGCCGTCATCGACAACGGCAAGTTCGGCAAGCGTGTCGTCCGGTTCGAGACCGGCCGCCTCGCACAGCAGGCCCAGGGCGCGGTCGCCGCGTACCTCGACGAGGAGACCATGCTCCTCTCGGCCACCAGCGCCGGCAAGCACCCGCGTGAGGGCTTCGACTTCTTCCCGCTGACGGTCGACGTCGAGGAGCGCTCGTACGCCGCCGGCAAGATCCCCGGTTCGTTCTTCCGTCGCGAAGGCCGTCCGAGCACCGAGGCGATCCTCGTCTGCCGTCTCATCGACCGGCCGCTGCGCCCGTCGTTCGTCGACGGCCTGCGCAACGAGGTCCAGATCGTCATCACCGTCCTGAGCATCGCGCCGGACGAGTTCTACGACGCGCTCGCGATCAACGCGGCGTCCGCGTCGACGCAGATCTCCGGTCTGCCGTTCTCGGGCCCGATCGCCGGTGTGCGCCTCGCGCTCATCGGTGACCAGTGGGTCGCGTTCCCGAAGGCCTCGCAGCTCGAGGAAGCGGTCTTCGACCTCACCGTCGCCGGCCGTGTCGTCACCGACGACCAGGGCAACGAGGACGTCGCGATCATGATGGTCGAGGCGGAGGCGACCGAGCACGCCTGGGGCCTCATCCAGGGCGGCGCCACCAAGCCCGACGAGGCGATCGTCGCGCAGGGCCTCGAGGCGGCCAAGCCGTTCCTCAAGGTCCTCGTCGAGGCGCAGGCGAAGATGGCCGCACAGTCGGCCAAGGAGATCCAGGACTACCCGGTCTTCCCGCCGTACGCCCCCGAGGTCTACTCCGCCGTCGAGGCCCTCGCCCTCGACGAGCTCAAGGACGTCTACCAGATCGCCGGCAAGCTCGAGCGTCAGGACAAGGACGACGCCCTGAAGGCCCGCGTCAAGGAGGCCGTCGCCGCCAAGGTCGAGGCCGGGGAGCTCCCCGAGTCCGCCAACGGCCAGGTCAGCGGTGCGTACAAGTCGGTCACGAAGAAGGTCGTCCGCGGCCGCATCCTGACCGAGCAGGTCCGCATGGACGGTCGCGGCCTCGCCGACATCCGTCCGCTCGACGCCGAGGTCGCCGTGATCCCGCGCGTCCACGGCTCGGCGATCTTCCAGCGCGGCGAGACGCAGATCCTCGGCGTCACCACGCTGAACATGCTCAAGATGGAGCAGCAGATCGACTCGCTGTCGCCCGTCACGAAGAAGCGCTACCTGCACCACTACAACTTCCCGCCGTACTCGACGGGTGAGACCGGTCGCGTCGGTTCGCCGAAGCGTCGCGAGATCGGGCACGGCTTCCTCGCCGAGCGCGCCCTCGTGCCGGTGCTGCCGTCGCGCGAGGAGTTCCCCTACGCCATCCGTCAGGTGTCCGAGGCCCTCGGCTCCAACGGTTCGACGTCGATGGGCTCCGTCTGCGCCTCGACCCTGTCGCTCCTCAACGCCGGTGTGCCGCTGCGCGCGCCGGTCGCGGGCATCGCGATGGGCCTCGTCTCCGACACCGTCGACGGCCAGACCCGCTACGCGGCGCTGACCGACATCCTCGGTGCCGAGGACGCCCTCGGCGACATGGACTTCAAGGTCGCCGGTACCTCCGAGTTCGTCACCGCCATCCAGCTCGACACGAAGCTCGACGGCATCCCGTCGTCGGTCCTCGACGCCGCGCTGAAGCAGGCCAAGGAGGCCCGCTCGGCCATCCTCGGTGTGCTCACCGAGGCGATCGACGCCCCCGACGAGATGGCGGACACCGCTCCGCGCGTCATCTCGGTGCAGATCCCCGTCGACAAGATCGGCGAGCTGATCGGCCCGAAGGGCAAGACGATCAACGGGATCCAGGACGAGACCGGCGCCGACATCTCGATCGAGGACGACGGCACCGTCTACATCGGCGCCGTCGACGGCCCGTCGGCCGAGGCCGCCCGTGCGCAGGTCAACGCCATCGCGAACCCGACGAACCCGGAGATCGGGGACCAGTTCCTCGGCACGGTCGTCAAGATCGCGACGTTCGGTGCCTTCGTGTCGCTGCTCCCGGGCCGCGACGGTCTGCTCCACGTCTCCGAGGTCCGCAAGCTCGCCGGTGGCAAGCGCGTGGAGAACGTCGAGGACGTGCTCGGCGTCGGCCAGAAGGTCCTGGTCGAGGTCACCAAGGTGGACGACCGCGGCAAGCTCTCGCTCGCGCCGGTCGTCGCCGACGAGGTGGACACCGAGGGCCGCGAGGGCCACGAGAAGCACACCGAGGACAACGCCGAGGGTTGATCCCTCGCGCCTCGCGCTGCTGACACGACGACGGCCGCCGCTCCTGCTGGAGCGGCGGCCGTCGCCGTGTCCCGGGCGGCGTCAGGAGGCGGGCGTCTCCTGCGTGCCGGTGAGCTGCGCGCGGCCGAGCAGGTGCTCGCGGAGCAGGAAGCCGACGACCGCCGGCGTGGCGTCGGCGGGGGCCTCGAGCACCGGCACGTCGAGGGCGCTGACGGTGAAGACGTAGCGGTGCGGACCGTGGCCGGCGGGCGGGGCGGCACCGAGGAAGGTGTCCGTGCCGTACTCGTTGCGACGCCGCAGCGCCTCGGCGGGCAGCAGCGCGTCGTCGGTGCCGGCGCCCTGCGGGAGCGACGTGGTCGAGGCCGGGACGTCCGTCAGGCTCCAGTGCCAGAAGCCCGAGCCGGTCGGCGCGTCGGGGTCGTACACGGTGAGGACGTAGCTCTGCGTGCCGTCGGGGGCGCCGGACCACTCGAGTGCGGGGGAGCGGTCCTCACCACCGGCGTCGGAGCCGCGTGCCCAGTCGGGCAGTGCGCCACCGTTGCTGAAGTCGGGGCTGGTCAGGGTGAACGAGGGGACCTCGGGGAGGTTCCAGTTGGGGTCGTTGGCCATGCGTCCAGCCAACACCCGCGTCCTGTCCCGTGGATGGGACGGACGGGAGGCGCGGGACGGCGCCGCCACGTGCCTCCCGGCCGTCCGCTGCCCACTCGGGAGGCGTCGGACGCGCCCGTCCCGGTCAGCGCGTGATGACGCGCTCGACGACCCGCCCGAGCGCGGCGGTGGCCGCGATGGCGTCGCCGGCGTACGCACCGGCCATGACGCCGTCGCGCGCGAGCATGAGCTCGTCGGCGCCGTCGCCCGGCATCGGGTGTCCGGCGCGCTGCAGCAGCGCGAAGAGCTGTTCCGTGTACCAGTCGCGGTGCGCGGCGACGACCTGGCGGACCGGGTCGCGGGGATCGTGGTACTCGGCAGCGGCGTTGAGGAAGGCGCAGCCGCGGAAGTCCGGTCGGCCGACGTCGTCCGAGACGGCGGAGACCCAGGCGCGGACGGCCTCGACCGGGGAGGCTGCCTCCTCGACCAGGCGCGCGAAGGCCTGCTGCACCCGCTCGTCCTGCGCCCGGATGTAGGCCAGGATCAGGTTGTCCTTCGACCCGTAGTGCTTGTAGAACGTCGCCTTCGTGACGCTGGCCTCGGAGATCAGGCGGTCGACGCCGACGCCGCGGATGCCCTCTTCGTAGAAGAGTCTCGACGCGGTCTCGAGGATGCGGACCTTCGCGCCGCCGGAGCGGGGAGCCGGGGGGACGCTCGACCCGTCCGGCGACGCGAGGTTCGTGCTCGGGCCGGGGAGACGCTGGACGGCCGGTTGGGGGGAATCGACCGTCACAGCGCTGCTCCTCGGACTCATCGGCTCCGCGGGGGAGTGGGGGGACTCCGCCGCGCAGGACTGATGTCCCGAGCCATCGGGTCGGAATCTAGGGGGGCTTCCGACCCGATGTGACGACTGTACCACAGTGAGGACAGACAGACGAGTCTTTCTATCCTCCTCGAATGTACCCCAGTTCGAGGCACGCGCCGCGAGCCTGTGGAATCTGGATGATCGGCCCCGCCGGGTCAGTAGGCTCTCCTGCGATGAACCAGCCAGTGCCGTTGCCGCTCGAGGCCCAGGACACGTCCTTCCTGACGTCCGGTGGTGCCTTCGTCCGTCGATCCGTGCTGCCGTCCGGTGTCCGGGTCCTCACCGAGTCGGTGCCGGGGGCGAGCTCCACGAGCCTCGGCTTCTGGGTCGGTGTCGGGTCCCGTGACGAGCGCGAAGGGCAGTTCGGGTCCACGCACTTCCTCGAGCACCTGCTCTTCAAGGGCACCGGTCGACGCAGCGCACTCGACATCGCCATCGCGTTCGACTCCGTGGGCGGTGAGCACAACGCCGCGACCGCCAAGGAGTACACCTGCTACTACGCGCGGGTCCGGGACACCGACGTCCCGATGGCGGTCGAGGTGATCGGCGACATGGTCACCGGCTCGGTGCTCGACGCGGACGCCTTCGCCGTCGAGCGCGGCGTCATCCTCGAGGAGCTGGCGATGGCCGCCGACGACCCGGCGGACGTCGCGGGCGAGGCCTTCTTCGCCGCTGCCTTCGACGGGCACCCCCTCGGCCGTCCGATCGGCGGGACACCCGAGAGCATCCGTGCCGTCGGGCGCGACGAGGTCCTCGACCACTACCGGGAGCACTACGCACCGAACGGCATCGTCGTCACCGCCGCTGGTGCCGTCGACCACGACCGCTTCCGCGAACTCGTCGAGCGCGTCTTCCGCGACGCCCCGCGGGCCTCGCCGCTCGCCCGGCGCTCTCCGCAGCCCGTCGCCGACCCGGCGGTGCCGCGCCTCGCCGTCGCACACCGGCCGACCGAGCAGGTCAGCATGCTCCGTGGTTCGCAGGGGCTGGACCTCCGCGACGAACGCCGCCCGGTGCTCAGCGTGCTGAACGCCGTGCTCGGCGGGGGCATGAGC
Source organism: Curtobacterium sp. NPDC092190 (assembly GCF_044755625.1). Classification (NCBI taxonomy): domain Bacteria; kingdom Bacillati; phylum Actinomycetota; class Actinomycetes; order Micrococcales; family Microbacteriaceae; genus Curtobacterium; species Curtobacterium sp. NPDC092190. Next base: position 77,862 of record NZ_JBIVRJ010000007.1, on the reverse strand, counting down.
TCGCGCCTCTTCCAGGAGGTCCGCGAGCGCCGCGGACTCGCCTACGCCGTGTCCTCCTTCGCCCCGGCCTACCTCGACAACGGCGCCTTCGGCGTCTACGCCGGCTGTGCCCCGGACAACGTCGCCGGCGTGGTCGAGATCATCGACGCCGAGTTCGCGCGGATGGTCGACGACGGCATCACCGAGGACGAGCTCCGCCGCGCCAAGGGCCAGATCGAGGGAGCCCTCACGCTCTCGCTCGAGGACTCCGACGCCCGGATGACCCGCCTCGGCCGGTCCGAACTGGGCACGGGGGAGTTCACCGATCTCGGCACCGCGCTGCAGCGGGTCGACCGGGTCACCGCCGGCGACGTGCTCGACCTGGCGCGCGACCTGCTCACCCGACCCACGATCACCTCGGTGGTGGGAGCCGTGCAGCGGGACGAACTCGCCGCGGCCATCGGCGTCGAGGGGTGACGGACGTGTCGCACTACCTGTACCTCGTCCGGCACGGCGAACACCAGGACGCCGAGCACGGACTCCGCGACGGCAAGCTCTCCGAACGCGGCAAGCGCCAGGCAGTGCTCGTCGCCGACCGCCTCGGCGGGGTGCCCTTCGACGGCGTGTACCACTCGCCGCTCGACGCGCCGAGCGAGACGGCTGCGTACCTCGCACAGCGGCTGCCCTCGATCCAGCCGGAGCCCTCGACGCTGCTCTTCGACTGCATCCCGTCGGGACCGACGCCGGACATGCCGCACGCGTACCAGGGCTGGTACGGCGGCGTGACGGAAGAGGAGATCGTCGCCGGGCAGGCCCAGATGGGCGACGCCGTCGCCGAGTGGTTCACCCCGGCGCGCGAGGATCGCCACGACCTGCTCATCACGCACAACGCCGTGATCGGCTGGTTCGTCCGCGAGGCCTTCCAGGCACCGGAGTGGCGCTGGATGGGCACCAACGTGGCGCACACGGCGCTCACCATCATCCGGATCCGCTCCGCGAAGCCGGCCGAGGTGGTCACCCTCAACGACCTGGCGCACCTGCCGGTGGAGCTCCGCACGGGTCTGCCGGTCGAACAACCCGTCTAGCGGCCCGCCACCCAGCGCGCCACGGGGCCGGCCGGGAGGCACGACACCGGTCAGCGCACCGGCTTGCGGTACCAGGCGGTCGCGTTGGGGTTCTCGTTGAACGCCGCGGTGCGCTCGTACCCGCGGCTCCGGTACATCGCACCCGCGGCGACGAGCGAGTCGTTCGTGTCGAGGACGACGCTCGTCGCGCCGAGGTCCCGCGCGGCGCCCTCCAGTGCGTCCATCACCGCGGTCGCCACGCCCCGACCCCGTCCGGCGGGGGAGACGTAGACGTGCTTCACCTCGAACCGTGCGTCGTCGTCCGGCGTGGCATCGCCGTCCGCACGGGCGGCGATCCGTCGCAGGCCGCCGCACCCGATCGGGAGCGCCCCGTCCTCGTCGACCTCGTACGCGACCACGAACACGCCGTTCGGCGCCGTGAACTCGACGGCCGGGGTGCGCTTCCGCGCGTACGAGCCCTGCGCACTCGGGAAGGTCGCCTCGCGCTCGTCGAGGTAGGCGTCGAGCAGCGCGTCGACCTCGGGTGCATCGGCGGGGACGGACCTGACCTGGAGCGGCATGCGTCGATCCTAGGATGGAGCCATGGTCACTCCCGTCGCCGTCGTCGGCGCCACCGGTCGTCTCGGGGGCCTGGTGGCCTCCGTCGTGGAGTCGCTCGACGGCTTCGAGCTCGTCGCGTCGCTGTCCTCGAAGGACGCCGTGCACGAGGCACCGCCGTCGGTGTTCGGCGGAGCAGCCGTCGTGGTGGACGTCACCGTCCCGGCGCTGAGCCCCGCGATCGTCGACCACGCCCTGGCGAGCGGCGCGAACGTCCTCGTCGGGACCTCCGGCTGGTCGCTCGACCGCCTCGCGACGCTCCGCTCCGGGCTCGAGGCGCGGCCCGACCAGGGTGTGCTCGTCGTCCCGAACTTCTCGATCGGGTCGGTGCTCGCCACGCACCTCGCCACGATCGCCGCGCCGTGGTTCCCGTCCGTCGAGATCGTCGAGACGCACCACGCGGGCAAGATCGACAGCCCGTCGGGCACCGCCGTCCGGACCGCCGAGCTCATCGCGGACGCCCGTCGCGAGGTCGGTCCCGTCGACGCCCCGCACGTCGACCAGCGTGCCCGCGGGCAGCAGGTGGCGAGCGTCCCGATCCACTCCCTGCGCCTGCCGGGGGTGAAGGCGGTGCAGGACGTGCTGTTGAGCGGCCCCGGTGAGACCGTCACGATCCGCCACGACACGAACGACGACGTGGCGTACGTCGCAGGCGTCCGGGCGGCGCTGTCCGCCGTGGTCGGTGCCCGCGGCCTGACCGTCGGGCTCGGCAGCGTCCTCGGCATCGGCCAGCCGTGACGTCGACCTGGCGGTCCCTCCGCTCCCCGTTCTGGGGTGCGGCGCTGATGACCCTGCTGCTCGCGCTCTACATCGGGCTCGTCGGTCAGCGTGCGGTCGCGTTCGTGGCGACCGGGCAGCCGATCGGCATCGGCATCGGCGTCGCGCTGTTCGTCGTCGCGGCGATCGGCGCGCTGCTGCTCGTGCTCGAGGTCCGCTTCGGGCTGCGCATCACACGGCTCGGCGCGCGGCTCGAGCGCGAGGGCGCGACCCCGGACGACGTCGTCCCCGTCCGCCCGTCGGGGCGCCCCACGCGCGAGGCAGCCGACGAGCTGTTCCCGCGGTACCGGGACGCCGTCGAGGCCGACCCCGAGGACTGGCGCGGCTGGTACCGACTGGGCATCGTCTACGACGCCGCCGGTGACCGCAAGCGGGCGCGAGCGGCGATGCGGACCGCACTGGCGAAGGCGGCGGCGACCCGCTGACGGACGGGAGGCCCGTGGCGGTGTCCGCCACGGGCCTCCCGTCCGCCGGGTCGTCGGGTCGTTCCGGTCGTCGGGTCGTTCCGGGTCGTCGGGTCGTTCCGGTCGTCGGGTCAGAAGGCCGCGTCGACCGCGTCCTCGGCGTGCTCGTACCGGAACCGGTAGCCGGAGCCGGTGAGCTTGCGCGGCACCATGCGCTGGCTCGAGAGCAGCATCTCGTCGGCGGCCTCGCGGAGCAGCGTTCGCAGGGCGAAGGCCGGCACGCTGAACAGGTAGGGGCGGTGCAGGTCCTCGGCGACGCGGCGGGTGATGCGGTTCGACACCGCGGCCTCCGGTCCGGCGAGGTTGACGGGGCCGCGCACGTCGGCGGCCTCCGGGCTGGTGACGAGGTGCACGATCGCGCCGACCTCGTCCTCGAGCGCGATCCACGGCCAGAACTGGCCACCGGTGCCGAGCTTGCCGCCCAGTCCCGCCTTGGTGAGCGGCACGAGGGGTGCGAGTGCGCCGCCGCCCTGCCCGACCACGATGCCGGTGCGGAGCAGGACGACGCGGACGCCCTCGGGGGCTGCGGTCGCGGCGGCCTCCCACTGGGTGCAGACGTCGGCGAGGAAGCCCCGGCCGGCCTCGGCGTCGTCGTCGAGGACGTCCACGGGACGGTCGCCGTACACGCCCGAGGCCGACCCGGACAGGAAGAGCGCCGGAGGGTTCGTCGCGTGGCGCATCGCCTCGACGAGGGTCTCGGTGGCCTGCACGCGCGAGTCGAGGATCTCCCGCTTGTACGACTCGGTCCAGGGCAGCCTGCCGATGTTCGCGCCGGCGAGGTTGATCACGACGTCCGCGCCGTCGAGCACCGCCGGGTCGAGCGGTCGCGTGCCGGGGGACCAGCGGAACGCGCTCGCGGTGCGGGGTTCGCTGCGGGTCAGCGTCGTGACGTGGTGTCCGGCCTCGCGCAGGGCGCGGACGAGGGGGGTCCCGATGAAGCCGGACGCACCGGCGACGAGGATCGAGATCGGCTGGGTCGACATGCGGCCCACGGTACTCAGCGAGCCCCGGGTTCTCCTCGTGGACGGAGGCTCGCCGTGTCGTGGACGTAGGCTCTCCGTGTGAGCGAGACCGTGCAGCCCGATCCCACCGTCCCCACTCCCTACGAAGACCTGCTGCGCCGGGTGCTCGAGGAGGGTGCGCCGAAGGGCGACCGCACCGGCACCGGCACGCGCAGCATCTTCGGCGCGCAGCTCCGGTACGACCTGTCGCAGGGCTTCCCGCTGGTCACGACCAAGCGCGTGCACTTCAAGTCCGTCGCCTACGAGCTGCTCTGGTTCCTGCGCGGCGACGGCAACGCCCGGTGGCTGCAGGAGCACGGCGTGCGCATCTGGAACGAGTGGGCGGACGAGGACGGCGACCTCGGCCCGGTCTACGGCGTGCAGTGGCGCTCGTGGCCGACCCCGTCGGGGGAGCACGTCGACCAGATCGCCCAGGTGATCGAGCAGATCCGGACGAACCCGGACTCCCGTCGTCTCATCGTCTCGGCCTGGAACGTCGCCGACGTGCCGGAGATGGCGCTCGCCCCCTGCCACGCGTTCTTCCAGTTCTACGTGGTCGACGGCAAGCTCTCGTGCCAGCTGTACCAGCGGAGCGCGGACATGTTCCTCGGCGTGCCGTTCAACATCGCGTCCTACGCGCTGCTCACGCACATGATCGCCGCGCAGACCGGGCTCGAGGTCGGCGACTTCGTGTGGACCGGCGGCGACTGCCACGTGTACGACAACCACGTCGAGCAGGTCCGCGAGCAGCTCTCCCGCACGGCGTACCCGTACCCGACGCTCGAGATCGCTCCGCGCGACTCGATCGACGACTACGTGTACGAGGACTTCACGGTCGTCGACTACGAGCACCACCCGGCGATCAAGGCCGCGGTCGCCGTCTGATGGCCTGGACCGAGCCCGTCCGCGGTGTCGGCATGGTCTGGGCGCGCACCGCGTCCGGCGTGATCGGCGCCGACGGCGGCATCCCGTGGCACGTCCCGGAGGACCTCGCGCACTTCCGGCAGGTCACCGGCGACGCCGTGGTCGTGATGGGGCGGCGCACCTGGGACTCACTGCCGCCGCGGTTCCGACCACTGCCGGGGCGTCGGAACGTCGTGCTGACGCGGGACCCCTCGTGGTCGGCCGAGGGCGCCGAGGTCGTGCACGACCTGGCGACCGCACTCGACACCGACGAGACCGTGTGGGTGATCGGCGGGGGAGCCGTCTACGCCGACGCCCTGCCCTTCGCCGACCGGGTGTCCGAGACGATCGTCGACCGCGACGTACCGGGAGACACCCGCGCGCCGGCGCTCGACGACGCGTGGGAGCTCGTCGACGAGGGCCCGTGGCAGGAGTCGCGCGTCGACGCCACCCGCTACCGCTTCCGGGAGTGGCGCCGCCGCGCGTAGCGTCCGCGGTGCCCGCGGCGCGGCCGGCGCGGCCGCCGCGGCCGGCGCGCGCCGGCGCGACGTGCTCGCGCACAACACGAAGCACGTCGCGCCACGCAATCCCGTGGCGCGACGTGCTTCCGGTTGTGCACCGCGCCAGCCCGCGGCGTCCACCCGCCGGGCCGCGAGTCGCCGCACGGAGCCGGGCCGCGCCTCCCGGCCGCAGCCGCGCGCCGTGCGCCGTGCGCGAGCCGCGTCTCCCCGGCGGAGCCGAGCCGCGTCTCCCGGGCGGAGCCGCGCCGCGCCTCCCGGCCGGAGCCGGCCGCGGCGTCGCACCGTCCGCGAGCCGCGCACCGTCCGACCGGACGGCGGTGCCGTCGCGCATCCCCGGTACGCTGGAGGGCGTGTCCCCGCGTGAGAATCCCTTCGGTCAGGTCCTCGTCGCCCTCGTGACGCCGTTCACGGCCGACGGCGAGGTCGACTGGCCCGGCGTCGAGCAGCACATCGACGACTGCATCACGGCTGGCGCCGACGGCATCGTCGTCACCGGCACCACCGGCGAGACGAGCACGCTGACCGACCCGGAGAAGCTCCGCCTGGTCGAGGTCGGCAAGTCCGTCGCCGCGGGCCGCGCGAAGATCATCACGGGCGGCGGCTCCAACGAGACCGCGCACGCGATCCACCTCTACAAGCAGAGCGAGAAGGCCGGCGCCGACGGCGTGATGATCGTCACGCCGTACTACAACAAGCCGACCCAGGCGGGCGTCCTCACCCACTTCCGGATGATCGCCGACGCCACCGACCTGCCGGTGATCCTGTACGACATCCCGGGCCGCACGGGCATCCCGATCACGTACGAGACCATCGTGCGGGCGTCGCACCACCCGAACATCCTCGCCGTGAAGGACGCCAAGGGCGACTTCGCCGAGGTCTCCCGGGTGCTCAACAACACCGACCTCATGTACTTCTCGGGCGACGACACGAACGTGCTCCCGCACCTGTCGATCGGCGCCACCGGGCTGATCGGCGTCACGGCGAACATCACGAGCACGCCGTACCGCACGATCGTCGACGCCGTGAACCGCGGCGACCTGGCGACCGCCACCGCGGAGCACAAGCGCGTCGAACCGCTCGTCCGTGCGATCATGACCCACGTCCCCGGGACCGTCGCGGCGAAGTACGTGCTCCACGGCCTCGGCCGGATCGGCAGCCCGCGCGTCCGGCTGCCGCTCGTCGGCCCCGAGGACACCGAGGCCTACGCCATCGAGACCTCCCTCGAAGCGGTCCGGGACATCCCCGGTGCCGACTTCTCGAACTTCCGCCCGGACCGCAACGCGGCGGCCGGCGGCGCACTGCCGAAGGTGCCAGGCACCACACGTTAGGAAAGCACGCGGCGCAGCGGTAGCGCGTCGCACGACAGTCAGGACCGAATGCCCACCCAGATCTCCACACCGCAGCCGCTCGAACCCGGCACCCTCCGCGTGATCCCCGTCGGGGGTCTCGGCGAGATCGGTCGCAACATGACCGTGTACGAGTTCGACGGCAAGCTGCTCGTCGTCGACGCCGGCGTGCTCTTCCCCGAGGAGCACCAGCCGGGCGTCGACCTCATCCTCCCCGACTTCGGGCCGATCCGGGACCGTCTCGACGACGTCCTCGGTGTCGTGCTCACCCACGGGCACGAGGACCACATCGGCGCCGTCCCCTACCTGCTCAAGCTCAAGGGCGACATCCCCCTGATCGGTTCGACGCTGACCCTCGCGCTCGTCGAGGCGAAGCTCAAGGAACACCGGATCAAGCCCTACACGCTCGTCGTGCAGGAGGACCAGACCGAACAGCTCGGTCCGTTCCACCTCGAGTTCGTCGCCGTGAACCACTCCATCCCGGACGCCCTCGCCGTCGCGATCACGACCCCCGCCGGGCGCGTGCTGCACACCGGTGACTTCAAGATGGACCAGCTCCCGCTGGACGACCGGATCACCGACCTCCGTGCCTTCGCCCGCCTGGGCGAGCAGGGTGTCGACCTGTTCCTGCCGGACTCGACCAACGCCGACGTCCCCGGGTTCACCGCGCCCGAGCGTGACATCGGACCGGTGCTCGAGAACGTCATCTCCCGCGCCCGCAAGAAGGTCGTCGTCGCCAGCTTCTCGTCGCACGTCCACCGCGTGCAGCAGGTCCTCGACGCCGCCGCCGCGACCAACCGCAAGGTCGCGTTCATGGGGCGGTCGATGATCCGGAACATGACCATCGCCGCCGAGCTCGGCTACCTCCGGGTGCCGGACGACGTGCTCATCGACACGAAGAAGGCGAAGAACGTCCCGGACGACCAGATCGTCTACATGTCGACGGGGTCGCAGGGTGAGCCGATGGCCGTCCTCGCGCGCATGGCGAACCTCGAGCACCAGATCGAGATCGGCGAGGGCGACACCGTCATCCTCGCGTCGAGCCTCATCCCGGGCAACGAGAACGCCGTCTACCGGGTCATCGACGGGCTGACGAAGCTCGGCGCGAAGGTGGTCCACAAGGGCAACGCGAAGGTGCACGTCTCCGGCCACGCGTCGGCCGGCGAGCTCCTCTACTGCTACAACATCCTGCGCCCGCGCAACGTGCTGCCCGTGCACGGCGAGCACCGCCACCTGTACGCGAACGCCGACCTGGCGATCCAGACGGGTGTGCCGCCGCGCAACGTCATCCTCGGCCAGGACGGCATCGTCGTCGACCTGAAGGACGGTGTCGCGAGCGTCGCCGGACAGCTCGACATCGGCTACGTCTACGTCGACGGATCGACCGTGGGCGAGATCACCGACGCCGACCTCAAGGACCGTCGGGTCCTGGCGGAGGAGGGCTTCATCTCGATCTTCTGCGCCGTGGACTTCACGACGGGGCAGTGCGTGGTCGGCCCGGAGATCCAGTCGCGGGGCTTCGCCGAGGACGACTCCGTCTTCGACGACGTCCGTCCGCAGATCGCGAAGGCGCTCGCCGACGCGGCGGGCAACGGCACGCGGGACGCGCACGCCTTCCAGCAGGTCGTCCGCCGCACCGTCGGCCGCTGGGTGAACACGAAGCACCGCCGCCGCCCGATGATCGTCCCGGTGGTCATCGAGGCGTAGGCAGACGCGCCGCAGCCGGCCGGGAGGCACGGCGAGCGTTCCCCGGGAACGCTCGCCGTGCCTCCCGGCCGCGTTGCACCCCGTGGTGGGGACGGGCGTCCACCGCGCGGCCGGCCGGGTGACCGACCTGCGTCATCCCACAGGCTGATGCTCCCTCGGTATGTCAGCCAATACCGTCCCAGGGTGACCGTCCTGCGTCGCTGGGTGTGGCCCGGCCTGAAGTTCCTCGTGTTCGCCGCCATCGCGGTGTCCCTCGTCCGCCTCGCCTTCTTCGCGGCGCAGCCCGAGGGCGAGGAGACGACCCCGACCGCGCAGCTGGAGGACCCGACCGTCACCGTCGAGACGGGGGACGTCGTCAACGACGTCGAGGCGACCGGTCACGTCGAGTCCGTCGCCGCGACGCCGGTGCGTTCCACCGCCGAGGGCACCGTCAACCGGGTCTTCGTGACGAACGGCACGCACGTCGAGCAGGGCGCGCCGATCATCGACCTGCGGGTCGAGACCCCGGCGGAGGGCACGACCGAGGACGGCGAGCCCTCGCCGGCATCCGTGACCTTCGCGACCGTCGTCGCCTCGTCGTCCGGCACGGTGTCCGGACTCGACCTGGTGGCGAAGCAGCCCGTCGCGATCGGTGACACCGTCGCCCGGGTCGCCCCGGAGTCGTACCGTGTGACCGCGACGCTCGAGGCCGCGCAGCTCTACCGACTCACCTCGCGCCCCTCCGAGGCGACCGTGACCATCACGGACGGGCCGGCTCCCTTCACCTGCACGAACCTCGCGCTCAGCTCCGCGTCCGCCTCGGCGGCGGGCGAGCCGTCGGACGCGGGTCCCGACGGTGCAGACGGTGGCGCGGGCTCCTCGGGTGCCGACGGTGCGACGCAGCTGCGGTGCGACGTCCCCGGGGACGTCACCGTGTTCCCGGGGCTCGAGGTCACGGTCGCCGTGTCCGCGGGCTCGGCCGAGGGCGTGCTGACGCTCCCGACGACCGCCGTGCAGGGGACCGCGCAGCGCGGCGTCGTCACCGTCGTCGACGACGACGGGAAGCGCTCCGAGCGCCAGGTCGCCCTCGGCCTCAACGACGGCGAGACGGTCGAGGTGCGTGACGGGCTGACCGAGGGCGAGACCGTCCTGCAGTTCGTCCCCGGCAAGGAGGCGCAGCCCGAGGACGAGTTCGCCGAGGACGGCGCGGTGGTGACCGGATGAGCCTCGTGCACGTCCGCGACCTCCGGAAGTCCGTCCCGCTCCCCGACGGCTCCACGCTGGAGATCCTGCGCGGTGTCGACCTCGACGTCGAGGCGGACAGCCGCGTCGCCATCGTCGGCCGCTCGGGCTCGGGCAAGTCGACCCTGCTCAACGTCCTCGGCCTGCTCGACACCCCGAGCGAGGGGATGCACGAGTTCGACGGGCGGGACGTCGGCCGTGCCGGCTCGGTCCGACGCGACCGGGTGCGCGGCGCGGACGTCGGCTTCGTCTTCCAGCAGTTCAACCTGCTGCAGGGTCGCACCGCGGTCGAGAACGTCGAGGTCCCGTTGCTCTACGCGACCGGCCGGGCGTTCTGGTCCCGTCGTCGCCTGGCACTGGAGATGCTCGACCGGGTGGGCCTCGCCGACCGTGCCGACACGCAGCCGCACCGGCTCTCCGGCGGGGAGCAGCAGCGCGTCGCCATCGCCCGGGCACTCGTCCGGTCGCCGCGGCTCATCCTCGCCGACGAGCCGACCGGTGCACTCGACGTCGACACCGGCCGCGTGGTCATGGAGCTGCTCGAGACCGTCGCGGCCGAGACCGGCGCGGCGCTCGTCACCATCACCCACGACACCGCGGTCGCAGCACGGGCGGACGTCGTCCACCGGATCGACCACGGGCTCGTCGTCGACACGGCAGCGTCCGCTACCGAGTCCGCCTCCGCGTCCGAGTCCGCCTCCGTCGAGCGGCCGGGGGTGGCGGCGTGAACCGGCTCCTCACCACCGTCGTCGGGACGTTCGTCGAGTCCTGGCAGGAGCTCCGCGTGCACCGCGGCCGGGTCGTGCTCAGCCTGATCGGGGTCACGATCGCGGTGGCGTCGCTCGCGGTCGTCGTCGGGTTCGGGTCGCTCGCCGAGCGGGTGACCGCCGCCTTCAACGAGCAGTACGGCGGACGGCCGGCGACCTACCAGGTCACCGGCTCGTCCTCGGCCACGGGGGACGGCACGGGTGCCGCTGCCGCGGCCGACGCCGAGGCGCTCGACCGGGAACTCCGCGCCGGTGCCGAGCGCTACCACGTCCGGTTCTCGACCGAGGCGTCGTGGACGCAGCGCCCCGTGCAGTTCCCCGACGGGGTCACCCTGGCCCAGGGCGTCACCGTCGACCCCGCGTACGCCGAGATGCACCGCGTCCGCGTCGACGACGGCGCGTGGTTCACCGAGGACGACCGGGATCGACTCGCGCCGGCGCTCGTCGTCAACCAGGCGTTCCTCGACCGTCTCGGCAGCCCGGACGTCGTCACGCACCCGGTCGTGCGCCTGCCGGGGACGCCCGACGTCACCGCGGTCGTGATCGGCCGGTACGTGTCCTCGGAGTACGACACCGAGCCGATGTTCTACCAGCTGGCGCGGTCGGTCGCGACGTCGAGCGCGGAGGCCGCACCCGACGACGGTTCGCAGCGGCTGTTCGAGGTGTGGGTACCGGAGAGCGACGGGAAGGCGGTCGCCGGACGGATCGCATCGGACGCCGAGCGGGCGCTCGGCCCCGGGTGGACCGTCGACGCGAACCGTTCCGACGCGGCCGGCTCGGTCGACGGCGACCCGCTCGGTGCGCTGCGCTGGGTGATCGCCGGGGTCGCCGTCCTCGTCCTGGTGCTCGGCGGGCTCGGGCTGCTCAACGTGTCGCTGGTGAGCGTCCGGCAGCGGATCCGCGAGATCGGCATCCGACGCGGGGTCGGTGCGACCGCCGGACGCATCTTCGTCGCCGTGCTGCTCGAGAACGTGCTGGGGACGCTGGTCGCCGGCGGGATCGGCGTCATGGTCGGCGCGGCGGTGCTCGGGAACGAGACCGTCCGGGGGCTCATCACGAGCGGGGTCGACGTCGGGGGAGCGCCCTTCCCGGTCGAGGCGGCGCTGATCGGTGTCGGCTCGGCGCTGCTCGTCGGGGCGCTCGCCGGGTTCCTGCCCGCGATCGTGGCGGTCCGGGTCAAGGTCATCGACGCGATCCGGTACTGAGCGCGGAGGGCGTCCGGTCGCGGCGGGGCATCCACGGAATGTCCCGAGCGGGGATTAGGCTCCGTCGCATGGCCGGAGGCACCAAGTCGACCACGCGCTCGCGCGCGTCCACGTCGTCCCGCGGGAGCGGGTCGCGCGGTACGTCGCGCACGCAGGCCACGACGAAGAAGCTGCCGCAGGCGGCACCCACCCCGGTGTTCCGCGAGCAGAACCCCGTCGTGACCGCATGGCTCGCGATGGCGCACGGCGTCGGAGCACTGTTCCGGCTGCTCGGCAAGGAGACCCTCGCCAAGGACGAACGACGCGACGGTTTCCCGTTCCTCCTGTTCGTGCTCGCGCTCGCGGGCGGTGTCGTCGAGTGGCTCAACCCCACGAACCCGGTGTCCGTCACGCTCGACGCCTACACGTTCGGCGGGCTCTTCGGGCGACTGGCGGTCGCACTGCCCGTCATCATGATCGTCTTCGCCGGATGGCTCTTCCGCCACCCGGCGTCGGTGCACGACAACACCCGGATCGGCATCGGTCTCGGGCTGATGCTCGTCTCCATCGCGTCGCTCTGCCACGTGTTCGGCGGACAGCCGAGCGCGTCCGACGGGATGGTCGCCCTGGCCGCCGCCGGTGGTGTCCTCGGCTGGGTGGTGATCAGCTGGCTCGTCGCGGTCGCCACCGTGTGGGTCGCGGTGCCGGTCGCGGTGGTGCTGCTCGTGCTGTCGCTCTTCATCATCACGAAGACCCCGCCGAACAAGACCGGTCGCCGGCTCCACGAGCTGTACGCGTACCTGTTCGGTGCGCCGGCCCCCGTGGCCGAGGACGAACCCGCCACCGAGGCGGACGCCGCTCCGGCCGCGCCCCGAGCACGGACGTCGAAGCGCCGCACGAAGGACCAGACCGACTTCCCGCTGTTCGAGGACCTCGGGTTCGAGGACGAGCAGGCTGCCGGCAGCGAGGACGCCGAGAGCACCGTCCCGTGGTGGCGCCGGAACAAGTCCGGTCGCGAGGAGGACCCGGCGTACGACAGCCCCGTGCTGCCCGCGTCGGCGACGCAGGCCGTGCCCGACCGCGGAACCGGTGCCGGAGTCGGCGTCGGTGCCGGTACGGCTGCAGGTGCCGCTGCCGGTGCCGCTGCTCCGGCCGTCGGCGCGAACGCGGGCGCGGCCGCCGGACTCGTGGACCACACGCCCGCGGTGCCCGCCTCGGTGAACCTCAACGACTCGGTCGAGCACGACGACGTGCACGGCGCACAGGAGGTCGAGCAGGACCTCGCCGTCGCCGAACAGGCCCTCCGCGACTTCGGCACCCCGGTGCCCGAGCAGCCCGCGGCGGTCGCCCGGCCCGACGCCGGAGTCTCCCCGGTGGTCTCGCCGACGGCGCCCGAGCCCGAGGCCGCTGACGACGGCCTGCCCGCCGCGACCGCCGCCGACGAGGACCCGGCAGCCCCGTACCGCCTGCCCGCAGCCACCACCCTCAGCGCCGGCACCCCCTCGGTCGCCCGCAGCCAGGCGAACGACGACATCGTGGCGGCGATCACCGGCGTGCTCACCGAGTTCAAGGTGGATGCGAAGGTCACGGGGTTCTCGCGCGGACCGACGGTCACGCGCTACGAGATCGAGCTCGGTCCCGGTGTGAAGGTCGAGCGCGTCACGGCGCTGTCGAAGAACCTGTCGTACGCCGTCGCGTCGAACGAGGTCCGCATCCTGTCGCCGATCCCGGGCAAGAGCGCGATCGGCGTGGAGATCCCGAACACAGACCGCGAGATCGTCTCCCTCGGCGACGTCCTGCGCTCCGGCGCGGCCACGAAGTCGAAGCACCCGATGACCATCGGCGTCGGCAAGGACGTCGAGGGCGGCTTCGTCGTCGCGAACCTGGCGAAGATGCCGCACCTGCTCGTCGCCGGCTCCACGGGCTCCGGCAAGTCGGTGTTCATCAACTCGATGATCACCTCGCTGCTGATGCGCGCGAAGCCGTCCGAGGTCCGCATGGTCCTCGTCGACCCGAAGCGCGTCGAGCTGTCGATCTACGCCGGGGTCCCGCACCTCATCACGCCCATCATCACGAACCCCAAGAAGGCCGCCGAGGCGCTGCAGTGGGTCGTGAAGGAGATGGACATGCGGTACGACGACCTGGCGTCGTTCGGGTTCCGGCACGTCGACGACTTCAACAAGGCCGTGCAGAACGACGAGATCGTCCTGCCCGCCGGCAGCGAGCGGAAGCTCAAGCCGTACCCGTACCTGCTCGTCGTGGTCGACGAGCTCGCGGACCTCATGCTCGTCGCCCCTCGGGACGTCGAGGAGTCGATCGTCCGGATCACCCAGCTCGCCCGTGCCGCCGGCATCCACCTGGTGCTCGCGACGCAGCGGCCCTCGGTCGACGTCATCACCGGTCTCATCAAGGCGAACGTCCCGTCGCGCGTGGCCTTCGCGGTCACGAGCGTCACCGACTCGCGGGTCATCCTCGACCAGCCGGGCGCCGACAAGCTCATCGGGCAGGGTGACGGGCTCTTCCTGCCGATGGGCTCGTCGAAGGCCGTCCGTGTGCAGGGTGCCTGGGTGCAGGAGAGCGAGGTCGCCGAGGTCGTCGCGCACGTCACGCGCCAGGCGCGCCCCGAGTACCGGCAGGACGTCCAGGCCGTGGTGGAGCGCAAGGAGATCGACGCCGACATCGGCGACGACCTCGAGCTCCTGCTCGCCGCGGTCGAACAGGTCGTCTCGACCCAGTTCGGCTCGACCTCGATGCTGCAGCGCAAGCTCCGCGTCGGCTTCGCGAAGGCGGGCCGACTGATGGACCTCATGGAGTCGCGTGACATCGTGGGGCCGTCCGAGGGGTCGAAGGCCCGCGACGTGCTCGTCACGCCCGACCAGCTCCCGGGCGTGCTCGCGAAGCTCCGGGGCGAGGAGCCGCCGGCTGCTCCGGCTGCCGACGGACCGCCGTCGGTCCGGCCGGGAGGCACGACCTCCGTCGCCGGGGCCGACTCGGCTCCGGCTGCGGCCGGCTCCGGGGCTCCTGCCGGACCCGCCGGGGCGGGTGCCGGTGGTCAGGACGACGACCGGTACGGCTCGGACCCGGTGGCGGACATGACCCGCGGGTACCCTGAGGTCGAGGACGACGGACCGGACGAGGACGCATGGGGACTGACGGGCAGGGAGTGAGCACGTGACCAGCTCGGAGACCACACACGGGGCTCGGTTCCCCTGGCGCGGACGGTTGCTCCGCAAGGGGGACGGCCCGGCATCGACCGCGAACGTCGCCAACATCATCACCGTGGTGCGCATCCTCATGGCGCCGCTCTTCTTCGTGATGCTGCTCTCCGACGGCGGCCAGGACACGTCGTTGCGCGTCTGGGCGGCCGTCGTGTTCGTCGTCGCGATCGTCACGGACAGTGCGGACGGCATCATCGCCCGACGCCAGAACCTGGTCACGGACTTCGGCAAGCTCGTCGACCCGATCGCCGACAAGGTCCTGATCGGCGGTGCCCTCGTCGCGCTGTCGATCCTGGGTGAGCTGCCGTGGATCGTCACGGTGCTGATCATGCTCCGGGAGATCGGCATCACCGTGTTCCGCTTCGCCGTGCTGTCCGACCGGGTCATCCCGGCGAGCCGCGGCGGCAAGATCAAGACCGTGCTGCAGGCCGTCGCGATCACGCTCGCACTGTTCCCGTGGTGGAACGTCGTCGGTGACCTGGCGCACTGGGTGAACGGCATCCTCATGACGGCGGCGCTCCTCGCGACGGTGCTCAGCGGGGCGGACTACCTGTGGCAGGCCTGGAAGCACAACCGCCGAGCAGCATGACGTCGGCCGGTACCGGGGCCGCCGGTCCGACGGGTCGGTCGTCGATGCCGGGGTCGGGGTCGCAGTCGGGGTCGGTGTCGGACGAGGAACTCGCGCGCGCGCTCGTCGGTGTCCTGACCGCCCGGGGCGAGACCGTCGCGGTCGCCGAGTCCCTCACGGGCGGACTCGTCGTCGCGACGCTCGTGGGCGTCCCCGGGGCCAGCGCCGTCGTCCGCGGCGGGGTGGTCGCCTACGCCACGCCGGTGAAGGCGACGGTGCTCGGGGTCGACGCCGACCTGCTCGCGTCGAACGGCGCGGTCGACCCGGAGGTTGCACGGCAGATGGCCTCGGGCGTCCGGACGGCCCTGGCGGTGGACGGCGTCCCCGCCACGTGGGGGATCAGCACGACCGGCGTCGCCGGACCGGACCCGCAGGACGGCAAGCCGGTGGGCACCGTCTTCGTCGGCATCGCATCCGCGGAACGCAGTGTCGCGACGGAGTTGCACCTCGAGGGGGACCGGGCAGCAATCCGCTCGGCCACCGTCTCCGAACTCCTGGCACGGATGACGACCGAGGTCGACAGCGGGGAATAGGTCCTGTTGCCACTGGGTTACATCCCACGCAATCTCCAGCAGGACGGCAGCCGGCGTGGTTAGCATGCTGCGAACGGCAACGCTACTGTTGCTGAACCCGACCCCAGGTCACCCGGACCGGGCGGGCGCGGAGACGACAGGAAGGAGGAGTCCACATGGTTCTCGTTCGTCAGGAGATCGGCGACGTGCTTCGGGACTTCCGCTTGCAGAAGGGCCGGACCCTCCGTCAGGTCGCATCCAAGGCCAGTGTCGCGCTCGGGTACCTCAGTGAGGTCGAGCGTGGTCAGAAGGAGGCCAGCTCCGAGATCCTCGCCTCGGTCGCGGATGCCCTCGACACCCCGATCTCGACCATCATGCGCGAGGTGGGCGACCGTCTCGCAGTCGTCGAGGGGCTCACCCCGGTCCCCGACACGCTGCCCGACGACCTCGTCGCCGAGTTCGACAACGACCTCGCGGTGCGCTGACGCACCATCCCCTCGAACGCCCTCGCCGGTCCGCCGGCGGGGGCGTTCGTCGTTACGCTGGACCGATGCGCGTGAGTGAGTTCTGGCGAGCCGTCGACCAGGTGTTCGGGGAGGCCTACGGCGCCGTGGTGTCCCGCGACGTCGTGCTCGAGGAGCTCGGTGGACGTTCGGCGGCGGACGCGCTCGACGCGGGCATCGACGCCAGGCGGGTGTGGGAAGCACTCTGTGACTCGCAGGACGTCCCGCTGGACAAGCGGCACGGCAAGGGCCTGGCCGAGCCGCGCGACTGACGCCGTCGTCCGAAACTGTGTTCGGCGTGTTGCTCGAACGCGTGTTCGATCGGTGCTAGGTTCCTGCACATCGGCGCTGTCCCGGACCATCGTCCACAGGTCGCGCGGCCGCAGGCAGTGATGTCGGTGGCCCGCCCTAGGTTCGAGGTCATCGGGAACAGCCCGAAGCCTTGTCGCCGAACACCAGCCCTGCACCACCGGCTGGGGTGGACGCGACAGCCTACAGGCGGCCGACACCGAGCACGAAGGAGCACCCCATGCCATCACCCGCAGACCGCGAGAAGGCCCTCGAGACCGCACTCGCCCAGATCGACCGGCAGTTCGGCAAGGGGACGGTCATGCGTCTCGGCTCGGACGAGCGCGCGCCGGTCGCCACCATCCCGACCGGCTCCGTCGCGCTCGACGTCGCACTCGGCATCGGCGGCCTCCCGCGCGGCCGCATCATCGAGATCTACGGCCCGGAGTCGTCGGGTAAGACGACCCTGACGCTGCACGCCATCGCGAACGCGCAGCGCGCGGGTGGCATCGCAGCCTTCATCGACGCGGAGCACGCGCTCGACCCCGAGTACGCGAAGAAGCTCGGTGTCGACATCGACGCCCTCCTCGTGTCGCAGCCCGACACCGGTGAGCAGGCGCTCGAGATCGCCGACATGCTCGTCCGCTCGGGGTCGATCGACCTGATCGTCGTCGACTCGGTCGCTGCCCTGGTGCCGCGCGCCGAGATCGAGGGCGAGATGGGCGACTCGCACGTGGGTCTCCAGGCGCGCCTCATGTCCCAGGCCCTGCGCAAGCTCGCCGGTGGCCTGAACCAGACGCAGACCACGATGATCTTCATCAACCAGCTGCGCGAGAAGATCGGCGTGTTCTTCGGCAGCCCCGAAACGACCGCCGGCGGCAAGGCGCTCAAGTTCTACGCGTCGGTCCGCCTCGACATCCGTCGCATCGAGACGCTGAAGAGCGGGACTGACGCCGTCGGCAACCGCACCCGCGTCAAGGTCGTGAAGAACAAGATGGCTCCGCCCTTCAAGCAGGCCGAGTTCGACATCCTGTACGGCACGGGCATCTCGCGCGAGGGCTCGCTGCTCGACTTCGGTGTCGACCACGGCATCGTGAAGAAGTCGGGTGCTTGGTACACCTACGACGGCGACCAGCTCGGGCAGGGCAAGGAGAACTCGCGCTCGTTCCTGATCCAGAACGCGGACATCGCGGCGGAGATCGAGGGCAAGATCCTCGCGAAGCTCGGCGTCGGTGGCGCCAAGGCCGATGCTCCGGTCGAGTCGATCGCGCCGAAGCTGGCGGAGCGCAAGGGCGCGTGACCGGCGCAGACGACCACGACGAGGGCCTCGCACCGGTCACCGACCTGTTCGGTGCGCGGTCCCGTCGTGGTCGACGCACCCCGCCGGCGGAGCCGGAACCTGTCCGATCGAGTCCGTTCGAGCCGGGCACGGTCGGGCCGGGGACGGTCGGGCCGGGCACGGTCGAGCCGAACCCGGTCGAGCCGAGCCTGAGCCCGGTCGATCTGGCTCCGCGCGCGGAGCGTGGCGTTCCCGGCGGCACCGGGTCGTCCGACGACGGCTGGGCGCCCGAGTCGATGGTGCTCGGTGACGACGAACGGCGGTTCGGCCGGGCACCGACCACCGCGGTGAACGACGAGTCCGAGTCCGCCAGGTCGGGGTCGGCGACGGGGACGCCCGTCGAGGACGACCCGCCGGTGCCGGCCGCGATCCCCTTCCGCGGACAGCAGTCCGAGGCGGAGTGGGTGTCGCCGGTCGTCGGCGACGGCTCCGGTCGGAGTGCACGCGCCGAGCAGCACGGGTACGACGACGACGACACCGCGGACGCCGCGAGCGCATCGGTGTTCGCCATCGCCAGCGGTGACGAGATCGACCCGGCCGACGCCCCACGACCGCTCGACGAGCAGCGCGCCGATGCCGAGCGCGTGAGCATGCGCGCGCTCGGGCGCAAGGGGGTCAGCGAGTCGGAGATGCGGCAGCTGCTGACGAAGCAGGACCTCGACGACGACGTCGTCGAGCACGAGGTCGCCCGACTGGTGCGCGTGGGCCTGCTCGACGACGTGGCCCTCGCCACCGACCTGGTGGACCGGCTGCACGAGCGCAAGGGCCTCGGTCGCCAGGGCGTGGTCGCCGAGCTGCGGCGCCGTGGCATCGACCAGGCGGCGATCGACGCGGCGCTCGAGGCCGCGGAGGACGACGCCGACGACGAGTTCGTCCGCGCGATCGAGCTCGCTGAGAAGCGTGCACGCCAACTCCGTGGGCTCGACCGTGCGACTGCCGAGCGGCGCCTGAGCGGCTTCCTGATGCGCAAGGGGTACGGCTCGGGAGTCGTCCGCATCGCGGTGGAGCGGGCGCTCGACGGTCCGCCGCGACGCTCGCCCTCGGGTGGGGGCACCGTCCGCTTCGAGTAGCACGGCGGCGGGCTCGACGGCCGTCCTGCGGACGCCGCGGTCGACCTACACTGGGACGATCATGGCCACCGTCGAAGCCCGCCCCAGAACCTACGAGGTCCGCACCCACGGGTGCCAGATGAACGTCCACGACTCGGAGCGCCTGAGCGGGTCGCTGCAGGCGGCCGGGTACGTCGCGTCGGACGGCGAGCAGGCGGACGTGGTCGTCATCAACACCTGCGCCGTGCGCGAGAACGCGGACAACCGTCTCTACGGCAACCTCGGGCAGCTCGCGGGCGTCAAGCGCACGCACCCCGGCATGCAGATCGCCGTCGGCGGGTGCCTGGCGCAGAAGGACAAGAACGTCATCCTCGAGAAGGCGCCCTGGGTCGACGTCGTCTTCGGCACGCACAACATGGGGTCGCTGCCGACCCTGCTCGAGCGGGCCCGGCACAACGACGAGGCGCAGATCGAGATCCTCGAAGCGCTCGACGTGTTCCCGTCGACGCTGCCGACCAAGCGCGACTCCACGCACAGCGGCTGGGTGTCGATCTCCGTCGGCTGCAACAACACCTGCACCTTCTGCATCGTCCCGTCGCTCCGTGGCAAGGAGAAGGACCGTCGTCCGGGCGACGTGCTCGCCGAGATCCAGGCGCTCGTCGACGACGGAGCCATCGAGGTGACGCTGCTCGGGCAGAACGTCAACTCCTACGGCGTGGAGTTCGGCGACCGTCAGGCGTTCGGCAAGCTGCTCCGGGCCGCCGGTCAGATCGACGGCCTCGAGCGCGTGCGGTTCACGAGCCCGCACCCGGCCGCGTTCACCGACGACGTGATCGACGCCATGGCCGAGACCCCGAACGTCATGCCCCAGCTGCACATGCCGCTGCAGTCCGGGTCGGACCGGGTGCTCAAGGCCATGCGTCGGAGCTACCGGAGCGAGCGGTTCCTCGGCATCCTCGACCGCGTGCGGGCGAAGATCCCGGACGCAGCGATCTCCACCGACATCATCGTGGGGTTCCCAGGTGAGACCGACGAGGACTTCGAGGACACCCTGCGCGTCGTGGAGCAGTCGCGGTTCGCCTCGGCCTTCACGTTCCAGTACTCGATCCGTCCGGGCACGCCGGCGGCGACGATGCCGGACCAGCTGCCGAAGGAGGTCGTGCAGGAACGCTACGACCGGCTCATCGCGCTGCAGGACCGCATCACCGCCGAGGAGCACGCGAAGCAGGTCGGTCGGAGCGTCGAGGTGCTCGTCGCCACCGGCGAGGGCAAGAAGGACGAGACCACGCACCGCCTGTCCGGCCGTGCCGAGGACTCCCGCCTCGTGCACTTCGCCGTGCCGCAGGGCTCCGCCGTCCCGCGTCCCGGCGACGTCGTCACCGTCGAGATCACGCGCGCAGCCCCGCACTTCCTGATCGCCGACAACGAGGGCCCCCTGCGGATCCGTCGGACCCGTGCCGGTGACGCCTGGGACCGTGCGCAGGCCGAGAGCTGCGGTGTGCCGACCCCGTCCGCCCCGGGCGCCGGGCCCCGTCCGGTCTCGCTCGGGCTGCCGAGCCTCCGTGTCGGACGCTGACCGGCCGCTCGCGGCGGTCGGACCGCGCCAGGACGGTACCCCCGACCTGATCGCGGTCGTCGGTGCGACCGGCACCGGCAAGTCCGAGGTCGCCCTCGCCGTCGCGGAACGGCTGCGGGCGAGCGGCCGTCCCGCGGAGGTCGTGAACGCCGACGCCATGCAGCTCTACCGCGGCATGGACGTCGGCACCGCCAAGCTGTCGGTCGCGGATCGGCGGGGCATCCCGCACCACCAGCTCGACGTGCTCGCGGTGACCGACGAGGCGAGCGTCGCGGCCTACCAACGCGGCGCCCGTGCGGACGTCGAACGGATCACGGCGGACGGCGGCACCGCGGTGCTCGTCGGCGGCAGCGGGCTCTACGTGTCGGCGGTGCTGTTCGACCTCGCCTTCCCCGGCACCGACCCGGAGCTCCGCGCCGAGCTCGAGCGCGAGCACGCCGAGCACGGGCCGAACGCCCTCCTCGCGCGCCTGCGCGCCCTGGACCCGGCCGCGGCAGCCGACGTCGACTCCCGCAACCCTCGGCGGCTCATCCGGGCCGTGGAGATCGCGAGCCGGTCCGAGGTCGTGACCCCGCGCCTCCCGGCCGCGCCCCGCGCATGGCGACCGGCTCGGGTGCTGCACCTGCACCGCGAGCGCAGCGGGCTCGTCGCGTCCCTGCACGCGAGGGCCGAGCGGATGTTCGCCGACGGCCTCGTCGACGAGGTGGAGGCGCTCCGCGCGGAGGGGTTGGAGCAGGGACGCACGGCGCGCGCGGCGATCGGGTACTCCCAGGCGCTCGACGTCCTGCACGGCCGAGCGACGACGGCCGAGGCGGTGGAGGCGACGGCGGTCGCGACCCGCAAGTACGCCAGGCGACAGGTGTCCTGGTTCAAGCGGTACGACGCCGAGGTGATCGACGTCAGCGGCGCCGACGTCGCGGGGCTGCATGCGGCGGCCCGTAGGATCGTGCCGTGACCGAGCTGCACTTCACGAAGGGCCAGGGGACGGGCAACGACTTCGTCCTGTTCGCCGACCCCGACGCAACGGTCGACCTGACCCCCGAGCGCATCCGGGCCATCGCCGACCGCCGCTTCGGCGTGGGCGCCGACGGTGTCATCCGGGCGGTCCGGTCGGAGGCGATCCCCGAGGGGCGCACGCTCGTCGCCGTCGAACCCGCCGCCACCTGGTTCATGGACTACCACAACGCCGACGGCTCGGTCGCCGAGATGTGCGGGAACGGCATCCGCGTCTTCGCGCGGTACCTGACCGAGTCCGGGCTCGTCGACCTCGCGCCGGGGGAGACGCTCACGGTCGGCAGCCGCAAGGGGCTCGTCGACGTCCAGCGCACCACGAACGGCTTCTCGGCCGACCTCGGGCGCTGGGGCCTCGGCATCGAGGGCGGCGGGGCGAACGACGTCACCGTGCGGGCGAAGGAGCTCGACGGTGCACGACCCGGACTCGGCATCGACGTCGGCAACCCGCACGTCGTCGTGGCCGTGGCGACCGAGGACGAGCTCGCCGAGGTCGACCTGACGTACGTCCCCGTCCTCGACCCGGCGCCCGCAGCGGGCGCGAACGTCGAGTTCGTGCTGCCCGGTGACCCCCTCGTCAAGGACGGCGTGGGGGAGATCACCATGCGCGTGCACGAACGGGGGAGCGGCGAGACGCTGTCCTGCGGCACCGGTGCGGTCGCGGCCGCCCTCGCGACGCGGTACTGGGCGGGGCCCTCGGCGCCGGACACCTGGCGGGTGCGGGTGCCGGGCGGGGTCGTCACCGTGCGGATGTTCGCGGCGGAGGACGGCGAGCACGTCGCGCTGGCCGGTCCGGCAGAGCTCGTGTTCTCCGGGGACCTGACCGTCTGACGGTGCTGCGGTGCTGCGGTGCTGCGGTGCTGCGGTGCTGCGGTGCTGCGGTGCCGCGGTACCGCGCTGCCGCCGTGCCGGCGCGAGCGGGACGCCGTCGTGCCAGTGGGACGGCGAGGCGGAGACGACGCGCAAGTGTGCTCGTGAGACGCCGGCGTGTTCTCGAGACGCCGGCATGCGTGCGAAACGCCGTCGATCATGGCGGCGTCTCGGCTGTCCGGATGCGTCTCGCGTCGACGCCGGCGTCTCGTGCGGGTACGGGCGCAGCCCAGCGCAGCCCGACCCGCCGCCTGCGCCCTGCCCCGGGCTACTCGGCGGTCCGGCGGACCCGGATCACGCGGAAGCCCTTGTCGGTCGTGGCCCGCGACACCGCGAACCCGTCCCCGAGCGCGTCCCCGAGCCACCGCTGCAGGGAGTCCCCGCCGAGGTCCTTCGACACCACCAGCCAGGCGTCCCCGCCGACCTCGAGCCGGGGCAGCCACGTCAGCAGGATGGCGTGCAGTTCGTCCTTGCCCACCCGGATCGGCGGGTTGGACCAGATCGTGCGGAAGCGCAGGTCCGCCGGGAGCTCGTCCGGCAGCCCGACGGTGACGTTCGACACCCCGGCTGCGACGGCGTTGCGCTGCGCGAGACCGAGGACCCGCTCGTTGACGTCCACGCCCCAGACCCGGGCGTCCGGCGACTCGAGCGCCATCGTGATCGCGATCGGACCCCACCCGCAGCCGATGTCGAGCAGGTCGCCCTCGGGCGCGGGCGGCGGCACGGACCCGAGCAGCACCCTGGTGCCGCGGTCGACACCGTCCGGGCTGAACACGCCCGCGGCGGTGGACAGCGTGAGCGACCGTCCGGCGAGCGTGACGTGCACCTGTCGCTCACGGGCCTCCGACGAGGGGTTCGCGGAGAAGTAGTGCTCGTTCGCCATGGAAGAACCGTACCGGCGAGCCCGTGTGTCCCGGGCGTGGCGGCGGTACCCTGTGGAGAAGATGACGGAAACCACCATGAACGACGGACGATCCGACGACAGCGCCGAGGGTGTCGTGGAACGCGTCCTCCGCAATGCCGAGACCCGGGCCACGTCGGCGATCTTCGCTCCGGCCCAGGCCATCCAGACACGATCGGTCGACGAGCACGGCTGGTCCGGCGACGGCGACCAGTACGAGCGCGAGGACCGCGCCGCCCTGCGGCGCGTCACCGGGCTCTCCACCGAGCTCGAGGACGTGACCGAGGTCGAGTACCGGCAGCTCCGGCTCGAGCGGGTCGTCCTGATCGGCGTGTACCCCCAGGGCGACGCCCAGGACGCCGAGAACTCCCTCCGCGAGCTCGCCGCCCTGGCCGAGACCGCCGGTGCCGTGGTCCTCGACGGGCTCCTGCAGCGCCGACCCAATCCCGACCCGGCGACCTACCTCGGCAAGGGCAAGGCCGAGGAGCTCGCCATGGTCGTCAAGGCGACCGGCGCCGACACGGTCGTCGCGGACACGGAGCTCGCCCCCTCCCAGCGCCGAGCGCTCGAGGACGTCGTGAAGGTGAAGGTGATCGACCGGACCGCCGTGATCCTCGACATCTTCAGCCAGCACGCCACCACGCGCGAGGGCAAGGCCCAGGTCGAGCTGGCCCAGCTGCAGTACCTGCTGCCGCGTCTGCGCGGCTGGGGTGAGTCGATGTCCCGCCAGGCCGGTGGCCAGGTCTCCGGCGGTGCCGGCATGGGGTCCCGTGGTCCGGGTGAGACGAAGATCGAGCTCGACCGCCGGCGCATCAACACGCGCATGTCGAAGCTCCGCCGTCAGATCGCGGGCTTCCGGCCGGCCCGGGAGGCCAAGCGCGCCGACCGGCACCGCAACGAGGTGCCGAGCGTCGCGATCGCCGGGTACACCAACGCCGGGAAGTCCTCGCTCCTGAACCGCCTGACGAGCGCGGGCGTCCTGGTGCAGAACCAGCTGTTCGCGACCCTCGACGCCACGGTGCGCCGGACCGAGAGCAGCGCCGGCCGCGAGTTCACGTTCGTCGACACGGTGGGCTTCGTGCGGAACCTGCCGCACCAGCTGGTCGAGGCCTTCCGCTCCACGCTCGAGGAGGTCGGCGAGGCCGACGTCATCGTGCACGTGGTCGACGGGTCGCACCCCGACCCCGCCGCGCAGCTCGCGACGGTCCGCGACGTGATGGGTGACGTCGGAGCGCGGGACATCCCCGAGGTGGTCGCGTTCAACAAGGCGGACCTCATCGACGAGGCGCAGCGACTCGTGCTGGTCGGACTCGTGCCGGACGCGGTGTTCGTCTCCGCCCGCACGGGCGAGGGCGTGCCCGAGCTCCTCGCCGCGATCGAGGCACGGCTGCCCGAACCGGACGTCGAGTTGACGGTGGTGATCCCGTACGACCGTGGCGACCTGGTGTCGTCGCTGCACGATGCGGGAGCGGTCGAGACGACCGACTACGTCGAGGACGGCACCCGCCTGCGGGTGCGCGTCTTCCAGCGCCAGGTCGCGGAGCTCGACCCGTACGTGGTCACGCCGGTCGCGACGGCGTAGTCCCGCAGGCGGTCGCGCCACAGCACCGGCCGGGAGGCACGGGTCGGCTCCGGCGCGCCGGTCCGGCCCCTGGGCGGTACGGTGCGGTCGCCTGCTCACGTCGCGCCGTCGGACGGTGCGGCGTGACTTCGCACAACGCGGAGCAGCCCGCGCCACGGAATTCCGTGGCGCGGGCTGCTCCGCGTTGTTCCGGCGTCAGATCGAGCGCAAGACCGCCACGACCTTGCCGAGGACGGTGGCCGCGTCGCCGAGGATCGGTTCGAACGCGGAGTTGCGCGGGAGCAGCCACGTGTGGCCGTCGCGCTGGCGGAAGACCTTGACGGTCGCTTCCTCGTCGAGCATCGCGGCGACGATGTCCCCGTTGTCCGCGGTCTGCTGCGACCGGACGACCACCCAGTCGCCGTCGCAGATCGCTGCGTCGATCATCGACTCGCCGACGACCTTGAGCATGAAGAGGTCACCCGTGCCG
The DNA here is from genome assembly GCF_044755625.1 of Curtobacterium sp. NPDC092190. Taxonomy (NCBI): domain Bacteria; kingdom Bacillati; phylum Actinomycetota; class Actinomycetes; order Micrococcales; family Microbacteriaceae; genus Curtobacterium; species Curtobacterium sp. NPDC092190. The sequence continues at coordinate 52,364 of NZ_JBIVRJ010000007.1, read as the reverse complement.
ACCAGCTGCCGGGGGAGCGGGACGATCTCGTCGACGTGCTGCTCGGCCGTGATCGGCACACCGGCGGCGATCCGGCCGACGAGCGGGACCAGGGTCGTGGCGTCGACGTCGGGCGTCTCGACGTCGGGGGTCGGCTCGTCGACCAGGACCTCGAGCGCGCGCGGACGGTTCGGGTCACGACGGATCCAGCCGCCGAGCTCGAGCTGGCCGAGCTGGTGGGAGACGCTCGAGAGCGAGGAGAGGCCTGCGGCGTCGCCGATCTCCCGCATGCTCGGCGGGTAGCCCCGGCTGGCGATCGACGCGCGGATCGCGTCGAGGATCGCCTGCTGCTTCGCCGTCAACGGCTTCTGGACCCGCAGTTCGTCCGCCACGTCGTCTCGCCCTTCGTCGGTGCCGGGCGGTCGGGCAGGAATGTCAGTGGTCCCCGCTTGACTCGTCCCAGTCGATCGAAACAGTATCCGACCGCTCCGGGCCGGACAAACACCTGTTCGAGCGTGTCGGCAGAAAATCCCGCACAAACCTCTTCCTGGGACTTGTGCGAGGTTGCATTCGAAACTATGTTCGGTACACGACTTCGGTTCCTCCGAACGGGAAGGCAAGAACGACATGAGCACCATCGCCATCGCTGACCAGCGCACCGCGACGCCCGCCGTCCGTACCCGCCTGCGCATCACGCGCCGCGGCCGCATCGTCCTGACGACCGTCGCGGCCCTCCCGGTCTTCCTCGTCGTCGCCCTCTCCGTGCTGAACGGTGGACAGGCCTCTGCCGGCGACTCCTCGCGTGCCGGAGCTCCCGTGCACTTCGAGACGGTCACCGTGCAGCCGGGTGAGACCCTGTGGCAGCTGGCAGAGGAGACCGCGCCGCAGGCCGACCCCCGCGACTTCGTGCAGGACGTCGTGAGCCTCAACGCCCTCGACGGTTCGACGCTGCAGGCCGGCGAGCAGATAGCGATCCCGGTCAAGTACACCGCGGGCAACTGATCCGGTCGGCGCTCGCCTGACCACCGTCCGGTCGGCGCTCGCCTGACCACCGTCCGGACGGCCGGTCGCCGTCGGGGGTCCCGGCCTACGATGGGTCGGTGGACACCACGCTCGAAGACCTCCCGATCCGTGACGACCTCCGTGGGCAGAGCCCGTACGGGGCTCCGCAGAAGCACGTGCGCGTCCAGCTCAACGTCAACGAGAACACGCATCCCGTACCAGAGGCCGTCGCTGAGGACATCGTCGCCTCGATCCGGCAGGCCCTGACGACCGTGAACCGCTACCCCGACCGCGAGTTCACCGAGCTCCGGGAGTCCCTCGCGGGCTACCTGAACGGTGGACTCTCCGCCGGGCAGCAGCTCATCCCTGCGCACCTGTGGGCGGCGAACGGGTCGAACGAGGTCCTGCAGCAGCTCCTGCAGGCGTTCGGTGGCCCGGGCCGGTCGGTGCTCGGGTTCCCGCCCACGTACTCGATGCACTCGATCCTCGCGTCCGGCACCGGCACGCGCTGGATCCCCGCGCAGCGCGACGACGAGTTCCGCATCGCGCCGGAGACGGTCGTCGCGGCCATCCGGGAGCACCGACCCGACATCGTGTTCCTGTGCGGCCCGAACAACCCGACGGGCACCCCGCTCGACATCGAGACGATCCGCGCGGCCTACGACGCAACGGACGGCATCGTGATGGTAGACGAGGCCTACGCCGAGTTCATGCCCTCGGACGCCCCGAGCGCCGTCACGCTGCTGCCCGGCCGTCCGCGGCTCGTGGTCTCCCGCACGATGAGCAAGGCCTTCGCCTTCGCCGGAGCCCGTGTGGGGTACCTGGCGGCCGACCCCGCCGTGGTCGACGCGCTCCGCCTGGTGCGGCTGCCCTACCACCTGTCCGCGCTGACGCAGGCGGCGGCGGTGGCCGCGCTCCGGCACGCCCCGGCGATGCTGGCGATGGTCGACGACATCAAGCAGCAGCGTGACCGGATGGTCACGGAGCTCCGGGCGATGGGGTACCGCACGTACGAGACCTGGTCGAACTTCGTCCTGTTCGGCGGGGTCGCCGACCCGAACGCGGCGTTCGAGGCCCTGCTCGACCAGGACGTCATCGTGCGCGACCTCGGCATCCCGAACCACTTGCGCGTGAGTGCGGGGACGGAGGAGGAGACCACCGCGTTCCTCGAGGCCATGCGCCGCGTGGCCGCCGCCCAGCCGCCGGTTAGGGTTGACGCATGACCGCCCGCACCGCCTCGATCAGCCGGAGCACGAGCGAGTCGAGCATCGAGCTCTCGCTCGACCTGGACGGCACCGGTTCGTCCGACGTCTCGACGAGCGTGCCCTTCTTCGACCACATGCTGACGGCGTTCAGCAAGCACTCGCTCATCGACCTCCGCGTGCGCTCGACGGGCGACACCGACATCGACGTGCACCACACGGTCGAGGACACGGGCATCGTGCTCGGGCAGGCCCTGAAGCAGGCCCTCGGCGACCGTGCCGGCATCGGCCGCTACGGCGACGCGCTCGTCCCACTCGACGAAGCCCTGGCACAGGCCGTGGTGGACGTCTCCGGTCGTCCCTTCCTCGTGCACTCCGGTGAGCCCGAGGGGTTCGAGTTCCACCGCATCGGCGGGCACTTCACGGGTTCGATGGTGCGCCACGTGTTCGAGGCGATCACGTTCAACGCCGGCATCACGGTGCACGTCCGTGTGCTCGGTGGCCGCGACCCGCACCACATCGCCGAGGCCGAGTTCAAGGCCTTCGCCCGCGCGCTGCGCCGCGCCGTCGAGCTCGATCCGCGGGTCGACGGCATCCCGTCCACGAAGGGGAAGCTGTGACCGCGAAGCCGAACGTCGTCGTCCTCGACTACGGATCGGGCAACGTCCACTCGGCGGCCAAGGCGCTCGAGCGCGCCGGCGCCGACGTCACCCTGACCGCCGACAAGCAGGCCGCGCTCCGCGCCGACGGTCTGCTCGTGCCGGGTGTCGGCGCGTTCGCCGCCGTCGTCGACCAGCTCGAGGGCGTCCGCGGCGGCGAGATCGTCGACCACCGTCTGGCCGGCGGGCGACCGGTGCTCGGCATCTGCGTCGGCATGCAGGTCATGTTCGCCCGCGGGGTCGAGCGCGGTGCGGACGTCGAGGGGCTCGGCCAGTGGCCGGGCACGGTCGAGGAGATCCGTGCCGAGGTCCTGCCGCACATGGGCTGGAACACGGTCGAGGCCCCCGAGGACTCCGTGCTCTTCGACGGCCTGCACGACGAACGGTTCTACTTCGTCCACTCGTACGGCGTGACGGACTTCCCGCTCGACGCCTACGGCCCGTTCCGTGCGCCGCGCCTGACCTGGGCCGAGCACGGGCAGCGGTTCGTCGCCGCCGTGGAGAACGGCCCACTGACGGCCACGCAGTTCCACCCGGAGAAGTCGGGGGAGCCGGGCATCCGGCTGCTCCGCAACTGGGTCGACTCGCTCTGACCCGGCCGTCCACCGGGCGCACGACCGCCCGACGGACGCGAGCCGCGCCTCCCGGCCGTGGCATCCACCGGGGCGGCCGCACCACACCCCACCGAGAACCGACAGGACCATGACCGACCTCACCTCGACCCCGCCCCTCGTCCTGCTGCCCGCCGTCGACGTCGTCGACGGCCAGGCCGTCCGCCTCACGCAGGGCGAGGCCGGCAGCGAGACCTCGTACGGCGACCCCGTCGCCGCGGCCCGCACCTGGCGCGACCAGGGTGCGGAGTGGATCCACCTCGTCGACCTCGACGCGGCGTTCGGGCGCGGTGACAACCGGGCGGTCATCGCGAAGGCGATCCGCGAGGTCGAGGGCGTCTCGGTCGAGCTCTCCGGCGGGATCCGCGACGACGCCTCGCTCGAGGCGGCGCTCGCGACCGGTGCTGCGCGCGTCAACCTCGGCACCGCGGCGCTCGAGAAGCCCGAGTGGGCTGCGCGCGTCATCGGCGAGTACGGCGAGCAGATCGCCGTCGGCCTCGACGTCCGTGGCACCACGCTGGCGAGCCGCGGCTGGACCGAGGACGCCGGGGACCTGTGGGAGGTGCTCGACCGGCTCGAGGCCGCCGGGTGCGCCCGCTACGTGGTGACCGACGTCACGAAGGACGGCACGCTGCAGGGGCCGAACGTCGAGCTCCTGCGCGAGGTCTGCGACCGCACCGACCAGCCCGTGGTGGCCTCGGGCGGCATCTCGACGCTCGAGGACCTCCGAGCGCTGCGCGAGCTGGTGCCGCACGGCCTCGAGGGCGCCATCATCGGCAAGGCGCTGTACTCCGGCGCCTTCACGCTGCCGGCCGCCCTCGACATCGCCTCGGAGTAGGCACCGTGGCGGGCATCTCGAACGGTCGCGGCACCGGGCCCGAGGCACCGGCGTCGGGGGCGCACGACGACGCCCACACCCCGGGCGGTGCCGCGGACTCGGCGGGGAACCCGTGGGCGGGACGGACCTTCGACGCCCACGACGACGTCTACGCCGACGACGACGGCCTGGCGGACCCGGCGCTCGTCGCCGCGATCACCGCCCTGCAGCAGGGCGGGTCGCAGCGAGAGGTCGTCGAGGCCCTGCGTGGCGCACGACTGCTCATCCCGCTCGTGGCCGAGGCCGGTGACGTCGGCCGCACCCCCGACGGGAAGCTCGTCGACAAGACCCAGGAGCTGTCGATCGTCACCGTCGCCGGCCCCGACGGGCGCAGCGTCATGCCGGCGTTCACGTCCGCCGAGGCGATGCGGTCCTGGGACGCCACCGCCCGACCGGTCCCCGCGGACGCACGCCGGGTGGCGATGGCTGCGGCGAGCGAGGAGACGCAGCTCGTCGTGCTGGACCCGACCGCGCCGACCGAGTTCGTGCTCCGTCGACCCGCCGTGTGGGCGATCGGGCAGGACCTGCCGTGGACGCCGTGCTTCGAGGACGCCGAGGTCGGGCAGGCCTTCGCCGCCTCCGTCGTCGACGAGTCCGCCGTCGCACGCGTCGAGCTGTCGCCGGGCGACCCGCTCGGACGCTTCGCCGGTGCCGAGCTGACGGTCGGGCTGGCGCTGCACCCGGGGCTCGACCAGGCTGCCGTCCAGGCGCTCGTCGGCCGGCTGCAGCAGCGGTGGACGGCGGACGCCGTGATCGCGGACCGGGTGGACAGCATGCGCGTGGCGCTGCGACCCGCCTGACGCAGGACCGACCGTGCGGCCGGGAGGCACGGCCCGGCGCCGTCCCGCCCGCTGCGGCCCGTGCGGCGGTGCGACGGGGGCCGCTCGCGCCACGCCGGTACGATGACGGGGTGAGCACGAACCCGACGACCACCCCCGGCTCCGAGCAGACCCCGGTCGGCCCCACCGGTCGGCCCGTCCGGCAGTTCCCGGTGCCCGCGCCGCTCGACGGCCACGGCCCGGCTCGCATCATCGCGCTCTGCAACCAGAAGGGCGGCGTCGGCAAGACCACGACGTCGATCAACCTCGGCGCCGCGCTCGCCGAGTACGGCCGCAGGGTCCTCGCCGTCGACTTCGACCCGCAGGGCGCCCTGTCCGCCGGCCTCGGGGTCCGCACCCACGACGTGCCCACGGTCTACGACCTGCTGATGGGTTCCGTGAAGGACCCGCGCGAGGTCATCCGCCAGACGAACGTGCCGATGCTCGACGTCATCCCCGCGAACATCGACCTGTCCGCCGCCGAGGTCCACCTCGTCAACGAGGTCGCCCGCGAGCAGATCCTGGCGAGCGTCCTCCGCAAGGTGTCGAACGACTACGACCTGATCCTGGTCGACTGCCAGCCGTCCCTCGGCCTGCTGACGGTCAACGCCCTGACGGCAGCACACGGTGTGCTCATCCCGCTCGAGTGCGAGTTCTTCGCGCTGCGTGGTGTGGCGCTGCTCATCGAGACGATCGACAAGGTGCGTGACCGGCTCAACCCGGCGCTGCGGCTCGACGGCATCCTCGCGACCATGTACGACTCGCGGACGCTGCACTCGCGCGAGGTCATGGAGCGCGTGGTGGAGACCTTCGACGACCACGTGCTCGACACGGTCATCAGCCGGACGGTGAAGTTCCCGGACGCGACGGTCTCGGCGCGGCCGATCACGCAGACGGCGCCGGAGCACGCCGCGGCGCACGCGTACCGGGCGCTCGCCAGGGAGCTCGTCGAGCGTGGCGCCGTCGCCTGACCCACCGAGGTCGTCGGCCGACCCGACGACGACGACGCCGGCCGACCGCGCACCCGCGGGCACCACGACCGCCCCGGGGTTCCGGGTCCGACTGCGCAACTTCGACGGCCCCTTCGACCTGCTGCTCTCGCTGATCACGAAGCACGAGCTCGACATCACCGAGGTCTCCCTCGGCGCCGTCACCGGCGAGTTCATCCAGTACGTCCGCCAGGCCGAGTCCGCCGACGAGCTCGACGAGGCCAGTGAGTTCCTCGTGGTCGCGGCCACCCTGCTCGACCTGAAGATCGCCGGGCTGCTCCCGCAGGGTGAGCTCGTCGACGCCGAGGACGTGGCGTTGCTGGAGGCCCGCGACCTGCTCTTCGCACGTCTCCTGCAGTACCGGGCGTTCAAGCAGGCCGCGGAGTGGTTCGGGGCACGGTGGCAGCAGGAGTCCCGCCGGCACGTCCGCAAGGTCCGCCTCGAGGAACGGTTCCGCGCCCGCACGCCGGAGCTCGTCTGGACGCTGTCGGTGCAGGACTTCGCCGCGATCGCGACGCTGGCCTTCGCACCGCGGGAGATCCCGACCGTGGGGTTGGACCACCTGCACGCCCCGCTCGTGAGCATCCGGGAGCAGGCCGCGATCGTCGTGTCGATCCTCCGGACCCGCGGCGACGAGGACGTGTCGTTCCGTGAGCTGGTGGCCGGCGTCTCGGAGACGGGTATCGTTGTGGCTCGCTTCCTGGCGATCCTGGAGCTGTACCGGAACGCGTCGATCTCGTTCGAGCAGTTCGAACCGCTGGGGGAGCTGACACTCCGCTGGACCGCCGAGGACTGGTCCGACGAGAGCCTCGCGAACCTGGGAGCCGACTATGACGGATGACACACGTGCCGCCGCGTCGAGTGCCGAGCCCGGGGGAGCGGACGAGGTCGCCGAGGCCCGCGCGGTCGAGCAGGAACTGCACGCCCAGCACACCCCGCACCCGGACCTGCCGGTCGACCGGCAGCTCGAGGCCATCCTGATGATCGCCGACGAGCCCCAGTCGCTCGTGTCGCTCGGTGCCGCGGTGGGCGCGCCGGTGCCCGCCGTCCGACAGGCGATCGAGCGGCTCGTCGCCGACTTCGACGGTGTCGACGGCACCGTCCGTCGCGGCTTCGAGCTCCGCGAGGTCGGCGGCGGCTGGCGCTTCTACGTGCGGCGCGAGCTCGACGACGTCGTCGAGCAGTTCGTCGAGGCCGAGCGGCCGGCACGACTGTCGCAGGCCGCGCTCGAGACCCTCGCGGTCGTCGCCTACAAGCAGCCGATCACCCGGTCGCAGATCGCCTCGATCCGAGCGGTGAACGTCGACGGTGTCGTCCGCACGCTCGTCGCCCGGGGGCTCATCGAGGAGTCGTTCACCGACGCCGAGACCGGGGCCGTCAACTACGTCACGTCCGACCTGCTGCTCCAGCAGCTCGGCATCAACTCGCTCGACGAACTGCCGCTGATCTCGCCTCTGCTGGAGGACGGCGCGGACGGTTTCGGGCACAACGAAGGGATCCCCGATGGCCGCGTTTGAGGACGAACGACGAGGTGGGTCCCGAGGGGGATCCGACGGACGCTCCGGCGGGTACGGTCGCGGTTCCGACCGCTCCGGCTCGGGTCGGTCTGGAGGCGCGGGGCGCGACCGCGCCGCTGGTCCCGGCCGTGCGGACGGCCGGTCCGGTGAGGACCGTGGCGGGTACCGCGGACGCGAGGAGCGTCCGACGGGTGGCGACCGCGGCGGCCACCGCGGGCGTGACGACCGGGCCGGTGGTGACCGTGGCGGGTACCGCGGGCGTGACGACCGTTCGGGTGGCGAGCGTGGTGGGTACCGCGGCGGCTCGGACCAGGGCGGGTACCGCGGGCGTGACGACCGTTCGGGTGGCGAGCGTGGTGGGTACCGCGGCGGCTCGGACCAGGGTGGGTACCGCGGGCGTGACGACCGTTCGGGTGGCGAGCGTGGTGGGTACCGCGGCGGCTCGGACCAGGGCGGCTACCGCGGGCGTGACGACCGGCAGGGTGGCGAGCGTGGTGGGTACCGCGGCGGCTCGGACCAGGGCGGCTACCGCGGGCGCGATGACCGTTCGGGTGGTGAGCGTGGTGGGTACCGCGGGCGCGACGACCGTTCCGGTGCTGACCGTGGCGGGTACCGCGGCAGGGACGAGCGATCCGGTGGTGACCGCGGACGGTTCGTGAGCCGCGACACCGACCAGCGCAGCAACGACCGCGGCGGGTTCGTCCGTCGCGAAGACGACCGCTCCGGCGGGTACCGCGGCCGTGACGACCGGTCCGGTGGCGAGCGTGGTGGGTACCGCGGCCGTGACGACCGGTCCGGTGGCGAGCGCGGTGGGTACCGCGGCCGCGATGAACGTCCCGGTGGCGAGCGTGGTGGGTACCGCGGCCGTGACGATCGGTCCGGTGGCGAGCGCGGTGGGTACCGCGGCCGCGAGGACGACCGCCGCGGCGCAGACCGTCGCGACGCCGGTCACCGACCGGACCGCAGCGCCGACCGCCGGGACGACCGCCGGGACGACCGCCGTGACCCAGCGCGCGAGGACCGCCGAACCCCCGACGGCCGACCGAGCACCGTCTGGCACAACGGCCGTCGCTACGTCGGCGGCACGACCACCGCACGCAACGGTGACCGGCCGGGCGCGGGCGCGCGGGGACGCGTGCCGAGCAGCGCGGAGCGCGGGACGACGCCGCGCCCGGAGGGCGCTCGTGACGAGCACGGCGTCCCGGTGGAGGGCACGCCCGAACGTCCGATCATCCCCGACTGGGACGCGACCGAGGCGGGGTCGTCCGCCGGGGGTGCCCCGAGCCTCCAGGCCGACGGCGAGCGTCTGCAGAAGGTGATCGCCGCTGCGGGCATCGCGTCCCGGAGGGTCGCGGAGAACCTGATCGTCGAGGGTCGCGTCACCGTCAACGGTGAGGTCGTCGACGCCCTCGGACGCCGCGTCGACCCCGAGACGGACGCGATCGCGGTGGACGGCGTGCCGGTGCAGGTCGACAGCTCCCGGCGGTACGTGCTGCTCAACAAGCCGGTCGGGATCGTGTCGAGCCTGCAGGACGAGCGCGGTCGACGCGACCTGTCGGAGTTCGTCGACCGGTACGAGGAGCGCCTGTTCAACGTCGGTCGGCTCGACACCGAGACGTCCGGGCTGCTCCTGCTGACGAACGACGGCGACCTGGCACACGTGCTGGCCCACCCGTCGTTCGGCGTGACGAAGACCTACATCGCCAAGGTCGCGGGCAACGTGAACCCGGCGACGGTGCAGCGGCTGCTCGACGGGGTGGAACTCGAGGACGGACCGATCGCCGCGGACAAGGTCCGGCTGCTGGAGTCCGCTCGCGGTGAGTCCCTGGTCGAGATCAGCCTGCACTCGGGGCGCAACCGGATCGTGCGACGCATGCTCGACGCGGTCGACCACCCGGTGCTCGAGCTCGTGCGCCGGTCGTTCGGCCCGCTGCAGCTCGGATCGCTGCCGATCGGCAGGGTGCGCGAGCTGTCCACGGTCGAGCTCGGGGCGCTCCTCCGCATCGCCCGCGACGCGAAGGGTGCTGCACCGGGCGACGCCGACGAGGAGGCTGCCGACTGACGCTCGGTAGGCTGAGGCCCGTGACCGACGCCCCCGCCCCGCTCGCCGAACCGGACATCGACCGGCGGCTGCGCGGACCCGTGCGGGTCGTCGGCGCCGGGCTGCTCGGCGCCTCGATCGGGCTCGCCCTGCGCGAGAAGGGCGTCGACGTCGTGCTCGACGACGTCTCACCGGCCGCGCTGGCGCTCGCCGTCGACTACGGCGCGGGTCGTCGACCGGCCGACGGCGACGAGCCGGAGCTCATCGTGGTCGCGGTCCCGCCGGACGTGGTGGCAGCGGTGGTCGAGCGTGAGCTCGTCGCGTTCCCGCGCGCGGTCGTGACCGACGTCGCGAGCGTGAAGACCGGGCCGCTCGAACGCCTGCGGGCATCGGGCGCCGACGTCAGCAGGTACATCGGGTCGCACCCGATGGCGGGCCGGGAGCGCAGCGGACCGACGGCGGCGCGGGCCGACCTGTTCGTCGGACGCCCGTGGGTGATCGCCGGCCACGACGCCATCTCCTACCAGCGTGCCGCGGTGGTCGAGGACCTCGCCCTCGACGTGGGAGCGACGGTCGTCCCGATGGAGCCGGACTCCCACGACCTCGCCGTCGCGTACGTCTCGCACGCGCCGCAGCTCGTCTCGACCCTGATGGCCGCGCGGCTGCAGGAAGCCCCCGACGGGTCGCTCGACCTGGCGGGCGGCGGTGTCCGCGACGTCACGCGGATCGCCGCCAGCGACCCCGGCCTGTGGGTGCAGATCATCGGGGCGAACGCTGCGAACATCCGGCCGGTGCTGACGGACCTGCGTGACGACCTCGACCGGGTCCTCCGCGCGCTCGACGACCCGGACGGCCAGGGGTCCCCCCGGACGATCGCCGAGACCATCGCCGCCGGCAACCGCGGGGTCGAGCGGCTTCCCGGCAAGCACGGTACGACCAAGCGCTTCGCCCAGGTGGTCGTCCTCGTCGACGACACCCCGGGGCAGATCGCCGCACTCCTGCAGTTCATCGGGGAGATCGGCATCAACCTCGAGGACATGCGCCTCGAGCACTCACCGGGCGCACCGATCGGCATCGTCGAGGTGTCGGTCGTGCCCGAGCAGGAACAGCGACTCGTCGAGGAACTCGAGGGGCGCGGATGGAGGATCGCAGCAGCATGGGCATGAACGACGACACGCACGTCACCCTGGACGAGTCCGGCGTCACCGGGGGACCCGAGGGCCCCGACTCCGGCCTGCCCACCCCGACGCCGCCGGGCGACGGAGCGGCCGGCGGAGCCGACGGCGGCGCGCTCGGCGGGCCGGCCGGCGGCCTGGGCACCCCCGGCGGCGAGCCGGGTTCGACCAGCGCCCCGGTCCCGTCCGGTCTGCCGCAGGGCGCCTTCGTGGCGAAGACCGTCATCGCGGTCGACGGACCCGCGGGCAGCGGCAAGTCGAGCGTCTCGCGCGCCGCGGCCCGTGCGCTGGGCTTCGGGTACCAGGACACCGGTGCCGCCTACCGCGCCCTGGCGTGGCACGCACTGCAGCAGGGCATCGACCTCGACGACCCCGCGGCCGTCGTGGCGAGCTGGGACACCTTCGACTACGCGATCGGCACCGACCCCGACGAGTACTTCGTGCGCGTCGGCGACACCGACGTGACCGACGCGATCCGCACGCCGGAGGTCACCGCAGCGGTCGCGCACATCGCGAAGCTGCCCGAGGTCCGTGAGAAGCTCGTGCAGCTCTTCCGACAGGTCATGCGGAAGGCCGACGCGCAGGGCATCATCACCGAGGGGCGCGACATCACCACGGTCGTCGCACCCGATGCCGAGGTCCGCATCCTGCTGACCGCCGACGAGTCGGTTAGGATGGCTCGGCGCTCGGCAGAGGTCACCACGCAGTCAGCCGCCGAGACCTCCGCCGCACTCGCCCGTCGAGACGCGGCGGACGCGAAGGTCGTCGACTTCATGAACGCCGCCGACGGCGTCACGACGCTCGACTCCACCGACCTCGACTTCGACCAGACCGTCCAGGCGGTCGTCGACCTGGCCCGAGCGGCCACGCACTGACGCACGACCGGGCGCCGCCCGGTCACCACGACCGGGCTGCCCGGTCACCACGGCCGGGGAACCGGCCCGGCCGGCACCGGCCACCGACACCGCGGCTCCGGTCGCACACGAGGAAACCCACCATGGCCCAGCAGGACAGCCACGACAACGACGACTTCCCGGAGTACGACGACGCGCTCGGTGAACGGCTCGCCGGACTCGACGACGCCGAGGCGGACCAGCGTGCGAACGCGCTCCGCGTCGGGCTCGACGAGTACGAGCTCGACGACGAGGACGTCGCGCTCCTCGACGCCGGCGAACTCGGCGAGGACGGCGTCCACTACCTGCCCGCGTACCCGGTGCTCGCGATCGTCGGGCGGCCGAACGTCGGCAAGTCGGCGCTCGTCAACCGCATCATCGGTCGACGCGAGGCCGTCGTGCAGGACGTCCCCGGCGTCACCCGCGACCGCGTGAGCTACAAGGCCGAGTGGAACGACAAGCGCTTCACGCTCGTCGACACCGGCGGGTGGGAGCCCGACGCCCGCGGCATCAACGCCTCGGTCGCCGCCCAGGCCGAGGTCGCGGTCGACCTGGCCGACGCCGTGCTCTTCGTCGTCGACGTCACGGTCGGCATCACCGCCACCGACGAGCACGTCGTGAAGATGCTCCGCGGGACCGACCGTCCGGTCATCGTCGTGGCGAACAAGGCCGACGACGACCGCCGTGACCTCGACGCCTTCGAGCTCTGGAACCTCGGGCTCGGCGAGCCGCACCCGGTCTCGGCGCTGCACGGCCGCGGTGTCGCGGACCTGATGGACCTCATCATCACGACGCTCCCCGACACGTCGGCCGTCGCCAAGCAGGAGGTCGGCGGCCCCCGTCGCGTCGCGATCCTCGGGCGCCCGAACGTCGGCAAGAGCTCGCTGCTGAACAAGGCGGCGGGCGAGGAGCGCGTCGTCGTCAACGACCTCGCGGGCACCACGCGCGACCCGGTGGACGAGCAGATCGAGCTCGGCGGGCGCGTCTGGCGCTTCGTCGACACCGCCGGCATCCGGAAGCGCGTGCACCTGCAGCAGGGCGCGGACTTCTACGCGTCGCTCCGCACGACCGCGGCGCTCGAGAAGGCCGAGGTCGCCGTCGTCGTGCTCGACGTGACCGAGCCGATCTCGACGCAGGACCTGCGCATCATCGACCTGGTCCTCGAGTCCGGTCGGGCACTCGTCCTGGCCTACAACAAGTGGGACCTGCTCGACGACGACCGGCGTCGCTACCTCGAGCGCGAGATCGAGCAGGACCTGGCGCACGTGGCCTGGGCGCCGCGCGTGAACATCTCCGCCCGGACGGGTCGCCACCTCGAGAAGCTCGTCCCGGCGCTCGAGACCGCACTCGAGTCGTGGGACACCCGCATCCCGACAGGCAAGGTCAACGCCTTCATCGCCGAGCTCGTGCAGGAGCACCCGCACCCGGTCCGCGGCGGCAAGCAGCCCCGCATCCTGTTCGGGACGCAGGCGTCGAGCCAGCCGCCGACGTTCGTGCTCTTCACCTCGGCGTTCCTCGACCCGCAGTACCGCCGCTTCATCACGCGTCGTCTGCGCGAGGTGTGGGGCTTCGAGGGGACGCCGATCAACGTCAACATGCGGGTGCGCGAGCGCCGCAAGCGCACGTAGCGGTCGGACGACGACGTGGCACGGCGAGCACGGCGAGGCCCCCTGGCGGGCCTGCTGGCGCTCGCCGTCGTCGTGTCCGGGCTCGGTGCCGCCTGGCTCGTCACCGGTGACGACGACGTCGTGCGGACCGCACGTGCCACCGACCGAGCGTCGACGGCACCGGAGGGAGCCGGACCGCTCGGGGTGTCGAACGCCCTCGGCGCTCCGATCCCCGGTGCCGACCGACGACCGGACGTCCCGCGCAGCGTCGAGGACTGGGTCGGCCGGGTCCTGCCCGTCTCCGGCACCGTGGTGCCCCTGGTCGACGGGGTCGCCGCGACCGTCCGGATCGAGCGCATCGACGAGTCGTCCGTGGCGGTCCGGATCGACGACCTGTCCTCGCCGCCGGGCACGCGCGCGGTCCGACTCGTCCTGTCGCCGGACGCGATGCCCGACCGCAGCACCCTCGCGCACGCCCCCGGCGTCGTGACGGCCTCCGTCGACGAACACACCTCCGGGGGCTTCTCGCTCATCACCGACGGCTCGTCGCTCCAGGCGGACACCCGTTCCGCGGCCCTGGTGGACGACGAGACCGACGAGGTGCTCGGCGTCGCACTGCTCGTCCCCGCCGACTGAGGGGACCCGCGTCGACCGACGAGGACCGGCCCGCACCTCGGACACGTCCCGGATGCGGCACCATTGACGTGTGCGTCTCCCCGTCCTCGCCGACCGTCTCTGGTGCCGGCTGCACCTGGACCGTCTCGCCGGTGGGCGACAGGCCGACTACGTGATCCGCGAGGACATGCTCGCCCACCCGGACACGGTCCGTTCGTTCCGGTGGATCCGCTGGTTGCTCGTCGCCGAGACCGCGGTCGGACTCGCGGCGATCGTCGTCGCCGTGCTGCTCACCCGTGCGGGGGAGACCGTGGCCTGGGCCGTCTGGTTCCGGGCGACCGTGGTGCTCCTCATCACCCTGACGCTCTACGTGTTCGCGTGGCGGGCGCAGCTCGGCTACTACTGGGCGTACCAGCGCCTCCGGCTCTTCAGCAGGATCTTCCCGGTCGTGACCCTGGTCGTCGCTGCCGTCCCCGGGCTCTACCCGTTCTGGATGGTCATCGAGCAGATCCTCTTCTCGCTCCTGATGATCGGCATCGGCGACGTGCTGACGAGCGACCACATGCGCGCGACGTTCCCGAAGCCGGTCCGCACGCCGCGGGAGGACCACTCCACGGACTGACCGACGGCGGTCCCCAGGTCGGCGTGCACCCGTACGATGGTCGGCACGGGGGTGGTGTGTGAAACTCAAGGTGACCATCGCGGGGCCACGAGCAGACCGCGACGTCGTGGTGACGGCGGACGTGACGGCGACCATCGGTTCGCTCGCCGACCGGCTGTCCCGTGGGCGGACGGCGGCCGACGGCGTCCCGCTGACGCTGCGCGTGTGGTTCCCCGACCGACCGCAGCCACGCCTGCTCAACCCGTCCGCGACGGTGCACGAGTCGTCGCTCCGTTCCGGCTGCCGGGTCGAGGTCGTCGCCGCGACCGACCGCCGCCGCGGCGACGACGTCGAGGACGCCCCCGCCGCCGTGGCGCACGTCGTCTCCGGGCCGGATGCCGGCAACGAGTACACCCTGTCCGAAGGGGTGAACCTGATCGGCCGCGACGCGATGGCCCAGGTCTGGCTCGCCGGGGACGACCTGGTCTCCCGTCGTCACGCCACGGTCATGATCGGCGACACGGTCGAGGTCGTCGACCTGAACTCCGCGAACGGGGTCGAGGTCGACGGTCGGCTCGTCGCGCGGGCGTTCGTCGACCCGGAGACGACGGTCTCGGTCGGTGACACCACGCTGCGCATCCGACCGCTGCCCGCCGCACCGCCCGTGCCGGGCACGGGTACCCCGGCGTCCGCGGTCCCCGAGGTGGACTTCAGCCGCTCGCCCCGCGTCGAGCCAGCGCACCGCGGGCGGCAGTTCACGCTGCCCGAGATCCCGGTCCCGGGGGAGAAGCCCCGGCTGCCGATGATCGCGATCATCGCGCCGATCATCCTCGGCGCCGTCCTGTTCCTCGTCACGAAGCAGCCGTACACGCTGATCTTCATCGCGCTCTCGCCGGTCATCATGATCGGGACGTGGATCGACCAGCGTGTCCAGGCCCGGCGGCGCCGCCGCGACGAACGCCAGCGGTTCGAGGAGTCGCTCGCCGACTCGCGCGAGCGGCTGGCGGCGGCCCGCACGACGGAGATCGCGGCGCGGACGGCCGAGTCGCCGGCCCCGGCCGTCGTGACGGCCGCGATGCGCGACCGCTCGGCGCTGCTGTGGACCCGGAAGCCCGAGCACACCACCTTCCTCGAGGTCCGCTTCGGTGCCGGCACGCAGCCGTCGCGGTCGACCGTCACGCTGCCCTCCAGGAACTCCGGCAGCGTCGACGACTGGAACCGCGCCGAAGCACTCGCCGACGAGTACGCCACGGTCGGACCGGTGCCCGTGGTGGAGACGTTCGAACGTGCCGGCGCGATCGGTGTCGCCGGCACCGGGCTGGCGGCGGACGACGTCGCACGGTCGCTCGTGGTGCAGCTCGCGGGGCTGCACAGCCCGGCGGACCTCGTGCTCACCGCCTTCGCCGGCGGCACCACCACCGACCAGTGGTCCTGGCTGAAGTGGCTCCCGCACGTCGACTCGCCGTACAGCCCACTGCGGTCCACGGGGCTCGTGCACGACTTCGCCGGCGCCTCGACGCTGCTGGCCGAGCTCGAGGGACTCGTGGCGACCCGCCGTGCAGCCGGCTCGGGCCGCGGTGAGCAGGTCCGGTCGCGCATCGACGAGTCCCGCGCCCTCGACGAGGACCACGGCGAGTCCGTCGACCGCCTGCCCGCGACGCCGGCCGTCGTCGTGCTCGTCACCGCCGAGGCTCCCGCCGACCGTGCCCGTCTCGTCGCCCTGGCCGAGGAGGGCCCGGACCTCGGCGTCCACGTCCTCTGGCTCGCGCCCACGCTGCAGGCACTGCCCGTCGTCTGCCGGACGCACATCGTGCTCGACCGGACGAGCGGGTCTGCCACGGTCGGCTTCGTCCGGTCCGGGCAGTCCGTGGTGCTCGACGAGCTCGACCGGGTGGACAGCATCGAGGCAGCGACCGTCGCCCGTGCGATCGCCCCGATCCAGGACTCCGGCGCGCGGGTCCTCGACGAGACCGACCTGCCGCACAGCGTGGCGTTCGTCGACCTGTACGAGGGCGACGTCGCCGGTGACCCGTCCGCGATCGTCCAACGGTGGTCGAAGAACGACAGCCTGACTGCCGCGTGGTCACCGGGATCCGGGCGCGAGAGCGGCGGCGTCCGTGCCGTCGTCGGTCAGGGACCGAGCGAGCCGCTCGCCCTCGACCTCCGCGCCCACGGCCCGCACGCGCTCGTCGGCGGGACCACGGGCGCCGGCAAGAGCGAGTTCCTGCAGACGTGGATCATGGGCATGGCGACCGAGTACGCGCCGGATCGACTCACGTTCCTGCTCGTCGACTACAAGGGTGGCGCGGCGTTCGCCGAGTGCGTCGGCCTGCCGCACACCGTCGGGCTCGTCACCGACCTCAATCCGCACCTCGTCCGCCGCGCCCTCACCTCGCTGCGGGCCGAGCTCCGGTACCGCGAGCACCTGCTCAACGACCGTGGCGCGAAGGACCTCGTCACGCTCGAGCAGCGCGGTGACCCGGCGGCACCGCCCGTGCTCGTCATCGTGATCGACGAGTTCGCCGCACTCGCCACCGAGATCCCGGAGTTCATCGACGGCGTCATCGACGTCGCGCAGCGCGGTCGGTCCCTCGGACTGCACCTCGTGATGGCGACCCAGCGCCCGAGCGGGGTCATCAAGGACTCCCTCCGGGCGAACACGAACCTCCGCATCGCCCTCCGCGTCGCCGACCCGGTCGACAGCGAGGACGTCCTCGGCGTGGCCGACGCCGCCTTCTTCGACCCGGGCACCCCCGGTCGCGCGGCCGCCAAGATCGGCCCGGGACGCGTGCTGGACTTCCAGACCGCCTACCTCGGTGGTCGCTCCGACGACGTCGTGCACGAGCCGGGCGTCGACGTGCAGGACTTCCCCTTCGGCCCCGGCAGCACCTGGCCGAGTCCACCGCGGGCACCGCGCGACTCGACGCGGGCGCGCGACATCGAGCGGCTCGCCGCCACGATCGTCCGCGCGGCGGACCGGCAGGGCCTCGAGGTCCCCCGGAAGCCGTGGCTGGACCAGCTGCCCGATGCAGTCGGCCTGGAGGCACTGCCCGCCTCCGACGGGTCGGCACTCGTGATCGGGACGGTCGACCTGCCCGAGTCCCAGCGGCAGACCCCGTTCCGTCTCGACCTCGACGCGGCCGGCAACGTGGCCGTGCTCGGCGCGGGCGGGGCCGGGAAGTCCGCGGCGCTCCGCGCCGTGGCGGTGGCGGCCTCCGCCGCAGCGGACCGGTTCCCGGTCCGGATCACCGGACTGGACTTCGGCGGTGGTGGCCTGCGCATGCTCGAGGCGCTGCCGACGGTGGGCACCGTGATCAGCGGGCCGGACGACGAACGGATCACGCGCCTCCTGGCCGACCTCGAGTCGACCGTCGCCGACCGCTCCGGGCGGTTCGCGGCCGCCCGGGCCGCGAACCTCAGCGAGTACCGCGACGTGACCGGCATCGCCGAACCGCGCATCCTCGTCCTGGTCGACGGCATGGGGGCGTTCCGCAACGAGTACGAGTTCCGCCTCGGCACCCAGCCGGTCTTCGACCAGCTCGTCGCGATCGCGGCGACCGGGCGCGGGCTGGGCGTGCACCTGGTGATGAGTGCGGACCGCATCGCGGCCTTCCCGTCGAACCTGCAGGCCGCGATCGGCGAGCGCATCGTGCTCCGCCTGGCGACCGAGATGGAGTACCACGCGGCCGACGTGCCGGCGGACGTGCTCGAGGACGCCGTGCCCGGCAGGGGACTCGTCGACGAGCACGAGGTCCAGGTGGCGGTGCCCGGTGGCAGCGCCGACCTCGTCGCGCAGGCGGCGGCGGTCGACGAGCTCGCCGCCGACCTGCTGCGCCGTGGTGTCGCGGAGGCCCCGCCGATCCGCCGACTGCCCGAGGACGTCGATCGAGCCGCGCTGCCGGTCGCCGTGGCCGGGCGACCGACGATCGGCCTCGCGGACGACACCCTCGGCCCGGTGGGCATCCCGACCGACGGCCTCTTCGTGGTCACGGGACCCTTCGGCTCCGGACGCTCGACCACCATGCGGACCGTCCTGCGGTCCGTGCGCGCGACGTGGCCGGACCGACCCGCGCACCTGGTCGTCGGCAGGCGGTCCACGCTGCGCGACGCCACCGACTGGGCGTCGGCGGCGCAGGACGCGACGGACGCCGAGGCCATCGCCTCGCAGCTCGCGACCGCGCTCGAGAGCGGTGCGTCGAGCGGGCCGGACCCGGTGATCGTGATCGAGAACGTCGGTGACTTCGAGGGGCTGCCCGCGGAGAGCCAGGTCGCGCGGCTCATCAAGGCCGCCCGCCGTGCTGGCGTGTTCGTGCTCGCCGAGGCCGACACGGTCACGGCCCCGAACGCGTGGCAACTCTTCGCCGAGCTGAAGACCGCGCGTGCCGGGATCGCCCTGCAACCGGAGGAGACCGACGGGCTCACGCTCTTCCGGACGGCGTTCCCGCGGGTGACCCGGACCGACTTCCCCGTCGGGCGCGGCATCATGGTCGACTCCGGGCGGATCACCCGCGTGCAGGTCGCTCGGGACCCCGAGTCCTCCTGATCGGGGACCCGTTCGTCCCCCTCGAACGGGGGTGTGGACATCGCATGGGTGATTTGTTCCGGACCGGTGTTACCGTTGTCGCGGTCGCCGGAGGGGCTGGCGATCCAGACCACCGTGAAGGGGTGCAACGTGGCCAACATCAACGTCTCCTACCAGGAGCTCAACAGCAACGCCGACCGTCTGCTCGCAGGGCGTGACGAGATCAACGCGACCCTGTCGAAGCTGCAGGCACAGATCGCGTCGCTGACCCAGGCCGGGTTCCAGACGGACCGTTCCTCCGGTGCCTACAACGAGGCGTACAACCGCTTCACGAGCGGCGCGCAGAACACCATCGGCGGGCTCAACGACCTCGCGCAGTTCCTCCGCACGACCGCGCAGACGCTGGGCGACATCGACCAGCAGCTCGCGTCGCGACTCGGGCGCTGATCGGGACGACCGGACCAGGGACGGCCGGCGCTGCAGGTGCCGGCCGTCTCCTCCGTTGGGGGTAGAGCATGTACGGGGAGATGGCACAGCTCCGGGCGAAGGCCCGTGCGCTGCGCGACGACGCCGACGGGCTGCGGTCACGAGCGAGCGCGCTCGTGGCGCAGGCCGACGGGCTGTCGTCGGCGGGGAAGGCCGCCGACGCCGTGCGTCGTCGAGTCCAGGAGTCGGGCACGGAGCTCGGCAAGAAGGCGCAGCTGCTCGACGAGGCAGCAGACGCACTCGATGCGCACGCCAAGGCAGTCGACGCCGTGAAGGCACAGATCGCGGAAGCCGAACGCATCGCACGTGACCTCTGGAACCAGGCCGCGCACCTGGCGGCGAACGTCGTGAACGCCGTCAAGGACGTCGCGTCGAACGCAGTCAACGGCTTCATGCAGGTGATCGGTGCCGCGGGCTCGGGGGAGCCCGACCACGTCCGTGTCTCCGTCCACGAGCTCGGTGGTCAGCAGGTCTCCGACAGCCAGGTCGCGAGAGCAAGGTCGTTCATCGCGCAGGTGCCGTCACCGCCGCCGTCCGGGTCGAAGGACTGGATCGACGTGCGCGGCGCCGCCATCCGGAACGGCGTGGGATGACCGAGGCACCGGCGACCGACGTCATCGACTGGGACCTGACCGTCGACGAGCTACGAACCGTCCGTGAGCACCTGCCCGGGCTCGTCCTGCCGTCGTTCGTGCCCGGGGGTGCGCCGGAGCAGCAGTCCACGGGAGCGCTGGTCGAGCGCGGGGTGCTCACGCGACAGCCCGACGCTGACGCTGAGTCGTGGTCGGATGACCTCGACGCGCCGTTCCTGCTCACGCTCGCACTGCAGAACGCCGGCTCGATCGTCATCCAGGTGAGCGCCTGGGCCCCCGACACGACGTGGGCGCACTCGACCGTCATCGGGGGCGACGCTGCTTCGCACCTCACCGTGCAGGGCGCGCGGTCCGGCGACGGCAGCCGTGCGCACCTGCGCGGGACGGTGCTCGACCAGGCGTGGTCGTCACTCGTCGAACTCATCCCGTCGCTCGAGGTCACCGACCCGGCCCGTGGGACGACGACGGTCAGCACGGTTGCCTCGCAAGCGTTGGTCGACGCCATCCAGCGCGGCGACGCCCGGGTGCTCGATGCCGTCGTCGACGAACTGCACGTCCCGACCGATGCGGTCGGCCTGTTCCGTGGCCTGGCCGAGCCCGTGCAGCACGGCTTCCGCGTGAAGGCCTTCACCGCTGACCGTGGCCCGGTCTTCGTCGCGGACTGGTTCGGCACCCGCCGCGGATGGCTGCGGATGAGCGTCGGGATCGACGCGGGAGCGCGTGGCTCGGAGGTCACGCCCGAACTCCTCACTGATGCCGGCACGGTCACCGTGACGGCGCAGACGGACCAGGAGATCCGCACGGATCTGCTCGGGCTCGTCGCTGGACTCATCAGGGATCGAGATGTCTGACGGGATCAAGGTCGACTACGCGGAGATCGATCGCCTGACCACGGGGATCACCGCGCTCAACGCCTTCGCTGGGCCGCTCGTACCGAAGGTCGGGGCGCTGTCGGTGGACGGGGACCTGCTCGCTTCGGCGATCCTGTCGCCGGGTACGGCGCTCGCGGCCGAGGGCGCGGTGATGAACGCTTCGGCGCAGCTCAGCGTAACGATCGTCTCCAGCGAGGCGCTCGTGATCATCACGGCGTCGATCTCGAAGGTGTACGAGGCCGCCGAACTGACGCTTCGCGCTGCTGCACTCGGACTTCGCGTCGCTTGGACTGCGACTGGCCCGATCCTCGCCGCAGTGGGTACTCGGCTCGGCGAAACGCTGCTGTTCACATTGACGGCCAACACGACCATCACGGCGACGCTGCTGATCACGGTCGGATCAGCTGTCCGCGGGGCGGTGCAAGATCTCTCCGTCACTGCTGCTGTCAGTCTCGCAGAAGCATTCGGTCAGATGGACGCGCCGGACGACCTCATCAACGGCTCATTCGCCTCGAATCTGGCGGAGGCTTGGCAGCACAACTTTTCGTGGTCGAACATGTGGACTGACGTGACTGGGTCTTTCCAGAGTGCCCTGGGGGCGGTACCAGGCGGTTATGAAGCTCTCATGTTCCTCGTCTACCACGACGGGCACGCAATCGGCCTCTTCGATGACGGACACTTCGAACGGGAGTACGTAGATCCGGAGGCGATGCACGATTCCGCCGACAGGGCGGTTCAGGACCTCGGCAGTAAGATCAGCGACATCGCAGGGGGCCTCGACATCGACTCCGAGACGGGTGCAATCATCCCGCACTCGCTTGCGGACGTTTATGCAGGTGCCGCGCAGATCGACGAAATCGGTGGCAAGGACTTTGCGGACATTCGCATCATCGAGAGGCAGGTCGGCGGCGAGAAGTACTTCACTGTCCAGATCCCGAGCACGCAGCGCTGGTTCCCGATGGGCAATGGCAATCCCTGGGGCCAAGCGGCCCCGAACGACTTCACCTCAGATGTCATCGCCCTGCAGTCCGGAGATCAAACGGCCCTTGCCGAGGCAGTCAAGGATGCGATGCGCCAAGCTGGTGTCGGCGATCATCCGGTCATGCTCACGGGCTTCAGTCTGGGCGGCATCACCGCAGGTGCCATCGCACAAGGGAACGACGGCGAGTTCAACATCCAGCGCGTGGCCACAGCCGGGGCGCCGATCGCGCGCATGGACATTCCGAACTCGGTCAAGGTGACAGCTCTGGAATCACCGCAGGACGCGGTTCCGAAACTCGATGGAGCTGACAACCCGACGAGCTGGGGAGCCGGAATCGGCAGCCAAGAAACGGCAACATTGGACGCCGAGGGCTCCTCGACGACCATGCATCCAGGTAACGTGCATGACGCGGCGCGTTATTCTCAGATGGCACGCGAGTACTCGCATGAAGTAGATCAGGGTTTGAGCGATTACCTGGGGGGAAAGCCGGCGGGGACCGAACAGAAGGATTACTCCATGACGGTCAAGGACTACCAGGCGGTGCGCAGATGAGGCTCAGCACAAAGGGTTTGCTGGTATTCGCGATGTCAGTGGGTCTCACGGCAATGCTCACGTCGTGTACGGCGAACGCGCAGCACGGTCGCACGGTGGAGCAGGCGTCCGCCGCAGCGGCCGAGGTACCTGGTATCCAGGATGCGACCGTGGAGCTGCGAAATTACCGCTCCGGGTTCACATCGGAGTGGGGGACGACCGTCAATTTCAGACCGTCCTCCCTGTTCGAGGACGAAGACAAGAGCGTGGTACTGCGGGATCTACTGCAGATTGGATGGTCTGTGAATGAACACAAGCTGAACAACGGGGTCGCGCTTTCTGTTGGACGTGATTCTGACGTGAATCTCATCAAGTTGGCCCGCGAAGCTGAGTTGCCGTCTTTCGCGAGTAATCCGAATCTGCCCTACCAGATCACGTTCTCCACCTCGGTCATGGAGCAGATGTTTGGCATGTGGCCCGGGGAATAACGGCAGGGGCGCGAGTCGGGTATCGGGTGAATGGCCTAGAAAGCTGCCAGAATGCTTCCCCGATCAGGCCATTGTCGTCGAATCATCGGATGATCAGAACTTGAAGGGGCCGTCAATGCTGGTTCTGCACATGTGGGCACGCGCTACGGGCTGATGGCCGAAGACGCCCATCGACATGCCGGATCCGATTCGGCTTACCGGCAATCCGAGGTGGATGTCAGCCGATTCCTTTGCGGGAACAAGACCGTGACCGACTACCAGGCCGAGAGATGACGATGCGGAAAGCCGCTGTCCTGGGGATTCTGATTGCCGTTTCTGTCGCATCGGGAGGATGTTCCATGTCGAACGATAACTCCACCGAGACGCAATCGCAGGACAAGGTTGCGCAGCGTCTCAACGGGCTGCCTGATGTATCCGAAGCTACGGTTGAGTACGAGCAGACCACGGACGGCTTGTCGAAGCACTACGCGATCGCAGTCCAGATCACAGCTCCCGAAGCTGGCACATCCGAGGAGAAGGTGGCGCAGCTCGTCGATGAAGTTCTGCCGCTTGCATGGTCTGTGCAGGGCAAGGAGCCTGATCGCGGCGTCATCCTGAGGATCAGAACGAATCCACAGGTCGCAATCGGGCCCATCGCGGTTGCAGCGGGCTGGAAGGACGTGGCATACCCGAAGAACCCTGATCTCCTGGCGAAACTTTCCTATCAAGCGAGCTTCGGCAAGCAAGCACTTGACGATCAGATCGGTCCTTGGCCCGTCGATGCTGACGGATAGATCCACATCGCGCGAGGCAGGTACGGGCTGATCCCGCGAAGTCTCGCAGACATTCGGTCCGACCACGATCGTCGTTCTTGCAGCTGATCAACCGTCAAGCACTGTGAAGGACTTTCCCGAGTTCGAGGAACTCCTCGAGGCCGCGTGCACGGTACGAGATGGTGAGCCGGCCGCGGGCGTTCGAGTCGTCCTGCGCGGTCACGTCGGTGCGCCGCTCGCGGTCGCGCTCGAGCAATCTGGATGGAAAGTCATCGGATGTGATGAGAGTGATCCGGGTACCGTCATCGTGTCGTTCTCTGAACTACAGGAACACTTCGGCGAGTGGCCGGGCAAGGCGGATCTGGTGCGATGAACGTCGCGTCGTCGTGACCCGGCGGTTGGTCTCTTTGCTCACTGGGAATGCGGACCAGGGGACAACCAGGGCCAGGCACACCGCAGTGATCGGGAGCATCGTCGAACCATGACGACGATCAGCCTGCCCGGTGGCACCTACGACCTCGGCGACCTCGAGGTCACCCGCTTCGGCTACGGCGCGATGCAGCTCGCCGGCCCGCACGTCTTCGGCCCGCCGGCCGATCGTGACGAGGCCGTCCGCGTGCTGCGCACGGCGGTCGAGCTCGGCATCACCCACATCGACACCGCGGACTTCTACGGCCCGCACGTCACGAACGAGATCATCCGCGAAGCCCTGCACCCGTACCCGGAGCAGGTCCACATCGTCACCAAGGTCGGTTCGCGCCGGAACGACAAGGGGCAGTGGCCGCCGGCGCGGAAGCCCGAGCAGCTCGTCGAGGACGTGCACGCGAACCTCGAGCGGCTCGGTCTCGAGCAGCTCGACGTCGTGAACCTCCGTGTCGGCGGGTTCGACGCCCCGGAGTCGGGCAGCATCGCACCGCAGTTCGAGGCACTCGCCGAACTGCAGCAGCAGGGCAAGATCCGCCACCTCGGACTGTCGACCGTGACGGGCGCGCAGCTCGTCGAGGCCCTCCGGATCGCGCCCGTGGTCTGCGTGCAGAACATGTACAACGTGGCGCAGCGGGGCGACGACGACCTCGTCGACCTCACGGCGGCCGAGGGCATCGCCTACGTGCCGTACTTCCCGCTCGGCGGATTCTCGCCCATCCAGTCCGAGGCGCTCGACACCGTCGCGCAGCGGTTGGGGGAGTCGCGCCTGTCGGTCGCCCTCGCATGGCTGCTCCAGCGCTCGGACAACATCCTGCTCATCCCGGGTACGTCATCCGTGGAGCACCTGCGGCAGAACGTCGAGGGCGCGGGCATCACGCTGCCGGCGGACGCGATCCGCGAGCTGGACGCGATCGGCGCGGCCTGACCCGAGCGGCGCATGCGGGCGGAGCCGAAGCTGGAGTCGGCACGCACCGACGCCTGCACAACCGGGAGCACGTCGCACCACGGGAATCCCTGGCACGACGTGCTTCCGGTTGTGCGGGAGCACCCCGCAGCCCGCACCCCGCGCCCCGCAGCCCGCAGCCCGCACCCCGCGCCACCGGACGGACCACGGACACGGTCTGCCGGACCCGGCCGGCGTCAGGCCACGGTCGCGAGCGCGAACGGCAGCACGGCCGAGGCGCCGGCACGCCGGAGCGCCCGCCCGGCGACGGTGACCGTCCACCGGCTGTCCACCAGGTCGTCGACGAGCAGCACCGGTCCCTGGTGCGACGCCAACGCCGCAGCCAGCTCCGGGTCCACCACGAAGGTGTCCCACACCCCGGCCAGCCGGTAGGCGCTGTTCGTCGCACCGTCGCCGCGGGGCTCCCCGCCGCTCCGTCCGAGGGTCCCGAGGAACTGCAGCCGCCCGATGGACGACAGCGCCTGCGCCAACGACCCGACGAGCTCCGGCCGCGAGCGCGAGGACATCGCCACGACACCGGTCGGCCGCTCGGCCCAGGGCCAGTCCTTCAGGGCGCGGATGCACCCGTCGACCAGCTCGCGGGACACGGGTCCGTCCGGAGTGGTGGCCGAGAACAGCGCGCGGAGCGGCCCGCCCCAGCCGAGATCGGTGAGCCGGGCGACGGCGCGGCCCGGTTCGACGAGCTCGCCGGCCGGGATCCTGCCCTTCACGGGCACGCCGAGCGAGGCCATGCCGGACGGCCACTGCGCGCGCGGCGCGATCTCGACGCCGACCCGGTCGAGCGCGGCAGCCGCACCGGAGGTGTCCGACTCCGAGATCGACGTCGGGTACCAGACACCGGCACAGTTGTCGCACCGCCCGCAGGGTTCGGCGGAGGGGTCGTCCAGGTCCTGCTGCAACAGCTGCATGCGACACGCCGAGGTGGACTCGTACGCGAGCATCGACGCGGCCTCGGCCTCGCGAGCGGCGGCGACCCGCTCGTACCGGGCTGCGTCGTACTGCCACGGCTGCCCGGTCGAGACCCAGCCGCCGGCGACACGGTGCACGGCACCGTCGACGTCGAGCACCTTCAGCAGGAGCTCGAGTGTCGATCGCTTGATGTCGACGAGGCCCTCGAGCGCGACGGTCGACATCGCCGTGTCGGTGGAGAGCGCGCCGAGGACGGCGGAGGCGCGGGCCTCGGTCGGCATCGACGCACTCGCGAAGTACTGCCAGATCTCGCGGTCCTCGCGTCCGGGCAGGAGCAGCACGTCGGCGTTGTCGGTCGCACGCCCGGCGCGGCCGATCTGCTGGTAGTAGGCGACGGGCGACGAGGGAGCGCCGACGTGCACGACGAACCCGAGGTCCGGCTTGTCGAAGCCCATCCCGAGCGCACTCGTCGCGACGAGCGCCTTGAGCTCGTTGCCCTTGAGCTGCTGCTCGAGCTGCTCGCGTTCCTCGGTGTCGGTCCGCCCGGTGTAGGCGCGGACGGCGTACCCGTTCTCGCGCAGGAGTCGGGCGATGTCCTCGGCCCCGGACACGGTCAGCGTGTAGATGATGCCGCTGCCGGGCAGGTCGCCGAGGTGCGCGAGCAGCCACCCGAGGCGCTGTCGGGCGTCCGGCAGCGTCAGGACGCCGAGCCGGAGCGACGCCCGCGCCAGGGAACCGCGGATCGTGAAGACGGGAGCGTCCGGGCCCGCGGTGAGCTGCTCCGCGACGTCCTCGACCACGCGCTCGTTCGCGGTCGCCGTCGTCGCGAGCACGGGGACACCCTGGGGGAGGGAGCGGATGAGCTCGGCGAGCCGGCGGTAGTCGGGGCGGAAGTCGTGTCCCCAGTCGGAGATGCAGTGCGCTTCGTCGACGACGAGCATGCCCATCCGGGCGATCAGCGTCGGCAGCTGCTCGTCGCGGAATCGCGGGTTGTTGAGGCGCTCGGGGGAGACGAGGAGCACGTCGACCTCGTCACGCGCGAGGGCCGCCTGCGTGTCCGCCCACTCGTGCGCGTTCGCCGAGTTGATCGACACCGCGCGGACGCCGGCCCGCGCGGCCGCTGCGACCTGGTCGCGCATGAGGGCGAGCAGCGGCGAGACGAGCACGGTCGGGCCGCCGCCACGTCGCCGCAGCAGCAGGGTCGCGAGGAAGTACACGGCCGACTTGCCCCACCCGGTGCGCTGCACCACGAGGGCACGCTGCCGGTGTTCGACGAGCGCCGAGATGGCCTCGAGCTGCCCGGGGTGGAAGACCGCGTCCGGTCGCCCGGTCAGGGCGGCGAGGGCCGCCTGCGCTTCCGCAGCGATCTCGGCGGACGGCGGGGCCGCCGCAGGAGCAGGTGAGCCGACGGACGAACCGACACCGAGACCAGACATGACCCCATGCTGTCAGCACCCGCCGACGCACCGTGCCCCGGCCCTCCAGGCTGTGGACACCACGACAGGACGCGACGAGACGCGACCCCGCTACTGGTACGTGATGAGCGACGGCGTCGGCTGCACGTCGGCCATCGTCTGCTGCGGCGAGAGCATCGGCGTGTCCTCGTCGTAGAAGTTCTTCCAGCCCCAGTGCACGCCTTCCGGTGCGTCCTGGTGCAGCGCCTTCCAGGTCGCCTGCTTGTCGGGCTGCGAGCCCTGCCCGTCCACGTGGATGAGGACGTCGAGCTCCGGGTGCGACGCGAGCGACGACCGGTCCTGGATCATCGACAGCCGGAACTGGTGCAGGACGAACGCCTTCGGCGGTAGCCCCTTCGACCGCACCAGGTCGGCGAGCCACGACGAGACCTCGTTCACCTCGGACGCCGAGACGCTGCCGATCTGCTGCAGGGGCACCTGGTCGGCGGTCAGTCGCCACTCCGGGTCGAGTGCGAGCCAGACGTTCGGCTTCGCGAGCAGCGACTCGTACCGCTTCGCCTGCGACAGGAAGTCGGACCGCCCCGGCTGCAGGTCGAGGATGACCGGCATCCCGGCGTCGCTCGCCGCGTCGACGTAGGGCTCCAGCGTCGACGCCGGCAGCTCGGTCGAGTAGTCGCCGTCGGCCCCGGCGTCCCCGGCGGCGACGGTCGCGATGACCTCCATCGCGGGCGTCACCGGCTCGTCGCCGAGCCCGTCGTACTCCTTCGCCGTCCCCTCGGCGCGGCGCACGGTCGCCGCCGGGTTCTGCTCGCCCAGCACCCCGAGCACCGGCGCGCCGGGAGCGCCGTACAGCGCCACGTAGCGGTGTCCGTCGAAGGGCCGCTGCCCGCCGTGCGGCAGCTGCCAACCGCTCTCCGCCGCCCGGACCGTCCACTGCGGGTCCGGCAGGTCGCCGAACGCCGAGCCGACCAGCACGGTCGGGTGCTCCGCGCGGTCGTGGAGGGCCGACACGACGTCCGGGGCGGCAGCCGGGTCGGTCACGCCGTCCGGCATCGCGACCACACGGGCGCCGGCAGCCTCCGCCGTGGCCACGGCTGCGGCCTCCGACCGACGGTCGGACACGACCACGGTCGCCGCACGGGAGGCATCGCTCGCCTCGGGCACGTCGCCCCGTTCCGGCGCGTCCTGCTCCGGGACGTCGGTGTCGACCGCCACGCTGCCCTCGGCCTGGTACCAGTCGGCCCCGAGCCGGCGGAGCTCGGCTGCCACCCGGTCACCGTCGTCGCCTGCGTCGGCGGACGGTGTCGACGAGGGCGTGCCGCCGTCGGACGTCAGCAGCAGTGGGACGTGCGCCGCACGCGCGGCGCTCGCCGCGTCGCGCACCGCACCCGCGTCGGAGGCCGACGCCACGACCGCACCGGGAGCCGACGCGAACAGCGCTCGGCTCGCGGCGACGGAGCGCGCCGACGGGTCCTGCTGGGCCACGACGTCCACCGAGTCGGCGGAGGACCGTGCCAGCTGCGCGACCGTCGGCGCGTCGTCGTGGGAGGTGCAGCCGGCAGCGCCGAGCAGGAGCCCGGCGACCGACAGTGCGAGCAGGGTACGGGTGGGACGAGCGCAACGCATCCGAGCCACCCTACGAGGGACCGTCACGACACCCTGTGAGCGCAACAGGTGTCGTCTCGTAGACAGGGTGCATGCCATCCGCGCCGGACGACCACCCGACGATCGGGGCGGTGGTGGCCCCCGAGGTGCACTGCGCCACCCTCAACGTCAGACGTCGGGTGCCGCACGCGCCCGGTCACGCCGACGCGTGGGAACGTCGCCGCGACGCCGTCGTCGCGCTCGTCGCCAGCGAGCAGCCGACGGTGCTGGCCGTCCAGGAGGCACTGCCCGCCCAGACCGCGGACCTCACGGCCCGTCTCGGGTCACGCTGGGAACCCGTGGTCGTCGGTCGCGGTGCGCGTGGCGGTGGCGAGGCGGTCGGCCTGTTCCTCGACCGGGAGCGCCTCGACGTCGTCGAGCGGCGCACGTGGGCGCTGTCCCGGACGCCGTCGCGCCCGGGCTCACGGTCCTGGGCGACGGCCTTCCCGCGGCACGCCGTCGGCGCCGTCGTCGCGGACCGCACCACCGGGCGGGAGTTCACCGCGATCGCGACGCACCTCGACGTCGCCTCGTCCTGGGCACGGCTGCGCGGCGCGCAGCTGCTCGGGCGCATCGTCCGCGAGCGCGGACTGCCGGCCGTCGTGATGGCCGACTGGAACTGCCCGGCCGGGTCGGCACCCTGGCGAGCACTGGCGGACGCGGGGGTCGTCGACAGCTGGGGACGAGCCTCCCGGCAGGTGGGGGAGGCCTACGGGACGTACCCGCACTACCGGGAGCCGCGTGTCGGCGGCCGGCGGATCGACGGGGTGCTCGTGACCGAGGACGCCGTCGTCGACCGGGTCGCGGTGAACGTGCGCCGACCGGGCGGTGTCTGGCCCTCCGACCACGCGGCCGTGCACGCGGTCGTGCGGTGGGCCTCGTGATGCGCTCGCTCGGGCTGACCTTCCTGCGCCGGCGGTTCCTGCCGGCCGACGTGGTGCGGGTCCTGACGCTCCTCAGCATCCCCGTGGCCACGATCGGCTGGGGGAGCACGTCGTTCGCGGTGATGTCGCTCGCGTTGTTCGGGGTGGTCCTGCCGCGGATGCTCGGACTCCGGCCCGCGTTCGACCTGGCGGTCTGCGTGCTGGTGCTCGTCGCCGGGTGGTCGAGCGCGCTCGAGTGGTACACGTCGGTGTTCCTCTGGGACAAGCTGATCCACGTCGTCCTGACCGGACTGCTCGCGGCGCTGCTCGCGGTGATCGCCGCGGACCTCCGGCTCGTGCCGCACGCCCCGGACGCCGGACGCGTGACCGTGTCGCTCCTGGTGTTCACCCTCGGACTCGCGATCGGGTCCGTGTGGGAGATGTGCGAGTGGCTCGGGCACAACTACGTCGACTCGGCGATCTACGTCGGGTACGACGACACGATCGGCGACCTGGCCGCGGACGGGCTCGGCGGGCTGCTCGTGGGGCTCGCGCTGCCGTGGCTGGCGGCCGAGCGGGACGTGGTGCGGCAGCCAGCGCGCTCGCCGCGGGGCTGACGGCCCGGCCCGGCCGATCGCTCCCGTGGAGGCGGCGACGCGCCGTGGCACGAGCAGGGTCCGGCGTCCGCTATGCTTGACGGGCTGCTCGCGCTCCGGTCGGACGCGGGCGGTGGAACGCCGGAGACGGAGTTCCGAGCCTCTCGGGGCTCAGAGCTCGTGAGAGCTCACGGGCTGTGGCGCAGCTTGGTAGCGCACTTGACTGGGGGTCAAGGGGTCGCAGGTTCAAATCCTGTCAGCCCGACCGAAACCGATGAAGCCCCCGGCGAGACACGTTCTCGCCGGGGGCTTCTCCGCGTTCCGCACGGGGGAGCGGTGCCAGCCGCTCTTGCGCCGCCGCTGCTCGGCCTCCTAGCGTCGACCGGGATGGACGACGACGATCTGCTCACCGCCCTCGTGCCGTGGGCGCCGGAGCACCTGGCCCGCTGGAACGAGCACTGGCGATCGGACCTGCTGCGGACGGTCGGACCCGACCTCGCACTGGTGGGGGACACCTCGTGGGGAGCGGCGGTCCGCGACGCCGTCGGACTCGCCGTCCCGGACCCGCTCGACTGGGCGAACCGGGTCGTCGTGCTGCCCTCCGGCGGATGGGCCCTCACCGGCATCCGCTTCCGCGGCCGCGACGTGTCGAAGCCGTTCGTCGACGTGATCGCGACCAGCGTGCGCCCCGACGCAGCCGGTCTGGCGGAGCTCGGCTCCGTGCTCGAGGACTTCCGGGCCTTCTCGCCGCTCTGCTTCCGCGTCCGACTCCCCGGAGACCTCCTGCGCGTCCGCGCTCTGGCCGGACACGGGTCCTCGGTGGCACCCGACCAACTCGTGGTCGCGGGGCCGGTGTCGGTGATCGCCGGTCGTGAGCAGACGCCGGGAGCCTCCGCGGTCGAACTCGTCCCGACCACGCCCGAGGCTGCGGCGCCGAGGGTCGCCGCGATCTACGAGACCGTCCGTCGCGTCACGCCCGACCTGGACGAGTGGGCGGCGCCCGCCGACGAGGACGGGCTCGGCGACGCCGACGAACAGGGATTCCTGTTCGAGGTCGTGGTCGACGGACGGGACGCCGGTGTCGTCGCCGCCGCTCGGGACGACGCGTACGGGTTCACCGGGTTCGTCGTCGAGGAGATCGCGCTCGACGACGACCACCGCGGACAGGCACTCGGGCCGGCGGTCCTCCGGGCCTTGGCACGGCGGCTCCCGGCGACGGAGGCCGACGTGCTCTGGGGGCACGTCCACGCCGACAACACCCCCTCGTTGCGTAGCGCCCTCGCCAGCGGTCGGGCGGTCTGCGCCACGTTGGCCTGGGTGACGCCGGACGGCTGGCCCGGGATGCCGGGGTCGCGGCCCGTCAGGTGACCGAGGACCGACCCGGTTCGCTGGAGCCGCTGCTGACGCCGGACGGAGGGCGACAGGGCCGGCGCAGACCGCTGCGGTACGCTCCCGCCATGCTCTGGGGGAGACGACGCACGGGGTCCGCCGCGCTCTTGGCCGCCACGCTGACCGGGGTCCTGCTGCTCACCGGGTGCTCCGGCAACGTCAACGCGGGGAGTGCGGGTGCCGAGAAGGCCGAGCGCGAGCTGTCGGCAGTCGACGGTGTGCGGTCCGTGCGCGGTTCGGGCACGAACAACCTGCCGTTCGCCGGCGAAGCGTCCGTCACCGTGACCACCGAGGACGACCTGTCCGACGCCGACCTTCGACGCGTGACCGACGAGGTCGGACGCTGGATCCGCGATGCCTCCGGCCCGGGTACGACGTACCGCGGCTCGATGGAGGCCGACGGGTTCGGGTTCTTCCTGGAGGAACGCGCCTCCGAGAACGACCGACTGCTCGCCGTCGTCGATCGGCTCCGCGGCGACGACCGCTGGCTCGGTGGCGACGTCGACGCTCCGTCCGCCTCCGGCACCGGCGGAGGTCGCATCGCACTCACCGTCCGCGATGCCGATGACCTGGTGGCCGGCTGGGAGTCGGTGCGGCGGATCGCCACGTCGTCCGACTGGGACACGGCGTCGACGTCGGCGTCCTGGTCGTCGGCGCAGCAGGACGTCATCCGCTCCGACGACGTGCCGGACCTGCGGATCGCGAACGACATCGCCGGGACGGACGACACCGTCGGTGACCCGACGCCCGAGATCACCGCGTACGAGCGTGTGCGTGCCGAGCACGAGGTGACCCGCGCCTCCGTCACGCCGGGTCGTCTCCAGATGCACCTCGCGGACCTCGACGACGTCGGGGACGCGACGGCGCTCGCACAGCAG
Source organism: Curtobacterium sp. NPDC092190 (assembly GCF_044755625.1). NCBI lineage: Bacteria > Bacillati > Actinomycetota > Actinomycetes > Micrococcales > Microbacteriaceae > Curtobacterium > Curtobacterium sp. NPDC092190. The sequence goes on along the minus strand of NZ_JBIVRJ010000007.1, from coordinate 19,468 downwards.
GCCGCACCGGACGCGCAGGTCATCGTGGACGGCGGCATCGTCACGAAGGACCAGCCCCGAGGCGACGACGACCTGCCCGACGCCGCCGACTACGCCGAGGCGGACCGGCTCGCTGCGATCGCGGCGCGGCCGGGGGTCGCTGCCGTCGAGCTCACGCCGTCCTGGGTGCGGGTCACGGTCGACGACCCGGACGAGGTCCTCGCGACGGCGACGGCGCTCGCCGCCGCTGCTCCGGCCGACCCGGTGGAGTCGATCCGCGTCGGTCCGCAGGCCGATCCCGCTGACGGCAACGACGACGCTGCTGACCGGGACGCTGCGGACGACACGGACCGTCTGTCCGTGAGCGGCTCCCCGGCGATGTTGGGCCGGTCGATCGACGTCGGCACGGAGCTGCGGGGCTTCCTCCCGGCGTCGTCGGAGCAGTTCGACACGAACCAGTCGGTCGCGGCCACGCTGTCCGACGCAGGTCAGGTGCCGGCGTTCGTCGCTGCCCTGCGACCGGTGCTGCCGGACGGCACCGGGCTGCACGTGAGCCTCGTCGACCGCGGCACCGACAGCACGACGGAGTTGACGCTCCGCGACGGGGAGCTGACGGCCGAACCGCTCCGTGACGGGGAAGAGCGGGGATCGGACCGCACCGACCTGGAACGCGCGCTGCGGGACGCCTGGAACGGCTGATACACGACCGACGGCACCGCCGCGACGACCCGTCCCCGGCGTGACGCCGGTGTCCGCCGCGCAGGCGCTACTGTCAGCACGTGGGGACCAGGGGCATCTACGTCGAGACGGTCATCGATGCGGACCTCGACCGCGTGTGGGCCGCGACGCAGGACCCCGAGCAGCACGTGCGCTGGGACGTCCGGTTCTCGGAGATCGTGCCCGCGGGCGCGGAGGACGGGGCACCGACGCACTTCCGCTACGTCCGACGCTCGCCGCTGCACGACGTGCACGGCACCGGCGTGAGCATCGGGGAACGCCGCCGCCCGGACGGATCGCGCACGTCGGCGCTGCGCTTCGGGACCGCCGACCGCCTCTCGCCGATCCGCACGGGCCGGGGCTACTGGCGCTACGTCCCGACCGACGACGGGCGCACGCGGTTCATCACCGGCTACGACTACCACGGCGGATGGGGGCCGCTGGACCTGGTCGTCCGGCCGCTCCTCGGCTGGGCGACCGCGTGGAGCTTCGACCGCCTCCGGATCTGGCTCGAGGGCGGACCCGCACCGGAGGCGTGGCCGCTCACCTCGGTCCTGCAGCCCTGGCGCCGGGACCGGCCACGAGCCTCCAGGACGCTGCGGGCACCCGCAGGCAGCGCCCGACGCACCGACCACCTGCACGATGCGCCGGCGACGCTGGCGACGCTGCCCGACCCGAGGGACGACCGATGACGTCCGTGTTCGAGGAGGCGCTCGGCGCCGACTTCCAGCGACTCCACCCGATGATGCGACGACGCTTCGGAGTCGGCCTCGACGCCGGCGAGGCCTGCACCGGACGTGGCGTCATGTCGTCGATCCGACGCGGCCCGTGGTGGACCGTCCCCTTCCTGCAGATCGGACGGCTCCGGAACATCCTGGTTCCCGACGTGGGGGAGGACGTGCCGTTCACGATCGAGAACCACCCGTACCGCGACGAGCTCGGCCGCGAGACGGTGACGTTCGTGCGGACGTACGAGACCAGGCCCGGTCGCACGGCGCGCTTCGACGCGACGATGGTGCTCGTCGACGGCAGGGTGCTCGACTACCTCGGCACGCACCAGCACCTGGCGGTCGACCTCGACCTGGCGGTGGACGAGCGGGGCGGGCTCGTGCTGACGTCCGACGCGCAGCGGTTCCACGAGGGGCCGGTCTCGTTCCGGTTCCCGATGCTCCTGAGCGGTCGCGCCACCCTGCACGAGTGGTGGTCGGAGGACGACCAGGCGTTCCACGTCGACCTCGAGGTGCACAACCGCGTGTTCGGCTTCCTGTTCGGGTACCGCGGGACGTTCACGTGCGAGTGGACCCCCGCCACCGACGCGCCGGACCGGTTGAAGCCGGTCCGCACCGAAGCGCGGACCTGACGGCACCGACCGTCAGTCCGTCGGCGGCCGCCCGGAACGGACCGCCCGCACGACCTGGACGACCGCGATCGCGACGACCACGACGGCGACCGCACCGGCGGACCACGACCCGGTGACCCCGAGCACGGGTCCGCTCGTGCACCGGCTCGTGCCCGCACCCGGCGCCGCATCGGCGCACGAGCTCACCCGCGTGACGGCGAGGAGCAGTGCCGGCACGGCCGTGACGAGTGCCAGCACGACCCACGCGATCGCTCGGTCCACAGCGTGCTCCGTCCGCTCCCGTGGTCAGGTGCGACCAGGCTCGCACGCACCGGGGTGACGGGCCGTCTCGATCCCGCAACGATGGTCGCCGCGCGTGGGCGCCCGGCGGACCGCCACCGGCCGCCGGACGGGAGGCGCGTGGCGGCGTCGCCCAGCGCCTCCCGTCCGCCACGGGTTGCGTTTCCCGGACGTGCGCGCGCCGTCCAGGCGTTCTCCCGGTTCCGTGACCTACTGTCGCCGGAAGCGCGGATGCGTGAACTCTCCGGATCGGTCGAAGGATCGCTCACCACAGAAGGTCGGTCCTCGATGACGACCACCCCGCTCGCCCCCGGTTACACCCGGACCCGACCCGGTCCGGGCAGCCGCAACGGTACGTCCACCTACTCCGCGCTCCTGGCGCAGGTGAAGGAGAACGGCCTGCTCCGTCGGCGCACCGGTTTCTACTGGTCCCTGTTCGGCAGCCTGGTCGCAGGTCTCGCGCTGGCCTGGGTGGCGTTCGCGTTCCTCGGTGACTCGTGGTTCCAGCTGATCGTCGCGGGAGCGCTCGGGGTCATCTTCACGCAGTTCGCGTTCCTGTCGCACGAGGCCGCGCACCGTCAGGTGTTCGCGTCGCAGAAGTGGAACGACCACGCGGGCCGGTGGCTCGGCACGTTCATGGTCGGCCTGAGCTACTCGTGGTGGATGAACAAGCACACCCGCCACCACGGCAACCCGAACACCGTCGGGAAGGACCCCGACATCGCGCCCGACGGCATCCGCTTCCTGCCCGAGGACGCCGCCGCGGCGAAGGGCCCGCTGATGCGGACCTTCCTGCGCTTCCAGGGCTGGCTGTTCTTCCCGCTGCTCACGCTCGAGGGTCTCAACCTGCACCGCTACGCCGTGACATCGATCGTGACGGGCTCCGGGACGAAGGCCGACGCACGGCACCGGTGGCTCGAGGGCAGCATGCTCGTCGCCCGGTTCGGCATCTACCTGACGGTCGTGTTCTGGTTCCTGCCGTTCGGCATGGCGTGCGCGTTCCTCGGTGTGCAGCTCGCCGTGTTCGGCGTGATGATGGGCGCCTCGTTCGCCCCGAACCACAAGGGCATGCCGACCATCGCGCACGGCGCCAAGGTCGACTTCTTCTCCCGACAGGTCCGGACCTCGCGGAACATCCGCGGTGGCTGGTGGGTCTCCTTCCTGATGGGCGGCCTGAACTACCAGGTCGAGCACCACCTGTTCCCGTCGATGCCGCGACCGGCGCTGAAGCAGGCCCGCCTGCTGGTCCGCGACCACTGCGAGACGCTCGACGTGCCGTACACCGAGACGACGCTGCTGCGGTCGTACGGCATCGTCGTCCGCTACCTGAACCGGGTCGGTCTCGCCGCACGCGACCCCTTCGCCTGCCCGATGGTCGCCGAGCTCCGCATCCACTGACGCGGTCCTCCGCGCCGGCGGGCTGCGGGACCTCGCAGGTCTGCGCGGGTTGCCGCACAGCCCCCACTGCGGAGCGCACCCCCGAGGTACCGTCGGGCGACCACAGTCCGCGCGCACGGTGAAGGGGGCCTCGTGACCACGGCGACCGACACGACGGCGACGACCGACAGGACGACGACGCGGCAGCCGACGGTGGACCCCGGAGCGGCGGCGCCGCCGCACGCGGGGACGGAGCCGTCCGTCCTCGACGGTCTGGCCGTCGTCGCCGACCGCGACCCGCATGCCCTCGCCCTGGTCGACGAGCACGGCGAGACCACCCACGGTGCCCTCGACCGCACCGCCCGCGCCCTCGGCCTGCTCCTGGACGCACAGCTCACCCCCGACGACCACACCGGCCGCGGGGTCGACGTCGAGCAGGGCCGTGCACCCGTCCCCGTCGGCGCGATGGTCGCGCACGGTGCCGGGTCGGTCGTCGCCCTCCTCGGACTCCTGCACGCGGGCCGTGTCGTCGTCGCGCTCGACCCGTCCCTCCCCGGGGCCCGGCTGCAGCACGTGGTGGCGCTCGCCGGCATCGTGGACGTCGTCGCGGACGCGGAGCACGCCGACCGCGCCGCGGCCCTCGTCCCCGAGCAGGGCCGGGTGCTGTCGCTCGAGGACCTGCTCGGAGACGCTCGGACCGCCGCCGCGACCGAGGGCGACCTCGCCGTCGTCCCGGGAGCCCGGGAACGCGGTGGTCGCGACCCGGCGGTCGTCGTCTTCACGTCGGGGTCGACCGGGGTGCCGAAGGGCGTCACGATGACCCACCGGCAGCTCGTCGTCGACAGCGTCGCCCAACGGGAGGCCTTCCGGCTCGTCCCGACGGACCGCGTGGCCTCGGTGCTCCCGCACGGGTTCGCCGCCGGGCTGACGCTCGTGCTGTCGGCCCTGCACGCCGGTGCCTCCGTGCACGTCGCCGATCCGCGTCGCACCGGCGTCGACCGCCTCGTCACCTGGGTCCGCGACGCACGCCTGACGACACTGCACACCACCCCGCACCTGCTGCGGTCGATCACCGGCGCCCTCGACCCCTCCGACGACCGGTTGCGTGCGCTCCGCGTCGTCGCCACCCTCGGCGAGGCGGTGACGGGCACGGACGTCACGGCGCTGCGGCCGCTGCTCGGCCCCGGCGCGTCGTTCTGCAACCAGACCGGGTCGAGCGAGACCGCCGTGTACGCCGTGCACGAGATCCGCACGGGGGACCCGGTGCCCGAGCGCAGCGTGCCCGCCGGCAGGATCGTCACGGGCAAGCGCATCGAGGTCCGCCGACCCGACGGCTCCGTGGCCGACGTCGGCGAGAGCGGTGCGGTCGTCTGCGTCTCCGACGCCATGACGAGCGGGTACTGGGGCGCGCCGGACGCGACCGCAGACCGGGCGGGCACCGCCGCGGACGGCACGCCGACGTGGACGGTCGGTGACCTCGGACGCTTCGACGACCAGGGCCGGCTCACCCTGCTCGGCCGCGCCGACGACGCGGCGAAGGTGCGCGGGCACCTGGTCGAGCCGAGCGAGGTCGAGGCGGCGCTCCGCACCGTCGACGCGGTGCAGGAAGCGGCGGTCGTCGCGGTGCAGGCCCCACCCGCGCCGACCCGGCTCGTCGCCTACGTCGTGAGCCGCCCGGGTCGCCGCTCGCCGTCACCGGCCGCGATCCGCAGGGCCCTCCGCGACCTGCTGCCCGACCACATGGTGCCGACCACGATCGTCCCGGTGACGACGCTGCCCCGGAACGAGCGCGGCAAGGTCGACCGGACCCGCCTGCCCGAGGCACCCGCGCTCAGCACCACGGTGGGCGGAGACGGCGCGGCGTTCGGCGAGGACACCTACGACCAGTGGCAGCTCGCGGTCGGGCAGATCTGGGCCGAGGTGCTCGGGCTGCCCGCCGTCGGGCCGCTCGAGCTGCCGGCGGTCGGGCTCGACAACGACTTCTCCGCACTCGGTGGCGACTCGCTCTCGGCGGAGGAGATGCTCGCCGCCGTCTCCGACCGGCTCGGCGTGGACGTCCCCTCGTCGGAACTCCTCCGGCACCCGACGCTGCGCAGCTTCACCGCGCGGATCCGCCTCGGCGCCGCCGCGGTCCCCGGTCACCCGGACGTCGTGACGCTGACGGCGCGTGAACCGGGCGACGCCGACCCCCTGTTCTGCGTCGCGGGTGCCGGAGCCCTGGCACTGACGTTCGTCCCGCTCGCCCGTCACCTGGGTGACCGTCCGGTGTTCGCCTTCCAGCAGCACGGTCTGGAGCGGCGCTCGGTGCCGGACTGGAGCATCCCGGCCATGGCCCGCCGCTACATCGAGCTCCTGCGGGTCGTACAGCCCTCCGGCCCGTACACCCTCGTCGGGCACTCGTTCGGTGGCCTCGTCGCCCTGGAGATGGCCTCGGTGCTCGCCGGTGCCGGTCACGAGGTCGCCCGGGTCGTCCTGCTCGACACCCACCTGCCCGAGCAGGCCTCCGAGCGGGCCGACACCGTCGAGTTCGGGCAGCTCGACCTCGGCCGGCCGGCAGCGCGTCCGGTGCCCGGCGTGCTCCGGCGGCTCGCCGTGCGCACGAGTGCGCTCCGCAGTCGCTCCGCCACCCCGTTCGCGCGCATCGGCCGCCGGGCTCGGGGCGTCGGCGCCGGGGTGGTCCGCTGGCAGGGCCAGCGCCACTTCCGGGCCTTCTTCGACCAGGCGCTCCTCGTGTCCCGCCGGTGGGAGCCGCGCCCGTACGCGGGCCCCGTCACGCTCGTCGTCGCCGACGGCAACGACTCCGGTCCGGCCCGGTGGGCGCGGTACCTCCGGGGACCGGTGGACGCGGTGCGCGTGCACGCCGAGCACAGCTCGGTGCTGCGGGAACCACACGTCGCCGAGGTGGCGGCGCTCGTTGCCCGGCAGAGCGGGGCGCCCTGAGCGAGCGCGGACGGACGGACGGGAGGCGCGGCACCGGACCGGTGTCGCGCCTCCCGTCCGTCGTCGACGTGCGTCTTCCGACCGGAGCGCACCGACACTGTCCGGTTGCGCACCACAACGAGCACTCCGGTGGCAGATCGGGGTACAGGAACGGCCCTCGAAGTCCGTTTCCTGGGGAAATGCCCGACACGGAACGGGGGACGTGACGAATCTCGGTGTCAGCCCGTCTCATCCGTGAACAGCAACCGCTGGGAACGAGTCCCGGCGGGTCCTCGAAGGGAGACACCAATGGCTGACACCACCACCAACCTGACCGCTGCCACGACCCGCTCGGCGGGCACTCACGCCTCGGCTGCAGGCACCTCGGGCAAGACCACGATCGACGACACCGTCGTGTCGAAGGTCGCCGGCATCGCCGCTCGTGAGGTCAACGGCGTGCACTCGCTGGGCGGCGGCGCTGCCCGTGCGATCGGCGCGATCCGTGACGCGATCGGGCAGCGTGACCACGGTCAGGGCGTCAAGGTCGAGGTCGGCGAGAAGCAGGTCGCCGCGGACGTCGTGATCGTCGCGGAGTACCCGGTGTCGCTGCAGCAGGTCGCTGACGGTGTCCGTTCGTCGGTCGCCCGCGCCCTGGAGCAGATCGTGGGCATGGAGGTCGCCGAGGTGAACGTGACCGTCCAGGACGTCTTCATCCCGGGTGATGACGACGACAACGACGACAAGAAGGAGTCCCGCGTTGAGTAACACACTCGTCGGCGCGCTGATCGGCGCCATCCTCGCCGTCGTGGCACTGCAGTTCGGGTTCTGGGGCTTCGTCCTGGTGATCGTGTTCGGTCTGGTCGGTGCCCTCGTGGCCGCGATCACGACCGGGAAGATCGACCGCGGCGCCCTGACCGACGTGCTGACCGGACGCCGGAGCTCCCGGTGAGCGCCGGCCCGGTAGGAGTCGACGCGACTGCCGTCCCGGGCCGCGTCGAGATCACCGCACGAGCGCTCACGGCGCTGGCGCGGGCAGCCGCAGCCGAACAGCTCGGCGTGCCCGCGAAGCGTCTGCGCGTGGGACTCGACGACGACCGGGGGTCCATCGTCCTCGACGTCACGGGTCCCGTGCGCGAACAAGCCGACATCGTCGCCGCGGCCGCTGCCGCCGCTGACGCGGTGGGTCGCAGGGTGGGCGAGTTGGCGGGACGTCACGTGGGTCGGACCCACATCGAACTGACCGGGATCGTGCGTGCGCACGAGGGCCGGGTCCGGTAGGAGACAGAGCACATGAGCACCGAACAGCTCGAGAAGCGGCTGCGTCGTCGCAGCATCCACCGGTCCCGGTCCACCGCGGTCGCGATCACCCTGGTCGTCGTCGCACTGGTCGCGGCGTGGATCGGCACCGAAGCGGTCCTGAAGGCCATCGGGCAGCAGCCGCTGCTGGCGGACCCGCAGACCGTGGTCGACACCGCCCTCACGCCCGACGCCGCGTTCACCACCATCATCGAGGTCATCGCCGCCGCCCTGGTGATCCTCGGCATCGTCCTGGTCGTGCTGGCCCTCAAGCCCGGCCGGCAGCCCCGGTCCGGGATCGACCGTGACCGCGGTGCGGTCGTGATCGACACCCGCATCCTGGCCTCCACCGCCGCGAACGCCGCCGCCCACGCAGCAGGCGTCCCGGAAGCCAACACGACCGCGTCCGCTCGTGGGCACCGCACCCAGGTGCACGTGGTGCCCCTGTCCGGCATCCCCGTCGACGCCAGCGCCGTCGAGCACGCCGTCGGGGACCGGCTCGGTCGCCTCGGCGGCAAGCACGGCTCGTCGGTGCAGGTCACCGTGGAACAGAAGGGAACCCTGGCATGACCACCACCAACCGCGGCTTCAACCGGGTCCTGCTGCTCCTGATCGGCCTGATCGCCATCATCGTCGGTGTCACCATCGGCGCCGGGGTCCTGCAACCAGTCCGCGACGCCCTCCAGCCGTACCTGACGCTGCCGCAGCAGGTCACCGTGCCCGACCAGGCACTGTGGATCATCGCCGCGGTCTGCGCGGTGGTCATCGTCCTCGCCGTGATCGTGATCGCCACTCGCGGTGGCGGCGGCACCAGCGTCGCGGTCCGGGAACGCTCCGGCGAGGACCAGGTCACCGTGAACGTCGCCCTCGTGCGAGACGTCATCGACCACGAACTCACCGGCGTCCACGACATCGTCGCCGCGAAGGTCGACACGTACCTGGTCAAGAAGACCCGCGCCGCACGCATCCGGGTCCACGTCCGCCGCGGCGGCGACGCGGTCACCGTCCTCGACGCCGTCGACCACGCCCTGACCACCCTCGACCAGACCCTCGGCCGACAGATCCCGGTCCTGGTCCACCTCACCGGCGGCACCCGCACCGCACTGGCACGCACCACCCGCGTCCAGTAACAGCACCACCAGCACCACGCAGCACCACCCACAGGCCGGGGGACGCCCGACGTCCCCCGGCCGTTCCGTGCCCGGAACCGGCCGTCCACACAGCCGCAGCCGAACCCGGGAGGCGACCCGAGCCTCCCGTCCGCAGACCCAGGAGGAGACCCCACATGGCACGCAACCACGGAGCCGTCAGCGCATCGACCTCGGAGCAGCGTCGCGAGGACGCTGCCGAGTGGAGCCCGCTGGCCCGCTACCTGTCCGAGTTCTTCGGCACCTTCCTGCTCGTGCTCGGCGGCGTCGGGGCTAGGCCGGCGCCTTCCGGGCCGCGCACGACGCCGGCTTCGCCTCGAACGGCTTCGGCAGCGCCAGCCCGGGCGGGTACGGCCTCGGCGCCGTCTTCCTGACCGAGGCGGTCCTCACCGGGGTCTTCCTCGCGGTGATCCTCTCGATCACCGCCAAGCAGGAGTACCAGTCCCTCGCCCCGATCGGCATCGGCCTCACCCTGACCCTCATCCACCTGGTGAGCATCCCGGTGAGCAACACCTTCGTGAACCCCGCACGCTCCGTCGCTGCCGCGGTCTACGGTGGGGCCACGCCGCTCGCCCAGCTCTGGGTCTTCATCGTCGCACCGGTCCTCGGTGCGGTCGTCGCCGGCCTGATCGTCCGCGTCGGCGGTCGCCGCCGCATCACCGGCTGACCCCACGAGGTCACCCACCGAGAGAAGGAGAACAGCATGCGCAACCGCATCATCGTCATCGGGCTCATCGCCCTGGTCGGCATCTGGATCGGGTCCCGGTCGAACCGGCCCGTCGTGAAGAAGACGAGCACGGCCGAGACCATCCGCAAGGCCTGGAACGACCCGCACGCGCGGAAGCAGCGCGCGAAGCTCCGCAAGAAGATCGAGAAGGCCGCCTCGCACTGACGGGGTGACCACGGACGGGAGGCGGGGGGGCCCCGGGGCCCCCCCCCCCCCGGCCGCCCCCCCCCCCCCCCCGGCCCCCCGCCCCGGCCGCCGGGGGGGCACCGCTGGGGCGGGGGGGGCGCGGCGCGGGGGGCGCCGGGGTGCCC
>NZ_JBIVRJ010000007.1:0-9345 GCF_044755625.1 Curtobacterium sp. NPDC092190 | reverse complement strand
CCCGGGACCCCCCCCGCGGGGGGGCCCCCCGGGGCCCCTGCTCTTCTCCCGCGCCGGGGCGCGCCCCCCCCCCCCCCCCCGGGCGGGGGGGGGGGGGCCCCGGGGCCCCCCCGCCTCCCGTCCGTCCGTCCCATCGCGGCTAGCGCTGCTGGTCGCCGTCTCCGGAGAGTCCCGGCTCCGTGAGCGCGGCCGCGTAGGCCCGTACCGATCGGTTGTAGCGGGGGAGCGTCGGCTCGACGGCCTCGATCGCCACCCGGAGTGCCTCGTCCACTCGGCCCGCGCTGTGCAGCGCGAGCGCGAGGAAGACACGAGGGGCCGCTCCGGTCGCGGGGTGCGGTGGGGCGTCGCGGAGCATCGCGATCGCATCGTCGATCCGGCCGAGGTTCCGGAGGGTCGACGCGTGCTGCACGACCAGTCGCGCGGCACGGTCGGGGTCGACGGTGCCGAGCCCCGCCTCGGTCGCCGCGGCGTACTGCTCGTGCGCGGCGGCCTCCTGCCCGCCGGAGTCGTGTGCGCCACCGAGCTCGAACGAGCCGAGCGCGGGGTGGGGTGCGACCGCCGCGAGCTCGCGCATCCGGTCGATCCGGGCAGCGTCGTCCACGGTGTCGTCCGCCCACAGCGCCGCGACGCGTGCTTCCCAGTCGGGGTCGGAGGGTCGTGGCTGCGGGGTCGTGGTGTCGCTCACACGGTCACGCTAGCGGCACCGCTGCGACGCACGACCATCCGGTGGACGTAGCCCTGCGCGCATCCGGGGCACCGGGATGCGAAGATGCATCGTTGCCCACCGACAGGACGACGAGGAACCCATGGGACACGACGACGCCGCGCCGCTCCTCGACGGGCGCTACCGACTCGAGCAGGAGATCGGGCGTGGCGGCATGTCCGTCGTGTACCGCGCCACCGACGAGGTGCTGCACCGCCCCGTCGCCGTGAAGCTCTTCCACCCGGGCTCCGTCGACCTGGCGCGGCAGGAGGCAGAGCTCGGCGTCCTCGCTGCGCTCGAGCACCACGGGTTGGTCGGGTTGCTCGACGCGGGTGTGGTCGACGTCGTCGGCAGCGGTCCGCGACGCTTCCTCGTCATGTCGCTCGTCGTCGGACAGGACCTGGAGGCGCGGCTCGAGGTCGGACCGCTCTCCGCGAAGCACATCGCCGAGATCGGCTACGACATGGCCGAGGCGCTCGAGTACATCCACCCGCACGGCGTCGTGCACCGCGACATCAAGCCGTCCAACATCCTGCTCGTGGACTACGGCACCGGCTCCGACCGGGCCCGCGCACGGCTGACCGACTTCGGGATCGCCCTGGCCGCGGGGGTCGAGCGGCTCACCGCTGACGGTGTCACGACGGGCACGGCTGCCTACCTCAGCCCCGAGCAGGCCCGGGGTGCGGACGTCGGTCCCGCGAGCGACGTGTACTCGCTCGGTCTCGTGCTGCTCCAGTGCTTCACGCGGCGCCGCGAGTTCCCGGGGTCGCTCGTCGAGTCCGCCATCGCCCGGCTGTCGCGCGACCCGGTCGTGCCGGAGCCGCTGCCGGAGCACTGGAAGCACCTGCTCCGCGCGATGACGGCGCAGGACCCAACGGAGCGGCCCCTCGGTGCGCAGCTCGTCACGATGCTGCGCGACGTCGTCATCACCGAGAGTGCTGCAGCCGACCCCGCGGCCACCGGTGCCCGGTCCGATGCCGCCCCCGCTGCGACCGCGACCGCCGACGCAGGCCCCGCCGAGCCGACCCCAGCCGCCCCGGCGGACGCCCGCCCTGCCACGCTCGACTCGCTGCCCGAGGAGTCGCTGCAGCGCACCGTGGCGATGGCCGCACGGCTCTTCGACGCTCCGATCGCCCTGGTCGACGTGCTCGACGAGGACCGTGAGTGGTCGCAGTCGTGGATCGCCGAGGGGGTCGACGAGGCAGCGCGCAGCATCAGCTTCCGCAGCGGCTTCGCGCCGGTACCCGTCCCCGTGGTGATCCCGGACGGGTCCGTGCACCCGGAGATGCGGCAGAGTCCGCTCGTCACCGGGCCGCTCGGCATCCGGTTCTACGTGAGCGTGCCCCTGCTGCGGCACGACGGCACCGCGGTGGGGACCCTCGCCGTGCTGGACGTCCGTCCGCGCGAGGCGTCCGAGGGCGACCTGGCGAACCTGCGCGACCTCGCTGCGCTGGCCACCACGCAGCTGGAGCTCCGCCAGGAGTCCCTGCGCACGACGAGCGACGCACTGCCGCTCGACGGCGCGCGCTGACCCGCGTCAGGCGCCGGGTCGACCGTCCGACCACGTCATCGCCCGGTCCGCCTGCTCGGCCGTGATCCGGGTCACCGCACCGCAGTTGGTGCACTCGTTGCGGTGTGAGCGCGACAGCGGGACGAGCGGGACGAAGAACAGGCTGAGCTTCGTCGTGCGGCGCACCACCCGCTGCGCCGCCAGGACGCCGCACACCCCGCAGACGAAGCGGACCACGGTGAGCAGGGTGTCGGAGCCGCGGGTGCCGAAGATCAGGAACACACCGCGAGGCTACGCGGACGACGCAGACGGACCGTCAGCCGTCGGAGACCGTCACGCGGAACGACCGCACGAGCGGCTCGTCCGGCCGGACGACGACGGGGGAACGCCAGGCGAGCGCCGAGCCGACCGCGGGGTACTCCGCGACCCGGACGAACCACGGATCGCGGTGGTCCAGCGCCTCGACGAGCACGTGCGCTCGTCCGCCGTCGAAGGACCCGGTCCACGCCACCCACGGTGCGACGGAACCGTGCACGCGGTCCTCGCCCGCGCCGTCGGGGGTGCGGACCACGACGTCCGTGCAGGGGGCGAACCGCAGGAACCAGCCGCCGTAGCCGGCACCGGCGCGACCGTGGCTGGCCGGACTGCCGAGCGCGACCGGTCGGGCACCGGGCGCGCGGAGCGTGGACGTCCACTCGAGCTGCCAGCCGTCCGGCGTCGCACGCCAGCCGAGCGTGCGGTCCTCGTGGAGCAGCAGCGCGCCGGCCGGGTCGCGCCAGGAGGTGCCGAGCCGCAGCCCAGCGCCGTCCGTCTCGGAGGGGCCGACGGTCGCGGTGCCGTGGTCGTCCTGCCACCGGTAGCCGGGACCGTCCACGTACGTCGGTCCGCCCCAGCAGTTGACGCCGTCGAGGTCGGGGAACGCGACGCCGAGGCCGCAGTGCCAGGGGTGGTCCTCGGGGTGGCGGTCGGTGAGCACCACGCCGCCGAGCGTCCGCACCGGGTGGAGGAAGGGCCGCGGCACCCAGGCCGGCGGGACGTCCGCGCCGTCGTGCAGCTCGCCCACCCTGACCCCGGCGACGTCGAGCGGCACGACGACGCCGTGCGCCGTGCCCGTGCCCTCCGTGTCGTCCGTCCCCACCTCGCCGACGCTACGCGTCGACCTCCGTTGACCGTCGCCGCACGAGCACGACGCTGTCCACCGTCTCGTGTCGCTCGCCGTCCGGTCCGGTCGCCGATCGCGGTCGGCCCTCGGCGACCATGACGTCCCACCCGTCGTCGAGCCGCAGCGCCGCCAGGTCCTGCTCGGGCGTCGGGAAGCGGTGTGACCGCATCTCCTCGGGCACGTCGCGGTGCGGCGGAGCGGCGTGGGCGGTGACGAGCAGGTGCCCGCCGGGAGCGACCGCCGTGGTCGCCCGGTGCAGGATCGCGTCGCGGGGGATGCCGACCGGCCACGACTGCAGGAAGGACGCCGTGACCAGGTCGAACCGCTCGTCGGGAGCCGGGCTCCAGGTCGCCAGGTCGGCGGCGACGAACCGGGTCCGTCCGGCCACCCCGGCCGACCGCGCCGCGCGGTCGGCGCGGTCGACGGCGGTCTGCGACAGGTCGACGCCGGTCACCGTCCAGCCCTGCTCCGCGAGCCAGACGACGTCGCCGCCCTCACCGCACCCGAGGTCGAGTGCCCGGCCGCCACCCGACGGCAGTCCGGCGACCACGTCGGCGAGCACCGCGTTCACCCGGCCCGACCAGATCCCGTCCCGTTCGGCGTACCGGGCCTCCCACCAGTCGCGCGCCGTGCCGCCCCCACCCGCGGGAGTACCGTCGGGGCGGGCCGGGGTGTGTGCGTCGGCGGGGGCGGAGGGGTCGTCGTGCGCGTGCATCTGCCCAGTCGACCGCGCACCGGAGCGCACCGCAAGGATCCTTGCCGGACCGGCAACGCGGCCCGCCGCGATCAGGCCCGGACCGGCGTCGTCGGCCTGTCGCGATCGGCCGCCGGACGGGAGGCACACGGTCGCACACCGGACGGACGGCCGACGACGTTCCGTCCGGAGTGCGCGGCCTGGGTGTCCGGTGTCCGCGGTGCCGTCCGGCGGCGCGTACCGTCGCCGGCACGACGAGATCGTCCGGCGGCCACGCCATGCGGGGGCCGCCAGGGTGGACACCACGCCACCCCGCGACCCTGCCGGCCGGACTCCGGACGGCGCAGGACGCCAGGCGGTCGTGATGCAGGGAGCACGACATGTCGACGTACCAGACGGACGAGCGGGTCGAACCGGTCCGCGTCATCACCTACCGGCACCTCCGCCGCGCCGCGCGACGGGGTTGGGCGGTGCCCGAGGGCGCCCCGGCGCCGTCGCTCGCGGACCTGGGGCGGGTCCGCGGACCCGGCCGCGGCGACCGCACGTGATCACCGCGACCGTCGACCCGCCCGCGGAGGACCGGTCGACCGAGCAGCGCCGGACCTCGGTCCGACAGGTCGTGCACAGCGGCACGGAACCCGGCGGGGCCCGCGCCCTCCACGAGGACGTGTACGACGGCCACGACCTGTGGTGCCGTCCCGACGGGGACGCCCCCTTCAGCTACCGGTACCGCGCCACCGGGGACGGGCGGGTGAGCCTGCGGACCTCGTCGGTCTCGGCGCACCACGGCGGGGTGCTCGCCCCCGGCCGGCAGTACCTGCTCGCGTGGTCGGTCGAGGGCGGTGTCGTGCTCGACCCGGACCGCGAGGACGGCGTCACGCTCCGCCCGGGCGTCCCGGTGATGTGCCCGGCGGGTCGTCCCTTCTCGGTGGCGGCGCCGCCCGGCACCGTGCACCTGGTGCACTTCGACGCGGACTTCCTCGAGGCCGTCGCGGTCGTCGGCGGTGCGGCCGTCCCCGTGCCGCTGGCGTTCCCGGCCGCCGTGCCGTCCGCCCGCCTCGCGCCGTTGCAGCGCACGCTCCGCGAGCTCGCCGGTGCGATGCTCGACGTCGACGTGGTCGACGGAGAGCGGGCGGTGCTGGACCTGCGCCTCGCCGAGGCCGTCCTCGAGGCGTTCCGCCCCGACCCCGACGGCGGCGTCCCCGACGGCTCCGTCGCCACGCTCGAGCGGGCGAAGGCGTACATGTACGCGCACTTCGCCCGCCCGCTCAGCACCGCGGAGATCGCCGCCGGCGCCGAGTCCAGCGTCCGGACGCTGCAGGAGACCTTCCAACGGCACGAGGCATCGACGCCGACCGCGTTCCTCCGGGACCTCCGGCTCGACAAGGCCCGGATCGCGCTGCAGCTCGCCGACGCACGGGAGACCTCGGTGGGAGCCGTGGCGTCCTCCTGCGGCTTCCGGCACATGGGGCGTTTCTCCGGCGCGTACTCCACGCGCTACGCGGAGCACCCGGGGGAGACGCTGCGAGGGCAGCGACGGATGATCGCGGTCGCCGGGACCCCCGGTCGCACGCGGGGGTCCCAGCCGGGCTGAGCCCGCCCGTCTCCCTCGCCTGTCCGGATCCGCAGGTCGGTCGGGAGGCACCCGGCGCGTCCACCGCGCAGCCCCGGTCCGCCCCATGCTGCGCTGGGTAGCGTGCAGGGATGCAGCGGACGTCACCGAGCACCGGGACCGGCGGGATCGCGGTCGCCGTGCGCGGCACCGGCGCCCCGGTCCTCGTCCTGCACGGCACCCCCGGCGGGATCTCCTCCGCCGAGGCGATGGCCCGCTTCCTGCCCTCCGACCGCTTCCGCGTCGTGACCCTCGCACGACCGGGCTACGCGGGGACGACCCTCGAGCCGGACCACCCCTCGCTCGACGACGAGGCCGACCGGTACGCGGTGCTCCTCGACGAGCTCGGCATCGACCGTGTCGCCGTGCTGGCGTGGTCCGGCGGCGGCCCGGCTGCCTACCGGTTCGCGGTCCGCCACCCGGACCGGATCCGGACGCTCGTCGTCGTCGCCGGGCTGTCCGCGCGGTGGGTCCCGCCGAAGCCGTCCTTCGCCGAGTGGGTCGTCGCGTACACCCGGGTCGGTGCGGCGCTCGCCGCGTCCGCCGCCCGACTGGTGCCGTCCGTCGTCGTCCGCACCGCCGAGGCCGGCGTCAGCTCCCTGCGCGGGCGGGCGCTCACCGCACACGTCGCGGACGTCCTGCACGATCGGCCCCGCCGCCGGGTCCTGCTCGACCTGTCGTCGAGCGGCAACGCGGGCGGGCGCAACCGTCCGGGGTGGGACAACGACGTGCGGGTGCTCGGAGCGGTGGACGACCTCGAGCTCGGGGCCGTCCGGGCACCGACACTGCTGGTGCACGGCGACGCGGACACCGAGGTTCCGATGGAGCACAGTGCCCGGGCCGCTGCGACCGTGCCCGGGGCCGAGCTCCTCACGCTTCCCGGCGGCACCCACTTCGGGCTCTGGGACCACCACGACGCGGCCCGCGTGCAGGAGCGCGTCCGGAGCCACCTCGAGCGCGCCTGACCGCTGCCGCGCCGGACCGCTGCCGCCTGACCGCTGCCGCGCCTGACCACTGCGTGCCGGCTCCGCTCGCTCGGGGAGGGCTGCGCTCGACCCGGCAGGCTGAGACGAACCGCAGGAACCGGACGCTCCAGCCCTGGCGGTCGGAGCTTCGTGACCAATACGTTATCTCCCTGAGCCGGTCGACCACCCGTCGCCCGATCGCGGAAGGAACCATGGGACGACACGCACTGCCCGCAGCCCACGACGGCGCACGGTCGACAGCACCCGAGCCGACCGCACCCCGGTCGTGGGAACCCGCGGAGCTGCGGCGTCCCCGCGGCCGTCGCGCGGCCCTCGGCCCCGCGGTCGCCCGTTCCTCCTTCGTGCAGCCCGCGAAGCCCGCGCGCACGGTCGCTCTCGCCGCACCGCGCCCGGTCGCGTCGACCGCCGTCGCCGGCGCCGCGGTGCTCTCACGCTCCGCAGCACTCCGCGCCGAGCGTGCCGCGGACCCGCGGCACGTCCGCCGCGCCGCGAACGCCAAGCGCGCGGCGATCCTGCTCGCACCGGCGCTCGCCGTGACGTCGACGCTGACGCTCGCGGTCCCTGCGGACGCGGCCCCGGCGACCACGACGAGCAGCTCGTCGTCCGCCGTCACGGCTGCGGACGACGCGCAGTCCTTCACCGTCGCCCGCGACGTCGAGGTCCCCGTCGTGCAGACGGACGGCATGACGACCACCACGACGATCGTGTCCTACCCGACGATCGTCACGAAGTACGGCGTCACCACGCAGCAGGCCGAGGCGGCCATCTCGAAGGTGCTGTCGGCGGGCGGCAAGCGCGCCACGATCGTATCGACGGCGCTGCAGTACATGGGGGACCCGTACGTCGAGGGCGGCGCGAGCCACTCCGGCATCGACTGCTCGGGACTGACGATGGTGGCGTACGCGGCCGTCGGCATCCCGCTCGTCCACTACGTGCCGTCGCAGGACGCGGTCGCCACGACGATCCCGCAGTCCGAGGCCCTGCCGGGCGACCTCGTGGTGTTCGACAACGAGGACCACGTCGGCATCTACCTCGGCGACGGCATCGTGCTGCAGGCGCCGCACCCCGGCGACCCGGTCGACATCGTGCCGCTGTACCCGAACGCCCACCACTTCGCGCGTCTGCTGCCCGCGGGGGAGTGACGCGTCGACGGGGAGTTGCGCACCTCCCGTAAACTGGAGTGATGGCCACCGAGACCCGCACCCCGTTCGAGGAGCAGCGCTCCACGCGTCCGCAGGTGCGCCCGCGCACCGAGGGGTGGACCCAGGCGCAGGACTCCGAGGGGCGACCCCTCCTGCAGTTCGCGTCGCCGAAGCGCGGCAAGCCGCCGGTGCACCTCGCCGACATGACCGTCGAGGAGCGCGTCGCGAAGGTCAAGGAGCTCGGCCTGCCCGGCTTCCGCGCCAAGCAGCTGTCGACGCACTACTTCACGCACTGGTCGTCCGACCCGGCGACGATGACCGACCTGCCGGCTGCCCAGCGCGAGGAACTCGTGGCCGGGATGCTGCCGCCGCTCCTCACGGAGACCCGGCGTCTGGCGACGGACAAGGGCGACACGATCAAGTTCCTCTGGAAGCTGCACGACGGCGCCCTGGTCGAGTCGGTGCTGATGCGCTACCCCGGTCGCATCACGCTCTGCGTCTCGTCGCAGGCGGGTTGCGGCATGAACTGCCCGTTCTGCGCGACCGGCCAGGCAGGGCTGACGCGCAACATGTCGACCGCCGAGATCATCGAGCAGATCGTCCGGGCGAACGCCGCGATCGCCGCCGGTGAACTCGGGGGCGACCCGCGGAAGGGCGGGCAGGACCGCGTCGATGCCGAACGCGTCACGAACATCGTCTTCATGGGGATGGGCGAGCCGCTCGCCAACTACAAGCGGGTCATCGAGGCGGTGCGCACGATGATCGCTCCGCAGCCGCACGGTCTCGGGATGAGCGCGCGTGGCATCACCGTCTCCACCGTCGGCCTGGTGCCGGCGATCAAGAAGCTGGCGGACGAGGACATCCCGCTCACCTTCGCCCTGTCGCTGCACGCGCCGGACGACGAGCTCCGCGACGAGCTCATCCCGGTGAACTCGCGGTGGAAGGCCGACGAGGCGATCGACGCCGCGTACGAGTACTACGCGAAGACCGGTCGACGGGTCTCGATCGAGTACGCCCTCATCAAGGACATGAACGACCACGCCTGGCGCGCCGACCTGCTCGCCGAGAAGCTCAACGCGCGTGGCAAGGGCTGGGTGCACGTCAACCCGATCCCGCTCAACCCGACGCCCGGTTCGGTCTGGACCTCGTCGGAGCCCCACGTGCAGGACGAGTTCGTCCGCCGGCTGAACGCTGCGGGCGTCCCGACGACCCTGCGCGACACCCGCGGCAAGGAGATCGACGGCGCGTGCGGCCAGTTGGCCGCGGCGGACGAGACGGACGTCTGAGTCGACGATCGGTCGGACGGGAGGCACGGTGCGGGTACGCACCGTGCCTCCCGTCGTTCCCGGGTCGCGTCGGCACGCGTGCGACCGCCGACCGGCACCCGTCCGACCGCGGCTCGGTACCCCTCCTCCCGCGAGTCCTCGGGGAAGTCGGGGGACGACACGCCCGGGATGTGGGTGGTGTTGGTGGTGTGGTCGGGCCGTGCGTAGAGTAATCACTCGTTGCCGCTGAGGCGGAGAACGGAACGGCCGA
>NZ_JBIVRJ010000006.1:0-238098 GCF_044755625.1 Curtobacterium sp. NPDC092190 | reverse complement strand
CCACAACCAAAGCTGCAATCGCACGGGGTCAAAATAATTGGCATTGACAATGTGCACGCTGTTGAGTTCTCAAGGACCAGACGCACCCCCCACTCGACTCCACGAAGGAGCTCCGCAAGAGGGGCATTGTGTTCTCGGTACCACCGGCATCGCGTCGGACCGAGGTCCTGTGGCTCATCCCGAGGGAGAGGGCCGGTGGAGTAGTCATCCTAAGCGTCGAAGCGATCGAGCACAAGGCTTGATCTGAACTTCGGTGGAGGATGGTCCCGCTTGAGGCCGGCAGGCTCTGGGCTCTCGCTCCAGCCGCTCCGCCGCACCTTTGGGGTGACGAGTAAGAACTCTACGCAGCGCTGGGCGGGAGCGCCAACCGCGCCCCACTCCCGGGCGTGTCGCACTGTGCAACTCCTCCGGACGCAGCGGTGCCCGGTCTCCGTCGGGAGACCGGGCACCGGATGCACCGAGGGTGGATCGATCAGCCGAGCGTGACGCCCGCCAGGGTCTTCTTGCCGCGTCGGAGCACCACGACTCCGCCGGGCAGCGCGAGGCTCGCGAGCTGCGCGGTCGCGTCGTCGGCGCGGACGTTGTTCACGTACACGCCTCCCTGGTCGACCGCCCGGCGCGCTTCGCCGAGCGACTTCACGAGTCCGGTGTCGACGAGGGCGCGAGCGACGTCGGCCTCGCCCGGCAGCGACACCGTGCCGGGGAGCTCGGCGACCGCGGCACGCAGCGTCGCCTCGTCGAGCGCGGCCAGGTCGCCGTTGCCGAACAGCGCCGCCGAGGCGTCGATCGTCGCCCGGGTCGCCGCCGCTCCGTGCACCAGCGACGTGACCTCGAACGCCAGGGTCCGCTGGGCCTCGCGCCGGAACGGCTCGTCGGCGACCGCCTGCTCGAGTCGACCGATCTCCGCACGATCGAGGAACGTGAACTCGCGCAGCCGGGCGACCACGTCGGCGTCCGCCGTGTTGAGCCAGAACTGGTAGAAGGCGTACGGCGAGGTCATCTCGGCGTCGAGCCAGATCGCGTTGCCCTCGCTCTTGCCGAACTTCGTGCCGTCCGAGTTCGTGATGAGCGGGGTGCCGAGCGCGTGCACGGACACCCCCTCGGTGCGACGGATCAGGTCGGTGCCGGAGGTGAGGTTGCCCCATTGGTCCGAACCGCCGGTCTGCAGCGTGCAGCCGTACTGCCGGTAGAGCTCGCGGTAGTCCAGTCCCTGCAGGATCTGGTAGCTGAACTCGGTGTAGCTGATGCCCGCGTCGGAGTTCAGGCGTGCGGCGACGGCGTCCTTCTTCAGCATGGTGTTCACGCGGAAGTACTTGCCGATGTCGCGCAGGAAGTCGATCGCGGACAGCGGTGCCGTCCAGTCGAGGTTGTTGACGAGCCGCACGCCGTTCTCGCCGTCGGGGCTGAGGAACCGGGACACCTGCGCCTGCAGTCGGCTCACCCACTCGGCGACCGTCTCCGGGGTGTTCAGCGTGCGTTCCGCGGTGGGACGCGGGTCGCCGATCAGGCCGGTCGACCCACCGACGAGCGCCAGCGGCCGGTGCCCGGCGAGCTGCAGCCGGCGCATGGTGAGCAGCTGCAGCAGGTTGCCGCAGTGCAGCGAGGGTGCGGTCGGGTCGAAACCGCAGTAGTACGTGACGGTCCCGCCGTCGAGGGCCTCCTGGAGTGCCGTCTCGTCGGTGGAGACGTGCACCAGACCGCGCCAGCGCAGTTCGTCCCACACCGAGGCGAAGGTGGGGTCGTTCTGCTGGCGTGTCAGGACATCGGGATCGGTTGCGCTGGACACCCGACCATCGTAGCCACCGGGCGACGGCCGGGAGGATCGGCGCGGCCCCGTCAGTCGACCGCGCGCCGGTGCCGTCGGTACGGCGACACCGTCGGGTCACCGGTGCGCCAGGAGCGCCACGGGAAGGACGCGCCGCCGGCGACACCGGCGACGCCGGTGCGCGGTCCGCGCGAGATCCGCCGGACCGGAGCCGTCCCCGCGGGGCCGGCCACCGTCTCGGCGAGCAGCTCCGCGACCACGTCCGCCGGGTCGGCGGAGGCGAGCCGCGCCTCCAGACCGGGTGCGAGCACGAGCCGGAACGGTCCCGAGCCGTCGAGGAGCGACGTGCCGTCGTCCTCGCCGAGCACGGCACCGAGAGCCTGCCCGAGGTTGCCCGGACCGCGGGCCAGGGCGACGTCGGCGACCGACGGACCGCGGCGAGCCCGGGCGACCTCGATGCCGTCGACGACCTCGGCGGCGCGCAGGAGCGAGCCGGACGACGTGCCCTCCGGGCCGCTCACCACGTTCACGCAGGTGTGGATGCCGTACGAGCGGTACGCGTAGAGCGTGCCCGGCGGCCCGAAGAGGTGCCGGTTGCGCGGTGTCGGGCCGCGATGGCCGTGCGACCCTGGGTCGGTCGGGCCCCAGTAGGCCTCGACCTCGGTGATGCGCAGTGTCACACCACGCCCGGTGATCGTCGCGCCGAGCAGCGCCGGCGCGCACACCGGAGCCGGCTCGGCCAGGAGCGCGAGGAGCGCGTCGCTCATCGGGTGAAGGGCGCGCCCTCGGCCAGGTCGTGGACGCGACGGGTCAGGGCGGCGAGCTGCTCGGCGACGCGCTCCGGCGCCGTCCCGCCGACACCGGCGCGCGACGCGACGCTGCCCTCGATGGTCAGGACGCCGCGCACCTCGGGCGTGAGGTGCTCGGACACGGCGCGGTACTCGTCGTCGCCGGGCTCGTCGAGCTCGATCCCGCGCTCCTCGCAGTACCGGACCAGCGCCCCCGAGATCTCGTGCGCGTCGCGGAAGGGCACGCCCTGCCGGACCAGCCACTCCGCGACGTCGGTCGCGAGCGAGAAGCCCTGCGGCGCGAGCTCGGCCATCCGCTCCGTGTCGAAGGCGAGCGTCGCGACCATGCCGGTGAAGGCCGGCAGCAGCACCTCGAGCTGGGCGACCGAGTCGAAGACCGGCTCCTTGTCCTCCTGCAGGTCGCGGTTGTACGCGAGCGGCAGGCCCTTCAGGGTCGTGAGGAGGCCGGTGAGGTTGCCGACGAGCCGACCCGACTTGCCGCGCGCGAGCTCGGCGATGTCGGGGTTCTTCTTCTGCGGCATGATGCTCGACCCGGTCGAGAAGGCGTCGTGCAGCCGGACGAAACCGAACTCCTTGGTGTTCCAGAGGATGATCTCCTCGGCCAGACGGGACACGTCGATGCCCACCTGTGCGAGGACGAACGCGAACTCGGCGACGACGTCGCGGGCTGCCGTGGCGTCGATCGAGTTGTCGGCGGGGCGGGCGAAGCCGAGTTCGTGCGCGATCGCCGTCGGGTCGAGACCGAGCGAGCTGCCCGCGAGGGCGCCGGCCCCGTACGGGCTGACACTCGCACGGTCGGCCCAGTCGCGGAGCCGCTCGAGATCCCGGACGAGCGGCCACGCGTGCGCGAGCAGGTGGTGGGCGAGGAGCACCGGCTGGGCGTGCTGCAGGTGCGTGCGGCCGGGCATGATCGCCGCCGGGTGCTCGCTCGCCTGCTGCGAGATCGCGTCGACGAGGTCGATGACGAGGCGCCCGATCCGCCGGCCGTGGTCGAGCATGTGCATGCGGCCCAGGGTCGCGATCTGGTCGTTGCGGCTCCGGCCGGCGCGGAGCTTGCCGCCGAGTTCCGGGCCGAGGTCGGCGATGAGCAGGCGCTCGAGGGCACCGTGGACGTCCTCGTCGCCGTCGTCCGGCTGCAGGGAACCGTCGGCGTGGGCGGTCTCGAGGCGGTCGAGGCCGGCGGTCATGCGCTCGAGCTCGTCCTCGGTCAGGTAGCCGGCGGTGTGCAGGGCACGGGCGTGGGCGCGCGACCCGGCGATGTCGTAGGGGGCCAGCTGCCAGTCGAAGTGCGTCGACCGGGACAGCGCGGCGAGTTCGGCGCTGGGGCCGTCGGCGAAGCGGCCACCCCAGAGGGCGCCCGTGTTCGTGGCGTCGGTCTTGCTCGGCTGCGTCGCGTCGGTCATGTCGTCCTGCCTGGGGGTACGGGTCGGTCGTGCTCGGTTCGTGGGGCGGTGCTTCGCGGGGTGGTACTGCGTGGTGCTGGTGGGGGCGGTGCTGCGTGGTGCTGGTGGGGCGTCAGTTCGCGCGGTCGCGCCGCGTGGCCGTCCGCGTCGGTCGGGCCCGGGCGCTCGCGAACGACACGCTCCCGGTGGCCGGTGCCCCGGCCAGCTCGAAGTCGAAGAGGCTCTGCTCCGACCGGCGCCCGGTGACGCTCGCGACCCCGCCGTGCAACCGGAGCCGGACGTCACCGGAGACGTGCCGCTGCGTCTCCTCGATGAAGGCGTCGAGCGCGCGACGGAGTCCGCTCGCCCAGCGACCCTCGTCGACCAGCTCCGCCCACTCGCGGTCCACGCCCTGCTTGCAGCGCAGGACCTCGCGTTCGAGGGTGATCCGTTCGAGGTCCTGGTGCGCGGCCACGAGCGCCGTCGCACCCGGTGTCTCCGCCACACGCCGGGCCTTGCGGCCGTCGAGCAGGTCGACGACCAGGTCGTGCCGACCGACCCCGTGACGGCCGGCGAGGGCGTCGAGCTCGCGCAGCAGCCGGAGGACCGGGAAGCGCTGCCCGTCGAGGGCGACCGGGACGCCGTGCTCGAAGGTCACGGTGACCTCGTCGGGCTCGGTGTCCGGCTGCGCGGAGACGTCCGCCGTCCGCGCCCAGTCCGCAGGGTCGACCGCGGCCCACGGGTCCTCGAGGTCCGGCTCGGTGACGAGACGGCCCCACACGTCGTGCTCGGTACCGCCGGCCGGCACGACGGCCGTCGGCACCGGGAGGACCCGGAGGTCGGGATCGTGCCCGGCGATCGTGGTCGTGAGGGCGACCTCGTCCGGGGCGCTCGTGAGGTGCGCGACGGCGACCGCGCCGAGCTGCCGGGCCGTGCGGACCAGGTGGTCGGCGACGATCGGCAGCCGCAGCGCCGGGACGAGCGGGCGACCCGGGCCGCCGGCGTTCGCCCGGACCGCCGCGACGACGTACCGGTCGGCGTACTCGGTCTTCGCGTCGACCACCACGGCGTCCACCGCACCGGCGGCCCGCATCCGGTCCCGCACGGCGTCGACCTCGCGGGACCGACCGCCGAGGTCGACCACCAGGGCCAGCACCTCGTGGTCGACGGCGAAGTGCTCGACGGCTGCCGCCGGGTCCACCCCGGCGGAGCAGGCGACGACGATGCGATCGGTCACGGGACTCCAGTCGAGCGGGGTCAGGCGGCCGGGCTGCCGGTCGCGTTCGCGGCCAGGAGCCAGGCGAGCAGGGCCTTCTGCGCGTGCAGCCGGTTCTCCGCCTCGTCCCAGATGATGCTGCGCGGCCCGTCGATGACCTCGGCGGTCACCTCGAACCCGCGGTCCGCCGGCAGGCAGTGCAGGAACACGGCGTCGTCGGCGGCGTGCCCCATCAGCTCGTCGTCCACCCGGTAGCCCGCGAAGGTGTCGAGTCGGGACTGCTTCTCGTCCTCCTTGCCCATCGACACCCACGTGTCGGTGACCACGACGTCGGCGCCGGCGACCGCCGCCACCGGGTCGGTGACGACCAGGACGGAGCCACCGGTCTCGGCCGCACGACGCTCGGCGTCGGCGACGACCGTGGCGTCCGGGCTGAACGCCGCCGGAGCGGCGACGCGGACGTGCATGCCCGCGGTCGCTCCCGCGAGCAGGTACGACTGCGCCATGTTGCTCGCGCCGTCGCCGATGAACGCCACGGTCTGCCCGGCGAGGGTGCCGCGGTGCTCGCGGATCGTGAGCAGGTCGGCGAGGAGCTGGCACGGGTGGAAGTCGTCCGACAGTGCGTTGACGACCGGGACGCGGGTGCCCGCCGCCATCTCCTCGAGTCCGGACTGGGCGTAGGTGCGCCAGACGATCGCCGACACCATGCGCTCGAGCACGCGGGCGGTGTCCGACGGGGTCTCCTTGCCGCCGAGCTGGCTGTTCGCCGTCGTGATCACGAGCGGGCTGCCGCCGAGGTCGGAGATCCCGACGTGGAAGGACACCCGGGTGCGGGTGGACGACTTGTCGAAGATCACCGCGACGGTCTGCGGCCCGGCGAGGGGCTTCTCGCCCCAGCGGTCACCCTTCATCTGGGCGGCGAGGTCGAGGATCGCGGACTGCTCGGCCTGGGTCAGGTCGTCGTCACGGAGGAAGTGGCGGGTCATGCGGAGGTCTCCTGCTCGGCGGCGACGGCCGCGAGGCTCTGGCCGAGGATCGACACGAACTCGTCGATCTCGGCGTCGGACACGATGAGCGGCGGCGCGATGCGCAGGCTCGACTCGTTCGGGGCGTTGATGATGAGGCCGCGCTCGAGGGCGGCGGCGTTGACGGCGGGGCCGACGGGCGCGGTCAGGCCGACGCCGACGAGCAGGCCCGTGCCCCGGACCTCCTGCACCAGCGGCGAACCGAGGGCCGCGATGCCGGCACGGATGCGCTCGCCCTTGGTGACCGCGCCGGCCACCAGGTCGGCGCGCTCGATCTCCTCGAGCACCGCGTTCGCGACGCGGGTGCCGAGCGGGTTGCCGCCGAAGGTCGAGCCGTGCTGGCCGGCCGAGAACAGCTCGGACGCCCAGCCGAAGGTCACGAGGGCGCCGATCGGGAACCCACCGGCGATGCCCTTCGCGATCGTGACGGCGTCCGGCGTGAACCCGTGGCCCTGGAAGGTGAACCAGTTGCCGGTGCGGCCGACCCCGGTCTGGATCTCGTCGAGGATGAACAGCGCGCCGTGCTCCTCGGTCAGGCGACGCGCGGCCTGCAGGAAGCCCTCGGGCAGGTCGACCACGCCGGCCTCGCCCTTGATCGGCTCGAGGATGAGCGCGGCGACGGTGTCGTCGACGGCCGCCTCGAGCGCCTCGACCGTCGAGTCGATGTGCTCGACGCCGGCGATCATCGGCAGGAAGTCCTCCTGCAGCGCGGGCTTGCCGGTGAGCGCGAGCGCACCCATCGTCCGGCCGTGGAAGCCCTGCTTCAGCGCGAGGATCCGGGTCTTGCGACCGTCCGCACCCTTGTTCAGCCGTGCGAGCTTGAACGCGGCCTCGTTCGCCTCGGCACCGGAGTTGCCGAAGTACACGCGGCCGGCGTCCCCCGCACCGGTGATGCGCTTGAGGCGCTCGGCGAGCTCGAGCTGCGGCGGCGTCGCGAAGTAGTTCGAGACGTGCACGAGCTTCGCCGCCTGGTCGGCCACGGCCTCGACGAGGGCCGGGTGGGCGTGGCCGAGGGAGTTCACCGCGATGCCGGCCAGGAAGTCGAGGTACTCGTTGCCGTCGACGTCCCACACGCGGCAGCCCTGACCGTGGTCGAGCATGATCTTCGGCGGGGTCAGGGATCGCATGAGCGACGCCCCGAACCGGTCGTTCCAGGTCTGGGTGTGCGTCTCGGTGCTCACTGCTCGTTCCCCTTCTGCGTCGTGGCGGTGTCGGTGACGGTGGTGTCGGTGACGGCGGCGTCGGTCGCCGCGTGTCGGCCCGGGTCCGCTGCGGACTCGGGCACCCGTCGGCCGACTTCGGCGTGGGTGTTCTGGTTCTCGGTGCGACGGCTCGGGTCCGGGATCACCTCGGTGCCCGCACCGCGCAGGGTGAAGACCTCGAGCAGGATCGAGTGCGGGATCCGCCCGTCGATGATCGTCGCGCCGCCGACCCCGCCGACCACGGCGTCGAGGCACGCGGTCATCTTCGGGATCATCCCCGACTCGAGGCTCGGCAGCAGCGCCCGGAGCTCGTCGACCGCGATCAGGTCGATGATCGAGTCGCGGTCCGGCCAGTTGCGGTAGAGGCCGGGGACGTCCGTCAGCATCATGAGCTTGGCGGCACCGAGCGCGATGGCCAGCGCACCGGCCGCGGCATCGGCGTTGACGTTCAGCGCCTGGTCCGGGTGGGCGTCGTCGATCGCGATGCTCGACACGATCGGGATGCGTCCGGCCTCGATCGCCGCGAGGACGCCGGACGGGTCGACGTGCGTGATGTCGCCGACGTGGCCGAGGTCGAAGTACTCGCCGTCGACGACGACGCCCTTCTTCTCACCGGTGAACAGCGAGCCGCCGTCGCCGGAGACGCCGACGGCCAGACCGTCACCGTGCTCGTTGACGAGGTCGACGATCTCGCGGTTGACCTCGCCGGCGAGCACGTCGCGGACGACCGTGATCGCCTCGGTCGTCGTCACGCGGTAGCCACCGCGGAACTCGGACGCGATGCCCTGTTCCTTCAGCGCCGCCGAGATCTGCGGCCCACCGCCGTGCACCACGACCGGGTGGAGTCCCGCGTAGCGCAGGTAGACCATGTCCTCGGCGAACGCCCGCTTGAGGTCGTCGTTCACCATGGCGTTGCCGCCGAACTTCACGACGACGGTCTTGCCCGAGAACCGCTTCAGCCACGGCAGGGACTCGATGAGCGTCGCGGCCTTGACGGCGGCGAGCTCGTGCTCTTCTTCCTTGGTCAGGTCGTCGCTCATCAGCTGGAGTACGCGCTGTTCTCGTGGACGTAGTCGTGCGTCAGGTCGTTCGTCAGGATCGTCGCCGCGTGCACGCCGACCCCGAGCTCGATCAGGACGTGGGTGTCGCGCGGCGTCAGGTCGACCTCGTCGATCGGCCGGTCCGGGGCGCCGGCGTGGCAGACGCGGACGCCGTTCATGCTGACGTCGACCGCGTACGGGTCGAACTCGGCGTCGGTGGTCCCGATCGCCGCCAGCACGCGGCCCCAGTTCGGGTCGTTGCCGAAGACCGCGGCCTTGAACAGGTTGTTCCGGGCGACACTGCGCCCCACCGTGACGGCCTCGTCCTCGGACACCGCGCCGGTGACCTCGATCGTGATGTCGTGGCTCGCGCCCTCGGCGTCCTGCTGGAGCTGCCGGGCGAGGTCCGCGCACACCGCGGTCAGTGCCTCCTGGAAGTCGCCGACCTCGGGGGTCACCCCGCTCGCACCGGAGGACAGCAGCACGACGGTGTCGTTGGTCGACATGCAGCCGTCCGAGTCGACGCGGTCGAAGGTCACGCGGGTCGCCGCGCGGAGCGCCTGGTCGAGCTGCTCCGCGGTCTGCACGGCGTCGGTCGTGATGACGACGAGCATCGTCGCGAGCCCGGGGGCCAGCATGCCGGCGCCCTTGGCCATGCCGCCGACCGTCCAGCCGTCCTCGGTCACGACGGACTGCTTCGGCGTCGTGTCCGTGGTCATGATCGCGACCGCAGCGTCGGGGCCGCCGTCGGCCGCCAGCGCGGCGCTGGCCAGGTCGACACCGCGCAGCACGCCGTCACGGAACGTCTGGTCACCGCGGCCGATCAGGCCCGTCGAGCAGACGACGACGTCGCCGGCGCCGATGCCGAGGGCGGCACCCACCGCCTCCGCCGTCATGTGCGTGGTCTGGAAGCCGAAGGGTCCGGTGAAGCAGTTCGCGCCGCCGGAGTTGAGCACCACGGCCCGGGCGACACCGTCGCCGACGACCTGGCGCGACCAGATCACCGGGTGCGCCTGGGCGCGGTTGCTGGTGAACACGGCGGCCGCGGTCGCGTCGGGGCCGTCGTTCACCACGAGGGCGACGTCGGGCTTCCCGCTCGTCTTGAGTCCGGCGGTGACGCCGGCCGCGCGGAAGCCCGCAGCGGCGGTCACGCCCTGGAGGCCCGTGTCGGGCTGGTCCGTCGAGGTCTCGTCGGTCACGGTGCGACTCCGTCCACGCTGAGGCCGAGGGTCTCGGGGAAGCCCAGGGCGATGTTGGCCGACTGCACGGCCGCGCCGGCGGTGCCCTTGGCCAGGTTGTCGAGGGCGCTCACGGCGACCACCCGGCCCGCGGCCTCGTCCACGGCGATGCCGACGAGCGCGGTGTTCGCGCCGACGGTGTCCGCGGTGCGGGGGAACTCGCCCTCCGGGAGCAGGTGCACGAAGGGCTCGTCGGCGTAGGCCTGTTCCCAGGCGATCCGGACGTCGCGCGCGCTGACTCCGGGCGAGAGCCTGGCGGTCGTGGTCGCGAGGATGCCGCGCGACATCGGCACGAGCACGGGCGTGAACGAGATCCGGACGTCACCGGCCCCCGCTGTCACGAGGTTCTGCTGGATCTCCGGGATGTGCCGGTGGGTGCCGCCGACCGCGTAGGCGCTCGCGGAGCCCATGATCTCCGAGGCGAGGTAGGCCGTCGCGAGCTTCTTGCCGGCACCGCTCGGCCCGACGCTCAGCACCGCGACGAGGTCGTCCGTCTCGACGAGCCCGGCCTGGACACCGGGCTGGATGCCGAGCGTCACCGCCGTCACGTTGCAGCCCGGCACGGCGATCCGCTTCGTCGTCGCGAGCTCGGTGCGCTGCCGCCCGAGGCCCTCGATGTCGTCGACGTCCCGCCACTCCTCCGCCGTCCCGGGCGCCGGCGCGGCGTGCAGCAGCTCCGGCAGGCCGTAGGTCCACGCGCCGTGGTGCTCGCCGCCGTAGAACGCCTCCCACGCAGCCGGGTCCGTGAGCCGGTGGTCCGCGCCGCAGTCGACGACGAGGGTGTCGTCGTCGAGCTCGGCGGTGATCGCCCCGGACTGCCCGTGCGGCAGCGCGAGGAACACCACGTCGTGTCCGCGCAGGGTCGCCGCCGTCGTCTCGACCAGCGTCAGGTGTGCCAGCGACCGCAGGTGCGGCTGCGTCGCGATGAGCGGCTGCCCCGCGTTCGAGAAGGCCGTCACCGTCCTGACGTCGAACTCTGGGTGGGCGGCGAGCACGCGCAGGAGCTCTCCGCCCGCGTAGCCGGAGGCTCCCGCCACGGCGACGGATACGGACATGGGTTCCACCTTTGGTCGGACTGGTCGTCGAGAGAGTCGGAGGCGGCGGCCCCGGGCGGTGCTGATCCGGTGGATCAGTCGCGCAGGGTCGCCCCGAATCGCTCGCCGGCACGTCGGACGGCGCCGTCACGGGCCTCGGAGGCCTCGGCAGCGGTCAGCGTGCGGTCCGTGGCGCGGAAGCGCAGCGCGAACGTCAGGGACTTCTGTCCCTCGTCCACGCCCGTGCCCCGGTAGTCGTCCACGAGCCGAGCATACTCCAGCAGCTCTCCGGCGCCAGAGCGGACGACGTCCAGCACGTCACCCGCCGGGACGTCGACCGCGACCACGAGGGAGAGGTCCTGCGTCGCCGCCGGGTAGGACACGATCGGCGCCACCGACACGAGCTCCGGTGCCGCGGCGACCAGGGCGTCGAGGTCGAGCTCGACGACGGCGACGACGCGCGGCAGCACCGCGGCCTCGGTGAGGACGGGCAGCAGCTCACCGGCGACACCGACGACGGTGTCACCGACGAGCAGCGCGGCCGCACGCCCCGGGTGCAGGGACGGGTGGCTCGTCTGTGCGACCCGGAGCTCCACACCGACCGCCCAGGCGACGGCCCGGGCGACGTCGAGCGCGTCCGCGATGCCGTAGGGCTCCGGCTGCACGCCGGGCTGCTTCACGACGCGGTTGCCGGTCAGCAACGCCGAGACGTGGAACGGCTGCGGCGGGAGCGACGCGTCGAGCACACCGAGGGTGTCGGGGTCGGGCCGCTCGGCGCCGGCGGGCACGGCGTCGGTGCCGAGCTGCACGTCCGTCGTCGGCAGGAACACGCGCGAGGTCTCGTACAGGGCGACGTCGACGAGGCCGCGGGACACGTTGCGGCGGGCGGCGTCGACGAGCGCGGGGAGCCCGCTGCGACGGAGCAGCGACTGCTCGCTGTCCAGCGCGTTCGCGAGCACGACGCTCGGACCACCGTCGCCGTCGATGCCCGGGTAGGCGTCCTGCGTGGTCTGCGAGACGAACGGAGCGGTGACGACCTCGACGAGGCCGTCCGCTGCGAGGGCGGCGGACACGCGCCGACGGGCCTGCTGGTGCCGGGTCAGACCGCGTCCGGGCGGGGCGATCGGCAGCACGCTCGGGATGCGGTCGTAGCCGACGATGCGGGCCACTTCCTCGACCAGGGTGGTGTCGTCGGTCAGGTCCGGTCGCCAGGACGGCGGCGTGACGACGAGCACCTCGCCGTCGACGTCCACCGTCGCACCGATGGCGCGCAGCGTGTCGATGACCTCGGCGTCGGTGTACTCGACACCGACGAGGTCGGCCGGCCGCGACGCCCGCATCGTGATCGTCGGGCGGGGCTCGGCGTCGACGAGCGTGGAGCCGAGGGTGTCCGCCGTGCCGCCCGCGAGCTCGACGAGGAGCTCGACGGCACGGTTCGCAGCGGCCTCGGCCACGAGCGGGTCGACCCCGCGTTCGAAGCGCTTCGAGGCCTCGCTCGGCAGCTTGTGCCGGCGGGCCGTCCGGGCGATCGAGACCTGGTCGAAGCCGGCGGCCTCGATCAGCACGTCGGTCGTCGTGTCCGAGATCTCGGTGCGTGCACCGCCCATCACGCCGGCGAGACCGACGGGGCCGTCGTCGTCGGTGATGACGAGGTCCTCGGCGTCGAGCGTGCGGGTCGTGTCGTCGAGGGTGACGAGGGTCTCCCCCACCGCCGCGCGACGCACGCCGAGGCCACCGCGGACCTTCGCCAGGTCGTAGCCGTGCAGGGGCTGGCCGAGCTCGAACATGACGTAGTTCGTGATGTCGACGGGCAGCGAGATCGAGCGGACGCCGGCCAGCGCCAGGCGGGAGACCATCCACGCCGGGGTCGCCCGGGTCGGGTCGATGCCACGGACGACGCGGGTGACGAAGGTGTGCGCGCCGACACGGCCGCGGACCGGGGCCTGGTCGTCGATCGTGACGCGGAACCCCTCGCCCGAGCGGGGCGTCACACGCGCCGCCGGGTCGCGGAAGCCGGCACCGGTGGCGTGCGCGTACTCGCGGGCGACGCCGCGCATGCTCATCACGTACCCGCGGTCCGGCGTCACGTTGATCTCGACCGCGGCGTCGTCGAGGCCGAGCAGCGCGATCGCGTCGGCCCCGACCTCGGGGTCCATGCCGAGGTCGGCGAAGCGCAGGATGCCGTCGTGCTCGTCGCCGAGGCCGAGCTCACGGGCCGAGGCGATCATGCCGTCGGACACGTGGCCGTACGTCTTGCGCGCGGCGATCGGGAACGGCCCGGGCAGCACGGCGCCGGGCAGCGTCACGACGACGAGGTCGCCCACGTCGAAGTTGTGCGCACCGCAGACGATGCCGCGGGGCTCGGACTCGCCCACGTCGACCTGGCACCAGTTGATCGTCTTGCCGTTCTTCTGCGGCTCGGGCTCGCGCTCGAGCACGCGGCCGACGACGATCGGGCCGGTGAGGTCGTACGTGTGGACGTCCTCTTCCTCGAAGCCCACCGACACGAGGGCCGCGTGGACGTGCTCGAGGGAGACGTCGTCGGGCAGGTCGACGGACTCGCCGAGCCAACGGAGTGGGACGCGCATCAGACCACCGTTCCGAACTGCTGCGAGAAGCGGATGTCGCCCTCGAGGAAGTCACGCATGTCGTTCAGGCCGTTGCGGAACTGCAGGGTCCGCTCGATGCCCATCCCGAACGCGAAGCCCTGGTACTCGTCCGGGTCGATGCCGGCCGCACGCAGGACGTTGGGGTTCACCATGCCGCAGCCGCCCCACTCGACCCACCGCGCGCCGCCCTTGGCGTTCGGCTGCCAGACGTCCATCTCGGCGCTGGGCTCGGTGAACGGGAAGTAGTTCGGACGCAGGCGGATCTGCGCCCCGGCGCCGAAGACCTGGCGCGCGAAGTGCTCGAGCGTGCCGCGGAGGTGCGCCATCGTCAGGCCCTTGTCGATCGCGATGCCCTCGACCTGGGTGAACACCGGCAGGTGCGTGGCGTCGAGCTCGTCCGCGCGGTACACGCGCCCCGGGGCGATCACGTAGAGCGGCAGCTCCCGGGACAGCAGGGAGCGCACCTGCACCGGGGAGGTGTGCGTGCGCATGACCAGGTGCCGGTCGACCGGCTCGACGAAGATCGTGTCGGCCATCGCCCGTGCGGGGTGGTCCG
Organism: Curtobacterium sp. NPDC092190; assembly: GCF_044755625.1. Lineage (NCBI taxonomy): Bacteria > Bacillati > Actinomycetota > Actinomycetes > Micrococcales > Microbacteriaceae > Curtobacterium > Curtobacterium sp. NPDC092190. The sequence continues at coordinate 224,222 of NZ_JBIVRJ010000006.1, read as the reverse complement.
GGTCGAAGTTCAGCGCGTCGAAGTTGAACCACTCGTGCTCGAGCTCGGGGCCCTCCGCCACCTCCCACCCCATGCCGACGAAGATGTCGGCGACGGTCTCGTTGAGGACCGAGAGCGGGTGGCGGGAGCCCGGCGTGCGACGGACCGGCAGTGCGGTGACGTCGACGCGCTCGGCCTCGAGCCGTGCGCGTTCCTCGGCCTCGGCGAGGACGGACTCCTGCTCGGCGACCGCCGCGTTGACCCGGCCGCGTGCCTGGCCGACGAGCTTGCCGGCCTCGGCCTTCTGCTCCTTCGGCACGCTGCGCATCGACGCGTTCATCCGCGCGAGCGTCGACTGCTCGCCGGTGTGCTCCGCCCTGGCCTGCTTCAGCTCGGCCACGGTCGTCGTCGCGCGGACCGCGGCGAGGGCCCGGTCGACCGCGTCGGCGACGGCCGCTTCGCTGATCTCGAGGTGTTCTGACACGAGGCCCAAGCCTACCGGCCCCCGGGATACCGCCGTCCTGCACTGGACGGACGGTGGAGGAGCAGGACGGGTCAGCGCGCTGTGGAGGAGGACGCCACCCGCTGCGCGAACGCCGACTCGTACAGGCAGACCGACGCGGCCGTCGCCAGGTTCATCGACTCGGCCCGACCGTAGATCGGGACCTTCACGGCCCGGTCGACGAGCGCCAGGTCCTCCGCCGTGAGCCCCCGGGCCTCGTTGCCGAAGACCCACGCGGTCGGCCCGTCGAGCATGCCGTCGGCGCGGACGTCCGGCAGGTCGTCGCCGGAGACGTCGGCCGCGAGGACCGTGTACCCGAGGGCCTTCGCGCGTGTGACGGCGTCGGCGAGCGTCACGCCCACCGAGACCGGCACGTGGAACAGCGAGCCCGTGGTGGACCGCACCACCTTCGGGTTGTAGGGGTCGACCGAACGACCGGTCAGCACGACCGCGTCAGCGCCCGCCGCGTCGGCGGCGCGGATGATCGTGCCGGCGTTCCCCGGGTCCCGGACCTGCTCGAGGATCGCGACCAGCCCGGGCAGCGTGCCGTCCGTGGCGGACGCGCCCTGCGCCTCCAGGCCGGGTCCGGCGTCCGGGAAGACGTCCTTCACCGACGTCGGGAACTGCTGGCACACCGCGACGACCCCCTGCGGCGTGACGGTGTCCGCCATCGTGTCGAGCACCTGCTCGGTGACGAACCACGTGTCGACCGGTGCGTCGTCGAGCCCGTACCGTGCGGCGGCGGTCGGCGTCACGTAGAGCTCGCGGAGCAGCTCCGGGCGGTACTCGATCGCCTCGCGCACGGCCTGCGGGCCCTCGAGCAGGAAGAGTCCGGTGTCGGCACGGACGTCCTTCTTGGCGAGTGCCGCGACGGCCTTGACGCGTCCGGACTTCGGGTTCTCGAGGAGATCGCTCACGCGTCAAGTGTCGCAGCATGCACGAAGCCCCCGCTCCGTGGACGGAACGGGGGCTTCGGGAGCTGGCGTGACTACGCGGCCTTGGGGGCCGAGGTGTCGGCCGGCAGGGCCTTCTTGGCGGTCTCGACGAGCGCCGCGAACGTCTCGGGGTTGTTCACCGCGAGGTCCGCGAGGATGCGACGGTCGACCTCGACGCCGGCCAGGGAGAGGCCCTGGATGAGGCGGTTGTAGGTCAGGCCGTTCGCACGCGACGCGGCGTTGATGCGCTGGATCCACAGGCGACGGAACTCGCCCTTCTTCGCGTGACGGTCACGGTACGCGTAGACGAGGGAGTGGGTGACCTGCTCCTTCGCCTTGCGGTACAGGCGCGAACGCTGGCCGCGGTAGCCCTCGGCGCGCTCGAGGATGACGCGACGCTTCTTGGCGGCGTTGACCGCTCTCTTGACACGTGCCATTGATCTGTTCCTTTACGTTCCGCCGGCTCAGTGGCCGAGAAGCTTCTTGACGTTCTTGGCGTCGGCCTTCGCGAGGACCTGGTCCTCGTTGAGGCGGGCCTTGCGCTTGGCGCTCTTGACCTCGAGGTTGTGACGCATACCGGCCTGCTGCTTCATGATCTTGCCGCTGCCGGTGACCTTGAAGCGCTTCTTCGACCCGGAGTGGGTCTTCTGCTTGGGCATCGTGGTGCCTTTCCGTGGGGTGGGTGGGGAGCCGCGTCGTCGCGGGGTGGTCCGGGGAGGACCTATTCGGCGGGAGCCTCGGCCGGCGCGGACTCGGTGGCCTCGTCGGCCTCCTTGCCCTTCGCCGCGTGCTCCGACGCACGACGCTCGGCCTTCTGCGCAGCACGCTTCGCGTTCTGCTCGCCCTTGACGTCGGACTTGTTCTTGAGGGGGGCGATGATCATCGTCATGTTGCGGCCGTCCTGGGTCGGACGCGACTCGACGACGCCGAACTCGGCGATCTCCTCGGCGAACTTCTGGAGGAGACGGACACCCTGCTCCGGACGCGACTGCTCGCGCCCACGGAAGAGGATCATCGCCTTCACCTTGTCGCCGCCGAGGAGGAAGCCCTCGGCGCGCTTGCGCTTGGTCTCGTAGTCGTGCACGTCGATCTTCAGGCGGAACCGGACCTCCTTGAGGTCGGTGTTCACCTGGTTGCGGCGCGCTTCCTTGGCCTTCTGCGCTGCCTCGTACTTGAACTTGCCGTAGTCCATGATCTTGGCCACGGGCGGCTTCGAGTTCGGGGCGACCTCGACCAGATCCAGTTCGGCTTCCTGCGCGAGACGCAGAGCCATGGCGATCGGGACAACGCCGACCTGCTCACCCTGGGGGCCGACGAGTCGGACCTCGGGAACGCGGATTCGGTCGTTGGTGCGGGGATCGGTGATGCGGAGCTCCTTCAATCAAGTGGTGGCCGTCCGGCGCTGCTGCGCTGGACGACGGCACGAGAGAGGAGATCTGACGCACGGATCGGAACCCGTTCGGCAGCCGCCCGACACCGGCCCCGCGGGGCTGGCCTGCCGGGACGCGGTGCGGTCTGACGATCGCACTGCTGACCCGACGGAGCGGTTGGGACCCGGTAGCCTGTGGTGCACGGCCGCGGGTGGGAGAGACTCCTCTTCTACGACGCCGTCCGGGGCTCGGTCCGACTCCTGTGGAGACGATCTGGGCACACGGGCAGCATCTGCCGCCGATGAGTCTAGCAGAGGAGCACCGTGCCCGACACCCCCGAGAACGACACACCGCAGGTCACGCAGGACGAGACCGCAGCCGGCGGCGAGGCCCGCGACATCGCCGAGGTGCCCGCGGTCGAGCTCATCAACACCGTCGCCGTGCACCTGCTCAGCGCAGCCGCCGTGAAGGTGGGGCTCGCCGACGACCCGCAGGAGCAGACCGACCTCGACGAGGCGCGGAAGCTCATCACGGCCCTCGCCGGGCTCGTGACGGCGGCGGCCACCGAGATCGGCGACCACCACGCCCGTCCGCTCCGCGACGGACTGCGCTCGGTCCAGCTCGCGTTCCGCGAGGCGTCGAGCATCCCGGACGCGCCGGGCAAGGGGCCGGGCGAGAAGTACACGGGCCCCGTCAACTGACGACGACGGTCGTCGTCACCACGTGACGGACGGGAGGCGCGGTGTCGGCCGGCACCGCGCCTCCCGTCCGTCAGCGGGTCACGCCGGGGGTCGGAGGATCAGGCCGCGCCGTCCGCCGCCAGCCGCGCGACCGCAGCCAGCGGGATGCCGGCCCAGTCGGGCCGGTTCCGCGTCTCGTAGACCACCTCGTACACGGCCTTGTCGAGCTCGAACGCGTCGAGCAGTGCGCGGTGGTCGGTCAGGTCGTCACCGGTCCCCCGGCGGTACCCGTCGAGGAACGCCTGCCGTGCCGCCTGCGCCCAGGCACCCGCGTCGACGAACTCGGCGTCGTGCGCGAGCGCGCCGGCGACGTAGTCGAAGGACCGGAGCATCCCGGCGACGTCGCGGAGCGTCGAGTCGGGCAGCGACCGCTCGGCGAGCGGGCGGAGCGGCTCGCCCTCGAAGTCGAGGAACACCCACCCGCGGGGCTCGGGCGCGGCGAGCACCTGCCCGAGGTGCAGGTCACCGTGGATGCGCTGCAGGTCCGGCCAGTGCGACGCGGCGGCACGGTCGTACACGGCACGGATCGCGTCGACGTGCGGCTCGACGGTCGGGGCCTCGCGCACGGCGGCGTCGAGCCGGCCGCGCATCGTCGCTGCCGCAGCGTCCCGTCGTGCATCGTCGGCGGGCTCGGTCGGCAGGGCGGTGGCGAGCGTGCGGTGCACCTCGGCGAGCGCCTCGCCGAGCGCGGCGGCCTGCTCGTCCCACGGGGTGCCGGTCCTGGCGTCGCGGAGGGCCACGCGCCAGGCGTCCTCGAGGCCGGGCAGGAACTCCTGGGCGAACGCGAGGTGTCCGGTGGCCGTGCCGTCGGGACGGCCGGGGTCGGGCCAGCTCGCCTGCTGGGCGCCGTACACGGTCGGCACGCGGGAGCTGCCCGCGGCGGAGAGTGCGAGCTGCGTGGTGACGTCGGGGTTGTCACCGTGGTGGAGCACCCGGAAGACCTTGGTGATGACCCGGTCACCGGACGCGGTGTCGCAGATGACCGAGGTGTTCGACTGCTCGCCGGACAGCACCCGGGACGCGGTGACCTCGCCGATCGGCCGGAGGCTCGAGGGGTCGGCGTCGATGCGCGCCGCGAGCTGCTGCACCCAGTCGGTGTCGGTGGTGGCGTCGACCGGGTCGACGGCTCCTCCGCCGGGGCCCGCGACGACCGGCACCTGGTAGAGGACGGGCCCGGTCGCGGCGTCGTCGAGGACCAACCGCGTGCCGTCGGTCTCGGCGATGGTGTGCAGCGCCGGGGTCCCACCCTTCGCGGCGTACCAGCGCTGGCGTGCGATCCAGCCCTCCAGCGTGCGGTCGTCGACGTGCTCGGGTGCCTCGGCGCTCATGCAGCGAACGGTACGCGCCGGTCCCGGGGCGCGCCCCGAGTCGTGGCGCACCGGTTGGCCCGCACCGGTTGGCACGCGCCGCTTTACAACGATGTACGGAGCGGCCAGCATGGGTGCATGACCTCGCTCGACGGCACCGTCGCCGCCCCATCGCACACGCTCCCTCGCGCCTCCGACCAGGACGGCTCGTACCCCCGACCGCAGATGCTGCGCGGCGCGTGGGCCGACCTCGACGGGACGTGGTCGTTCCGGAACACGGGCGACGACCCGACCTGGCGCTCCGGGTTCCCGGACGCCCGGGACATCACGGTGCCGTTCCCACCCGAGTCGCCGGCGTCGGGCATCGACGAGCCGGGGTTCCACCCCGTCGTCTGGTACGCCCGGACGATCACGCGCGCCGAGCTCGACGCCGCCGGGTACGGCGACGCGGCACCCCGGCTCCTGCTGCACTTCGGCGCCGTCGACCACCGCGCGCGGGTCTGGGTCGACGGGCAGTTCATCGGCGAGCACGAGGGCGGACACACCCCCTTCACGCTCGACGTGACCGAGGCGCTCGGCACCGAGCCGGACGCGACGCACACCCTGGTCGTCCGCGCCGAGGACGACCCCCACGACGTCACCCAGCCGCGCGGCAAGCAGGACTGGCACGAGCACCCGCACGCCATCTGGTACCGCCGCACGACCGGGATCTGGCAGACCGTCTGGCTCGAGGCCGTGCCGACCGCGTCGATCGGGGCCCTGCGCTGGACGAACGTCGACCACGCGACGGTGCGGCTGACCGTCCGGCTCGCCGGGGAGCGCCCCGCCGGCGCGCGGGTCCGCGTCGCGGCGCACTGGTCCGGGGGCGACGAGGACCTGGCGACCGTCGAGACGGTCGTGCCCGTGACCGCGCACGAGGTCGAGGTCGTCGTGCCCGTTGCCCGGCAGCAGAACGGTCAGGCCGAGGACGAGCTGGTGTGGTCCCCCGAGGCCCCGCGCCTGGTCGATGCGGTCGTCACGCTGCTGCCGGCCGAGGGCAGCGTGCCCCTGGACGCCGTGTCGTCGTACTTCGGCGTCCGCACCGTGGGCATCGACGGCGGCGCCTTCCTGCTGAACGGCCGCGCCTACGACGTCCGCAGTGTCCTCAACCAGGGCTACTGGCCGGAGTCGCACCTCGCAGCACCGTCACGGCAGGCCCTGCGCCGCGAGGTCGAGCTCATCAAGGAGCTCGGCTTCACCGCCGCGCGGAACCACCAGAAGATCGAGGACCCGCGGTTCCTGTACTGGGCGGACCGGCTGGGGCTGCTCGTCTGGGGTGAGGCACCCGGCGCGTACGCGTTCTCCCCGCTCGCCGTGCAGCGGCTCGTGCGGGAGTGGATGGACGCCGTCGAACGCGACGCCTCGCACCCGTCGATCGTCACCTGGGTGCCGGCGAACGAGAGCTGGGGCGTGCAGCACATCGCGACGGACCCGGCGCAGCAGGCCTACGCCCGATCACTCGCCGACGTCACCCGGGCGCTCGACCCCACCCGGCCGGTGGTCTCGAACGACGGCTGGGAGCACACGAACTCCGACATCGTCACCGTGCACGACTACGAGGGCGACGGCCCCCGGCTCGCCGCGACCTACACCGACGACGCCGCACGGACGGCACTGCTCGGTGGGCGCGGGCCCGCTGATCGTCGGATCCTGGTGGGCGGCGCGACGGACCAGGGGCAGCCGGTCATGCTGACGGAGTTCGGCGGCGTGGACTTCCAGCCCGGGGCGAAGCGCGAGGACGGGTGGGGCTACACCTCGGCCGTCGACGGCGACGACTGGGTGGCGCGGATCACGGCGCTCTACGACGGGGTCCGGGCGAGTTCGTTCCTGGCCGGGTCGTGCTGGACGCAGCTGACGGACACGATGCAGGAGACGAACGGCCTACTGAACGCCGACCGCACCCCGAAGGTCCCGATCGAGCGCATCCGCGCCGCGGTCACCGGGCGCTGAGGCCGCGGTCGGCACCCGGCGACCCGCGGAACGCAACGTGGGCGACCCCGCGCAGCGGTACACCGCTGCGAGGAACCGCCCACGTTGCGTCTTGCGGAGCGGGGAGGTCAGGACGCCAGGAAGCGCAGGACCGCCTCGTTCCACTCGTCCTTGTGCGAGGCGAGCACACCGTGCGGGCCACCCTCGATGACGTGCGTCTGCGCGTTCGGGATGGCCGCCGCGGTGCGCTGACCGGACGCCTCGAACGGCACGATCCCGTCCGAGTCGCCGTGGATGACGAGCGTCGGGACGTCCACCTTCGTCAGGTCGTCGCGGAAGTCCGTCGTCGCGAACGCCGCGGTGCAGTCGAGCGTGCCCTTCGGCGAGGCGAGCTCGGCGATCGCCAGGTCGTAGGCACGCTGGTCCTCGCTGACGAGCGGCTTCTTGAGCAGACCCGGCTCGCCGCCCGGCGTGTAGAACATGTCGACGAACTGGTGCAGGAACGCCGGACGGTCGCCCGTGATGCCCTTCGCGAACCAGTCGGCGAGGTCTTGGTCGACCGCGCCGTCCGCGTTGTCGTCCGACTTCCACAGGTACGGCGGCACCGCGCTGGCGAAGACGAGCTTCTTGATCTTCGCGGTGCCGTAGGTCGAGACGTAGCGCGCGAGCTCGCCGCCGCCCATCGAGAACCCGATGAGGGTGACGTTCGTCAGGTCGAGCTCGGTGATGAGCTTGTCGAGGTCCGCGGCGAACGTGTCGTAGTCGTAGCCGCCCCACGGCTGCGACGACTGCCCGAACCCGCGGCGGTCGTAGGCGATGACCCGGTGACCGGCCTCGACGAGTGCCGGGACCTGGCCCTCCCACGAGCGGCCGGACAGCGGCCAGCCGTGGATCAGGACGACCGGGTCGCCCGAGCCGAGGTCGTCGTAGTGGAGCTCGATGTCGTGGCCGTTCTCGGCGCCGACGGTGACGAAGGGCATGCTTCCTCCTGTTGGTGGTTTCCAGGGAACGTGCCCGATACAACGCCCGTCGCCCGGACGGATCCTGGAGGTGCGGTGACCGGACAGCAGGCGGCGGCTGCGGAGATGGGAGACTCGGGCGGTGACCGACCTGGCGGAGACGACCCGTGCCTCCCGGCCGGGGCTGCCGTCCCGCGTCCGTCGTCTGCTCACGGTCGGCCTGGAGGGACGGCACGGCGGGTGGACCGCTCCGCTCGTCGTGTGGCTGGCTTCCCGCGTGGTCAGCACCGTCCTGCTGCTCACGGTCTGGCTGCTCGCCACCGCGCACGGGTGGCGGTTCGCGTCGGTCCGACGCGAGGGGACGTTCACGGCGTTCCTCGGGTCGTGGGACGCGTCGTTCTACCGGACCATCGCCGAGCACGGCTACCCGACGACGCTGCCCACCGACGCGGCGGGTCACGTGCTGCCGAACCCGTGGGCCTTCCTGCCGGTGTTCCCGGCGCTCGCACGGTTCGTCCAGCCGCTCGTCGGCGGGTCCTTCTGGGCCGCAGGCGTGCTCGTCGCCACGCTCGCGGGCGCCGGCACGTGCATCGTGCTCTGGCGTCTCGTGCGCGCGGTGACCGACGACCGGCGGGCGACCCGGGCGACGGTGCTCTTCGCGTTCGCACCGACCGGGTTCCTGCTGCAGGTGGCGTACGCCGAGAGCACGTTCCTGCTGCTGCTCTTCGGCGCACTGCTCGCCCTGGTGCGCCGGCGGTACTGGCTCGTGCTGCCGCTCGGGCTCGTCGCGGCGTTCACGAAGCCGGGGGTGCTCGCGCTCGCGGTGGCCCTCGCGGTGCACCTGGTCGTGCGGGTCGTCCGGGAGCGCCGGGCGCTGCCGGTGCGGGATGCCGTGGCGATCGTCCTCGCGGGGCTCGGGGTCGCGGCGGCGGGGCTGGCGTGGCCCGTCGTGGCGACGGCGGCGACCGGACGGCCGGACGCGTACCTCGCGACCGAGCTGTCGTGGTGGGTCGGGTTCGTCGGCCGGCAGCACTTCGCGCCGCTCACGCCGTGGTTCACGATGGCCTCCACGTGGCTCGGCCCGCTCGGCGTCGTGCTCGTGGTCGTGGTCCTCGCCGGGGCGGTGTGGTCCTGGACCCGACCGGGCGTGCGGGCGCTCGGCGTCGACGTCGTGTCGTTCACCGCGGCGTACGCGCTGTACCTGGTGGCCGTGTTCCTGCCGCAGCAGAGCCTGCCGCGGCTGCTGATGCCGACGGCACCGCTGCTCGGGGCCGACGTGTGCACGGGAACGCGGCGACGGACGACCGTGTGGCTGGTCGTCGGCGTGTGCCTGCAGCCCGTCGCGATCGTGCTGCTCTGGTTCCTCGGGTACCCCTGAGCGTCGGCGCGGCGGGGCGCGGCGGGGCGCGGCGGCCGGGGCGCGGCGTCGCGTCGCGGCGGCCCGTCGGGACGCGGTGTCGGGTGCCGCCGCACAACGGCGAGCACCTCGCGCCACGTGATCACGTGGCGCGAGGTGCTCCCGGTTGTGCGCACAACCGGCGCCGGCGCAATGCGATCGGCCCGTGGGACCGGCGCCGGCGCAACGCGATCGGCCCGCGGGACCGGCGCCGGCAGGCACCGACGGGGCGGCAGGGCGGGTGACCGCGCCGTGACGCCGCTACGCGTCGAACGTGTGGAACCAGGCCGTGCCGCCGGGGTGCTGCACGGTGATCATCTCGTCCAGGTCGCGGTAGGGCCCGTCCTGGTTGTGGCTCGCCGACTTGATGCGGATCGTGCCGTCGGGCTCCGTGAACACCTCGGACACGATCGTCACGTGGTCGGGCGATCGGTTGTCGTTCCAGTCGTAGAACACGATGTCGCCGACCTTGACCTTGCTGCGCTCGTCGAGGGAGCGTCGCGTCAACCCGAAGGTCGCCGCGTTCGCCGTCATCCACGGGTCCATCGCCGGGCAGTACGTCCACGTGGCGCTGTGCTGCGCGCCGCCGGACCGGCTGTACCAATCGTCGCGCTGTTCCCACCCACGGGCGATCAGCGTCTGGCTGACGTAGTTCGCGCAGTCCCCGCCGATCGGGTTCATCGTGCCGTACTCGGCGAGGTTGTAGTCCGCCCAGTACCGCATCGCGTACTCGAGCTGCCGGTCGACGTCCGTCAGTGCCGCGTAGGCCACCGAGGTCGTCGCGACCGCGGTCGAGGCGTCCGGGACCGGCGCGGCCGTCGGGGTCGGCGTCGCGGTGGTCTGGTCCTGGGTGGCGCCGGCCTGCCCGTCGTTGGCGGCACTGCCGTTGCCGTCCGACGACCGGTTCGCCGACGGGCTCGGCTCGATCGCCGAGTTGAAGAGCGCGACGTCCGCCGACCCCGCCGTGTACATCGCCTGGTGCGGCGCCGTGAAGGTCACGGTCGTCGCCGAGGCCTGCACGTCCCGCGCCGCGACCCCGCCGACCGTGACCCCCTGCACCGCGGCGAGGCCGGTCCCCGTGACCGTCACCGTGACACCACCGGCGAGCGGCACCTGCGCCGGCTCGACCGCGGTCGCCGCGGGGCGGGCGCTCGACGAGCCGGAGGACGACGACCCGGGCGACGCGCCGCTCGGCCCGTCGCCGGCGCGGGTGGTCGCGCCCGACGACGCATCGTCGGCGCGGGAGCAGGCCGCGACGGCGACCCCGATGCCGGCGACGCCGGCGAGCGACAGCAGGGAACGGCGCGTGAACGAGGCAGTCATGACCCGACCAGGGTAGGCGACGGTACGGCAGGATCGCTGGCAGCACACCATCCACCGGAAGGATCGACCCGCACATGCCCGAGAGCCACGACTTCTTCGTCGCCGCCGACCCCGAGTCCACCCGCACGATCGTCCGTGACGCCCTCGTCCGCGAGGGCTACACGATCACCGACGGCGACCAGGGCGCGCTGCTGGGCACCCGCGGCAGCCTGGGCCTCACCCTGCTCGTCGGCGGGCTCCTGAACGACCGGACGTTCCACACCCGGCTCGACGTGCAGCTGATGGTCGCGCCCGACGGCCGGACCGTCGCACGACTGCTCCGCGGCTCGGGCCGGTCCGCGGTCAAGGGCGGCGCGCTCGGCGTGGCCCGCGGCAACCGGGCGTTCGAGCAGGCCGCGAACGCGATCCACACGTCGCTCGCGCAGGCCGGCGTCCTGACGGACAGCGTGCCGAGCTGAGCGTCAGGTGCAGGAGACGTCGCGGTCGATCGTCCCCGAGCCGTAGGCCGCCTCGATCTGCACCATCGCGATCTTCCCGCCGGACAGCGGCATGCTCGAGCACGCCTGGCGGGCCTTCGTGATGGTGCTCCTGCCGAGCGCGATCCAGTTCGACCGGCCGTACAGGATGCTGTCCTTGCCGACCGACCCGGCGATCGTCTTCCACTGGGACGGCGTGGAGTAGATCCCGATCGTCCGGACGCCGCCCGCCTTCAGCCCGGCGATCATGCCCTCGAGCGCTGCCCGGTTCTGCGAGGTCGCGGACTGGTGCGACAGGCCTTCCTCGACGTCGATCCACCACCGGTACGCCGCCGGGCGATCGATGCCCCGGATCGTGACGTCGTCGTAGCCGCGCGCGTACCCGTACATGAACGAGCACGCGAGGGTGAGCTGCGGCTTGCCGCCCTTCGTGCCACAGTTCCCGAAGCGGTTGGTGGGCGTCGTGCCCTGGTACGAGTTCGACTTCGGCCACACGGACGCCTGCAGCCCGGGGTTGGCGAACAGCACGTAGAGCTGCGTCTTCGGCTGCGTGGAACCCCCGACCGACGATGCTGCCCAGGCGAGCTGCTCGTCGAGGCACGGGTTCGTGGTGTTCCCGAGCGACCCGTTGACCCCGACGATCGCGAACGCCTGTCCGGTCGGCACCCGGCTGCCGCACTGCGGCCAGGAGACGTCCACTCCGGTCGGGCTCACCGCTGCGGAGGCGGTCGAGGTCGGACCCGCGAACGCGAGCGCTGCGGCGGCGACGACGACGGTCGCGACGGCCGTGAACAAGCGGCTGGTACGGATGATGACTCCCCCTGGTGAGACCCGGCGCTGGTCCCGCGCCCGGTGCGGACGGTCGGCAGTCTAGGTGGCGCGGCCGCGCGGCAACAGCCCCGGGACCCGGCTGTGGACCGTGCGACACAGTGTCCGGGCCGCAGGACGGGAGAACGACGAAGGGCCACCCGATCGGGTGGCCCTTCGCTGCTGCTTGGTGGAGCTAAGGGGATTCGAACCCCTGACCTTCTCATTGCGAACGAGACGCGCTACCAACTGCGCCATAGCCCCAAGTGCTCGACCACACTAGCACCACCGGGAGCGCGAACCGAAATCGGCCCGCAACGTCCGGGCGCGCCGCGCGCGGACGGTGTCAGACCGCGCGGCGCCGACGCATGACGGCGTCGAGGTCGGTCTGCCGGTACGCCTCGTCGTCGATGACCCCCATGCCGGCCCAGCGGCTCGGCGTCGCCGGCTGCTCGGGCTCGGCGGCGACGGGCTCGGCGGTAGGCGATCCGGCGGCAGGCGATCCGGCGGGGCGGGACGGCGCCGCCTCCCCGGCCGGGGCACGGAGCCCGAGTCGCTCCGCCAGACGGCCCTGGTCGTGGGCGGAGAGCGACGCGGCGGCCTCCTCGACGTCGGACCGCATCCGGGACACCCGCGCGAGCGTCGGGTCGGTCTCCCCCGCCCGGATGGCAGCTGCCTCGGCCTCGGCCTCGGCCTTCGCCTCGGCCACGCGCTCGCGCAGCCGGGCAGCGAGCTCGGCGGACGACTCCGGCGACGGCGCGGGCGCCGCGGGGCGCTCGACGTACAGGGGCTTCGGCACGCTGGCCGGCGTCCAGCTCCGGTCGCGCGTCGGCTCGGCGGGCTGCTCGGTGGACAGCGGCGGTGCCGGGTCCGTCCACGCGGTCGACGGCCGGGAGGCACGGGTCACCGCCGCAGCGCCCGCCGCGGCACGCGCCTTCCGCGCCTGGGCGACCTGGTGCAGCTGCGCCAGGACCGCCGCGGACCCACCGGCGGCGACGAGCCCGGCGACACCGACGAGCCAGGCGCCCGGGGCCGCGACGAAGACGACCGCCGCGACGAGGACGCCGAGCGTGCCGAAGAGGGTCGCACCGAGCCGGGAGCGACGCATCCGCATGGCCGTGAGTGCGGGGACGGACGACACCCGCTCGAGCTGGGGCTGCTGCTCCGCGAGGCGCCGGGTGATCTCACGCTGCCGCGCGGCCTCGTGCGCTCGGACGATCGCGGCCCGCTTCGCCTCCTCCGACCGGGCGACGCGCTGCGCCTCGGCCAGGGACTTCGCGTTCATCTCGACCCGGACCTCGTCGGGGAGCTCGGCGGTCTGCGCGAGGATGCGCAGCGTCTGCTGCAGCCGGATCGCGTTCCGCTCGGTGGCGAGGTACTGCCGACGAGCCGCCCACGACGGCATGAGGTAGACGACCCAGAGCACGGCCGCGATGAGCAGGACGATGCCGCCGCCCCAGGAGCCGATACCTGCCATGGGGACACGGTAGGGGTGCGCGTTCCCCGGACCGCCCATTGCCGGACGCGTGTTGCGCGAGTCGCGACCGAATCCGTGGGACGCGGGTCGCGCCTCCAGGCCGACGTGACAGGACGACGGGACGACCGTCAGATGCGCGGTCGGGTGTCGAGCGGGGTCGCCGCCTCCTCACGGGCGGAGGCCGGGACGCTGCCCGCCCCGTGCGGGACGCGACCGGCGACCCAGCGGTCGAGGACGCCCTCGCGCACCTCCTCCGCGACGAGGGCGAAGCAGAAGTGGTCGCGCCAGTCGCCGTTGATGTGGATGTACCGGCGGCGCAGGCCCTCGAACCGGAAGCCGAGCTTCTCGACGACCCGCAGGCTCGGCGCGTTCTCCGGACGGATGCAGATCTCGATGCGGTGGATGCCGACGACCCGGAAGCAGTGGTCGACCGCCATCGCGACCGCGATCGGCGTGACGTTGTGCCCGGCCGCCCCCTCGACGACCCAGTAGCCGATGGACGCACTGGCGAGCGAGCCGTAGGTGATGCCGGACACGTTGAGCTGGCCGACGAAGCGACCGTCGAGCTCCATCGCGAACGGCAGACCGAGCCCGGCGCGGGCGTTGGCCTGCAGTGCCCGGATGCTGCCGCGGACGTCGGTGGAGACGTGTCCGGAGGGGTTGGTGGCCTCCCACGTCCGCAGCCACGAGCGATTCGTGGCGAGGGCGACGTCGAGGTCACGGGTGTCGCGGAGCCGGAGGGGCCGGATCGTGACCCGCCCGTGGGACAGGGTCGGGATCGTCGTCATCGCTGTGGTTCCTCCGGTGCCCGGCGCTCGACCGGGTGGACGCACGAACGGGCCCGGGGCGGACCCCGGACCCGTTCGTGACGGGGTGGCTACTCTCCCGCGTTGAAGTCCTTCAGCCAGGCCTTGAGGTCGGGGCCGAGGTCGTCGCGGTCCGAGGCGAGCTGCACGATCGCCTTGATGTAGTCCAGCTTGTCACCGGTGTCGTACCGGCGTCCACGGAACACGACGCCGTACACGCCGCCGGTCCACTCCTCGGCGCCCGCCATCTTCATGAGCGCGTCGGTGAGCTGGATCTCGCCACCCTTGCCCGGCTCCTGCTTCTCGAGGACGTCGAAGACCTCGGGGCGGATGACGTAGCGACCGATGATGGCCAGGTTCGAGGGGGCTTCGCCCTGCGGGGGCTTCTCGACCAGGCCGGTGATCTTCACGACGTCGTCGGTGTCGGTCTCCTCGACCGTGGCGATGCCGTACATGTGGGTCTGCGACTCGGGGACCTCGAGCAGGGCGACGACCGTGGCGTTCTTCTCGCCCTGGACCTCGATCATGCGCTTGAGCAGCGGGTCGCGGGCGTCGATGATGTCGTCGCCGAGCAGCACGGCGAACGGCTCGCGGCCGACGTGCATCTTCGCGCGGAGCACGGCGTGGCCGAGGCCGAGCGGGTCGCCCTGACGGACGTAGTGCATGTCGGCGAGGTCGGTCGACTGGTTGACCTTCTGCAGCTTCTCGTGGTCGCCCTTCTTCTTGAGGGTCTCCTCGAGCTCGGCCACGTGGTCGAAGTGGTTCTCGAGCGCGTTCTTGTTGCGCCCGGTGATCATGAGCACGTCGGTCAGCCCGGCGCCCACGGCCTCCTCGACCACGTACTGGATCGCCGGCTTGTCGACGACCGGGAGCATCTCCTTCGGCATCGCCTTGGTCGCGGGGAGGAAGCGCGTGCCCAGGCCTGCGGCCGGGATCACCGCCTTCGAAATCTGGAAGCCCATGTCAGCGAACGTACCGGACGCCCACTGGGTCCCGGCATGGGCACTTCGGAGGACACGGCATCCCGCGCCCCACGGCGGGAAGCCGCAAACCCGCGCTCGGTAGACTCCCCGCCATGACCGCCGACCTCGGGAACGAGAAGCGCGCCCTGCGAGCCGAGCTCCGGCAGCGGCGGCGCACCCGGACCACGACGGAGCGCGACACCGACACGACCGCCCTGACGTCGACGCTGCAGCGCTTCGTGGAGGAACGGCAGCTGCGCTCGCTCGCGCTCTACCTGTCGGCGCCCGACGAGCCGGACGTCCGACCCTTCCTGCGCTGGGCGCAGGAGCACGGCGTCCGGGTGCTGCTCCCGATCACCCGCGAGGACGGCCTGCTGGACTGGGCAGTCGACGACGGGGTCTCCGAACACGAGGGCCTGCACGGCATGCCCGAGGTCGTCGGCGAGGTGCTCTCCCCGCTCGCGCTCGGGGACGTCGACGCGATCCTCACCCCGGCGGCGGCGGTCGGGCACGACGGATGCCGGATGGGCTGGGGCCGCGGCTACTACGACAAGACCCTCGGGTCGATGGCGAACCGGCCGCCCGTCTATGCTGTGATCTTCGACGCGGAGTACCTCGACGAGGTCCCGCGCGAGGCCCACGACGAACCCGTCGACGGCATCATCACGCCGTCGCGCATCATCACCTTCCGGAGCTAGGGTGCCCACCTACTCGTACCGCTGCACCGAGTGCGACAACGCCTTCGACGTCAAGCAGTCGTTCTCCGACGCCACCCTGACCGAGTGCCCCGTCTGCGGCGGTGCGCTGCGCAAGGTGTTCTCGCCGGTCGGCGTCACCTTCAACGGCGGCGGCTTCTACCGCACCGACTCGCGGTCGACGCCGAAGGCCGAGGGGTCGTCGGGGTCGTCCTCGTCGTCCTCGCCGTCGTCGAGCACGCCGGCGAAGGCGGAGCCGAAGAAGACCGAGTCGAAGCCGGCCGCGCCCAGCGCCTCCTGACGAGGGCTCGTCTCCGTCGGTACGGTGGGGTCTCCTCGACACGGAAGGAGGCTCACGTGAAGGGCTTCAAGGAGTTCCTGCTCCGCGGGAACGTCATCGACCTGGCCGTCGCGGTCGTCATCGGTGCGGCGTTCACCGCGATCGTCACCGCGATCGTGAACTCGCTCATCAACCCCCTGATCGGCGCGGTCTTCAACGCGTCGAGCCTGGACAAGGCACTCGTCGTGTCGATCCCCACCGTCTCCGGGGACTCGGCGGACATCCTGTTCGGCGCGATCATCGGCGCGGTCCTGAACTTCGTCATCGTCGCGGCGGTGGTGTACTTCGCCCTGGTCGTCCCGGTCAACCGGCTCAAGAAGCTCGCCTTCGAGCGGGTGAAGAACGACGAGCAGCAGACGCCGCAGGACGTCCCGCCGACCGACGTCGAGGTGCTGCTCGAGATCCGCGACCTGCTCCGCACGCAGAACGGCGACGCGGTGGCGTCGGGCGGCGGTGCGCACGTCGCCCCGTCGACCGCTCCCGAGGGACCGGGGATCAGCGGCTCGACGAAGCTCTAGCCGCGGGCGTCCCGAACCACGGAACCGACGTCGAACCAGCCTCCGGGGTCGGTTCGACGTCGGTTTCCTGGTTCGACGGGGCAGGACGGCGCGGGCCGGACGGCGCGGGCCGGACGCCCGCGCCGCGCGCGTCCGCGTCAGGCGGTGCGGGCCGTCGCGCGGTGCTTCGCGGCGAGGGCCCGGGCGTACTGCACACCGGCGACGACGTGGCCGATCGTGCCCGCCCAGACGAAGACGAGCGCGAGCACCCGGATCCAGTCGTGCTGCGATGCCCACGACGTCGACGAGAACAGCAGCAGTGGCAGACCGACGAAGAGCAGCGCGGATCGGACCTTGCCGGTCCACGTGACGTCGAGGTCCGGGTCGCCGCGGAACCACAGGCCGGACAGCAGCGCGAGCACCGCGTCCACGAGGACGATGATCGCGACGCTCGGCCACGGCAGCAGGCCGACGAGCACGAGCGACAGCACGATGGCGATGATCGCCAGGCGGTCGGCGATCGGGTCGAGCGCCTTCCCGAGCTTCGAGCCCTGGTCGAACCGACGCGCGATGAAGCCGTCCGCCCAGTCGCTGACACCGAGGACGACGAGCGTGACGAGCGCCCAGCCGGGGTGTCCGGCCACGACGAAGCCGATGAACACCGGGATGAGCAGGAAGCGCACCAGCGTGATCAGGTTCGGCCACGTCTGCCAGTCGGGTCGCCGTCGCGCGGTGTCAGTCATCGACCCCAGGCTACCCGTCACCAGTGTGGGGGCACGTCGCGCAGCAGCTGGGCGTCGTTCTCCCCGTCGCGGTGGCGGGCCGGTTCCGGCGGCGCGGCCGGGTCGTAGCCCGGCACCGGCGCGGTGGTGACGCGCCTGGTGCGGCGGGGCGTGCCTCCCGGCCGGTCGGTCGTGTCGGTGCCGGTTCCGCCACCGTCATCTGCGGAACGAACGGGAGGCTCGACCTCCGGCACGTCGTCGGCCCGCGTCCACGAGCCCACCAGCTGGTCCGTCCCCGCCGTCACCGGACCGGCCGCGCGGGACGCGCGCCGGGACCCGCTCACCGGCGAGCGGTGCCCGGAGCGGGCACGCGGGGATGCGTCTCCGACCGGGTCATCGGCGTGCGGGGATCGGAGGGATCGAGATCTCCTGGGTCGCTCCGCGGTCGACGCCGAGCACCGACGCCACGGTGTCCGCGACGCGGTCCGGGTCGGAGAACAGCTGGAACGCGTGCACCCGCACGTAGTGCCACCCGAGTCGGCGGAGCACCTCGGGACGGAGCCGCAGCGACTCGCGGAGCGAACCCCGGACGAGCGACGCGTCGGTCTCGATCGTGACGCAGACGCCGCCGTGCGCCGCCACCAGGCCGAGCTTGCCCCGGTGGCCGAGCGCGACGGGGATGCCGCGCATCTCGAGTCGTCGGGCGAGGTCGACGAGCAGCGGGTCGGAGTCGTCGGGCACGTACTCGGCGGCGGTGCGCGCGCGGACCTCGGCGAGGATCTCGGCCAGCGCGACGGTGCCGTGGCCCATCCGCTCGGCCTCGATGTCCGACGGCTGGAAGCACGTGACGATGACCATCGACCGGCGCGCGCGGGTCATCGCGACGGCGAGCAGACGCTCCCCACCGGGCTTGCCGAGCGGACCGAAGTCGCGCAGCACGCGGCCGTGCGGGGTCCGGCCGTACCCGATCGAGAACACGACGCGGTCGCGGCTCTGTGCCACGGACTGCTCGAGCGTCGCGACGATGAACGGCTCGGCGCGGTCGCCGATGACGAACTCGGTGAGGTCCTTGTGGCCCTGCGCCGCGGTCAGGACGGCCTGCTCGACGCGCACCGCGTGCTTCGCCGACGCCGTGATCACCATGAGCGACTCGGTCGGGCGGGTGCGGGCGTGCTCGGTGACGAGCCGGACCACGCGGTCCACCTCGGCGTCGACGCTCTCGACCGCCCCGGACTCGGGGTCCGGCACGGCCTTGCCGTCGCTGACGTAGTCGATCGCGATGGAGCCGTGGCCGAGGAACGAACCGGCCCACGGCAGCGACTCGATGCGGCCGCCGTAGAAGCGGCGGTTGACGAGCTCGGCGAGGTCCTCGCCGCCGGCACGGTACGACCGCGTGAGCGACAGGGTCGGCAGGAGCGTCGACAGCTTCGCGAGCGCGGAGTCGGCGTGCAGGGCGTCGAGCGTGCCCTCGTCCACCTGCAGCGCCCGGTGGTCGGGGTCGACCGCGATCCGGAACGGCGACGGGGTCTGCGTCACCGGGTCGCCGAACACGACGGTCTGGCGGGCGCGACGGACGGCGCCGACGGTCTCGGCGATGGTGACGGCACCGGCGTCGACGAGGATCACCGTGTCGAACGGCATCGTGTCGGCGATCTCGGGGACCTCGTACGGCGAGGCGAGCCAGACCGGCGCGATCGACCGTGACAGGTGCGGCGCGGAGTCCTGCAGCAGGCGCGAGGTGATAGCGCCCTCCTTGAGCTGCGTCTTCAGCGACGTCGCCTCGTCCGGCCAGTCGACCAGTCCGACCTTCCAGTTCTCGGCGAGCTGCCACGCCAGGCCCTGGGAGACCCCGGCCGCGTGGGCGTCGTCGACGAGCCGGAAGTCGGCCTCGACCCGGTCGAGCATGTCGGTGTTGCCGCCGAGCAGCGCCCGGTCGGACTCGAGCATCGTCTCGAGCGCGGACTGCCACCAGGCGAGCTCGAGCTCGGCCGGCACCTGGGTGTCCGGCACGTGGCGGTGTGCCAGGTCGGTGATGAGCGGCTCGAGCTGCAGGTCGCGCAGGGTCTGCATGAGCTCGGTGCGCTCCTGCAGGTTGTGCAGGACGTCGGACTCCTCGGCCAGGCGGGCGACCGTCGGGACGAGCTCGTCGATCGGCAGGTTCGCGAGCTGGCGGTCCCGCTCGGTCCGGCCGAGGGGCTCGTCGAGTCGGGCGAGGTCCTGCACGACGTTCGAGAAGAGCACCTGCACGTCCCCGATGCCCGTGGGCACCTCGGGGTTCACGCCGGCCGCGACGTAGCGCTGCCAGAGCACGCGCTGCTGCTGCACGCGGGTCAGCGCCTCGTGCAGGTCGGACACGTGCACGCCCGGTCGGACGTACTCACGCGCGAGCTTCTTCAGCCGACGACGGTTCGTCGACGACATCGGGGCGCCCTCGCCACGAGGGGCCGTCGCGGCGACGAGCTCCGAGACCGACCGGTCGAAGACGACGGGCAGGAAGCGGTCGAGGGTGTCCCGGATCTCGGTGAGCAGGCGGAGGTAGATGCCGAGCTCGTTGATCGTCGTGAACTGCCGCATGTGGGTCGACGCCACGAGGTCGTGCGCACGGCGCAGCAGCGTCGGCAGGCCGTCGGCGTCGAGGTCCTTCGCGGTCTTGTGCGCCCGCTGCGCGCCGTCGCTCGAACCGAACTTGGCGCCGTACCAGGGCGAGTCGTCCGGGCCGTAGCGGAACTCGCCGAGGTTGGCCGCGCTGACCATGGTCTCGGCGACGCGCGAACGGCCCTCGACCATGCTCGTCACGGACCGCTTCGACAGTCGGGCGGTCGTCGACGGCGGCACCGGCAGGAGCGACAGCCGGGACAGCTCGACCAGGCAGTCGAGCACCGAGACGCCGAAGTCCGGGTCGACGCGGGTCAGCGAGCCGCGGTAGTCGGTGAGGACCTTGCGGAGCCGGACCAGGGCGTCGTCGACCTCGCGGAGGTTCGGACGCGCGGCCTTCTCGTTGCGCGCGATGCCCCGGACGACGTCACGGCGCAGGGTGCCCGGCGTGACGGCGACGCCCGGCAGCTGGACCTCGGCGAAGCGTGCGGCGATGCCCCGCAGGGTCGCCCGCCGCGGGCTCACGACGAGGACGCGCTTGTTCGCCGCGACGAGGCCGCCGAGCGCGTTGACGATCGTCTGCGTCCCGCCGGTGCCCGGCAGGGTCTTCACGACGATCGAGTTGCCCGCCGTGATCTGCGCGATCACGTTCTCCTGCTCGTCGTCGGCGTCGAGCAGCAGCGTGTCGGTCTCCGGGCTGCGCTCGTCCGACGGGGTCTGCTCGACCGGGTGGTAGGACTGCTCGACCTGCCACTTCGCGCTCGGGTTGCCGGCGAGCGCGTCGAGCACCGGGTGGGACAGGTCGCCGGTGTCCTCGACCATGCCGCTGGCGACCTCGGCGAAGGTCGAGACGACCAGGCGCGCGTGCACCGAGAAGCCGGGGATGTGCGCGGTCAGCCCGCGGAGCCGGTCGATGACGGGGTTCGGGGTGAACGAACCGTCCTGCTGCGCGAGCGCGACGAAGGACTGGGCGTCGAGGATGACGCCGTACTGCTCGTGCAGCGCGTCGGCCAGCCCGGGGTTGAGCACCGGCTCGCCGAGCAGGCGCACCTCGAAGTCACGGCCGTGCCGACGGATCGCGAGCGGGCGGAGCAGCACCGGGCCGCGGAAGTGCTCGTCGCCGTGCTGCCAGTCGGCCATGCCGATGCCGAGCTTCACGGCGTCGATCCCGCGCACGGTCGCGAGCTCGGTTCCCTTCGCCTCGACCTGGGCGGCCGCGACACGCGCGGCGCGCAGCGCAACCTCGTCGCGGATCAGGCTCGAGAGCAGCGTCGTCTTGCCGGTGATGAACTGCGCGAGTCCGCCGGGGTGCGTGGTGGACAGCTCGATCCGGGCACGCGGGTGGTCGCTGAAGTGCGTGAGGGGGCTCGTCCCGCCGACACCGGTCAGCTGCGTCCGCCAGGCGTCCCACGTGGGCTCGGCGGCGTTGCCGGCCTGGAGGCGCGGGTCGCCCAGGCTGATCGCCTGCGGGCTCGTGAGCTGCAGTTCCGGCCGCAGGGTGCGGTCCGGCTCGTCGCTCCGGTCGCCCTCCCGCTGCTCGCGCCCGTCCTCGGGCGCGTCGGCACCCTGGACGGGGACGTCGTCATCCGCGTCGTCCGCGCCGTCGGTCACCCTGTCTCGCCACACATCCGACACTGTAGGCGGAAGCGGGCGGCCTCCCTGGCAATGACCCGACGTTTCCGGCTTTCCGTGCGGGCCCGGTACGGGGTCCGACGGGCCGGTGTGGTAGCAACGTGGCATGGCCATCGACGACCGCACCGCCCCGTCCGCCCCCGCACCCTCGTCGGCCCGGCCGGACCGGCGTCGGTCGGTCCCCGCCGAGATCTCCCGGTCGTGGCTCCTCGTGCCCGGCACCGCCGCCGACCGGTTCGAGCGGGCACAGCGGTCGCGCGCCGACCAGATCATCCTCGACGTCGAGGACGCCGTCGACCCCGCCGCGAAGCCGGGTGCCCGCACGACCGTGGCCTCGTGGCTCGCGGGCGGCGGTGAGGCCTGGGTCCGGATCAACGACGTCACGACGGACTTCTGGGCGGACGACGTCGAGGAGCTCCGTGGCCTCCCGGGCCTGCAGGGCGTGATGCTCGCGAAGACCGAGTCGCCCGCGCAGGTCACCGACACGTGGCACCGGCTCGGCGGCCACACCCCGGTGATCGCCCTGGTCGAGTCGGCGCTCGGCATCGAGGAGGCGACGTCGATCGCGAAGGCACAGGGCGCCTTCCGTCTGGCCTTCGGCTCGGGTGACTACCGCCGCGACACCGGCACCTCGGCCGACACGCTCGCCATGGCCTACCCGCGCTCCCGGCTCGTCGTCGCCTCGCGCGTGGGCGACCTGCCGGGTCCGATCGACGGCCCGACGGTCGGCTCGGCGCACGCGATCCTCCGCGAGCAGTCCCAGGTGGCGGTGTCGCTCGGCCTGACCGGCAAGCTCTGCCTGGACACCGAGCAGCTGCCGGTCATCAACGAGGTCATCTCCCCCACGCCGACCGACGTCGCCTGGGCGCAGGACTTCCTCGACGACTTCGACGCCCGCGGGCAGGTCATCCGCGACGGCTCCGACCTCCCGCGACTCGGCCGCGCGCAGAAGATCCAGCGGCTCGCCCGGGCGTTCGGCGTCGAGGCACGGTAGACCGGTCGCATGACCTGGTCGCACCCGTCCGGCGGTCCGCCGCAGTCCTCACCCTCGGGTCCGTCCCAGTCCGGCCCGGGCAGCACCGAACGCGCCGCGTGGGCGCGTGGCGGCACGACGCTGTTCCCCGCGGGCCGGGTCGCCGACCGGGTGTCGACCGTCCTCCTGCTCGCAGCCGGTGCCCTCCTGACGCTCCTCACCCTGGTGGTCGGGATCATCGCGGTCGTCTCGGCCACCGCGGGCTGCGACGCGGCCACGGGGTGCTCGCCGGGCCGCTTCCTCGGCGGCGCCGCGATCGCGGTCGGCGGGTCCTTCGTCATCGGGGTCGCGACGGTCGTGCTCGCGGTCGGCGCCTGGGTGCGTCGTCGTTCGTCGTGGTGGATCGCCGCGCTCGGGTTCGTCCTGGCGATCGTGGTCGTCACCGGGGGCGGGGTCGTGTTCGCGCAGGCGACCGACCCGGCGACGGGGGCCGGCCAGGTGACCGCACTGCAGCTCCCCTAGCGCGGCGTCCGCCGGACGGGAGGCGCGTGGCGGGGCCGCCACGGGCCTCCCGTCCGGCGGTCCCGTCGGCCTGTCCCGTCCGCGCACGCTGGGCGTCGCCCCGGTCGACCGGCGCAAGCTGGGCGCATGAAGCAACGAGTCATCGGAGACGTGTCGGTCAGCGCGATCGGACTGGGCGGGATGCCCATGTCGATCGAGGGGCGGCCCGACGAGCGACAGGCGATCGCGACCATCCACGCCGCCCTCGAGGCGGGCGTCACCCTCATCGACACCGCGGACGCCTACCACCAGGCGGCCAAGGACGAGGTCGGGCACAACGAGGAGCTCATCGCGAAGGCGATCCGCGAGTTCCACGGCGACACCGACGCGGTGCTCGTCGCGACGAAGGGCGGCCACCTGCGGCCGGAACCGGGCGCGTGGGCGCAGGACGGCCGACCGGAGTACCTCAAGGAGGCCGCGAAGGCCTCGGCGAAGCGCCTCGGTGTCGACGCCGTCGGCCTGTACCAGTTCCACCGGCCGGACCCGTCGGTGCCCTACGCGGACTCGATCGGGGCACTCGCGGAGCTCCTCGACGAGGGCGTCATCCGCATGGCGGGCATCTCGAACGCCGACCCCGACCAGATCCGTGAGGCGAACGAGGTCCTGGGCGGCCGCCTCGTCTCGGTGCAGAACCAGTTCTCACCGGCGTTCCGGTCGAGCGAGCCGGAGCTCGAGCTGTGCGACGAGCTCGGCATCGCGTTCCTGCCGTGGAGCCCCCTCGGTGGCATCGCGAAGGCCGCCGACCTGGGGACCGCGTACGAGGACTTCGCCGTCATCGCCCGCGAGCGCGACGTGTCGCCGCAGGTCGTGGCGCTGGCGTGGGAGCTGCAGAAGAGCGACGTGGTGATCCCGATCCCGGGTGCGTCGCGGCCGCAGTCGATCCTGGACTCGGTCGTCGCGGCGACGGTGAAGCTCCGCGACGAGGACGTCGCCCGGCTCGACGCTGCTCGACCGGCGGCCTGACGGGCCGGAGCACCCGCACGACGACGCCCCGTCCACCGATCGGTGGACGGGGCGTCGTCGTGCTGCGGCGGTCAGGACGTGCAGGCCTGCTGGAACTCGGTCCCCGCGTCCTGGACCTTCTGCGTGGTGTCCGAGAACGCCGACAGGTCCGCCGACTGCGGGTCCGCCGTGATCGCCTTGATCTGCGTCAGCATGTCGGTGTACGCCGACCGGAACGCCTCGGCCTTCGGCTTGACGTCGGCGTTCTGCACCGCGTCGACGCCGTCGGACAGCGACTGGTCGAACTCCTCGAGCTTCGCGACGGCTGCCTGCGGGTCCGACTGCAGCTCGGTGACCTGCGACTGCAGGCCCTTCGCGGCGTCCTCGACCTTCGACTGGAACGCGTTGCACGCCTCGGCCTTGCTCTGGGACGCGGCCTGCGGCGCCGCAGAGCTCGGGGCCGAGGAGGCCGACGAACCGGAGCCCTCGGCGCCGCCGTTCCCGGAGCCCCCGTTCGAGCAGCCGGCGAGCAGTGCGACGGCGAGTGCCGCGGTCGCGACGGCGATGGTCTTCCTGGACATGGACGTCCCCCCTGGTCGTGCCCGCGCGACGGAGCGGCGCGGATCGGCACCGACGGTACACGGCGTCCGTCGGGCCTGCCGTGCCACGAGCCGTGCCGGTCTGCCCTGCCGCGGGGCGTACGGTCGAGGGCATGCAGGCGATCACGGCACACGACGGCGGACTCCGACTCGACGAGCACCCGGACCCGGTCGCCGGGCCGGGCGAGGTCCTCGTCGAGGTGGCAGCGGCCGGGGTGAACAACGCCGACCTGCAGCAGGTGGCGGGCAACTACCCGCCGCCGCCCGGCGCGTCCGATGTGCTGGGCCTCGAGGTCTCCGGGACGGTCCGCGCGCTCGGCGACGGCGTGGACGGGTTCGCGGTGGGTGACCGGGTGTGCGCGCTGCTGTCGGGTGGCGGCTACGCGACCCTCGTGGCCGTGCCCGCGGCCCAGGTGCTGCCGGTGCCCGACGGCGTGGACCTGGTCGAGGCCGCGGGACTGCCCGAGGCCGCGTGCACGGTGTACTCGAACGTGGGGATGCTCGCGGGGCTCCGGCCCGGGCAGACCCTGCTGGTGCACGGCGGCACGGGCGGCATGGGATCGCACGCGGTCGTCTGGGCGAAGGCGCTCGGTGCCCGGGTGATCGCGACGAGCGGCGGGGAGCGGAAGGTGCGTGCTTCGAGGGAGCTCGGCGCCGATCTCGTGGTGGACCACCGCACCGAGGACTTCGTCGAGCGCGCCCTCGACTTCACCGACGGCCGCGGGGTCGACGTCGTGCTGGACGTCGTCGGGGCGGACTACCTCGCGAAGCACCTCGAGGTGCTCGCCCCGAACGGGCACATCGCCGTGATCGCCGCCGGCAGCGGGCAGAAGGGCGAACTCGACTTCGGCGCGATGATGCGGAAGCGCGCGA
Source organism: Curtobacterium sp. NPDC092190 (assembly GCF_044755625.1). NCBI lineage: Bacteria > Bacillati > Actinomycetota > Actinomycetes > Micrococcales > Microbacteriaceae > Curtobacterium > Curtobacterium sp. NPDC092190. The sequence continues at coordinate 198,786 of NZ_JBIVRJ010000006.1, read as the reverse complement.
CCATCAGCGCGACGACGCTCCGAGCCCGGCCGCTCGACGAGAAGGCCGCGATCGTGGCCGCCGTCCGCGAGCACGTCTGGCCGCTCGTCGCCGACGGCAGCCTCCGACCGATCGTCGACTCGGTGGTCCCGCTCGCCGAGGCAGCGGAGGCACACCGCCGGGTCCGCGACGGCGAGGTCATCGGCAAGGTGCTGCTCGCCGTGTGACCCGGGTCAGGCGTGGACGCGGGGTCAGGCGTGGACGCGGGACAGGAACTCGACGAGCGCCGGGTGCTGCGGTCGGTCGAGCACGTCCGCCGGTGCGCCCTGCTCGACCACCTCGCCCTGGTGCAGGAACACGATGCGGTCGGCGACGTTCCGGGCGAACGACATCTCGTGCGTGGTCATCAGGATCGTAGCGCCCTGCTCCTTGAGCTCGCGGACGAGGTCGAGCACCTCGCCGACGAGCTGCGGGTCGAGGGCACTCGTCACCTCGTCGAGCAGGAGCAGCTCCGGCGACGTCGCGATCGCCCGCACCACGGCGACACGCTGCTGCTGCCCGCCCGAGAGCCGGTCCGGGTACGCCCCGGCGAAGTCGCCCAGGCCGATCCGGTCGAGCAGTCGGCGGGCGGTCGCCTCCGCCTCGGCCCGGGCGATGCCGTGCACCCGACGGGACGCGAGCGTGACGTTGTCGAGCACCCGCATGTGCGGGAACAGGTTGAACTGCTGGAAGACCACGCCGATCCGGGCGCGGGTGGCGTCGACGTCGGTGCGGGGGTCGGCGATGTCCGTCCCCTGGAGCAGGATCTCGCCGTCGTCGATGCCCTCGAGCAGGTTCACCGTCTTCAGCAGTGTCGACTTGCCGGAGCCGGACGCCCCGATGACGCAGATGACCTCGTGGCGGTGCACGGTCAGGTCGATCCCCCGCAGGACCTCGTGCTCGCCGAACGTCTTGCGCAGTCCGCGCAGTTCCAGGACCACCGACTCGCTCACACCGTCCCCCCGATCTGCTCGCGACGCTGCTGCCGTCGAGCGATGGCATCCGTCACCCGGATGAGCGGGAGGCTGATCACGACGAACAGCAGCCCCGCGACGAGGTACGGCGTGAAGTTGTAGGTCTCGGCCTGTGCGATCTGGGCGCTCCGCACCGCGTCGACGGCGCCGAGGATCGACACCAGGCCGACGTCCTTCTGCATCGAGACGAAGTCGTTCATGAGCGCCGGGGTGACCTTGCGGATCGCCTGGGGCAGCACGACCAGCCGCAGCGTCCCGGCGTGGGACAGGCCGAGCGACCGGGCTGCGAGGCGCTGGGACGGGTGCACGGCCTCCATGCCGGCGCGGAGCACCTCGGCGACGTAGGACGAGTACGTGAGCACGATCGCGATGGTGCCCCAGACCTCCGGGGGTTGCCGCGGGAAGATGCCGAGCCCCGGGATGCCGAAGCCGACCAGGTAGAGCACGATGATGAGCGGCAGACCCCGGAACAGGTCGGTGTACGCGGTGGCGAGCATCCGCAGTGGGAAGAACACCGGGTTCCGCAGCCCCCGCACGACGGCGAGCAGGGTGCCGAGCACGGCGACGCCGATCGCGCTGAAGAACAGGATCCGGATGTTCAGCCACAGCCCGAGCAGGACGGCCGGGAAGGTGTCGATCGCCGTCTGCGGGTCGAAGAACGACTGCTGCACCGCGGCCCAGCCGGGCGTGTTCACGACGCCGAGCCAGACGACCGCGATCACGACGAGCGTCGAGACGACCGAGACGACGACCGAGCGGCGGCCGCGCTGCCGACGGTAGAGCCGTCGTTCGAGCTCGACCTGGCTCGGCGCTGGAGCGGTCACCGGGGTGCCGGCACCTGCTGGGGCGGTCACCGGACTACTTCAGGACGGGGGTGTTCGTCTCCGAGGAGAGCCACTTCGTCTGCAGGTCGGCGAGCGTGCCGTCGCTCTCCAGGGCCTCGAGAGCCTTGTCGACCTTGCTCGTCAGCGCGGAGCCCTTCGGCAGCACGAAGCCGAACTGGTCGCCGGAGCCGTCCTCGGGGAACTGCGCCGAGACCGTGCCGTCGTCGAGCTGTGCGGCGGCCATGTAGAACGCCGTCGGCAGGTCGGTCACGATCGCGTCGATCTGCCCCGACTTCAGCGCCAGCACGGCGTCGTCGTTCGAGTTGAACACCTGCGGGGTGACGCCGAGCACGTCCTTCACGGAGCTGATGCTCGTGGAGCCCGAGGCGACACCGATCGTGTCGCCCTTCAGTGCGGCGACGGTGGTGTCCTTCGCAGCCTTCGACCCCGACGTCGTCACGACGGCCTGCGTGGTCGTGTAGTACGGCGTGGACATGTCGACGGCCTTCTTGCGCTTCGCGTCGATCGAGAACTGCTGGACGTTGAGGTCCCAGTCCTTCGGGCCGGGGGCGATGGCGCTGTCGAAGGTGCTGCGCTTCCAGACGACGTCGCCCTTCGCGTAGCCCATCTCCTTCGCGACCGCGTAGGCCACGGCGGACTCGAAGCCCTTGCCGGACTGCGGGTCGTCGTCCTCCACCCAGGGCGAGTAGGCCGGCTGGCCGGTCGCGATCGTGAGCTTGCCGTCCGTGACGGTGCCGTCGCTCCCGGCGCTGCTCCCACCGGCGGAGCAGGCGGCGAGCGCGAGGGCGGCGACCGTGGCGGTGGCGACGGCGAGGGACAGACGGCGGGTGCGGGTCACGGGAGGGCCTTCGTCAGCGGGACAGAGCGGGGTGGAGCGGGCAGGAGGCAGTGTACCGGCGCGTGGGATACCACCGCGACGCGGATGACCGTCGACTACGCGGTCGCGGCGTCGCCGTCGGTGTCGCCCGCCATCGTGAAGTCGTCGAACGAGAACCCGGGCGACACCATGCAGCTGAGGAGCACCTCGCCGTCGCCGGGCAGGGTGCGCTGCCAGACCCCACCGCGCACGAAGGCCTGGGCGTCGTGCAGCCGGTGCCGGCCGGCGTCCGGGCCGAGGGTGATCCGGTCCCCGGGCTCGGGCCGGTCGCCGGAGCCGCCGAGCTCGAGCACGACGGTGTCCGGCCCGTGCCACATCCAGATCTCGTCGCTCGTGACACGGTGCCAGGCGGAGGCCTCGCCCGGGGGCAGCAGAAAGTGGATGAGGGTCGCGGCGGGACGCTCGCCGGCCGGGGTCTCGACGGTCGAGGGCGAGGTCCACGTGCGCACGTACCAACCGCCCTCCGGGTGCGGCTCCATGCCGAGGGCGGCCGCGCGCTGCGGGACGTCGAGCCACTCGATCAGCTCGCCGCCGACGGTGCGGCGGGCGACCATGCCGGGGCGGGGTGCGGTGTCGGTCATCGTTCCTCCTGGGGACGGACGTGGTGGGGGACGGGGCCCCGGGTGGGGGCTGTCTCGGGGTCGAGCGGGTGCACGGTGCCGTCGGTGGCCCGCACGACGCCGCGGACGATCGTCGCGACGGCGCGGCCGGCACCGTCCTCGACGAGTTCGGCGAGCGCGTCGGGCACGGTCCGGGCGTCGACGTCGAACACGGCGAGGTCGGCTCGTGCCCCGACGGCGAGGTGTCCGACGCGGTCCGGCCCGACCGCCGTCCCCATCGCGTGCGCGCCACCGAGCGTCGCCGCCGCCAGCAGCCGCTCGTGCAGATCGCGGTGCGCGTACCCCTGGGCGCGGGCGATGCGGTGCAGTGCGGTGACGTCGGCCATCGGGTCGAGGGACGGCGACGACGACAGGGAGTCGGTGCCGATCGCGATCGGGCTGCCCTCGCGCAGGTAGTCCGCGACGGGCGGCGGGTCGAGGCCGATGACGGCGTTCGACCGGGGGCAGAGCGCGACCGTGGTCCCGCGTGCCCGCAGGAGGGCTCGGTCGGACGCGGTCACGTACACGCCGTGCGCGATGTGGCAGTCGGGGCCCAGCACGCCCAGCCGGTCGACGAACGCGGTGGCACTGGCGCCGAAGCCGAGCGCCCGCATGGCCCGGAAGGACGGCACGTTCGCCAGGTGCCAGTCCGCGGTGTGCCCGACGCCGTCGACGCCCTCGAGCCCCGGGACCGGCCCGAGCGAGACCCGCTCCCCCTCGAACGCCGCCTCGCCCAGGTGCAGGTGCAGCCGGAGCCCCCGCTGGCGCACGATGTCCGGCAGTTCGAGCAGCGGTGCCACGTCGAGGGAGTACGGCGCGTGCGGCGACAGCCCCGCCCCGGGCGTGGTCGGGATCCGTGCGAGCTCGTCGAGCACCTGGTCGCGCCCGTGGGACTCCCACGCCGCGTTCTCCCAGTCCATGACCTCCCAGTAGGCGATCCCGCCGAGGCCGTGCTGCTCCAGGACGTCCGCCGCCTCGATGTCGGTCACCACGTCCGCGATGCTCGTGACGCCCGCCGCGATCGATGCGACGGCGCCCGCGGACGCCTCCGCCCGCCAGTCGTGCGGGAGCGCGTAGTCAAGGTTGAACGCAGCCGCCCAGTCCTCGAAACCCGCGTACTGCCGTTGACCGACACCGGACATGCCGGTGTACTGCAGGTGCGTGTGCGCGTTGACGAGACCCGGCAGGAGCGCGCCCCGCCAGCGCCGCTCCGTGCACGTGCGCCCGGCGGCGTCGAGCTGGTCGACCACCCACGACCGGTCGCCGACGTGCAGGATCCGTCCGTCCTGCACCGCGACCGCCCCGTCGGCGATCGGCGGTGCCGTCATCGGCACGACGACGCGCGCCGAGTGCACCACGACCGGCGACGCGGTCACCGGGGTGTCCCGAACCGGTGCGTCCGCACGTCCGGCTCGCGGTCGGCGGGCTGCTCGGCGATCCGGACGGGAGGAGCGACCCGGCTCCCCCACGCGGCGAGCGCGACGCGGGCGGTCGCCTCGTCCACCGCGGGGTCGACCGGCACGACGGCGCGCGGGAGTTCGTCGCCGCGCTCGAGCAGCATCCGCAGGGCGCCGAGCTGCACCGCGAAGGACAGGTCCATGATCTCGACGGGGTTGCCCTCGGCGGCGCTCGTGTTCACCCCGTTGCCCCCGGCGAGGACGAGCACCTGGTGGCCGTCCGGCCAGGTCAGGCGCTCCACGTGCTGCGCCACGGCCGTCCGGACCGCACCGGCGGCGGCCGCCGCGGACAGGGCGACCTCGTCGTCGACGCCCCCCGCGACGGACACGACCGCACCGACCGCGCACGCGCGCAGGACCGTGTGGTCCACGGTGTCCGCCACCCCGGAGGCACTCACCACGAGGTCGGCGTCGCGCACCGCGTCGACGAACGGTGCGACCGCGTGCCCGGCGAAGCGCGCCTGCAGGGCGCGGACCGGGTCGACCTCGGCGACCGTGACCCGGAAGCCGAGCGCGACGAGGACCTGGGCGACCCCCTCGCCGACGGGACCGAAGCCGGCGACGACCGCCGTGCCTCCCGGCCGGACCCGGTGCACGGCAGACGGGAGCGGGTCCACCAGGTCGAGCGTCGCGAACACCGTGGACTGGCCGGTGCCGAAGCGGTTGTCGAAGCAGGTCTTGGCGCGGGCGTCGTTCACCGCGATCACGGGGATGCCGAGCTCGCCGCGCTCGGCCATGACGCGGAGGGGCCGGAGGCCGCTCGTCGTCTCCTCCGCGGCGCCGAGCATGGTCGGCAGCAGTTCGGGCCGCTCCTGGTGCGCGAGGCGGATCAGGTGCGAGCCGTCGTCGAGGAGCACGTGCGGACGCGTGTCGAGCATCGCCAGGGCGAGACGGTGCTGCTCGGCGAGCGAGGCAGTGCTGTCCGCGTGGACCGGCATCTCGGCGCGGCGGAGCACGTCCGCGACCGCGTCGTCCGTCTCGTCGGCGTGCGCGTACACGACGACCTCGGCGCCCGCGTCGCGCAGGAGCAGGCTGAGCACGGCGGTCTTCGGCTCGAGCACCATCGCGACGCCGACCCGGGTACCGCGGAGCAGCCCGCCGTCACGGAGCTCCGCGGCGACCGCACGGGCGACCGGCATCGACCTGCGCGCCCAGCGGATGCGGTCCTCGGCGGCGGGGTCGTCCTCGGGCTCCCGACCGGTGGAGACGAGGAACACGTCGTCGGAGAGCGTCGGGACGGCGAGCACCCCGGGGCGGGCGGGGGCGACCGGGCCGAAGGCGTCCTCGTCGACCGCGGGGGCGTACCGGCCGGCGTCCACCACCACGAGGGTCGCACCGCGGGGCCGGTCGGTCTCGCGCTCGACGGCAGCGGTCGACTCGTCCGGGTCACCGAGGCACCAGAGCTGGTCGATCGGCTCGTCGTCGACCAGCTCGTGGTCCGCAGGGGCGGGGCCCACCGCGGTGCGTGCACCGAGCCCGGTGAGCAGTGCGACGAGCGCCGCGGCGTCACGCAGGTCGCCACCGAGCACACGGACGGTGCGGCCGGCGACGAGGAGGTTGGTCGCCGCGGCGAAGCGTCGGACGGCTGCCGCGGCCCATGCGGCCCGCTCGGGGTCGGGTCGTTGCGGCATGGGGCCATCGTAGGGCGTGCGGGTCGGCGCGGAGTCGCGCGGGCTGACGGTCATGCGGTCACGCGTGGTCGGGGCGTGGGCGGCGACGCGGGAATGTCCCGCGGCCGTCGGACGTACTGTGAGGACATGACTGATGCGACGTTCGACAAGGTGACGATGTTCGGCGCGGACTGGTGCCGCGACTGCCGACGCTCGAAGGCGCTCCTCGACCGCCTCGGGGTCGACTACGACTACGTGGACGTCGAGGCGGACCTGTCCGCCGCCGACCGGGCCGAGGCCATCAGCGGCCGCAAGAACATCCCCGTCGTGGTGCTGCCGAACGGCAAGCACTTCGTGGAGCCCTCGGACACCGAGCTGCAGGCGGAGCTGGAGTCGTCCGGGGCGGTGTGACCCCCGGTAGCGCCGGCGCTCCACCTGCGCCTCCATGCAGGCTGTGAACACGCTGGGGAAGAGCGGTGTTCAATCGGGGCCGACCCAGATCGCGGACACCCCCGGACCGCGACAGGTCTGACCCAAGGAGGACACCGTGCTCGGTCTCATCATCAGCCTCATCATCATCGGCCTCATCGCCGGCGCCCTCGCCCGGCTGATCATCCCCGGCAAGCAGCACATGTCGATCCTCATGACGATCGTGCTCGGCATCATCGGCTCGTTCGTCGGCGGCTTCCTCGGGTTCCTCATCTTCCAGCACGACCCGATGGACGGCTTCTTCCAGCCGGCCGGCATCATCGGCTCGATCATCGGTGCCGTCATCGTGCTGTTCCTCTACACGCGCTTCGCGGGTCGCGGCGCGCGCCGCTGACCACCGGCAGGCGCCACTGACCGACGTGGGGGTGTCGGAGCGGCACCACGAAGGACCCCGGACCGTGACGGTCCGGGGTCCTTCGTCGTCCCGTGCGACCGGTCGACCCCGAGCAGGGGGGACAGGGTGCTGACGGCCGTACATCGGCCGGGGCGTAGCGTCCCCGCCATGACCGACGAGAACGAACGCCCCCGTCCCGAGGACGACGCCGCACGGCTCGGACTCGTCGTCGTCGGCGAGGCCGCCGCACTGCACGCCGGGGACGACGCCTCGCTCGACGCCAGCGAGGCGAACATCCGCGAGACCGTGGACAGCATGGTCGACGAACCCCTCACGCCCCGGCAGGAGGAGGTCATGGAACGCCTCGCTGCCGCTGGCGGCACCCTCACCGCGGGCCTGAGCGGCGCACTCGCAGCGAAGACCGGCGGGCAGGTCGAGGACGTGCTCGAGGGCGCCGCCCGCAGCGTCGTCTGGCAGCAGCGTCTGGCCGCCGAGCGGGATGCGCTGCAGGGACGGCCGCAGGAGTCGACCGACGGTGACCCGGTCACCGACGGCGACCCGGCCACCGACAGCGACCCGGTTGAGGACCAGCGCGAGGACGCCGGCGGCCAGCAGCGACACCGGGACGACGACGGGCGCGACCGGGGCTGACCCGACCGCGCCCGTGCGCATGACCGAGCCCGTCAGTCGACCGGCGCGGCGTCCTGTTCACGCGCGACCGCCCGGGCAGCGGCCTGGCCGGTCGTCGTGCTCTTCACGATGTCGCTCAGCGTGAAGCCGGCCGTGGTACCGAGCAGCGCGTCGACCTCGCTGAACTGGCTCACGACGCTCTTCGACAGGGCGCCTGCGCCGTCCGAGGACACGACCGTCAGCTTGTCGATGTTGCCCATCGGCGCCGCGAGCTCGCGGGCGATGCTCGGCAGCGTCTCGAGCGCCTTCACCCGGAGCACGGCCTCGGAGTGCTGTGCGAGCGCGTCGGCCTGGGCCTTCGTCGCGTCGGCCTCGGCCTGACCCTTCGCACGGATGGCGTCGGCCGCGGCCTCACCCTCCGCACGTGAGGCGTCGGCGGCGAGCTTGCGGGCGGCAGCCTCGGCCTGGGCCTCGGCGGCGACCGCCTCGGCCGAGATGCGTCGGGCCTCGGCCTGCGCACGGGCCGTCTCGACCTGGGCAGCCGCAGCAGCCTCGGCCTCCACCCGGGTCTTGCGCGCGTTCGCCTCGGCGACCGCGCTCACCTCGGACTCGAGCTCGGCACGACGGAGCTCGGCGCGCTTCTGCGCCGTGATCTGCTCCTGTTCGACGACGCCCTGCGACGCGCGAGCCTGCGCGAGCGGACCGGCCGCTGCAGCCTCGGCCGACGCCCGGTCGGCGTCGAGCTGCAGCGCCGCACGACGGATGGCGAGGGTGTTCTCGGCCTCGGCGATCGCCTGGTCGGCGGTGGCCCGGGCTTCGCGTGCCTCGCGGTCGGCCTGGGCCTCGGCGTTCTCCGCCTCGAGCCGGACGCGGGCGCGCTCGGCACGACCGAGGTCGCTGATGTAGTCGTTGCGGTCCGAGATGCCCTTGATCTCGAACGAGTCGACGTCGAGACCCTGGCTGTGCAGGGCGTCCTTGGCGACGTCGAGGACCGCCACCGTGAGCTGGTCGCGGTTGCGGATGATCGTCGACACGTCGGTCGCGCCGATCGACGCGCGGAGCGAACCGGACAGGACCTCGCGCGCGAAGTCGTCGATCTTCTTCTCCTGGCCGAGGAAGCGCTGCGCAGCAGCACGGATCGACGCATCGGCCTCGCCCACCTTGACGAGCGCCACGGCCTCGACGTCGATCGTGACGCCGCGGGAGTCCTGCGCGTTCACGTTGATGTCGATCGCACGCGAGGACAGCGAGATCTTCGCCACCCGCTCGAAGAACGGTCGGACGAGCACACCCGCACCGAGGACGACCTTGATGCCGGACTCGACGGTCTCGGTGCCGTCGGGGTTCTTGACCTTCCGCGACCGCTTCCCGGTGATGATGATCGCCTCGTCCGCACCGGCGTTGCGGTAGACGAGCTTGGCGTACACGAGCGCGATCACGGCGAGGACGATGATCCCCACGATGACGAGCGGGACGGCGCCGAGTGCGAGCAGGACTTCCATGATTCCCCCCAGCGGCTCCGGCACGGTCGGTCGTGACCGGGATTCCGCATCTGTTGTTCCGTTGCGCCCATCCTAGGAGCGCGGGGACCGCAGCGGCAGGACGACGACCGGAGCTGTGGAGGACCGGACGGCCACCAGGACCGACCGGCCACGCGACACGGTCGCACGCACGACGGGAGGCGCGGTGCAGGTCGGGACCTGCACCGCGCCTCCCGTCCGGCCCAGCGCTGTGGCGCTACGCGCCCTGCTGCCACCAGCTGTCGAAGGGCGTCGCGGGCACGCGACGCTTGTGCTCTGTCGCTCGGTAGCGCGACTCGATCGCCTCGGCGACCTCGTCGGGGACGTCGTGCCCCTGCAGGTACGCGTCGATCTCGACGTAGGTCAGGCCGAGGTTGGCCTCGTCGGTCTGCCCGGGCAGGTCGTCGAGCAGGTCCGCTGTCGGCGCCTTCTCGTACAGGCGAGCCGGCGCCCCCAGGTGCTCGAGGAGCTGCCGCCCCTGGCTCTTCGTCAGCCCGGTCAGCGGGGTGAGGTCGACGCCGCCGTCGCCGTACTTCGTGAAGAAGCCCGTCACGGCCTCGGCCGCGTGGTCCGTGCCGACGACCAGCAGTCCGCGCTGCCCGGCCACGGCGTACTGGGCGACCATGCGCATGCGCGCCTTGACGTTGCCCTTCACGAAGTCGCTGAGCGCGACGCCGGACGCCGCGGTGTCCTGCACCACGCCGTCGACGCCGTGCTCGATGTTCACCACGATGCCGGGGTCGGCGCCGATGAACTGCAGCGCGAGCTGCGCGTCGTCCTCGTCGGCCTGCACCCGGTACGGCATACGGACGGTGACGAACTCGGCCTCACGTCCCTCGGCGCGGAGGGACTCGACGGCCAGCTGGGTGAGCCGTCCCGCGAGCGTGGAGTCCTGACCGCCGCTGACGGCGAGGACGAACCCCTTCGCGCCGGTCGTTGTCAGGTAGTCACGCAGGAACGCGACACGGCGGGCGACCTCCTGCTCGGGGTCGATGGTCGGCTGGACGTCGAGGTCCGCAGCGATGGTGGCTTGGAGTTCACGCACCCCACCAGTATCCCGCCGCACCGTCGCGCACGACCGGATTCACCGGAGGCACGCGGCTGGTGTTCACCCGTTCGACTCAGGCGACCGTCGGGGCGGCGGGGTGCCGGATGGTGTTGTCGTGGTCGGCACCGATCGCGCACGTGCAGACCACGCGGAGCATCTCGTCGGTCCGGGTGAGCCGGAAGCGTTCGACGTGCGGCGGACCGACGTGACGGTCGAACGGATGGGTGTCGTGGTCGTGCACGTCGGGTCCTCCCTGATCCGGGTCCCGTTGGTGAGACGGGACGGGCCACACGGCCCCTGCCGAGGATCTTCCGCGCGCAGGCAGGACGGCGCGAGCCCCCGTCCGGGGGCCGCGTCAGACCTGCTCGCCGAGGAAGTCCGCGTACGAGGGTTCGTCGTGCTCGGGACCGGCGGGCACGGAGGCGTCCGAGGTGCCGCCGACGCGGTCGGCGATCAGCTCGGCGACCTCCTCGGGTGAGCGCATGCCGTGACGGTGCCAGTCCTCGACGGGACGGGGCGTCACGAGAGCACCTGCAGGGTCGTGGCAGCGAAGGTGGAGACGGGGGTGCGGGTGTGCCCCGCCGGGAAGTCGAGGTGCGTGGAGCACGAGTACGTGGCGGTCATGAGGACCAGCCCTTCATCGAGGTGTTGCTCACCTCGGGTCCGACCGGGCCGTCCCGCTGTGCCAGACCCCGCGGACCGCGAGGGCATCGTGACGACGGGACCCTGTGAGTGAACCCGGTGGCCCCAGCGTAGAAGCGGGACAGGAGCGCGTCCAGGTCGATGCGCTTAGCGGCGTCCCCGGACGTCCGCGGCCGCGGGTCGGCTGCGTCGGGACCGCGGGTCGGCTGCGTCGGTACCGTGGAGGCTCCGCACCACCACCGAGGAGCCTCATGCCCCTGTTCGGCAACCACCCCACCACGTCCGACGCGACACCGGGTCCACTCGCCCGCAAGTGGACCGACGGGTTCGGCAGTCTCGCGACCCGATGCCTGCAGGTGATCGTCGTGCTCGTGATCGCGATCGGCATCGTGTACGCCGCCGCGACCCTGAGCGTCGTGACGATCCCGGTGCTCCTCGCCCTGATCATCGCGTCCGCCATGCACCCGGTCGTGTCCTGGCTCCGACGGCACAAGGTGCCCTCGGTGCTCGCGACCCTCGCGGTCCTGCTCGGCGTCCTCGTCGTGCTCGGCCTCGTCGGTTGGCTGATCGTCGTCGCGGTCATCTCGCAGTGGCCCGACCTGCAGAAGTCGGCGATCAGCGGTTTCCAGCAGCTGCAGGACACCGTCGCACACCTGCCGTTCTCGATCTCCGACCAGCAGGTCGACCAGGTGGTGAACGGCGTCCAGGACTTCCTGACCAGCTCGCAGTTCGGGTCGGGTGCCCTGGCCGGGGCGTCGGCCACCGCGAACTTCCTGACCGGCCTGGTGCTGATGATCGTCGTGCTGTTCTTCTTCCTCAAGGACGGGCCGGCGATCTGGGAGTTCCTGCTCCGTCCGTTCACCGGCGCCCGGTACGCGCGTGCACGCCGCGTCGGTGACCGCGTCGTGCAGACCCTCGGCGGCTACGTCCGCGGCACGGCGAGCGTCGCGGCGGTCGACGCGATCGGCATCGGCGTCGGGCTGGCGATCGTCGGGGTGCCGCTCGCGCTCCCCCTCGCCGTCGTCGTGTTCATCACCGCGTTCATCCCGATCGTCGGCGCCACCGCCGCGGGCATCCTCGCCGCGCTCGTCGCCCTCGTGGCGAACGGCCCCGTGGCCGCGCTGATCGTCGTGGGCATCGTGGTGCTCGTCAACCAGCTCGAGGGCAACCTGCTGCAGCCGGTGCTGATGGGCAAGACGCTCAAGCTGCACGGCCTGGTGATCCTGATCGGCCTGACCGCGGGCACCGTGCTCGCGGGCATCACCGGCGCGATCATCTCGGTGCCGCTCCTCGCAGCGGCCTGGGGCGCCGTGCAGGTGTGGGGCGGTCCGGACCGGCCGGCGGAGCCGTGGCGCCAGAAGCGGCCGGAGACCGCCGAGCGGCGGTAGCGGCTCCCACGGGACGGACGGGAGGCGCGGTGCCGGTCGGTACCGCGCCTCCCGTCCGTCGTGTGGGTGCGACCGCGGCTGGTCGCGGCAGCGTGGCGCTGTCGTACGACACCGCCGCTGTCGCACGACGACGGACAAGTCGCACGAACCGACTTCGCTCGTGCCGGATCGGCCGAAACGACACCGCCGCTGTCGCACGACGACGGTGATGTCGCATGACCCCACCCCTACTCCCGATGCACGGGACGTCCCGCGCCGAAGCACCCGTCGATCGACCCGCGCGATGTCGGCCGATGCACCCGCGACCGATGCAGGCGCACAGGACGACACCGCGCACGTCGTTCGACGCGCGCAACGTCGAAGCACGCGTGTGCACGCGGCTCGGAAGAGCCACACGCCCTCTCCCGACGCACGCCACGGACGACGAACGGGAGCCCCCGCGCGTGGCAGGGGCTCCCGTTCGTGTCGGTGCGGTGCGTGTCAGTCGGTACCGGAGTCGAAGGCGGCGCCCTCGGACGCGGCGTCCGTCGCGCGGCCGAGTGCCTCGTCCTCGCTGGACACGACGGCTCCGCCGAGGATCTCCTCGGCCTCGCCCGACTGCAGCTCGCCGACGAGTTCGCCCGTCGCGCCGCCGATCAGCCCGGCCGCTGCGTACTGCTCGAGGCGCGAGCGCGAGTCCGCGATGTCGAGGTTGCGCATCGTGAGCTGCCCGATGCGGTCGTCCGGACCGAACGCTGCGTCGCCGACACGCTCCATCGAGAGCTTGTCCGGGTGGTACGACAGCGCCGGACCCGTGGTGTCCAGGATCGTGTAGTCGTCACCGCGCCGCAGGCGCAGCGTGACCTCACCGGTGACGGCGGAGGCGACCCAGCGCTGCAGCGACTCGCGCAGCATGAGGGACTGCGGGTCGAGCCACCGGCCCTCGTACATCAGACGTCCGAGACGACGACCCTCGTTGTGGTACGCCGCGACGGTGTCCTCGTTGTGGATCGCGTTGAGCAGACGCTCGTAGGCGATGTGCAGCAGGGCCATGCCCGGCGCCTCATAGATACCGCGACTCTTGGCCTCGATGATGCGGTTCTCGATCTGGTCGCTCGCGCCGAGGCCGTGGCGACCACCGATGGCGTTCGCCTCGTACACGAGTGCGACGGCGTCGGCGTACTCGACGCCGTTGATGGCGACCGGGCGGCCGGCCTCGAAGCGGACCGAGACCTCTTCGGTGGCGACCTCGACGTCGTCACGCCAGGCGGCGACGCCCATGATCGGCTCGACGATGTCCAGACCGCTCGAGAGCTCCTCGAGGCTCTTCGCCTCGTGCGTCGCTCCCCAGATGTTCGCGTCGGTCGAGTAGGCCTTCTCGGTGGAGTCGCGGTACGGGAAGCCACGGGCGACGAGCCACTCGCTCATCTCCTTGCGACCGCCGAGCTCCTCGACGAACTCGGTGTCGAGCCACGGCTTGTAGACGCGCAGCCGCGGGTTGGCCATCAGGCCGTAGCGGTAGAACCGCTCGATGTCGTTGCCCTTGTAGGTGGAGCCGTCGCCCCAGATGTCGACGCCGTCCTCCTTCATGGCGCGGACGAGCATCGTGCCCGTCACCGCGCGGCCGAGCGGCGTCGTGTTGAAGTAGGTCTTGCCGCCGGAGCGGATGTGGAAGGCACCGGTCTGCAGGGCGACGAGGCCTTCTTCGACCAGGGCGCTCTTCGCGTCGACTATGCGGGCGATCTCGGCGCCGTACTCCTTCGCGCGACCCGGGACGGCGTCGATGTCCGGCTCGTCGTACTGGCCGATGTCGGCCGTGTACGTGCAGGGCACCGCTCCCTTCTCGCGCATCCAGGCGACCGCGCAGGAGGTGTCGAGACCTCCGGAGAACGCGATGCCGACTCGTTCGCCGACGGGGAGACTGCTCAGGACCTTGGACACGGGTCAATCGTACGGGGCGCTGGGCCCGGGCTACCGTCCAGGGCGACGGTTGTGGAGAACCCGTTCCGGCCCAGACGACGGCTGGTGCAACGATCGGTGCCCCTGGACGAGCACCGCAGGGACGCGAACCCGCGCTCGACGCGGTGCCCCCGGACGACGTGGTGCCCCTGGAGGGACTCGAACCCCCAACCGTTTCCTTAGGACGGAACTGCTCTTCCATTGAGCTACAGAGGCTGGCCCGTCCACTCTAGCGGCGGTACGGCTCCAGGAACACGCAGACCTCGTCCACGAACAGCTCCGGCTGCTCGAACGGCGCGAAGTGCCCGCCCCGGTCGAGTTCGTGGTGGTGCACGAGGTTCGTCGTGCGCTCGAGCCACTCCCGCGGAGCCCGCACGATGTCGCCCGGGAACACCGAGAACCCCGACGGCACCTCCACCCGTCGGCGCAGTTGCGCAGCGGGGATCGCCGCGTTCGCGTGGTACATCCGCATGGAGGACCCGATCGTCGCCGTCGCCCAGTACTCGGTCAGCAGCGCCAGGACCTCGTCCTGCGTGTACACCGACCACAGGTCGCCGCCGCAGTCACTCCACGACCGGAGCTTCTCGACGATCCACGCAGCGAGACCCGCGGGTGAGTCGGTCAGCCCGACGGCGGCGGTCTGCGGCTTCGTGCGGTGCATCATCGCGTAGGCGCCCTCGGCGGTCCGCCACCGCTCGGTCTCCTGCACGAAGGCCCGCTCCGCCGGGGACAGCTCCGTGGTGTCGATCCCGGGCCACGCCAGCCCGCCGTCGATCCGGTGCACGGCGACAACACGGTCGGGGTGGTCGAGTGCGAGGTACCGGACGACGTGCGTCCCGATGTCCCCGCCGGACGCCGCGAACCGGTCGTACCCGAGCTCCGTCATCAACGTCGCCCACATGCCGGCCACCTCGCGGGCGTCGAGCACGCGCGGTGGTGCGTCCGAGAACCCGTACCCGGGCATGTCCGGCACGACGACGTCGAACCCGGCCTCGACGAGCATCGGCAGGACCTTGCGGAACCGCCACCCGGAGTCCGGCCACCCGTGGGCGAG
Organism: Curtobacterium sp. NPDC092190; assembly: GCF_044755625.1. NCBI lineage: Bacteria > Bacillati > Actinomycetota > Actinomycetes > Micrococcales > Microbacteriaceae > Curtobacterium > Curtobacterium sp. NPDC092190. Next base: position 183,363 of record NZ_JBIVRJ010000006.1, on the reverse strand, counting down.
CAGCAGCGGGAGGGCGTCGGGACGGCCGGATCGCGCGTGGAGCACGTGCACCCGGACGCCGTCGACGACGTGCCACTCGGACGGCAGCGCGGCGAGCTGCTCCCGGTGCCCGTCGAAGTCGAACCCGTCGGCCCAGTACTCGACCAGCGGCCGGAGCTCGTCCACGTCGACGCCGAGCGACCACCCGGTGCCGGCGGGTGCGTCCGGCCAGCGGGTCGCGCGGAGTCGGGCACGGAGGTCCTCGATCGTGGCGTCGTCGATCACGGGCGTCTCGCTCATGGCTCGCACGCTACGCCTGCCCGTTCCTTCCCATCACTCGCGCGATGGGAGGACGTTCCGCGCATCGGAGGCTCGGAGGAACGTCACCCCACGAGCGGATCGGTCTCCCACGCGTGGGACGGTCCATGCAAGCAACCGTGCGCACGCCAGCGCGACCACGCGACGGACGGGAGGCACGGGGCGGCCCCGCCACGCGCCTCCCGTCCGTCGCGACGCCGGGCCGGCGCTACGCGGCCACCAGGTACTCGTCCCACTCCGACTGCGGGCGCTCGATCCCCCGCACCACCCAGGACGCACCGTGCGGCGCCTTCGGCCGGAAGCGCAGCCGCCACCCCATCTCCTGCGGGGTGCGGTCGCCCTTCGTGTTGTTGCAGGCCAGGCAGCAGGCGACGAGGTTCTCCCACGAGTCCTGGCCGCCGCGCGACCGGGGCTGCACGTGGTCGATCGTGGTGGCGTGCCGGTCGCAGTAGGCACAGCGGTTGGCGTCACGCCGCAGCACCCCGCGGCGCGAGACCGGCACGAGTCTCGCGTGCGGGATCCGCACGTAGCGGGTCAGGATGATGACGGACGGACGATCGAAGCTCGCGGAGGACCCCGAGACCGGGTGGTCGAGGTCGGCGGCGATGACGGCGGCCTTCTGGTTCATGACCAGCACGAGGGCCCGTCGGTCCGAGATCACCGCGAGGGGCTCGTAACCGGCGTTGAGGACGAGAGTGCGCATGGGTTCCCTTCCGACGGTGCCTGGACGGCTTCCAGGCGCTGCGGGTGCGTCGGGTCGATCGACGTCGACAGGGGACCGCGACCTGTGACCACGCCCTGAACCACGAAGAGCACCACCCGGATGGGCAGTGCTCTCGTCAGACAGGGGCGTGATGGTGCACGCAGGGGGCGGTCGACCGTATGTCCACGAGCGCGCGCCGACCCGTGGTGCGGGTCGTGCGGAACGCTGACATGAGGTCTCCCGTGTTCGGGCCGGATCGGACCGGTGCAGCACCAGGGTACGTCGGAAACCGGCCCGACACGAGGGTGTGCGGACCGGTTTCCGGGAGTGTTCACGGGAACGACACCAGGGTCGTCACCGTCGTGCGGGTGCTCGAGTCAGATGCCGAAGCGCACGATGTGGTAGCTGCTCGTCCAGATCGGGCGGATCGAGACGGAGCCACCGGGCTTCGGCGCGTCCATGATCATGCCGTTGCCCATGTAGAAGCCGTCGTGCGAACCGTCGTTGAAGATGACGACGTCGCCCGGCTGCGCCTGGGACTCGGGGATCGTGGTGCCCGCGGCGTCCTGCAGCGGGACCGAGTGCGGCAGGCTGATGCCGTACTGCGCGTAGACGTACATGATGTAGCCCGAGCAGTCGAAGCCGGACGGGTCCGCGCCGCCGAAGACGTACGGGGTGCCGATGTACTGCTTCGCGGTGGCGACGACGGCCGGCAGCGAGAACGGAGTGTTCGCGGCGGCCGCCGTGGTGGCGATCTCGTTCGCGGACGGGCCGCTGTACGACGAGTACTGCTTCGCGGTCTGCGCGCGCGCCGCCTGGGTCGCTGCGGCCTGGGCCTGCGCAGCCGCGGCCTGCTCGGCGGCGGCCTTCTGCGCGGCCTCGGCGTCGAGGGTGGACTGCGCGGTCGCGCCGTAGCCGTCACGCGACGTCCCGGCGAGGGCCACGGCGTCGGACACCGAGAACTGCTGTGCCTGGGTCGTGCGGACCTGGCGCTGCGCGTCGGCGGCGGTCGAACCGGTCTGCTGCGTCGCGGCGAAGGCCGGGGCGACGGCCACGGTGCCGAACATGCCGGCGGCGACCGTCAGCACGACGGGGGCGAGGAACCGGCGCTTGCGGGCCGAGCTGCTCGCCTTGGCGGTCTCGGCGGCGCGGGCGGCCTGCGCAGCGCGACGGCCGCCGGGGAGCGGGGCGTCGCGGACGGGGGTGATGCGACGGGCGGGGGCTTCGGTCTGGCGCGCGGCCCGCCGGGTGAGCGGGGCGTCGTTCGCGGTGTTCGTCGGGTTGGCGGGCGTCTGGTCGTCCGCGGCGGAACCGGTCTGCGTCAAGGGTGGTGTCTCCGGCGTCTCGTCACCGTCTCCGCCTGGGTCAGGGCGGAGGGGCGGACCCCATCCGTTCGTCATCGTTTCCGATCGAGGCAGGAGACGGGTTCGAGACGTCCTGCCACGGGTCCTGGGCCTCGTGGGCGGCCCGGGGACTCGACGAGTGTACGTGGGGGCCGTTACCTTGTCGAGATGAAACGACGGTTCGGTAACGGAACGATCACGAACCCCTGATCAGCGGCGATCGACCCTCGTGACCTTGTGCCGATTCTCAGGCTCGGACGGCGCCCCGACGGTCAGTCCCGCTCGATGTAGACGTGCTGCGCGACCTCGGTCGGCAGCTCGATGCCGGCGTCCTCGCCGTCCACCCGGACCGCGACGTACGCACCGGCGCGCTGCACCCGGGCGACACGGCCGGGCATGACGCCGGCGGTGCGCAGCTGGTGCAGCAGCTCGGGCTCGAACTGCACCGGTTCACCCAGGCGACGCACGACGCCGACCGCGACGGCGTCCGTGCCGTCGGTCGCCGCGACGATGTTCTGCACACCGTCGAGGAACTGTCCCGCCGTCGGTCCACCGATCTCGGCGAGCCCGGGGATCGGGTTGCCGTAGGGCGACTCCGTGGGGTTGCCGAGCATCTCGAGGAGTCGGACCTCGACCTGCTCGCTCATCACGTGCTCCCAGCGGCAGGCCTCGTCGTGCACGAAGGCCCAGTCGAGTCCGATCACGTCGGCGAGGAGCCGCTCGGCCAGCCGGTGCTTGCGCATCACGTGCGTCGCCCGCGAGCGCCCCTCACCCGTGAGCTCGAGGTGGCGGTCACCGGAGACGACGACCAGACCGTCGCGCTCCATCCGCGCGATCGTCTGGGAGACGGTGGGACCGGAGTGTCCGAGACGCTCGGAGATGCGCGCGCGCAGCGGCACGATCCCCTCTTCCTCGAGGTCGAGGATCGTCCGCAGGTACATCTCCGTGGTGTCGACGAGATCGGTCACGGTCCGCCTCTCATGTCTGGGCCCAGCCCGATCCACCCTACTTGAGCAGTGCGACAAGACCGCACCGACGAGCGCGCTCCACGGCCTGGAGGCGCGGGTCGGGTCCGCCCCGTCCGGCCGGTCCAGGGTCGGTGACGGTGGGATACCGCTCGCTAGGATCGGCGCATGGCAGACATCGTCATCCCCGCCGAACTCCTCCCGACCGACGGACGCTTCGGCTGCGGCCCGTCCAAGATCCGCGGCGCGCAGCTCGAGTCACTCGTGACCCGCGGGGCGACGATCCTCGGGACGTCCCACCGCCAGAAGCCCGTGAAGGACCTCGTCGGCAGCGTCCGCCGCGGCCTCGCCGACCTCTTCCAGCTCCCGGATGGCTACGAGGTCGTCCTCGGCAACGGCGGCTCGACCGCGTTCTGGGACGCCGCCGCCTTCGGGCTGGTCGAACGTCGTGCCGAGAACCTGTCCTTCGGCGAGTTCGGCTCGAAGTTCGCCAAGGCCACGGACACCCCGTGGCTCGAGACCCCGCACGTCGTCGAGGCACCCGGCGGCTCGCTCGCCGCGCTCGAGCCCGTCGAGGGCGTCGACGTCTACGCCTACCCGCACAACGAGACCTCGACCGGCGTCATGGCGCCCGTCGTCCGCGCTGCGGGTGACGACGGCGCGCTGACCGTCGTCGACGCCACGAGCGCCGCCGGTGGTGCCGCGTTCGACGTCGCCGCGACCGACGTCTACTACTTCGCGCCCCAGAAGAACTTCGCCTCGGACGGAGGGCTGTGGCTCGCCCTGTTCTCCCCCGCCGCGATCGAGCGCGTCGAGCGCATCGCCGCCTCGGACCGCTACATCCCGGAGTTCCTCTCCCTGCAGAACGCCGTCGACAACTCGCGGCTCGACCAGACGCTGAACACACCGGCGCTCGCGACCCTGCTGCTGCTCGACGACCAGGTCGACTGGATCAACCAGTCCGGTGGTCTGGCGTGGGCCGACACCCGCACGAAGACGTCGTCGTCGACGATCTACGACTGGGCCGAGGCATCCGACCACGCCACCCCGTTCGTCACCGACCCCGCCCACCGGTCGCAGGTCGTGGCGACGATCGACCTCGACGAGTCGATCGACGCGAAGGCCGTCGCCGCGACGCTCCGCGCGAACGGCATCGTCGACACCGAGCCGTACCGGAAGCTCGGCCGCAACCAGCTCCGTGTCGCCACGTTCACCGCGATCGACCCGGACGACGTGGCGAAGCTCGTGCGGGCGATCGACTTCGTCATCGGCGAGCTGCGCGACTGAGGCGCCAGCACGGACGGACGGGAGGCGCGGTGGCCGCGGGCCCCCCGCCGCCCCGCCGGGGGGGGGGGGGGGGGGCCGCCCCCCCCCGGGCGCCCCCCCCCCCCCCGCCCCCCCGGCCCCGCCCCCCCCCCGCCCCCCCCCCGGCCGGGGGGGCGCGGCGGGGGGGGGGGGGGGCCGGGGGGGGGGGCGCGGGGGGGGGGGGGGGCGCCCCCCCCCCCGCGGGGGGGGGGGGGGCCCCGCGGCCCCCGCGCCTCCCGTCCGTCCGTGGCGCGTCAGGCGCCGTGGCGCTCCGGGTCCGTCTCGGACGGGTCGAGCCGGTCGAGCTCGAGGTCCTGGTCGGGATCGGTCGGCCGGACGCGGGACGCCCGACGACGCGAGCCACGGGAGCGCACCGGAGCGGGGTCCTCGGCGACGTCGTCCGCCGCGTCGTCATCGGAGTCGTCGTCCGCCGCGTCGACGTCGACGCCGTCGAGCTCGTCGTCGTCCGACTCCGCGAGGTCGTCCTCGTCGTCCTCGAACTCGTCGTCGTCGTCGTCCGAGGCGTCGTCGTCTGCCTCGTCGTCGTCCGGGTCGTCGTAGTCGGACTCCTCGGCGTCGTCGAGGTCGTCGTCCTCGTCCGACTCGTCGTCGTCCTCGTCGTCCTCGTCGTCCGCCTCGTCGTCGTCCTCGTCCGCCTGGCCGGCGCGGTACTCCGCCATCCGGTCCGCCCACGGCACCCAGTCCGGAGCGACCAGCGAGCCGTCGCCCGGCATCAGCTCGACCTCGAGCACGGTGGGCTCGTCGCCCTCGACCTGCGCGATCGAGACCGTCCAGCGCCACCCGGGGTAGCCGGGCATCCGGTTCGAGAACAGGACCGAGACGACGCCGTCGCCCTCGCCCACGGTGCCGACCGGCTGGCCGACCGTCGACTCCGGCGTGACCTCGAGCAGCGCCTTCCGCGCGAGCTCCGTGTGGTCGACCATCAGGCGTCCAACTGGTCTGCGACGTGGCGCAGGATCGCGGCGAGGCGTTCGCCGTTCTTCGGGTAGCGCCCGTGGCGCAGGTCGCCGCTGACCCGGTCGAGCTCCTTCACCAGGTCCTCGACGATCACCGCCATGTCGTCGGCAGAGCGGCGGGACATCTTCGCGAGCGAGGGCGCCGGCTCGAGCAGCCGCACGGACAGCGCCTGCGAGCCCTTCTTGCCCTGCACGACGCCGTACTCGAGGCGGGTGCCGGCCTTGACCGAGGTGACGCCGTCCGGCAGCGAGGACGCGTGCAGGAAGACCGGCTCACCGTCGTCGCCGGTGATGAACCCGAACCCCTTCTGGTCGTCGTAGAACTTGACCTTGCCGGTGGGCATGCGTGGACTCCTCGTGGTCGTGGAACGGCCGTGGTGCGTCGGATATCCTGGGCCGATGGCCAAGCCGACCCGATCCACCGGGAACACGCGCGAACCCGCGGACACCCCGGTGACGTTCAATCGTACCGAACGCGTCCTCGGGTTCATGATCGGCGGCATCTTCATCGCCGGTCTCCTCTGCATCATCGCGATGGTCGTGATGTGGCTGACCGTCCCGAGCGCCAACGGATCGATGCCCTGGCCGGTGATCATGGCGGTCCCGCTCATCGGTCTGCCCATCGGCATGGTGCTGGTCCTCGTCCTGCTCGGACTGACCTGGACCAAGCGCGCCCGCGAGAACCGGTCGGACCGCTGAGGACCCGCGCGGACCGGAGCGGCGGACGATGACGACCACCGCCGACCTCGCCGCTCGGCTGCGGGGGATGTCCGACGACGAGCTGGAACGGCTCGTGGTCGCCCGCCGTCTGCCCGCGGCCGTCCTCGCCGAGTCCGGCCCGCAGCACGCGGCCGACTTCTTCGACCTCGCCGAGGCGCTGCGCACCGACGACGCCGTCGACGCCGCGCTCGAGCACCTGCCCCGGGCGACCCTCCTCGCCCTCCGCGACGGGTCGGCCGACGCCGACGCGCTCGCCCCGGCGGTCGCGCTGGGCCTCGCCGACGAGGCGGGCGCGGTGGACGACGCCGTCGCCGGACGACTGGCCGCCCACGCCGAGGTCGCCGACCTCCGACCGGGAGGCACGGCACCGGTCCGCCCCGCCGCGCCCGACGAGCAGGTGGCCGACCAGGAGCGCGCCCGCGCGACCGGCGCGGAGCGTGCGTTCACGACGATGACGGTGCTCGCCGAGCTGCTCCGCGCGGTCGACGGCGGCGAGGTCCGCGAACTCGTCAAGGGCGGCATCGGCACGCCGCTCGCCCGGACCCTCGGCGAGCGCGTCGGCACCGACCCGGACGTCGTGCCGGACCGGCTCACGCTGCTGGACCGCACCGGCCTCGCGCACCCCGGCGAGGGGCGCTGGGCCGTGTCGTCCGAGGGGTGCACCTGGCTCGTCGCGGCCTGGCCGGACCGCTGGGTGGACCTGGCCGGGCGGTGGTGGCGCTCGCTCGACCCGGCCGTGCACGACGTGCTCCGGGCGGCCGACGACGACCTGCACGACCTGGTCGCCGTCGGACACTGGGCCTTCCCGGCGGGCGCCCGGTGGCTCGACGCCGTCCTGCTCGACGTCGCCGGCACCGCCGAGGTCCTCGGGCTCGCGGTCGACGGCACGGTGACGGCGACGGGCCGAGCGGTCCTCGACGGCGATGCCGACGCCGCAGCCGACGACCTGCCGCCGACCGTCGACGGCGTCTACCTGCAGCACGACCTGACGGTCATCGCCCCGGGGCCGCTCACTCCCGCCGACGACGACGCACTCCGGAGCGTCGCCGACCTCGAGGCACCGGGGTTGGCCGCCCGGTACCGCGTCTCCGAGGACTCCGTGCGGCGGGCGGTCCGGGCCGGCAGCACGCGTGAGGACCTGCTCGCGCTGCTGGACCGACTCTCGGCGACCGACGTGCCGCAGCCCCTCACCTACCTCGTCGACCAGGTGGCGTCGCGGGACGGCGGCCTCGTGGTCGACGTCGCGCCGGACGGTCGCGGGGCGGTCGTGCACGGGACGCCGGACCAGCTCGACCTGGTCGGGGTCGACGCCGAGCTGCGCCAGCTCACCTGGGAACGCGCCGACCTGACGACGCTCACCGCCCCGCACCCGCCGCACGTGGTCCACGCGGCGCTCGAGGAGCAGCGGTACCCGGCCGTGCTGACGGCCGCCGCCCGTCCCGTGGCCTCGGACGCGCCTCCCGGCCGTCGGCGTGGTGGCGCCGGTCGGACGCCGGAACAGGCCGCCCATGCGCTCGTGGAACGCCTGCGCCTGACGACGGAGCGCGGCGACGCGGAGCCGGAGCAGGAGTGGCTCGGGCGGCAGATCGACCTGGCGGTGCGCGGGAAGACGCCGATCCGGCTGACCGTCCGCATGCCGGACGGGTCGGAGCGACCGATCTCGATCGTGCCGACGTCGGTCGCCGCCGGACGGGTCCGCGGCCGTGACACCGCGGTCGACGTGGAGCGGACGCTGCCGCTGTCGCTCGTCGTCGCGGTCGAGAGCGAGGCCTGAGCCGCGCGTCCCTGCACAGCCGTGCCCCGCGAGCCGGTTCTCCACCGTTGCGCAACGGGGGCGGCGGCTCGCAGCCGCGCCGCCTAGGCTGATCCGTCATGAACGGACCGCTGATCGTGCAGAGTGACCGCACCGTGCTCCTCGAGGTCGCCCACCCCCAGGCCGAGGACGCCCGGCACGAGCTCGCGGCCTTCGCCGAGCTCGAACGCGCCCCGGAGCACGTGCACACCTACCGGATCACGCGCCTCGGGCTCTGGAACGCCCGCGCGGCCGGGCACGACGCCGAGTCGATGATCGGCACGCTCGAGCGGTTCGCGAAGTTCCCGGTCCCGCAGAGCGTCACGGTCGACATCCGCGACACCGTCTCGCGGTACGGGCGGCTCGTCATCCGGCGCGAGGAGCGCGAGGACGCCCCGGCGATCGCGAACTCCCCGAGCGAGGAGCTCGAGCGCCAGCCGCTCCTGCTCCTCACCGCCGAGGACCCGTCGGTCCTGGCCGAGGTCACCCGGTCGAAGCGCATCAAGCCCCTGCTCGGCGACCAGCGCTCCCCCTCGGAGATCGAGCTGCAGCCCTGGGCACGCGGGCAGGTCAAGCAGGAGCTCGTCAAGCTCGGGTGGCCGGCGGAGGACCTCGCGGGCTACACGCCGGGGCAGCCGCACCCGATCGACCTCGACACGGCGTCCTGGCACATGCGGCCGTACCAGGAGCAGGCCGTCGACACCTTCTTCGCGCAGGGCTCCGGCGTGGTCGTGCTGCCGTGCGGTGCCGGCAAGACGCTCGTCGGCGCCGGGGCGATGGCGACCGTCAAGGCGACGACGCTCATCCTCGTGACGAACACCGTGTCCGCCCGGCAGTGGCGTGACGAGCTCCTGCGCCGGACGACCCTGTCCCCCGAGGACATCGGCGAGTACTCCGGCACCACGAAGGAGATCCGTCCCGTCACGATCGCGACGTACCAGATCCTGACCGCTCGGCGGAAGGGCGAGTACACGCACCTGTCGCTCCTCGACGCCCTCGACTGGGGCCTGATCGTCTACGACGAGGTCCACCTGCTCCCCGCGCCGGTGTTCAAGCTCACCGCCGACCTGCAGGCACGGCGGCGGCTCGGGCTCACGGCCACCCTGGTGCGCGAAGACGGCCGCGAGAGCGACGTGTTCTCGCTCATCGGGCCGAAGCGCTACGACGCCCCGTGGAAGGAGATCGAGGCGCAGGGCTACATCTCCCCGGCGGCCTGCTACGAGGTGCGGATCGACCTCCCCCACCAGGACCGCCTGGAGTACGCGGCGTCGGGTGACGACGAGCGCTACCGCATGGCGGCGACCTCGCCGGCGAAGACCCCGGTGGTGCGCGAGCTCATCGAGAAGCACCACGGCGAGCAGATCCTGGTGATCGGGCAGTACATCGACCAGCTCGACGACCTCGCCGCGTCACTCGACGCCGCCGAGATCACCGGGTCGACACCGGTCGACGAGCGAGAGCGGCTGTTCCAGGCGTTCCGCGAGGGCTCGATCGACGTGCTCGTGGTGTCGAAGGTCGCGAACTTCTCGGTGGACCTCCCCGACGCGACCGTGGCCATCCAGGTGTCCGGGTCGTTCGGCTCCCGACAGGAGGAAGCGCAGCGTCTCGGCCGGTTGCTCCGCCCGAACAAGGACGGCCTGCCGGCGTCGTTCTACACGCTCGTGACGCGGGACACGGTCGACCAGGACTTCGCGCAGAACCGGCAGCGCTTCCTCGCCGAGCAGGGGTACGCGTACACGATCCTCGACGCCGACCAGGTGCTGGCGGCCGCGTAGCCACCACACGACCCGCTCCCAGGAAACCTCTAGGGAACGGTCAGAGGATGGGTCCATGACCGATGGCCCCAAGATCCTGATCGTCGACGACGAGCCGAACATCCGCGACCTCCTCACGACCTCGTTGCGCTTCGCCGGGTTCGCCGTCCGTGCGGTCGGCAACGGGGCCCAGGCGATCTCCGCCGTGCTCGAGGAGGAGCCCGACCTGATCATCCTCGACGTGATGCTCCCGGACATGAACGGCTTCGGCGTCACCAAGCGCCTCCGCTCGTCCGGGTACACGTCGCCGATCCTCTTCCTCACCGCGAAGGACGACACCGAGGACAAGATCACCGGGCTCACCGTCGGCGGCGACGACTACGTCACCAAGCCGTTCTCGCTCGACGAGATCGTCGCGCGCATCAAGGCGATCCTCCGTCGCACCATGAACGACGAAGAGGACGCGATCATCCGCGCCGGCGAGCTCACGATGGACCAGGACACGCACGAGGTCACGATCGGCGACGCGCAGATCGAGCTGTCCCCGACCGAGTTCAAGCTCCTGCGCTACCTGATGCTCAACCCGAACCGCGTGCTGTCGAAGGCGCAGATCCTCGACCACGTGTGGGAGTACGACTTCAACGGCGACGCGGGCATCGTCGAGTCGTACATCTCGTACCTCCGCCGCAAGCTCGACCAGTACTCGACCGAGCCGATCATCCAGACGAAGCGCGGGTTCGGCTACATGCTGAAGGCGTCCAAGGCGTCCTGACGCCGGGCACACGGCGACCGTCCGGTTTCACCGGGCGGTCGCCGCTTATCGTTGGGGCAGCATGCACACGCGAATGAGCCACTGGTGGGACGGGATCTCCCTCCGCACCAAGATCACCGGCATCACGGTGCTGCTCGTCGCGCTCGGGCTGCTCGTCGCCGGGCTCGGCACCATGACGGTGCTCTCGACGTACCTCATGCAGCAGCTCGACAACACGGTCAAGCAGACGTCCGAGCAGCTCGAGGGCCAGAACATCAGCGACGGCCAGCAGTACTGCACGCTGTCGATCGTCCTGTCGCCGAGCGCCTACGTCGCGGCCTACGACTCCCGCGGCGACAAGATCTGCCAGACCCGCGCCTCGAGCCGACCGGACATCCGCTCGCTCGACTTCTCCGCCGCGGCGCAGAGCTCGCAGCGGTTCTCGCTGTACGACAGCCAGCACGACCACGAGTGGCGCGCGCAGATCATCCCGGCGTCGCTGCAGAACCAGTCGAGCGGTACCTCGGAGACCGGGTACGTGCTCGTCGCCGTGTCGAGCGCCGACACCGACAAGACCATCGGCCGCTTCACGATCATCTTCCTGGGCTTCGGCATCTCGGTGATCCTGCTCGGCGCGATGCTGACACGGCTCCTCGTGACGGCCACGTTCGACCCGCTGCGCGACGTTGAGGACACCGCGGCCCGGTTCGCCGCCGGTGACTTCAACCAGCGGCTCGAGGCCGACACCCCGAACACCGAGGTCGGTCGCCTCAACCGCTCGCTCAACGCGATGCTCGAGCGGATCGACTCGGCGTTCGAGGACCGCGAGCGGACGATCGACCAGATGCGCCGCTTCGTCGGTGACGCCTCCCACGAGCTCCGCACGCCGCTGGTGTCGCTCCGCGGCTACGCCGAGCTCTACCGGATGGGGGCGCTCCGCAAGGAGGAGGACGTCGCCCAGGCGATGGACCGCATCGAGAAGGAAGCGCAGCGGATGGGCCTGCTCGTGCAGGACCTGCTCCAGCTCGCCCGCATCGACGAGTCGAAGCCGCTCGAGCTCGGCCCGGTCGACCTCGTCGCCATCGCGCGCGACTCGGCACTCGACACCATGGCGTCGAACCCCGACCGCGAGATCCAGGTCCTCGTCGAGGACGCCGTGACGGGCGTCAGCGTGCCGCAGGCCGTCCGCCCGGGTGCGTTCGGGCACGTCGACACCGGCGAGACGCCCGTCTCCCCGCCGTCGGCGAACTCGACCGGCCCGATCGCGTTCTCGCGGCAGACGATCGCGCGCCTCCGTGCCCGCCGCAACCGGGCCATGGGCGTCGAGGGCGGCGTACCGACCGACGAGACCACACCCCTGCCGACCGTCGTGCTGCCGGCCCGTCCGCCGATCGTCCTGGCGGAGGAGAACAAGATCCGCCAGGTCGTGACGAACCTGATGGGGAACGCCATGCGCTTCACCGCGCACGACGACCCGATCGAGATCGGCATCGGCGTGGACGACGACCTCGGCATGGCCCACATCGACGTGATCGACCACGGCGAGGGCATCCCGCCGCAGCTGCGCGAGAAGATCTTCCAGCGCTTCTGGCGGGCGGACACCTCGCGCGCGCGGGACACCGGCGGCTCGGGCCTCGGCCTCGCGATCGTGTCGGGCATCGTGCACGCGCACAACGGCTCCGTCGAGGTGTTCGACACCGAGGGCGGCGGCGCGACCTTCCGCGTCTGGCTCCCCCTGCTCCCCCGCGACTACACCCCCACCCCGCAGTCCCCCGCCGCCTGACGCGCCGGCCCCGGCCGTCGCCGCCCGTTCTGGTCGCACGGCTTGCCGCTCAACTCCGGCCGACGCGGCATGTCGTGCGACTCGAACGGTCGCAGGCGGCAGGTCGTGCGACCGGAGCACGGCGCGGACCTGTGGGAGCGAGCGACATCAGAGCTGCCGGACCGGCTCAGGAACGGGCGGCGAACGCTTGACGGAGTCGCTCGAACAGCACCGCAGGTCGAGCCGCGTCGGCAGCCGTCGCGTGCACCACGATCCACCCGTTGACAGCGAACCCGTTCCCTCGGCGTTGATCGTGTCGGAAGACGTCGCGCTCGCGGTGATGGTCGCCGTCGTACTCGAGCGCGATACGGAGCTGTGGCCAGCACATGTCCACCCGTCCGAGGAACGTACCGCGCTCGTCGAACACCTCGTGGTTGAGCTCGGGCTCCGGGAATCCTGCATCCACGACGTCGAGGCGGATCAGCGTCTCCATGGGTGACTCGCTCCCCGGACGCACGGCCTCGAGTGCAGCCCGCGCGAGGACGACCCCGTGCCCGCGGGGACGGAGCGCACGCGCGAGATCCTCGATCGTGGCGAGTCCCGCCCATCCGACGAGGTGGTCGCCGAGGACGACGAGCGCTCGGAAGTCGAAGAGGGTCGCGCACTCGGCCCAGGCGCGGGCCGGCGTGCTGACCGGGAGGCCGTCCTGCTCGACGGTCTCGTCGTCGGCCACACGATGGGCCGTGACACCCGGACGCCGCATGAGGCTCGCTCCGCCGATGGTCGCCACGTGTACCCGCGACCCTTCGCGGTGTTCCCTCGGCACCGGCGCTCCCCACACGCTGACTGCGGTCGTGTGGCTGAACCGCTGGTCGGGGCGGAGCACCAGGGCGATGCAGTCGACCAGGCTCGCGTCGCGGTCACGAGGCACGCGGACGCCGTGGACGGGACGCCGGAGATCAGCGCGGCGCATGCGGCTCGTACCCTCGCCGTACCGACGAGCTTGTGCGACGGTGAAGGCCCGTTCCGCGAGGCCGTTGGGCAGTGCGCGCGGAGTGGTCATGCTCGTAGCCTGGAGGCGCACGGCACCACCCGAGCCAGAGGCGGGCGCACCTGTGGAGAACGACCGCAGCCGAGCCTCCCGTGCGGGAGAAGCACCTACGTCCTGGTAGCACGGCATGCCGCGCGCGGTCGTTGCGGGCGCATGACCTGCCGTCGCTGCCGGTTCTGAGCGGCAAGTCTTGCGACCGAAACCGAGCCAGGGCTGCCCGGCCCGGCCCGCCCGCCGCCCGCCGGCCCGCCGGCGGCCGGCCCGCCGGCGGCCGCCCGCACGCGGCCGCCCGCCCGCGGCGCCCCCCCGCGGGCCCCCCCCCGCCGGCCCCCCCCCCCGGCCCCCCCCCCCCGCCCCCCCCCCCCGGGGGGCCGCCCCCCGGCCGGGGCCCGCCCGCGGCCGGGCGGGGGCCGGGCCGGCGGGGGCCCGCCCCCCCGGGCCCCCCCCCGGGCGCCCCCCCCCGGCGCCCCCCCGCCGGCGCCCGCCCGCCGGCGGCCGCCCGCCGGCGGCCGCCCGCCGGCGGCGCCCGCACGCGGAAGGGCCCCGCACGCGCTGCGTGCGGGGCCCTTCCGGCTACCGGGACTAGAAGTCCATGCCACCCGTGGGGTCGCCGGCCGGCATGGCCGGGTTCTTCTCCGGCTTGTCTGCGACGACGGCCTCGGTCGTGAGGAACAGACCGGCGATCGACGCGGCGTTCTGCAGCGCCGAGCGCGTGACCTTGGCCGGGTCGATGATGCCCGCGGCGACGAGGTCGACGTACTCGCCGGTCGCGGCGTTGAGGCCGTGGCCGGACTCGAGCTCGCGGACCTTGGCGGCGACGACGCCCGGCTCGAGACCGGCGTTCAGCGCGATCTGCTTGAGCGGCGCGTCGATCGCGACGCGGACGATGTTCGCACCGGTCGCCTCGTCACCCTCGAGCGAGAGCGTGTCGAGCACGACGGACGCCTGGATGAGGGCGACGCCACCACCGGCGACGATGCCCTCCTCGACGGCGGCCTTCGCGTTGCGGACGGCGTCCTCGATGCGGTGCTTGCGCTCCTTGAGCTCGACCTCGGTCGCGGCACCGGCCTTGATGACCGCCACACCACCGGCGAGCTTCGCGAGGCGCTCCTGGAGCTTCTCGCGGTCGTAGTCGGAGTCGGTCGCCTCGATCTCGGAGCGGATCTGACGGACGCGGCCCGCGATCTGCTCGTCGTCGCCGGCACCCTCGATGATCGTGGTCTCGTCCTTGGTGATGATCACCTTGCGGGCCTTGCCCAGCAGGTCGAGGGTCGCGTTCTCGAGCTTGAGGCCGACCTCTTCCGAGATGACCTGGCCGCCGGTCAGGATCGCGATGTCCTGCAGCATGGCCTTGCGACGGTCACCGAAGCCCGGTGCCTTGACGGCGACGGACTTGAAGATGCCGCGGATCTTGTTCACGACGAGGGTCGCGAGGGCTTCGCCGTCGACGTCCTCGGCGATGATGAGAAGCTGCTTGCCCGCCTGGATCACCTTGTCGACGACCGGGAGCAGGTCCTTGATGTTGGAGATCTTCGAGTTGACGATGAGGATGTACGGGTCCTCGAAGACGGCCTCCTGGCGCTCCGGGTCCGTGACGAAGTACTGCGACAGGTAGCCCTTGTCGAAGCGCATGCCCTCGGTCAGCTCGAGCTCGGTGCCGAAGGTGTTCGACTCCTCGACGGTGACGACACCCTCCTTGCCGACCTTGTCGATCGCCTCGGCGATGAGCGCACCGATGGTGGGGTCGGCGGCCGAGATCGACGCGGTCGCGGCGATCTGGTCCTTGGTCTCGATGTCCTTCGCGTTGGCGAGGAGCTGGTCGGAGACGGCGGCGACGGCCTTCTCGATGCCGCGCTTGAGCGACACGGGGTCGGCACCGGCGGCGACGTTGCGGAGGCCCTCGCGGACGAGCGCCTGGGCGAGCACGGTCGCGGTGGTCGTACCGTCACCGGCGACGTCGTCGGTCTTCTTGGCGACCTCCTTGACGAGCTCCGCGCCGATCTTCTCGTACGGGTCGTCGAGCTCGATCTCCTTGGCGATGGAGACACCGTCGTTCGTGATCGTGGGGGCGCCCCACTTCTTCTCGAGGACGACGTTGCGGCCGCGCGGGCCGAGCGTCACCTTCACGGCGTCGGCCAGGGTGTTCAGGCCGCGCTCGAGGCCACGACGGGCCTCCTCGTCGAAAGCAATGATCTTAGCCATGTGAGTTTCTCGTCCCTCCCGGACGTCGTGCGTGGGGGTCGTACTGGCACTCAGCGCAAGCGAGTGCCAACGCCGATTCTGGCACTCGCCGGGTGTGAGTGCAACACAGTCGGGAGGCGCGGCTCGACTTCCCAGGACACGTTGCGGCCGGGACCCGGCACGGTCGGCCCGGGTGGTGGCTGCTCGGCGGGCAGAGCGCCGTGCACGACGAACGCGCCGCCCCCGAGGGGACGGCGCGTCGGTCGAGTGGTCCTGGGCTCAGGCGGGACGGACCGCCTCCGCCTGTGGGCCCTTCGACCCGGTGCCGACGTCGAACGTCACCGCCTGGCCCTCCTCGAGGACCTTGTACCCCGACATGTCGATCGCCGAGTAGTGCACGAACACGTCCTGGCCCCCTCCATCCACGGTGATGAAGCCGAAGCCCTTCTCGGCGTTGAACCACTTCACGGTTCCGTTGGCCATGATCTCTTGCTCCCTGGTGCTGCAGTTGCGGACGACGCCATCGCCGTCTGGCGATGACTCTCGTGCAACAACGGCGGCAAGGCAAGAGGTGTGACGTTCTTGCACGCCGATCGCGTCAGAAATCAACGTGCCCGAAACACCTCCGTCACACAGCGCGCGTCAGCCGCCGTAGTCGGCGCCGAGCACGACGCTGACGTCGGCGTTCGGGAACGCCGACGACTGCTCCACCGTCGCGATGCCGAGCGCCTTCGCCACACCCTGTGCCACGGCCTGCTGCTCGGGCTGCTGGTAGTACACGACCGAGGTCGTCGTCCCCGTCGTCCCGGCGTCACCCGTCGAGGCGACCTGCCAGCCCGCGGTGGTCAGTGCGCTGCTGGCGCGGGCGGCCAGACCGGTCGTCGTCGTGCCGTTCAGCACGACGACGCTCGTCGCGCCCTGCGCCGAGGGCTCCGCAGCGCTCGGCTCCTCGGAGGCGGGCGCCGACGGCGACTCCGAGGGCGACTCCGACGGCGCGGCCGACGCCGACGAGCTCGACGACGGGCGCGGCGACGAGGTCGACCCCGGGAACGAGTAGCTGCCGTTCAGCAGCGCGAGCACGAGGACACCGACGAGCACGAGCACACCGGTCGCGAGGGCGCCCCAGGCGAACGCGATCCACCCGCGTCCACGACGACGGGCACCGCGGTGCGCTCCGACCCGGGGGCCGTCGGTGACGTCGTCGAACCGGTCTCGCGGGAATCTCTCGGTCATCGTTCCTCTTCACGGGGATCGGGCGCGGGGGCGACGAACGCGCGCGCCGCTCGTGCTCGGGTGCGTGCGTGCCGGAGCCGCTGCAGCCGACCGACCAGCTGGGGGTCGAGCGCGAGCGCGGCGGGAAGGTCGATCACGCGGTTGAGCACCTGGTAGTAGCGCGCCGGCGACATGTCGAACTCGACCCGGATCTCCGCCTCCTTCGTGCGGTCGTGCCGCGCCCGGTCGTGCTCGAACGCGAGCACGCGCTGGTCGAGCTCGCTGAGCTCGTCGGTGGGGAGGGCGGTCACGGCACTTCCGGTCACGGTTCGGTCACGGGTCTCGCACATCGTAGGGGTGCCCGGCGGTCCGACCCTGGCACGCCGCTGGACTGTCGCGAAGCCCGGTTCAGGCTCCGGGCCGCCGGAACCACCGCACCCGGACGCCGAACGGGTCGCAGACCGCCGTCGCCACGCCGTCGAGCGACACCGTGGCGAAGGCGTCCGGGTCCGCCGGGTCGACGTCGTCGGGCAGCGTCGCGGCCACCCCGCGCAGGGTGCCCGTCCGTTCGACCGCGACCCAGTGCACGCCACGCTCTGCCAGCCGGTCGACCACGCGCTGGCGGTCGGCACCCGGCACGTAGACGAGGGTCCCGGTGGTGAGCACCACGGGGCGGACGCCGTCCGGCAACGCGTCGAGTGCACGGTCGAGGTCGCCGGGCAGCGTGCCACGGATCCGGACGGGAGGCACGGCGAGCGTCGCGCGCGCCGCCTCGCGCATCAGGGCGGTGCGGTCCGTCGCCTCGGGCGGGACGGCCTCGACCAGCCGGTCGAACGCACCGGGCTCGGCGAGGTCGATCGGGTTCGGGTCGAGGGCGACCCGCGCGCCGATCCGGATCGGGGTGCCGGCCGGCTCGGGGACCGCGCCGCTGGCGTCGACCGTCAGGTGCACCGACGGCTCGGCGACGGCGGTGTGCACCCGGACCGTGCCGTCCCCGGTCCGGTGGTCGAGCGTCACCCGGTCCGGGATCGAGCAGAGCCCGGCGGCGGCCCCGGCGTCGACGAGGCCGAGCGGCCGCGGGTCCGCCGCGGCGAGCGCCGCGAACAGCGGGACGACGGGACCGAGCCGCCGCGGGTCGTTGGCCTGCACCGTGGCGGCGGCGAGCGCCGTGACGAACGCGGCACGGGCCTCCCGGCCGAGCGCACGGAGCGCTCCGGGGTCCGACGGGTCGGCACCCAGCCGACGTGCGACGGCGAAGACCAGCTCCGGTTGCCGCTGCTGCTCGGGGACCGCGTCGAGGAGCGCGACCAGGTCGTCGTCGACCGAGCGTGCCCATGCCGCGTACGACGGCGAGGCCGGAGCGATGCGCGCCGCGTAGGTGGCGTACCGCTCGCGCGTGCCGGTCACGGGCGGTGCATGCCGACGTGACGGATGCCGGCCTCGTCGTAGGGCGCACCGAACCGGACGAAGCCGTGGCGTTCGTAGAGGCCCGCGACGTACTCCTGGGCGTGCAGGACGAACGGCTCGTGGCCGTGCGCCTCGAGCACCCCCGCGACCAGCCGTCCGGCGATCCCCTGCCCCCGGTGGTCGGGGTGGGTGGCGACCCGGCCGATCACCCAGGCCGGCGGCTCGCTGGCCGCGGGGTGGTCCTCGTCCGGGGCGGGCCGGACGAGGCGGAGGTACCCGACCGGATCGCCGTCCGCTCCGAACCACCAGTGCTCGGTGTCGGGCTCGCGGTCACGGCCGTCGAAGTCGTCGGCGGTGACCCGCTGCTCGAGGGCGAAGACGCGGATCCGCAGCCGCACGATGCCGTACAGTTCGTCCGTCGTCAGGCGGGTCCAGCGGGCGTGGCGGACGGAATGCTCGGACATCGTCGCGAGTTTACTGAAGGGGTCGGGCATCACCATCGAGCCCCGACCGGAAGCAGGAGGAAGCAATGGCGTACAACGTCGACAAGTCGGACGCCCAGTGGCGCGAGGAGCTCTCCCCGGACCAGTACGCCGTGCTCCGGCAGGCCGGGACCGAGCGCCCGTGGACGGGTGAGCTGCTCGACGAGGAGCGCGCCGGCACGTACACGTGTGCGGCGTGCGGTGCGGAGCTGTTCCAGAGCGGCACGAAGTTCGACTCCGGTTGCGGCTGGCCGTCGTTCTACGAGTCGGTCCGCCCCGAGGCGGTCCAGCTCATCGAGGACAAGTCCCTCGGCATGGTCCGCACCGAGGTCCGCTGCGCGAACTGCGGCTCGCACCTCGGGCACGTGTTCCCCGACGGCTTCGGCACCCCGACGGGTGACCGCTACTGCATGAACTCCCTGTCGCTGAACTTCTCCGAGCAGGGCGAATGAGCCCCCGGCGCGTCCGCCGGTAGGATGGGCGCGTCAGCCGGCATGGCGCAATTGGTAGCGCACCGTACTTGTAATACGGGGGTTGCGGGTTCGAGTCCCGCTGCCGGCCCCAGATCACGGCTCCTCGTGCAGCCCGAGGTGGAGCCGTCGTCCGCAGCTCGCCGTCACCGCACGTCGAGCTCGCCGTCCGCGTCCCGTTCGATCTCGCCGTCCGGGATCCAGACGACGATGCGGTCCAGGCGCACCCGCTCGAACGACGACCGCTCGTCGCGCAGCAGGTCCGTGACCTCCTGCGGCAGCGGGAAGCGCCGGTCGCGGCCGACCACGATCGCCTCGAACGGTGCGTCGTCGACGTCGCGCACACCGCGCGCGCCGACGTACTGGTCGTAGTCACTCGGGGTGATCGCGCCGAAGAAGATGCGGCCGTCCCGGATGCCCTCGCTCCGCAACAGCGGCAGGAGGCGCCCGACCCCCTCGGGGCGTGTCTGCCAGACCGCCCGCGCGGTCGGGATGCTGCCGACGAGCGCGACGACGACGAGGAGCGCGGCGAGCGCGCCGGTCAGCGGTCGGGGGCGGAGCACCGCGAGCCGGCCGAGTCCGACCGTGGCGAGCAGGACGATCCAGGGCGTCCACGCGCTGTAGTAGGTCGGCAGCGCGATCTTCGCCGCCACCGTGTAGAACGCGACGAGCAGCAGGAGCGGTGCGGCGAGGAACACCACGAGCCGGTCCGGACGGACGACGAACGCGAGCAGCACCCCGGCGGCCAGGACGACGAGCACCGGCAGCCCGACGCCCTGCGCCAGGAACCACCAGTTCGCCCACCACGGTGCGAACTGGTGGGTCTGCCCGGCGATCACGGCGAGGTGGCCGTCCTCGTTCTGCTCCTCCTGGAAGGACAGCATGTAGAGCACCGTCGAGCGCATGCCCATCGGGGCGTACAGCGCGACGACCGTCACCGTGAAGACCACTGCCCAGACGACGCCGCCGACGACGAGCCGACGCGACTGCCGGAACAGCAGCGGGGCGAGCAGGAACACGGGCACCAGCACGAGCGTCGATGCCTTCGACGTCACCGAGGCGGCCATGAGCACCGCGGACAGCGGGAGCCACCACCACCGGCCGGTCCGCGTCCAGGTCCACACGGCCAAGAGCGCGGCCAGGGCGAAGAACACCATCACCGGGTCGAGGAGCGCGACACGGTCGAGCCGCGCACCGGATCCGCCGCGGGGCGTCAGCGTCCGGAGCGCCGCGGCGGTCCACCCCGCCCAGAAGCCGACCTCGGCGCGGAGCCACACGAACATGACGGCGGCGCCGAGGACGACGAGGGCACTCACGAGGACCCGGGGGCGCGGTGGCCCCTTCGCCCCCGACGAGCTGCGCGAGCCCGAACAGGTACTTCGCCGTCGGCGGGTGCTCGCGGTTCTGGTCGAACGCGCCGTGCACCTACGCGAAGCCGGCGCGGACGTAGGTGGACTCGTCGCCGCCGGTGTTCTCGTCGGCGATCCGCCAGAAGCACTGGTAGGCGGCTGCCAGGGCGAGCAGGACGAGGGCGACGATCCGCACCGCTCGGCGGTCCTGGAGCACGAGGGCGTGGCGTCGACCGGGCACCGGACGATCCTACGGCGGGAGCCGACGCCCTCCGGCGGGAGCACGGAGGGCCCGGACGATGGACGTCCCGGGCCCTCCGGCGCGCGGAACGCGGATCAGGAGGCGTTCCGCGCGCTCGACGCGGTAACCAGCCGGTCGTCCCTCGATGGTGTCACCGCACCCGGTGACGTGTCCACGGTTCCGGTCCGATCCACGCGAACCCGCACGGACGTGCAGGAACCGGCCGGTCGGACTGCGTCCCCGCTGTGTGCGCGCCGGGCGGATGCCCGGCGCGCACG
The DNA here is from genome assembly GCF_044755625.1 of Curtobacterium sp. NPDC092190. Lineage (NCBI taxonomy): Bacteria > Bacillati > Actinomycetota > Actinomycetes > Micrococcales > Microbacteriaceae > Curtobacterium > Curtobacterium sp. NPDC092190. The sequence continues at coordinate 162,323 of NZ_JBIVRJ010000006.1, read as the reverse complement.
GCCGTGCTCTGCGTCCGACCGCGATCAGTGTCCGACCGCGATCAGCGTCCACCCGTGATGCGGCGCTCGCGCTGGGCGACGCCGGCGGTGCCGTAGGGGTAGTCGTCGACCCGCGGGGCACTCGCGTCCGTCAGGGCCTGCAGCTCGTCGTCGGTGAGCACGAGGTCGGCAGCGCCGAGGTTGTCCTCGAGCTGCGAGACCGTCCGGGCGCCGAGGATGACGCTCGTCACCGCGGGCCGCGCGAGCAGCCAGGCGAGGGCGACCTGCGACTTCGAGGCACCGTGCGCGTCGGCGACCGCGGAGACCGCGTCGAGCACCTTCCACGTGCGCTCGTCGCCGTTGCGGGCCTCCCACGCCTCCATGCCGCGCTGCGGGTTCTCGCCGAGACGTGTCGAGCCCGTCGGAGCCTCGTCGCGCTGGTACTTCCCGGAGAGCCAGCCGCCGGCCAGGGGCGACCACGGGAGCAGACCGATGCCGGCGTCCAGGCACGCGGGCACGACCTCGTGCTCGATGTCCCGCACGAGCAGGTTGTACTGCGGCTGCAGCGTCACCGGCGGTGCCCAGCCGTGTGCCTTCGCCTCGTACACGGCCTTCGTCACCTGGTGGCCGAGGTAGTTCGAGAACCCGTAGGTGCCGATCTTCCCGGCGGACACGGCGTCGTCGAGGAAGCGCAGGGTCTCCTCGATCGGGGTCAGGGCGTCCCACGCGTGCATCTGGTAGAGGTCGATGTGCTCCACACCGAGCCGCTCGAGCGAGGCGTCGAGCGCGACGCGCAGGTGACGGCGGGACAGGCCGAGGTCGTTCGGGCCGTCACCCTGGGGGAACCGGCCCTTCGTCGCGAGGACGACCTGCTGCGCCTCGGTCGGGTGGGCGGCGAGCCACCGGCCGATGATGCGCTCGGACTCGTTGCCGGAGTACACGTCCGCGGTGTCGACGAGCGTGCCGCCCGCTGCGACGAACGTGTCGAGGATCTGGTGGGAGGTGGGTTCGTCGGCCTCACTGCCGAACGTCATGGTGCCGAGGGTCAGCGTCGACACCGATGTCCCGCTGTTGCCGAGGAGTCTGTAGTCCATGGCCGGGACGCTACGCCCGGTCTCCTCCGCCAGCGGGGACCTGCCAGTACCCGTCAGGGGTGCGCACCGCCCCCTCAGCGTCCCTCGGACAGGAAGGCGATCGCACGCTCACGGAAGTCGCGCGACGTGGGGGCGTTGAAGTGGTTCCGACGCGGGATCTCGAAGAACGACGCGTCCGGCGCCGCCTCGGCCAGCCGCACGGCGCTGTCCCGGATGCCGTCCTCGCTGCCCGCCGCCATCAGGATCGGCTGCGCGGGGGCGTTCTCCGGCGTCGGCTCGACGCTGTTCCGCATCCCCTCGACCATCGCGACGAGCGCGCGGAGGTCGTTCCCCTCGACGTTCGCCGCCATCTGCAGGTACCCGTTCGTCACCCGGTCCTCGACCGGGGTGCCGTCGGCGATGTACGCCTTCGCCTGGTCGACCGCCACGCGGCGCATCGGGTCGGCGTCCGGGATCCCGCCGAGGACGGCCCGCGAGATCCGGTCCGGGATCTGCTCGGCCGTGTGCCAGCCGACACGGGCGCCGAGCGAGTACCCGAGGAACGCGACGTCGTCGAGCAGGTAGGTGTCGATGACCGTGGTGACGTCGGCGACGAGCAGGTCCATCGAGTACGCGGACGGGTCGTGCGGCTTCGACGAGGCACCGTGCCCGCGCTGGTCGAGCGCGACGACGCGGTAGCCCGCTCGGACGAGGTCACGGGTCCACCCCGAGGCGTGCCAGTTCAGGACGGCGCCGGAGGCGAAGCCGTGCACGGCCACCACGACGGGGGCGTCCGGCTCGCCGAAGTCGTACGTCGCGAGCTTCAGGCCGTCCGGGGACATCACGGCACGGGGGCGGGGCGCTTCGGGGACGAGTGACATGGCGCGACCAGGCTACCGGGGCATGGTGGTGGTCATGGACGGCTACGGCGGCGATCAGGTCCGGGCGGCGGAGCGGCCGCACCTCGAGGCGGGCGAACCCCTCATGCAGCGCGCGGCGGCGGGGCTGGCCCGCATCGTCGGCGAGCTGCTCGACGACCCGGCGGTCCGCCCGCAGGACGGCCCGGGGTCGGTCCTGCTGCTGGTGGGCAGCGGCGACAACGGCGGTGACGCCCTGTTCGCGGGCGCGCAGCTGGCGTCGGACGGGAGGCACGTGGCGGTGCTGCGCGTCGGCGCACGTGTCCACGAGGCGGGCCTGGCTGCGGCGCTGGACGCCGGGGCGCGCCTCCTGGACGGCCCGACAGGTCCCCGGGCGGACCGGACGGACGCGGGTGCGGCCGACATCCTGCGGGCCGCCGCGACCCCGGACGCCGAGCGCCTGGCGGCGGTCGCCGCCGAGGCCGCCGCGGGAGCCGACCTGGTGCTCGACGGCATCCTCGGCATCGGTGCCGGCGGCGGCACCCCCTTGCGCTCCCCCGCTCGGCAGGTCGTCGACGCGATCCGCGAGCTCGCCCGCGACCAGCGCGCCCCGTTCGTCGTCGCCGTCGACGTGCCGAGCGGCATCGACGTCGACACCGGCGCGGTGGCCGACGACCACGTGCTCCACGCCGACGTCACCGTGACCTTCGGCGGGGTCAAGGCGGGCCTGCTCACCGGCCCCGGGGCGACGCTCGCCGGGCGCATCGAGCTCGTCGACGTCGGCATCGGAGCGGACCTGGCGACGATGGATCCGCTCGTCCGCACCTGACGCCGGCCCGCGCCCGACACCGACCCGGCGTCGGCGGGAACGGGATCAGGCCGCGCCGGCGTCCACCCCGTCGACGACGTCGGGGCGCGCCTCGAGCCACGTGTCGACGAAGTGCCGGTAGTTGGCGGCGATCACCTGCTCGGCCGCCTCGTGGTCGAGCCCCTGCTGCACGACGTCGTCGAGCGCGTCCTCCCAGTTGCTCCGCCCGATGGCGAAGCCGACGAAGCCGTCGACGGGTGCTGCGACGCGCAGCCACCGGTCGAGCTGGTCCTCGGGGGCGTCGCGGCCCAGCACGATGCACTGCACGTGGTCCCGACCTCCGGCGCGCACGGCGGCGACGACGCGCTCGGCGTCCTCGGTGCGGTCGAGGCCCTCGAGCTTCCACACGTCCGGCTCGACCCCGTGCTCCTGCAGGTACCCGATGGTCTCGACGACGAGTCCCGGGCGGACGTCGCGGTCGTAGTCGTCCGCCTGCGCCTGCTGGTCGTCGGTGCCCGGGACGAGGAGCTCGACCAGGAACGCGCGGTCGGCGTCGTGCAGGGCGCGGGAGACCTCGGCGAGCCGTTCGGCCTGCGCCTGCCGGTCACCGGCGTCGAACGCGGGGTTGTCGCGGACCAGGACCTTCACGAAGTCGGGGTCGAACGAGTCCACGTGCGCGAGCCAGTCGTCGCCGTACTCGAGCTCGAACCAGTCGCGGCCGGATCGCTCGATCGGCATCGCGAGCTGCAGCCCGGCCTCGCGGACGAGCCGGGCGACGTCGTCGCCGTAGCGCTCGTCGACGAGCACGCCGGTGCGTGCGCGGGAGGCCCCTGCGGCGAGCGCAGTGAGCACGCCGCGGTACACGAGCTGCTTGCCCGCGCGGACGCGCTGGGCGTCGGCCTCGTCCGCGGGCTCGCCGGACTCGTCGCCGTAGGTGTGCTCCAGGAGCGAGGACCGCTGGTCCATCGCGAGGAGGAAGAGGGGGTGCTGTTCATCGAGGTCGGCCATGCCGCCATGCTGCTCGCACCCCCTCCGTCCGCGCTCAGTGGGCGCGGTACAGTTCCGGCTCCGGCAGCCCGTGGGCGGCACGGATGCTGCGCGAGATGCCCTCGATCGCCACGAGCGCGTCGACCACGGCCTCGGCGGTCACGGGGAACGGCATGTTGTGGATCGTCTCGCTCTCCACGGTGGCGGCCTCGGCGACGGCCCGGAGCACGTCCCGGTCGTCGACGGTCAGCCCGATCTCGGTCAGGGTGTTCGGCAGTCCGACCCTCGTCGTGAAGACGACGAAGTCCTCGATCTCGTCGGCGGGCGCCCCCTCGAGCACGAGCTGCGCGATCGTGCCGACGTTGACCTTCTGCCCGTGCGCGAGGCCGTGCGCCTGCGGGGCCGCGGTCAGGCCGTTGTGGATCGCGTGCGCCGCGGCGAGGCCACCGGACTCGAAGCCGAGCCCGGAGAGCAGGGTGTTCGCCTCGACGACCTTCTCGAGCGCGGGCGTGACGACCTTCGCCTTCACGGACTCGATCGCCTGGAGCGCGTTGTCGTGGAGGAGCTGCCACGACAGCTCCGCGAGCGCGACACCGGTCTCGGTCTGCAGCCCGCCGGCCATGGTGTCGGCGTTCGCGCGCTTCGCGGCACGGGCCTCGACCCAGGTCGCGAGGGCGTCGCCGATGCCCGCGACGAGGAACTGCACGGGGGCGTTCGCGACGAGCTTCGTGTCGATGAGCACGAGGTCCGGGTTGTGCGGGAAGAAGCGGTACTCGATGAACTCGCCCTCCTCCGAGTACACGACCGCGAGCGCGGAGGTCGGGGCGTCCGTGCTGGCGGCGGTCGGCACGCTCGCCCAGCGGACCCCGGCGAGGTGCCCGGAGGCCTTCGCGGCGTCGATCGCGGACCCGCCGCCGAGGCCGACGACCACGTCGGAGTCCGTCTCGCGGATCTTCGCGGTGAGGTCGTCGATCGCCTGCGGGGTGGCGAAGCGTCCGAAGCCGACCCGCTCGACCGGCAGCCCGGCGGCGTCGAAGCTCGTGCGGACGGCGTCCTCGACGATGCCCCACACCACGTCGTCGGCGACGAGCAACGGACGCTTCCCGATCGGCGCGACGAACTCCCCGACGCGGGTGATCGCGTCCTTGCCCTGCACGTAGCGGGCGGGGCTCATGACGGTGCTGATCGGAGTGGCCATGGTGCTGCTTCCTTCCGGGTGGATCGTGCTGTTGTACGACAGGTGTCGGCGGTGCCGACGCACCGGACGCTACGCGGGTCGGCTGCGGGTACGGTCGGCGGCATGACGTTCAACGAGGACTCGCAGCTCAGCGGCGGGAAGGTGAAGCGCCGCGGGCGGACGGCGGCGATCGGTGGTGGCGGCGTCGGTGTCGCGGCGATCGTGGTGTTCCTCATCGCGCAGTTCACCGGGGTCGACCTGAGCGGCATCGTCGGCGACGGCAGCGGCACCACCCAGATCCAGCAGCAGGACGAGACGGTGCAGCCCGCCGAGGAGTGCCGCACCGGCCGCGACGCGAACCAGCGGGTCGAGTGCCGCATGGAGGGCGCGGCCGAGTCGCTCGACGCCTACTGGACGACCGAGGCCGCCGACCTCGGGATCTCGTACACGACGCCGGGCTTCGTGCTCTTCGACGGGTCGACGGACACCGGTTGCGGTCAGGCCTCGGCGGCCACCGGCCCGTTCTACTGCCCGCCAGACCGCTCGATCTTCCTCGACACGGCGTTCTACGACGACCTGCAGTCCCGGTACGGCTCGTCCGGCGGTCCGCTCGCCCAGATGTACGTCGTCGCGCACGAGTGGGGCCACCACGTGCAGCAGCTCGAGGGCACCTTCGCCGACACCGACCGCTCCGGCACCGGCGCGTCCTCGGGGAGTGTCCGCGTCGAACTGCAGGCGGACTGCTACGCGGGCTCCTGGGTGGGCTCGGCCGCGACCACCCGCGACGCGAACGGCGAGACGTTCTTCGAACCGGTCACCCGGGCGCAGATCGCCGACGCGCTGTCCGCCGCGAGCGCCGTCGGCGACGACAGCATCCAGGAACGGGCCACGGGTCGCGTCGACCCCGACTCGTTCACGCACGGGTCCAGCGCCCAGCGCCAGGCGTGGTTCACGCGGGGCTACGAGCGCGGGGCCACCGCCTGCGACACGTTCAGCGTGCCGGGCTCCCAGCTCTGATCCGCGGGTCGCGGCCGCACGCTCGGGTCACGAGCCGCCCCCGGACGCACGGGAGGCTCCCCACCGGTCCGGTGGGGAGCCTCCCGTCCGTCGGTCTGCCGAACGGTCGCGACGTCAGCCGGCGGACGCGCTCGCGGAGGGGGTCGGGGTCGCGGTGGGCGACGGCGTCGCGTCCGACGCCCCGGCCGCCGACACCACGAAGGTGCGGAAGTCGTCGTTGGTGATCGGCGCGGTGAGCTCGTACTGCTTGCCGTTCACGAGCACCAGGGGCGGCCCGGGGAACTCGTCGAGCGACGAGCCGGGGATGTCGCCGCCGGTCACGTCGGCCGTGCGCTCGTCGACCCACTTGGCGTAGGTCTGGTCCTGGATGCAGTCGCGGATCGCAGCCGCGTCCTGCACGCCGTCGACCCCGGTGACGAGCCGCTCGAGCTGCGCGTCGGTGAGGCCGGAGGTGCCCTGGTCGGGCTGCCGCGCGAAGAGCGCCTGGTTCACGGCGTAGAACTGGTCGGGCGACCGGTCCGCGACGCAGGCCGCGGCGTTCGCGGCGCGCAGCGAGTACTTCGTGCCCTGCGACCGGTTCGTCAGCACGGCGACCGGGTGGATGTCGACCGTCGCGGCGCCGGAGTCGACCAGGCTCGCGATGTACTCGCTGTTGGCGTCCTCGAACTGCGCGCAGGTGTCGCAGAGGTAGTCGACGTACATGGTGATCCGCACCGGGTCGGACGCGTCGGTCGCGTCGGGCGTCGGGGACGACGAGGACGCCCCGACCGGGCGCAGGCCCTCGCCGATCGTGATGCCGCCCTGCGACATCGTGGACGGTCCGGGGCCGGCGGGCTTCACCGAGTCGACCAGCACCAGCGTGACGACCGCCACCGCGGCGAGGAGCACGACCCCGAGCCCGATCTGCAGTCCCAGGCGTGTGCCGCGCTGCCGGCGCTTCTGCTGGGTCCGTGCTCGCTGGGCCCGCTGCCGTGCGGCCTCTCGGCGTTCGTTGCGCGCGGCGCGTGCGTCACCCTCGGGGCGGTTGGTCATGCGTCGTTGGTCCTCACGTTGCTCCTGACGTCCGCACGGCCTCGCCTTCCCCCGTACGCCGGACGGACCCGCCGATCGTAGTGGTCCTTCCTGGGACCAGCCAACCAGGTCGGACCGGACACTGGCGCTGGCGGGGGAACTCGTGTTGTATGAGCACCGATGGTCGACGACGACCATCCGGGGCCCCCACGGGCAACCGCTTCACAACGGATCGTCCGGCACGTACCTGCCGGTGAAGGAAGGATCGAACGCTCATGGCGTCCGTCACCTACGACAAGGCAACCCGTCTCTACCCCGGAGGCACCCGCCCCGCGGTCGACTCCCTCGACCTGGACGTCGCCGACGGCGAGTTCCTCGTCCTCGTCGGCCCCTCGGGCTGCGGCAAGTCCACCTCCCTGCGCATGCTCGCCGGCCTCGAAGAGGTCAACTCCGGCGCCATCCGCATCGGCGAGCGCGACGTCACCGACGTCCCGCCGAAGGACCGCGACATCGCGATGGTGTTCCAGAACTACGCGCTGTACCCGCACATGACCGTCGCCGAGAACATGGGCTTCGCGCTCAAGATCGCCGGTGTCGGGAAGGAGGAGCGCGCCACCCGCGTGCAGGAGGCCGCGAAGCTCCTCGACCTCGAGCAGTACCTCGGCCGCAAGCCGAAGGCGCTCTCGGGTGGTCAGCGTCAGCGCGTCGCGATGGGCCGCGCGATCGTCCGTCAGCCGCAGGTGTTCCTCATGGACGAGCCGCTGTCGAACCTCGACGCCAAGCTCCGCGTGCAGACCCGCACCCAGATCGCGTCGCTGCAGCGTCGCCTCGGCGTCACCACGGTCTACGTCACGCACGACCAGACCGAGGCCCTGACCATGGGCGACCGCATCGCGGTGCTCAAGGACGGCATCCTGCAGCAGGTCGGCTCCCCGCGCGACCTGTACGAGAAGCCGAACAACGTGTTCGTCGCCGGCTTCATCGGTTCGCCGGCCATGAACCTGCTGCCGGCCGACGTCATCGAGGGCGGCATCAAGTTCGGCACGCTGAACCACCCGCTCGACCGCGACACCCTGTCGAACGCGCGCTCCGGCAACATCACCGTCGGCATCCGCCCCGAGGACGTCGTCGTGTCGACCTCGGGCGAGGGCCTGCCGGTGACGGTCGACGTCGTCGAGGAGCTCGGCGCGGACGGCTACCTCTACGGCCACGCCGACGTGAACGGCCAGCGCACGGACATCGTCGCCCGTGTCGACGGGCGTTCGCACCCGTCGATCGGCGACACGATCGTCATCACGCCGAAGCAGGGCCACGTGCACGCCTTCGACACCGAGTCGGGCGAGCGCCTCGACGACAAGGCAGTCGTCAGCGCGTAGTCTGCGCAGTTCCCCCGGGCGCCCGCGCCCGCCTCACCAGGGCGGGCGCGGGCTCCCGCTGTTCCACCCACCGGACGCCGTGCGCGTGGTGCCGCCGCCACGAGCCCGACGTCCGGTGCCGCGCCCTCCAGGAGCCAACCGTGCCCGACTCCCTCGCCATCACCGCCGCCACCGTCGACCCCGGCCTGCTCGACCTGCCGTGGGACCTGCCGCTCGAGGACTGGCCCGACGACGTCATCGTCGCCCTGCCCAAGGGGATCTCGCGGCACCTCGTGCGCTTCGTGCACCTGAGCGGGTACGTCGCGGCCGTCAAGGAGACCGGGGAGGAGGTCGCGCGGGCCGAGTACGAGATGCTCCGCACGCTGCAGCGCATGGACGTGCCGTGCGTCGACCCGGTCGCGGTGATCACGAACCGAGCCGACGCCGACGGCGAGCCCCTGCACCCGGTGCTCGTGACCCGGCACCTGCGCTTCTCGCTGCCGTACCGCGCGCTGTACTCGCAGACCCTGCGGCCGGAGACCGCCACGCGCCTGGTCGACGCCCTCGCGCTGCTGCTCGTGCGCTTGCACGTCATCGGCTTCTACTGGGGCGACGTCTCGCTGTCGAACACCCTGTTCCGCCGCGACGCTGGTGCCTTCGCCGCGTACCTCGTGGACGCCGAGACCGGGAAGCTCTACCCGGGCGGCCTCTCCAACGGCCAGCGCGAGAACGACCTCGAGGTGGCCCGGGTCAACATCGCCGGTGAGCTCCTCGACCTCGAGGCCGGCGGGCGCCTCGACGAGAACGCCGACCCCGTGGACGTGTCGAACCGGATCGTCGCGCAGTACCGGACGCTCTGGAAGGAGCTGACCGGCACCGAGCAGTTCGACGTCAAGGAGCGCTGGCGCATCAACGACCGGGTCGAGCGCCTCAACGCCCTCGGGTTCGACATCGAGGAGCTCTCGATCCATACCACCGAGGGCGGCTCGCAGGTGCGGATCCAGCCGAAGGTCGTCGACGCCGGACACCACCAGAGGCGTCTGCTCCGGCTGACCGGGCTCGACGCCGGCGAGAACCAGGCGCGGCGGCTGCTCAACGACCTCGACGCCTACCGGGCGCGGAACGGGCGGGACCAGCTCGACGAGGAGATGGTGGCGCACGAGTGGGTGTCCCGGGTGTTCGAGCCGGTGATCCGCTCGATCCCGCGTGACCTGCGCGGACGTCTGGAGCCCGCGGAGGTCTTCCACGAGCTGCTCGAGCACCGCTGGTTCATGTCCCAGGAGGAAGAGCGCTCGGTCTCCCTGCCCGAGGCCACGACCGCGTACATCAACGACGTGCTGCGGCACCGCCGCGACGAGCGGCTGCTCATCAACCCGCCGACGTCGTCCATGACGCTGCCGATCCCCGTCGTCGACGACGACACGGCAGACGAGGACGACGTCGAGGACTGGCGCGCGACGGTCTGACGGTCCCGCTCCCCTGCGCCCTCGCCCGAGCGGGCGAGACCTGGCGCGCTCGGTGGCGTCGGGCGACGTGTCCTGCCCGACGGACCTCCGTCCCGCGGCGTGTCCTGCCCGCTCGCGGGACGCGCACCGGACGGACTGGAGGCCCGGTGCCGGTCTCGTGGACCGGCACCGGGCCTCCTGCGCGTGCGTCCGTGCGCGGGGCGCTACTCGGCGCGACGGCGCCGAGCGACCTCCCACAGGGTGACGCTCGCGGCGATGCCCGCGTTGAGCGACTCGGTGGCACTGGAGATCGGGATCGAGACGATCGCGTCGCAGGTCTCGGTGACCAGGCGGGACAGTCCCTTGCCCTCGGACCCGACGACGATCACGATCGGCCGGTCGGCGAGCTCGAGGGCGTCGAGCTCGACGTCCCCGTCGCCGTCGAGACCGAGCACGAAGAGCCCCATCGACTTCAGCGACTTGAGCGTCTGCGTCAGGTTCGGCGCCATCGCGACGGGCGTGCGCGCAGCGGCACCGGCACTCGTCTTCCACGCCGACGCCGTGACGCCGACCGAGCGGCGCTGCGGCACGATGACGCCGTGGCCACCGAAGGCGGCGGTCGAGCGGATGATCGCGCCGAGGTTCCGCGGGTCGGTGATGCCGTCGAGGGCGACCATGAGCGGGACCTGGTCGCGGGAGAACGCGCGCTCGGCAAGGTCCTCGGCGACGGCGTACTCGTACGCCGGGACCTTCAGCGCGACACCCTGGTGCACGCTGTCGTGGCCCGTGATGCGGTCGAGCTCTGGCCGCATGATCTCCATGATCGGGACGCCGCGGTGGTTGGCGAGCGCCAGGATCTCCTTGACGCGGTCGTCGACCTCGATGCGGGCGGCGATGTACAGCGTCGTCGACGGGGTCTTCGTGCGCAGGGCCTCGAGCACGGAGTTGCGCCCGGTCACGAGCTCGGAGTCGTCGCTCTTGCGCTGCGGCGGCCGGCCGGTGCGCTGCTGCGGCGAGCTCGACGCACCGTGACGGCCGCGGGCAGCGTCGAGCCGGTCCTTCGCCGCCTTGCGCTTGCCGGCGGGGTGGTACGGCCGGTCCTCGGCCTTCGGCGTGGGCTTGCGCCCCTCGAGCGCCTGCGCGCCCTGGCCGCCGGAGCCGACCTGCTTGTTGCCCTTGCGGCCGGAGCGGACGGCGCCGGGCCGGCCCTTCTTGCTCCCCGAGACGTTCTTCATTGCTCTCTCCTGTCCGGCACGGCCGTTGTCAGGCGATGCTCCAGCGTGTTCCTGCTGCGGTGTCCTCGATGGTGATCCCCGCGGCTGCGAGGTCGTCCCGCACCCGGTCCGCCGTGGCGAAGTCGCGTGCCGCACGGGCGTCGGCGCGCTCCTGCACGAGGCGGTCGACGAGCGCGGCGAGCGGTGCGGCCGAGACGTCCTGCGCACCACCGGACCAGTGGGCCGCTCGCGGGTCGATGCCGAGGACCTCGACCATGGCGGCCACCTGATGGTACGCGACCCCGAGCGCTTCCGCATCGTCGGAGTCGAGCGCGGCGTTCCCGGCACGGACCGTCTCGTGCAGCACGGCCAGTGCCTGCGGCACCGCGAGGTCGTCGTCCATCGCGGCCGCGAACGCGTCGGGCACGGCCGGGGCGTCGCGGAGCGGGACCCCCTCGAGCCGGGGTTCCGCACGGGCCAGGAACCCCTCGATCCGGTCGTAGGCGGCCTCGGCCTCGGCCAGCGAGCCGTCGTGGTGGTCGATCGAGGACCGGTAGTGCGCCGCGCCGAGGAAGTACCGGACCACGGCCGGACGGGCGGACGCGAGGAAGTCGGCGGCGAAGATCGAGTTCCCGAGGGACTTCGACATCTTCTGCCCCTCGACCGTCACCAGGCCGTTGTGCAGCCAGTACGACGCGAACGGGTCGCCGGCCGCGGTCGACTGCGCGAGCTCGTTCTCGTGGTGCGGGAAGCGCAGGTCGAGGCCTCCGCCGTGGATGTCGAACGCCGGGCCGAGGTAGCGCCGCGACATCGCCGAGCACTCGATGTGCCAGCCCGGGCGGCCCGGCCCCCATGGGGAGTCCCAGGTCGCCGTCGTCGGCTCACCCGGCTTGGCGCCCTTCCACAGCGCGAAGTCCCGCGGGTCGCGCTTGCCGCGGGGGTCGGCGTCGGTGGCCTCGACCATGTCCTCGCGTCGCTGGCGCGTCAGGGCGCCGTAGGACTCCCAGCTGCCGGTGTCGAAGTACACGTCGCCCGTGCCGTCGGCGGCGGCGTACGCGTGCCCGCGCTCGATCAGCCGCGCGATGATCTCGTGCATCTGCGGAACGCTCGCGGTCGCCCGTGGCTCGTACGTCGGGGCGAGGATCCCGAGGGCGTCGTACGCGGCGGTGAACTCCCGCTCGACGCGGTACGCCCGGGCGAACCACTGCTCGTCGGTGCCCGCGGCCAGGTCGAGCACCTTGTCGTCGATGTCGGTGACGTTCCGCACGAGGGTCACCCGGTACCCGCGGTACGTCAGCCACCGGCGCCACACGTCGTAGACCAGTGCCGAGCGCAGGTGTCCGATGTGCGGCGACGACTGCACCGTCGGTCCGCACACGTACATGCTCACCTGTCCGTCGACCAGCGGGACGAGGTCGACGACGGCTGCGGCGCGGGAGTCGTACAGGCGAACGGTCACGCCCCAAGCCTAGGACGTCGGACGCGCCGGGTGACGGAGGGGTTCGGGAGCGGTCAGCGCGGCCGGACGACGGCGGTCGCGATCGCGGCGAGCCCCTCACCGCGCCCGGTCAGGCCGAGGCCGTCCGTCGTCGTGCCGGAGACCGCGACGGGAGCACCGACGACCGCGGCCAGGGCCGCCTGCATCTCGTCGCGTCGGGCACCGATGCGGGGACGGTTCCCGATCACCTGGACCGTGACCGAGGTCGGCGCGAGACCGGCCGAGCGCAGGAGCTCGATTGCCCCGCGGACGAAGACGTCACCGGTGGCCCCGGCGTAGCGCGGGTCGGAGGTGCCGAAGCGCCCGCCGATGTCGCCGAGGCCGCCCGCCGACAGCAGTGCGTCGCAGACCGCGTGGGCGACCGCGTCGCCGTCGCTGTGCCCGGAGAGACCCGCTTCGCCGGGGAAGTCGAGCAGCCCGACCCGGCACGGCGACGCGGCGTCGAAGGCGTGCACGTCGACCCCGAGGCCCACGCGGACGTCGGGCGCCGCGGCTGCCGCACCGGTGCGGGAGGCCACGAGCGCCTCGGCCCGTGCGAGGTCCCACCGCGTGGTGATCTTGAACGCGTCTGCGTCACCCGGCACCGTGCGGACCGTTCCCCCGGCCGCCCGGAACACACCCGCGTCGTCGGTCTCGGAGCGCTCGGCGCCCGCGTAGGCGGCGCGGAGTGCGGCGAGCGGGAAGACCTGCGGCGTCTGCACCCCGACGAGCGCCGACCGGTCGACGGTCTCGACCACGACGTCCGCGTCGACACGCTTGACCGTGTCCGTGACGGGCAGGGCCGGGACGGCGCCGTCACCGGTCGCGCGTGCACGGTCGAACACGGCGTCGAACTGCGCCGACGGCGTCAGGCAGCGGGCGGCGTCGTGGACACCGACCCACTCGATGCCGTGCGGCAGGGCGTCGAGGCCCGCCTGGACCGAGGCGTGGCGGTCAGCACCGCCCGCGACGACCACGGTGAGGTCGACCGCGTGTCCGGCGGTCGCCGCGACCAGGGCGCGGCACTCGTCGAGCCGTGCTGCGGGTGCCACGACCACGAGGAAGGTCGGCTCGGCCAGGGTGAGCACGGTGCGCAGGGCACGGTTCAGCATCGGCTCGCCCGCGACGGGGACGAACGCCTTCGCGTCCCCGATGCCCAACCGCGTGCCGGACCCGGCTGCGACGACGACGACCGCCCTGCTCACCCGATCGGGAAGCAGGACGGTCGTCGTCGTGGTGTCCAGCTGCGGTCCGCGCTACGAGGCGAGGACCTCGTCGAGGACGGTCGATGCCTTGTCCTCGTCGGTCTTCTCGGCCAGGGCGAGCTCGGAGATCAGGATCTGCCGGGCCTTGGCCAGCATCCGCTTCTCACCCGCGGAGAGTCCGCGGTCCTGGTCGCGGCGCCAGAGGTCGCGCACGACCTCGGAGACCTTGATGACGTCACCGGACGCCAGCTTCTCCAGGTTCGCCTTGTACCGGCGAGACCAGTTCGTGGGCTCTTCCGTGAAGGGTGCCCGCAGGACCTCGAAGACCTTGTCGAGGCCTTCCTTGCCGATGACGTCACGGACGCCGACCAGGTCGACGTTGTCCGCCGGCACCTCGATCGTCAGGTCACCCTGCGTGACACGCAGCTTCAGGTACACCTTTTCCTCGCCCTTGATGACGCGCGTCTTGACTTCAGAGATGGTTGCCGCCCCGTGGTGGGGGTAGACGACGGTCTCGCCGACCTCGAATTGCATGTATCAGGCTCCGTTCCCAGGACCCCCAGTTTACCACAAGGACCTTTCGGGTAAGGGGCCTGGGCGGCCCGCACCCCCGACGATCGGTAGGATGGACGCGGACCGCCTGGTCCACATCGTGATCTTCCGGAGGAATCTCTTGCGAGCTCGGGTACTCGTGTCCGTCGCCGTTGCGGCATCCATCGCGCTCGGCGCCACCGGCTGCGAGTTCATGTCGCCCGCGCACACCAAGGAGATCAAGCAGATCACCGACGGCGTGAACGTCAGCACCGGCTCGATCGACATCCGGAACGCGCTGCTCATCTCCGACGGCGGCGAGGACGCGCGCTTCGTCGGGAGCTTCATCAACACGGGGTCGAAGGACGTCACCATGAGCGTCGAGGTCGGCGGCGTGACCCAGACGGTCGAGATCCCGGCGAACTCGCACGTCGATCCCGCTGTCCCGGCCGGCCCCTCGAGCGAGGCCGAGTCCAGCGTCCAGTCCGGAGCCGAGACGCAGGGCACGCGCTCCGCCGGCCAGCCGGAGCTCGTCTTCTCGGGCGCCGACGCCGTTCCCGGCTCGCTCGTCAAGACGTACTTCTCGTACTCGGGCGCCGAGGGCGTGTCCGCCAACGTCCCGGTGCTGACCAGCGCGCTCGAGGAGTACCAGACCCTCGCCCCGACGACGTCTCCGTCGGCCACCCCGTCGAGCACGGAGACCTCGCCGTCGGAGAGCGGCTCCGAGCCCACCGGTGACGCCACCGCTCCGGGCACCCAGTCGGGCGACTCGCAGACCGATTCGTCCGAGGGCGACAGCGGCACGAACTGACCGCCGCGCGCCGGACGGGCGCGACGCAGGCACGCACACACGCAACGCACCGGAGGCCCGGTGCCGGTTCCCGGAACCGGCACCGGGCCTCCGGTGCGTCGCCGGTCAGCCCTCGATCCGGTACCCCAGACCGCGCACCGTCACCAGGACCTCCGGGGCGCTCGGCAGGCGCTCGATCTTCGACCGGATGCGCTTGATGTGCACGTCGAGCGTCTTCGTGTCCCCGAAGTAGTCCGACCCCCACACGCGGTCGATGAGCTGCCCGCGGGTGAGCACGCGTCCGGCGTTCCGGAGCAGGAGTTCGAGCAGCTCGAACTCCTTGAGGGGCATCGGCGTCTCCACCCCGTCGACCGACACGGTGTGCCGCTCGACGTCCATCCGGATCCCGCCGACCTGCAGGATGCCGCTGTCACCCGGGTCGTCCTCGGTGCGCCGACGCAGCACCGCCCGGAGCCGGGCCAGGAGCTCCCGGGTCGAGTACGGCTTCGTCACGTAGTCGTCGGCGCCGAGCTCGAGCCCGACGACGATGTCCACCTCGGAGTCCTTCGCGGTGAGCATGATGATCGGCACGTTCGAGCGCGTCCGGACCTGCCGGCACACCTCGGTGCCGCTCAGTCCGGGCAGCATGAGGTCGAGCAGGATCAGGTCGGGGTTCTCGGTGTCGAACTTCGACAGCGCGGTCACGCCGTCCGCGGCGACGGCGGTCTCGTACCCCTCGCGCTGCAGGAGGAACTCCAGGGGCTCGCTCAGGGCCGGCTCGTCGTCGACGATGAGGATCTTGGTCACGATGCCTGCTCTTCCAGTTGCTCTTCGAGTGCGGTGGTGAGTTCGGGATCCGCCTCGGGCAGGCGGATCGTGAAGGTCGAGCCCTTGCCGGGCTGCGACCAGACGCGGACGTCGCCGCCGTGGTTGCCGACGACGTGCTTGACGATGGCGAGCCCGAGACCGGTGCCGCCGGTGGCCCGCGACCGTGCGGGGTCGACGCGGTAGAAGCGCTCGAACACGCGGTCGAGGTCGGCCTCCGGGATGCCGACGCCCTGGTCGGTCACCGCGATCTCGACGAAGCCCTTCGTGGAGCGGACGCCGACGCCCACACGGGTGTGGTCCGGGGAGTACTTGACCGCGTTGGCGATGAGGTTCGACACCGCGACCTGCAGCAGCCCCGGGTCGCCCATGACCCGCAGCTTCGACCGCTTGGCCCGCACGATCTCGATCTCCCGGGCGCGGGCGACGACCTCGTTCGCGTCGACCGCCGCCTGCACGATCTTGTCGACCGACGTCTCCTCGCTGTTCTCGAGGGTGTCGACCGACTGCAGCCGCGACAGCTCGATGATGTCCTTCGTCAGGGCCCCGAGCCGCTCGGACTCGGTGATGAGCTGCCCGGCGAACCGCTTCACGTGGTCCGGGTCGTCGGCGGCGACGACGAGGGTCTCGGCGAGCAGGCCGATCGCCCCGATGGGGGTCTTCAGCTCGTGCGAGATGTTCGCCACGAAGTCGCGTCGGACCTCGTCGATGCGGCGGCTCTCGGTCAGGTCGTCGGCCGTGACGAGCACGTAGCGGTTGCCGAGCTGCGCCGCCCGGAAGCTCAGGTAGCCGACCAGTTCCCCGCTGCGCCCGCGGGGCAGCTCGAGGTCCTCCGACCCCATCTCCCCGCTCCTGCGCACCTGGTCCACCAGGGCGACGAGCTCGGCGTGCACGAGCTTCCGCCGCACGACGAGCCCGACGGTCAGTGCCTGCGGCGACGCGGCGACGACCGTGTTCGAGGGGTCGACGACCACGGCCGGGTTGTGCATCGTGGCGATGACCGCGGCGACGCCGTCGGGCAGCGTCCGTTCCGCGACGTCGGCTGCCCGGGCCGTGCGCTCCGCCGTGATGACCAGCACCACGACCCCTGCGCCGAAGACCCCGCCGAGGAGCATCGACAGTGGCACGAGCCACGCGTTGTCCATGCCGCCAGTGTAGGGATCGTCACGCGGGGTTCCGACGCCGTTCACCCCGCTTCCGCGCAGTCGAGGCCCCGGATCGTGAGGTGTTCAGCCTCAGGTCACCGTTCGTTCACCTGGGCTGACGACACTCGTCCGGTACGCATCAGAGAGGCACATCCCCCATGCGCGAAGTCTTCCAGCAGGAGCTCCAGGACGTCCAGGAGCGTCTGACCGAGATCGCCGGACTCGTCGAGTCCGCCATCACCCGTGCGACGCAGGCGTTCAGCGAGTCCGACGTCGCCCTCGCCGAGGAGGTGATCGCCGACGACGCCATGATCGACCACGCGGCGAACAGCCTCGACGAGATCGCGATCGACATCCTCGCGCGGCAGGCGCCGGTCGCCCGTGACCTCCGCGTCGTCGTGACCGCGCTGCGCGTCAGCTCGTCGCTCGAGCGCATGGGCGACATGGCCGAGCACATCGCGCAGCTCGCCCGCCAGCGCTTCCCCGAGAAGGTCGTGCCGAAGGGCCTGCGCGGCACCTTCAAGCAGATGGGCGCGCACGACGTGCAGATGGCCCAGAAGCTCACGCGCCTGCTCGCGACCGAGGACATCGCTCTGGCCGCGGAGATCCGCGACGAGGACGACGCCGTCGACGAGCTGCACGCGAGCGTGTTCGACTTCGTGCTCGGCGAGACCTGGAAGGGGAACCCGATCGACACGGTCGACGCGACCCTGGCCTCGCGCTACCACGAGCGCTTCGCGGACCACGCGGTCTCGATCGCGAAGAAGGTCGAGTACCTGGCGACCGGCGACTGGACCGGCGCCGCGTCGGTGACGACCTCCCCCGCCTGACGGGTTCTGCCAGGATCGTGGCATGGCTCAGGTCGCGATCGTCGTCAACGGGATGCCCGGTTCGGGCAAGAGCACGGTGGGCGCCGCCCTGGCCGAGGTGCTCGGCTGTCCCTTCCTGTCGAAGGACCGCATCAAGGAACCCCTGGCCGACGTGGTCGGTCCGATGATCGGCTCGCGCGAGCTCGGTGGGATCGCGATGGACACGATGTGGTCGATGGCGCGGGCCGTCGAGAACGGGGTCGTCCTCGACGCCGTCTGGCTGCCGTCCCGTGACCGCGACCGTCTGGAGGCCGGACTCGCCTCCGCCGGCTCACCGCGCGCCGTCGAGGTGTTCTGCCAGGTCGACCGGGTCACCGCCGCGGACCGGCTGCGCGACCGGTACGAGCCCGGCACACTGCCCGTCCGGCACGAGGTGCACGGGGACCTGGCGGAGATCCTGGCCTTCTGGGACGAGCACGGCGACGCGGCCGCACCGATCGGGCTGCCGGGCGTCCCCGTCGTGCGGGTCGACACCGGTCGCCCCTACGACGTCGGGGCGCTCGTGCAGGAGATCGCCGACCACTTCGTCTGAGCCCGCCCCGGGTGCACGAACGCCCCGCCGGTGTCCGGCGGGGCGTTCGTCGTGCTGGTGCTACTTCTTGGCGCCCTGCGCGGCGACCGCGGCGGCACCGGCAGCGGCGGCCTCCGGGTCGAGGTAGTACGAGGGCTTCGTCGGACGGAAGTCGTCGTCGAGCTCGTACACGAGCGGGATGCCCGTCGGGATGTTGAGGCCCGCGATGTCGTCGTCGGAGATGCCGTCGAGGTGCTTCACGAGGGCGCGGAGCGAGTTGCCGTGCGCGGTGACCAGGACGGTCTTCCCCTCGCCCAGGTCCTTCGTGATGTCCGACTCCCAGTACGGCAGCAGACGGTCGATGACGAGCTTCAGCGACTCGGTGCGGGGCAGCTGGTCGCCGAGGTCGGCGTAGCGGCGGTCCCCGGCCTGCGACCACTCGGCGTCGTCCGCGATGGGGGGCGGCGGCACGTCGAACGAGCGACGCCACTCCATGAACTGCTGCTCGCCGTACTGCTCGAGCGTCTGGGCCTTGTCCTTGCCCTGCAGGTCTCCGTAGTGGCGCTCGTTGAGGCGCCAGTCGCGCTTCACCGGCAGCCAGGCCAGGTCGGCCTCGAGCAGGGCGATGTCGGCGGTCTGGATCGCGCGGGTCAGCAGCGACGTGTAGAGGACGTCGGGGACGATGCCCGACTCGGCGATGAGGGTGCCGGCACGCTTCGCCTCCTTCTCGCCGAGCTCGGAGAGCCGGACGTCGACCCAACCGGTGAACAGGTTCTTCTGGTTCCAGTCACTGTTGCCGTGACGCAGCAGGACGAGCGTGGAGGTCATGCGTCCGAGTCTACCGAGCGGGTACGCCTCGGTACCCTGGGGTCCATGCCCATCGGGAACGTCACGCGCGGGACCACCGGGTACAACCGGCTCCGTCGTGTCGACCGCTGGATCGCCGCACTCCCCGCGCTCCGACGGACGGACGACCCGCTCGTGGCCGACGTCGGGTACGGCGCCCGACCGACGACGACCCTGGAGCTCCGCGACCGGCTGGCCCGGGTCCGACCCGACGTCGAGGTCACCGGCATCGAGATCGAGCCGTCGCGCGTGGCGCTGGCGAACGCGGGCACCCGTGACGGGGTGACGTTCCGGCTCGGCGGCTTCGAGACGCCGACGCCCGGTGGCCGCCGGCCCGCAGTGATCCGGGCGTTCAACGTCCTCCGGCAGTACGACGAGTCGGCCGTCGTCGACTCGTGGCGGATCATGCAGGACCGCCTGCAGCCCGGCGGGGCGCTCGTCGAGGGCACCTGCAACGAGGTCGGCCGCGTGGCGTCCTGGGTGACGCTCGACGAGCACGAGCCGCACACGTTCACGCTGTCCCTGCGCGTCGCCGACCTCGAGCTGCCGAGCATCGTGGCGGAGCGACTGCCGAAGGCCCTGATCCACCGCAACGTCCCCGGGGAACGGGTGCACGCGTTCCTGCTCGACCTCGACCGTGCGTGGGCGGTCGCCGCCCCGCTCGGCACGTACGGCCCCCGCCAGCGGTGGATCGCGACGGTGCATGGCATGCGCGACCGAGGCTGGCCCGTGCTGCACGGGGTGCACCGGTGGCGCCTCGGTGAGCTCAGCGTCCCCTGGTCCGCCGTCGCTCCCGCCTGAGCGGCCACCGCGCCACGAGACTCGCCCGGGCGGACACGTCCACGGTCGTGCGGGCGCGAAGACGTCCGCGGGGCCGGGTCTCGCCGGACCGCGTCCGGCGACGACTACGAACGGCGCACGGCTCCGAGCCGGGGCAGGCGCGGGACGTTCGCCGTCGCGCCGGCCTCCGGCGGGACGATCGTCTCCTGCGCGGCCGTGACCACGACGTCGTCGACGGTCAGGGTCAGGGTCAGCGTCACGGCGGGGTCGAGCGAGCGCTTCACGACCGCGAGCCCGACCGGCCCGAGCTCGTGGTGGAGCGCCGACGCGGTGAGCCGCCCGACGTCCTTGCCGTCGAGCTCGACCGCGGTGCCCGGCGCGGGCAGCACGCCGTCCGAGCCGTCCAGGTGCAGCATCACCACGCGGCGCGGCGGGTGCCCGAGGTTGTGCACCTTGGCGACGGTCTCCTGCCCGCGGTAGCAGCCCTTCGACAGGTGCACGGCGGAGCGGAGCCAGTCGAGCTCGTGCGGGATCGTCCGCTCGTCGACGTCCGCGAGCGAGGGCCGCCACGCGGCGATGCGCAGGGCCTCGAACGCGAGCAGCCCCGCGACCGGAATGTCCGACGCTGCCAGCGCAGACACGGCGTCCGGGGTGACCACGTCGATGCGGAGGGTCCAGTCGGAGGCGGGATGGGCCTCCGGGGCGGCGTAGCCCCATCCGCCGGGCGTGACCGACGACCACGGGTCGACCCACTCGACGACCACGCCGTCGGGCGCTGCCGAACCCGCGAAGCGGCCGAGCGTGACGAGGTCGGCCGACCGGTCGGTGACCTCGACGCGGAGCATGAAGCGCATCGAGTCGAGCCAGGCCGCGAGCGGTGCGGCGTCCGCGGGCTCGGTGAGGAGCCAGGTGGCCTCGCCGTCGTCGACCACCCGGGCGGCGTGCTCGACGCGGCCGGACTGGTCGAGGACGAGCGTCTCCGTGCTCGTGCCCGGTGCGAGGCCGGTGAGCAGCTGCGAGGTGATCGAGTTGAGCCAGGACAGCCGGTCCGGTCCGCTGACCGTGACGACCCCGAGGCCGAGCTCGACGACCGCGCGACCGGAGGCGAGCGCCCGCTGCTCACCGACGGGGCTGCCGAAGTGGGCGGCGGGACCGGCCTCGGTCGCGACGAAGCCGTCGCGCCCGCTGAAGGCGGACATCAGTCGACCTTCGCGAGCTGCCCCGAGGCGTGCGAGGTGAGCTGCTGCCCGAGCGCGGCGATGTCCCACGCCCAGAAGAGCTTGCCCTCGACCAGGCCGTACAGGCGGGTCGCGGCCGAGTAGTCCTTCGCGTTCGGCGAGCGCATCACGGCGTCGGTGGCCAGGTCGATCCGGCCCTTCCTGACGCGTCCGACGTAGAGCTCGTTGAGCCCGGTCGGGTGGATGATCGCGGCCTCGACGTCGAAGCCGTCGGTCGTGTTCCGGAGCGCCTCGACGCTCTCCACCGTGCTGAACGGCGCGGGGCCGTCGCCCATGAGCATCGCGGGACCGCGGTCACCGGGCTCGTTCGGCCGGTCGATGCGCCAGTAGCCCATCTCGGCGGCGAGGGGCGTGTGGTCGTCGTCGAGCAGCCACGTCGTCGAGGAGTAGTTGAGGTACGGCAGGCCGTCGTGGCTGAAGCTCACGCGCTGGCCGAACTCGTACTTGCGGGGCTCGTCCTCGTGACCCACCGGGTACTCGACGACGCCCGTGCCCTCCCAGACACCGACGAGCCAGGACAGCGGGACGAGTTCGGGCGCCAGACCCTCGGGCAGTTCGATCAACGCTGACCCTTGAACAGCTTCACGACGACGACGACCGAGATGAACGCGATCGCGAGCGACGCCAGGCCGAGGAGGCCCACGTAGAACAGCTCGAGCGCAAGCAGCGAATCCATGCCGCGAGTCTACGCGGGACGCCTGACGGCGCCAGGGGGCGTGCCGCGCGGTCGCAGGTCGCGCGGTCGCGGGTCTCGGGTCGCGCGGCTCAGCGCGCCAGCAGCACCACGGCCGTGACGAGCACGACGACGAAGGCGCCGGAGGACGCGATGCTGATCCGCTCGACCAGCCCGTCCTTGGTCGCGGTGATGAGCTGCAGCACGAAGCTCACGAGCACGCAGAGCACGAAGACGAGCAGGAGCCAGGCGAACGAGTCCTTCTGCGTCAGGGCCAGCACGAGCACCGCACCGACCACGGCGAGGATCCAGACCGGCAGCACGGAGGTGAGCCGCAGGCGGCGCTGGTCGAGGGGTGGGACGGGCTCGGTCACGCGTTCCATCATGACAGGGCCTCGCCGACCGGGACGCCCGACCGACCGGCCGGTCGGCGGGCCCCTTCCGACACATCACTAGGATGGCTCCACGACGTCCCCTCGTTCTGGAGGTCCTGTGGCCCAGCTCCTGGTACTCACCTCAGCCGCGCCCGGCGACGTCCTGCCGAGTCTCGGTCTGCTGAGCCACCGGATCCGCCACGTCCCGGCCGAGGCCGCCCAGCTGGTCAACGCCCCGCAGAGCGACCTGATGTTCGTGGACGCCCGCCTCGACCTCGTGAGCGCCAAGGCGCTGTGCAAGATCCTCGCGACGAGCGGCTCGACGACGCCGGTCATCCTCGTCGTGACCGAGGGCGGGCTCACCGCGGTGAACAGCGAGTGGAACGTCGACGACGTCGTGCTCGAGAGCGCCGGGCCCGCCGAGGTCGACGCGCGCATCCGCCTCACCACGGGACGCGCCGCCAAGAACCCGTCGGGCTCGAAGATCCAGGCCTCCGGGGTCGTCATCGACGAGGCGAGCTACTCGGCGAAGGTGCGGGGCCGGCCGCTCGACCTCACCTTCAAGGAGTTCGAGCTCCTGCGCTTCTTCGCCTCCCACCCCTCGCGCGTCTTCACCCGCGAGCAGCTCCTGAGCGAGGTCTGGGGCTACGACTACTTCGGCGGCACCCGCACGGTCGACGTGCACGTGCGACGGCTCCGCGCCAAGCTCGGCGACCTCGAGTCGCTCATCGGCACGGTCCGCAACGTCGGCTACCGCTTCAACGTGCACGACGACGAGGCCGACCGGCTGGCGGCCCAGTAGTGCTCGCCGTCGTCGAGATGCTCGCGGCCGCCGCGACCGCCGCGGGCGAGGCCCCGCCGTTCTCCGACCAGACCCTGGTCGACGTGCGCGCCGGCCGTGCCGCGGTGGTCGGGGACGAACGCGGGGTCGCCGTGGTCCGGGACGGCGAGCTGGAACTCGTCGTCGCCCCGGAGGCCCGTGGCCAGGGCGTCGGGTCGGCACTCGTCGCGCAGGTGCTCACCCCGGGCGCCGGGGGCGCGACGGCGGCCTCGGGCGTTCCGCGCCTCGCGTGGGCGCACGGGGACCACCCGGCCGCCCGTGCCCTCGCCGACCGGTACGGCTGGACGCCGGTACGGACCCTGCTGCAGCTCCGGGCGACGGTGTCGGACGAACCCACCGGGGCCGATGTCCCCGACGGGTACCGCATCGACGCCTTCCGCCCGGGCGACCCCGAGGACGAGGACGCCTGGCTGACCCTCAACGCCGCGGCCTTCGCGCACCACCCAGAGCAGGGCCGGATGACGCTCGAGGACCTGCGCGCCCGCGAGGCCGAGCCGTGGTTCTCCGGCGACGACCTGCTGCTCCTGCGCGACGACTCCGGCGCGCTCGCGGGATCGTGCTGGCTCAAGGTCGAGGACGGCGTCGGCGAGTTCTACGCGGTCGCGGTCCGGCCGGACCTGCAGGGGCGTCGGCTCGGCGGGGTCCTGATGCGCGCGGGCTCGGCCCGGCTGGCCGGTCGTGGACTGACCGCGTCTGCGCTCTACGTCGAGGGCGACAACGAGCCCGCGCTGGCGCTCTACCGCCGGTCCGGCTTCACGCAGCACGCGATCGACGTGCAGTACGCCGCAGGGTCCGGCCGGTAACATGACGCGAGGTCGACGAGGGGTCGACCGGGGGCAGTCGGGGGCAACGTGACGGAGCAGGGTCGGGCGCAGTACGGCCGCGGCGAACCGCTCGGTGCGTCGTACCGGCTGGTCGACCTGCTCGGCACCGGCGCGACCGGCGAGGTCTGGCGCGCCGAGCACACCGCGACCGGGGAGCACGTGGCCGCCAAGCTGCTGCGCGCCGAGCTCGCCGCCGACCCGGCCGTCGTCGAGCGGTTCGTCCGCGAACGCACCGTGCTGCTCGGCCTGCAGCACCCGTCGATCGTCCGGGTGCGCGACCTCGTCGTCGAGGGCGACCGACTCGCGATCGTCATGGACCTGGTCGGCGGGGGCTCCGCCCGCGACCTGCTCGCCGACGCCGGGACGCTGCCGCCCCGGGACGCCCTGACGATCACCGCCGAGACGCTCGACGCCCTCGCCGCCGCGCACGGGCAGGACGTCACCCACCGCGACGTCAAGCCCGACAACGTGCTGCTCGCGTCCCCGTGGGCACCCGGCGCCACGGGCGACGTCCGGGTGTCGGACTTCGGGATCGCGTCCGTCATGGCCGACCGGCAGCAAACCACGACCGGGCTGCTCGGCACGCCGCAGTACATGGCCCCCGAGTCGATCAGCCAAGGGCGTTCGGGCCCCGCGGCCGACGTGTACGGCGCCGGGGTGATGCTCTACGAGCTGCTCGCCGGACGCACCCCCTTCGCCGGACCGGGCACCGACTTCGCCGTCGCCTACCGCCACGTCACCTCGGACCCGCCGCAGCTCGACGTCCCCGCGTCGCTGTGGACGGCGGTGTCGACGATGCTCGCCAAGGACCCGGCCGCACGACCCGCGGCCGCCGACGCCGCGGCCACCCTGCGCCGCCTCGCCCGACAGCTGGCCGACGCCCCGGCGCTGGCCCCGACTGCCGATCCGGAGTCCTTCGCCGAGGTCGAGCGGCCCGCCACCGTGGTGCGCGGACTCCGTCCCGGCGGCGGTACCGCGTCCGACGGTCCCCCGGCGGACGGCTCCGGCCCGTCACCTGCTGCTGAGGACGCCGGACCGGTGCCCGAACTCGGGCAGGCGGGCTCGCAGACGGTCTTCCGGCCGCTCGCACGCCCTCCGGTCGCCGCCGCTCGCGAACCCGAGGCCCCGGCGCGCGGCCGGTGGCAGCGCCCGGACTGGCTCACGAACCGCATGCTCGGGCTCGGTGCCCTCGGCGTGGTGCTCGTCGCCGCACTCGTCGTCGGCGGGGTCGTCTGGCTCCCCGGCGCCGTGGGCGGCAAGGACACCCCGAGTGCGGCCCGCACGGCGCAGGCCGCGAGCGCCTACCAGCAGGACCGTCCGCTGCCGACCGGACTCTCGACGACCCGCAAGGCGACCGTCGACCCGCAGGCCGGCACGGTGGACCTGTCGATCACGTACGCCGCCCAGTCCGCGACGCTCCGCGGCCCGCTGCTCGAGGTGGTGCCCGGGGTCGGAGCGCGGTCCGAGTGTCCCGCGGTGACGTGGAGCGGCGACGAGGCGAGTGGTGCCCGGAACCAACCGTCGCTGACCGGCGTCGACGTCCGCTGCGGCTGGACGCTCTCCGACGTGGTGGTCCCGGCGGGCGAGGACCTGACCGTGCAGGCGACCGTGCGACTGTCCGACGTGCCGGACCAGGCCGGGCTCCAGGAGTGGCTCGACGCGGCGGGCAGCGCGACCACGACGGCCGTCACCGACCAGGCCGTGACCGGGACCTCGTACCCCGTGCAGCGACTGCAGGGCGTCGAGGTCCGCACGCCCGACCGCACGGTCAGCCAGACCACGCTGCCCGTGACGCTCGTACCGGTGTGGCCGAGCGGTGCCGACGAACTGAACCCCCTCTACCGCAGCCCCTCGACCGGGAAGCCGTCGGAGATGCTCACCGACGTCGCCGGCGGGGAGGCCGGGGTGCGCTTCGCCGACGGGTGCTCGGGTGCGCTGGCCGTGTCCTCGGACGGCCTCGTCGTGACCGCACTGTCCGTCGCGCCGTCCTGCACCGTCCGCGCGACGGTGGGCAACTTCACGGACCTCGAGAGCTCGCCCTTCGGCATCACCACCCGCGACTGACCGGCGTCCGCCCTCGCGGGACGTGACGTGGGTCACGCCGGGAGGCGCGCGGCGGGCGTGCACCGCGACTCCCGGTCGCGGATCCGCCGGACGGGAGGTGCGTGGCGGCGGTGTGCCGTGCCTCCCGGTCGCGGACCCGCCGGACGGGAGGCACGTGGCGGCGGTGCGATGCGCCTCCCGTCCGGTGGTGGTCGCGCCGGTCAGGCGCCGGCAGCGGCGGTCTGGACGAGCCGGACCGCACCGCCGGATGCGGCGTAGCCGCGGCCGACGGTCAGCGCGACGGGGGCCCGTCTCGGCAGCGTGACTCCGAGCAGTTCGCCGTCGTAGTCGACGTCGGGCTGCAGCAGCACGCCGCAGCGGGACTTCCGGACCGATCGCGTCCAGTGGCTGTAGAGCGATCGGAGGTCGGCGGACCGGCCAGCCGCGACCACGCACAGGCCCGGCCGCTCGGAGGACAGCAGCGAGGCGATCGACTGGTCGGCGTCGTCGAAGCGTTCGGCGTCGTCGACGAGCAGCAGGACCGGGCCCCGCTCCAGGCGGAGGCCGGCCAGCAGGGCGGGGACCTCGTCCGCACCGACCGCGAGGCGGTCGAACACACCGTCGGCGAGCGGGGACCGGCGGTCGCAGACCGCCCACACGGCGGGGCGGACGCCCTCGGCGGACCGTGCCAGGTCGGCGAGGGCGAGGAGCACCGTCGACTTGCCGGAGCGCGCCGGGCCGGCGACGAGCACGTGCTCGCCGTCGTAGACCTCGAGCGCCGCGGTGCCGAGGTCGTCCTCCGCGATGCCGACCGGCAGGCGCCACGGCTCCGTGTCGAAGCGGGCCGGGGTCCGGAGGTCCTGCACCCGGACCGCATCGGGCAGACGTCCGACGGCGCTCGTCTTCGCCGCGGCGTCCGGCCACGCCGTGGCGACCTCGGCGACGGCTCCGGCGAGGGGCACCGACGGCGTCGCGACGTGGCTCTGCAGCTTCGTCGTCGAGTCGATGTACCGACCCGGCACGGGCGGCGGGACGTCCTTCGGACGGACCCCGATGGACGCGTAGTCGTACGGGTCGGCCAGGCGGAACATCCACTTCTGGGTCGTGACCTCGTCCATCGCGGACGGCACGGCCTTCGCCCGCGTCGTGGAGACGGCGAAGGAGATCCCCAGCGCCGGCCCCTCCGCGTAGACGCGGTACAGGGCGTCGAGGAGCTGCTGGCCCTCGAAGTCCTGGTACTCGTCGCGGAGCGCGGCGAGGCCGTCGATCAGGACGACGGCGCGACGTCCGCCGGGGCTCGCACGACGGCGCTCGAGGTCGGCGCGCAGGTGCCGGAGGAAGCGGGCCTGCAGCTCGCCCGCCCCGGCGCCGGACCCGACGTAGGCCGTCGTGTGGGGCAGCTGCGCGAGCGGTGCCAGGTCCCCCGGTCCCATGTCCAGGACGAGGAGGTCGAGGTCGTCGGGGCTCGTCGTCCGCGCGAGGCGCAGGGCGAGGGCGGACAGGGCGGTGCTCGTGCCGCTGCCCGGGATGCCCATCAGGACGAGGTTGCCCTCGTCGAGGTCCCAGCCGCCGGCGACCTGGCGCTGGTGGTCGGGGTCGTCGGCGAGCGCGACGGGCACGAGACGACGCCCGCTGCCGCTGGGCGGTTCCGGGACCTCCGCCAGGTCGACCCGGGCTCCCAGCGCCTCGGGCCAGATGGGGCGGGGTGCCGCGTACCCGGCGGCGTCGTTCGCTGCGCGGATCGCCTCGATGAGGACGTCGAGGTCGGTGTCGTCCGACGCACTCGGCCCGGGTGCGGGCGCCGGTGCCGGGACGCCGAAGACGTCGGTCGGGCGGACGGAGACCGGCTGCTCGACCCGTTCGTCGCGCGCGCGGCCGGTGACCAGGGCGGTCTGCACCGGGGTGATGTCGTCCTGCCCGAGCTTCACGTAGGCGCGGCCGGTCTGCTGGCGTCCGATGCCCGCCGCGGCGGGCACGCCGATGACGTTCGTCGAGTCCTCGCGACTCTGCACGCGGAGCGCCACCCGGAGGTTCGTGTTCGCGAGGATGTCCTCGCTCACGACGCCGGCCGGCCGCTGGGTGGCCAGCACCATGTGCACGCCGAGCGTCCGGCCGACCGCAGCGATCGCGACGAGCGAGGTCAGGACGTCCGGGAACTCCTTCGCGAGCATGGCGAACTCGTCGACGACGAAGAGCAGGCGCGGCATCGGCTCGGTCGGCCGTGTCGCCAGGTAGGCGTCGAGGTTGTCGATGTCGGCACCGGCCGTCGCGAAGACCCGCTGGCGACGCTCGAGCTCGGCCTCGAGCGCGCGGATGGCTCGGTCTGCCAGCTGCTCGTCGAGGTTGCTGATCGTGCCGATGGTGTGCGGCAGCCGCTCGCAGGCGGCGAAGGCGGCGCCGCCCTTGAAGTCGACGAGGAGGAAGTTGAGCCGGGTGGGGTCGTTCCGGGCCGCGAGGCCGGCGACGAACGAGCGGAGGAACTCGCTCTTGCCGGAACCCGTGGTCCCACCGACCAGGCCGTGGGGGCCGTCGCGCACCAGGTCGATCTCGAGGACGCCGGACTCCGAGGAACCGACCGGGGTCGAGGTACCGGTGCTGGTCTGCCAGAGGGTCCGGATGCCCTCGGCGGTGGTCGTGTCGACGGCTGCGGTCCCGTGGCCCGCGCCAGGGGCCGCGGCGCTCCGCGCGAGGAGTTCGGGCAGGCGGACGAGCGACGGCAGCGATGCGCCGGGGACCGTGAGCTCCGGGTCGTCGAAGTGGGCGACGGCGCGGGCGGCGCGCTCCGCCGTGTCCGGGGTGAGGCCGGCGAGCACGACGTCCTCGACCCGCGTGCGGTCCTCGGGGCGGTAGACCGTCGCAGCCGCGTCCGCACCGACCGTGACGATGGACGTGCAGGCGGCGGGCAGCTGCTGCTCGTTCGTCGCGATGACGATGCCGCTCACCCGCTGGCGTCGCTCCCCCGGGCGCAGCGACACACCGGGGACCGCGCGGCCCTGGCCGAGCAGGCTGCGCGCCGGAGCGTCGCGGCCCTCGGTGAGGACGTCGGAGTCCACGACGACGAGCAGGTTCGGCGTGGGCAGCTCGTCGAGCGACTCCTGCAGCCCGCGCAGGACGGCGGCGCTCTGGTCGCGCTGCGCCGACATCCACCGGGCGCCGGTGCTGCTGCCCGCGACGCGCGTGTGCGGCAGCCAGGAGGCCCAGGACCAGTCGTCCTCGCGGCCCGCGTCGCAGAACACCCCGACCGTCAGGTCCGCGGGTCCGCAGTGCACGGTCGCCTGCGCCAGCAGGCTGCGGGCCAGGGCGAGCGCACCGTCGCGGTCACCGACGATGCCGACCACGCCGGCGTCCGACAGGTCGGCGACGACCGGCGCCGCCGTGAGCCGGCTGTCCGCGATCGCGGCCTTCGCCTCGTCCTCGAGCTTCGACGACGCCGCCCGCTGGTCGACCTCGGGACGCCACGGCGCGTCACCGGTACCGGCGTGCAGGCTGAGGAAGTCGTCGTCGTCCGACCGACGCTGCCACAGGTCGGTGGTGGGGACGAGCGCTCGACGCACGACGGTCGCCGGGTCGGGCACGAGGTCCTGCCGGCGGGCCGCCTCGACGGCTGCCGCCGCGGCGATCTCGCCCCGGAAGGTCTCGACCGCCTCGGTGAAGCGCGTCTCCTCCTCCTTCAGGTTCTTCGCCCGGCGGTGCTTCTGCTCGAACCACATGCCGATCGCGGTCACGGGGCTGAGCAGCGCGAACAGTGCGAAGCGGGCGTCCCCGAGCAGGAGCACCATCGCCCCGGCGAGCACGAGCGGAGCCGCCACCGTGATCCAGCTGAACTTCGACGCCGGGGCGACGTCCCTGCGCGTCGGCGGGGACACCGGCTCGGTGTCGGTGAGCCGTCCCGGCCGGGGCGGTCGGTTGAACGGCGCCGTGGCGGCCGGCGTGAGGTTGGGCAACGTGCCCGCTGCCGGCACGGTCGTCTCCGGCAGCTCGGGACGGAGCAGCAGGACCGCGCCGCCCACGATGACGCTCGTGGTCCCGGTCAGCAGGACGCCCTCGTCGTCGATGCGCTCCCCCGCGATGACCGTGCCGTTCGTCGACCCGGAGTCGCGCACCCGGACACCGTCGTCCTCGCGCTCCACGGTGCAGTGCTCCCAGGACGCGCTCTCGGTGGGGAGCACGACGTCCGCCTGCGGAGCGCGTCCGACGACGAGCCGACGGCTGCGCGGCACCGGGACGACGACGCCCGCCCCGAGGCCGCCCGCCAGGGTCACGCTCCACCCGTCGACGGCGCGCGGTGGCTCCTCGGTGGTGCGGGCGACCCGGGACCCTTCGAGGAGCACCAGGTCGCGCAACGGGGTGTCGGAGCTCGTCCGGTGACCGTCGACCGCCAGGGGTGTGCCGGGGTCGAGCGGGGTGCCGAGCGACGCCGCGACGAGGTCTCCCAGCGTGGAGGACTCCGCCCACCCGTCGGCCTCGATCGTCTCGCGGCGGTCGTCGAGCTCGATCAGCAGGCGCATGGGCGGTCCTCCCTGGGCGTGGTGCGGCGGTGCGGGTGGTGCAGGTGGGACGGGGTCAGTCGGTCGAGTCGGAGAACCAGACGAGCGCGGGCGTGGCCCCGTCGTCCTCGGTCGCGGCGGCGGGGCGGAGCCCGAGGTCCTGCGCGGAGGCGGCGAGCACACCGGCGGGATCGCCGAGGGCCTGTCGCGCGCCGAAGTCGAGTGCCGGGCCCGCGAGGCCGTCTCCGGCCCCGAGGTCGAGCCGGGCCAACGCGTCCGACACCTCGGCGGCGTCCGTGCTCCGGGCCGACCCGACGGCCGTCACCAGCGCGACGACCGCGTCGTGACTGCGGGCGTCCGCCACCGACGCCACCGATGCGAAGGACCGGTCGCCGGTCAGGTTCTTCGCGTCCGCGTCGTCCGCGAGGACCCGCACGCCGCCGAGGAACGCCGACATGGCGCGGCCCTCGGCGTCCGAGGACAGGGCGCGGGCGTCGTCGGTCTCGACCCCGACGGTGCGGAAGGCGCCGCTGAGGCTGCCGCCCGCCTGGGCGAGCGCAGCCGCGAAGGCGGGGCTGGTGGCCTCGGGGGTCAGGACGACCGGAGCGGTGACGTTGGCCTCCTGGAGGGCGGCGACGAGCGCTCCCTGTCGTCCGGCCGGACCGCTGACGACCACGGCGTCGGAGTCGGGTGCCGCCTGCTCGTCGCCGTCCTGCTCGGCTCCGGCCTGCTCGGCTGCAGCCTGGTCGTCGGCCGTCGTGGCGTCGGCCGTCGTGGCGTCGGTGGAGCCCGCCGCCGCGCCGGTGCGCTGCGCGACGGTGGTGGCGAGAGCGCCGAGGTCGGGTGCGCTCGTCGCGTCGAGGACGTGGGCGAACCGCACACCGGACGGCGCTCCGCCGCCCAGGTCGACGAGCAGCGGCGACGCGGCGTCGCCGAGCGCGTCCTGCAGCGCCGTCGCGACGGACTCCGTCGACGGCGCGGTCGACCAGGCATCGTCCGCGCCGGCCGCGTACGGTGCGACGACCGGGATGCCGGCGTCGGCCGCCGCGGTGAACGCCCCACGGACGTGGTCGCCGGACGTGGCCACGACGATGCCCGAGACGCCGTCGGACGCGAGGGCCTCGACGGCCTTCCGTGCGCCGTCGGCGGACCCGCCGTCGTTCTCCGTCACGAGTTGCACGTCCGTGCCGCCGAGCTCCAGGCGACGCTGCGCCACCAGGGCACCCTGCGCGGCGTCGTCCCACTGGGCACCCTCGCCGTCGCCGAGGGTGACCACGACGCCGATCTTCGTGCCGTCGGGGACGTGGGCGACACTGATCGGCACCGGTGCCGTCGCGGAGACCGCCTCGGCCGGGGTCGAGGCGGAGACACGCACCGCGAGCAGCGCGGTGACGACGGCGGCGACCACGAGGACGGCCACCGCGACGATGATCGCGGTGCGGCGGCGCCTCCGGGTCCGGGCGGCGTCGGGCGCTGCGGTCTCCGCGGGCTCCTCTGCGGCCGCCTCGGTCGAGTGGTCCTGCACGTGGCTCATCGCTCGGCTCCGATCCGGAAGGCGTAGAGCGTCGTCGACGTCGCGCTGGACGGAACGTCGAGACGGAAGGCGGGGAGCTTCGCCGCCCGGTCGAGCGAGGCGCGGAACTGCTGCTGCTGCAGGAGGATGCCCGCGACGTCCTCGGCACGGACGTTGGCGTAGCCGGAGGCGTTCTGCGACGCGAGGGCGAGCTGGTAGTCGGCGGAGTCGGACTTCGCTGCGCTCGTGGCCATCGCACCGAGGATGCCGGAGCCGTTGACCTCGCGGTCGCCGAGGTCGAGCATCACGCGGTTGAGGTCGCCGGTGAGCAGCGTGCTGGCGCCCTCGACGTCGCGGACCGAGGCGCTGGTGCTCGCGTCGATGCGCTGGAGGCTCGCCGCGGTCTGCTCGTCCACGGACGAGGCGAGGCTGCTGCTCTGCTCCTGCAGCGAGCCCTTCTGCTCGTCGATGGTGCCCTTCGAGTCGCTCGTGACCTCGCCCGAGGTGGTGCGCAGGCCGGCGATCGACTTGTCGAACGCGTCGACGACGGCTTCTCGGCTCGTGCCGGCGGTGTCGCTGACCTTGCGCACCTGCTCGTCGATGAGGGCCTGCACCTGCTTGCCCGAGTCGTCCGACGCCTGCTGGAACGCCTCGCGCACGGCGTCCTGCAGCTCCGCCTGCTGGTCACGCACCTGCTGGAGCTGGTCGTTGACGACAGCGCCCGACTCGATCGCTGGGTCCAGCAGGGCTTGCAGGTCCGTGACCGACTGGTCGACCGACCCGCTGTCGTCCCGGATCGCCTCACGCAGGTCACGCACACCGGGCTCGAGCGAGTCGACAGCAGCGGCGAGGTCGCGCACGGCGGGCCCGACACCGCTGGCGGCCGAGAGATCGGTACCGGTGACGACGTCGTCCCACGCCGCCGCCTGCTCGTCGAGCCGCTCGTCCATCGGGGTCGAGAAGCCGAAGCCGGGGCGGAGCGTCGTGCCCTCGGGCTGATCCGTTCCCGGGCAGGGCTCCGCGGTGAGGTAACCCCGCAGGGTGTCGACCTGGTCCTGGTCGAGGTCCCCCGGGCTGAGGACGCCCGGTCGGGCGAGCTGGCACAGGCGATCGGCGAGCGCCCGGTTCTGCGCCTGCAGGGTCGACTTCCCGAACAGGCCGGAATCGTCGAGGTCCCCGACCTCCGCACGCGCGGCGACGGCGCGCCGGTGCACGCTGGTGACGGCCTCCTGCACCGGTCGCACCGACGCGTTGGTGGTGGTGACGAGCGCGTCGAGTGCTCGCAGCTTCTCGCCGACCGTGCCGTCCTCGTCGCTCGCGATGTCCTGCAGCGCCTCGGAGATCTGCTGCAGATCCCCGTTCAGGTCGTCCGACTGCTCGATCGCCTTCTTCGCGAGGTCCGGGTCCAGCCCGTCCGCGAGCTGCTGCCCCTTGCTGACCAGGCCGATCAGCGAGGTGTTGACGGCAGCCGACGATTCCCAGAGCGCGCAGGTCAACGAACCACGGGCCTCCTCGGCGGCGCAGGCCGTGGCATCCGGAGAGGTCGGCCCCACCGAGGTCGCGAGCTGCGCGCTCACCTGCTGCTTGCACGCCTCGCTCGCGTCGGCGTAGCCCTCGAGCTGCGCGGACACGCGCAGCAGGTTCCCGTAGACGCTCGAGCCCGCTGCACCGGTCTGCGGGACCGCGTTGCATCCCTCACCGTCGAGCACCGCCTTCGGCGCCGTCGCCGACGTGTCCCCGAGCAGCGCGTCGAGGCTGCCCGTCGTCTGCTGCAGCTGCTGCAGCACCGTCGACTGCGTCGCCTGCACGGTCGAGCCGAGGTCACCGTTCAGCGAACCGAGCTCACCCGACAGCGACTGCATCGTGCTCGCGAGCGACGCGCTGCTCTCCTGCAGCCGCTCCGCCGTCCGCACACCGAGGGTCTCGGACGTCGACTCGAGGTTCGTGCGGACCTCGGTGATGGTCCCGCCGGCACGGGCGAGGACCTCGTTGACCTGCGCGATGAGGTCGATCGTCCGACGCTGCAGGGCGAGCTCGGAGTCCGTCTCGGACCCGAACGCCCCGTTCATCACGCCGCTGGTCGACAGGTCGGTCGTCAGCCCGGGCTGCGCCGCGACGTCGATGGCGGGCGTCGAGAAGTCACGGACGTCGGCGACGAGGTGCAGCGTGCTGCTCGCTCCCGACGTCGGCGGCGCCAGCAGCCGGCCCCACTGCACGACTGCGTCACCGGAGGCGTTGGTGCTCACGACCCCGTCGGTGGACGCGCCGCCGTCGACGGACTCGGTCACGATGCGGTCCGGTGCGACCCCGTCGAGGACGGTCGACGCGGCGACGCTGAACGGTGCGCCGACCAGCGCCGGCGTGGAACGGGACGCCCCTGCGACGTCGTACGACAGGTTCTGCGACCGGACCGTGAGGTTCTCGACGGTGACGTCGATCTCGACGCGACCGGAGTACCCGTCGAGGTCGGCGAGGTCGGTCCCGGAGCGCTTGTCGGTCGTGTACTGCGTGGTGATCCGGAGCGGCAGGTCCCCCGCCGCGTCCTGCACGTCGTGGTCGACGGTCTTCGAGGACGAGCGCGTGCCGGCGACCGAGATCGTCGTGTCCGAGATCGCGTTCACGGCGCCGTTCGTCGTGAGCGTCGTGTCCACCGTCTGCAGCACGCGTGACGGATCCGTCACCTGGTCCTGGTCGGCGGTGCACCCGGCGAGCACCAGCGCGAGTGCGCCCGTGACGGCCACCACTCCCGCGATGCGGCTCCCCTGCCGGTTCCCGGTTCCCCCGGCGCGCGTCAACATCACGATCGTCCCCCTCAAGAATCGACTGCGTGGTCGATCCTAGCCGCTGAAATACCGTGAGGTTCCGTCCTCCACAGGAGGAGACCACCCCCGTTCGAGCCACAGCACGGCGACATGCGAACTTGCGGGGCCTGCTGGAATTGATACTCTGCACAACGCGCCCTGGGGGGATCACCGAACACCATCCGGTGGTCGGGGATGCATGATCGAGTGGTCGACCGTCGCGAACGTGGCGGTCGACCACTCTGTCCAGTGGCCGCAGCACGAGGGGGACGACACATGTGGATCACGATCACGTCCGTGGGGATCGCGATGGTGGCGGCGTTCGTCATCACGAGGTCGGTGACAGCCGCGACCAAGCACAGCGACCGCCGACGTCGTGAGCGTGGGGAGTCGCTGCCCAACGAGGACGGCGCGCTCGTCACCGTGCGCCTGCGGACCTTCCAGTGGGTCCTCATCCGCGTGGTCGCCATCGTCTTCGTCGTGGTCGGAGCCCTGCTGGCACTCGGCGCCGCCACGACGATCTCGACCGGCATCGAGCACAGCCTCGTCATCGTGGCGGTCGTCCTCCTGCTGGCCGGCATCGGCGGCATCGTGCTGTCCCGCTCGATGCGCCGGACTCGGGTGCTCGCGATGGAGGACCACCTGCTGGTCCGCCAGGGCCTCCACCAGGAGCGCCGCGTCGACCTGGCCGAGATTGCGGCGGTGCTGCCGATCGCGAACCAGTACGGCGGCCTGCAGGCACGTGACGTGACCGGGAAGCGCCTCTTCTCCGTCATGGGCCTGGCCCGCGGGTACGCGGAGCTCGAGGCCTACCTGCAGGAGCGCGTCGTCCGTCCCCGTGCAGTGGCCCCCGCAGCGCTCGGACCGGACGGCGTCTCGATCCCGCCCTGGCGGGGTGCCGCGTGCAGCGCCGACTGGACCACCGTCCCACTCGGCCCCGGCGGTCGCCCACGCCCGGTCATCCGACTGTTCGTCGGCGGCGACGTCGTCGCGCTGCAACCCGGAGAGGTCCGCGCGCTCATCGACGGCAGGACAGGGGTTGTCGAATCCGACTCGCAGCCCCTCGCGTTCCTCGCCAGCCCGGCACTCGTCGCCCCGACGTCGCTCGGGGGTCGGCAGCTGGCCGGTCTGCCGCCGGAGAGCCTCGCGCTCCTGTACGAGGCGCAGGACGCACCGGCAGTCGTCCTCCGTGACAGCGATGCCGTCACCTTCCGCGCGTGGGTGAACGGGCTCCCGCGCTGACCGTCGGCAGCTGATCCCGCACGACCCGGCCTGGAGGCGCGGTGCCGGTCCGACGGACGGCCGCTCCGTCGGGGCGATCGCCTCCTGCTGTCGCGTGCTGCTCAGGTGACGGTCGCGCGGTCACTCGGTCGGGGTGCGTGGCGGGAACGATCCAGCGCGGTGGGCTGACGCGACACCGGCGGCCAGACGGCGAGCGCGCCGTCGAGCGGCGAGCACCTGTCGCCTGGCTCTCGCCCACCGCCGCCTGTGCCTGGTGCGGATCTTCCGGATGATGCCCTCGACCGTCTGCACCGCGAGGAGCGGTGCGCCCACAGCCAGCAGCGGCAGCGCGGTGAATGCGTAGTTGCGACCGTCGTCGACGTTCCGCGCGAACATCCCGTGCAGCTCCTCGGACCGGACGCCGGCGGTCGTCGGATCGTCCGGGTCGACCATGATCTGCAGGCGCTGTCCGACCCGGTAGAAGTCTGGATCGCTCGACACCGTGTACTCGTCGAGCATCGTCTCGTACTCCACGCCCTCGTACCGTTGCCGGGTCACCGGCGTGTACTCGCTGTGTCCTCGCCCCTTGTACCCGGTGACGTGCACACGCTCGACGTGCACGACCTCGCCGGTGACGATCACACCGGTCCGTCGGAGAGCGTCGTCGTAGCGCAGTGCCTCGTCGCCCTCGCTGTGCAGGATCGCCCCCAGCGCGGCGGCGCAGAACGCGCCCGTGCACAGCATGAACGGGCCGAGCTCACGCAGCCACTCCCCACCCGCCGTGCGCAGCCCGCGGCCCGCCGTCTCCTTGCGCCGCCTCGCCCCGACGTCCGGGAACAGCACCCGAGCGAGGAGCGCCCCGGCGAGCACCGCGGGCAGCCACCCGTACTGCAGCGGCCCCCAGTCCGACGCGTGGTCGACGAGGACGACGAGCACGACGAAGCTCCCGAGGAACAGCACCGTCGGTACGAGGCAACCCGCTGCGCGGACGCGCACGAGCGCCGCACCGTAGCCGAGTCCGAGGACGGTGACGACGGCGAACGCCCAGCCCGGGACGCCGAAGTGCCCGAGCTCGATGAGCCCGCTGCTGGTCAGCGCCACCGCCGCGAGAAGCGCATGGAAGACCCGGCGTGCAGGAGTCACCCCTCCTCAGCCTCCGCCCGGGGTCAGCAGTCGGCGCTGGTGACCGAGAAGTCGATCGTGCGGTCCGTGCCGTCGAAGACGTACGAGTAGCGCATCACGATCGCCTTCGACAGCAGGTCGCGCGACTCCTTCTTCTGGCAGACGTTCGACACGACCGACGACTTGAGGTCCGCCGCGGTCAGGCTCGCCGGATCGACCGAGGAGTCGATCGTGTAGGCGTACTCGAGCTGCGCGCCGTCGGCCGTCACGCCGTCCCAGCGGGTCACCTCGTCGAGCTCGAGCGGGAAGGTGTAGTTCTCGTTGACCTGCTTCGCCGCCTCGGTCGCGAGGGCCGACGGCGAGGGCTCGGCGGTGGCGTTGAAGAACGCGCGGACGCCCAGCGACGCACCCACCGCGGCGATGACGGCGACGACCGGGATGAGGATCCGGAGTGCGACGTTCTTCCCCTTCTTCTCCGGGGTCGGCGGCTGCCAGGGGGGAACGCTCCCGCTCGCGCCGGCGTAGGGCTGCTGCTGGTACCCGGGTGCCTGCTGGCCCGGCTGCTGGAAGCCGGGCGCCTGCTGCTGGTTCGGCTGCTGGAAGCCGGGCGCATGCTGGTCCGGCTGCCCGTTGTTCGGCTGCCAGTCGCCGGGCTGCCCGTTGTTCGGCGTCGTCATGATGGTCCTTCGCGGTCAGCACTCGCGCGCCGGACGTCCCCGAAGTTCCGTGCTCCGGCCGACACGCGGCCGGCTTCTCACGCCCCCTCGAGCGCCGGCGCCCCCTGTGCGCGGTACTCGATGTCAGGCGCCAGCACTACCGGCGCCTGCATCCAACGTATCAGGCTGGGGTTCCGACCCTGCCCCCGGTCCCTCACGGTCAATCGCGGCAGCGTCACCGCACCGAGTCGCATCGCCTACGCAAGCCGCCCAGGCCCATGTCAGCAGTTCCTCTGTCACGAAGGAGGCCACAACCGCGGGTAGGACCGGGGCTGCTGCCATGAAGACGACGAGTCGGCCCTCGCGATCAAAGCTCGCCAAGGTCCTTCCGAGGCCTGTCAAACCTGCTCTGCTCAACAGCGTGTCGCCGCGAGAGAATCCGGGTCGGCGGAAGCGGTACCGCAACTGCGCGTCGGTCACATTGACGAGCCACTTCCGTCAGCACGTCGTTGACCCGCCAGATGTCGACTGTGTGATCGTCGGCACCGATCCTGGATACGTACGGAGGAGGTGAAGGGCGCGCCGTAGACGAATGGGTTCTCCTCGATGATCGCTCGCCGTCATCCCGTCCAGGTTCGCAACCAATCACGCCAGCGCGACTGCGTAGTCAAGCGGAACAGACGATCAAGAGCGCCCTTGTACCTGGTTGTCGCCTCGTCATCAGCCTTCCCTCCGCCATCGGTCAACACGACACCAAGTGGACCTCCAGCCCCAGCCGAGACCGACTCGTGTATTGCCCGGATCAGCGCTGCTCGTTCAGTCCCCACGTCGTTCCTGAGCGCCCGCGCCTGTTGTTCATACCAGCGAGCGGCCTCGTCATGGCGTGCTCCACGCAGGTAACCGCTGACCTCTTCGCAAAGCCGGGACACCTCCTCGTCATTCGTGCTCATAGGTCCTCCGATCACGGCACCTGCGACCAGTATCGGGTCCGAAGGGCCCTTGGAACGAGCGCTCCGCCAACCTGCGATTTGCCCAAGCGAAATCTCGCGGCAACTTCGTCACTGTTCTCACTCGTGATCCCGTCCCGAAGGACGAGGTGATCACAATTCGCGCGGTCTGAATGTCAACCTGATCGGCGAAGGACCCAATACCCGTTGCTAAGCACGTTTCGAACGCTCTTAAAATCTCGCCTCGAGCGCACTATTCAGCCTCCGCGCGTCCTCAACGAGGGCAACAAAGCGCTCGGAAATTTCGATGTCTGGAGTACCGTCGTCCCGGACGAAATATTGATCAGAAAGGCTCCCCGGCCCCGCTCGAAGGAGTAATGCAACATCCTTATGCACCTGCATGACGCGGGGCCCAGGTTCTCGAAGTCCTTCAGCGTACCTCGTCAGCGCTGCGGCAGCCCGCTCCTCGGGCAGAGTGGCTGCCAAACCCGCGATTCGACCGAGTCGATCGAAGAGTGCTTCACGTAGTCCGCCGTCAGAAGATCTCCCACTTATCAACGATGCTCCCATGCTTGTAGAACTCGGGAATGTGCACCTGCGGTGTTCCACCTGCGTACACAAGACCATCATCTCCGGTCTGAGGCGCGACCTTACCCTTGTACGCTGGCGTACCGCTACGGAAGCTTGACGTGTATCCGTGACTCAGAGGGCTTGTCCCGGTCTCATTGCCATCGGCATCCGGCCAGACTGGCAGAATTGCTTTGCCCTCGCCCACCTGATTGATGATGGGCACTACTAGAGGGGGATCAGCGAGCGCTCGCCTCCCGGTCGACCAGACTCCTTAGATGTCCAGGTTCTCGACGACCCAGGGTAGGACCTTACATCCGCTTGTACCCTCGAACCTCGGGGACCGTCCCGAGAATCGATAACAGCGGTCGCAGAATCAAAGAATCTTCGCCCAGCGTAATCCGGTACGTATTGCCCACCTGGAATTTCGCGGCAATCTCGTCACTGTTCTCACTCGTGATCCCGTCCCGGAGGACCAGGTGACCACAATTCGAGGTTTGAATTTCGACCTGATCAGTGAAGGACCCAATACCTCGACCCGAGTGCGTCGAAACTGCTGAGGCCTTCGCGCTCGAGATCCTGCAGTCGAGAGCGACAGGATGCTCTTTGTCGTAGGACGCAATCCATCCTCGTCCGAAGAAAAAGAATGCCACCACGGCCAGGATGAGCGCGATCGCTACCGCAAAGATGGTTCGGCCCCTAACGGCTGATCCCTTCGACGCCGGCGCAGCTCCAGGCGCCAGCCTACTGTGTGTCACGGGTCCACCTCGCTACACGGACTGCGTCACCCTTGGCCGAGTCGCTCCGAACAGCAGCAATACTATGGTGTTCCCCATGACCGGACGCTTCTCCCTCGCCGCGACAGGCCACCTCCCAGTCATTCGGACGCCGCTCCTCCCGCCTCCACCATCTTCGAATATCAGGTCTTCACTCAATTGACTCATTGTGACGCCGAGAGTCACACGCCATCTCGGCTGAGGCGCTCGGTCCACCTTCAAAGCCTCCTCGGGCTGAGATGATGAGGATCAATCCGCCTTGCTGTAGTCCTGCACCACGGGTGCGACCTTCAAAAAACTGAGCACCGCCCGGAGCTTGAACGAACCTTCTCCGACATGGAAGCGGTACGGCGTTCCCGGGGACACGGAGGCAGCGATCGATCTCATGTTCTGACGCGTCACGCCATCCTGGTAAAGAAGGTTGCCACACCGCGTGTCGAACGAGACCTGCGCCTGCGATCCTCCTGCACCTTTCGTCGAACGAGATGACATAATCTCGCCTTTAGCAGCCGCGACATCGCAGGTAATCGTGATCATATGGCGCTGGTCATATCTACTCATTATCGAAGGACCGAACACGAAGGTCACGATCGGGAGAATGATGAACACCAGCAGCATCAGTACGCCGACGACGCGGTTGCGGGCTACCTGAGCCCTCAACTTCCTTTGAGGCTCAACCAATTCTTGTTCCTTCGACCTAAGGGCGGCCATCGATCTGGCCTCATCCTACGTGCCGCCCCGTTCGCGAGTGCACGTCAGGACCCTCGGCCCCACCGATGAATTCACTGACGAACGACCGGCCGATATTGTCCCCCGAGGTGTCCCCTCCGGGCCGGATTGACTCATTGACGATGCTGCTGAGCCCTCCAGCAACTGAGTCGAAGGCGTTCGTAGCCAAAGCATTGGCGGTTTGCGTGCCCGCGCTGAGCCCCGACGAAGCAATGTGAAGTCCCGCGTTCGAGGAGAAGTACTTCGCAAGGCCCATTTTTTGGATCATTGCCGAACCAAGTTTCGGCGAGAGAACGCTTGAGGTAGCACTGAACCCCGCCCCCGTTGCGGCTCCGGTCCCAGCCGCAGCAAAGTATCCCCCAGCGTCACCGCTCCAGCCAGTGTTGACTCCGTAGTCTGCGGCGTTCGATCCCGCTCCTTGGACAGCACTCGAGATTCCCGATTGACCCGCCTGCCCGAAACTCGCGAGCTGCCCGCTCGAGCGAGAATGTTGACGCTCGATCGAGCCATCGCAGGTACTGCCTTCGACAGTCCGAATGACGTGGCGCCTCCAAGAGCACCGGCTGCCCCGCCGATGAGTGTGTCAACTCCCACCGCGCCCCCAGTCGACTCTGCCGTCCTTGCCCTTGTTCGACTGGATCGACATGCCCCCGGCCAACGCGGCGCCCCCTCCAGCCGCCACGGCTATGGCCACAAGAGGCCCTATCAGCACGTACGCGAGCACCTCGGAAGCAGCCCTACCAGCAAAGAGGAGAGGGATCAGAGTGCCGACAACGACGAGCACTCCGCAAGCGATCAGCACCCCGAGGCTGCCGGACGCCGCCACCGTCACGTCTGGGTCGGCTCCGCGTGTTCGTCACGGTCCGTCAGGCTTCCCGCGCGCATCAGCTGCCGTTGAGGACTTCGAAGCTGTAGGCAGTCGGTGACACGCCAAAAAGTGCAAGTTGGGCGCGAAGTCGGTATGCCGCATCGCCGACATTGAAACGCACGAGGTCGGCATCTGACAGTTCCTTCGCGACGGCATCCGCGTTCGAGGAATTGATGCCGTCTTGGAGCAGGATCTTGCCACACTGCTCGGTCACGACAACGACCTGAGGCCCCGACGCACCGCCCCCCTTGAACGAGCCGCTCGATTCCGTTCCGGTGACGGCGCTACGGACGGTGCACGTGATCGGCATCCGATGCGAGTCGTCGTACGCCGTGATCCCGACGGGTATCACAAAGAAGAGCAGCCCTGGAACGACGAACAGCAGCAATACGATGGCGATCCCGACGACAGGACGCTTCTTCCTCGCCGCAGTAGTCGACTTCCCGGTCATGCGAACACCGTACCTTCCGGCTCTCACCATCTCCGATGGACCCCGACCGTCGGGCCGTCACCACCCTGCGCTGCGCCGGTCGTGAAGGTCTGGATGATGTTTCCGAGCGAGGGGTCGCCGCCAGGCCGGATCGCTTCGTTCACCTCGGACGACACGACGCCGACACCGCTCGAGACGGCGTTGCCTGCTATCTCCCTTCCGACCGTGGACGTGATCCCGAAACTGTTGACGAATGATCCTGAGAGACGTCCCGTAGCGATGCTGGACGCTGCTCCGGTGCCGAACCCTGTCGCGGCTGCCGTTGCGTACCCGAGCGGGTTCTTGTCCTTGATCTCGTCGTTGAAGTAGTAGTCCCCGACGTTGTTGACAGCGCCTGAGGTTCCAGACGCAATCGCGCCACGGCCTGCGGACGAGAACGCTTGAGACGCCACACCCCTGGCACCTGACCCGAGCGCGAGCGAAGCGGCCGGCGCGGCCTTCGCGAGACCTATCGCCGCGCCGCCACCGGCGGCACCGGCCGCTGCGCCGACGAGTGTGTCCTGACCGACCTTGCCCCAGTCGACGCGCCCGTCCGGTCCTCGGTTCTTCTTGATGGAGAATCCTCCGGCCAACGCTGCTCCAGATCCTGCTGCGACAGCGAGTGCAACAACGGGTCCCAGAGGGGTGAACATAGCGCCGACCGCCAGGACGACGCCGACACCGATGGCAATGTTCGAGATCAGCTCGGAGTTCTCGTCAGCCCAGTTCCGGACTGCGCCGATGACGCCCTGGTTCGCATCCCGGTACGCCGCAAGGTCCTCATCCGTTGCCGGTCGGAGCCCCAGGGGGTCGATCGCGTGCATCGGGTCGTTCCCGGCGTACGAGTACGGATTACCCGCCCACGCCGCTCCGAGCACGGGCGCCAACGGGTCGGTCGACAGGAAGCCCCGCGCCGCCGGGTCGTACACGCGCGCCCCGAGCCACTCCAATCCGGCGATCGACAGCCCGCCGTCAGCGGTGAGCGCGACACCGGCGGGCAGCGCCGGTCCCTCGACCGATGCGAGCACCGCCCACGGGTCCGAAGAATCCGTAGAACGAGCGCTCCGCCAGCCTGCGATCGACCAAGCGTCGCCCACGGCGACCGCGCCGCCCGGCAGGTCGAGCACGCTCTCACCGCCGATCGACACCATCGCGGGCAGCGACGCGGCGGAGTCCCACCACACCTCGGCGCTATCGACCTCGGCGAGCTCTCCGAGCACGTCGGTCCACACCTCGGCTCGACCGGTCTCGCCGTACGAACGGTCCCGCGACACGACGGCGGTCAGGGACCCGAGGTCGGACCAGGCGTACTCCTCGGT
Organism: Curtobacterium sp. NPDC092190; assembly: GCF_044755625.1. Classification (NCBI taxonomy): domain Bacteria; kingdom Bacillati; phylum Actinomycetota; class Actinomycetes; order Micrococcales; family Microbacteriaceae; genus Curtobacterium; species Curtobacterium sp. NPDC092190. The sequence goes on along the minus strand of NZ_JBIVRJ010000006.1, from coordinate 118,953 downwards.
CGACCCGTCGGGGTGGGTGCGACGGATCCGTCGACCGAGCCCGTCGTACAGGTACTCCGTCCGCTCCTCGCCTCGGACGCAGGCCGTGAGCTGCCCGGCGGCGTCGTACTCGAACGTCGTCGCGGCACCGTCGACGACCTCGCGCAGCAGCCGCCCGCCGTCGCCGTACTCCCACGCGGAGTCGCCCGCGCGGACGAGCTGCCCGGCCTCGTCGTACGCGTACTCGACACGACCGTCCGGACCGTCGATCGCCGTGATCCGGCCCTGGTCGTCGCGCTCGATGCGCGTGACCATCGCGCCATCGGGCGTCGTCGTCGTGTGGGCGACCAGCGAACCCCGCTCGTACGACCACGACTGGACGATGTCGCCGGTCGACGCCTGGACGATCCGCCCGGCTGCGTCGTAGGCGAAGGTCGCCGCGGCGAGCCCTTGTCGTTCGACGGCGACGGCGCGGCCCACTGGATCACGGCGCCACTCGACCCGTGCGCCCGTCGGGTCGATCCGCGCCGTCCGGTTGCCGTCGGCGTCGTACTCCCACCGCACGGAACGCCCGCCGCGGCTCCGTCGGACGAGGAGCCCGCGGCGGTCGTACTCGAGCTCGTGGTCGACCGTCCGACCCGCTCCACGGGTGTGGTCGGTGACGACGACAGTGCGGTCGACGGCGTCGCGTCTGGTCTCGCTCACCAGCTGACCGTCGACCAGGACCTCCGTCGAGCGGCCGGCGGCGTCGAAGGTCCAGCTGGTGGTCCGCCCCTCTGGGTCGATCTGCTCCACCTGGCGACCGGCGGCGTCGTACCGAGCCGTCGTCTTGCGACCGAGCGGGTCTACGACCGCGACCACGCGGTCCGCTCCGTCGTACCGGCGCCGCGTGACACCGCCGGCGGGGTCCGTGACCTCGATCAGCCGGCCCCGCTCGTCGTAGGCGAAGCGGGTGGTGCCCCCGAGCCCGTCGACGGCCTCGACCAGCTGCCCTGCAGCGTCGTAGCGGAACCGTCGTCGACCGAAGCGTGCGTCGTGGCTGGAGACGAGCCTCCCGGCCCGGTCGTAGCGGTACCGGCTCGTGCCGGACCCCGCGGACGTCTGCGCGACAACGCGGCCGACCGCGTCGTAGGTGGTCTCCTCGACCTCGCCGGTGGGCAGCGTCCGGGCGACGACGCGGGAGTCCGCGTCGTAGGTGAGCGTGGTCCGCGCCCCCGTTGCGTCGGCGGCCGCGGACGGCCGCCCGCACGCGTCGTACTCGTAGGTCGAGCGGGCGCCGGACGGGCTGAAGATCGCGATCACCCGCCCACCCAGGTCGCGCTCGATGCGCGTCAGGCCGCCTTCGCCGTCGACGAGCTCGACGGGCCGTCCGGCTGCGTCGTACGTCACCAGCTCGGAACCGGTCTCGTCACTCGTCTGCTCGACGGGTCGCCCGAACTCGTCGAAACGGAATGTGGTGGCGGAGAACGCATCACGTAGGGTCGCGACGCCGGTCGCGACGTCCCGTGCGATCTCCTGCCGGACGCCGGTCGGGTCGACGATGGCGGCGAGGCCGCCGTTGGCGTCGTACTCGTGCCGCCACGTCGCGCCCGTCGGGTCGGTGACGGTCTGGAGGCGCGACAACCCGTCGTGCGCGAACGTCCAGACCGCGTCACCCGGCAGGGCGAGGGCGGCGACGTTCCCCTGGTCGTCGAACGTCCGCGTGACCCGCCGACCCAGAGGGTCGACGATCGTCGCCAGCTCGCCGTTCGCCGCGTACTCGAAGCTGGTGCGGGCTCCGAGCGGATCGATGACAGCCGCGACCCGCCCACCGGCCGTGTGCTCGTACCGCCAGACGGCACCGTCGGCGTCGCGGCGCTCTACGAGGAGCCCCGCCGCGTCCCAGCGGTACTCGGTCCGGGCACCGGACGGGCTGACCGCCGCGACGGGACGACCAGCGGCGTCGCGCTCGATCCGGGCGGTGTCCCCGACCGCGTTCGTGGTCGCGACCAGCTCGCCGAATTCGTCGTGCTCGAGGTTGAGGACGACCCCGGTCGGGTCGACCACGTGGGTGAGGACCCCGTCCGTCCACGTGAGCTCGGTGCGGCCGCCGACCGGATCGACGATGACGGACGGGTCGCGGTCGTCGCCGTGGTACTGGTAGGACACGACCGCCCCGGCCTCGGTGACGACGGTGGTCACCCGGTCCTGGTCGTCGTAGCCGTAGGTGACGTCACCACCGGACGGGGTCACCGTCCGGGTCTTCCGACCGCGGTCGTCGTAGGCGTGCACGGTGACGGAGCCGTCACGCTCAGTGGTCGACACCAGGTTGCCGTGTCGGTCGTAGCTCATCGACTGCCGTCGGTCGTCGGAGTCGATGACCCCGACGAGCCGACCCTTGGCGTCGGCGATGTAGGAGTTCGCGCGCGAGCCGTCGTGGTCGGACACGACCGTGACGCGACCGGGCAGGTATGCGAAGCGCACCGCTCGGCCGTGCGGGCTGACCTGTTCGACCACGCGGCGCTGGTCGTCGTAGGTGTTGTCGACCTCGACGACCCCGGCAGCCGATGTCACGGTGACGATGAGGTCGTCGTCGTTCCATCCGTAGCGGCGGGTACCGACGGGGTCGGTCACGCTGACGAGCCGCCCGTGGTCGTCGTAGCCGTACTCGACCCGCCGGCCGTCGGACGCCCGGAGGACCGCGACGCGCCCGTCCACGTGCTCGATCTCGACCCAGCGGCCGCGTTCGTGCTCGAGGCGGACGACGAGGTCGTCGGCGTCGCGGACGACCCGGACCGCCATTCCGATTCCGCCGCGCTGCCCGGTCCAGAGACCGGACGGGGTGAAGTCGATCCGGACCCCGGCGTTGTCGCGCACGACGAGCAGGTCGCCCTCGGCGGCGAGCCAGCGGTTCTCGCCGACCCCGCGGTCCCAGCCCTCGCCGGAACGCGGGAAGCGGATCTGACGGCCGTCGGCGCCGACGAAGGTCGCCCCCTCGTCGTCGAGGAGCAGGCGCGTCTCGAGGATCGACGACCACCCCGGGCCGAAGATCCCGACGTGCTCGTCGAGCGAGTTGTACATGCGGGTGACCTCGAGCGAGGCCGAGGCGCCGGTGAACCCGAGGTCGAGCTCCGGTTCGAGGAAGTTGCCGGTCGTGGTGTTGACCGGGTCCATCGAGAACCCCGTCGTGGGCTGGGCGCCGTACGCCGACGGCGGTTCGAACTGCAGGTCCTGCCGGGTCTCGGAGACCCCGGCGGCTGCGAGCGCCGCGGCGAGCGCGGAGTCCGCGACCGTCGAGACGTTGCCCTCGCCGCCGGCCGCGGTGAAGGCATCCGCGACGGTGTCGGCCCAGGTGGCGTCCTGGCCGTTCGCCTGCAGCCACTTGTCGAACGCGTTCACCAGTCCGCCCGCGTCGATGTGACCCCACGAGCAACGCGCGGCGAAGTCGGCGAGCTTGCCCCGCAGCTGCGCCGGCTTCCCTTCGAGCGCCTGGTCGAGAGAACGCGTGCCGGTAGCGAACGCACGGAGATCAGCCGGGCGCGCTGACGAGGTACCGCCGCCGCCACCACCGCCCGAGCCGGGGGTCGGTGTGTCGCGCGCGGTGCTCGGGCCGCCTGCGGGACGGAACGTCGGAGCTGCCTCGTGGTGGACCTCCGGCGGCTGGGGTGCACCGTGCAACCTGTCGCCGAGCCACTCGATGAAGTTCCGGTCCTCGTGCTCCTCGTACCAGTCTCGGGCCTTCTTGCGGCGTGCGTTCTCGCGCTCGGCCGCCTCCTTCATCTGCTGCACCCATGTCGCGACGGTCCGCAGGTTGTCGGCGATGGTCCTGCCGTCGTTGTGCGCCTTGTCCGAGTTGCTCGCGAACAGGTCGGAGAAGTGCCCGCGGAACTCCTGCGCCGCGGTGGTCACGTAGGACGTGCGGCTCCCGCTCTGTCCGTCGATGGACTCAGCAGAACCGTTCAGCGCGTGGATCAGCGCATCAGCCGTCGCGTTGTCGAACTCGACGGGCTCGTTGCCGTGCAGGTCGGCCATGGTGCATCCCCCGGATGTGTCGCAGCTCGTTCTGGTCGTTTTCGTGGTGCGGTCGGCCCCCCGACCGCGAACGCCCGGCCCACCGTGACGGTGGACCGGGCGTGGGGTGGGTGCTTACGCGCCGCCACCCGCGGTGAAGATGTCCTGCGAGATCTTGTCGAGCTGCGTGCGGAGCTGCTCGAGCTCGGTCTTCGCCTTGTCGAGGGCAGCCTTGGTCTCGGGCCAGGTCGACCCACGGAACGTCGAGGCGAGCGGGCCGTCCCACACGTTCGAGTCGGACAGGATGCGCCCCTGGGCGTCGAGCTGCGAGATCTGGTCCGTGAAGCCGCCGTTCACGATGGACTGGATCTGTCGGATGGCGGACTTCGCCTGCTCGGTGGAAAGGACACGCGACATGGTCAACCTCATTCTCTTCGTACCTGCACCCCCGCGCAGTGGAATCCCCCCGGAGGCCTGAACGCCGCCCACCATACCCGCGAAGCCCGGCAATGTCACCGTCCGTATATCGTGACGTTTCCTCCCCCACTTCGAGGGGTACGACCGGCGCGACAGGCAGACGCCCCTGCACAGGCGGGTCGTTCACGCTCCGTTTCCACAGCGGCCACCTGTGCTCCTCCGGGCAGCGGGGGCTGGTGGCAGGATGTCGGCATGGACACCGAACCGCAGCTCGACGGCGAATCCGTCGCTCCCGACCTCGACGACTTCGACGAGGTCGTCGAGATCGAGCACGAGTCGCTGCCCTCGGACCGCTACTTCGACCGCGAGCTGAGCTGGCTCCGCTTCAACCAGCGCGTGCTCGAGCTGGGTGAGGACCGCACGCAGCCACTCCTCGAGCGCGCCAACTTCCTGGCGATCTTCGCGTCCAACCTCGACGAGTTCTTCATGGTGCGCGTCGCGGGCCTCAAGCGTCGCATCGACACCGGGATCGCGGTCCCGACCAACGTCGGGCGAGCACCGAGCGACGTGCTGCGCGACATCGCGGCGAAGGCGCACGAGCTCCAGGACCGGCACGCCGCCGCCTTCATCGAGTCGTTGAAGCCCGACCTCGACGCCGCGGGCATCCACGTCGAGCACTGGTCCGACCTCGACGAGGCCGACCGGCTGCGCATGCGTGAGTACTTCAACGAGCGGATCTTCCCGGTGCTCATGCCGCTCGCGGTCGACCCGGCGCACCCCTTCCCCTACATCTCCGGGCTGTCGCTGAACCTCGCCGTCCGGGTCCGCAACCCCAAGTCCCAGCGGCAGGAGTTCGCGCGCCTCAAGGTGCCGCAGAACTTCTCCCGCTTCATCGCGCTGCCCGACGACGGATCCGGGCGCATGCGCTTCATCCCGCTCGAGGACCTCATCGCGAACCACCTCGACGACCTGTTCCCGGGGATGGAGGTCCTCGAGCACCACGTCTTCCGCGTCACCCGCAACGAGGACGTCGAGATCGAGGAGGACGAGGCCGAGAACCTCATCCAGGCGCTCGAGCGCGAGCTGCTCCGTCGCCGCTTCGGCCCGCCGATCCGGCTCGAGATCACCGAGGACATGGACCCGGTGACCCTCGACCTGCTCGTGCGCGAGCTCGACATCACCGAGCAGGAGGTCTTCCGGCTGCCGTCGCCGCTCGACCTCGGTGGGCTGTTCGAGATCGCGAAGATCGCCCGCCCGGACCTCCACTACCCGCGCCACGTCCCGACGACGCCGGTCCAGTTCCAGCCGGGTGAGCCGAACACGAAGCCCGACCTGTTCCGCGCCATCGCCTCGCGCGACGTCCTCGTGCACCACCCGTACGAGTCCTTCGCGACGAGCGTGCAGGCGTTCCTCGAGCAGGCGGCCGCCGACCCGAACGTCCTGGCGATCAAGCAGACGCTGTACCGCACGTCCGGCGACAGCCCGATCGTCGAGGCCCTGATCGACGCCGCCGCCGCGGGCAAGCAGGTCCTGGCCCTGGTCGAGATCAAGGCGCGGTTCGACGAGCAGAACAACATCACCTGGGCGCGCAAGCTCGAGAAGGCCGGTGTGCACGTCGTGTACGGCCTGGTCGGACTGAAGACGCACTCGAAGCTCGTGCTCGTCATCCGGCAGGAGGGTGGCACGCTCAAGCACTACAGCCACATCGGTACCGGCAACTACAACCCGAAGACGTCCCGCATCTACGAGGACATGGGGCTGTTCACCGCGGACGACACGGTGGGCAAGGACCTCACCCGCCTGTTCAACGAGCTGTCGGGCTACGCGATCGAGAAGAAGTTCAAGCGCCTGCTCGTTGCACCGCTGCACCTGCGCAAGGGTCTGGTGAAGCGGATCCAGACCGAAGCCGCGAACGCCCGCGCCGGCAAGCCGTCCGGCATCCGGATCAAGGTCAACTCGATGGTCGACGAGCAGATCATCGACGCCCTCTACCTGGCGAGCCAGGCCGGTGTGCCCGTCGACGTGTGGGTGCGCGGCATCTGCTCGCTGAAGCCGGGCATCGAAGGCGTCAGCGAGACGATCCGCGTCCGGAGCGTCGTCGGCCGGTACCTCGAGCACTCGCGGGCCTTCACGTTCCACAACGACGGCGACCCGCTGGTGTTCATCGGCTCGGCGGACATGATGCACCGCAACCTCGACCGTCGCGTCGAGGCTCTGGTCCGGCTCACCGACCCGGCACACGTGGCCGAGGTCGAGGAGATGTTCGACCTGGCGATGGCGGAGACGACGAGCTCGTGGCACCTCGAGTCCGACGGCGAGTGGACGCGCCGCTCCACCGACCCGGACGGCCGCCCGCTCGACGACGTGCAGAATGTGCTCATGCGGAAGATCTCGGCCCGGAAGCGTTCGGCTCGGTGAGCGGCGGCCCCACGGGGCCCGTCGTCGCGGCGGGCGCGGTCGTCTGGCGTGAACGGGACGGAGTACCGCTGGTGCTCCTCGTCCACCGGGACCACCACCAGGACGTCTCCCTGCCGAAGGGCAAGGTCGACCCCGGCGAGAGCATCCCGACGACCGCCGTCCGGGAGATCGACGAGGAGACCGGGTACCGCGTGCACCTCGGGGCGCCGCTCGGCACGGCGGAGTACGTGCTCCCGAGCGGTCGCGACAAGGTCGTGCACTACTGGGCCGCCCGCGTCGGCTCGAAGGAGTACGACCGCGCGGGCAAGTTCCGTCCGAACGACGAGGTCGCCGCGATCGAGTGGGTGACCGTCGACCAGGCACGGGCACGGCTCACGTACGAGCGCGACGTTGCGATCCTCGACCAGTTCGCCGACCGCGTCGCCGCCGGTGAGCACCGGACCTTCGCGCTGATCGCCCTCCGGCACGCGAAGACCGTGCCCGGTTCGGACTGGGACGGCCCCGACGCCACCCGCCCGCTGCTGCCGGTCGGACGGTCCCAGGCCAAGGCCGTCGCAGCACCCGTCGCGGCGTTCGGTCCGAAGAAGATCGTCAGCAGTACGGCGGCGCGGTGCCTCGCGACCGTCGAGCCGCTCTCCGCGCGCACGAAGGTCGGTGTCTCCAGCACGACGGACATCAGCCAGGACGCCCACGACCGCGGAGCCGCAGACGTCAAGGGCGTCGTGCAGAAGCGGATCGCGAAGGCCAAGTCCGCGGTGCTCTGCTCCCACGGTCCGGTGCTGCCGGACATCATCGCCCGCATCGCCTCCGCGACCGCGGACGACCGTCGTCGCTTCGACCTGCGCCGCGCCGCGATGCTCTCGGTTGGGGACTTCGCCGTGCTCCACATCGCGGGCGAGAAGCTCGTCGCCGTCGAGACGCACCGCAACACCGTCCCGGCCTGATTCGCGCGGGGCGTAGACGACCGCCTGCTCGGTGACCAGCGCTCCGCGTACCGGTCCGGCAGTGCCGTGCCCGTCCAGCGCAGCCCAGTCCAGCCCAGCTCAGTCCAGCCCAGTGGAGCACGGCCACCGGCCGTGAGCGCCGTGGCGGCGGCGAGCCGCGCCTCCAGGCCGGGCTCCGCGACGGTGGTGAGTCACGCCTCCGGACAGGCCACGACGGAGACCCTTCGGACCGGCGCTCGGCGCGGCGATCCGACCCGCGCCGCCGCCGCACGAACCGATGCACCTGCATGGGTCTCACCCACGCACGGTGACCCGATCCTGCACCCACCACGGCTCGGTCGTCCGGCCCCCGAGCCGGGAGAACCCCTCGTTCACCTCCCGTTCACCGAGGAGCGTCATCCCCGTCACCTCGCGTCCCTACAGTCGCTCCCGGGTCAGCACCGGCCCGAGGGACCAGCAGCGGTCCCGCCTGCACTGACATTCCCGAAGGGACCCCTGTTGAACATCAAGCGAATCGGTTCGATCGCAGCGATCGCGATCGCCGGCGCCGTCGTGCTGTCCTCCTGCGCGGCGAACGAGAGCGGCAGCGGCGACACCGCAGCGCCGACCTCGAGCTCGGGCACCGACTACTCGAAGCTCTCGGGCACGCTGACCGGCTCCGGCTCGTCGGCGCAGCAGACCGCTGAGGCCACCTGGGCTGCGAACTTCCAGAACGTCGCCTCCGGCGTGACGGTCAACTACTCGCCGGACGGCTCCGGCGCAGGTCGCAAGAACTTCATCTCGGGTGCCGCGGACTTCGCCGGCTCCGACGCTGCACTGAAGGACGAGGAGCTCTCGGGCTCGTTCGACCTGTGCACGGACAAGGCCATCGACATCCCGGTCTACATCTCCCCGATCGCCATCGCCTACAAGGTGGACGGCGTCTCCGACCTGACGCTCGACGCGAAGACCATCGCGGGCATCTTCTCGGGCAAGATCACCAAGTGGAACGCCTCGGAGATCGCCGACCTGAACAAGGGCGTCGACCTGCCGGACTCGAACATCACCGTGATCCACCGCTCGGACGACTCGGGCACCACGCAGAACTTCTCCGAGTACGTCTCGGCGAACGCGTCGGACGTCTGGACCGAAGAGCCCAGCCAGACCTTCCCCTACCAGGTCGGCGACTCGGCCAAGGGCACCTCGGGCGTCGCCTCGGCGATGGCCAGCGCCTCGAACGCCATCACCTACATCGACGACTCGGGCGCCGGTGACCTCGACAAGGCGAAGCTCATGGTCGGCGACAAGGCCACCGAGATCTCGGCCGAGGGTGCTGCCAAGGTCGTCGCTGACTCCGAGACGGTCTCGGGCCGTGAGGAGAACGACCTCGCGATCGACATCAACCGCAAGGACACCGCCGAGGGTGCGTGGCCGCTGGTCCTCGTCTCCTACGCGATCGCCTGCCAGGAGTACAAGGACGCCGACAAGGGTGCGCTCGTGAAGGGCTACCTCGACTACGTCGTCACGCAGGACGCGCAGGAGGCCGCCGCGAAGGAGGCCAAGTCGGCCGCCCTCTCCTCCGACCTGTCGGAGAAGGCCGCGAAGGCCGTCGCCTCCATCAAGTAAGGCCCGCTGAGCACCCGGACGCCGGTCCCACCCACCTCGACCGGCGTCCGGGTTCTCGCCCGTCCGGCCCGGACGCAGCACCAGCACCACCGGCTGCGCCCGGCCTCACCAGCACCACCCCGTCGCCTCCCCCGGCCGCTCCTCCACGAGCCCGGCCTCCCCTCCGACAGGAGTCCCATGACGACCGCACCGGCCCAGCCAGGGGCCACCGTCTCCCCCGCCAAGCCGAAGGCCGTCGTCCGCGTCGGCGACCGGGTGTTCTCGACCGCCTCGGTGGTCGCCGGCAGCCTGATCCTCTTCGTGCTCGTGCTCGTCGCCGCCTTCCTGGTGTGGCAGAGCCTCCCGGCCTTCTCGGCGAAGGTCGGTGAGCTGCCGAACAACGCCTCGAACTTCTGGGTCTACGTCGGTCCGCTCGTCTTCGGCACCGTCTACTCGGCACTCATCGCGCTCGTGATCGCCGTCCCGCTCTCCCTCGGCATCGCGCTCTTCATCTCGCACTACGCACCGCGCCGCATCGCGCCGGTGCTCGGGTACGTCATCGACCTGCTGGCCGCGGTGCCGTCGGTCGTCTACGGCCTCTGGGGCATCGTGGTCCTCGCGCCGCTCCTCAAGCCGTTCTACGGCTTCCTCAACGAGTACCTCGGCTGGTTCCCGCTGTTCTCCGGCCAGGTGTCCGGTACCGGCCGCACGATCCTGACCGCGTCGATCGTCCTCGCGGTGATGGCGATCCCGATCATGACCGCGGTCATGCGCGAGATCTTCCTGCAGGCGCCGACCCTCAACGAGGAGGCCGCGCTCGCCCTCGGCGCCACGCGCTGGGAGATGATCCGCCTGTCCGTCCTGCCGTTCGCGAAGTCCGGCATCGTCTCGGCGATCATGCTCGGCCTCGGTCGTGCGCTCGGCGAGACGATGGCGATCGCCCTCGTGCTGTCGGTCTCGACGAACGTCACCTTCCAGATGCTGACGTCGCTCAACCCCTCGACGATCGCGGCGAACATCGCCCTGCAGTTCGCCGAGGCGTCGGGCACGGCCCTGAACGCACTGGTCGCGTCGGGCCTGATCCTCTTCGTCATCACCCTGGTCATCAACATGCTGGCGCGCTACATCGTGCGCAAGCGGGTCTCCTGAGAGGTCACGCCCGATGTCCCTCGCCCTCCGTCAGACCGGCACCGCCGGCAACGTCTACGCCAACGGCAAGCTGCACAAGTCCGTGCCGTGGCTCCTCCTCGTCGGCTCCTGGGTCGCCCTGGTCGCGGTCTTCGCCCTGCTGAACGCGGGCGGTGCGGTGAAGGACTTCAACGTCGTCGCCGCCCTGTTCCTCGGCACCGTCCTGTTCGACGTGCTCATCGTCGTCGTCTCGCGCATCGTCGAGGGCGGACGCAAGGCGGTCGACCGGCTGATCACCTCGCTGGTGGTCACGGCCTTCGTCATCGCGGTGCTGCCGCTGGTGTCGCTGCTCTGGACGGTCCTGGCCGACGGCCTGGCCCGCTTCGACGCCGAGTACTTCAACTCGTCGATGCGCGGCGTCATCTCCGAGGGCGGCGGCGCACTGCACGCCCTCGTCGGCACGCTCGAGATCACGCTGTTCGCCGCGCTGATCTCCGTGCCGATCGGCCTGCTCACCTCGATCTACCTGGTCGAGTACGGCAAGGGCGCCCTGGCGAAGGGCATCACCTTCTTCGTCGACGTCATGACGGGCATCCCGTCCATCGTCGCCGGTCTCTTCGCCTACTCGCTGTTCGCGCTGTTCCTCGGCCCCGGTGCCCGCTTCGGTCTCGTCGGCTCGATCGCCCTGAGCGTGCTGATGATCCCCGTGGTCGTCCGCTCCACCGAGGAGGTCCTGAAGATCGTCCCGATGGAGCTCCGCGAGGCGTCCTACGCACTCGGCGTGCCGAAGTACCTGACGATCCTCAAGGTGGTGCTGCCGACGAGCCTCGCCGGCATCACCACGGGCGTCATGCTGTCGATCGCGCGCGTCATCGGTGAGACCGCGCCGCTGCTCGTGACGGCCGGCTTCACCGCGAGCATGAACTACGACCTGTTCAAGGACCCGATGATGACGCTGCCGGTGTTCGCCTACACGCAGTACTCGCAGCAGGGCGCCAACCCGGTGCCGTTCGTCGACCGGGCCTGGACCGCGGCACTCGTGCTCATCCTCATCGTCATGGTGCTCAACCTGCTCGCCCGGTTCATCACCCGACTCTTCGCCCCCAAGCTCCCCCGCTAGCACCGAGCGCCCGCGCTCCGGCCGACAGCATCGGCCAGCACGGCCCGCCCGCGCACCGCGTCAGCGGAGCGGCAACGACCACCCACCCCGGAGGAAACCACGTGTCCAAGCGCATCGAGGTCGACGGCCTCAACGTCTACTACTCGAAGTTCAAGGCCGTCGAGGGCGTCGACATGACGATCGAGCCCCGCACCGTCACCGCCTTCATCGGCCCGTCGGGCTGCGGCAAGTCCACCTTCCTCCGCACCCTGAACCGCATGCACGAGGTCATCCCCGGCGCGTACGTCGAGGGCTCCGTCAAGATCGACGGCGACGACCTCTACGGCCAGGGCGTCGACCCCGTGCTCGTCCGCCGGCAGGTCGGCATGGTGTTCCAGCGTCCGAACCCGTTCCCCACGATGTCGATCCGCGACAACGTGCTCGCCGGCGTGAAGCTCAACAACAAGCGCGTCTCGAAGTCCGAGGCCGACGACGTCGTCGAGCGCTCGCTGCAGGGCGCGAACCTGTGGAACGAGGTCAAGGACCGCCTCGAGAAGCCCGGCATGGGCCTGTCCGGTGGGCAGCAGCAGCGGCTCTGCATCGCCCGGGCGATCGCCGTGCAGCCGGACGTCCTGCTCATGGACGAGCCCTGCTCGGCGCTCGACCCGATCTCGACCCTCGCCATCGAGGACCTGATCGAGGAGCTCAAGAAGGACTTCACGATCGTGATCGTCACGCACAACATGCAGCAGGCGTCGCGCGTCAGCGACAAGACCGCGTTCTTCAACATCGCGGGGACCGGTGCGCCCGGCAAGCTCATCGAGTTCGACGACACCGCGACGATCTTCTCGAACCCGTCGGTGCAGGCGACCGAGGACTACGTCTCGGGTCGCTTCGGGTGATCGGCGCCCGGTCCGTCTCCTGACGGTCGGCCTGGAGGCCCGGTGCACGTCCGCCATGGACCGCACCGGGCCTTCGTCGTGCACTCCGCTGCCCCGCACGGACGAACGGCGGACAGCGGATGGTCCGCTGCCCGCCGTCCGGGTGGGCCGGTGCTACGCCTGGGTCGTGGGGACGGCCATGAGCGGCGTCGAGGTCGGCTGGTCGGAACCGCCCTCCGGCTCGACCGTCATGCCGATCGCCGCACCCGGCGTGAGCTTGCCGTCGAGGACCGCGGTGTGCACGCCGTTGCGGGCGCTGTCGACCAGACCGGCGGGGACGATCTCGCCACCCTCGGAGCCGATGTACCAGAGTTCGTACGTCTTGCCCTGCGGCGCCTGCTCGACGCCGTCGAGGATCACCGCGGACTTGCCCACGTCGTGCGACCAGACCACGGTCGCGGAGCCCCCACCGGGGACCTTCGCGGTCGTGCGCTGGAAGTCGGACGCGGCGTAGATCGAGTCGAGCGTGCCGGAGGCCTGCGTGGTCCCGGGGCTGGTCCCCTCGGTCTGGCCGAAGTTCGTGCCGACGCCGAGCCCGACACCGAGGAACACCACGGCGACGGCGGCTGCGGCGGACAGCGCGGCTGCCGGACGCTGGAACCAGCGGCGGCGGGCCTTCGCGGATGCCGCACCGTCGGCGTACCCGGCGGCGTCAGCCGCTCCGAGCCCGATGACGTTCCCGGTCTCGGCGACCGGCGCCGGGGCGGGAGCTGCTCCGACGACGGGCGCGGGCGACGGGGCGGAGGCGAGCGGAGCCTCCAGGCCGGCGACCGGCGCCGTGCGGTCCGTCGGCGCGGCCTGCGGGGTCCGTGCGATCTGTGCCATCAGCGACGCCTTGAGCGACGCCGGAGGGTCGATCGGTTCGACGGCGTACGCGAGCTGCAGCGCGGTCTCGCGGAGCGAGTCCGTCTCGGCCTGCAGTTCCGGCGACGTCGTCAGAGCGTGCTCGAGGAGCGCGCGCTCGTCGTCCGAGAGGGCGTCCAGGGCGTGCGACCCGGTGAGCAGGGCAGGGTCGTCGTGGCGTTCGGTCATGACGTCACCCCCATCTCGTCTCGGAGTCGGATCATCCCGTCACGGAGACGGGTCTTGACGGTGCCGATCGGGACACCGAGCCGTTCGGCCATCTCGCTGTGCGAGTAGCCGCCGTAGTACGCGAGCTGCACCGCCTGGCGTTGGAACTCGGTGAGCTTGGCGAGCGCGCGGCTGACGCGTTCGTGCTCGATCCGGATCTCGACCGACTCGGAGACCTGGTCGAAACCGGACTCCAGGTCGCGGATGCCGATCTTGGTGTCCCGGTCGTGCGACGCCTGCGATGCCCGGACCCGGTCGACCGCTCGTCGGTGGGCCATGGTGAGGACCCAGCTGGCGGCGGTGCCGCGCGAACGGTCGAAGCGGGTGGCCTGCTGCCACACCTCGAGGAAGACCTCCTGCGTGACCTCCTCGGACTGGGCGCGGTCCTTCAGGAGTCGCGTCACCAGACCGAGCACACGACCCGACAGGGCGTCGTAGAGGTCGGAGAAGGCTGCCTGGTCGCCGGAGGCGACGCGGGCGAGCAGATCGTCAGGCGACACGGGGGTGGGCTCGGTGGAGCTCCAGGCCTCGGTGTCGTGTTCCACGAGCGCAAGCATTGCAGGTTTCCCCCCTCTCGGTGGCATCGGTTCCGACATGTGCAATCACTTCGCAGGTCGGGTTCGGGTGGTTCGGATCCTCGCGGCGGTGGAGTCTGGGCGAGGGCCGCACGACCCGCAGGGAATTGACCGGCGGGTACCGGACCGGGTCGAGCGGGCCCTCGCTGTGACGTCCGCGAGGAGCGTCACACCAACTGTTCGGCACCGTCGCCCGAGCGGATTGGGCGACGTGCCCGTCCCGGGTGCAGGAACTGTGTTCGGCTCGTGTCTGCTGGTCGCCTGCTGCGCGTCCGCCCGGTGTGCAGGGTGCGGATGCGCGGTTGTGCGCTTGGGACGTCTGCGCGGCCGTGCGTACTGCGGCTGCGCGTACTGCGGCTGCGTGCGCTGCGGCTGCGTGTGCTGCGGCTGCGTGCGCTGCGGCTGCGTGTGTCCGTGACGCGCCCGACCGCGCAACGTGTCCACCGAGAGTGAACACGGCCACGTGCACAGCACGTGTCTCGTAGGATCGATCTCGCCGGGCCGCAGCAAGCCCCGGGCTCCAAAATTCGCCGCTTCGAGCGGCCTCGCGCCGAGAGGCGCTTCTGCGGCCCGGTCTTCGCATGTCCGGGGGCGGTCGGGTCAGGCCGTCCACCGTCGCAGGCCCTGCTCGTCGCCGTCCGCCGTCGCGGTCTGTCGCTGCGCCCCGCCCTCGCCCGGACGTCGCCCCGTGTGCTCAGGCGTGTGACGTCCGAGCGGGGGCGCGATCCGGCGTGGGCGGTAGCCGGTCTGGAGGCGCGGCGTCGATCCGCCCCGCCCCTCGCTCAGTCCAGGCTGTCGCGACGCCAGAGCGCTGCCGCCTCGGTCAGGTCGGCCGCGAGCTCCGTCAAGCGCAGCGCCCGACGCGTCAGCTCGCTCGCGCGGTCCCCCGCGGTCAGGTCGGCGTCGTCCGCCACCGAGGTCGCGCCCGCCGCGGTCAGCCGGCAGAACGCCGCGCCGCGGTCGAGCGCCACCGCGAGGTCCCCCGTGTAGAGGCCGTGCAGGATGTGGTCCGCCAGGGTCAGGATCTCCGCAGGACCCGTCGGCTGCTCGGCACCCGCGACGGCCTCGTCGATCGTGCCGATCCGCTCCGTGCCCCGCTCGAAGAAGTACGCGATCTCCTCCGGGTTCTGCCGGATGACGACCCGCACCAGGTAGATGCGCCACAGTGCCCCCGGGAGCGTGTGCGCGCCCACGCGGGCCCACAGCTCGGCGATCGCATCGATGCCGTGCACGTCCGTGTACGTCACGAGACGCTCGACCACCGCCGGGTCCGGGTCCTGCCGCACGCGGTGGAGCAGCGCGTTCGCCGTCTCGTGCGCGACACGGTTCACCAGTGCCGGGTCCTCGCCGCCCTGGATCGCAGCGAACTCCTGGTCGGTGAAGTGGACGGGACGGTGGTGATCGCGAGGCACCCGGCGAGTGTAGGCGCGGCCGCCGACGCCCACGTCCCCCGTTCGCCACGAACGCAACGGGGCGCGCACGGGTACCGTGCTCCGGCAGGGAGGCACTCCTCCCGGACGTTGAGAAGAGGAGACTCCATGAACGCCCTGCTCGTCATCCTGGCCGTGATCGCGGTCGTCCTGCTGTTCGTCGGTGGCTTCACCGCGAGCCTCAAGTTCCTGCTGTGGGTCGGCATCGTGCTGCTCGTCATCGCGGTGGTCATGTGGCTCCTGCGGACGCTCACCGGGCGCCGCAGCTGACCGACAGCACTGGTTCTCGTCTGGAGGCCCTCACCCGCTAGCCTTGCGGGTGAGGGCCTCTAGCTCAGTTGGTAGAGCACCGGACTTTTAATCCGAGGGTCGTGGGTTCGAGCCCCACGGGGCCCACCTCCTCCTTCGTGAGACGCCTACCGGGGTACAACTCCGTCACAGGATGTTCATGGTGCGTCTTGTGCACAGTCCAGACCCTGTTCAGCGGTTTGCCTGCACAGCGCCGATAGTGTCGTTCCCGGTCCTGATCCACGGACCGAACAGCACCGCAGCACCAGAGAACGAACGGGGTACACCGTGACCGAGCCCATCGACGCCACGCAGGCCAGCACCACCGGTGACGCGCGCCGCATCGTCGAGCTCGCCGCAGCGACGAACACCACGATGAGCAACCAGCTCCTCCTCGACACCCTCCGTCGGAACGCCCGCGTCACCACGCGGCACATCCGCACCGACTTCGTCGAGGTCGCCACCGCCACCGCCGTCCTCGGCTACGTGTGCCGGCAGGGCAAGGAGTACACGGCCCTGCGCGGCGACGACCCGGCCTGGGCGCAGGAGATCGGGCGCTACGGCACCGAGTCCCTCGCGGTCGAGGCGCTGCGCATGCGCCGCGCCTGACGCACCGGAAGCACGAGCGACGAAGGCCGCCCCGGACGGGGCGGCCTTCGTCGTGTCCCGGTGGCCGGCCCGCGCATGGCCGAGTCTCGCGCTGGGCGACGGATCGCGGGCCCCGGAGCGCGCGAAGCGTCGGTGAACACGAGACTCGGGCCCGAACACCCGCCCGACTCGGTCAGGACCAGACGCGGCGGATTCCCCAGGTGCCGGTCCACGACTCGTCGGGCTCGAGCCAGCGCAGGCCCTCGCCGGAGTTCAGGGCGTTCGCGGGCGCGGTCATCGGTTCCACCGCCACGGCGAGCCCGGTGCCGTCGCCGCGGGGGAACTCGCGGGACGTGAAGACCTGCACGTACGGGAACGACTCGTCCTGCCAGAGCTCGACGCCGTCGCCCTCCGGACCGTGCAGCGTCGTGCGCCGGACGCCGTGCTCGTCGGCGGCGACGTCCCGGTACGCGGTGTCGAGGTCGGCGTCCCCGGCGCGACGTCCCGACCGCAGGTCGTAGGGCGTGCCCTCGACGGACACCGTGCCGTCCGGGATCTTGTGCTCGTCGACCGTGAACGCCGTGGCGGCGTCGAGCGTGACGACGAGGTCCTCGGCGGGGGTGTCACCCGCACGCAGGTACGGGTGGGCGCCGACCGCGAACGGAGCGCGGACGCCGGAGCGGTTGACGATGGTGTGGGTCACTCGGACCCCGTCGTCGACGAGCTCGTGGTGCACGCGGGTCTCGAGCGTGAAGGGCCAGCCGTGCTGCGGGTGGATCGTCGCCTGCTGTTCGATCGACGACTCGGTCTGCGACACCACGCGGTACGGCGAGAACCGCAGCAGCCCGTGCGAGGCGTTGCCGTACTTGGGCTCGGAGACGTCCAGCTGCTGCCGCTTCCCGTCGAGCTCCCAGACGGCACCGGCGACGCGGTTCGGCCACGGCACGAGCACGATGCCGTCGGCGCCCGGCGGCAGCGACGTCACCGGGAACGGCTCGGTCAGGTCGAACCCGGCGACCCGGAGCTCCCGGATCCCCGCGGCGACCTCGGTGACGACGGCCTCGACGACCCCGTCCGGTCCTGCGTGCCGGAGGTGGTACTGCGCTCCGGTGGGTGCTGCTGCTGTCATGGCTGCGACTTCCTTCCGTCTGGTGCTGCACGGCCGTCCTCGTCCGCCACGACCACCTCGACGCCGGCCGCCCGGATCGGAGCGACCGCGTCCGCCGTGACCCCGGCGGTGACGACGACGTCGATGTCCTCGAGCGGACGGACGACACCGAGGTGGGCCCGGCCGAACTTCGAGCCGTCCGCCACCACGACGGTACGCCGGGCCGCGGCGGCGAGCATCCGCTTCGCCTCGGTCTCGGGCAGGTTCACGTTCGTCAGGCCGTGCCCGACGTCGAGTCCCGTCCCCCCGAGGAACACCAGGTCGGCGGCGATCATCGGCAGCACGGCGCCCATGAACGGCGCGACGAGGGAGTGCTGCAGCGGCCGGAGGGTGCCTCCGGTGACGACGACGGTGAAGCGCGGGACCGCCCGCTCGAGCGCGAGTGCGGTGGTGAGCGAGTTGGTGACGACGGTGACGTCGACCAGGTCGGACCGCGCCACCAGGGCCTCCGCGACCGCCGCGGGCGTGGTGCCGACGTCGAGCACGACGCACTGCCCCGACCGGACCAGGTCGGCCGCAGCGCGGCCGATCGCGGCCTTCGCCACCTGGTGCTCGACGGCGGTCTCCTCGAAGGGGCGCTCGGTGGAACCGACCCCGAGGCGGACCGCACCGCCGCGCACCCGCCGGATGCGGGCCTCCTGGTCGAGCAGGGCGAGGTCCTGGCGGACGGTCACCTCGCTCGTGCCCAGCGCCGCCGCGAGGGCGGCGGTCCGGACCAGCCCGGGCGCGCCCTCGACGATGGAGACGATGCGGTCCTGCCGCAGCGGCGCGGGCAGCGACCCGGCGAGGAAGGAGAGGTCGTCGTCCACGGCACGAGTTTCGCGCACTTACGGAACCTTTCGCAACGCTTCACGAGCGCGGTAGGGTGGGTCGGTGATCACCAAGCGCGTGACGACGCTCGCCGACGGCCGCGAGCTCATCTACTTCGACGACGCCGACACGCAGCTGCCCGCCGAGCGCAGCATCGACCAGCGTGTCCTCGACCCCCGACCGGAGACGGCTCGGATGCGGCAGGACGTCCTGACCGGCGAGTGGGTGTCCATCGCGGCGAGCCGGCAGAACCGCGTGTTCCTGCCGCCGGCCGACCAGGACCCGCTCGCGCCGCAGACCGCCGCGAACCCGTCGGAGATCCCGAGCCGCTACGACGTCGCGGTGTTCGAGAACCGCTCGCCCTCGTTCGGACCCCTGCTCGAGGCCGAGGACGGCCCGGAGTCGCTCGAATCGCTGTCCGACGTCGGGCTCAACCGCCAGCTCCGGAGCGTCGGTCGTTGCGAGGTCGTGTGCTTCTCCCCCGAGACGAGCGGCTCGTTCGCCTCCATCAGCGAGTCACGCGCCCGCACCGTGGTCGAGGCCTGGGCGGACCGCACCGCGGCGCTGTCGGCGATGCCCGGCATCCAGCAGGTGTTCCCGTTCGAGAACCGGGGCGAGGCGATCGGCGTCACGCTGCACCACCCGCACGGGCAGATCTACTCGTACCCGTACGTCACGCCCCGCACGCAGCGGCTCCTCGCGTCGATCGAGCGCTTCGGTCCCGACCTGTTCGAGCAGCACCTCGCGAATGAGCGCGCCTCCGAGCGCGTGGTGCTGCAGGGCGAGCACTTCACCGCCTTCGTGCCGTTCGCAGCACGCTGGCCGATCGAGATCCACATGCTGCCGCACCGGCACGTCCCCGACTTCGCCGGCCTGACCGACGCCGAGAAGGACGAGCTGGCGCACATGCACCTGCGGCTCACCCGCGGGCTCGACGCGCTCTACGACACCCCGACGCCGTACATCGCCGCGTGGCACCAGGCGCCGGTGCACACCGCGCGCGACACCGTGCGGCTCATGCTGCAGATCACGTCCCCGCGTCGCGCGGCGGACAAGCTCAAGTTCCTGGCCGGCAGCGAGGCCGCCATGGGCGCCTGGATCGGGGACCTCGTGCCCGAGAAGGCGGCCGAGTTCATCCGAGGAGGGATCGAACGCGCATGACGTTCCAGCAGGTCTACGGGTACGAGCCGGCGGTGCGGTACTCCGCTCCCGGCCGCGTCAACCTGATCGGTGAGCACACCGACTACAACGACGGCTACGTGCTGCCGTTCGCGATCGACCGCCGGACGGTGGCGTCGATCGCGCAGCGCGACGACCGACTGATCCGGGTCGCGTCGGCCTTCGAGCCCGACACGGTGCACGAGCTCTCGCTCGACGCGCTGTCACCGGAGAACATGGAGGGCTGGTCTGCCTACGTGTTCGGCATCGCCTGGGCGCTCCGCGAGCAGGCCGGAGCCGACCTGTCCGACAAGACCGGCTTCGACGTCTTCATCGAGTCGGACGTCCCGGTCGGCGCCGGCCTGTCGTCGAGCGCCGCGATCGAGTGCGGCGTCGCGCTCGCCTTCACCGACCTGTGGGAGCTCGGCCTCGACCGCAAGGCACTCGCCCGCGTCGGGCAGTACTCCGAGAACCACGCCGTCGGCGCCCCGACCGGCATCATGGACCAGTCCGCCTCGTTGCTCGGTGAGCAGGACGCGGTCGTCTTCCTCGACTGCCGCACACTCGACACCGCCGTGGTCGACCTCGCGCTCGAGGCCAACGGGCTCGAGGTCCTGGTCATCGACACCCGCGTGGAGCACGCGCACGCGACGGGCGGCTACAAGGCCCGGCGCGACTCGTGCGAGCGCGGCGCGGCGGCCATGGGCGTCGAAGCACTCCGCGACGTCGCCGTCGAGGATCTGCCCCGCGCACAGGAACTCCTCGACGACGAGACCTTCCGACGGGTCCGGCACATCGTGACCGAGGACCAGCGCGTCCTCGACACGGTGCGCACACTCCGCGAGCAGGGTCCGCGCGCGATCGGCGAACTGCTCGTCGCCTCGCACGCGTCGATGCGCGACGACTTCGAGATCTCGGTGCCGGAGCTCGACCTGGCGGTCGAGACGGCGATGACGCACGGCGCTGTCGGCGCGCGCATGACCGGTGGCGGCTTCGGCGGTGCGGCGATCGCACTGGTCGACCGGGAGGCCCGTGGCGCGATCACGGACGCCGTCACGTCCGCCTTCGCCTCGGCCGGGTACCGCGAGCCCACCGTGTTCACGGTGCACGCCGCGCAGGGCGCCCGGCGCGACTGACGCGCGGCAGCGCGAGGCGCCGCGCGCGGCGCCTCGCGCTTCCGCACAACCGGAAGCGGGGGGGGGGGGGGGGGGCGCGGGGGGGGGGCGCCCCGCGGGGGGGGGGGGGGGGGCGGGGCGCCCCCCCCCCCCCCCCCCCCCAACCCCCCCCCCCCCCCCCCCCCCCCCGGGCGCCCCCCCCCCCGCTTCTCGTTGTGCGGGAGCAGGACGGTCTGCAGCGAGCGCTGCACGGCCACGAGCGACCGGCCCGCCGGTCAGCGGTCAGCGGTCAGCGGCCCGCCGGTCAGCCTCCGTAGTCGGCGTACCGCGTCGTCTCGACGACGTTCCCGAGCACGAACGGGTGCGTCCGACCGTGCTCGACGGCCCACTGCACCCACGCCGTCTGCACGGGCATGAGCAGCCACACCGCCACGGTGACACCGAGCACGCCGGCGAGGGTGAGTCCCATCACGGTGTGCTCGTCGAACCGGCTCGCGCCTCGGCGGGCGACCGCGACGGCGAACCCGACGAGGGCGATGCCGACGGTCAGGAGCGTCGTCCCGAGGGCCGGCGACGACCGGAAGTCGAACTCCTGCCCGGCGTGGACGAAGGTCGTGCTCCAGCTCGACCCGGGCTGCTGGAACAGGACGCAGAGCACCACGATGAGGACCAGCCAGCGGGCGTCCTTCGTGAGCTGCGACGGCTCGGGCCGCGGGCGCAGCACCGGTTCGGTCAGCTGTCGTTCGTCCCCCATGGCGTGACCGTAGCACCGCTGGAGGCGCGTGGCGGGGGTGATCCGCGCCTCCCGTCCGAAGCCGCACACCGAGACTCGGCCGAGCGGACAGTTTCGTCCTGCACAGGGGACGCAGTGTCCGCCTGGCCGAGTCTCGGTCGACCGGGGTCGCGCTACCGCAGGTGGCGCTCGGCGGCCTCGACGACGTTCTTCATGAGCATCGCGCGGGTCATCGGCCCGACCCCGCCCGGCGTGGGCGACAGGAACCCGGCGACCGACGCCACGGCGGGGTCGACGTCGCCGCGCAGCTTCGCCTTGCCCGTCTCCGGGGAGACGATGCGGCTGATGCCCACGTCGATGACCGCGGCACCCGGCTTGACCCAGTCCGGCTGCACGAGCCCGGCGACCCCGGCCGCGGCGACGATGATGTCGGCGCGACGGCACTCGGCGGCGACGTCCTCGGTCAGCGAGTGCGTGAGGGTGGCGGTCGCCTCGAGCCGGGTGAGCAGCAGGCCGAGCGGACGACCGACCGTCAGGCCCTGGCCGATGATCGTCACGTGCTGCCCGCGGATCGGGACGTCGTAGGCCTCGAGCATCGCGACGATGCCCCGCGGGGTGCACGGCAGCGGGGCGTCGATCGTGCCGGCGCCACCGGGCACGGCGAGCACGAGCTCACCGAGGTTCGTCGGGTGCAGGCCGTCGGCGTCCTTCGCCGGGTTCATCAGCTCGAGCATCGGGATCGGGTCGATGCCCTGCGGCAGCGGGAGCTGCACGATGAACGCGGTGACCCGGGGGTCGTCGTTCATCTGCAGGATCGCGGCACGGATGTCGGCAGCCGAAGCGGTCTCCGGGAGGTCGATGCGGACCGAGTCGAGCCCGATCTGTGCCGAGTCCTTGTGCTTGCCGGCGACGTACGACACCGACCCCGGGTTCGCGCCGACCATGATCGTGCCGAGCCCGGGCCGGAACCCGTGGTCGTGCAGGCGGTCGATGCGGACCTTCAGGTCGTCGAGCGTGCGCGCGGCGAGGGCGGTGCCGTCGATGCGGACGGCACTGCCCTCCCCCGCCCAGCGCTCACGTGGGAGCGCGGCGCTCACGCGTAGAGGGGGAACGCGTCGGTCAGGGCCTTCACCCGCGCCGAGAGCGCTTCGATGTCCGGGTTCGGCATGAGCGTCAGCGCGATGATGTCGGCCACCTCGGTGAACTCGGCGTCGCCGAAGCCGCGGGTCGCCAGCGCCGGGGTGCCGATGCGGACACCGGAGGTGACCATCGGCGGGCGCGGGTCGAAGGGGACGGAGTTGCGGTTCACGGTGATGCCGACCTCGTGCAGCAGGTCCTCGGCCTGCTTGCCGTCGACCTCGGACGCACGGAGGTCGACGAGCACCAGGTGCACGTCGGTGCCACCGGTGAGGACGTCGATGCCGGCGGCCTTCGCGTCGGGCTGCGTGAGCCGGTCCGCCAGCAGACGAGCACCGCGCAGCGTGCGCTCCTGGCGGTCCTTGAACTCCGGCTGGCCGGCGAGCAGGAACGCGGTGGCCTTCGCGGCGATCACGTGCATGAGCGGACCGCCCTGCTGGCCCGGGAACACCGCGGAGTTCAGCTTCTTGAAGAGCGACTCCTCGTTGGACAGGATGATGCCCGAGCGGGGACCGGCGAGCGTCTTGTGCACCGTCGACGACACGACGTGGGCATGCGGCAGGGGCGACGGGTGCAGGCCCGCGGCGACGAGCCCGGCGAAGTGCGCCATGTCCACCCAGAGCGTCGCGCCGACCTCGTCCGCGATCTCGCGGAACTTCGCGAAGTCGAGCTGGCGGGGGTACGCCGACCAGCCGGCGATGAGGACCTTCGGCTGGTGCTCGATGGCCTTCGCACGGATGTCGTCGTAGTCGACCTCGAACGTCTCCGGGTCGACGCCGTAGGACACCGCGTTGTAGATGCGGCCGGAGAAGTTGAGCTTCATGCCGTGCGTCAGGTGACCGCCGTGGGCGAGCTCGAGGCCGAGGATCGTGTCCCCGGCGGAGGCGATGGCGTGCAGCACCGCGGCGTTCGCGCTCGCGCCGGAGTGCGGCTGCACGTTCGCGTAGGCGGCACCGAACAGGGCCTTCGCGCGGTCGATGGCGAGCTGCTCGGCGACGTCGACGAACTCGCAGCCGCCGTAGTAGCGCTTGCCCGGGTAGCCCTCGGCGTACTTGTTCGTCAGGACGGAGCCCTGCGACTCGAGGACGGCGCGCGGGACGAAGTTCTCGGACGCGATCATCTCGAGGGTGTCGCGCTGGCGGCCGAGCTCGTTCTGCAGCACGGCGGCGATCTCGGGGTCGACCTCGGCGAGCGGGGCGTTGAACGTGGACTGCGCGGTGGCAGGCGTCAGATCGGTGATGGACACGGGACTCCTCGTTGTCTGAGTCGCCGCGCGGACGCGACGAGGTGGACGGGTGGGCGCGGCCCAGGCGTACGGCCGCGCTCCGTGTCAGGTGCCGCTCCCCGATGGTGACCCATCCAACGCCAGTCGCGACCCGTCGATCGTACCGAGCGCGCACGTTCGTGTCACCCTTGGGGACATGCACCCGAGCATCCCCGTCGACGCATGACGCTGATCAGCCCCGACGTCGAGGAGCGCACCGACCTCGCCGCGCGCCTCGACGTGCCGTGGGTCACCGTGGTCTGGGACGACCCGGTGAACCTGATGTCCTACGTCACCTACGTCTTCCAGAGCTACTTCGGCTTCTCGCACGCCCGGGCCGAGCGACTCATGCGCCAGGTGCACGACGACGGCCGGGCGATCGTCGCGACCGGCGCCCGCGAGGCCATGGAGCGCCACGTCGAGGCCATGCACGGCTACGGCCTGCAGGCCACCGTCGACCGCGCGGCGGGACCGCACGCGTGATCCCCTTCAACCGGCGCCAGGACGGCGTGCACCTCGCGATGTCCGAGGGCGAGCGCGCCGTCCTCACGTCGCTCACCGAACAGCTGCAGCAGGTGCTCGCCGGCGACCTCGCGTCCGACCCCGTCGCCGCGCGGATGTTCCCGGACGCCTACCCGTCGGACACCGAGGCGAGCGACGAGTTCCGCCGCTGGACGCAGGCGGACCTGCTCACCCAGAAGACCGCGAACGCCGACGTCGTGCACGACTGGCTGACCGGTGCGCGGGACGGTGCGATGACCCCGCCGGACGAGCAGGCCTGGCTCCGGTGCCTCACCGACCTGCGGCTGACGATCGCGGAGCGGCTCGGCATCACCGACGCCGCGTCGGAGGAGGCCCCGTCCTCCGGGGACGCCGGCCTCGGCCTGCGCGACGTCTACGACTGGATCGGGTACGTGCAGGAACACCTCGTCACGACCCTCACCACCCGCTGACGGGACGGCCGGGAGGCGCGGCGCACGTTCCGCCTCGTCCGCCCCGGCCCGTCAGCTGGTCGCGGTGGTCGCGGTGGTCGCGGTGGCCGCGGTGGTCGCGGTGGTCGCGCATCCGGGCGAGCAACGAGGGGTCGGCGCCATCTGATCAGAAGGCAACCTTGCAAGGTGCCCTGTTCAGTCGTACTGTTCCACCATGGAACCGATCGACACGCTCGCGGACGACCTGCTGACCCTGCACGGTCGCATCCGCCGCACGCTGCTCGCCGGGAAGGCCGACGAGGTCACCGCGTCCCAGACCGCCGCGCTCGGTCGGCTCCTGCGCCACGGCGAGAGCACCGTCGCCGACCTCGCGCGCGCCGAGGGGGTCCGCCCGCAGTCGATGGGCGCGACCGTGCAGGCCCTCGTCGACCTCGGGCTCGCCGAGCGTCGCCCCGACCCGACGGACGGCCGCCGCACGCTCGTCCGGGCCACGGAGACGGGCTCCCGAGCCCGCGCCGACGCGTGGACCACCCGGACCCGGGTGCTCGCGGACCGTCTCGCCGCGCTGCCCGACGAGGACCGGGTGACGGTCGCGCGCGCCCTCGTGATCCTCACGCCGCTCACCGACGACTGACCCCAGGAAGAAGCCCACCACGTCCACGTCGACCTCCCCCGTCCCGACCGTCCCCGACGCCGGCACCACCGGCGGCAGCGGCTTCGGCCCGAAGCTCCTCGTCCCCGTCCTGGTCGGTCCGCTGCTCAACCCGATCAACACGACGATGGTGTCCGTCGCCCTCGCGCCGATCTCCCGCGACCTCGGCATCGGTGCCTCGCAGGCGATCTGGCTCGTCGCCGCGCTCTACCTGGCGAGCGCGGTCGCGCAGCCGACGATGGGTAAGCTCGCCGACCGGTTCGGCCCGAAGAAGGTCTTCCTCACCGGACTCGTGATCGTCGGCGTCGCCGGCGTCGTGCCCGAGGTGCTGACCGGGTTCGGCGGGGCGGTCGCCGCACGGGTGCTGATCGGGATCGGGACGTCGTCGGCGTACCCGGCCGCCCTCACCACCCTGCGGCAGCACTCCGCCAGGATCGGGAAGCCGACACCGCCGCTCGTGCTCGGGGCGCTCTCGATCACCTCGCTGGTCTCCGCTGCGGCCGGACCGCCCCTCGGCGGCGCACTGATCGCGGCGTTCGGCTGGCACGCGATCTTCCTGGTGAACGTCCCGCTCGCCGTGTTCGGCCTCGTCGTCGCCGCGATGTGGCTGCCGTCCGACCGGCTCCGACCCCGTGACGCCGAGCAGCTGCCGGTCCGGACCGCGCTCGACCCGCTCGGCATGGTGCTCATGACCGGCACGGTGTCGGCGCTCCTGGTGTTCCTGCTCGACCTCGGCGCCGGACTCTGGTGGCTGCTCGCGGTCGCCGTCGTGCTGCTCGTGGCGCTCGTGCTCTGGGAGCTGCGCGCAACGAAGCCCTTCGTCGACGTCCGCCTGCTCGTCCGGAACGGCGCGCTGTCCCGCACCTACGCGCGGCTGTTCCTGACCTACCTGCTCGCCTACACGATGACGTACGGGTTCTCGCAGTGGGTGCAGGACGTCGCGGGCTACCCGAGCGACGTCGCCGGGTACCTGCAGCTCCCGGCAGCCGTCGTCGCCGGGGTGGTGTCGTTCATGGTCGCCCGACGCACCGCCGTCCGCCGGCCGCTCGTCGTCGCGGCGCTCGTCCCCCTGGTGGGCGCCGGGCTCCTGCTCCTGCTGCACGCCGGGTCGCCGCTCGTGCTCCTGCTCGTCGTACCGGCGCTGTTCGGGGTGCCGCAGGCGCTGGCATCGGTGTCGAACCAGGCGGCGCTGTACAGGGTGGTGCCCTCGGAGTACATCGGCACGGCGGCCGGGCTCTCGCGCACGAGCATCTACATCGGCGCGATCGCGGCGTCCTCGTTGATCGGCGGGGTGTTCGGGCAGGCCCCGACCACCCCGGACCTGCACGTGCTCGCGTGGGTGATGCTCGGCGTCGGCGTGCTGCTCAGCGTGCTGACGCTCGCGGACCGGGCGCTGGCGCGGGCGGACCGGCGCTGACGCGGCGGCGGCCGGGGGCCGCGGGTCGCGGGTCGCGGCACGGCGTGCGTCCGCACAACCGGGAGCACGTCGCGCCACGTGATCGCGTGGCGCGACGTGCTCCCCGTTGGGCGGACCTGAACCACACGACCTGCCGGGCCGCGTGCCGACGGCGCCGGAGCCGAACCGGGCCTCCAGACCGACCCGCGCTGCCCCGCCGGGAGCCGCGCCGAGTCTCCAGGCGGTCCCGCGCCGGACGCACCACGGGCCTCCAGGCCGCAGCACCGGAACGCGGGACCGGCTGGAGCACCGAACCGCAGGAACGCCGGAGCGCCCCGGTACCCTGATCTCCGTGACCGCCCCGAACCCCACGCACTGGACCCTCACGCTCGTCTGCGACGACCAGCCCGGGATCGTGCACGCCGTCTCCGGAGCCGTGGTCGCGGCCAACGGCAACATCACCGAGTCGCAGCAGTTCTCGAGCGCCGACACGAACTCGTTCTTCATGCGCCTGCAGGTCATGGCGCCGGTCGACCGCGGGACGTTCGAGCAGGCCCTCGCCCCCGTCGTCGAGCGCTACGGCATGCGGGTCCAGCTCGACGTGGTCGGGCGTCCGATGCGGACCCTGGTGCTCGTGTCGAAGGCCGGGCACTGCCTGAACGACCTGCTCTACCGGCAGCGCGGTGGACAGCTGCCGATCGAGGTCCCCCTCGTGCTGTCGAACCACGCCGACCTGTCCGGGCTGGCGGCGTTCTACTCCGTGCCGTTCGAGCACCGACCGGTCACCGACGCGGACGCGAAGCGGGCGATGGAGCAGCGGATCCTCGAGGCCGTCGAGGAGCACGACATCGAACTCGTCGTCCTCGCCCGCTACATGCAGATCCTGTCGCCGGAGCTCTGCGCCGCGCTCGAGGGCCGCGCCGTCAACATCCACCACTCGTTCCTGCCCGGCTTCAAGGGCGCCAACCCGTACCGGCAGGCGCACGCGCGCGGCGTCAAGCTCATCGGTGCGACGGCGCACTTCGTGACGAGCGACCTCGACGAGGGCCCGATCATCGAGCAGAACGTCGTCCGGGTCGACCACACGAAGGAGCCCGCCGAGCTGGTCTCGATCGGCCAGGACGAGGAGTCCCGGACGCTGACGCAGGCGGTGCGCTGGATCGCGGAGGACCGCGTCCTCCTCGACGGCGCCCGCACGATCATCTTCAGGTAGGCACCGCATGACGAACGCACCGCAGAGTCCCGTCGACTGGGGCGACGTCCCGCCGCCCACCGATCCGGCACCCGCACGCCGCCGGGCCTCCGTCTCCGGCTGGACGGTGCTGCGCGTGCTGGTGTGCGCGTTCGGGCTGCTGTCACTGGCGTACTGGGGCTACCTCGCGTGGCCGTTCCCGTTCCCGGGGGTGCTGTTCATGGTCGGGGCACCGCTGTTCGCCGCGGTCGTCTGGTTCCTCTTCCGCTCGCCGCGCTCGCCGATCGACACCGACGTGGTGGGCAAGGTGGTCGTCGAGACCGCGCTGGTCATCGCGGCCGGCGGCGCCTGGGTGTCGCTCGGGCACCCGGTGGTCGGGTTGGTCTTCGTGCTGGTCGCGGCGCTCTCCGGCGTGGTCGCGTTCCGGCGGGAGACGGCGTGAGCTCCGGGTCTGCGTCGGTGTCCAGCCTCGACTCCGGGTCCGGCTCCGGCTCCGGCTCCGGTCTGGAGGCGCGGCGCACGCTGGTCCGAGCCGGTCGCCTGGTCGACGAGGCCGGTTCCACGGCCGACGGGTGGGTCCTGCTCGCCGGCGACGTGATCGAAGCGGTGGGGTCCGGCGCCGACGCGCCCAGCGCCCCGGACGTGGTCGACCTCGGCGACGCCGTCCTGACGCCCGGGTTCATCGACCTGCACGGGCACGGTGGTGGCGGCGCGGCCTACGAGGACGACACCTTCGACGCGGCGCTCGCCGTGCACCGGGCGCACGGGACGACCCGTTCGGTCCTGTCCCTCGTCGCGAACCCCTCGGCAGCGCTCGCGACGTCGCTCGAGCGCATCCGCACCGTCGCCGCGACGGACCCGCTCGTGCTCGGCGCGCACCTGGAGGGGCCGTTCCTCTCCCCCGACAACAAGGGCGCCCACAACGCCGCCCACCTGGTCGATCCGTCGCCGGCGGCCGTGGACGCCCTGCTCGACGCGGGTGCCGGGGTCCTGCGGCAGGTCACGATCGCACCCGAGCTGCCGGGAGCGCTGGACGCCGTCCGCCGCTTCGTCGACGCCGGGGTCACCGTCGCCGTCGGACACACCGTCTGCTCGTACGACCAGGCCCGGGCGGCCTTCGACGCCGGTGCCACCGTGCTCACCCACGCGTGCAACGCCATGCCGGGGTTGCACCACCGGGCGCCGGGTCCGATCGCCGCGGCGACCGAGGACGACCGCGTGACGCTCGAACTCATCCTCGACGGTGTGCACGTGCACCCCGCCGTCGCCCGCGTGCTGCTCCGTGCGGCGCCGGGGCGCGTCGCACTGATCACCGACGCGATGGCCGCGGCCGGGTCGCCCGACGGCTCCTACGCGCTCGGGTCGCTGACGGTGGACGTGGTGGACGGCGTCGCGCGCGTCGCCGGGACGGACACGATCGCGGGCTCGACGCTGACGCAGGACGCGGCGCTGCGGCTCGCCGTGTCGGCCGCCGGAGCGTCGCTGCCCGAGGCGGTCGCGGCGCTGACGAGCGTGCCGGCAGCGGCGCTCGGGCTCGGGGACCGGCTGGGCCGGGTCGCGCCCGGGTACGCCGCGGACCTCGTGGCGTTCTCCCCCGCGCTCGAGGTGCAGCGGGTGTGGGGCGCCGGTCGGGAGCTGGTGTCCCCCAGGTCTTGACCCGGGCGGCGCGCGGCGGGACCATCTCCGCATGGCTCTCTACGTCTCCTGCCCGGTCGAGAGCGTCGAGCGCGCCACCGCGTTCTACAGGGCCCTCGGGTGGACCATCGACCCGCGGATGTCGCGGGACGACGTCGCGTGCGTCGTGTTCGGGACCGACCAGTACCTGATGCTCAGCAGCCGCGAGGCCTACGCGAGCGTCGGCGGCACGGAGGACCTGGTGGGTGGACCGGGCACCCCGTCGAAGGTCGCGCTCTCGTTCGACCTCGACAGCCGACAGGCCGTCGACGAGCTGGTCGAGCGTGCCCGCGCTGCCGGCGGGCGGATCGGGGACACGGACGAGTACCCGTTCATGTACCAGCGGCAGTTCGACGACCCGGACGGGTACCACTGGTCGCCGTTCTGGATGCACCCCGACACCGCCGGCGCATGACCTCGTCCACGCGCTCCCGCCGGACGGTCACTGGTGCAGGTAGTCCTGGCGGGGCTGCTCCGTCTCCGGCGCGAAGCGGATCCGCAGCACGGGTCCGCTGTCCTCGGTCGTGGAGCCGCTGACCTCCACCTCGAGGGCGTCCGGGGTCCGGTCCCACCGCGTGACGGTCCCGGAGCCGAGCACCGCGACGTCGCTGATCGTGCGGGTGAGCAGCGCCGACGCCGACCCGAGCGACCGCAGTCGTACGACGCCGTCGTCGGGCTGGGCGAGCAGGACCGCGTAGAGGGAGTCGCCCGTGACGTCGTGCCGCACGGTGTACCGGACGTCCTCCGCCGTGTACGCCGGAGCGGCAGCGTCGACGAACGACCCGGCGGTCACCGCGGTCGGTCCCTCGGACGGTACGGTCCAGGGCCGGGTGCCGTAGATCGCCTCGCCGTGCAGGCCGAGCCAGTGCCCGATGCCCTCGAGCAGGCGCTGCTCCTCGACCGGGATCGTGCCGTCCGGCTTCGGGCCGACGTTGAGCAGCAGGACCCCGCGCTTCGCGACGACGTCGACGAGCTCGGCGACGAGTTCGCGCACGCTCTTGTACTCGTGCCCCTCGACCCAGCACCAGGAGGTCCGTGACACCGACGTGTCGTTCTGCCACACGGTCGACTCGGTGCCCGCCACGGCTCCGCGCTCGATGTCGTACACCGCGGTGCCGGGCGCGAAGGCTCCCCACTTGTAGTTGATGACGACCTCGCGTCCCCACTCGGCCGCCCGGTTGTAGTAGTACGCGGCGAGGGTCTGCAGCACCGGGGCGAACGCCGGTTGCTCGATCCACCAGTCGAACCAGAGCACCTGCGGTCGGTACTTCTCGATGACCTCGACGGTGCGCAGGAGCCAGTCCTCGAGGAACCGCTCGTTCGGAGCCGTCTCCTCGCGCTGCGCGGGACCGTAGAAGTCCGACCACCGCGGGTCGAGCACGTCGGAGTCGAACCGGGCACCGCCGTTCATGAAGAACCAGTGCTCGGCACGGTGCGACGAGGCACCGCGGACCATCCAGGCCTCGTCGACCGCTCGGGAGAGGTCGCCGAAGACGTCGCGCCGTGGCCCCATCCGTGCGGCACTCCAGCGGGACCGGTCCGTGTCGTACATCGCGAACCCGTCGTGGTGCTCAGCGACGGGCACGACGAACTGCGCACCCGCACGACGGAACAGCGCTGCCCACGCGGCCGGATCGAAGTGCTCCATCGTGAACGACG
Organism: Curtobacterium sp. NPDC092190; assembly: GCF_044755625.1. NCBI lineage: Bacteria > Bacillati > Actinomycetota > Actinomycetes > Micrococcales > Microbacteriaceae > Curtobacterium > Curtobacterium sp. NPDC092190. The sequence goes on along the minus strand of NZ_JBIVRJ010000006.1, from coordinate 87,611 downwards.
GGATGAAGTCCTTGTACCCGAAGTCGCGGTGCTCGCCGTGGGTCGCGACGTGGTGGTCGAAGGCCTCGGTGCCCTGCCGGTACATCTCGCGGGAGTACCACTCGTTGCCGAACGCCGGGACGGAGTACACGCCCCAGTGCAGGAAGACCCCGAACTTCGCGTCCTCGTACCAGCGTGGAGGCTCGTAGGCCGCCAGGGACTCCCACGTCGCGTCGAAGGGTCCGGCGGCGACGACCTCGTGCACTGCACGCAGCGCCTCGGTGTTGTCGCTGACGTCGACCGGCTCCGGGAGCGACTCCGGGTCGAGCGGTCCGTGGCGGTCCGGCATGGGGCACTCCTTCGTGCGTCGGATGCGGTCCCCCACTTCTACCGGTCGAGTTCGGGAGTCGGGTGGGTCACGGATACCCGACGGTCAGGGCAGCCGGACGACGACCTCGGCGGTCGAGGGCCCACCGCACTGCTCGGACCCGCCGTGCCGCACCCACGTGAAGCGGACCTCGCGCTCGACGAGCACCCGGCCGTCCGCGCCGAGGACCGCCACGCGCCCGCGTCCCGCGGTGTCCGACGAGGTCGGCACGGACCACACGTCGCCGTCGCGTTCGACCATGGGGAGCACTGCCGTCGGCGCCGTGCCGTCCGGCAGTGTCCCGACCGCTGGCGCGCCCGGTGTGGCTTCCCCAGAGGCGGTCGGCATGGCTGGTTCGGGCGGCACACCGGGCGTGCAGTCCGGGCCCTGGCAGACGACGACGCCCGCGACGCCGGACGCCGGGTCCGCCGAACCCAGGACCTCGACGGCGACGGTGTCGGTCCAGCCGATCGCCGTGCACGCCGTCGGCCCGATGACGGCGCACCCGGTCGTCACGAGCACCAGCACGGCCGATGCTGTGGCGAGTTCCCTCGTCCCCCGACGCATGCGTCCATCGTCACCGATCGATCGCGGACGGGAGGTCATGATCCGGCGACGGTTTCAGGCCGCGACGACGGACAGCAGCCGGAGTCGGTCGTGGCTCTCGGTCCCGGGGACGGCGGTGTAGACGAGCAGCACGTGCGCCTGCTCCGGGTCGAGGAGCACCTGGCAGTGCAGCTCGAGTCGGCCGACCTCCGGGTGGTCGTAGCGCTTGACGGTCCCCGGGACGAGGCCGACCTCCTGCCGGTCCCACAGCGTCCGGAACTCGTCGGAGCGTTGCAGGAGCTCGTCCGCGAGCCGCGCTGCCCGGGACCCGGGACCGCGCCGGGTCGCGACCTCACGCAGTGACGACACGTACAGCCGCGCGGTGGTGTCGCGGTCCTCCGGCGGGAAGAGGTCCCGCGCACCCGGTTCGGTGAACCAGCGCCAGCCGATCGAGCGCGACGGCCCCTGCCGCTGGCTCGCGTCCCCGAACAGTGCGGCGGCGAGCGGCGTCTGCAGGAGCGTCTCGCCGAGTTCCGTGACGACCTCGGCCGGGGTGTCCACCAGGCGGTCGAAGATGCGCATCATGCCCGGGCCCACGTGGTCCGAGCCCGCGCCGGACTCCGGCGGTCGGTGCCCGGCGAGGCGGAAGACGTGGTCGCGTTCCGCCCGGCTCAGGTGGAGCCCCTGCGCGATCGCGGCGACCATCTGCTCGGAGGGCTGCGGACCGGTGCCCCGTTCGAGCCGGGCGTAGTAGTCCGGGGACATGTGGCAGACCGCCGCGACCTCCTCGCGGCGCAGCCCGGAGGTCCGGCGCCGCTGTCCCGGCGGGAGGCCGACGTCGGACGGTTGCAGGGCCTCCCGGCGTCCGCGGAGGAAGGCGCCGAGCGCCGGTCGATCGATCACGGGCCCATCCTCGCCGGTCCGCGTCCTCCGCAGCCACGGTCCGTCAGGTCCTGGCTGCGGTCCCGCCGCCGACGCAGGCTGGCACCAGCCCGACGACGGGCGACGATCCCGAGGAGACCACCGTGCCGACACGACCCATCGACATCACCCTGCCGCGACTGGACGGCACCCGCGCCGTCGTCACCGGTGCGAGCGACGGCATCGGCCTGGGCATCGCGACGGCACTCGCGGGCGCCGGCGCCACGGTCGTGCTCCCCGTGCGCAACCCGAGCAAGGGCGAGGCCGCACGCATCCGGGTGCTCCGCGAGCACCCGGACGCCGACGTGCAGCTCGGCGCGATGGACCTGTCGTCCCTCGCCTCGGTGGACGCGTTCGCGGAGTCGATGCGGTCTGCCGGTCAGCCGGTCGGCCTGCTCGTGGGCAACGCCGGGGTCATGACCCCACCCGAGCGGCAGACCACGGCCGACGGCTTCGAGCTGCAGCTCGGCACGAACCACCTCGGACACGTCGCACTCGTCCGCGGACTCCTGCCGCTGCTCCGTTCGGCGCGCGGCCACGTCACGTCGCAGATCAGCATCGTCGCGCGCAGCGGCGCCGTGCACTGGGAGGACCCGAACTGGGAGCGGAGCTACGACGGGATGCGCGCGTACCGGCAGTCGAAGATCGCGTTCGGCCTGTTCGGGCTCGAGCTCGCCCGACGGAGCGCCGACCGCGGATGGGGCATCACGAGCAACCTCGCGCACCCGGGCGTCGCGCCGACGAGCCTGCTCGCCGCGCGCCCGGAGCTCGGCCGGAGCGGGGACACCCCGCAGGTCCGGGTGATCCGCTGGTTGTCCGCTCGGGGCCTGCTCGTCGGGACCCCGAGGACCGCCGGGTTACCGGCGCTCGTCGCAGCCACCGACCCGGCCGTGCGGGACGGCGGGTTCGTGGGTCCGACGGGTGCCGGCGGTGTCGGCGGAGCGCCCGGACGGACGCCGCTGTGGAAGCCGCTCCGCAGTGCCGAGGACGCCCGACGCGTGTGGGAGCTGTCCGAGGAGCTGCTCGGCACGTCGGTCGCGTGACGTCCGCGACCGGCGCTGTCAGGATGGCCGCATGAGCGTCATGATCTCGGTGTTCGATGCGCAGCGCACCCGCACGAGCGAGAAGTACACCGCGTACCCGCCCGAGGTCCTGCCGATGTTCGTCGCCGAGATGGACTCGGTCCCCGCCGAGCCGGTGCGCGAGGCCCTCGAGCGCGCCGTCCGCACCGGGGACACCGGGTACGTCGGGCACACCCGAGTGCTGCCCGAGGTGTTCGCCGACTTCGCCGACCGCCGGTGGGGATGGGACGTCGACCCCGACCTCGTCCGGACCACCACCGACGTGTCGGTGGCGGCGGTCGAGGTGCTCCGACGGGTCATCGACCCCGGCGACCAGGTCGTCGTCATGCCGCCCGTCTACCCGCCGTTCTGGGAGTACGTCCGCGAGGCCGGCGGCACCGTGACCGAGGTGCCGCTGCTCGCCCCGGACGGCGAACCCGACCAGTTCGACACCACGGCCGGGTGGCGGATGGACCTCGCCGGGGTCGAGCGCGCCTTCGCCGGCGGCGCCCGGACGGTCCTGCTCTGCAACCCGCACAACCCCCTCGGGCTCGTGCACGCCCGCGACGACCTGGTGGCACTCGCCCAGCTCGCCGCGGAGTGGGACGCCGTCGTCGTCTCCGACGAGATCCACGCCCCGCTCGTGCACGCGGACGCGGTGTTCACCCCGTTCCTCACCTGCGGACCCGAGGCGATCGAGCACGGCGTCGCCCTGACGAGCGCGAGCAAGGCGTGGAACCTGGCCGGGACGAAGTGTGCGCTGATGGTCGGGGCGTCCGAGCGGGCGCGCGGCTGGTTCGACGGGCTGCCCGTCGAGGTCGTCGAGCGCACCGGGATCCTCGGGTACACGGCGAGCGTCGCCGCCTTCCGTGACGGGGAGCCGTGGCTCGCGTCGCTGCTCGCCGAGCTGGCCGGCAACCGCCGTGTGCTCGCCGAGGAGCTCGGCTCGGCCCTGCCCGGTGCTGGGTACCGGCAGCCGCAGGCGTCCTACCTGGCCTGGCTCGACCTGCGGGCCCTGCCGTGGGGCGACGATCCCGCCCTGCAACTGGTCGACCGGGCAAAGGTCGCGCTGACGAACGGTCGCGACTTCGGGCAGCCGGGCATCGGCCACGCCCGGCTCAACTTCGGCTGCTCCGAGGAGACCCTGCGCGAGGGGCTGGCGCGCCTGGCGTCCGCCTGCTGATCCCGCTCGGCAGGCGTCACTCGAAGCGTTGCCACTCCGGCTTGTTGGCGTACGTGTACCGGTAGTAGTCCGCCAGACGGAGCCCGGCTGCGGCCTCCTCGTCCACCACGACGGTCGCGTGCTCGTGCAGCTGCAACGCCGACCCGGGCACGAACGACGACAGCGGCCCCTCGACCGCGGCGGCCACGGCGTCGGCCTTCGCCGAGCCCTGCGCGACGAGGACGAGCTCACGCGCCTCGAGGATCGTGCCGAGCCCCTGCGTCATGCAGTGCGTCGGCACCTGATCGAGCGAGTCGAAGAAGCGGGCGTTGGCCTCGCGCGTGGACGGTGCGAGGGTCTTGATGCGGGTGCGGGACGCGAACGACGACGTCGGCTCGTTGAACCCGATGTGCCCGTTCGCGCCGATCCCGAGGATCTGCACGTCGACCCCGCCGGCGGCGCGGATCGCAGCGTCGTACTCCTTCGCCGCGAACGCCAGGTCCCCGGCGCGGCCGTCCGGAACCCGCACCCGCGAGGGGTCGAACCCGAGCGGCTCCACGACGTCGCGGGCGATGACCGATGCGTACGACTCCGGGTGCTCGAGCGGGATCCCGACGTACTCGTCGAGGGCGAACCCGCGGGCCGCGGCGAAGGACACCTCGCCCGCCTCGACCCGACGACGCAGGTCGGCGTAGATGCCCTGCGGGCTCGACCCGGTGGCGAGACCCACGACGGCGGACGGCTTCTCGGCGACGACCGAGGCGATCTTGGCGGCAGCGACACGACCGACCTCGGCCGGCGTCGGCAGGATGATGATCTCCACGCCCTCACCCTACTGGTCATGACCAGTCGCCGACAGGGGTGGTCGGTAGCGTGGGGGCATGCCCACCCCTGACTTCGTCCTGTCCCTGCGCGAGAAGGTCGGCAACGATCCGCTGTGGATGACGGGCATCACCGCCGTCGTCACGCGCGGCGAGGGCCCCGACCGCGAACTGCTCGTCGTCCGGCGCGCGGACAACGGCGCGCTGACGCCGGTGACGGGGATCGTCGACCCGGGTGAGGAACCCGCGGTCGCCGCAGAGCGCGAGGTCCTCGAGGAGGCCGACGTCGTCGCGGTCGCCGAGCGCCTGACCTGGGTGCACGTCCTGCCCGAGATGACCTACCCGAACGGTGACCGGGCGCAGTACCTCGACCTGGTCTTCGCGTGCCGGTACGTGTCCGGCACGCCCGCCCCCGCGGACGGCGAGAACACCGAGGCGTTCTGGGCGCGGCTCGACGCACTGCCGGAGATGTCTGCGGACATGCTGGAGCGGGTCCGGGCGGGCCTGTCCGACGAGCCGGCCGCGCGCTTCGAGCGCTGACCCGCCGCCGGTCTGGAGGCACGGTGCGGGCCCGCCCCGCGCCTCCAGACCGGCACCTGGTCGCCCCGGCCGGGGCCGGGTCTCGCGTCCAGCGACGGATCTCGGGCGGCGCGGCCCGCGATCCGTCGCTCAGCCCGGGTCTCGGCGGGACGGTCCGAGCACGGGGTCGCTACGCGAGCGGGGCGACCGCGGCCGGGGCGCCGAGCAGCCGCAGGGCCACGGCGTCACCGGCCACGCGGCGGTCGCCGACCTCGTGCTGCACCGTCACGACCGTGTCGTCATCGAGCCGGACCGTCGTGCGCCGGATCGACCCGAGGAAGCTCGACGTGACGACGGTGCCGGTGACGCCCTCGGCGGCGAAGGCGACGTCCTCGGGGCGGACGTAGGCGAGCACCGGACCGTCCGCGGTGTCCGCTGCGAGCGCCGGGACGCGGAAGCCGTAGACGAACACGTCGCCGCTGCGCAGGTCGCCACGCAGGCGGTTCGACTGCCCGACGAAGTCCGCGGTGAACGCCGAGACGGGGTGTCGGTAGAGCTCCTCGGGCGTCCCGACCTGCTCGATGCCGCCGGCGTTCATCACCGCGATGCGGTCGGAGACGGCGAGTGCCTCCTCCTGGTCGTGGGTGACGAAGACGGTCGTGATGCCGAGGTCGCTCTGGATGCGGCGGATCTCGTCACGCAGGGACACCCGCACCTTCGCGTCGAGCGCGGACAGCGGCTCGTCGAGCAGGAGCACGCGCGGGCGGGTGACGAGGGCACGGGCGAGGGCGACCCGCTGCTGCTGCCCGCCGGAGAGCTGGTGCGGGAACCGGTCGGCGAGGCCGGCGAGGTGCACCATGTCGAGCGCCTCGATGACGCGCTCGCGACGTGCTGGGGCGGCGACCTTCCGCATCTCGAGGCCGAACGACACGTTCTGCCGCACCGTCATGTGCGGGAAGAGCGAGTACTGCTGGAACACCATGCCGATGTCGCGCCGCTCGACCGGCACCGCGGCGACGTCCACCCCGTCGATGCGGATCGCGCCGGCGTCGATCGCCTCGAGACCGGCGAGCGCACGCAGCGCGGTGGTCTTGCCACAGCCGGACGGTCCGAGCAGCGAGACGAACTCGCCGGGCTCGATGCGGAGCGACAGGCCGGCGAGCGCACGGTGGGAGCCGTAGTGCTTCTCGACCGCCTCGAGCTCGACGGTCGCCCCCTCGGTGGACAGCGACGCCGGGGCGGCGGGAGCGGTGACGGTCATGTGGACTCCTTCGGGGTGCGCCGGCGGCCCGCGCCGACCCGGCCGATGACGACGAGCAGCACGAAGCCGAACAGCAGTGCGGCGAGCGAGAAGATCGCGGCCACGTACGGGTCGGTCTGCTGCACGAGCACGAGCGCGGTCTGGAACGTGGTGCGGGACAGGAACGAAGCGAGGGTGTACTCGCCGAGGACGACCGTGACGGTCAGGAAGCACGCGGCGGTGATGCCGCGGCGGAGGTTCGGCAGCAGGATCCGCCACGTCACGGTCCACCACGAGGCGCCGAGCGAGCGCGCGGCCTCGGACAGCACCGTGACGTCGACCGAGGTCAGCGCCGCGGCGATCGGGCGGAACGCGAACGGCAGCGACACGATGCCGATCGCGAAGGCCAGGGTCCACGCGCCGGAGCCGAACACCTGCGCGACGACCTGGTACACGGGGATGAAGCCGACGACGAGCACGACGACGGGCACCGTGATCGGCACCAGGCAGACGAACTCGAGCACGCGGCGCAGGCGGGGGTAGCGGAGCGCGGTGACGATCTGGGCGGGCAGGAGCACGAGCAGCACGATCGCGACGGTGATCACCGCGATGAGCAGGGACGACGCGAGGCCGTCGAACACCGGCTGGTAGGTGGACGCGTTCGCGGGGTCGACGATCGCGGCGTAGTGGTCGAGCGTGAGCGCCCCGTCGGTGCCCTGGCGGAACGTGAACTGTGCCAGGGCGACCAACGGCACGGCGACGACGAGTCCGACCAGGGCGAGCACGGCGACGGCGGTGCCCCGGGACGGAGCGACGCCGAAGCGGCCGATGCGGGTGGGGCCTCCAGGCCGGGATGCGGCGGCCACGGGGCGGACCGAGGGGATGGCGGTCACCGCTGCCACCGCGCAGCGCGACGCTGGAGCAGCGAGTAGGCGCCCATCACGACCGCCATGACCACGACCATGCCGAGGGCGAGCACACCCGCGACGTTCTGCAGACCGATGATCGTCTCGCTGGTGAGCTGCGCGCGGATCGTCAGCGGCACGATGCCGCCCTGCGAGATGAGTGCCGCCGCGGTGGCGAACGACGAGAACGCGTTCGCGAAGAGCAGGAGCAGCGACCCCCAGAACGCCGGCGCGAGCACGGGCAGGGCGATGCGCCGCCATGAGGTCGCGCGCGAGGCGCCGAGGGTGGCGGCGGCCTCGCCCCACTGGGGCTTGACGCCCTCGAGGGCGGGCATGAACGTGAGGACCATGAGCGGCACCTGGAAGTAGACGTACGGGATCACGAGACCGGGGACGGTGTACAGGAGGGTCCCGTTCGCGTTGAGGTCGAGACCGAAGGCCGACACCAGCCAGGTGGTGACCAGTCCCTGCGCGCCGATCGTGGCGATGAACGCGAACGCGAGCATCACGCCGCCGAACTGTGCGAGGACGCTGGCGGCGGAGTCGATCATCGAGCGGACGAGCCCGTCGGGCCGGAGCGCGGCGAGCGCCCAGCAGACCAGGGCACCGACGACGGCGCCGATCACGGCCGAGACCGCGGACAGGCCGAACGAACCGGCGAACGCGCGGAGGACGGACGGGTCACGGAGCGCTGCGAGGTTCGCGAGCGTGAACCGCCCGTCGCCGGTGGAGAACCCGCTGCCGACCGCGATCACGGCGGGGACGGCCAGGAAGAGCAGGACGTACGCGGCGAACGGGGTGAGGCCGAGCCAGGCGAGGCCGGGGCGGCGGCGGGCCCGGGTCCCGGTGCGACGGGCGGCGGTGGCCGCATCGGCGCCGGACGACGCGACGGGGGCCGCTGCCGCGCTGGTGGCGGCGGGGACCGGGACTGCCGTGCCCGCGCCCGTACCCGTACCCGTGCCCGCGCCAGCGCCCACGCCCACGCCCACGCCCGTGCCCGTGCTCACGCCCGTGCTCGCGCCCGGGATGAACGCGCTGCCGCCCGGCGCCGATGCGGTCGTCATGCTGCTCAGGACCCCATCGTGGCGGACCACTTCGCGGCGAGGACCTTCGCCGCGTCGGTGACCTGCGCGTCGGTCAGCTCGACGTAGTCCTTCGGCATCCCGCCTGCGGCCTGCAGGGCGTCCTCGTCGACCTTGCCCGACTGCTCCATCGCCGCGAGGGTCGACGGGAAGGCGCCGGCCTGCAGGTACAGGTTCTGGGCGTCGGGGCTCGCGATGTACTCCTGCCACAGGCGTGCCGCCGCGGGGTGCGGTGCGTCCTTGTTGATCGCCTGCGAGTAGTACGAGCCGAGCGCCTGCCCCTCGGGGACGACCGTCTTCCAGTCCTGGTTGCCGCTCGACCCGGCCGCCGGGCCCCAGGCGAGGTTGTTGTACGACCACTGGATCACGACGGGCGTCTCCCCCGAGGCGACCGTCGCCTGCGTGGGCAGCACGTTCTGGAAGTTGCCGGCCTGCTGCAGCTTGCCGAAGTAGTCGACGCCCTTCGTGATGTCGTCCGCCGACCCGCCGTTCTCGAGCGCGGCGAGGTACACCGCGGACGCCGCCTGGTTCGCCTGCGTCGGGTCGCCCGCGATCGAGACCTTGCCCTTGTACTCGCTGCCGAGCAGGTCGTCCAGGTCCTTCGGGGCCTCCGTGATCTTCGACGAGTCGTACCCGATCGACATGAGGCCCGTGTAGTCGCGGGTCCACTTGCCGTCCGCGTCCTTGAGCGTGTCCGGGATGTCCGACCAGTTCGCCACCTTGTAGTCGGTGAGCAGGTCGAGGTTCTGCTGCATCACGGCGTTGCCGAGGTCGAGCACGTCGGGGGCCGTCGACTGGCCCTGCTGCGACTTGACGGCGGCGACCTCGTCGGCGCTGGAGCCGTTCGGGTTGGCCGAGTTGATCTTGATGTCGTACTTCTGCTCGAAGCCGTCGATGATCTTGCCGTAGTTCGCCCAGGTCGGCGGGAGGGCGATGACGTTGAGCTGCCCCTCGGCCTTCGCGGCCTTGATGAGGGCGTCCATTCCGCCGGCCGACTCGGCGCTCGTGGCGGTCTTCCAGTCGGTGTCGCTCGACGTCGACGCGCTGCTCGTCGCCGAGCAACCGGCCAGGGTGACGACTGCTGCTGCGGCCAGGGCGATGCCGGCCAGGGTGCGGGTGTGCTGCACGGGGTGTGCCTTCCGGGTGCTGTGGGGATTCGGGTGTCCGGGGGTCCGGCTTCGGCACGATCGTGGACGCGCCCGGTTTCGGGGTCGTGCTGCGGCGGTGAACGGTGGCGGAACAGCGGGTACGGCTGTACGGTTTCGCTGCCGGGGACGGTCCCCGGCGAGGGTCGATCGCGGCGGGCTCGACGTCCGGTCGCGCGTCCTGCGCTCGACCGGTACGACGCACGGTCGCGTCGGTCGCGTCGGTCGCGTCGGCCGCGTCGGCCGCGCGGGTGCGGTCACGACCGCGGACAGCCGGGAGGCACGGGTGCAGTTCACGACGACGGTCCTGCAGGCGAGGAAGACGGCCACCGGCCTGCCCGTCCCCGAGGAGGTCATCGACGCCCTCGGCTCCGGGAAGCGCCCTGCCGTGGTGGTCACGATCGACGGCGGCTACACCTACCGGTCCACGGTCGGGGTGATGGGCGGGCAGTTCCTCGTGCCGCTGTCGGAGGCGCACCGCACCGCAGCGGGGATCGGCGCCGGGGACACCGTCGAGGTCACACTCGAGCTCGACACCCTGCCGCGCACCGTCGAGTTGCCCTCCGACCTGGCGGCGGCGTTCGACGCGGCCGGGGTCCGTGCGGCGTACGACACCCTGTCGGCGTCACGGCAGCGGGCACTCGTGGACCCGGTGCTCGCGGCGAAGGCCCCGGAGACGCGGCAGCGCCGGATCGACAAGGCCGTGGAGGCGTTGCGCGGGTAGGCGGGTGAGCGGCCGTTCCGCGCGTAGGAGGTCGTTCCGCGCGTAGGAGGTCGCTCCGCGCGTAGGGAGCAGGAACTTCCCGCTGCCCATGCGCGATTGCGCCTTCCAGGTCGGATGCGATGGGCTCGAACGAGCTACGGATCAGCCGCCGAGCTCGACCAGGACCCGCGGGATCTCGGTCAACAGTTCGCTGGCGAGGTAGCCCAGTGGCCCGACCTGCACGGCGAGGCGGTCACCCGCGGCGGCGTGCACGTACGACGCCCAGGCGACGGCCTGTGCCGGCTCGGCACCGCGGGCGAGCAATCCGACCACCACACCCGACAACACGTCGCCGCTGCCGCTCGTCCCGAGCCCTCCCGAGCCGGTGCCCTTCACCCAGGCACGGCCGTCCGGCGCCGCGATGACGTCGGACAGTGCGACCACGGCGCCGTACCGCTCGGCGATCTCCCGGGCGTCGGTGACGTCGTCGTCCCCGCAGTCCCGACCGAGCAGCCGCTCGGCCTCGCCGCTGTTCGGCGTGAGGACGAGACGACCGTGCAACGGCCTGAGCCGGTCCTCGACGTCCGCCGCGACACCGAGCGCGAAGGCGTCCAGCACGACGAAGGTGTCCGGACCGACCGCGTCCGCGATGCCCGCGACGAGGTCCCGAGCACCGTCCGGTTCGTCCAGCCCGGGACCGACCAGCACTGCGTCGGCAGCACCGGCCGTGTCGAGCACGGCGTCGATCGCGCCGACGGCGATGTGTCCGCCGTCGTCCTCGGCGAGCGGGACCACACCCGACTCGGGCACCGCGACCGCGACCTGGTTCGCCACGCTCGACCCGACCGCCAGGGACAGTCGGCCTGCTCCGACCCGCAGTGCGGCGAGCGCCGACAGCATGGCGGCACCTGGGGTGTGGGCAGCGCCGCCGATGACGAGGACCTGTCCCCGGCCGTACTTGCCGGCGCCGGGGTCGGGCAGCGCCCACTCGCGGAGGACGTTCGGTGTGATGTGCTGCGGTGCTGCAGGCTCCTGGTCAGTCGACACGGGCGTCATCCTTCCGGCCACTGTGCTCGGTGACCTCGTCGTCGTCGAGGTGCCCGACGGCGGAGAACTCCTCGAGCGTCCAGGGGGCACCGGGCCCGTCGCGGTGCAGTCGTGTCAGGGAGGCGTTCGCGACCGTGTGGTCCTCGGCGAACGCCATGAGGGCGTGTTCGTCGAGGTCGAGGCAGACGGCGACGGCGAGCATCACCACGGCGTCGTGCGCGGCGACGAGCAGTCGTTCGGTGCCCTCGAGCCGGTCGACGTCCATCAGCACGGTGCGGAGGCGGAGCATCACGTCCGCCCAGGACTCCCCGCCGGCGGGACGGTGGTAGTACTTGCCGAGCCACTGTCGTCGGCGTTCCTCGTCCGGGTACCGGTTCCGCACGCCGTCACGGGTGAGCAGGTCGAGGACGCCGAGCTCCCGGTCGCGCAGCCGCTCGTCGACGCGCTTCGGCGGCTCGGTCAGCCCGCCGGCCTCGAGAGCGATGCCGATCGTCTGCTGCGCCCGGCGGTACGGCGAGACCCAGAGGGCGACCGGGACGTCGTCGACGCCTCGGTCGGCGAGCTCCTGCCCGAGCGCTCGGGACTGTTCCTCCCCCAACGGACTGAGCGGGACGTCGGCGTCGCGGTGGTCGACCTCGATGACGTCCGCGCCCTCGGCTTCGGCTCTGGCGGCGGCGACGTTCGCGGTCGACTCGCCGTGCCGGACGAGCCAGATCTCGGTGACAGCCATGGACGCGACGCTAACCGCGGGCCCCTGGACCGCCTCCCGGTCCCGACCTCCCCGCCGAAGGATGTCCTGGTCACATCGTCAGACCGCGCGCGCTGCGGACCGGTCGCGCTCGGCAGGGCAGCCCCGCAGCCCGCAACCGGAACGAGAGTGCGTCGAGGTCCCACAGGTCTCGCCACTCGAGACGGACGATCGCGCGGACGGCCGGCACGGCACTCAACCGCTCGTGTCGGCGTTTCTCGTCGACGATGACCTGAGCTGCGGTCCTTCCGTTCCGGTACCGCTCCTGCGAGTACTTCACCCGTCCGTCGACCTCGACGATCACCCCTTGCTCCGGGAACCAGAAGTCGACTTCGTGACGATGCCCGTCCACGTCGAACCGTTGCTGCAGGACCGGGGCCGGCAACCCGAGTTCCCAGAACACCACACGAGCAAGCGACTCCGCCGGTGACCCTGACCGAGGATCGGCGAACTCGATCGAGCGAGCGGCGAGAGCTCGCCCTCGGTGGTGGGGGAGCCCGCCCAGAGCGCGGTGGACGTCGCCCTTCCGCAGCCCCTGCCGCAGTGCCGCGTCGGCGAGCACGACCACGGTTCGCACATCTCCCTGCAGTGCGACGTCGGCGACGGTCCTCGCGACGGACGTGAACCGCAAGCCCGCGTGGCCGATCACGTCACCTGGTTGCACGGGTCTGGAGTGGAGGACGAGACCCTTCGTCCCGCTGCGGTACTGGGTCTTGGGAACGGTCAGGTGCACGTCGTCCGGCCAGCCGTGGAGCCACGGCAGCCCGTGCACCGCAGCAGCGGACACGTGCGAGCCCACTGCTGCCACGCTCCGACGACCGAGCCTCGCGAAGACCCGGGTCACGTAGCGGCGTCGAGGCCCTGCAGCGTCCCACTCCGTACCCCGCACGAACGCGTTCGGTCCGACGCGCACGAGTCGGTCGGGACCGTCGTCGGCTGCCCGGCGGCGGAGCGTCGCTCCGGAACGTCCGGCGTCGTTCGTGCAGGTGGCTCGGTAGATGGCGAGGGGCACTTCCATGTCTCCCACCGTGGCAAAGGGCGGGACTGCACAGGCCAGCATGCCCGCACGATGTGGACGAGCCTCCCGACCGCTGCGTCTGTGCAGGACGTTCCTTCGAGCCCATCACACGCGCAGTACGAGGCAGGATCGCGCATGGGGAGCGGGAAGGAACGGTCCCCTTTGCGCGATTCGGTCTCCTACACGCGGATCGGCCTTCTACGAGCGGGAGGCCAGCACAATCCAGCGCGGCGCAGCCTGGCCCAAGCGCGACGCGGCGCCGGGGGAACGCACCCGTGCTCCCCCGGCGCCGCTGTCTCTCTGCCGGCCCCGCTGCCTCGGGCCCAGCGCCGCCGCCCCGCTGCCTCGGGCCCAGCGCCGCCGCCCCGCTGCCACGGGGTCGGCGTGGCCTCAGGCCCGCCGCACCCGCAGCGTGACGATCTCGAACGGGCGCAGGGTGAGCACGACGGGTTCCCCGGCCGCCCACGTCCCCGAGCCGAGCGGCCGCTCGAGCAGGTCCACGGCCTCCACCGAAGCGACGTCGAACCCGAACGACACCCCGACGTCCGACGCCCGACCGCCCGAGGCCTCGTAGAGCCGCACGACGACGTCGCCGGAGCGGTCCTCGGCGAGCTTCACGGCCTCGACGAGCACCTGCGGCGAGGACACGACGACCAGCGGCGACACGTCGGCCGACCCCGACCCCGGCACGGACCGCACCGGCAGGTTGAGCCGGTACCCGGAGTCCGCCGCGTCGAGCACGGACTCCCCGACGCGCAGCACCGTCCGGAAGAGGTGGTGCCCCTGGTCGGCGTGCGGGTCCGGGAACGTCGGCGCGCGCAGCAGGGACTCCCGCACCAGCGTCGTCGTCCCGCCGTCGGCCCGGGTCGAGCGGGTGATGTCGTGGCCGTACGTGGAGTCGTTCGCCACCGCGACCCCGAAGCCGGGCTCGGCGACGTGCACCCACCGGTGCGCGGCGGTCTCGAAGCGCGCCATGTCCCACGAGGTGTTCTGGTGCGTCGGCCGGTCGATGTGCCCGAACTGGATCTCGCTCGACGCGACGGACGCCCGGACGTCGAGCGGGAACGCGAGCTTGAGGAGCTTCTGCTGCTCGTGCCACTCGACCTCGGTCTCGACGTGCAGCTCCGGCTGCCCGGCGACGGCCGAGTACCGGGTGGTCACCGACGACGAGCCGAAGGGACGCGTCACGACGAGCGCATCGCCGACCACCTCGACGGAGGCCGCCGCCAGCACGGTCCCGCTGCGCTGGTAGGCGCGGTCGATGTCCCACGCCTCCCACTGGTTCGGGGTGTCGCGGAACACCGTGTACTGCGCGGCGGCAGCGCCGGGCGCGATCGCGTCGCGTCCGGTCGCGTGGTCGACGAACGACACGACGTGGCCCTCCGCGTCGACGGTCGCGGTGACGACACCGGTGCCGAGGACGAAGCGGTCACCGCTCCGGACGGGAGGCACGGCCTCCGTCGCCGACACGGCGGAACCCCCCAGGGCGGTCACCCCGCCCGCTGCGACCGGCGAGGCGTTGAAGCGCACGACCGTCCCGCCCTCGGCGCTGCCCCCGGTCCCGGCGGCACCCGGACCACGCGGAACGTCGAGCGGCGCCCCACCGTCCCCGGCGAAGGCGGTCGCCGACGCCCCGACCCCGGCGAGCGCCGGCGCACCACCGCTCGCGAGCGCGGTCGTCGAGGCACCGATGAGGTCCTCGAGCACCTCCGCCACCCGCGCGTACTCGGCCTCGGCGTTCTCGTACACCCAGGCGATCGACGACCCCGGCAGGATGTCGTGGAACTGCTGCAGGAGCACGGTGTGCCAGACGGACTCGAGCTCGTCGTACGGGTACTCGGCGCCGAGTCGCACGGCCGCGGTGGCCGCCCAGAGCTCGGCCTCGCGGAGCAGGTGCTCGGAGCGCCGGTTGCCCTGCTTCGTGCGGATCTGCGACGTGTAGGTGCCGCGGTGGAACTCGAGGTACATCTCCCCCGACCACACGGCGGGCTCCGGCAGGACGCGCTCGAGCTCCTCGAAGACCTGGGCGGGGGTGCCGAGGTCGACCCGCGGCGAGCCGTCGAGGTCGTGCTGGCGCCGTGCTGCCGCGACCATCTCGCGGGTGGGTCCGCCACCGCCGTCGCCGAACCCGTAGAGCAGCATCGACGTGTTCGCGACGCCGCGCTCCTTGTTCCCGCGCTCGCCGCGGTGCAGGTCGGCCGCCGAGACGTCCGAGTTGTAGGTGTCCGCCGGGGGCAGGTGCGTCAGGACGCGCGAGCCGTCGATGCCTTCCCAGTGGAAGGACGTGTGCGGGATGACGTTCGTCTCGTTCCACGAGGGCTTCTGCGTGACGAACCACTTCGACCCGGCGGCGCGGACGATCTGCGGCAGGGCTCCGGTGTAGCCGAACGAGTCGGGCAGCCAGGCCTCGGGGGTGTCGATGCCGAACTCCTCGAGGAAGAGCCGCTTGCCCGCGACGAACTGGCGGGCCAGGGCCTCACCGCCGGGCAGGTTCGTGTCCGACTCGACCCACATGCCCCCGACCGGGATCCACCGCCCCTCGGCGACGCGCTGCTTGATGCGCGCCCAGATCGACGGGTAGCCGTCACGGATCCAGGCGTACTGCTGCGCCGACGAGCAGGCGAAGGTGAAGTCGGGGTCCTGGTCCATCAGGTCGAGCACGTTCGAGAACGTGCGCGCGCACTTGCGGATCGTCTCGCGGACGGGCCAGAGCCAGGCGGAGTCGATGTGGGCGTGCCCGACGGCGACGGCGCGCCCGGCGGACCCGGCCGCCCCCACGGCGAGCAGCGGCGCGAGCACCTCGCGGGTCGCGGCAGCGCTGCCGGCGACGTCGTCGGGGTCGAGGGCGTCCGCCGCACGTTCGAGCCCGCGCAGGATGTCTGCGCCCCGGGTGCCGTCGGTCGGCAGCTCGGCCATGAGTCCGCGGAGCACCCAGACGTCCTGCTGCAGCTCCCACACGGTGTCGTCCCGCTCGACGAGCTCCAGCGCGCGCAGGCGGTAGATCGGCTCGGTGCCGGCGGTGGTCTTCGAGCCGAGCGGGGTCGCCCCCTGGAAGTCGTCGCCGCCGATGTCCGGGTTCGCGGCGGCCTCGACGTAGACCTCGAACGTGCCGCCGGGGCCGACCTCGACGGGCACGGTGTCGTTCCGCGGTTCGATGCCCTTGATCGTGGAGCCGTCGGTGCGCCAGGCGAGCCCCTCGGCCTGGAACCCGGGCTGCCGCTTCGAGAAGCCGAGGTCCACCCGGAGCTCGACGGTGGTGCCGGGGTCGACGCCGAAGTCCTCCGGCACGGTGCCGCGGACGCGGAACCAGGTGGTCCCCCACGGCCGCGCTCCCCAGGCGTCACCGACGCGGAACGGCGTGTACTCGGCTGCGACGGCCTCGGCGAACGGCACCGGTTCGTCCGGCACCTGCCAGGCGTCGACGGTGACCGGCGCCGAGCGACGGTGCACGGCGGGGTCGATGCGGTCCCGGACGAGACGGGCGATCCGAGCTTCGACGAGGGGTTCGTCGTGGTGCATGGAGGTGGTTCCTTTCCAGCAGGGACGGTCGGGCGTGGTGCCCGGCGAGCGTGGGGCGCGGTCAGCCCTTGATGCCGCCGGCGAGGGCGTTGCCCCCACCGAGGCCGCGGGACACGAGCACGTAGAGGGCGATGACCGGCACGGAGTACACGATCGAGAACGCGGCGAGCTGCCCGTAGGCGACGGCCCCGTTCTGCCCGAAGAAGTTGAAGATGCTCACCGCGGCGGGCACCTTGTCGGGCGAGAGCAGCAGGACGAAGGGGACGAAGAAGTTCCCCCACGCCTGGATGAACACGAAGATGAACACGACGGCGATCCCCGGACGCATGAGCGGCACGACGATGCGCGTCAGCGTGGTGAACATCGAGGCGCCGTCCGTCCACGCCGCTTCCTCCAGCGAGATCGGCACCGAGTCCATGAAGTTCTTCGCCATCCAGATCGCCATCGGCAGGCTCGTGGCGGCGAGGAAGAAGATGCAGCCGTAGATGTTGTCGATGAGGTTGAGCGACACGAACAGCGCGTAGACGGGCACCATCATCGCGGTGATGGGCAGGCCGGTGCCGAACAGGATGCTGTACAGGAACGGCTTGTTCACCCGCATCTTGTACCGGGACAGCGGGTACGCGGCGAGGAGCGCCGCGACGACCGTCACGACCGCGGTGCCGCCGGAGAGCAGCAGGCTGTTCGCGAGCGGGATGAACGACAGCTCCGGGGTGAGCACCTGGGTGAAGTTGTCGAGCGTGAACTGCGACGGGATCTTCACGGACAGCGAGGCCTGGGCGTCGACGGAGGCGAGCACGAGCCAGAGCAGCGGCACCGCGAAGCACACGGCGATGACGAGCAGGACGATGTTCGACACCCAGCGGAGGGTGCGCCCCCGCGGAGAGGTCATGTGCAGGGCGCCCGGCGCGGTGACGGACCGGGTGACGTCGGACACGGGACGGTCAGCGGTGAGGGCCATGGTCAGTCCACCTCCGGCTTCAGTGCCTTGATGTAGATGATCGAGAAGACCGCCCCCACCACGAGCAGGATGGTCGCGATCGCGGTCCCGAAGCCGAGCTGCGAGAACTGGAACGCCTCCTGGTACGCCAGGATCGGCAGGGTCGACGAGTTGGTGCCGGGTCCGCCGCCCGTCATCACGAAGATGAGGGTGAAGACCGACAGCGTCTGCAGTGTCGTGAGCATGAGGTTCGTCGAGATGGACCGACGGATCACCGGCAGCGTGATGTAGACGAGGCGCTGCCAGCCGGTGGCGCCGTCGACCTCGGCGGACTCGGTGATCTCCTCGGGGACCTCCTGCACGGCCGCGGAGTAGACGAGCATCGAGAACGCGGTACCGCGCCAGACGTTCGCCAGGATGACCGCGATCATCGGGTACGTGTAGAGCCAGTTCGGCCCGCTGATCCCGATGGAGGCGAGGAACGAGTTGAGCGTGCCCTCGTCGTGGAAGAAGGCGTACGCGGCGAACGAGGCGACGATCTCCGGCAGGACCCACGCGGCGACGACGAAGGTTCCGACGACCGCGCGGACGAGCTTGTTCGCGCTGCGCATGAGGAGCGCGAGACCGAGACCGAGCACGTTCTGCCCGACGACGGCGGACGCGAGCAGGAACACGATCGTCAGGACGACGGACTTCGGGAAGTCCGGGTCCTGGAACAGCTCGACGTAGTTCTGGAACCCGACGAACTGCTGGTTCGCGGCATCGACGCCGGTCAGGGCCGCGTTGGTGAACGATCCGTAGAACGACGAGATGACCGGCCCGAGCAGGAAGATGACGAGGAGGACCACGGCGGGCAGGAGCGGGACGACCCGCGTCGCGTTCCGGAGGGGCCGCCGCTTGCGCGGCACGGGTGGTTCGGTGCGCTTCGGCGCGCCGGGCGCCGACAGCGTCGGCGCGAGAGGGGTGCTGGACACGTGGATGCCTTCCGGGTGCGGAGGGGTTCCGAAGGTGGGGTGGGTCGGACGGGAGGCGCGGTGCACGGGGTGATCCGCGCCTCCCGTCCATCAGACGGTCACGTCACTGACCGGCAGCGACGGTGCCGTCCTTGCCGACGACGCCCTCGACGGCCTTGTCGTAGACGGCTGCGGCCTCGGACGGCGACTGCTGGCCGGTCATGACGGACTCCATCGCGACCTGGATGGCGTTCGACACCTGCGCGTACTCGCTCGTCGCCGGGCGGAAGTTGGTGTGCTCCACCAAGCCGGAGAAGAACTCGAACGTGGGGTTGGCGCCGGTGTACTCGGGGTCCTCGGCGACGTCCTTGCGGACGGCGATCTGGCTGTTCTCGGCGTCGTACTTGATGGAGCCGTCCTTGTCGAGGAACATCGTGATGAAGTCGAACGCGGCCTGCGGGTCCTTCGACTTCGCACCGACCGAGAGCGTCCACCCGCCGGACATCGAGTTGTACCCGGGCTCCTGGCCGTTCTGGGTCGGGAAGGGCGCCTGCCCCATCACGTCGTTCCACTCCTTCCACGGAGCGGTGCCCGTCTCGAGCCACGTGCCCGACTGCCACGAACCGTCGAGGTCGATGGCGAGCTTGCCCTCGGGCAGCCACGTCTGCGTGATCGTGGTGCCGATGTTCGTGTCGAGCGCCTGCTGCGGGGTGGGGCCGAGGTCGCCCTGGTAGACGTCCTCGATGAACTGCAGCGAGTCCTCGAACTGCTTCGACCCGACGACCCACTTGCCGTCCTGGTAGAGCGTGTTGCCGTCACCGTCCGCGCCGTAGAGCAGCATCTCGAAGCCCTGCATGGTCGAGGCCTCGCCCTGTGCCTTGCCGGAGTAGATGTTGAACGGGATGACGTCCGGGTCCTGCTCCTTGATGGTCTTCGCCGCGGCGAGCACGTCGTCCCAGGTCTTCGGCTCCCACGGGACCGGCAGGCCGACCTTCTCGAAGATGTCCTTGTTGTACCAGAGCGCGCGGGTGTCGGTGCCCATCGGGACGCCGTAGATCTTGCCGTCCTCGCCCTCGCCGGCCTGCTTGGCGTTGTCGTAGAACTGGTCCCACTCGTCCCACTTCTCCGTGTACTGGTCGATCGGCAGCAGGTACCCGGCGTCGGCGTCCGCCTTGATGCGGAAGGTGTCCTCGTAGATGACGTCGGGAGCGGTCGCGGGGGCGCGGTTCATGAGGGCGAGCTTCGTGGCGTAGTCGTCCTCCTGCGCCTGGATCGGGACGAGCTCGACCTTCTTGCCGGGGTTGGCCTTCTCGTACTCCTGCTTGACGACCTTCATCTGGGCGTCGAGCTGCTGGAAGGCACCGAACTTCTGGTAGGCGATCTTGATCGTGTCGCTCGAGGCAGAGCCCGAGCTGGAACAACCCGCCAGCCCGACCGCGGCGGCTGCCACGGCTGCGAGTCCGGCGATGATTCGGGTGCGGCGTTTCATCGGTGCTCCTTTGCACGGGATGTCCGCGGGCTCCGTCACCCGCGCGCAGGATTAGTACAACGGATGGACTTATTCGTGTCAAGCACTTTCCGTCACGGGTCGGCAACGGCCCCGCGGGCGCGGGGTGGTCCCGTGCGCGCCGGGGCCCGCGGCGTCCGCGCGGGCTCGAAGCTGTCGCGCGTGCCCGGTCGGAGCGGGCGTACCTGGTCGGAACGGGCGTACCTGGTCTGCCGGAACGACCAGGTACGCCCGGAAGCGTCAGGCATCGCGGGCGTCAGGGGAAGGAACGGGCGCCCGAGCATCGCGGGCGTCAGGGGGAGGAACGGGCGCCCGGCGTCGCGCGCAGGCGGTGCCGCCGGGTCAGGCGATGGGGGTGGCGCCGCCGGTCACCGTGATGCCGCCGGACTCGGGCACGTCGACGAGCAGCACGCTCGGACGCCCGACGTGTCGACCCTGCCGGATCACCACGCGTGCCCCGGGCGACACCGCGCCGACCGCGCGCAGGTACGCACCGGTCGAGGCCGCCGCCGAGCCCGTCGCCGGGTCCTCGGTGATCCGGCCGGCGGGGAAGAGGTTGCGCGCCTCGAACTCGAGCGGACCCGTCCGGTGCAGGACGGTGACGGTGCCCTCCCACCCGTACTCCCGCTTGAGTGCGGCGAGCGCGGCGGGGTCGAAGCGGAACTGGTGGAAGAGCTCCACGTCGGCGAGCACGACCACGGGGTGCCGGTTGCCGGCGGAGGACTCGAGCACGGGGAACCCCTCGGCGACGTCACCGTCGACGAGCCCGAGCACGGCGGCGAGCCGCTCCCACCGGACGGGATCGATCGGACGGGTCGACGGCTCGACGCTCGTCATCGCGACCTGGACACTGCCGTCGGGTGCGGTCGTGGCGTCGACCGCGATGTCCCCCGCGGCCGTCGAGAACACCCGGGCCCCGGTCCCCTCGCGCTCGGCGAGCACGACGGCGGTGGCGACGGTGGCGTGTCCGCAGAAGGGGACCTCGGCGGCCGGCGAGAAGTAGCGCACCCGGGCGCCGTCCGGCGTCCGCGCGACCACGAAGGCGGTCTCCGGGTACGCCACCTCCTGCGCGACCGCGAGCATCTCGTCGTCGGTCATCCCCTCGGCGTCGAGCACGATCCCCGCGGGGTTGCCGCCCCCGGGCTCGGCGGCGAAGGCGGTGTAGCGGAGGACCTCGGAGCGCATCCCCCGACGCTACCGCGGAGCCACCGACGCCATCGCGGCGCTGGGACGCCATCGCGGAGGCACCGACGCCCCCGCCGTCCGGTGGGACGACGGGGGCGTCGGTCGGGTCGTGCAGCGTCAGGCCGGCGAGCCGACCGTCCGACGACGGCGTGCCACGAGGACACCCGCACCGGCTGCCAGGAGCAGGAGCGCCGCGGCGATCCCACCGCCCAGCTCGGCACCGGTGAACGCGAGCGACCCCGTCGCGGGTTCGATCGTGATCCCGGTCCACCCGAGCACCGTGCCGTCAGACGCGACCACCGCGATGCGGTGCTTCCCTGCCGGGACGTCGGCGGGGACGGCCACCGTCACCGTGCCGTCCGCGGCGACGACCGGCGTCCCGAGGAGTCGTGGCTCGGAGAACAGCCAGACCGCGACGCGCTCCCCGGCGTACCGCGTTCCGACGTCGATCGTCAGCGAGCTGCCCGCACGGACGTTCGACGGCGCGGAGACCGAACCGCGGTTCCCGTCGACGAGCGCCGAGACGTCCGGCGCGACCGGAGCCGCGGGCGCCGCCGGACCCGGAGCCGTCGGGCCAGGAGTCGTCGGGCCAGGAGTCGTCGGGACCGGGGCCGGGCTGCTGCCACCCGTGCCCGGAGCCGGGGTGCTGCCGCCGCCGTCACCCGGCGGGGGCGTCTCCCCGCCACCGGGCGCAGGCGTCTCCCCGTCACCCGGAGCAGGAACCCCGCCGTCGCCGTCGCCCGGCTCCTCCACCGCGTCGCACGGGTACGTCCCGGCGCGCAGCGAAGCGCCGTTCGTGTCGTTGTCGTCGGCGTAGAAGGTCGCCCGAGCACCGTCCACGCAGCGCCCCGAGATCGCGAAGCCCTCGTTGGCGAGCGTCCGGTCGGCGTTCGCCGGGGCCTCGTACAGCGTCGCGAGCGTGAACGCCCCGTCCTGCACGTCGAACAGCGCGGTGCGGCCGGAGCACGCCTCGTCGCACACGACCCAGAGCGCGTCGAGCGTCGGGTCGAACTGCACCTCGGCGACGAGTGAGAACGGCGTCGCGATCGTGGCCACGCGCTGGGACGAGCCGTCGTCCATCAGCGCGTAGGCGTACACGCTCGCCGTGCCCTCGACGCCGACGAGGAAGAGCCCCTCGCCGTGCCCCGGGTACGCGGCGGGCGCGTAGGTCGCACCGGTGTGCTGGTCGACGAACCCGCGGGACGTCAGCCACGCGTCGGGCACCCAGGTCACGCCCTCGAGCCCGGCGTTCGCGCCCAGGCCCGGGAAGTCCGCGGCGAGGTCCCACTCGTCCGTGGCGCGCAGGACCGACTCGGAGCCGTCCGTGGTCGCGAAGCGCAGCACGGCGGGGCGGCTCACCTTCGACACGTCGTTGTCGCGCTCGGTCGACACGTACACCGCGCCGGGGTCGTCGGCCGTGACGGTGACGCCCTCGGCGTCGGGCGTCCCGGTGCCGTCGGCGTACCGCAGGTCGACGCCCGCGGTGTTCGTCGGAGCCCAGCCGCCCCGGCCGTCCCGGCCGTCCGGGACGAGGTGGTACAGCAGCCCGTCCCCGTTCTGCACGGCCCAGAGCTGCCCGTCCTGCGAGGAGGCGGAGGACGTCCAGTCGAGGCCGCTCAGGTCACCGGCGAAGGTGTCCTCGGCGTCCAGGACGGTCTCGTCCGGGCCGCCGGGCCACGCCTCGGCGGTGACGACGCCGGCGAAGCGGTTCGTCGAGCCCTTCGTCGGCTCGGCCGTCTCGGCGAACACGCCGGTGCCGTCGGGGTTCCGGCCGTACGTGGTCGCGGCGTGCGCGGTCCACGAGTACCCGTCGACCAGGACGCCGCGGGCATCCGAGAGCCGCACACCGTCGGCCTTCCCGAGCCCGAAGCCGAACCCGGCCCCGGTCCCGGCCCCGGCCCCGGCCCCCGGAGCGGTACCGGAGTCCGCACCGGCCTGCGCCTCGTCGAGCACGGTGAACCCGCCCGGCGGGACGGTGGTGCCGGCGGGGACCGTCCAGGCGTGGTCGTCCTCGCCGTCCCGCAGCACGTACCCGCCGAGGTCGACCGTGGTCGTCCCGACGTTCGTCAGCTCCACCCAGTCACCCGGGGTGCCACCCTGCGACTCGACCTCGTTGATGCGGACGGGCGACGAGCAGTCGTTCGGTCCGCCCTTCGTCGACGCGGTCGTGTCCACGAGCGTGCCGGAGCCGTCCGGGCAGCTGCCGTACGTCACGGCGGCGTGCGTCGTCCACGCGTACCGCAGCGTCAGCGTGCCGGAGGCGTCGTACAGCCGCACCGAGTCGGCACCGCCGAGCCCGAAGTCGAAGCCCGACCGGGTGGTGGTCTCCTGGTCGACGACGAGGTACCCGCCGGCGGCGATCGTCGAGCCCTGCGGCAGCGTGTACGCCGTGTGCGACGAGTCGGAGTCGAGGAAGCGCCAGCCGCTCAGGTCGATCGCGGCGGACGAGGTGTTCACCAGCTCGACCCAGTCGGTGTCGTCGGCGTTCGACTCCACCTCGTTGATCGCGAGCCCGGTGGCGGGGCCGGTGGTGACGCGGGCGCCGACGGTCGGGTCGTCGTCACCGACCGCGGCGACGGCGGGGGTCGCGGTCAGCACGCCGGCGGCGAGGGCGATGCCCGTCGCGAGGCCGGCACCGAGCCGCAGGGCGGGGGTGTGCATGCAGGGTCCTTCTCGGGGAGGTCAGGGGGACCTGCACGACTGTTCAGCATCCCGGCGTCCGGCCGGTGGCTGCCGGGTGAACGACCGGTGCCGCGTCCTCCCAGCAGGCGTCAGGAGGATGGGAGCGACCACGCGAGCGCGTTCGGTCGGAGAGGGAACCGTGACGGACGACACCAGCAACACCGCACTGCAGTCGATGATCGAGCGTGCCGGGCAGATCACCGCCGAGGAGGCCGAGGCGCTCGACGTCGTCTGGAAGGCCGACGAGCAGATCGTGGTGCCGGAGGCGAGCGCCTCGCTCGCGATCCAGGGCGGCGCCGACGGCCGGATGGTGACGAACGCCGACCTGCTGGCCGCGTGGAAGCACGCACTCGACGCCGCCGGCGAGGCCGGTCGCGTCGACGAGATCGAGGCGGCGCAGGAAGCCGGCAAGGCCGTCAAGCACGGCGGTGCACACCTCCGCGACCGCGCCGGGGCCGAGGAAGCGGTCCGCTCGGCGGTCCTCGCCACCGGCGTCCGCGACCTCCTGACGGACGAGGAGTACGACACGCTGACGGCGGCGTGGCGGAGGGTGCTCGGCGCGGCCTGACGGGACGTCGTCGGACGGGAGGCGCGGGGCGGACCGTCACCGTGCCTCCCGGTCGACGGACGACCGGACGGGAGGCGCGGGGCGGGCACGCCCAGGGCCTCCCGTCCGGCACGCGGTCACCGGCGGGTCGTCGGCCAGCCGCTCCTGTCGACCCGCGTCGACGGGTCAGCGGCGGATGAGCAGCGCGCTCGCGCGCGGTGACAGCGCCGCGTCGAGCACGAGGCACGCGGCGCCGACGGCCGCCACGTCCGCACCCCGCCCGCTGTCCACGACCGCGATCGGGTGCTTCGGGACGAGCAGCGGCGACCCCGTGATCGCGGCCCGCGCCGCCGGCAGGGCGACCGGGGCGATGCGCGACCAGAACGGTCCACCGAAGACCACGCGGTCGACGTCGAGCAGGTTGACGATGACCACGACGGCCCGGCCCATGACGGTCCCGGCGTCCGCCGCGAGTCCCGAGGCGACCTCGTCGCCGGACGCGATCGCCTCGCCGAGGGAGTCCCAGGCCCGCTGCACGGCGGTGACGTCGCCCGCCGGAGCAGCGCCGGGCAGCCGGAGCCCGCGTCCGCGCGCGACCTCGACCAGCCGTGCCGGGGCGACCGCGGCCCCGACCTCACCCCGCGGACCGGAGCCGTCGGGGGTCCCCGCGAGCGCCCCCTGGTCGACCATGATGTGCCCGGCGTCGCCCGCGTTCGAGCCGGTACCGCGGACGGGTTCGTGGTCGACGACGAGCCCGACGCCGAAGCCCGTCCCGAAGTAGACGAAGGCGAAGTTCCGCGCCGAGGACTCCCCCGCCAGGAACATCTCGCCGACGACCGCCGCGGTGACGTCCTTCTCGAGCAGCACCGGGAAGCCGGTCGCCTCGGCGAGCGCGTCGCGCAGCGGCACGTCCCGCCAGCGGGGCAGGAACGGCGGGTCGAGCACGACGCCGGCGTCGACGTCGATCGGCCCGGGGCTCGCGATGCCGACGCCGAGCACGCTCTCCGCCGCGACACCGGCGTCCGCGACGAGGCCGTCGACGGCGGTCGCGATGGTCCGGACGACCTCGGCGGGGTCGTCCGCGGAGGGCGTCGACGTGGTGGTCTCGGCGACCACGCTGCCGGCGAGGTCGAGGAGCACGTACGTCACGACCGCGGGGTCGACGTGCACACCGACCGCGTACCGGCTCGTCGCCTCGAGCCGCAGGATCGTCCGGGGCTTCCCACGGCCGGCGACCACGGTGCCGGACTCGACGATCATGCCGGCCTCGATCAGGAAGCGCGTGACGTTCGACACCGTCTGGGCGCTCAGGCCCGTGCTCGCGGCGAGCTCCACACGGCTCAGCCCGTCGGGCGAGCGGCGGACGGCATCGAGCACGACGGTGCGGTTGAAGCCGCCGATCGACGGCAGGTTCGCCCCGCGCCGATGCTCCGCCATGCCGCGACCCTACCGCCGCCCGTGCGCACGCAACGGTGCTGCAACGCTTCGCACGTCGTCCTGGCACCCGGACGGGGTGCACCGCTACCCTGAGCGGCATGACGGACCTCCGCCTCGAAGCCCTCTCCGCGTCGACCGCCGCCGCGGCCAACTCGCTGACGCTCAAGCCCGGGCAGGAGCAGTTCGTCCAGCCGACGACGTACGGCGTCGCCGAGTCCGACGTGAAGCCGAGCTCGGCGTGGACCCGCGTGGTGCTCGACGGGGACCGCGTGGTCGGGATGATCATCGGCACCTTCGACGAGGACAACAACGAGGAAGAGCTCCGCAGCGCGATCTGGCGCGTCAACGTCGCCGCCGACGCGCAGGGCCGCGGTGTCGGCCGCTTCGCGGTGCACGGTCTCGCGGACGAGGCCCGGAGCCGCGGGTTCGAGCGGCTCACGGTCGTGTATGAGCCGGGCGGCCACGGCGGCCCCGAGGCGTTCTTCCGCGCCCTCGGGTTCGAGGTCGTGCGTGAGACGCAGTACGGCGACCACTACGCCGTCCTCGCGCTCTAACCGGGCGTGGACGGAGCCGAGTCCGGACCCGAGCCGGACTCCGGGGCCGAGCCGGACTTCGGGGCCGCCGTCGCCGAGGTGGTCCGGCTGATCCCGGCGGGACACGTCATGACGTACGGCGACGTCGCCGCCGTCCTCGGGTCGCGGGCCGCTCGCGCCGTCGGCACGGTGATGGCCCGCGAGGGCGCCGACCTGCCGTGGTGGCGCGTGGTGCGCGCCGGCGGACTGCCGCCCGTCCGGCACGAGGCGCGGGCCCTCGAGCACTACCGTGCCGAGGGCACGCCGCTCGTGGAACGGTCGTCGGCTGCGTCGGGCTCGTCGGCCTGGAGGATCGACGTGCGTCGGGCGCGCTGGTCACCCGCCACAGACGCCGACGACCCGTTCTGAGCGCTCAGTCGAAGCGCGAGCCCTTCGGGTTCGGCGGCAGCAGGAACATCACCAGCAGCACGAGCGAGCCGATGCCGACGACCACGTGCAGGAACTGCCAGAAGCCGGACAGGTTCGCGTCGTGCAGCCGACGGGCACCGAGGGCGAGCGACCCGATCAGTGTGGCCAGGCCCCAGAGCACGAACAGGTACGAGCCGACCGGGTTCTCGAGCACCGGGGTCCCGGGCGTGAACACCTGCGGGACGAGCTGGAGCACGAGCCCGATCACGGACGACGTCAGCCACCACCACCAGGCCTCGGAGCGGGAGGCCCGTCCGGTGAACACGGTGTACTTCCGCCAGAACCGTCGGACCGCCTCGGCGAAGGGTGCCCCGTAGAAGGGGTCGCGCAGGGCGACGCCGCCGGGCTGCACGCTGTCGTTGCTCATGGAGTCAGCAAACCACGTGCAGCCCGGTCCGTCAGACGAGCGAGTCCCGCCAGGCGGCGTGCAGCTGGGCGAACCGCCCGGTCCCCGCGATCAGGTCGTCCGGCGTGCCGTCCTCGACGATCCGCCCGTACTCCATCACGAGCACCCGGTGGGCGATCGCGACGGTCGACAGGCGGTGCGCGATGATCACGGCGGTGCGGTCCGCGAGCAGGGTCTCGAGGCCCTCCTGCACGAGCCGCTCGGACGGGATGTCCAGCGACGCCGTGGCCTCGTCGAGGATGAGCACCTTCGGGTCGGCGATGAACGCCCGGGCGAACGACAGGAGCTGCCGCTGCCCGGCCGACACCCGGCCACCGCGCTTGTTCACGTCGGTGTCGTACCCGTCGGGCAGGGCCTCGATGAACGCGTCCGCCCCGACCGCCTTCGCCGCGCGCACGATCTCGTCCCGCGTCGCCCCGGGCTTGCCGAGCGCGATGTTGTCCGCGACGGAGCCGGAGAACAGGTACGCCTCCTGCGTGACCATGACGATCGCGCGGCGCATGTCCTTCGGGTCGATGTCCCGCAGGTCCACGCCGTCGAGCCGCACGGAACCCTTCGACGGGTCGTAGAACCGCGCCATGAGCTTCGCGAGCGTCGACTTCCCGGCACCGGTCGACCCGACGAGCGCGATGGTCTGCCCCGCCGGGATGTGCAGGTCGAACTCGGGGAGCACGACCTTCTCCGCGTTGTACGCGAACTCGACGTCGTCGAAGTCCATCGCGCCGGTGGCGTCCGGCAGCCGCACGGGCTTCGCGGGGTCGGGCACCGACGGGCGTTCCTCGAGGACGCCGGAGATCTTCTCCATCGCCGCCGAGGCCGACTGGTACCCGTTGTAGAACATCGCGAGTTCCTGGGCCGGGTCGAAGAACCGCTTGGCGTACAGCGCGACCGCGAGCAGCGCGCCGACCTCGA
The DNA here is from genome assembly GCF_044755625.1 of Curtobacterium sp. NPDC092190. Taxonomy (NCBI): domain Bacteria; kingdom Bacillati; phylum Actinomycetota; class Actinomycetes; order Micrococcales; family Microbacteriaceae; genus Curtobacterium; species Curtobacterium sp. NPDC092190. Next base: position 59,258 of record NZ_JBIVRJ010000006.1, on the reverse strand, counting down.
GCGAGCCCCCCACGATCCGGAAGCCGCCGACGATGACGACGGCCGCGAGCGTGGCGTTGCCGATGAGGACGAGCACCGGGTCGAACGTGCCGAACAGGTTGAAGACCTTCGTGTTCGCCACCCGGTAGTCCTCGACGTAGCCGCCGTACTCGTCGCGGTTGCGGGACTCCTTCCGGAACGCCTGCACCGCCCGGATGCCGGTCATGGTCTCGACGAAGTGCACGATGACGCGCGCCGAGGTCACACGGGTGGCCCGGAACAGGGTCTGCGAGTTCGTCTGGAACCAGCGGATCAGGAACCACAGCGGCACGAGCGACACCGCGAGCACGAGCCCGGAGGTCGGGTCGAGCAGCACGAGCGCGATGCCCGTGAACACCATGTAGAGCACGCCCTGGATGAGCTGGTTCAGGCCGGAGTCGAGCAGCTCGCGGATCGAGTCCAGGTCGCTCGTCTGGCGGGAGATGATCCGGCCGGACGTGTACGTCTCGTGGAACTCGAGCGACAGCCGCTGGGTGTGCAGGAACACGCGCTTCCGCAGGTCGAACAGGATCGCCTGGCTGATCCGCGCCGCGAGCACGGTGTACCAGGCGGTGAGGACCGCGCCGAGCACCGCGACGACGATGTACGTCGCCACGACGCCGAACGCCGGCACCCAGTCGTTCTCGTCCATCACCCGGGGCAGGGCGTTGTCGATGCCCCACGCGATGAGCGCGGGACCCGCGACGGTGCCCGCGGTGGAGACCACCACGACGACGCCGAGCAGCACGAGGCGTGCCTTCAGCGGAGCCGCGAGCGACCCGAGCAGGGCGAGGGAGCGACGCCGCAGGCGCTTGCTCTCCGCCTTGCTGAAGTCCTCGCGCTCCTCGCCGCGCACGCCGAGCGTGGTGACCGCGGCGGTCACGGGGCCGGCCGCCTTCGTGTCCGCGACGTCGTCGAGGACGGGATCGGGGCCTCCCGGCCCGGCTGCCGTGTCCACGGGCGGTACCTGGTCCTGCTGGCTCATGCCATCGCCTCCTCTCGGGCGGGTGCGTCGTCCTCGTCGAGCGAGGAGATGACGTAGCGGTAGTGCTCGTTGGTGGCCATCAGCTCCGAGTGGGTGCCGACGGCGGTGATGCGTCCGCCCTCCATGAGCGCCACCCGGTCGGCGAGCGTCACGGTCGAGGGACGGTGGGCGACGATGAGCGACGTGGTGTCGGCCAGCACGCGGCGGAGCCCGGCCTCGACCCGCGCCTCGGTGTCGACGTCGAGCGCCGACAGCGGGTCGTCGAGCACCAGGACCGACGGCCGCGCGGCGATCGCGCGGGCGAGCGCCAGACGCTGCCGCTGGCCGCCGGAGAGCGACAGCCCCTCCTCGCCGACGCGGGTGTCGACGCCCTCGGGCAGGTCGTCGACGAAGGACGCCTGCGCGATGTCGAGCGCCTCGCGCATGATGCGCTCGGCCTCGGCGCCCTCGAGGTCGGGCCGGCCGAGCAGCACGTTGTCGCGGACGCTCGTCGAGAACAGCGTGGCGTCCTCGAAGGCGACACCGACGTGCCGACGGAGGTCCGCGCGGGTGAGGTCGCGGACGTCGACGCCGTCGATCGTGATCGAGCCGCCGGTCACGTCGTACAGCCGCGGCACCAGGGACAGCAGCGTCGTCTTGCCGCTGCCGGTCAGGCCGACGAGCGCCATGGTCTCGCCCGGGTGCAGCTGCAGCTCGACGCCGTCCACCAGGTCCGGGTACTCGTCCGTCGCGTCCTGGTACCGGAAGTGCACGGCGTTGAACGACAGTGCACCGTGCGGCTCGTCGATGGTCCTCGGTGACGCCGGGTCCTGGATCGTGTTCTCGGAGTCCATGACCTCGAAGAACCGGTCGACCGCGGTCCGGGTGTCGAACGTCATCGACAGGAAGAACCCGATCGACTCGATCGGGAACCGCAGCACGGTCGCCGTCGCGAAGAACGCGAACAGCTGTCCGACCGTCAGCTCGCCCTGCGACGCCAGCCAGATGCCGGCGAGCAGGCACAGCGCGAACGCGACGTCCGGCACGAGCAGCAGCCACAGCCAGATGCTCGCGATGGCCTTCGCCTTCTCGATCTCGGTGCCGCGGAGCGCCTCGGCCTGCTCGCTGAACTCGTCGAGCTTGAAGCGACCGCGGCCGAACGCCTTGAGCACGCGGATGCCGTGCACCGACTGCTCGACGCTCGTGGCGAGGTCGCCGACCTGATCCTGGCTGCGCCGCGCGACGACGGAGTACTTCCGCTCGAACAGCAGGCCGTTGATCCACAGCGGGATCGACGCCACGAGGAAGATCAGTCCGAGCAGCCACCCGAAGGTGAACAGCACGACGAAGCCGACCGCGATCGTGACGATGTTCACCACGAGCAGCACGACACCGAACGCCAGCCATCGGCGGATGAGCGACAGGTCGGACACCGAACGGGACAGCAGCTGACCGGACTCCCAGCGGTCGTGGAAGGCCACCGGCAGGTCCTGGAGCTTGGCGTAGAGCGCGTTGCGCATGCTCGTCTCGATGCGCGTCGACGGGCGCATCACGAGCCGTCGGCGGGATGCGATGAAGAAGGCCTCGAGGGCGCCGAGTGCGAGCACGCCGAGTCCGGCGGGCCAGATGAGCGCGGCGTCGCGCGAGGACAGCGGTCCGTCGACGAGCCACTGGAGCACGTACGGGATCACCAGGGCGACGAGCGAGGCGCCCATCGCCGCGGCCATGCCGCCGAACAGTCGCCAGCGGTACGGCCTGACGTAGGGCCAGATGCGCCCGATGGCGCGCAGGGTCGAGGGGCGGTCGGTGGAGGGGGTCGCCTGGTCGGGCGTTGTGGACATGCGGTTGCGTCCTCGTGCGTCGTGCGGCGTCCGCTCGGTCGGGTCGTCCGGCCCGCCGACGGGTCGCGTCGGTGGGTGGCGGTCCGGCCGGGAGGCGCGGCGTGGCAGTGCGGTGGTCGTCGGCCGGGCGCGTGGTCGCGCGCCGTCGCCGCCACTCGCGTGACGTCGACCGGGCCGGAGGGCACCGGGGACACGGGTCCCCGGGTTCTCAGCAGGTGGTCCGCGCTCGCCGACGGTGTCGTCGGGCGCGAGGCCGTGGGAGGGGCCTGGCTAGACGGCGGCCGCGCCCGGGTACCGGAGCGGCGGTGCCGTCCGGGTCCGGGGTCGCGGGGCGGGAGTGGTCCCCACGAGGGACACGAGACCCGTCCGGGCAGCCGTCGCCACTGTTCCGGTCGTCGCGTCCATCGTCACTCCAGTCGTCGTCTTCGTCACCGTTGTGTCCGCGGGCACGGCCGATCCGGTTGCGATCGTCCGGTGCGGTGCGGAGCCTTACAGACTATTCACAGTCGCACGTGTTGCGCAATGGTCTCGGCGTTGTTGGACGCCGTCGATCCGAGCGCGTGACGGTGTCCGGTGACTCAGTGGAAGAAGTGACGCTCGCCGGTGAAGTACATGGTCACGCCGGCCGCATGCGCCGCCGCGATGACCTCGTCGTCACGGACGCTGCCGCCCGGCTGCGCGACGGCACGGACACCGGCGTCGAGCAGGACCTGCAGGCCGTCGGCGAACGGGAAGAACGCGTCCGACGCCGCGACGCTGCCACGGGCACGCTCCCCGGCGCGGTCCACCGCGAGGTGGCAGGAGTCCACCCGGTTGACCTGACCCATGCCGACGCCGACGCTCGCGCCCTGGTCGGCGAGCAGGATGGCGTTCGACTTCACGGCGCGGCTGGCCTTCCACGCGAACGCCAGGTCGGCCAGGGTCGCGGCGTCGGCGGGCTCGCCGGACACCAGCGTCCAGGTGGACTGGTCGAACGCGGTGAAGCGGTCGGCGTCCTGCACGAGGAAGCCGCCGGAGACCTGCTTGACCTCACGGGTCGCGAGCGCGAAGTCCGACGGCAGCGTGAGCAGGCGGATGTTCTTCTTCTGCGACAGGATCTCGAGCGCCTCGGGGTCGAACGCCGGTGCCACGACCACCTCGGTGAAGATGTCGCGGACCGTCTCGGCCATCTGCTTCGTGACCGGGCGGTTGGCGGCGATGACCCCGCCGAAGGCCGACAGCGGGTCGCAGGCGTGGGCGGCGGCGTGTGCCGACGCGATCGGGTCGACGGCGTCCGCCGGGGCGGTCGCGATGCCGCACGGGTTGGCGTGCTTGATGATCGCGACGGCGGGGGTGTCGAAGTCGTACGCGGCCCGGACGGCGGCGTCGGCGTCGACGTAGTTGTTGTACGACATCTCCTTGCCGTGCAGCTGCGTCGCCTGGGCGATGCCCGCTCCGCCGGAGGTCGTGTAGAGCGCGGCGGCCTGGTGCGCGTTCTCGCCGTAGCGGAGCGTCGCGGTCAGTCCGGCCTCGAGCCGGAGCGTCTCGTCGAACGAGCCCGGCGTCTCGAGGTCGCCCGTCACCGTGGGCGCGGCGGCCTGGGCGGCGACGTGTGCCGCGTCCTGCCCGACGACGTCGGTCGCGAAGTACGAGGCGACGGCGGCGTCGTAGGAGGCCGTGTGGGCGAAGGCCTGGGCGGCGAGGCGCTTCCGGAGTTCGAGCGTGGTGCCGCCGGCCCGGACGGCCTCGACGACCTCGGCGTAGGACGACGGCGACACGACGATCGCGACGTTCGGGTGGTTCTTCGCCGAGGCGCGGACCATCGCCGGTCCGCCGATGTCGACGTTCTCCACCACGGTCGCGGCCTCGGCACCCGAGGCGACGGTCTCGACGAACGGGTACAGGTTCACCACGACGAGCTCGAACGCCGCGATGCCGAGCTCGGCGAGCTGCTGCTCGTGCGACTCGAGGCGCAGGTCGGCGAGGAGCCCCGCGTGCACGGCAGGGTGCAGGGTCTTGACGCGGCCGTCCAGCGACTCCGGGAACCCGGTCACGCTCGACACGTCGGTGACGGCGTACCCGGCGTCGCGGATCGTCTGCGCCGTGCTGCCCGTCGAGACGAGCTCCACACCCGCGTCGGCCAGGGCGCCGGCGAGCTCGAGCAGGCCGGACTTGTCGCTCACCGAGATGAGCGCGCGCCGCACGGGGACGACGTCGCGGTGGCGGTAGAGGCTGGGGTCGGCGGCGTGCACGCTCATGCGCTCGGGGTGCCCTTCAGGTCGGTGGTGCCGTTGGCGATGTCGAGGATGGTCTGGATGAGCAGGCGGCGCTCGACCGGCTTGATGCGGTCGTGCAGCGTCGACTCGGAGTCGTCCGGCAGCACCGGGATCCGCTCCTGCGCCAGGATCGGGCCGGTGTCCACGCCGTCGTCGACCTGGATCACGCTGGCGCCGGTCTGCTCGACGCCGGCGGCCAGGGCGTCACGGACCCCGTGTGCGCCGGGGAACTCGGGCAGGTACGCGGGGTGGGTGTTGATGATCGCGGGGGCGAACTCGGACACGACGGCGTGCGGGAGCAGGCGCATCAGGCCGGAGAGCACGAGGAGGTCCGGCGACCACGGCCGGATCTGGGCGGCGAGCTCGGCGCCCCACTCGTCGCGCGAGGCGAAGCGGGAGAACGGCACCGAGAAGGTCGGGACCCCGAACTCCTCGCCCAGCGCCAAGCCCTCGGCATCGCGGTCCGCCCCGATCGCGACCACGCGGGCGGGGTACTCGGCGTCGGTCGTCGCCTCGAGCAGGGCTCGGAGGTTCGAGCCGGTACCGGAGATCAGGACGACCAGTTCGAGCACGGTGACCAGCCTAGCGGCGGACGACCGCCCCGCCGATCGCCAGCAGCGGGAGCGCCTGCGCTGTCGCGGACCCCGGGGCGCAGCCGTAGACGACCAGCTGCAGCCCCGGCGACCCCTGCACGGCGAAGGTGTGCGCGTCGAACTCCAGCCCACCGACCTCCCCGTGCACGAACCGCTTGGTCGTCACGGCCTTCCGCTGCACCCGCTGCGCACTCCAGCGTTCCTCGAACTCGTCGCTGCGTCCGCGCACCTCCGCCACGACCGCCAGGAGGCCGGGGTCGGCTCCGTGCTCGGCGGTCGCGGCGCGCAGACTGGCGACGGTCGAGTCCGCGGTCCTCGACCAGTCCACGTGGAAGTCGCGAGCAACCGGATCGGTGAAGGTCATCCGGACGAGGTTGTCGAACCGGGCGAACGGTGCGTGGACGCCGCGGGCGAGGGCATTCGCTGCGAGGACGTCGTGGGCCGGGTCGATCACGAACGCCGGGTGCGCGGACCACGAGTCGAGGAGCTGACCGAGAGCCGGTGAGACCGAGCCGGGTGCGCGGGACCGCCGCGGCGGCGGGACGAGCCCGGCGAGGGTGAAGAGGTGGTCGCGCTCGTCGCCCTCCAGCTCGAGCCCGTCGGCGATGCCGTCGAGCACCGCCGACCCGGGGCTGATCTCGCGTCCCTGTTCGAGGCGCGTGTAGTAGTCGACGCTGAGGCCACCCAGCACCGCCACCTCCTCTCGCCGGAGGCCGGCCACGCGGCGGAGCCCGCCGGAGGGCAGGCCGAGCGCCTCCGGGGAGAGACGACCGCGGATCGCCCGCAGGTACGCTCCCAGGGCAAGGTCGGCAGAGGACGACGGCACGCTGACAGGGTAGTTCCGACGGCGACCGCCTCCCTGGTCGTGGCACACCCCGGAACGACCCGGCACGGGAAGCCCTGCACACGAGACGGACGCTGGCTCCGTGAACGACGACACTCCCACCACCCCCCACCCCTACCTCGGCCTCTGGGTCACGGAAGACGGCCGCGTCCGTCACGAGCTCCGCACCGGAGGCCGGTACGTCGAGGCCCGCGGTGACCGCGAGGCCGCGTACACCGGCGGCTACGAGGTCGCCGGAGCCCACGTCGAGTACCGGGACGACACCGGCTTCACCGCGGACGGCGACTTCCGCGACGACGTCCTGCACCACGGCGGCGTGGTGCTGCGACGCCGGAAGATCGTGCTCGTCACAGGTGCCTCCAGCGGTATCGGCAGGGCGACCGCGCTCCGGCTCGCCTCGGCCGGTCACCCCGTCGTCCTGGGGGCTCGCCGGGTCGACCGTCTCGAATCCCTCGTGACGGAGATCGAGGGCGCGGGCGGCCAGGCCCTGGCGGTACCGACGGACGTCACCGACCTCGCCTCCACACAAGCGTTCGCCGACGCGGCCACCGCACGGTTCGGGCGCATCGACGTGGTGGTCGCGAACGCCGGCGTGATGCCGCTCTCGCCCCTGTCCTCCGGGCTGGTCGAGCAGTGGGACCAGATGATCGACGTCAACGTGCGCGGGCTCCTGCACAGCATCGCGGCGACCCTCCCGACGATGCTCGCGCAGGGCGCCGGCCACTTCGTGACGATGGCGTCGATCGGTGCCCACAGCGTCACGCCGACGGCGGCCGTCTACTGCGGCACGAAGTACGCGGCACGGGCGATCACCGAGGGCCTCCGCCTGGAGTCGCCCCGAGGAATCCGGGTGACGACGATCTCACCGGGCGTGACCGAGTCGGAGCTGGCCTCTACGATCACCGACGCGACGGCCGCCGCCGCGATGGAGGCCTACCGCGCCGACTCCGTCTCCGCCGACGCCATCGCCCGCGCCGTGGAGTACGCCGTGGCCGAGCGCCCCGACGTGGACGTCAACGAGATCGTCGTGCGGCCCGCGGCTCAGCGCTGACCGGTCCGACGGCGCGCGGCCCGAGGAGCGCTAGGCGTCGTGCTTCGGACGGCGCCACCAGGGCAGCTCGTCGTCGGCGATCTGGTCGGTCTGGTCCCAGCGGGTGCCACCGGACGCGGGCGCTGCCGGTGCGCTCGTCGCCGGGGTGGGCTCGTCGGCGTCGTCACGGCCGGCGACGAACTCCTCGGTGCTCCACGGGAAGGCGGGCTGCTGCTCGGTGCCGGGCGCGTGCGGGAGCGTCTCGTCAGCCGGTCGCGGTCCGTCGTCCCTCGTGCCGCCCGCGCCGGTCCCGCCCACGCGGCCGCGGAGGACGCCGGCACGGTCGCGCAGGTCGCCGGCACGCGCGCGGACGTCGTCGGCGGCGCCACGGAGCCGGTCCCGCAGTCCGCTGATGCCGCTGCGGGCGGGGGCGGCCGGCGCGGGAGCGACCCGCTCGGCGGCGACCGCGTCGGTCCGCGCCCAGTCCGGCAGCGGCACGTCGTCCGGTTCCGCGACGGGTGTGCGACGGGCGACGACGGGCTCGTGCTCGAGCTCGAGCTCGAGCTCGAGCTCGGGCTCGGGCTCGGGCTCGGGCTTCTGCGACGCGACGGGCTCGCGCCCGCCGTCGTGCGCTGCGTCGGTGTCGGTGTCGGTGTCGGTGATCGGCTCCGTCGGGTGGTCGTCCGATGCGGCCGCGGCAGCACCCGACGACGGCACGGCAGCACGGGTCGACGAGTCGTGGGCCTCCTCGACGGTGAACCGGTGGGACGCGGAGGCGCGCCCGGCACCGGCCTCGTCGAGTGCGGCGACGAGCGAGCCGGCGCGGGCGTCGTCGGCAGCGTCCTCGTCGGCCTCGATCCAGCGCTCGCGGCCTCGGGAGCGCTCGGGCAGCCGCACGAGGTCGCTCCCCACGGCGAGCGCCACCGCCGCCGGCACGCCGACCTCGAGGGCCGCGAACACGCCGACGAGCAGGCCGTCCGGCCCGGCCTGGGTGAGTCGGCCCGGGCCGAGGGACCCCGACGTGAGCGCCGTGGCCACCCCGGTCAGCACGCCCGCCACGACACCGGTGGCCGCTCCGGCGAGCGCTCGGCGAAGCGGGCTGTCCGACGAGCCGAGCGCGCGCACGAGCCCGGGCCGCATCAGTCCGGCCACGACGAACCCGGCGACGACGGGCACGAGCACCCCGAGCAGGCCGAAGGTGTGGCCGGAGGCGGGCAGGGCGCCGAAGACCGGGATCCCGGGGATGGGGCCGAGGACCGTGCCGATCGGCGAGACGTTCGACCCGGTGCCGATGGCGAACCCGGGACCGACGAGCCACGCGACGGCCCACCCGACCAGGTCGGGCAGGAACGCGAGCTGGCCGACGGTGAGCGCGATGCCGCCGACGACCCCGGCATGCGAACGCTCGTACAGGGCGATGACCTCGGCGAACGAGGTGACGAGCAGGAGGGCGACGACCACCCCGGCGGCCGCGACCACGACGGCGGTCACCGCGGTGCCAGCTCGGAGGGCGAAGCCGGCGGTGGTGCGCCACAGCACGGGCACCCGGCCGACCTGGTCGAGCAACCGGGCGGTCAGCGGGTCCGCCGGCAGCCCGCGGCGGATGCGGCAGACCTCGGCGGTCACGAGTGCGGGGACGGCGAACCAGAGCGCCGGGAACACGATCGCCTGCCAGACGACCGGGTCGGTCGCGGCGGAGGTGGACGAGAACGCGATGGCGAGTCCGAGCAGGGCCACGCCCGCGGTCCCGACGAGCAGACCCGTCGTGCGGTGCTCCGTCTCGGCGAACCGCCGACCGGCCCGACCTCCGAGCCAGGCCGTGACGACCGCGAAGCCGAGGGCCGCGAGCGTGACGTGGATGGGGTCGCCCGCACCCACGATGCCGGACGCGCCGGCCGTGGCCGTCCCGAGGTGGAACGTGACGTCCACGCCGTGTCCGACGAGCCAGACGCTGCCCGCGGCCTTCCAGAAGACGTCCCAGTCGATCTGCAGCCCGTACTCGAAGCCCCAGAGCAGCGTCAGCGGCACGAGGGCGATCCCGACGCCGACGCCGACCGTCACGATCGCCTCGACGGCGGCCAGCAGTGCGGTTCCCAGGCGGTTCATCGTGGTCAGGGTACGTGCCGTCCCGCGGTCACCGAGCGAGCCGCGCGGCACCTGTGGAGACTGGCCGACCGTCCACAGCAGGACGGGAGGCACGGTGCCCACCGGCACCGTGCCTCCCGTCCGTCGGGTCGTGCGGACCGCTACGCCGTCGCGGCGGCGACCACCTCGCGCAGCAGCGCGGCCGTCTCGGACGGCGTCTTGCCGACCTTGACGCCGGCGGCCTCGAGCGCCTGCTTCTTCGCCTCAGCGGTGCCGGCCGATCCGGAGACGATCGCGCCGGCGTGGCCCATGGTCTTGCCCTCGGGCGCGGTGAAGCCCGCGACGTAGCCGACGACCGGCTTCGTGACGTGCGCCTTGATGTAGTCGGCCGCGCGCTCCTCGGCGTCGCCGCCGATCTCGCCGATCATGACGATCGCCGTCGTCTCCGGGTCGGCCTCGAACGCGGCGAGCGCGTCGATGTGCGTCGTGCCGATGACCGGGTCGCCGCCGATGCCGATGGCGGTCGAGAAGCCCAGGTCACGCAGCTCGTACATCATCTGGTAGGTCAGGGTGCCGGACTTCGACACGAGACCGATCGGGCCCTTGCCGGTGATCGTCGCCGGGGTGATGCCGACGAGCGACTCCCCCGGGGTGATGATGCCGGGGCAGTTCGGGCCGATGATCCGGGTCTTCCCGCCCAGCGCCTTCGCGTGCGCCCAGAACTCCGCGGAGTCCTGCACGGGGATGCCCTCGGTGATGACGACGACGAGCGGGACCTCGGCGTCGATGGCCTCCATGACCGCGTCCTTCGCGAACGCCGGCGGGACGAAGACGATCGAGACGTCGGCACCGGTGGTGTCGACGGCTTCACGCACCGAGCCGAACACGGGGAGCTCGACGTCGCCGTGCGAGACGGTGGTGCCGGCCTTGCGGGCGTTCACGCCGCCGACGACCTGCGTGCCGGCCTTGAGCATGAGCGCGGTGTGCTTCGTGCCCTCGCCGCCGGTGATGCCCTGGACGATGACCTTCGAGTCCTTGTTGAGGAAGATCGACATTGCTCTGGTGCTCCTTACGCCGCGGCCGCGGCGAGCTCGGCGGCCTGCTCGGCCGCATCGTCCATGGTCTCGGCGACGGTGACGAGCGGGTGCGCCGCCTCCGCCAGGATCCGGCGACCCTCGTCCACGTTGTTGCCGTCCAGGCGCACGACGAGCGGCTTGGTCGCCGAGTCGCCGAGGATGCCGAGTGCGGCGACGATGCCGTTCGCGACGGCGTCGCAGGCGGTGATGCCACCGAAGACGTTCACGAACACGCTCTTCACCTGCGGGTCGCCGAGGATGACGTCGAGGCCGTTCGCCATGACCTCGGCCGAGGCGCCACCGCCGATGTCGAGGAAGTTCGCGGGCTTCACGCCGCCGTGGCGCTCACCGGCGTACGCGACGACGTCGAGCGTCGACATGACGAGCCCTGCGCCGTTGCCGATGACGCCGACCTCGCCGTCGAGCTTCACGTAGTTCAGGCCGTGCTGCTTCGCCTTGGCCTCGAGCGGGTCCTCGCTCGCGGTGTCCTCGAGCTGCGCGTGACCCTCGTGGCGGAAGTCGGCGTTGTCGTCGAGCGACACCTTGCCGTCGAGGGCGAGGATCTGCCCGTCGCCGGTGCGGACCAGCGGGTTCACCTCGACGAGGGTGGCGTCCTCGCCGGCGAACACGTCGTAGAGCTTCACGAAGACGTCCGCGACCTGGTCCTGGAGCTCGGACGGGAAGTTCGCCTGGCGCGCGATGTCGAGCGCGGCCTCCTTGTTGATGCCCGTCAGCGGGTTCACCTCGACGCGCGCGAGCGCCTCGGGCTTCTCGACCGCGAGCTGCTCGATCTCCATGCCGCCCTCGACGCTCACGAGCGACAGGTACGAGCGGTTCGCCCGGTCGAGCAGCACCGAGAAGTAGAACTCCTCGGCGATGTCGGCGCCCTGGGCGACCATCACGCGCTGCACGGTGTGGCCCTTGATGTCGAGGCCGAGGATCGCCTTCGCGTGCTCGTACGCCTCGTCCGGGGTCTTCGCGACCTTGACGCCGCCGGCCTTGCCGCGACCGCCGACCTTCACCTGCGCCTTGACGACGACCACGCCGCCGATCCGCTCGGCGGCCGCCCTCGCCTCTTCCGGGGTGTCGGCGGTGATGCCCTGCAGCACAGGGACGCCGTAGGACTCGAAGAGGTCCCTGGCCTGGTACTCGAAAAGATCCACGCTGTTCTTCTTCCCGCACGGTTCGTGCGATCGGCATCGGTCATCGGGTCGCACTCAACGTCGAGGGTCGCTCGATGTCGAGACAACGGCCGCGACCACCCTAGCGCCGCCACATGGACGGAGAGCACGTCCGTCCGGACACCGGTCGCGCCCGCTCGGCCGCAGGATGCGTCGGCACCGCGGAACGCCGGCCGGGAGGCACGCCCCACCCCCGTCACCTCCCTCGCGCCCCCCGGTGGCCGGGGGACGCAGTCGCCGGATGGTCGGCCAGGCGGTACGGGGCACGGTCGACGGGTGCAGAAGGAACTCCGTACCCGCGCCGCCGACGTCTTCGGCTGGGACCTCCACCCCGAGCAGGAACAGGTCGTCGACGCCGTCCTCGACGGTCGCGACGCCCTGGCGCTCATGCCCACCGGCTCGGGGAAGTCCGCGATCTACCAGGTCGCCGCGCTCGCCCTGGACGGCCCGGTCGTCGTCGTCTCGCCCCTCGTGGCCCTGCAGGAGGACCAGGTCGTCGGCATCGAGGACCACCCGGACGCGCCCCGAGCCGTCACGATCAACGCCACCAGGGGCAGCCGGCAGCTCGAGGACGCGTGGGACGCCGTGGCGTCCGGCGAGGCCCGGTACGTGTTCCTGGCCCCCGAGCAACTGGCGAAGGACGAGGTCGTCGAGCGGCTGCGGGACGCCGGCGTCGCGCTCGTCACCGTCGACGAGGCGCACTGCGTGTCGAGCTGGGGGCACGACTTCCGCCCGGACTACCTGGTGCTCGGCGAGGTCGTCGAGCGCCTCGGGCGCCCGCCGGTGCTCGCGATGACCGCGACCGGGTCGACGCCCGTCCGCGCCGAGATCGTCGAGCGGCTCGGCATGCGGGACCCGCTGGTCGTCGCCACCGGCTTCGACCGGCCGAACCTGCGCTTCGAGGTCGCCCGGCACGCCGACGACGAGTCGAAGCGCGAGGCCGTCGTGGAGCAGGTCGTCGGACTCGAGGGGGTCGGCATCGTCTACGTCGCCACCCGCGCCGAGACCCTGGTGTACGCGGACGAACTCGTGGAGAGTGGTCGCCGGGCGAAGGCGTACCACGCGGGCCTCCGCGTGCGGGACCGCGAGCGGGTCCACCACGAGTTCCTCGACGGCGAGCTCGACGTCGTCGTCGCCACCAGCGCGTTCGGCATGGGGATCGACAAGCCGGACGTGCGCTTCGTCGTGCACGCCGACGTCCCCGAGTCGGTCGACGCCTACTACCAGGAGGTGGGCCGTGCCGGCCGCGACGGCGACGTCGGCCTCGCCACGATGCACTACCGCGCCGAGGACCTCGGCCTCCGACGCTTCTTCGCGTCCGGCTCGCCGCGCCCGGCCACCCTCCGTGCCGTGTTCGACGCCGTCCCCGCCGACGGGTCGGTGGCCCGGTCCGAGCTCGCCGAACGCTCCGGGCTCGCCGCTCGCACCGCGGGCCGCGCCGCCAACGCCCTCGTCGACGCGGGCGCGCTCGACGACGGTGAGGACGGCCTCACCCGTCGACCGGACGGCCCCCGCGACGCCGAGGCGGCGGCGGGGCTCGCGAAGGCGCAGGCGAAGGAGCGCGAGGAGATCGAGGAGTCGCGCATCGCGATGATGCGCCGGTTCGCCGAGACCTCGGGCTGCCGCCGGCAGTTCCTGCTCGGGTACTTCGGTGACGAGCTCGCCGAGCCGTGCGGCAACTGCGACACCTGCACGGCCGGGACCGCCCAGGACGCGGACGCCCACGGTGCCGACGGTGCGAACGACGACGCCTGGCCCCCGGAGTCGCCCGTCGAGCACGCGCAGTGGGGTCGAGGGACGGTGATGAGCACGGAGGACGACCGGTTGACGGTGTTCTTCGAGGCCGCCGGCTACAAGACCCTCGGGCTGGCCGACGTCGAGGAACGGCACCTGCTCGAGCGCGTCTGACGCGCCGGCGTCGGACCCGGGGTGGGGAAGGCGCGGTCGCTCGACCACCCGTCGGCGACCGCGCTCCACTCCCCCGAGCACGGCGAGTGTGACCCGCGATCGTGGACCGCAGGTGACGCCGAGGTGAACGGGACGCGAAACCGGACGAGGGGTGCGCAGACCGGACGACCGCAGACCGGACGACCGGTCAGGCGGACGGCGTACACAGGAAGGCCCGACGGCCCCGGTGACCCGCTCCGGAGCCCGACCCTCCCACGGAAGGACTGCACCATGAGCGACCCCGGCATCAGCCCCGTCGACGACTTCGACGCCCAGGAGCGCCGCACCGACGACGTGGACCGCGAGCACGTGGGCCCGTACGAGGTCGACGAGTCCGAGGAGTCCCTCGAGACCGTCACGAACGACGCCGTCGCCGGCGAGACCGTCGAGCCCCAGCCGGGCGACGGAACCGACGACGGCCCCACCGGTGGCGCCCCGCGCGAGGGCTCGCCCGACCTGTGGGAGCACGACGACGACACCGAGCGTCCGGACCTCGGCGGCGACCTCGGCACGAAGCCGCTCTGAGCACCACACCCGCACGACCCCCACGGAGCACGGCCCAGTACGATCGGGCCGTGCTCCGTGGCGTCCGCGACCGTGTCCGTGCGACGCCCGCGCTGGCCCGGCTCCTCTCGCTGGCGTCCCTGCTGCTCGTCGCCGCGGCGGCGCACTCGGGCGCCCGCGCCGGCGGGATCGCCTGGCTCCCGCTGCTCGTCGCGGGTGTCGTGCTCGCCCTGGTCACCGGCGCGACGGCGCACCGGTGGCCCCTGCCGGCCATCTGGCTGGTCGCGACACTGCTGGCGGCCGCGGGCGGCTCGCTCGTGAGCGTCGGGTGGCTCGTCGGTGCGCTGATCGGCGGCGCGGTGGCCCTGGCCGCAGCCCTGTTCCTCGACACCGCGCCGCTGCGGCGGGCACGGCGATCCGGGTCACGTCCGTGACGCGACGGTCGGGAGGCTCGTCCCATCCCCGCCCCGCCGGCCACGGCGACCGGACGGCGGACGGGCGCGGTGCGACGGGCGGACCACGGGCCTCCCGTCCGGCACACGGTCACGTCGCCGACCGCGACCTGCGTCGGTGGCTGGCGGACAGCACACCCGTCGCGGCCGGTGGCCGCGCGATCCTGCTGCAGATCGCGGACCCGGTCGTCGCAGCCGGGGTCCGACGGCACTCCGACTTCGCCCGCCGACCGCAGCAGCGGCTGGCCCACACCCTGATGTTCGTCTACGCCGTCGTGATCGGGACCGAGACCGACGCTGCCGTGGCGACCGCGTTCGTCGACCGGGCGCACCGACCGGTCGAGGGCGCCGACGACGTCGACCGGCAGCGGTGGGTGGCGGCGACCCTGTTCGACTCCGCACGACGGGCACACGAGCTGTTCGGCGACCCCCTGTCGCCCGACGACGCCGAGCGTGTCCTGGCGGCCTACGCCCCGATCGCGACGTCCCTGCGCGTGCCCGCCGACGGTTGGTTCGCCTCGGTGGCCTCCTTCGACGTGTACTGGGGTGCGACCCTGCCCTCCCTGCACGTCACCGACGACGCGCGCGGGATCGTGCGCGACCTCCTGCACCCCCGCTTCGCACCGCTGTGGGTCCGCACCGCGATGCCGCTCGTCCGCATCGTCACCGTCGGCATGCTGCCGGACGCCCTGCGGACCGCGTACGGCTTCGCGTGGGGGCCGCGTGAGCAGCGGCGCTTCCGGCGGACCGTCGCGCTCGTCCGGCGCGTGCGGAGCCTCGTGCCGGGGTGGGCGCTCCGACTCCCGGGGCCGCTGCTGCTGCGGGCCATGCACCGGATCGCCGCGCGGTACGCCCACTGATCCCGACAAGTTCTTGTCACAACGACAAGAACAGTGGTACGGTCGGACCATGGCAGTCGAACTCAGCACCTGGGACGCCCAGGGCACACCGACGACACCGACGTTCTCCACGATGCGGTTCCCCGCGGGCGAGGCACACGTCAAGGTCCGGGACGACGCCGACGCGGGGGCGACCACCGAGATCGCGACCCTGCGCGGCACCGGCGGCGACGACCTGGTCATGCTCGGCATGTGGGCCGACGCGGTCCGACAGCGCGGGGCACGCTCGGTGGCGCTCGTCCCGTACCTGCCCGGAGCGCGGCAGGACCGCGGACTCCCCTTCGGCGCGAAGGTCTACGCGGACATCCTGAACGGCTTCGCCATCGACCAGGTGATCGCCTTCGACCCCCACTCGCCCGTGATCGTCGGGCTGGTCGAGCGCCTCACCGTGGTGCCGAGCGAGCGGGTCGTGCACGACGCCGTCCTCGCCGGGTCCGACTACAGCGGCATCATCGCCCCGGACAAGGGCGCGGTCGCCCGGGCGGCGCTCGTCGCCCAGGCAGCCGGACTCCCCCTGTTCCGCGCCGAGAAGCACCGCAACCCGGACACCGGCAAGCTCGACGGGTTCTCGTGCGAGCCGCTCCCCGAGACCGGTCGGCTGCTCGTCGTCGACGACATCTGCGACGGCGGCGGCACCTTCGCGGGCCTCGCCGGCTCGACCGGCCTGCCGGCGGAGCGCCTGGGCCTCTGGGTCTCGCACGGCGTCTTCTCCGGACGGGCCCCGCAGCTCGCCGAGCACTTCGGCGAGATCGTCACCACCGACAGCTACCCCGCACAGCAGGACGTCCCGGGCCTCCGCACCGTCCCGCTCAGCCCGTACCTCACGAAGGAGATCCGATGACGACCACGACGGGCCTCGAGCCCCGCACCACCACCCCGAGTCCGATCGCCCCGCTGCTGGCGGTCGACGGGTACAAGCACTCGCACCGGCAGGTCTACCCCGAGGGCACGACCCGGATCCTGATCAACTGGACGAACCGCTCGAACGCGCACATGCCCGAGTCGACCCACGCGGTGGTCTTCGGGCTGCAGGCGTTCGTGCAGCGGTACCTGGTCGAGGCGTGGGCGCCGTTCTTCGCCGCCGACGAGGACGAGGTCGCGCGGTTGTTCGAGCAGGCACTGCAGGGCTACTTCGGCCCGAACCACATCGGTGTCGACCACGTCCGCGCCCTGCACCGCCTCGGGTACCTCCCGCTCGACATCCGGGCGCTCCCCGAGGGCACCCTCGCCCCGATCGGCGTCGCGACGCTGACGGTCGAGAACACCCTCGACGACTTCTTCTGGCTGCCGAACTACATCGAGACCGCCCTGTCGGCGTCGATCTGGCACCCCTCGACCGTCGCGACGAAGGCGCTCGAGTACCGCGACCTCATGGAGGAGTGGGCCGAGCGCACCGGCGCCGACCCGGCGAGCATCGACTTCGCCGCCCACGACTTCTCGTTCCGCGGGCAGACGAGCATCGAGTCCGCCGCCGCGGGCGGTGCCGGACACCTGCTGTCGTTCCTCGGCACCGACTCGATGCCGTCGCTCGACTTCATCGACCGCTACTACCCGGGCGACAACGGCTGGGTGGCGGCCAGCGTCCCCGCCACCGAGCACAGCGTGATGTGCGTCCGCGGCGCCGACGGCGAGCTCGAGACGTTCGCGCAGATCCTCGACGTCTACCCGACCGGCATCGTCTCGGCGGTGAGCGACGGCTTCGACCTGTTCAAGGTGATCACCGAGACGCTCCCGCAGCTCGAGGACCGCATCACGGCCCGCGACGGCAAGCTCGTCATCCGCCCGGACTCCGGCGACCCGGTCGACATCGTCACCGGCACCGTGCACGGCGTCGACCAGGCAGCGCTGACCGACCCGTCGCGCAGCCACGAGGAGAAGGGCGTCGTCGAGCTCCTCGACGAGCTGTTCGGGCACACCGTCAACGAGCGGGGCTTCAAGGTGCTCGACCAGCACATCGGCGTCATCTACGGCGACAGCATCACGCTCGACCGTGCCCGTCGCATCTACGAGCGCCTCGCCGCGAAGGGCTACGCGAGCGACAACGTCGTGCTCGGCATCGGGTCGTACACGTACCAGTACATGACGCGCGACAACCTCGGCAGCGCCGTGAAGGCCACGTGGGCCCTCGTCGACGGGCAGCCGGTCGACATCCAGAAGGACCCGAAGACCGGCAGCGGCAAGAAGAGCGCGAAGGGCCGAATCGCCCTGCACCGCGACGACACCGGCGAGATCCGCCAGACCGACGAGGCCACCGCCGAGGACGAGGCGACCAGCCTGCTCCAGCCCGTCTGGGTCGACGGCCGCTTCCGGGTGCACCAGTCGTTCGCCGACGTGCGCGAGACGCTCCGCACCGAACGCGCCGCCCGCGCGGCCCGCCGGGCGTCGGTGTGACCGACGCCCACACGGCGACCCGCGACCAGCCGCTCATCGCGATCGACGTCGTCCCGGTGTCGTTCACGGTGACGGAGGGTCTGCGGGTCGCCACCGCGCGCCGGGCGTACGACCCGTACGCCGGCCGGGAGGCGCTGCCCGGCGTGCTCCTGGACGCTGCGGAACGCCTCGCCGACGGTGCACGGCGCGCCCTGCGCACCAAGGCCGCCATCGGCACCGGGGCGGTGCGGCACCTCGCACAGGTCGGTGCGTTCGACGGCCCGTCCCGCGACCCGCGGGAGACCGCGATCAGCATCGCGTTCGCGGCGGTCGTGGCACCGGCGGTGGACGGCGGGCCCGTGGTGTGGAGGTCGACCGACGGGGGCGATCCGGGCCTCCCGTTCGACCACGACACGATCGTGCGGGCCGCCCTCGACCAGGTGCGCACCCGGCTCTGGCGGGACGTCCCGATGACACGCGCCCTGCTCGGTGACGTCTTCCCGACGAGTGCGGCGGCAGTACTCCACGCGGCGCTCCACGGGACCGCCCCGGATGCCGGCAACCTCAACCGTGCACTCCGGACGAACCCCGCGCTCGTCCGAGCCGATGCCTCCCCGACGTCCACCGGCCGGGGCGGTCGTCCCCCGGCGACCTGGACGTGGACCGACTGAGCACGGTTGGGTGGGGGCATGTCCAGTTCGCTCTCCGGTGACGACTCCCTGCACCTGCCCGAGTTCGACGCGCCTCCCGCGTCCCCGTTCGACGTCGCCCGAGCCTGGCTCGACGGCGCCGCGGAGCGCGAGGTGTCCGAGCCGATGTCGATGACCCTCGCGACCGCCGGCACCGACGGGCGGGTGTCCGCCCGCACCGTCGACGTGAAGCGGCTCGACGACCGCGGGCTGGTGTTCGGCACCTCGACCCTGAGCCCGAAGGGACGGCAGCTCGCGGACAACCCGCACGCGGCGCTGCAGGTGTACTGGCGCGAGAGCATGCAGCAGCTGCGCTTCGAGGGCCGGGCCGTGCAGCTGTCCGACGAGGAGTCCGACGCGCTGTTCGCCGACCGCTCGCCGAAGTCACGCGCCGCCACCGCGATCGCCGACCAGTCGGACGTGCTCGAACCGCGCACGCTGCAGGACCTGATCGACGACGCGAACGCGCTGCTCGACGAGAGCGACGACGACGTGCCGCGCCCCGAGGGCTGGGTGGCGTGGCGGCTCGAGCCCGACGTGGTGGAGTTCTGGCAGGGCAGCCGCGACCGGATGCACCGGCGGCTGCAGTACGTCCGCGCCGGCGACGGCTGGGACGTGGCGCGGCTGCAGCCGTAGCGCTGCGCGGTCGGCGCGGTGCCGCGGGGTCGCGGTGCCGCGGGGTCGCGGTGCCGCGGGGTTGCTGTGCCGCGGGGCGGCGCTGCGTTCCGCACAACCGTGAGCACCTCGCGCCACGGAACCCCACGGCGCGACGTGCTCCGCGTTGTGCAGCGGCACGTCGAACCAGGACTCCGACATCGAACCAGCCGCCGGTGCTGGTTCGACGTCGGGAACGTGGTTCGACGCCGACGGCAGGGCCAGCGGTACCGTCGTCGGATGGGGACCACGCACGCGCTCACCGTCCGACCGGCCGACGTGCGAGACGCCGACGCGATCGCCGCCGTGCACGTGCAGGCGTGGCGCGAGGCCTACGCCCACCTCCTGCCGGCGGAGTTCCTCGCGGCCCTCGACGTCGATGCCCGCGCGGCACGATGGCGCGGGATCATCGCCGAGCCCGGTGTCGACGTGCTCGTCGCCACCGTCGGCGACGCGATCGTCGGCTGGGCGTCCGCGGGGCCCGGTCGCGGCGAGGCCCCACGGGACCGCGAGCTCGAGGGCATCTACGTCCTCGCTGCGCAGCACGGAGCGGGCGTCGGACAGGCGTTGCTCGACGCTGTGATCGGCACGGTGCCCGCATTCCTCTGGGTCGCCGACGGCAACCCGCGTGCCGAAGCCTTCTACCGGCGGAACGGCTTCGAGCGGGACGGCACCGTCAAGCACGAACCGATCGGCCTGCACGGGCTCGATGCGGTCCGGATGGTGCGCTGAGCACCGCCGCGCCCGCTGCCGTCAGAGCTTCTCGATCGGCGCGATCTTGATGAGCAACTTCTTGCGACCCGCGTCGTCGAAGGCGATCTCGGCGATGCGCTTCGCGCCCTGCCCGGTCACCGCGGACACCGTGCCCTCGCCGAAGTCGACGTGCTTGATGCGGTTTCCGGCGACGAGTTCCATGTCACCGTTGTCCCGGACCTGCCCGGACACCCGGTTCGCCCACTCGGTCTTCGGACGGGTCTTCGCCGCCGCGGCCGCACGGTCGTAGGAACCCCCGCCGAAGCCGCCACCGCCGCGGTAGCCACCGCCGCCCCCGCCGGCACCGCCGAAGCCACCCGGACCGCCACCGCGACGGGCGTTCAGCGCGCGCGGTTCGGTCCCCCCACGGCTGTTCGCCATGCCGGGCGACTGCTTCCACTCGATCAGTCCCTCGGGGATCTCCTGCAGGAAGCGGGACGGCATCGCCACGTTGACGTCGCCGAACTGCGCGCGGGTCATCGCCAGCGACAGGAAGAGCGACTTCTTCGCTCGGGTGATGCCGACGTAGAAGAGCCGGCGTTCCTCGGCGGGGCCGCCCGGCTCGTTCGCGGACATCCGGTGCGGCAGCAGGTCTTCCTCGACACCGGTGAGGAACACCGCGTCGTACTCCAGGCCCTTCGCCGTGTGCAGCGTCATGAGCGACACGGTGCCGGACGAGTCGTCGAGCTCGTCGGCCGCTGCGACCAGGGAGACCTCGGTCAGGAAGTCGGACAGGGTGCCCTCGGGGTTGTTCTTCTGGAACTCCCGCGTCACCGCCACGAGCTCGTCGATGTTGTCCGCACGCGCCGCGTCCTGCGCGTCGGGCGACTTCCGCAGGTTCTCGAGCAGCCCGGAGCCGTCGAGCAGCTGCGTGAGCGTGTCGACCACCGGCTGGGTGGCGGCGCGCGAAGCGACGTCGTCGAGCAGCGCTGCGAACGACGTGATCGCGGTCCGCACCTTCGGACCGAACCCGAGCTCGTCGGCGTGCCGCAGGGCGTCACGCATCGAGGTCTCGTGCTCGTCGGCGTAGCGCTGCAGTGCCGTCTCCGTCACGGCACCGATGCCGCGCTTGGGCACGTTGAGGATGCGCCGGAGCGACAGCGGATCAGCCGGGTTGGCGACGGTGATCAGGTACGCCATGGCGTCCTTGATCTCGGCACGCTCGTAGAACTTCGTGCCGCCGAGCACCCGGTAGGGGATCGCCGAGCGGATGAAGATCTCCTCGAGCGCACGCGTCTGCGAGTTGGTCCGGTAGAACACGGCCATGTCCCGGTACGACGTGCCCTCGTCGTGCAGGCGCTGGATCTCGTCGGCGACGAACTGCGCCTCGTCGTGGCCGGTGTACCCGGTGAAGCCGACGATCTTGTCGCCGGCCCCGACGTCGGTGAACAGGTTCTTCGCCTGACGGTCGAAGTTGTTCGCGATGACGGCGTTCGCAGCGTCGAGGATCGTCTGCGTCGACCGGTAGTTCTGCTCGAGCAGGATCACCTTCGAGTTCGGGAAGTCCCGCTCGAACTCGACGATGTTCCGGATGTCCGCGCCGCGGAAGGCGTAGATCGACTGGTCCGAGTCACCGACGACGGTGAGCGATGCCGGGGCGATCGACCCGTCGGCCTCGCGCATCCGGGCGACGTGCTGTCCGGTGTCCTCGAGCTTGTCGACCTGCTCGACGGGCACCGGGCGGGTGAGCTCGCGGATCAGGGCGTACTGCGCGTGGTTGGTGTCCTGGTACTCGTCGACCAGGACGAACCGGAAGCGGCGCTGGTAGAGCGCGGCGACCTCGGGGAACGCGCGGAACAGGAAGACGGTCTGCCCGATCAGGTCGTCGAAGTCGAAGGCGTTCGCCCGACGGAGCTCGTTCGTGTAGCGCCGGAACACCTCCGTGAACATGACCTCCTGCGGGTCGTTCACGTTGATGTTCCGGGCGTAGGTGTCGACGTCCTGCAGCTCGTTCTTGAGCTTCGAGATCTTCGACGACGCGGCGCCGACGGTCAGCCCGAGGGAGTCCGCCTCGAGCTCCTTGATGATCCGCTTGAGGAGCGCGCGGGAGTCCGCGGAGTCGTAGATCGTGAACGACTGCGGGAACCCGAAGCGCTCGGCCTCGCGCCGGAGGATCCGCACGCACGCCGAGTGGAACGTCGAGATCCACATGCCCTCGGCGGCCTGCCCGACCAGGGCCTGCACGCGCTCGCGCATCTCTGCGGCGGCCTTGTTCGTGAACGTGATGGCGAGGATCTGCGACGGCCAGGCCTCGCGGTTCGCCAGCAGCAGGGCGATGCGGCGGGTGAGCACGCTCGTCTTGCCCGATCCGGCACCGGCCACGATGAGCAGGGACTCGCCGCGGTACTCGACGGCTTCCTTCTGCTGGGGGTTGAGACCCGCGGTGAAGGGGTCGTCGTACCCGCCGGGGCGGTTGCCCGCGCCCGGCTCGGGGGACTGGTCGAAGGGGTCGAGCACGATCGTCATGACCGGGTCAGTCTAGGCGCGCCCTCCGACAGGCGCAGCGGCTGCGGTCCGTGGGCCGCGGGACACACTGCGACGCACCAGGACCGGGATCGGATCCGACGGCGGACAGGCTGTCGGGCATGGAGACGTGGACCGCAGGTGACGCCGTCGAGCTCGTCGAGCGGAGCTGGGTCTGGATGTCGTTCGTCACGACGCCCGTGACGATCACGCTCGGGGCCGGCTGGTCCTTCCTCGCCGACGGCGGCATCGGGAGACCCGAGGGCCCGCCCGCTCTCGCCCTCACGATCGTCCTCCTCGCCGTCGTCGCGGGGCTCGTGACCGTCGGGGGCGGGATCGTGGCGCTCCCCTGCACGTACGCACTCGGGTGGGCGCTCGCCCGGATCTGCGCCCGCCGCGGCGTGCACGTCGTCGCGCACGCACTGCTCGCCGGCGGCCTGGCGGCGCTCTGTGTCTGGGTGCTCGAGACGTACTGGTCCCACGCGTGGGCACCCTTCCCGGCCGTCCGCCTGCTCATCTCGGTCTCGGCTGCGGCCGCTGCTGCGATCGCCACCTGGCGGACCGTCCGCGCGACCGCGGCGGTGCAGCGACGTCGACTCCGCGGCGTGCGGACGTGCGGAGCTGACGGATCAGTCGGTGGCGCTCTCGACGAGTGACCGCGCCCGCACCGCCAGGTCCGGGTGGTCCGCGAACACCCCGTCCACCCCGGTCCGCACGACCGAGGTGAACCACCGCTCCCAGTCGCCGTGCGCTGCCACGTCGCCCCCGCGCCGCAGTGGCGCCGGCAGGAACCGGTTCTCCGGCCGGAGCGTCCACGTGTAGACGGCGAGCCCCGCAGCGTGCGCACGCTCGACGATGACGCTCCGGACCGGGCGCGGGTCGTCGAGGGCGACGCTGTCGACCCCCGCCATCAGGGTCTTCAGGTCGACGCTGATGCCGTGGAACTCCCCGGCGAACCCGGCCAGCGCGGCGTCCGTGCGCTCCGACGCCCACGAGGGAGCCGCCGATCCGTGGGCGGCGACCTCGTCCGCTGCGCTGCCACGGGCCTCCTGGAGGTACACGAGCCGACCACCCGTCCCCCGTGCGCCGAGCTGACGGAGCACCGTCTTCTCGAACGACTCGATCGTCAGCCGGTCGTCGTCACGCCACCCGGCGTCCCCGAGCGTGTCGTCGAGCAGCTGCGCCATCGGGAAGCCGGCCTGTTCGAAGAAGTGCGCGTGCTTGACCTCGGCGACGAGCCCGACCGGGCGTGGAGCCGCGTCGAGGATGCCGAGCAGGTCCTCGAGTCGCAGGACGCCGTCCTCGCCGTCGTGCGCCGCCGACGCCGGACGCAGCTGGGGAAGGCGCTCCCTGACCCGGAGCGTCCGCAGCTCGTCCCACGTGAAGTCCTCGGTGAACCAGCCCGTCACGCTCTGGCCGTCGACGGTCTTCGTCGTCCGCAAGTGTGCGAACCCGGGGTGGTCGGCGACGTCCGTCGTGCCGGACACCTCGTTCTCGTGCCGCAGCACGAGCACGCCGTCCTTCGTCGGCACGAGGTCCGGCTCGATCGCGTCGGCACCGAGCTCGACGGCCAGTTCGTAGGCACTCCGGGAGTGCTCCGGTCGGTGGCCGGAAGCGCCACGGTGGGCGATCACACGGGTCATGCGCCGAACCGTAGCCGCTCGACCCTGCCCGCAGGTGTCCTCACGGTGTGCCTGTGGACACATCCGTTCAGCCGTCGGCCCTCGTTCCCAGGCCGCCCGCGGAGGGTCGCTCCGTGACCGTCCGACACCTCTCCACCGCCGTCGAGGCCCGCATCGACCGCGCGGCCCGCCGCCTGCTCGACGCCGGGCACCAGCCGCACCGCCCGGGCCGTCTCGCCCTCACTGAGTTCCTGGTGTTCGGCGCGAAGCAGGCGTGGGCCTGCACGTTCGGGGCGCTGCTCCTCGCGACGATGGTCGTCGTGCACCTGACCGTGCCTCCCGGGGCCCGGAACGACGTCCTCACGATGTCCGCGGCGGCGATCCAGGTCGCGATGCTCGTGTTCGGCCTGGAGACGCTCCGGGAGCTCCGGGTGGTGCTGGTCTTCCACGTGGTCGGCACGGTGATGGAGGTCTTCAAGACCCACGTCGGGTCGTGGGGGTACGCGGGCGACGGCTGGCTCGTGGTGGCGGGCGTGCCGCTCTTCTCCGGGTTCATGTACGGCGCGGTCGGGTCGTACATGGTCCGGGTCGTGCGGCTGTTCGACCTGCGCTTCGACCGGTACCCGCGGCAGTGGTCGCTCGTGCTCGTCGCGGCGGGCATCTACGCAAACTTCTTCGGGCACCACTTCGTGTGGGACGCGCGGTACGTGCTGCTCGCCCTGGTCGTGGCCCTGTTCGCACGCACCACGATGCACGTCCGCGTGCACCGCGCGACGCTGCGGATGCCGGTCCTGCTCGCGATGGCCCTCGTCGCGCTGTTCATCTGGCTGGCCGAGAACGTCGCGACCTGGGCCGGCGCCTGGTCCTACCCGGCGCAGGCGGGAGCGTGGCAGCCGGTCGCGCCGACGAAGGTCGTCGCCTGGCTGCTGCTCATGGTCGTCTCGGTCGCGCTGGTCTCGTGGCTGTACCCGCAGGTCCGGTCGGCTCCGGCGGTCGCCGACCGACGGCGTGCGGGCACCGACCGGCCGGGAGGCGCGGCCCGACGCCGCCCCGCAGGCGCCCGTCCGGGGGTCGGCCAGCTCACGACGAGCTCGGGGCAGCCACGCAGACCGCGACCGTAGGCTCCCGGTGTCGGGACCACCGGGTCCCGCTTCCGCTCGCCGCGAATCCTCAGCCTTCCGCGACGGGGCGCCCCTAGGCTGAGAGGACGTAAATCTCCGAGGAAGAGGACACCATGGCCTTCAAGCCCGGTTTCGACCAGTCCCCCGCCTTCAACGACCAGGGCCGTGGCGCCTGGGGCGCCGGCGCTGGTCAGCAGCAGGCGGGCTGGGGACGCACCCCACAGCAGGGACAGTACCCGCAGCAGGGCGGCATGACGCCCGAGCAGCTGCAGTACATGTACGACCGCCCGACGGCGAGCCCGGTCGACACCGACCGCATGTCGTACGAAGACACCATCGTCAAGACGCTGCTCGCGTTCGGCGTGCTCCTCGTCGGTGCCGTCGCCGGCTGGAACCTGCCGCCGATCGTCTGGATCGTCGGCGCGATCGTCGGGTTCGTGCTCGCGCTCGTCAACACGTTCAAGAAGAAGCCGTCGCCGGGGCTCGTCCTGGCGTACGCGTTCTTCGAGGGCCTGTTCGTCGGCGGCATCTCGGCGGCGTTCAACACGATGTCGGACGGCATCGTCGCGCAGGCGGTGTTCGGCACCCTCGGCGTCTTCGCGGTCACGCTGCTGCTCTTCACGTCCGGCAAGGTACGCGCGACGCCGAAGGCGACCCGGTTCTTCCTCATCGCGATGGTCGGGTACCTGGTCTTCTCGCTCGTGAACATCGTCCTGCAGTTCACCGGCGTGACCTCGGGCTCGTTCGGTCTCCGCAGTGAGCCGAGCTTCCTGTTCGGCATCCCGTGGGGTGTCCTGATCGGCATCTTCGTCGTGATCATGGCGGCGTACTCGCTGGTCCTCGACTTCGACCAGATCAAGACCGGCGTCCAGCGCGGCGCTCCCCGGATCTACGCCTGGACCGCGGCGTTCGGCCTCATCGTCACCCTGGTGTGGCTGTACATCGAGATCCTGCGCATCCTGGCGATCCTGGCGAGCAACCGCGAGTAGCTCGCACCTGATCGACACGAAGGGCCCCGGCACACGCCGGGGCCCCTCGTCGTTCCCGGGCGGCGGGCACCGCCCCGACATGTTCTCGTCGCATGACCTGCCGCTCACCTCTCGCACGAGCGGCATGTCGTGCGACCGGAACGTCCGCTGGCGGCACGTCGTGCGACCGGTGCGGACCAACCGGGGCGACCCGGACGGGCTGAAAGCGGCACGGACACGCGGCGAGGGCCCGGCACGCAGTGCGTACCGGGCCCTCGGGGCGTCAGGGAGTGGTCACTCCCACTCGATCGTCCCCGGCGGCTTCGACGTGACGTCGAGCACGACGCGGTTCACGTCGGGGACCTCGTTCGTGATGCGGTTCGAGATCTTCGCCAGGGTGTCGTACGGCAGGCGCGTCCAGTCGGCGGTCATGGCGTCCTCCGACGAGACCGGACGGAGCACGATCGGGTGGCCGTAGGTACGACCGTCACCCTGGACGCCCACGGAACGGACGTCGGCGAGCAGGACGACCGGGCACTGCCAGATCTCCTCGTCGAGGCCGGCCGCGGTGAGCTCCTCGCGCGCGATCTTGTCCGCGGCCCGGAGCAGCTCGAGGCGGTCCTTCGTGACCTCGCCGACGATGCGGATGCCGAGCCCGGGGCCGGGGAACGGCTGGCGGCCGACGATGACCTCGGGCAGCCCGAGCTCGCGGCCGACGGCCCGCACCTCGTCCTTGAACAGGGTGCGCAGCGGCTCGACGAGCTCGAACGTCATGTCCTCGGGCAGGCCCCCGACGTTGTGGTGCGACTTGATGTTCGCGGTGCCGGATCCGCCGCCGGACTCGACCACGTCGGGGTAGAGCGTGCCCTGGACGAGGAACTTGACCTCTCCGGCATCGTCGTCGCCGCGCGCCTCGAGCACGAGGGCCTCGGCCGCCGCCTCGAACGTGCGGATGAACTCGCGCCCGATGATCTTGCGCTTCTGCTCGGGGTCGCTGACGCCGGCGAGGGCGTCGAGGAACTGCTGCTCCGCGTCGACCGTGACCAGGCGGACACCGGTCGAGGCGACGTAGTCCTCCTCCACCTGCTTGCGCTCGTCGGCGCGCAGGAGCCCGTGGTCCACGAAGACGCAGGTGAGCTGGTCGCCGACGGCCCTGTGCACCAGGGCTGCGGCGACGGCGGAGTCGACACCGCCCGAGAGCCCGGCGATGACGCGTGCCGAGCCCACCTGCGAGCGGATCCGCTCGACCTGCTCCTCGATGACGTTCGCCGAGTTCCAGTCACCCGGCAGCCCCGCGGCGCGGTGCAGGAAGTTCTCGAGCACGGCCTGGCCGTACGCGGAGTGCTTCACCTCGGGGTGCCACTGCACGCCGTAGAGCTTGCGCTCGTCGGAGGCGAACGCGGCGACCGGGGTCGAGGCGCTCGACGCGAGGACCGCGAAGCCCTCCGGGGCCTTCGCCACGGAGTCGCCGTGCGACATCCACGTGACCTGGGACTCGGGCTGGTCACCGAGCAGCACGCTGTCGGTGCCCGACACGGTCACGTCGGTGGCGCCGTACTCGCGGAGGCCGGTGTGCGCGACCTCGCCGCCGAGCGACTTCGCCATGGCCTGGAAGCCGTAGCAGATGCCGAGCACGGGGACGCCGAGGTCGAGGATCTCGCCGTCGAGGGACGGCGCACCGTCCTCGTACACGGACGACGGACCACCGGAGAGCACGATGGCCGCCGGGTCCTTCTCGCGGACCTCGTCCGCCGTGATCGAGTGCGGGACGATCTCGCTGTAGACGTTCGCCTCACGCACGCGCCGTGCGATCAGCTGGGCGTACTGCGCGCCGAAGTCGACGACCAGGACGGGGCGCTGTTCGGTCTCGCTCACCGAGCGGCCTCCTTCTCACGCTGCTGGGCAGCGGTCAGCTCGTGGTAGGTGTCCATGGCCTTCTGCTGCATGCGGTGCTCCACCACGAAGGACATGAACGGGATGATGCCGCCGAGGGCGATGAGCAGGAAGCGCGACGGCCTCCAGCGCATGATGCTCCACAGGCGGAAGTCCGTGAACAGGTACAGCACGTAGAGCCAGCCGTGCGCGATGAGGATCGCGATCGACAGGTTGAACGTGCCGGGTGCTTCGCCCGCGGTGCCGTTCGGCACGAAGAACGGGCCGTTGCCGAGCTGCATCTCGAGCTGCAGCGGCGTGTACTTGATGACGACCTCGATCACGAGCGCGAGCAGCAGCACGCCGGTGATGTACGCGGAGACGCGGTACCACTTCACCGCGCCCGGGATCTTCGGGATGTCACGCGTGCGGACGGTCAGGGCCATGGGTCGATCCTACCGGTGCGACCGGGCGGGCTCGGCGGGCTCCCCCGGGCTCCCGGCGGCGTCGGTGTCCGCGGCCGCGGCCTCGCGGGCGTCCTCCTGCTCGCGCTCCCAGGCGTCCTTCACGAACCGGTACCAGAGGAACACGGCGAACCCGGCGAACACGACCCACTCGATCGCGTAGAAGAGGTTGAGCCAGTCGAAGCGGACCTCGCGCGTCGGAGCACGGTCGGCGATGGTGCCGAGGTCGGCGGCCTTCGCGGTGGTGCCGTCGGCGACGACGTACCCGATGTACATCCGGTCGTCGAAGGCCTTCCAGGTGTTCACGAACCGGGCCGGGGCCACGGCCGAGTACTCACCCTTGCTGTAGGCGTCCTGGTCCGGGGACTCTGCCGGGTAGTAGCGCCCCTGCACCGTGAGCTCCTGGCCGTCGGTGAGGCGCTCGCCCCCCGCCTCGGCCTGTCGCCGCTGGTCGGACCAGCCGATGACGACCGGCAGGCTCGCACCGGTCTCCGTGTCGACGAGGTGTCCGATCGCCTGGTAGGTGCCGCCGCCGGACCGCCCGGTCAGGATCGTCGTGTCACCCGCGACGAACGTGCCCGTGACGGAGATGCGCTGCCCGGCGATGGACTCCGACGCCGCACGGCC
The DNA here is from genome assembly GCF_044755625.1 of Curtobacterium sp. NPDC092190. Taxonomy (NCBI): domain Bacteria; kingdom Bacillati; phylum Actinomycetota; class Actinomycetes; order Micrococcales; family Microbacteriaceae; genus Curtobacterium; species Curtobacterium sp. NPDC092190. The sequence goes on along the minus strand of NZ_JBIVRJ010000006.1, from coordinate 29,966 downwards.
GGGCTCGGTGACGTCCTCGAGGGCCTTGCGGGTCTCGGTCGTCGCCGGCAGGGGCTTGCCGTTCGCGATGCTCCGCTCGAGCTGCCACTTGCCGAGGCCCGCGAAGGTCCCGGCGAGCACGAGCGCCAGCAGGAGCAGTGCGATCCACCTCGGTCGTCGGGCTACGGCCCACATCTGTATCAGTACTCCGGATCGCGCTGGCGGACCGGGCGCTTCGGGCGCTCGGCAGGGATGTCCACCGGCGACGTCACGGGTTCGCTCGTCGTCGGCTCCGGTGACCCATTCTCGCGCTCTTCCCTGCCCGCAGCCTCCACGAGGGCGAACTCCTCGGCGAACTGGCGGTCCCGCTCGGCACGACGCGCGGCGGCCGCCGCGTCCTGGTCGGCGACGCCGGCCTCGGCGGCGGTGTCGATCGCCTCGTCGAGGGCCGGTCCGGCCGGGATCCCGACACCGGCAGCGCCGGCAGCGCCGTCCGTTCCCGATCGGCCCACGCCGCGGCCGAGCCGGTCGCGCAGGCGCTGGCGCAGCCGCGCCACCCGGGCGGGACGCACCACGAGGCGGCCGATCCGGTCCGAGTTGACGGCGAGCAGCGGACCCAGGACGGCCATCACGAGGACGTAGAGGCCCGCGAAGGCGGAGATCCGCGCCTCCAGGCCGGCGGCAGCCGAGAGCGTCGCGAGGATCAGCGCGAACTCGCCGCGGTTGACCAGGATCACCGCGGTGTTGATCCCCTGCTGGACGTTGAAGCCGTTCATGCGGGCGACGAGCTGCCCGGCGACGGCGTTCAGCACGATGGTCATGCCGATCGCGCCGAGGACGGGCCAGAGCACCTCGCCGAAGGTCGACAGGTCGAGTCCGAGGCCGAAGTTCACGAAGAAGAACGCCGCGAACACGTCGCGCATCGGGAGCGCCAGCTGCTCGATACGGTCCCGGTACCGGGTCGCACCGCAGAGCAGGCCGATCACGAACGCACCGATGGCGTCGGTCACGCCGAGCAGGTCACCGATGCCGCCGAACATCACCGCCAGCCCGAAGAACAGCACCGTGAACAGCTCGTCGTCGCGGGTGGCGAAGATCTTCGACACCCACTTGCCGGCGAACCGGGCGAGCGTGAACATGACGATGAGGAAGCCGAACGCGAGCGCGAGCTTGCCGACCACGGCCCAGAGGTTCGTATCGCCGGAGAGCACCACGGAGACGATCGCCAGGTAGATGGCGATGAAGACGTCCTCGATGACGGTGACGCCCAGGATCATCGGGGTCTCGTCGTTCGCCAGGCGCCGCAGCTCGATGAGCAGCTTCGTGACGATCGCACTCGACGACGTGGCCGTCATGCCCGCGATGATCAGGGCCTCTCGCGTGCCCCAGCCGAGCGAGAACCCGAAGGCGAACCCGACGCCCATGTTGATGGCGACGTACGTGCCGCCGGAGACCAGGAGCTTCCCGGCGTTGCCGTAGAACTCCTCCTGGTCGAACTCCAGCCCGAGGTTGAAGAGCAGGAGGATGAGCCCGAAGGTCGCGATGAGCTCGATCGTGTGCGACTCGACGTTGAGGCCGATCCACGGGGTGTGCGGGCTCGCGATGAGCCCGACCACCATGTAGATCGGGATGGCGGGCAGACCGATCGTCTTGCCCAGGCGCCCGAGCACGTAGGCGATGACGAAGAGCACACCGATGGTGAGCAGTTCGCCGCCGAGGTGCACGGGTCAGCTCCCGGGCGGCGCCTCGGCGGCAGCCGCCGCCAGCTGTCCGCTGCGGTAGAAGGAGAACGCCTTGGCGACCTTCTCGGGAGCGCCGGCGACGACGATGGTGTCACCGGGGAACACGACGAAGTCCGGCGAGGGCGCGGGGTTGGCACTGTCGCCGCGGACCACGGCGACGACGGTCAGGCCGATGAAGCCCGAGTCGTGCAGGTCGCCGAGGGGCTTGCCGGCGATGGCGTCCTCGTAGTCGACGCTGAACCAGTCGATCGACAGGCCGGGGATCTCGTCGAGCTTGTCGAGGCCCTCGGTGATCCGGGTACCGCCGAGCAGTTCGGCGAGGGTGTGCGCCTCGTCCTCGCTCAGGCGGAGCGAGACCTTCTCCGACTTGTCCGCGCCGTCGGAGACGTCGGCGAACGAGATGAGGTCGGAGTGCCCCGACCGGTGCGTGATGACACCGCACTTGCCACCGTCGTCGGTGTAGAAGCTGTGCAGCACGCCGACTCCGGGGAGTTTGACGCGATGGACGTCGACCATGATGGCTCCCTTGGTGAGTACCCCGATGATAACCACCGGGTGCGGCGGCCCATTCCACGGGTCATCCGGTCGGTGGACGCGTGCCGGTCCGGCCCGTCGCTAGCCTCGCCGCATGGGGAACACCGGGGGCCGTGCCCGCATCGTCGTCGCCGTCGTCGGGGTGGTGGTCGTCGCGGCCTACGCGGCGCTGCTGGCCGTGAACGCACTCGTGCTGGATCCGCTCGGCGCGGTGCCGGGGCGCTCGCTCGCGCAGATCTACGCGCGGGTGGACGTGGGCAACGACGTGGCGCAGGACGTCGTCGGCGTGCTCGTGGTCGCAGGGATCGGTGTGGGGCTGGCGCTCACCGCCGCGGTCGTCGGACTCGCGTCGCGGCTGCCGGCGACGACGATCGCGGTGCTGCACCTCGGCGTCCTCGCTGCGGGCGCCCTCGCGACGTTCCAGTCGGGCTTCTGGCTCGGCATGGACGTCGCTGACTCGTGGCCGACCGACGGCGCCGCGCACACGATCTGGTCCGGCGTGCTGTACCTGACGAGCACGGCGGCGGTCATCGCGATCCCGGCCGTGCTCGTCGGCACCGCCGTCCGGACCCGCACCCGCAACACGCAACGTCGGCGACAGCTCGCAGCGGAGTAGCGCTGCGCGGAACCGCCGAGGTTGCGTTTCGCGGGAGGGACGCGGCGAGGCGACGGACGGGAGGCGCATGGCGGGGCCGCCACGCGCCTCCCGTCCGGTGACCTACCGCGGTTCGCTCGTCTTCTCGCCCTCGACCTGCTCGTCCGTCGCCTTCGCGCCGTCGGCACCGCTCGACCGGCCACCGCCGACCACCACGTCGTCCTCGTCGAAGCCGAACGCGATGTCCGGCGCCTCGAGGCGCACCCGGTCGGCCGACTCGTCGTCGGGCTGCAGCTGCGACTCGCGCTCGGCGGCGACGCGCTTCAGGTAGTTCGACACCTCGTGCTCGGTCGTCTCCTGGTCCCACCCGAGCACGCCGGCCATGAGCTTCGCGGCGACCGGGGCCGCCTCTTCTCCGCGGTCCCACGCCTCGATCGAGATGCGGGTGCGGCGAGCGAGGACGTCCTCCAGGTGCAGGGCGCCCTCGTGCGAGGCCGCGTAGACGACCTCGGCACCGATGTAGTCGTCCGCCTGCGGCAGCGGCTCGGCGAGCGACGGGTCCTGCTCGACGAGCTGCAGCACCTCGGTGGCCTGGGTTCCGTACCGGTTGAGCAGGTGCTCGATCCGGACCTTGTGCACGCCGAACTGCCGAGCGGTGCGCCCGCGACGGTTCCAGGCCGCCGGGTAGCCCTCGGCACCGACCAGCGGGATGTCCTCGGTCGTCGACGCCGGGATCTTGCCGTCCATCGCCGCGACCGCCTCGTCGATGGCGTCCTTGCCCATCACGCGGTAGGTCGTCCACTTGCCGCCCGCGACCACGACCAGGCCCGGAGCGGTGTGCGCGACGACGTGCTCACGGCTGAGCTGCGACGTCTGGTCCGACTCCCCCGCCAGCAGCGGTCGGAGGCCGGCGTAGACGCCCTCGACGTCCTCGCGGGTGAGCGGCACCGCGAGGACCTTGTTCACGTGCTCGAGGATGTAGTCGATGTCCGCCGCGGTCGCCGCCGGGTGCGCCTTGTCGAGGTTCCAGTCGGTGTCCGTCGTGCCGACGAGCCAGTGCCGGCCCCACGGGATGACGAAGAGCACGCTCTTCTCGGTGCGGAGGATCATGCCGGTGTTCGACTGGAAGCGGTCGCGCGGGATCACGAGGTGCACGCCCTTCGACGCCCGCACCTTGAACTGCCCGCGGGTGCCGACCATCGCCTGGGTGTCGTCGGTCCAGACGCCCGTCGCGTTCACGACCTGCTTCGCCCGGATGTCGAACTTCTCGCCGGTCTGGATGTCGTGCGCGTGCGCCCCGACCACCCGCTCCCCGACCTTGATGAACCCCTCGATGCGGACCCGGCTCGCAGCGTGCGCGCCGTACGACGCTGCGGTGCGCACGAGCGACGCGACGTAGCGGGCGTCGTCGACCTGGGCGTCGTAGTAGGTCATGCCGCCGACGAAGGCGTCCTTCTTCAGGCCGGGCATGTTCTTGAGGACCTGCTTGCGGCTGAGGTGCCGGTGGTGCGGGACCCCGGGCGGACGACCGCCGGACCAGCTGAACACGTCGTACATCGCCATGCCGATGCCGATGTAGAAGCGCTCCCACACGCGGTGGTTGAGCGGGTAGAGGAAGCGAACGGGCTTCACCAGGTGCGGAGCGATGCGCTGCAGCAGCAGGCCGCGTTCGATCAGGGCCTCGCGCACGAGCGCGAAGTTCAGCTGCTCGAGGTAGCGGATGCCGCCGTGCACGAGCTTCGACGAGCGGCTCGACGTCCCCGAGCCCCAGTCGCGGGCCTCGACGATGCCGACGCTCAGGCCGCGGGTGACGGCGTCGAGCGCGCTGCCACCGCCGACGATGCCGCCGCCGACCACCAGGACGTCGAGCTCCCGGGTCTTCATCGCCTCGATCGCGGCGGCGCGCTCCTCCGGACCGAGCTTGGCCGCCGGGTCGAAGCCGACGCTCGCGCTCGGTGCCGTGGCATGCCGGGCGTCCTCGACGGTGCTCTCGGCACCTGCGCTCGTCGCGTCCGTGCTGGTCTGCGTGGTGCTGCTGGCTGGCTTGGCCATCGTCGCCTCCGTGCGGGTTGCGCGCACGGAGCCGGCCTCCGCGCACGGGAGCGCCGAGGCGTCACCCGTGCGGGAGCACGGGTGCCACCGTCACTGCTGGTGGTACGGCGCCACGACCACTTCTACTCGCTGGAACTCCTTGACGTCGGAGTATCCGGTGGTGGCCATCGACCGACGCAGCGCACCGACCAGGTTCGCGCGGCCGTCCCACGACGGCGTCGGCCCGTTCAGCACGTTCTCGAGCGGGGCGATCTGCCCGACCTCGACCCGACGACCGCGGGGCAGCTCGGCGTGGTGTGCCTCGGCACCCCAGTGGAAGCCACCACCAGGGGCCTCGGTCGCGCGGGCCAGTGCGGTGCCGAGCATGACGGCGTCCGCGCCGACCGCGATCGCCTTGACGATGTCGCCGGCGGTGTCGAGCCCGCCGTCCGCGATGACGTGCACGTAGCGGCCGCCGGACTCGTCCATGTAGTCGCGTCGGGCACCGGCGACGTCGGCCACCGCGGTCGCCATCGGCGCGTGGATGCCGAGGGCGGCGCGGGTCGTCGAGGCCGCTCCGCCGCCGAAGCCGACGAGCACGCCCGCGGCACCGGTGCGCATGAGGTGCAGCGCCGACGTGTACGTCGAGGCACCGCCCACGATGACCGGCACGTCGAGCTCGTAGATGAACTTCTTGAGGTTGAGCGGCTCCTGGTTCTGGGAGACGTGCTCCGCCGAGACCGTCGTGCCGCGGATGACGAACAGGTCGACACCGGCGTCGACGACGGTCTGCGAGAACTCCTGCGTGCGCTGCGGGCTGAGCGAACCGGCGACCGGCACCCCGGCGGCACGGATCTCGGCCAGGCGCGCGGTGATCAGCTCGGCCTTGACCGGCTCGGAGTAGATCTCCTGCATGCGCTTCGTGACGTTGCCGTCCGTGAGGGTCTTGATCTCCTCGTAGTACGGCGTCGGGTCCTCGTACCGGGTCCACAGGCCCTCGAGGTCGAGCACGCCGAGGATGCCGAGCTCGCCCATCTGGATGACCGTCGCCGGCGAGGACACCGAGTCCATCGGCGCCGAGAGGATCGGCGACGCGAAGGTGAACGCGTCGATCGACCACTGCACGCTCACGTCGTGCGGGTCGCGGGTGCGCCGCGAGGGGACCACCGCGATGTCGTCGAACGCGTACGCCCGACGGCCGCGCTTGCCTGCACCGATCTCGACTTCAGTCACCGGGCAAGCCTAGCGGGCGGGGTCCCGGAGTGGGACGGGTGGACGGTGCAGGGCGACGCCGTACCGGTGGGGGCACGGTGCTGGGGCTGGTGCGGGTGCTGGTGCTGGTGCGGGTGCTGGTGCGGGTGCTGGTGCTGGTGCTGGTGCTGCTCAGCGTCGCGGTCGTGTCCGTCGCTTCCGCAGGGCCCGGAGGACCAGGCCGAGCAGGAGCGCGAGCACGACGAGCACCGCGAGCAGGGCGGCGGCGACCTTCACCAGCAGTGCGGCGCCCACGAAGAGCACGGCGAAGACGACCCAGACGAGGGCGTCTAGCACGAGGGGGCCGGGGGTCCGCACGTGCGTCACGCTAGCCGACGGACGGGGAGCCGGCGTGCGCGGGCCGAGCCGGCGGGGCGGGGGTGGGTCGCGCCTCCCGGCCGGGCCGGACGCAGGTGGCGGCGGCGGGACGCCGGACGCCGGCGCCGACGCGAGACGCGAGACGCCCCGGTCGACGCGAGACGCACCCGGATCCGGCGGCGTCTCGGTGGGTCCGCGGCGTCTCGCTGACACGCCGGCGTCCCGGCACGACGACCGCGACGACCACCACGACCGCCACGTCCGCGACGACCACGGCGCCGCCCCAGGCCTGACGACGCCCGGGCGTGAGGACGGGGCCGCGCGGCGCATCAGCAGCCTGCGCGGCCCCGTCGGGGTGCGGGTACCACCCCCACAGCAGTACCCGCGGGTCGACCCCGCTCAGCGAGCGGAGTCGACGTCCTTGGCGAGCGTCCCCAGGTAGAGCTCGATGACCTTCGGGTCGTCGGCGAGCTCACGCCCGGTGCCCGAGTACGCGTTCCTCCCCTGGTCGAGCACGTACCCACGATCGCAGATCTGCAGACAGCGTCGCGCGTTCTGCTCGACCATGATGATCGACACCCCGGCCTTGTTGATCCGGCGCGTGCGGATGAACGTCTCGTCCTGGCGCACCGGCGACAGGCCCGCGGAGGGCTCGTCGAGCAGCAGCACCTTCGGGTCCATCATCAGCGCGCGGGCCATCGCGACCGACTGCCGCTCACCTCCCGACAGCGAGCCCGCCCGCTGCGTCCGCCGCTGTCCGAGGACCGGGAACAGGTCGTAGATGACCTCGAGCCGCTCGGCGAACTTCTTCGGGCGCAGGTACAGGCCCATCTGCAGGTTCTCCTCGATCGAGAGCGAGGGGAACACGTTGTTCGTCTGCGGGACGAAGCCGACGCCGGCCTGGACGAGCTTGTTCGCCTTGAGGTTCGTGATGTCCTCGCCCTGCAGGGAGACCGAGCCCTCGCGGATCGACACCAGGCCGAACAGCGCCTTGAGGAGCGTCGACTTGCCGGCACCGTTCGGACCGATGATGCCGATGAGCTCGCCCGGGTAGCAGTCGAGGTCGCAGCCGTTGAGGATGTTCACGCCCGGCAGGTACCCCGCGACGAGGTTCTTCGCGGTCAGGACGGGCTCGCCGCGGTCGATCGTCGCGGTTGCGCTCGTCGCGCTCGTCGCGCTCGTCGCACCCGTCGTCGGACTGGAGGCGCGGCCCGCGTCAGCTGCGTTCGTTGCGTCGGTCATCGGGTCGCCTCCTGCTCGTCCTGCTTGCGGTCGTCCGCCTTCGGGTGGTCGTCCGCTGCTTCCTCTTCGGCCACCTCGTCGGCCAGCTCCTCGTAGGTCTCCTCGGTGAGGAGCGAGTCGTCGCCCAGGTCGGTGTCGTGGTGCGCACCGAGGTACGCGTCGATGACGGCGCGGTCGTCCATCACCGTGTCGGCCGGGCCCTCGGCGACGACCTTGCCCTCGGCCATCACGACCACCCAGTCGGAGATGTGCCGGACCATGTGCATGTCGTGCTCCACGAAGAGCACGGTCATGCCGTCGTCGCGCAGCGACTGGATGTGTCCGAGCAGCGACTGGGTGAGCGCGGGGTTCACGCCCGCCATCGGCTCGTCGAGCATGATCATCGTCGGGTCGGACATCAGCGCGCGGGCCATCTCGAGGAGCTTCCGCTGCCCGCCCGACAGGGAACCGGCGTAGTCGTCCTGCTTCTCGAGGAGCTTGAAGCGGGCGAGCAGGTCCTCGGCCTTGGCGGTGATCTCGCGCTCGCGCTTCCGCCACAGCGCCGGGACGAGGCCGACGAAGAAGTTCTCGCCCGGCTGGTCGCGAGCGCCGAGCAGCATGTTCTGCATCACGGTGAGGCGGCTCAGCGCCTTCGTGAGCTGGAACGTGCGGACCATGCCCTTGTTGGCGATGTGCGTCGCGCTCGTCTTCTGCAGCGTGTCGCCGTTGAAGCGGGTCGTCGCGCCGGGGCTCGGCTTGTCGAAGCCGGTCAGCAGGTTGAAGAACGTCGTCTTGCCGGCACCGTTCGGGCCGATCAGGGCGGTGATGGTGCCGCGCTGCACCTCGAGGTGGTCGACGTCGACCGCGGTCATGCCGCCGAAGTGCCGGGTGACGCCGTCGACCGTCAGGATCGGGTCGGACTTCGTGTGGGTGTAGGTCTCAGACACTGAACGACAGCTCCTTCTTGTTGCCCAGGAGTCCCTGTGGCCGGAACACGATGAGGAGCATGAGCGCGACGCCGACGAGCACGTAGGAGAACTGCTCCGCCTGCTGCGCGTTCATGATCGAGTCGGGGATGAAGTCCCCGGCGAGGGTGCGGACGAAGAGCCGCACGACGAAGAACAGGATCGCTCCGAGCACCGGACCGAACACGGTCGCGGCACCGCCGAGGATCAGCGCGGTCCAGATGAAGAACGTCATGGAACGGCCCATCGCGTCCGGCTGCACGGAACTCGGCAGCACGTAGATCACCCCGGCGAGCGCACCGAGCGCACCGCCGAACACGAGCGCCTGCATCTTGTACGAGTAGACGTTCTTCCCGAGGGACCGCACGGCGTCCTCGTCCTCGCGGATGGCCTTCACGACGCGACCCCACGGGCTGCGCATGAGCAGGAAGAGCACGAGGGTGAAGAGCGCCACGAGGCCCCAGGCCGCGATGCGGATCCACCAGCCGTTGACGCCGTTGTTCGAGTACGTGAACCACAGGATGCTCGTGGTGCCGTCGGGCAGCGGGCTGAGGGCGTTGAACGGGTCGCGGTAGCTCGACCCGGCGATGCCGTTCGAGCCGCCGGTGGTGTTCGTCAGCAGGCTGGAGCGTCCGACCATGCGGATGATCTCGGCGCCGGAGATCGTCACGATCGCCAGGTAGTCGCCGCGCAACCGCAGGGTCGGGATGCCGAGGATGACGGCGAACACGATCGCGACCGCCAGGGCGACGAGCACCGCCATGACGAAGGGCAGGCCGTTCGTGATCGAGATCGCGAAGCCGTAGGCGCCGAGCAGCAGGAACGCCGCCTGGCCCATGTTGATCAGTCCGGTCAGACCGAAGTGCACGTTGAGGCCGATCGCGGCCAGGGCGAACGCCGCCGTGGTGGGGGCGAGGGCCTCCTGCGTCAGCGAGGACAGCAGGTTCAGGATGTAGTCCATGTCGGTGCTCCCTTAGCCGATGCGCTCGGCGCGACCGAAGATGCCCTGCGGCCGGAACAGCAGGATGAGGATGAGGATCACGAGGGCCGTGGCGTACTTGAAGTCACCCGGCAGCACGAGGTTCGTGAGCTCGACGACGATGCCGATGATCATCGAGCCGACGAGGGCGCCGTACGCGGTGCCGAGACCACCGAGCGTGACGGACGCGAACATGAGCAGCAGCAGCTGGAGGCCGGTCTGCCAGTTCACGCCGTTGAGCACCAGGCCGAGCATCACGCCGGACAGGCCCGCGAGGCCGGCGGCGAGCGTCCACACGAAGCGGATGACGCGGTCGACGTCGATGCCGGACGCCGCGGCGAGCGCCGGGTTGTCCGACACGGCGCGGGTGGCACGGCCGAAGCGGGTCTTGGCCAGGAACAGGCCCGTGCCGACGAGCACGACGAGCGCGATGCCCATCGCGACGTAGGACTGCACGGTCAGCGTGAGGCCGGCGAAGGTCACCGTCTCCGGGTTGCCCTGCTGGATGCGGACGGTCGAGGCGCCGAAGAAGTACTGGAAGGCGTACTGCGCGGCGATCGACAGACCGATCGTGACGATCATGAGCTGGGTGAGGCTGATCCGTCGGCGGCGCAGTGGCCGCCAGATCGCGGCGTCCTGCAGGTACCCGGTCGCCGCACAGAGCAGCGTGACGACGATGCCGGTCACCCAGATGTTCCAGCCGAGCTGGTTCGCGAAGACGTAGGCGAGGAGACCGCCGAGGGTCACCTGCTCACCGTGCGAGAAGCTCGACAGGCCGGTGGTGCCGTAGATGAGCGACAGGCCGACCGACGCGAGGGCGATGAGGAGCCCGAGGCGGATGCCCGACGCGAGCTGCTGCCAGGCGCGTGCGGCGCTGACGCTGCTCGTGTCGTCGCTGGTCGTGGCGCCCTGCTGGTCGGACAGCTGGAAGATCTGACCGACGTTGGCGTTGAGCGTGGCGTTCACCTTGCGCTCGGCGTCGGCGGCGTTCGTCAGGTACTGCCCCTTCGGCAGCGAGTCCTGGTCGACGCTGACGGTGTACTGCCCCGCCGTCGTGACGGACACCGACCAGCGACCGGTGTCGTCGGTGGTCGCCGTCTGCGCGAACCCGCCGGCCCCGGCGACGTCGACGTCGACCCCGGTCGCGGGCTTCCGCTCGGAGTCGAGGATGGTGCCCCGGATGCAGCCGTTCGTGGGGCTGACCGTGCAGGGGCCGGAGCTCGCCGGTGCGCCCGGTGCGCCGGTGCTCGGGCTGCTGCTGGCGGAGGGACTGCTCGTCGCCGCGTCGGCTGCGGGCGACACTGCCCAGTCGACCGCGAAGGTGGCGAGGAAAGCGAGGAAGAGTACTGCGGCGAGGACCAGGCGGTTGCGACCTGGTGCCCCACGGCGGAATCGGCGCATGAGCGCTGACCCCGGCGGAGTGATGGAACCCACGGATGAGCCTCTCGTTCGGATAGTCGAGGACCATAGGGATTTTTTGTGTCCCCCGTGTTTCCAGCACGTCTCCTGCACAAATCGTGCTGCATTCGTGACCGAGACCCCCTCGATCCGCGGAAATCCGCCCGTCCAGCCGGTACAGGACTCTCAGGAACGGGTCGGTGGACCGCTGTCGGTCCGCGCGCGGCGCCCGCCGAGCCCGGACGGTCGGGGGACGACGGAATGGCGGGAGTGTCGCGCGCGTTACCATGGCCCATCGGGAACCCGACGACGCGCCCCGGTGCCACCACTTCACCTCGCCCACGAAGGGGAACCATGGACCAGCCGGATCCGTTCGGATTCATCGGACTCACGTACGACGACGTCATGCTCCTGCCCGGGCACACCGACGTCATCCCGAGCGAGGCGTCCACGACGTCCCGGCTCACGAAGCGCATCGACGTGCACGTCCCGCTGCTGTCGGCGGCGATGGACACCGTGACCGAGGCGCGCATGGCGATCGCGATGGCCCGTCAGGGCGGCATCGGCATCCTCCACCGCAACATGTCCATCGCGGACCAGGCGGCGTACGTCGACAAGGTCAAGCGGTCCGAGTCCGGCATGATCACCAACCCCGTGACGACGACCCCGGACGCGACCGTGGCCGAGGTCGACGCCGTCTGCGGGCAGTTCCGCGTCTCCGGGCTGCCGGTCGTCGAGTCGGACGGCACCCTCGTCGGCATCATCACGAACCGTGACATGCGCTTCGTCGCACCGTTCGAGACGGCGACCACCCTCGTCCGCGACGTCATGACCAAGGCGCCCCTCATCACCGCGCCCGAGGGCATCGACCCCGAGGACGCCGTCGCGATCTTCGCGCAGCACAAGATCGAGAAGCTCCCGCTCGTCGACGCCGACGGCAAGCTCCGCGGCCTCATCACCGTCAAGGACTTCGACAAGAGCGAGAAGTACCCGGACGCCACGAAGGACGACGAGGGCCGCCTGCGCGTCGGCGCCGCGATCGGCTTCTTCGGCGACGCCTGGCAGCGCGCCGAGGCCCTGCGCGACGCGGGCGTGGACGTGCTCGTCGTCGACACCGCCAACGGCGAGAGCGAGGGCGTGCTCGACATGGTCCGCCGCCTGAAGGCCGACCCGTCGTTCGCCGGCATCGACGTCATCGGCGGCAACGTGGCGACCCGACAGGGCGCGCAGGCGCTCATCGACGCCGGCGTCGACGCCGTCAAGGTCGGCGTCGGGCCGGGCTCGATCTGCACCACCCGCGTGGTCGCCGGCGTCGGCGTCCCGCAGGTCACCGCCGTGTACGAGGCGTCGCTCGCCGCGCGTGAGGCCGGCGTGCCGGTCATCGCCGACGGCGGTCTGCAGTACTCGGGCGACATCGCGAAGGCCCTGGTCGCAGGCGCTGACACCGTCATGCTCGGGTCGCTCCTCGCGGGCACCGACGAGAGCCCGGGCGAGCTCGTCTTCGTCGGCGGCAAGCAGTACAAGGCGTACCGCGGGATGGGCTCCCTCGGCGCACTGCAGACCCGCGGCGAGAAGACCTCGTACTCGAAGGACCGCTACTTCCAGGCCGACGTCCCCTCGGACGAGAAGCTCATCCCCGAGGGCATCGAGGGCCAGGTCCCCTACCGCGGCTCGGTGGCGAACGCCGTCTACCAGCTCGTCGGCGGACTGCGGCAGTCGATGTTCTACGTCGGTGGCCGCACGGTGCCGGAGCTCAAGGCCCGCGGCAAGTTCGTCCGCATCACCGCGGCCGGGCTCAAGGAGTCCCACCCGCACGACATCAAGATGGTCGTCGAGGCCCCGAACTACCGCGGCTGACCCCGGTCTCCTCCCTTCCGCAAGACGCAACGTCGGCGGTTCGTCGCAGCGCTACACCGCTGCGAGGGGCCGCCGACGTTGCGTTTCGCGGAGGGGTTGTCCACAGATCCGGACGACGGCGCTCGATTGCGCCTGTGCTCGTCGAGGCTCGGGCGCATGCACGAGCCACTGCCCCTCGTCCTCCTGACGTCCGACGACCGTGCCGCACAGCAGGCCGTCCGGCACGGTGAACTCGTCCGGGTCACCCACGGCGTCGCGGTCGACGCCCGGGGCTGGCGAGCAGCCACCGTGCCCGAACGGCAGCGGGTCGAACTCGAGGCCGTCATCACGACGGTGGGCGAGTGGCGCGTGCTCTCGCACCGCTCGGCAGCGCTGCTCTGGGGGCTCCCCGACGTCGACCGTCCGGACCGGCGGGTCCACGCCACCGATCCCCTGCTCGGGACGACGCACTCGGGGCGTCGGGTCGTCCGGCACGCAGCCGCGCTCGAGGACGACGAGGTGACGGACGTGGACGGGCGCCGCGTGACCACTCCGCTGCGGACGGTCGTCGACGTCGTGCGGAGCACCTCCTACGAGCACGGGGTCGCGGTGCTCGACCACGTGCTGCGTGAACACCTGCTCGAGGCCGACGAGATCCGCCGGGCGTTCGCCGCGTGGCCGACGCCGCGGGGCATGACCAAGGCGCGGCGAGCGCTGCGGTTCGCCGATCCCCGTGCCGAGTCGCCGGGCGAATCGGTCAACCGGGTCCGGCTGGACGAGGACGGCTTCCCACCGCCCGTCCTGCAGCAGGCGTTCGGCCGGTTCCGGGTCGACTTCTGGTGGCCGCGCGCCGGGATCGTCGGCGAGTTCGACGGTCTCGAGAAGTACGACGGCCCGGACGCCGTCCGCCGTGAGAAGGCCCGCGAGCAGGTACTCCTGCTCCGACCGGAGGTCCGTCGCGTCGTGCGGTGGGGGGGTGGTCGGAGGTGCGCACCCCGGGACGCCTGCAGATCGTGTTGCGCACCGCGGGCCTCCCGACCGGCGCATGACGGCAGTCCCCGCAAGACGCAACCTCGACGGCTGCTCGCAGCGGCACAGCGCTGCGAGCAGACGCCGAGGTTGCGTTTCGCGGAGAGCCGCCGCCCCCGCCGCCCTACGCGCTCCGCCAGTCGTCGGAGGTGATGTGGCTGCCGCCGTGGGGGCCCATCTGGAGCATGCCGCCGTCGACGGGCAGGGACACCCCCGTGATGTACGACGACGCGGGGCTGGCCAGGAACGCCACCGCGGCTGCGATCTCCCACGCGTTGCCCGGCCGGCCGAGCGGGACCCCCGGCCGGGAGATCGTGTGCGGGTCCTCGTCCTCGGCACCGGTCATCCGGGTCGCGATCTCGCCCGGCGCGACGGCGTTGGCCGTGATCCCGGACGGAGCGAGCTCGATCGCGATCGTCTTCAGGAGCCCACCGAGCCCGTGCTTCGCTGCGTCGTACGCGCTCGACCCGTACCGGGGCTGGTGCTCGTGGACGCTCGTGATGCCGATGATCCGCCCGCCGGTGCCCTGTCCGACCATGTGCCGCGCTGCTGCCTGGATCGTGACGAACGCCCCGTCGAGGTCGGTGGCGACGGTGTGCCGCCACTGCTCGAGCGTGATGTCCAGGAACGGCGCGTTGTCGCCCGTGCCCGCATCGGCGACGATCACGTCCACACCGCCGAGCTGCGCCACGAGGCGTTCGATCACGGCGCCCGCCTGGTCGAGCTGCGTCACGTCGATCTGCTCGGCGAAGGCCTGCCGTCCCGCCTGTCGGACCTCGGCGGCGGTCTCCTCGGCGCGCTCGGGCTCGGACAGGTAGGTGATGCCGACGTCCATGCCGGCGGCAGCGAGCGCCACCGCGGTGGCCTTGCCGATGCCGGACTCGGCGCCGGTGACGATCGCGCGCGTGGGACGGAAGGTGGTGGTGGAAGCTGCGTCGCTCATGGGCCGGACCGTACGCGCGACCGCCGCAGTGCTCCCCCGGGTCCGCGCCCCCTGCACAGAACGCCGCCGACGAGCCCCGCGCGGGAGCGCTCCAGCCGATCCCGAACGGTCCGCACGGGCCTCGGCGAGCGCGAAGACCGTCCGGACGGACTCCTCATCAGGGGTTCCCGTGCGCCTCCTCAGTTTCGTCACGGGTGTGTAACGAAACGTCCAGGTGATGATCTCGGACACACACGCGAAACACTTCGGCCCTAGTTTTCTCGGCAACCCACGTGGAGGAGACCGCGCTCGACCCGATGCGGTTGGGCCTCCGCGCAGAGAAAGGGCTCCACGGATGACCAGAACCACCCGTGCCACCACGGCACTGGCAGTGGCGGGAGCGGCAGCGCTCCTCCTCGCCGCGTGTTCCACCAGCGGCAGCGCCGAGACCACTTCCTCCGCCTCCGCCGGCGGTGCGAAGAAGGACCCGGCGGCGAGCTGCAAGGCCCCCGACACCCCCGGTACCGACGCGCTGAAGATCGGCACGATCCTCCCGCTGACGGGCACCCTGTCGTACCTCAACCCGCCCGCCGAGTCCGGCGTCGGCCTCGCGGTCGAGGACATCAACTCGGCCGGTGGCGTGCTCGACAAGGACGTCAGCATCGACCCCGCGACCGATTCGGGCGACAGCAACGACATGACCGTGTCGAGCTCGGCCGCGACGAAGCTCGTCAACGCCAAGGTGCCGGTCGTCATCGGCGCCGAGTCGTCGAGCGTCACGCTCAACGTCATCGACCAGCTGACGAGCAACTGCATCGTGCAGATCTCGCCGGCGAACACCGCGACCGACCTGTCCGGGTACTCGTCGCACTACTACCGGACCGCGCCGCCGGACTCGGTGCAGGGCTCGGCCCTCGGCCAGCTCGTCACGGGTGACGGCAACGCCAAGGTCGCGTTCCTGGTCTTCAACGACACCTACGGCACGGGTCTCCGCGACACCGTGCAGCAGGCGATCGAGGACTCGGGCGGCCAGGTCGTCTACGGCGGCAAGGGCAAGGGTCAGGAGTTCCCGCCCGGACAGACGACGTTCTCGTCCGAGGTCACCGCTGCGCTCGCCGCGAAGCCGGACGCCATCGTGGTGCTCGCCTTCGACGAGACGAAGTCGATCATCCCGGAGCTCAAGTCGCAGAACGCCGACATGTCGAAGATCTACATGTCCGACGGCAACACCGCGGACTACTCGAAGGACTTCGACCCGGGCACCCTCGAGGGCGCGCAGGGCACCATCCCCGGCGCCAGCCCGAAGGACGAGCTGAAGCAGCGCCTGTCGGACTTCTACAAGCAGTCCTCGGGCAAGGAGCTGGCTGACTACTCGTACGCTGCCGAGTCCTACGACGCCACGACCCTCGCTGCGCTGGCCGCGGTGAAGGGCAAGGGCACCGACTCGGGCACCATCCAGGCCAACATGGCCGCGGTGTCCGGTGCGGACGGCGGCACGAAGTGCGAGACGTTCAAGGCGTGCAAGGACCTGCTCGACAAGGGTGAGGACATCCAGTACACCGGCCCGTCCGGCATCGGTCCGTTCGACAGCAAGAACGACCCGTCGAGCGCCTACATCGGCATCTACAAGTTCGACGGCGACAACAAGCCCGTGTACCAGACCGCCATCCAGGGCTCGGTCTCGAAGTAACACGCAGCACGCGACGTCGGCCCCGGACCTCATGCAGGTCCGGGGCCGACGTCGTCCCCGCGAGACTCGCGTCCGCGGACAGTTCCGCGGGCGCGGGGCTGCGGAACTGTCCGCATGGCCGAGCCTCGGCACAGCGCTCCGAACCGCGCGCGGGCACCGGGGGGCGGACGGGAGGCGCGGCTCGCGCCCGTCAGGCCGGCTCGGCCGCCGCAGGGGCGAGCGTCCGCCGCCGCGCGGCCCGGGCCGCCACGAAGCTGTCGACCGTCAGGACCACGAGCGCGACCCAGACGATCCCGAAGCCGATCCACCGCGCGGGCGGCATCGCCTCGTGCTGCACGACCACCCCGACCAGGAGCTGCATCACCGGCGCGAGGTACTGCGTCAGGCCGAGCGTCGACAGGGACACCCGCCGGGCGGACGACGCGAAGAGCAGCAGCGGCACCGCGGTCGCGGGCCCGGTGAGCACCGTGACGAGGACGTGCGGCCACCCCTCGCTCGTGAACGTCACCCCGCCGCCGAGACCCGTGACGCCGAGCACGACGAGCGCCCCCACGGCGATCGGGACCAGCCAGACGGTCTCGATCGTCAGGCCGCTCAGCGCGTCGACGGTGCCCCCGACCCGCTTCTTCACCAGGCCGTAGCACCCGAACGAGAACGCCAGCGCGAGCGAGATCCACGGCACCTGCCCGTAGCCGACCGCGATGACGACGACCGCGACGACGCTGATGCCGACGGCCGCCCACTGCGCCGCACGCAGGCGCTCGCGGAGGACGACCACGCCGAGGGCGATCGTGACGAGCGGGTTGATGAAGTACCCGAGCGCCGCCTCGACCGTGTGGCCCGTCGTCGTCGCGGCGACGTACACGGTCCAGTTCACCAGGATGAGCACGGCCGCGAGTCCCATCACGAGCATCACCCGGCGCTGGGCGAGCAGGGAGCGGGTGCGCAGCCACGACCGGGTGACGGCGATCGCCACCGCGCAGAAGACCAGGCCGAAGACGATCCGCCAGGCGACGATCTCGAACGCGCCGGCGGGGGCCATCGCGGCGAAGAGCAGGGGCATCAGGCCCCAGAGTCCGTACGCGACGATCGCCTGCACGACGCCGACGGATGCCTCGCTGCGTGCCGGACGCGCCGGGGTCGCTTCACTCACGGAACCATCCTAGGAAGGGGCGCGGACGCTGCGGGCGGACAGCGCGCCTCCAGGCCGACCACCGGGACGGGCCGGGAGCGCCGCAGCGACACGCGCCCGGACGCACGAACGCCCCGCCGGCTGCGAGCCGGACGGGGCGTTCGTGACGAGAGCTGCTGGTCTCAGTGCTCGATGACCGCGAGGACGTCGCGCGCCGAGAGGACGAGCAGGTCCTCGCCGGAGTACTTGACCTCGGTGCCGCCGTACTTCGAGTAGATGACCTTGTCGCCGACGGCGACGTCGAGCGGCACGCGGTTGCCGTTGTCGTCGATGCGACCCGGACCCACGGCGACGACCTCGCCCTCCTGGGGCTTCTCCTTCGCGGTGTCCGGGATGACGAGACCGGAAGCGGTGGTCTGCTCCGCCTCGACCTGGCGGATGACGATGCGATCCTCGAGCGGCTTGATGGTGACGGCCACGGTGACCTCTTCTTTCTCGGTACTGACTCGGTACAGATGGGAACCGGTTGGCACTACGCACAGGAGAGTGCCAACCACAACTCTAGGGACAGTCTGGCACTCGGTCAATCCGAGTGCCAGCACGTGTCGGGCCTCCCCGGCGACCTGGGAGGATCGACGGGTGGAAGCCGCCGACCTCGCCCAGCTGCTGACCCCCGAGGGGATGGCCCTGCTCGACCGTACCCCCGGCGTCTCGGACGGGGGCGAGATCGTCCGGGTGGTCTCCCGGCTCCGTGGCGAGGGACACGACCCGGGGCTCGTGGCAGCCGTGCTGACCCAGGCGAAGCTCCGCCAGAAGGCCCGCGCGAAGTTCGGGGACTTCGCCGCGCGGATGCTCTTCACCGAGGCCGGCCTCGAACAGGCCACCCGACTGCAGGTCGCCGCGCAGCACGCCGGTCGCTTCGCCGCCGCCGGACTGACCCGGGTCGCGGACCTCGGCTGCGGGATCGGTGGCGACGCCATGGCGATGGCCGCGCTCGACCTCGACGTCACCGCCGTCGACCGCGACGAGGTGACCGCGGCGGTCGCGACGCACAACCTCGCGCTCTGGCCGAACGCCCGGGTCGAGCTCGGCGACGCGGCCGCCTTCGACCTGTCCCGGGTCGACGGCGTCTGGATGGACCCCGCGCGACGCACGGCCGGGCACGCGAACACGAGGCGCCTGGCCGACCCGGACGACTGGTCGCCGTCGCTCGACACCGTGTTCGCCGCCGCGACGACGACCCCGACGGGCGTGAAGCTCGGCCCGGGCATCGACCGCGACCTGATCCCGGACACGCTCGAGGCGCAGTGGGTGTCCGTCGACCGCGAGGTCGTCGAGCTCGTCCTGTGGTCCGGGCCCCTCGCCCGTGACGGCGTCCGGCGCGCGGCCACCGTCATCGGCGGTCACGGCATCGCCGAGCTCACCGGCCCGGCGGACGCCGAGGACGTCGAGGTCGGTCCCGTCGGCGCCTACCTGTACGAGCCGGACGGCGCCGTCATCCGTGCGCGGTTGATCGGTGACCTGGCGCGGTCGATCGACGGGCGGATGCTCTCCGAGGGCATCGCGTACGTCACGTCGGACCGTGCCGTGACGACGCCGTTCGCGCAGGGGTTCCGGGTGCTCGACACGATGCCCCTCGACGTGAAGCAGCTGTCGGCACGCCTGGCGGCGGAGGACGTCGGCACCGTCGAGATCAAGAAGCGCGGCGTCGACGTCGACCCGGCGCAGTTCCGGAAGCGGTTGCGGCTGCGGGGGCGGCGGTCGGTGACGCTCGTGCTCACCCGTCTGGAGGGACGGCACACCGCGCTCCTGTGCGAGCGCCTCACCGACGTGGCCGGCTCGGCCGCGGGGCGGTAGCGGGGCGCGAGGCTGCGCGGGCGGTCGGCGCGAGGCGCTCTCGCTGTCGCTCTCGCTGTCGCTGTCGCTGTCGCTGTCGTGTTCACGTCCGCGGCAGCGACAGACCCCCGCCGAACATCGGCGGGGGTCTGTCGATCTCGCGGAACGGAGCCGTGCAGCGCGGCGCGGGTCAGCGGATGAAGGCGCCCGAGTCGTAGCCGTACGGGTCGGAGGACGAGTGGCTCGACGCGATCGCGATGATGAAGATCACCGCGAAGAGCACGTAGAGCCCGGTCAGCACCCACCCGCCGATGACCCCGGCGAGGGCCAGTCCACGGCCACCCTCACCCGTCTGCTTGATCTTCCCGAGGGCGATGTGCCCCATGATCGCGCCGGCGGGGCTCGTGAGGATCACGATCGGCCAGATGACGACCCCGGCGAACGCGAACACGATCGACAGGATCGCCAGGGTGTTCGTCTTCGGGCGCTGGGCGTACGGCTGGTACCCGCTCGTGGCGTACGGCGACGCGTAGGGGTTCCCGCCCTGCTGCGGCGCGTAGAGGTTCTGCTGGGGGCTCGAGGCCGCGTACGGGTTGCCCTGGTGCGACTGCTGCGCGTACGGGTTGCCCTGGTGCGACTGCTGCGCGTACGGGTTGCCCTGCTGCGACTGCTGCGCGTAGGGGTTGCCCTGCTGCGACTGCGGTGCGTACGGGTTGTGCTGGGGCCCCGAGGCCGCGTGCGGGTTGCCCTGCTGGGACTGCTGCGCGTACGGGTTGCCCGACGGCTGCTGGCCCTGACCGTACGGGGCGCCCGACGCCTGCTGGCCCTGGCCGTACGGGGTGCCCTGCGACGGCTGCGCGGAGGGGTTCGCGGGCTGCTGGCTGCCCGACTGCCCGTCCTGCTGCTGCCGGCCGTCGTCTCCCCCGCTCGACTCGCCCGGCTTCGGCCACTGGTTCTGATCGGACACCGTCCACCCCTCCCGGCACCCGGTCGGTCGGTGCCTGCTGAGCATCCTCCCACACGGGCCGGGAGCCGGTTCAGGCGTCGGCATGCGCCACCCGGCCGCGCGACTCAGACCTGGACGGTCGTCACCGGCAGCGTGGAGTCCGCCGCGATGCCGAGGTCGCTCGGCGCGTGCCCCTCTGCCACCAGGCGCGCACCGACCGCGGCGATCATGGCCCCGTTGTCGGTGCAGAGGTCGAACGGTGGGATCCGCAGCGCGACCCCGGCGGCAGCGCAGCGTTCCTCGGCGACGGCGCGCAACCGTGCGTTCGCGACCACCCCACCCCCGAGCAGCAGGCGGTCGACACCGGTGTCCCGGCACGCGGCGAGCGCCTTCGTGAGGAGCACGTCGACGACGGCCTCGCGGAACGACGCCGCGACGTCGGCGACGGGGACCTCGCGGCCCTCGTCCCGGCACTTCTCGACCCACCGCGCGACGGCGGTCTTCAGCCCGGAGAACGAGAAGTCGTACCGGTGCTGCGCCATGTCCTTCGGCAGCGTCAGGCCGCGCGGGAACCGGATCGCGGTCGGGTCGCCCTCCGCTGCCGCCCGGTCGATCTGCGGCCCGCCCGGGTAGGGCAGTCCGAGCAGGCGTGCGACCTTGTCGAACGCCTCGCCGGCCGCGTCGTCGATCGTCTCGCCGAGCAGTTCGACGTCGCCGACCAGGTCCCGCACGAGCAGCAGCGACGTGTGGCCGCCGGACACGAGCAGCGCCACGGTCGGCAGCTCGATCGCGCTGCCGTCCGCACGCAGGACGTCCGCACCGACGTGCCCGACCAGGTGGTTCACGCCGTACAGCGGCTTGCCCGTCGCGACCGCCAGTGCCTTGGCTGCGCCCACCCCGACCATCAGGGCACCGGCGAGCCCCGGGCCGGCGGTCACGGCGACGGCGTCGAGCTCGTCGAGCGTGACACCCGCGCGGTCGAGGGCCTCGTGCAGGGTCGGGGTCATGGCCTCGAGGTGCGCCCGTGCGGCCACCTCGGGCACGACGCCGCCGTAGCGGGCGTGCTCGTCCATGCTCGACGCGATGACGTTGGCGAGCAGGGTGGTCCCGCGGACGATGCCCACGCCGGTCTCGTCACAGCTCGTCTCGATGCCGAGCACCAGGGGTTCAGTCGCGCTCACCGAGGGTCTCCTGTCCGATCGGTCCGACACCGGTGGACGCACCGGGGGTGACGGGGAGCTCCGCCCGCATCACCCACGCGTCGACACCGTCGGGCTGGTAGTAGCGGGGCCGCACGGCGATGCGCTCGAACCCGGCAGCGGTGTACATCGCCTGCGCCACGGGGTTGTCGGCGCGCACCTCGAGGAACACCTCGTGCACCTCACGCCGTCGGGCCTCGTCGAGGAGCTCCGTGAAGAGCACCTTCCCGATGCCCCGGCCCCGCTGCTCGGCAGCGACCGCGATGGTCTGCACGTCAGCGACGGGGTTGCCCGCGAGCGAGGACAGCCCGGCGTAGCCGACGACCGTCGGGGCGCCGTCCTCGGTCGTCTCGACCACGACGTAGTACCCGTGCGGGGACCACAGCTCCCCCGCCATCTGCGACGAGGTCCAGGCGTCCGTCGGGAACGACGTGTGCTCGAGGAACATGACGTCGTCGAGGTCCTGCGGGACCGCGCGGCGCAGCCGCAGGCCGGCGGGCAGTCCGGTCACCGGACGACCCGCTTCGGGGCCCCCGGCACGGTGACGTCGGGGTCACGCAGGTAGAGGGGGGTGTCGTCGGCGAAGGGCGCGCCGGAGGCGAGCCGGTCTGCTGCCAGCGACCCGAGCCTCCCGGCCGGGACGGTCGTGACGGTCTCGCGGGGCCAGTCGACGGCCTCCGGACGGGAGGCGCGGATCGCCTCGTCCAGGTCCGCCGGCTTCGCGAGTCCGGGACCGGCGACCCGCGTGCCGGTCTCGTCGTGGGCGCTCCAGTAGACCTCGCGGCGGCGCGCGTCCGTCAGGACGACGACGGGGTGCCGCTGCAGGTCGGCCGCGATCGCGTCGTGGCTGACGAGCGGGAGGAGGGGGACGCCGCGGGCGGCGGCGAAGGTGCGCGCGGCGGCGATCCCGACGCGCAGGCCGGTGAAGGGGCCGGGGCCCGTGCCGGCGACCACCCCGGTGACGTCGGCACCGGTGACGCCGGCCTCGGCGAGCACCTCGGCGAGGAACGGGCCGATCACCTCGGCGTGCCGGCGGGAGTCGTCGGTGCTGCGCTCGGCGAGCACACGACCGCTGGCCGGGTCGACGACGGCGACCGAGGTGCCGGCGGACGTGTCGATGGCGAGGAGCACGCGTCCATCGTAGGCGCGATCGGGACGGCGGACGGTGGCGTAGTGTCCGGTGATGTTCCACCAGCACGAGGGAGGTCACCGATGCCCTGGACACCGCGCACGGCAGCGCACCGCGATTCCGAGCAGTGGCGCCGTCGGGGCCTTCTGCCGCCCGCGGACGTCGACGCGCTCGTGCACGCCCGACTCGGGTGGTTGCCGGTCGACGACCCGGCCTACGCCGACTTCTTCATCGACCCGACCACCTCGGTGCGGTCGGGCTGAACCGGCGATCCGTCAGAGCGTGACGTCCGCCCAGCGCGGCCCGGTCGCGGTGACGATCACCCGTCGGGGCTCGTCGGGAACGTCGTCGGGGTCGAGGTCGTCGGCGTCGCCGTCGGGCGCGTCCGCTCCCGTCGCTCGGACGATCTCCACGTCGAGGATGCTGTCCGCGATGCCGTCGACGAAGCCCCGGCCCCACTCGACCACCACGATCGAGGCGTCCCAGTCGAGGTCGAGGTCGTCGAGCTCCACGGGGTCGCTCAACCGGTAGGCGTCGACGTGGACCAGGTCCGGGCCGGTCGTCGTCGGGTGGGTCCGGGCGAGGACGAAGGTGGGGCTCGACACCTGCCCCCGCGCGCCGAGCGCGGCCCCGAGGCCACGCGTGAGCGTCGTCTTGCCCGCACCGAGCGGCCCGGTCAGCACGACGAGGTCGCCGGCACGCAGGACACGTGCGAGCCGCGCACCGAGCACACCCATCTCGTCGGTCGTCGACACCGTCGTGTCGAGCAGCACCCGGGCGTCCGTCACGGCTGCTCCCGGAGGTAGTCGCCGACCCGGCCCTCGACCTGGTGCCCGACGACCTCGCGCGGGACACGGGCCCCGATCCGGCAGGTCACCTCTTCCCCGATGGTGCCGAGCGCCTCGCCCCACTCGAGGACGGTCATCTCGCCGTGCTCCCCCGTGCCGAACAGCACGACCTCGTCGCCGACGCGGACCTCGTCGTCGCCGACGTCGACCAGGAACTGGTCCATCGCGACGCGACCGGCGACCGGGTACCGCTTCCCGCCGATCGTCACCTCGACGCGGCCCTGCGCGCGACGCGGCACCCCGTCCGCGTAGCCCACGGGCACGAGCGCCAGGGTGGTCTCCGACGTGGTGCGGTACGTGTAGTCGTAGGAGACACCGGTGTCGACCGGGACCCGTTTCGTCTTCGCGACCGAGGCCGTGAGCGTCATCACCGGCTCGAGCCCGAGGTCGGCGGCGGACACGCCCTCGGCACCCGGGATGCCGAGCAGGTTCGCGCCCATCCGCACCATGTCCTTGCGGAACTCCTTCCGCTCGAGCCCGGCGAGCGAGGCCGCGACGTGCTCCATCGGCAGGTCGAGCCCGAGGTCCTCCGCGGTCTCGACGGCCCGGTCGAACACGGCGACCGCGGCGCTGTCGTCGTCGTCCGACGACTCCGCGAGGTGCGTGTACGCCGCGACGACCTCGATCCGGCCGGCGCGCTGCGCGTCGACCGCGAGTGCCACCAGCTCCGGCCAGGCGTCCGCGGTCGCGCCGTCGCGGTGCAGGCCGGAGTCGACGCCGAGGTGGACCCGTGCCGGACGCTGGTCGACGGCATCGACGACCCGCTGCAGCTCGGCGACGTTCGAGACGCCGAGGTCGATCGCCGAGTCCACGGCGTCGCGGAAGTCGAGCGCCGGGTCGTGCTGCCAGGTGAACAGGTGCACGTCCTCGCCGACGCCGATCGCCCGGAGGCGCAGCGCGGCCGGCACGGTCAGCACGCCGATCCAGTGGATGCCGGCGTCGACGGCCGCGAGCGCGATCGGCTCGAGACCGTGCCCGTAGGCGTCGGCCTTCATGATCGCCATGACCTCGACCGGGTGCATCCACTCGCGCACGAGGTCGAGGTTCGACCGGTAGGCGTCGAGGTCGATCCGGGCCCGACGAAGGGGGGCGTTCACGTCGTCCTCCGTTCCACGCTGCGGCCGACCCTGGCGACCACCTCGTAGTTGATGGTGTCGATCGCCGCCGCCCAGTCCTCGACCGCGGGGTCGCCGTCCGCCGGGTCGCCCCAGAGCACGACCTCGTCGCCCACCCGGACGTCGGCGTCGCCGATGTCGATGTGCATGGCGTTCATCGCGACGCGGCCGACGACGGGGAACTCCCGGTCGCCGATGCGCACCGACACCCGGTTGCCGAGGTCGCGGTCGAAGCCGTCGGCGTACCCGAGGCCGATCACCGCGAGCCGGGTGTCCGTCGCTGCACGCCAGGTGTAGCCGTAGCTGACGCCGTCGCCCGCGGCCACCGGGACGGTCCGCAGCACCGCGGCGGTCACGCGCATCGCCGGCCGGAGCCCGAGGTCGGCCGAGGTGCGGTCGGCGAAGGGGCTGAGCCCGTAGAGCGCGAGCCCGACGCGTGCGGCGTCGTGGCGCGTCTCCGGCACCGCGATGCCCGCGGCGCTCGCGGCGAGGTGCACGATCTCCGGCACGATGCCGTTCGCCGCCAGGCCGTCGAGCGCCCGCTGGAGCGCGGCGTCCTGGTCGAGGTCGTCGGCACGCGACGCGTTCGACAGGTGGGACATGAGGCCCTCGACGCGGGTGCGCCCGCCGGACCGGGCGATCCGCCCGGCGGTGTCGAAGAGCTCGGCCCACTCGGACTCGACCGCGCCGTTCCGGCTCAGCCCGGTGTCGACGCAGACGTGCACCGCGGGCACCTCGGAGTCGGCCGCGGCCGCGAGCTGGGACACGCTCGACACCGCCGGGGTGACGTCGTACTGCGCGGCGCGGCGGAAGTCCTCGTCCGGGGCGTGCAGCCACGCCAGGATCCGGACGCCCTCGTCGATGCCGGCGCGGCGGAGCGCGATGCCCTCCTCGACGTCGGCGACCCCGAGCCACTCGGCACCTGCGTCGACGAACGCCCGTGCGGCGTCGACCGCACCGTGCCCGTACGCGTTCGCCTTGACGACCGCGATGACACCCGCCGGCGCCACCTGCTCGGACACCGTGGCGTAGTTCGCGATGAGGGCCTCGCGGTCGACCGTGATCCCCGTGAACGCGCTCATGCGCCCCCTCCTTCGATGACGACGAACGCCGTCGCGATCCCGCCGTCGTGCGACAGCGACAGGTGGACGTCCGTCACACCCCGGTCCGCTGCCACCCGACGAGCGCCCTCGTGCAGCGTGAGCGACGGGTTCCGCTGGTCGTCCGACACGACCTCGAGGTCCTGCCAGCTGAGCCCGGCACTGGACCCGAACGCCTTGATGAGGGCTTCCTTCGCCGCGAACCGGGCCGCGAGCGACGACACCGGTCGGGGCTCCCCGTCGCGCAGCTGCTCGGCCGGGGTGAACAGCCGCGTCCGGAGCGCCGGGGTGCGTTCGAGCACACCCCGGAACCGCTCCGTGTCGACGACGTCGACCCCGATGCCGATGATCACGACGCGGGCCTACTCGACGGTGACCGACTTCGCCAGGTTGCGCGGCTGGTCGACGTCGAGCCCCTTGGCGGCGGCGAGCTCCATGCCGAACATGTGCAGCGGCGCGACGGCCAGCAGCGGCTCGAACAGCGGCGTGGCGAGCGGGATCCGCAGGACCTCGTCCGCGAAGGGCAGCACGGCGGCGTCGCCCTCCTCGGCGATCGCGATCACCCGGGCACCGCGGGCGCGGATCTCCTGGATGTTCGAGACCACCTTCGGGTGCAGCGAACGCGGGTCGCGCGGCGACGGCACGATCACGAAGACGATCTGCCCCGGCTCGATGAGCGCGATCGGGCCGTGCTTGAGCTCACCGGCGGCGAAGCCCTCGGCGTGGATGTACGCGAGCTCCTTGAGCTTGAGGGCCCCCTCGAGCGCGATCGGGTACCCGACGTGGCGGCCGAGGAACAGCACGCTCCGGGTGTCCGCCATCCACTTCGCCAGCTCGGCGACACCGGACGCGTCGTCGATGGTCTGCTGGAGCTTCGGTGCGAGGCCCTCGAGCTCGCTGACCTGCTCGGCGATCTGCTCGGCCGTCAGCGTGCCCTTGAGCGTGGCGAGGTGCAGCCCGAGCAGGTACAGCGCGACGCCCTGGGCGATGAAGGCCTTGGTCGACGCAACGGCGACCTCGGGGCCGGCGTGCGTGTAGATCACCGCGTCGGACTCGCGCGGGATGGTGGCGCCCTGCGTGTTGCAGATCGAGAGCACCTGCGCACCCTGCTCGCGGGCGTACTTGACGGCCATGAGCGTGTCCATGGTCTCGCCCGACTGGCTGATCGAGACGACGAGGGTGCGGTCGCTCAGCACCGGGTCGCGGTAGCGGAACTCGTGGGCGAGCTCGACCTCGACGGGGACGCGTGCCCACTGCTCGATGGCGTACTTGCCGAGGATGCCGGCGTACGCCGCCGTGCCGCACGCGATCACGATGACACGGTCGACCTGCTGCAGCCGGTCGGCGATCGGGTCGAGGTCGGTCAGCGTCACGGCACCGTCGTGCACGCGACCGAGGATCGTCTTGGCGACGGCCTCGGGCTCCTCGCTGATCTCCTTGGCCATGAAGGAGCTCCAGCCGCCCTTGTCCGCGGCGGAGGCGTCCCAGCTGACCTCGAACTCCTCTGGGGTCGCCGGCGAGCCGTCGAAGTGCACGACCTCGACGCCGTCGGGACGGATCGTCGCGATCTCGTCCTGGCCGATCGCGAGGGCACGCTGCGTGTAGGCGACGAAGGCCGCGACGTCGGAGCCCATGAAGTTCTCGCCGTCACCGAGGCCCACGACGAGCGGCGAGTTGCGGCGCGCACCGACGACGACGCCCGGCTGGTCGGCGTGCACGACGAGGAGCGTGAAGGCACCCTCGAGCCGCTGCACGACCTGCTGCATGGCAGCGGTCAGGTCCCCGGTCTCGCGGAACGCACGACCGACGAGGTGCGCGGCGACCTCGGAGTCGGTCTCGCTGGTGAACTCGACGCCCTCGGCGACGAGCTCCTGCTTCAGCTCGGAGAAGTTCTCGATGATGCCGTTGTGGATGAGCGCGAGCTTGCCGCCGTCCGCCAGGTGCGGGTGGGCGTTGCCGTCGGTCGGGCCGCCGTGGGTCGCCCAGCGGGTGTGTCCGATGCCGGTGGCACCGTCGGCGATCGGGTGCGACTCGAGCTCCTCGACCAGGGCCTGCAGCTTGCCGGCCTTCTTCGCCGAGACGAGGTCACCCGGCCGGTCGACGACGGCGATGCCCGCCGAGTCGTAGCCGCGGTACTCGAGACGACGGAGACCACCGAGGAGGACCTCCTGGCTGCTCTTGCTGCCGACGTAGCCCACGATTCCACACATGCGCACGATCCTACGGTCTGGCTGGAGATCAACCCTGCAAGTCCGCAGGAGTGGGGATACCGTTCGGGACATGGGACGCTTCGACGACATCGAGATCACCACGCTGCACGGGGAGCACACCACCTTCGCGCAGTTCTCGGACCGGGCCGTCCTCGTCGTGAACGTCGCCTCGCGCTGCGGACTCGCGCCGCAGTACGAGCAGCTCGAGGCCCTGCAGAAGACCTACGGCGACCGCGGCTTCACGGTCCTCGGCTTCCCGAGCAACCAGTTCCTGCAGGAACTCGGCTCGTCGGAGGCGATCGACGAGTACTGCTCCACCACCTGGGGTGTGACCTTCCCGATGTCCGAGAAGGTGAAGGTGAACGGCAGGGGCGCCCACCCGCTCTACCAGGCGCTCAAGGAGACGCCCGACGCCTCCGGCAAGGCCGGCCGGGTGAGCTGGAACTTCGAGAAGTTCCTCGTCGCCCCCGACGGCTCCGTCACACGCTTCCGTCCGACCACGAAGCCGGACGCCCCCGAGGTCGTCGCCGCCATCGAGGCGGCCCTGCCGGCCTGACGGTCACCGTCCGCACGACGGGTCGCGTCCTGCGGACACGCACCGGGCACCGGACGGGAGGCGCGGATCACCGCAGCCGGTCCACGCACGTCCGCCGCGCCTCCCGTCTGTACGCTCGTGCCCATGCCGATCACGGAAGCCACCGTCGCGCACCCGACCCCGTTCGTGGAGATCCCGCGCGACGAGTGGTCCCAGCTCGCACCGAAGGAGCACCTGTCGCTCACCGAGACCGAGATCGTGCAGCTGCGCGGCCTCGGCGACCGGCTCGACATGCAGGAGGTCCAGGAGGTCTACCTGCCGCTCTCCCGCCTGCTGACGCTGTACGCGGCCGGCGCCAGGGACCTGCACGCCGAGACGAGCCGCTTCCTCGGTGAGCGGGCCGGCCGGACGCCCTTCGTGATCGGTGTCGCCGGGTCGGTGGCGGTCGGCAAGTCGACCGTCGCGCGCCTGCTCCGCGAGCTGACGAAGCGCTGGCCGGACACCCCGCGGGTCGAACTCGTGACGACGGACGGCTTCCTGTACCCGAACGCCGAGCTCGAACGTCGCGGGATCATGGACCGCAAGGGCTTCCCGGAGTCGTACGACCGTCGCGCGCTGCTGCGGTTCGTCAGCCAGGTGAAGAGCGGGGCGGCCGAGGTGCGTGCGCCGTTCTACTCGCACCTCGTCTACGACATCGTCCCCGACGCCGAGATCGTCGTGCGGCAGCCGGACGTCCTCATCGTCGAGGGCCTCAACGTGCTCGCGCCGCCGGTGCACGGGCGGCTCGCGCTGTCCGACCTGTTCGACTTCACGATCTACGTCGACGCGAAGACCAAGGACATCGAGTCCTGGTACGTCGACCGGTTCCTCGCCCTGCAGGAGGAGGCGTTCTCGAGCCCGGACTCGTTCTTCCACCGCTTCGCCTCGCTGTCGCGCGAGGACGCGGTCCGGACCGCGACCGAGGTCTGGCGGGCGATCAACGAGCCGAACCTGCTCGAGAACGTGCTGCCCACGCGCTCCCGGGCGACGCTCGTGCTCAAGAAGGGCGCGAACCACAAGGTCAACTCGGTGCTGCTCCGCAAGATCTAGACCGAGTGGGTGGGGGCGGTGGGCGAGGCCGCCGTGCCGCCTCGGTCGTCCCGCGGCGCGACCTGCTCGCGAACAACCGGAAGCGGGGGGGGGGGGCGCGGGGGGGGGGGGGGGGGGCGGGCCGGGGGGGGGGGGGGCCCGCCCCGGGGGGGGGGGGGGGGGGCCGGGGGGCGCCCCCCCCCCCCCCCCCCCCCCCCCCCCCCCCCACCCCCCCCCCCCCCCCCCCCACCCCCCCAACCCCCCCCCCCCCCCCCCCCCCCCCCCCAAAAAAAAAAAAACCCCAACCACAGACCCCCCCAACAACGGAGAACACACACCCGGGCACGGAGGAAAAGAA
>NZ_JBIVRJ010000005.1:0-259240 GCF_044755625.1 Curtobacterium sp. NPDC092190 | reverse complement strand
CGGCCCGCCCCCGCCCGCGGCCGGGGCGAGACCCGTGGCCCCCGCCGCCCGCGGGGGGCCCCCCGCCCCCCCCCCCCCCGGCCCGCCCCCCCCCCCCCCCCCGGCGGGGGGGCGGGGGGCCCGGGGCCCCCCCGCCTCCCGTCCGTCGTGGTGGTGGCGTTCCGCGATCAGGCGCGGAAGAAGTCCTGGTACGACGGGTCGCCCACCGGCTGGGCGTGACCGGGCTGCGCGAGCCGCTCCTCGACCATGGCCTGGAGCGCGTCGGGCGGGGTCAGCCCACGGCGGCGCCACTCCATCGGGTTCGCCCGGAGCTGCATCAGGGAGGTGTGGGATCGCATGGTCTCACTCTCCCATCCATTGCCTAGTTTGCCTAACTACATGTCCCATTGCCGCACTCGGGACCACTCCGCTCGGAGACCGGGAACGGCGAACGCCCCGCCACCGGACCGGTGACGGGGCGTTCGTGTCGATCGCTACTTGCGAGGTGCCACCTTCGCGGTCTCGGCGGAGGTCGCCGAGCCGTCCTGGTAGCCCGTCGCCTTCGCCGTCACCTCGACGGAGAAGCGGTGCCCCGCGTCCGTCGTGCCGAGCGTGTAGCGCTGGTCCGTCGCACCCTGCACCGCGACGCCGTCACGGAGCCACTGGTACGAGTACGAGACCTTCTTGCCGTCCCACGAGCCGGGCTTCGCCTTGAGCGTCTTGCCGACCTTCGGGGTGCCGGAGATCGTGACGGCGCTGCCCTCGCGGAGGGTGAGCGTCGGCGCGGTCTGCGCCGCCTGGAGCACGTCGGCCTGGTCGCCCACCGCGTTGCCGAGGTGGAGCAGCAGGACCCGGGCGTTCGTGGCGTCGGCCTGTCGCGTGACCTGCAGCGCGCCCTTGTCCGCGTAGAGCACACCGGTGGTGGTGCCCTGCGCGAAGGTGAGCGCCGGTGCCGACGGGTCGTACGTCGCCGGGTCGGTCTCGTCCACGACGTTGGAGCCGCTGGTGGCGAGGGCCGGGGCGTACGCCGACTCGGTCAGGACCGAGTAGTCGAACGGACCGGTCGCACCGATGGTCGACGCCGACACCGTCAGCACCTTGACGGCGCTGTCGAACGTGTTGACGTCCTGTCCCGCGGTGCCGCCGTTGAGCGGCTGCGCGTCGACCGTCTTGCCCGTCGCGAGGTCCACCGTGGTGGCGAGCGTCGCGTCGACCGTGGCCGACTTGGCGTCGTAGACCAGGTAGTCCGGCTCACCGTCGCGGTCCGTGTCGATGAGGACCTCGACGTTGGTCACCGCGCCGGGGTTCGCGTCGGCACCCGCGGTCTGGACGCCGAAGGCGAGCGTGTCGGACGCCGCGTCGTAGTTCGCGCCGTAGGCCCGGATGTCGGCGGCCTGCAGGGACTGCTTCGCCGAACCGGCGGGCAGCGGCTCCTGCGGGTCGGTCCCGCCCAGGACGAACGGCGCGACGGACGAGTGGTACCCGGTCACGGCGTCGCCCTGGTCGACCGAGCGGCCGGTGAGCGCGAGCTCCGCGGTCGTGGTCGAGCCCGAGAACGCGATGTCCTTGCCGTGCACGGCGCTGACCGGCTTCGGCGCGACGTACGCACCGAGGCGCATCGGGTTCAGCTTCGCGTCGGTCGGCGTGAAGGACACGACACCGGACTCGGCGGCGACGAACTCACGCTGGTAGCCGGACTGCACCGACTCCTGCGTGGGGTCGATGACGCGACGCAGCTGCGTCGGGTCGGCGATCGTGTACGTCAGCTTGACCGTCGCGGTGCCGTGCGCCGGAGCGGTGACCCGCTTCGTGCTCAGCGAGAACGCGACACCCGGCTGGTCCACCTGGGCCTGGTACGCCACGTCGTACGTGTGCGGACGGCCGTCGGTGTTCTGGATCTGCAGGGTGCGGGACTCGGTGGTCTTCCCGCTGACCTCGACGACACCGTACGAGGCGGTGACGAGCTGGTCGTTCTCGATGCTGCGCACCGTGGTGCCCGCGGTGACCGCCTGCAGCGCGTCGACGCGGCCGGTGCCCTGGCGCAGCAGCGTGGCGTTCCGGTCACCCTGACGAACGTCGTGCGTCGCGGTGTTCATCACGGCGGCCTTGACCTGCGGGGCCGTCCACGACGGGTGCGACTGGAACGTCAGCGCGACGATGCCGGCCACGTGCGGGGTCGCCATCGAGGTGCCGCTCATCGACATGCGGCCGTCACCGGTGCCGTTGGCCGCGGAGATCACGTTGACCCCGGGGCCGGCGACGTCCGGCTTGACGATGTCGTCGAACGAGCCGTGCACGCCACGGCTGGTGAACGGGGCGAGCGTGTTCACGTTCGCCTGGTCGGTCGCCAGCTGGAAGCCCTTGAGCTCCTGGGCGAACTGCACGTGCAGGGTCCCGGCCGTCGCGGCGGCCTGGAGGCTCGCAGCACTGTCCGAGGTCAGCTCGGCACCCGGGATGGTCGCGTTCCCCGCGATGCCGGAGTCGAAGCTGGTCACCGTCCCGGCCAGCAGGACGCCGACACCGCCGGCGGCCTGCACGTTGTTGAAGCGCACACCGGAGCCACACTCGAGCGCCCCGTCGGTCCACTTCAGCCAGACGACCTTGCCCTTGACCTTCGCGGCCTCGTCGGCGCTGAACGCTGCGCAGCCGTCGATGTTCGTGGTCGGGACGACGACGTCGCCCTCCACCGGCAGGGTGCCCTGGTAGTTCTGCGAGTACTGCGCACGGTAGGTGCCGGCGACGTCGGACGGCGCGGTGGCCTTGACGCCGTCGAACAGCGACTGCCCGGTGGCGCTCGCGGCGACGGTGAGGGCGCCCTCGGCGTTGCCCGGCGAGCCACCGATGTCGGTGAAGTCGTCGGCGTTGCCCGAGGCGATGACGGGCAGGACACCGCGGGCGGTGAGCGCGTCGATCTTCGCGTTGTCGGGGTCGTCCGGTGCGCCGTAGTCGGAACCGAGCGACAGGTTGAGGACGTTGATGTCCTTGCCCTCGGTCAGGGCCTGGCCGACCCAGTCGAGCGCGGCACCGGTCAGGTCGGTCGAGCCGCCGCCGTCACCGAACACCTTGAGGGCGTAGAGGCCGGCGTCCGGCGCGGTGCCCGGGCCGATCCACATGTCCTGGACGGACTGGTTGGTCAGCTTCGTGTAGTCGCCGCGGAACGTCTTCTTGTCCGCGGTCAGGCCGTAGCCCGCGGCGGTGCCGGACACGTGCGTGCCGTGGTCGCCGCCCTTGCCGTCGATCGGGTTCGCGTCCGGCTTCGGGGTCGGGTCGTAGCCCGCGCTCGAGGAGTCGGCGTTGTAGGTGGGGCCGGCGAAGTCGTAGCCACCGAGGTACTTCTTCGCGTCGAACCAGCTCGGGTCCGGCGCGCTCGTGCTCGCGATGGCCTGCTCGTACGCGGCCGTCGTGCCGGGGCCGCCGAAGTCGGCCTGGGTGTAGTCGAGACCGGTGTCGAGGACGGCGACGTTGACGCCCTTGCCGGTGCGGCCGGTCTGCTGCCACGCGTCGAGCGAGCGCGTGTAGACGTCGCTCGCGGCGTTCTTCGGGCTGACGCCGTCCGCGCCCGGCTGCACCAGGTCGGGGTCGACGCCGCTCGGGGCCTTCGACGCGTCACCCGGGGTCGGGTCGACGATCTTCTTCGGCGTGAGCGGGATGATGCTCTCGACGTCCGACCGGCTGGCGATGTCGCGCAGGGCGTCGACGTCGGCGACGACGGCGACACCGGGGACGGTGTACTCGGTCGAGTACAGCTCCGTCGCCGTCGCGTCGGAACGCTTGACGGCGGCGCGGACGGCGTCGACGGTCGACGTGATCGCCTGCACGCGCTCCTTCGCGGCGGACGACGGCGTCTTCGACTTCGTCAGGTCGCCGCCCTTCGCCTTCGCGTCGACCTCGAGGGCGCCCTGGCCGGTCGTGCGGACGAACGCCGCGACCGTCTTCTGGGGCTTGGCGTCGCGCAGGGGCGCCGCGAGCTTGAGGTCGGCGGCGGAGAGACCGCTCGGCGCGGCGGTCGCTGCGCCGCCCACGGCGAGACCGCCGCACGACAGGGCGACGGCGGCGATGCCGGCGGTCAGGATGCGTGCGACGCGTGACCGCGTGGTGCGCTCCGTGGTGGGTGGTTGCTCGGGTACTGCACGGTTCGGTGTTGCACGTGTCACAGGGCGCACTCCTCGGCTCTGTCCGTGGTGGGAATTCCTGTGAAGTTATGCGTTCGTTCACAGGCGGAACAGTCCGCACTTTGGAGGACTGGCCCTCGTTCGGGGGTACAGCACCTCGTAACTTGCACAGCTGTGTGCACGTTATTACGATGGTGCTCGTGACCACCACCGACCAGCCCGGACGCGCGCCCCGACGGGACGCGACGGCGAACCGGGCCGCCCTGATCGAGGCCGCACGGAGCGTCCTGCAGCAGGACCCCGATGCCTCGCTCGAGACCATCGCGTCCGCCGCGGGCCTGTCGCGCCGTGCGGTCTACGGACACTTCCCCTCCCGCGACGACCTCGTGCGCGAGGTCGTGACCGGCGGCGCCGCACGGATCGCCGGCGCGATGCCGTCGTCGTCCGAGCTCGCCGACCTCCCGCCCGCCGCACGGCTCGCGGCGATCGCCGTGACGCTCTGGGCCGAGGTCTCGCACGTGCGCTCCATGGCCCGCGTCGCCCTGCGCAGCCCGTTCGCCGAGTCCGTGGCCGAGGTGTTCGCGCCGCTGCGGGCACAGGTCCGCACGGCCTGCGCGCTCGGCATCGACGAGGGCTCGATGCGCGACGACGTCGACGCGGACACGCTCGCCCGCCTGGTCGAGGCCGCCTGCATCGCCGTCCTCGACGAGGCCACCCGGTCCGGCACGAGCGACGAAGCCGGTCGCCGCACGGTCGTGCTGTCGGCGCTCGGCACCGCCGGCATCGACTGGCGCACCGCGCTGCTGTCCGAACCCGCCGCACCCGCACCCCGTACCGAGCAGGAGACCCGCGCATGACGCTCGAACTCGACCACGTCGGCATCGGCGACGAGCCCGGCGCCGCGCTGCCCGTCGTGTCCGCCGTCGCCGCCCCTGGTCGCCCCGGTGTCGTCGCCGTCGAGACCGAGCAGGCCCCGGTGCTCGCGTCCCTGATCGCCGGCGGGCGGATGCGTCCCGAGTCCGGGCGGGTGCTGCTCGACGGACACGAGGACCCCGCAGCGGTGCGCGCGGCCTTCGCGCTCGTGGACACCCCGGGCGTCGCCGAACCGTTCCCCGTCATGACGCTCCGGAAGGTCGTGCGCGAGGAACTCGCGTTCGCCGGGCAGCGCCCCTCCCGCGACCACGTCGACACCGTGCTCGACGAGCTCGGCATGCGGGACCACGCCGACACGCACGTGCAGCGGGTCCCGACCGACGTGCGGGTGCGGCTGCTCGTCGAGCTCGCGCTGCTGCGGGACGGGGTCACGGGCATCGTGCTCACCTCGCCCGAGCGGCACGGCGGCGCCGTGGCCGACTGGTTCGCGGTCGTGCGCGACGTCGCCCGGCGCGGCGTCACCGTCGTCCTCGTGACGTCGAAGGCCGCCGCAGCCACCGTCGAGCAGCTGCTCGACACGATCCGCACCGAGGGTCCCGACGACGCGACCTCGACCGACGGAGGCGACCAGGGCCTCCCGTCCGGCCCCTCCGACCCCGAAACTCCCGCAACCGTCCCGACGGAGGCACCCGCGTGACCATCCCCTCGCTCATCCGCGCCGAACTGGCGCGCCTCACCGCCACGCCGCTCGCCCGGCTCGCGTTCGTCGCCCTCATGGTGGTGCCGCTGCTCTACGGCGGCGCGTACCTCTGGGCGAACCGCGACCCGTACGCCAAGCTCGACCAGATCCCGGCCGCGATCGTCGACCAGGACGCCGGCGCGACGCTCGACGGCGACCGGGTCGACTACGGCGAGGACGTCACGAAGGAGGCGATCGACGGCGCCGACTTCAAGTGGACCGAGACGACCGCGGCCGACGCGCGCTCCGGCGTGCGGAACGGCAAGTACGACTTCGTCGTGACGATCCCGCACGACTTCTCCGAGGCCCTGGCGTCGGCGCAGGGCGACGACCCGAAGCGTGCCGAACTCGTCATGACGACCGCGGACACGAACTCGTACCTCGCCTCGACCATCGCGGAGCAGGCCGGCAAGACCATGCGCACGGCCGTCGCCGAGCGGGTCGGCAAGCAGGCGGCGACGACCCTGCTCGTCGGACTCGCCGACGTGCGGGACAGCCTCGGCGACGCCGTCGACGGTGCGGGACAGCTCGCATCGGGGGCGACCACGGCTGCCGACGGCGCGTCCTCGCTCGCGTCCGGCACCTCCGCGCTTTCCGACGGGGCCTCGCAGCTCGCCTCCGGTACCGCCTCGCTGCCCGCGCAGACCGCGCAGCTCGACAGCGGCGCACAGCAGGTCGCGTCCGGGGCCTCGACCCTGGCGTCCGGCCTGCACTCCGCACAGCAGCAGACCGCGTCGCTGCCGGCGCAGACCGCGCAGCTCAACGACGGCGCGCAGCGGGTCGCCGCGGGGAACGCCGCGCTCGCCGAGAAGGTCGACTCGGTCAGCGCCGACGTCGACGCGGTGCAGCCGGTGGACGCCGCCACGGTGCTCGCGCAGATCACCGCGAACCTGCCCGAGGGCGTCACGCTGACCCCCTCGCAGCAGGAGGCGATCACGAAGGCGGTCGGCGACGTGAACACCGCCGGCGCCTCGGCCAAGGAGACCTACGCGTCGACCAAGTCGGCCGTCGACCAGCTCCGCGACGGGTCGGCCCAGGTCGCGGCCGGCACGTCGGCGCTGGCCTCGGCGTCGCCGCAGCTCGCGGACGGCATCGCATCGGCGTCGAGCGGCGCCTCGCAGCTCGCATCCGGCTCGTCGCAGGTCGCCGCAGGCACGTCGACGCTCGCCGCCGCGGCACCGACGCTGTCCTCCGGTGCGGCCTCGCTCGCGGACGGTGCCGCGTCGGCCGCGTCCGGTGCCTCGCAGCTCTCATCGGGTGTCGACCAGCTCGAGGACGGCTCGAAGGAGCTCGCCGCGAAGCTCGACCAGGGACGCACGAGGATCCCGGCGTCGACCGCCGCACAGCGCTCGTCGCAGGCGTCCGTGATCTCGGACCCGGTCAAGGTCGGCGACGACAACGTCGCCGCCGCGTCGAACTACGGCGCCGGCCTCGCACCGTTCTTCATCTCGCTCGCCGCCTGGATCGGCATGTACGCGCTGTTCCTCATCCTCAAGCCGATCTCCAAGCGGGCGATCACCGCCGTGCAGAAGCCGCTGCGCGTGGTGCTCGGCGGCTGGCTCACCCCGGCGCTCCTCGGGGTCGTGCAGATGGCGGCGCTGTTCCTGATCGTGCGGTTCGCGCTCGACCTCGACGTGGTGCACGCCGGGTCGACGGTGGCCGTGATGGTGCTCGCCTCGGCGACCTTCGCGGCGATCATCATGGCGCTCAACGTGCTGCTCGGCTCGGTCGGGCAGTTCCTCGGCCTGGTGCTCATGCTCGTGCAGCTCGTGACCGCCGGCGGGACCTTCCCGTGGCAGACGCTGCCGGGGCCGTTGGCGGCGCTGCACTTCGCGCTCCCGATGACCTACTCCGTCGACGCGATCCGGCAGACGATGTACGGCGGGTCGTTCGCGGCGGTGTGGTCGGACGCGGGGGTGCTCGCGTGCTGGTTGCTCGGCGCGCTGCTCGTGTCGTACGTCGTCACCGCGCGGCAGACCCGCTCGCGGACGCTGCGCGACCTGCGGCCGAGCCTGATCGGGTAGCGCGGGCGGCGCGCGCGCTCGGGCGCGGGCGGCGCGGCGCGGCGCGGGCGGCGCGGCGCGGGCGCCCGGCGCTCGGCGCTCGGCGCTCGGCGCTCGGGGCTCGGGGCTCGGGGCGGCCGTCAGCACAACGAGAAGCACGTCGCACCACGGGATTCCGTGGCGCGACGTGCTTCCAGTGGTGCGCGAGCACCCGGCACCACGCGCCGCCTCCGCGCCACCTCCGCCCCGCGAGCACGCCGGACACCCTGCGCCCGCCCCACCCACCGCACCCCACCGCACCGCACCCCACCGCACCGCACCGCACCCTCGGTCCGCCCCTCATGTCCTGACAACCGCTCGAGTCGGGGCCGCTACGATCGAGGGACACCACGACGGGTCGAGGGAGATCATGGGAGACGGCAGGTCCGCCACCGCAGACGGCAAACCGGCGACCATCTACGACGTCGCCGCCCGCGCAGGGGTCTCGAAGTCCCTCGTCTCGCTCGTGCTCCAGCGCTCCCCGAAGGTCAGCGACCAGCGCCGCGAGGCCGTCCTGCGAGCCATCCAGGAACTCGACTACCGCCCGAGCACCGCGGCCGTGTCCCTCGCCGGCACCCGCAGCCGCACGATCGGCGTCGTGCTCGACGACTTCCGCAACCAGTGGTTCGTCGACCTGCTCACCGGCCTGCGGGAGGCGCTGCAGGACCAGGGGCACCGCCTCGTCGTCGCCGACCGCTTCCTCAACACCGGGCTCGACGCCTCACCCGTCGAGGGCTTCCTGTCCATGCGCGTCGAGGGCATCGTCATCGCCGGCGAGCCCGACACCGACCTCGCGATCCCGGCGAGCATGCCCGTCGTCGTCGCCGGCGGTCGTGCGGTGCTCCCCCGCGCCGACACCGTCGCGAACGACGACCGCGCCGGTGGTCGGATGGCCGCCGAGCACCTGCTCGCGCTCGGCCACACGCGCATCGGCTTCGTCGGTGGGCGCTCGGCTGCGTCCGCTGAGCGGCTCACCGGCCTGGAGGCACGGATCACCTCCGCCACGTCGGCCGCCTCGCTCGCCACCCACGTCATGCCCGTGGAACCCACCGAGGAGGCCGGCGCCGAGGCCGTCGGGCACCTGCTCGACGCCCACCCCGACGTCACCGCGGTGTTCGCCGCGAACGACGTCATGGCGCTCGGTGCGATGTCGGGGCTCGCTGCACGGGGCTTGCGCGTCCCCGAGGACGTGTCGGTGATGGGCTACGACGACACCCCGCTCGCGGCGTCGTCCTACGTCGGCCTCACGAGCATCGACGACCGCAGCGTGGAGATCGGCCGCGGCGCCGGGGAGCGTCTGCTCGCCCGCATCGCCGACCCGACCGCTCCGGCGCAGGAGACCCTGGTCGAGCCCCGGCTCGTCGCCCGCCGCACGACCGCTCCGCGCTGACACGAGCGAGCCCGCGCGCACACGAGACTCGCCTGGGCGGACACGTTCGCGGCCCCGGTGCCGCGAACGTGTCCGTGGAGCCGAGTCTCGTGCGCGGCCCCGCCGGCCCCGCGGCCCCGCCGGCCCGGCGGCCCGGCGGCCCCGCGGCGAGCGCGTCAGTCCGTGGGCAGGACCGCGTGCTGGACGACCCAGGCGTGCATGACGATCGCCGCCGCGGCCGAGGCGTTGATGCTCCGCGTCGACCCGAACTGCGTGATCTCGAGGTGGGCGTCCGCACCCGCGACGGCCTCGTCGGTGAGCCCGGGTCCCTCCTGCCCGAACAGGAACACGCAGCGCTCCGGGATCGCCGCGGTCTCGATGCGCTCGGCACCCGGGGTGTTGTCGATCGCGATGACCGGTCGCCCCTCCTCGTGCATCGCGGCGAGGAACGCCGCGACGTCCGGGTGGTACCGCACGTGCTGGTACCGGTCGGTGACCATCGCCCCGCGCTTGTTCCAGCGCCGCCGACCGATGACGTGCACGGTGCCGGCGAGGAACGCGTTCGCACTCCGCACGATCGACCCGATGTTGAGGTCGTGCTGCCAGTTCTCGATCGCGACGTCGAAGGCGTGCCGGCGGGTGTCGAGCTCGGCGACGATGGCGTCCATCGACCAGTACCGGAAGCGGTCGACGACGTTGCGAGTGTCCCCGGCGGCGAGCAGCTCCGGGTCGAGCCGGGGGTCGTCCGGCCAGGGCTCGGGGTGCGGCCCGACGCCGTTCGTCGTGGCCTCGTGGGTCGGTGGCAGCGTGGGACCGCCCGGCTGCGCCGGTCCCGTCGACGGGACCACGGGGTCGGACGGGAGGCGCTCGGTCACGTGACCAGCGTAGGGCGCGTGCCCCGCGCCTCCCGTCCGGCGACCGCCGTCAGCCGCCGGTCGCGAGGAGTCAGTACGACGTCGGGTACGTGACCGACGGCTCGGACATCGCGACCGCGACGAGCGCGATGAAGAGCACGGCGTAGAAGACCGTGATCACCCCGCCGACGATGACCGCGGCGAGCGCCAGGCCACGGCCGCCCTCGTCACGCTTCTTCGCCTGGGACATCGCGACGAAGCCGAGGACGAACCCGACGATCGGCGCGACGAACGCCGCCACGAGCGCGATGATCGCGAGGGTGTTCGTGCGCTGCGGGGCGGCCGGCGCCGTTGCGTACTGCTGGTTCGGGTGCTGCTGGGGCTGGACGTTCTGTTCTGACACGGCTGACGAGCCTAGGAGCGCCGCGTTTTCGTGGAGAAGTGCCAATCTTCGTCCGGCCTCAGGTCGTGCCGGGGCGCAGGAAGTCCTCGGCGTCGTCACCGCTGCCGGTCGTCGTGAAGATGCGCTTGCGGTCGCCGGGGCGGGCCGGGTCGTGGAGCACGGTCACCGTCCCACCGAGCACCGGAGCGGTGCCGTGGGTGAAGCCCTCGGTCCGCTCGACCCAGCGCCGGACGCCGTGCAGGTCCACGAACGAGAACGTCCACCGCAGCAGCGTGCGCGACGCGTCCGGGGTCGTACCGCCGCTGATCGCGGTGACCTCGCCCGTCGTGCGACGGCCGTTCGCCAGCACGTCCGTGAGCCGGGCGCGCCGGTTCCCACGGCCGATCCGCGTGGCACCGCCGGCCACGAGCGCGAGGACGGTCACGACGGTGAGGAGCCCCGGCAGCCACCACACGGCGGTGTACAGGATCCAGCTGCCGATGCCCCACGTCTCGTCGTGCCCGAACGTCGGGTCGACGGCCACGCCGACACGGTCCGGGGCGGGCCACTGCGTGGTCGTGGCCCACCAGGTGCACGCGGTGGCACCGACGAGCCAGAGCGGCAGCGGCCCGAGCCCGACCAGGTCGGTGGTGCGCCCGGACCAGCGGTGGTTCCACCGCGTGTACACGCCGACGGCCACCAGGGTGCCGACGACCGCGCTCGGGGCCGCCCACAGGTGCGTCTCCGGGTCGGGGCTGTCGGAGAAGATGCTGTTGACCGTCATCATCCGGAAGCGCAGGACGAAGTCCGACACCGCGAGTCCACCGACCACCCCCGCGGCGACGACCAGCAGTGCACCGACGACGGTCATCGTCAGGGCAGGGGTCGAGCCGCGGTACCGGGCCTCGCGTTCGCGGCGTGCCTGCTGCGGGTCGACCGTGCTCACGACGCGACGGTGCCGTGCGTGCGGACGCGGGCCTCGATGCCGGCGGTGATGATCTCGAGGCCCAGGGCGAAGCGGTCGTCGTACGAGTGCTCGCCGAGGATCTCCCCGACCACACGGTGCCGCTCGGGGCGCCCGGCCTCGGAGTCGCCGCGGCCGACCTGCACGCCGGCGTGCCCGACGACGAAGTCGTAGACCACGAAGAACGCGTACATGGCCTCGCGCTCGGGCAGACCCGCCTGCTGCAGGGCCCCGACGACCTTCGCCACGACGGCGTCGGACTCGGTGGAGGCGAGCGGGGCGCGCTGGCTGTGCGACTCGAGCACGAGGGGGTGGGTGCGCATGAGGTCGCGGAAGGTGCAGGCGAAGACGTGGACGACCGAACGCCAGTCGTCCGGCCAGACGAAGGTGGCCGTGAACTCGTCGACGGTACGACGGACGAGCTCGGCGTGCAGGTCGTCGAGGCCGCCGATCGTCCGGTGCACGGTCATCGGTGCGACGCCGAGCTTCGCGCCGAGGGCGCGGAAGGAGAGGCGGTCGAGGCCCTCCTCGTTGGCGATGGCGGTGGCGGCGTCGACCACCTGCTGTCGACTCAGGACGTTGGGGCGACCGCGGCGTCGACGGGGTGCGGCGGCGGTGTCGGCTGCCGGTGCCGTCCCGGTGGGGGCGTCGGTCGCCGGGGTGGCTCCGGTGGGGGCGTCGGCCGCTCCCGCGCCGGTACGGCCGTCGGTCGTGGTGCGCGGCTGGGCGGTGGGGCTGCCGGGGTCGACGAGCACGTTGAGGCCTCCTTGATCCGGTACGTGTCCCGAAAATCGTAGCCCAAAGCCGAACGCCGGTCGGTGTCCGGTCGGCCAGTCCTCCACAGCCGGGTGACCACCGGGTCCGGCGAGCGGCGGCCCCAGTACGCTGGACCCATGGCGACCCGCGACGAAGTCGAGTGCTGGCTGACCGACATGGACGGCGTGCTCGTCCACGAGAACCAGGCCCTGCCGGGCGCTCCCGAGCTCATCCAGCAGTGGTTGGACGAAGGGACCGAGTTCCTCGTCCTGACGAACAACTCGATCTTCACGCCGCGTGACCTCAGCGCCCGGCTGCGGTGGTCGGGGCTCGAGGTCCCCGAGGAACGCATCTGGA
Source organism: Curtobacterium sp. NPDC092190 (assembly GCF_044755625.1). NCBI lineage: Bacteria > Bacillati > Actinomycetota > Actinomycetes > Micrococcales > Microbacteriaceae > Curtobacterium > Curtobacterium sp. NPDC092190. The sequence continues at coordinate 246,813 of NZ_JBIVRJ010000005.1, read as the reverse complement.
CGTCGGCGCTCGCCACCGCGGACTTCTGCCGCTCGCAGATGCCCGGGGGCTCCGCGTTCGTGATCGGCGAGGCCGGCATGACGACGGCGCTGCACGAGGCCGGCTTCATCATGACCGAGACCGCGCCCGACTACGTCGTCGTCGGTGAGACCCGCAACTACTCGTTCGAGGCGATCACCAAGGCCGTCCGGCTCATCCGCGACGGCGCCCGGTTCATCGTGACGAACCCCGACGCCACCGGGCCCAGTGCCGAGGGGGTCCTGCCGGCGACCGGGGCCATCGCCGCGATGATCGAGAAGGCCACCGGGAAGCAGCCGTACGTCGTCGGCAAGCCGAACCCGATGATGTTCCGCTCGGCGATGAACCGGATCGGGGCCCACTCCGAGAACACGGGCATGATCGGCGACCGCATGGACACCGACGTGCAGGCGGGCATCGAGGCCGGGCTCCACACCGTCCTGGTGATGACCGGCATCAGCGACCAGGCCGAGATCGACCGGTACCCGTTCCGCCCGAGCGAGGTCATCGCCGGCGTGCACGAGCTCGTCCGCGCGGAGCCGATCGAGGTCGAGCTCTAGCGATCGGTCACCACGGGTCCCGGTGCGCCGACCGGCGAGTCACCACCGGTCCCGGCCTGCGGACCGGCGACCGGAGCAGGCGCGCCGTCGCGCTCAGACCGGGTTCGCCCGGAGCAGCCGCTCCGTCGCGATCATCGCGCCACCGACGACCGCCGGGATCCCCCCGCCGGGGTGCACCGACGCGCCCACCCGCCACAGCCAGGGCCGCCAGCGGTCGTTGTACGAGGGGCGGTGGAACGGCCCGCTCTGCCACGGCGGACGGGCCGCCCCGTAGAGCGCCCCGTGCGGTTCTCCCCCGGTGCCGTAGTACTGCGGGTCGAGGACCACGTGGTCCTCGAGCAGGTCGGTGATAGGTCGGTCGAGACCCAGCGCTGCCGACACCCGGTCGATCTCCCGCCGCACGAAGGGGTGGTCGATCTCGTAGTGCGCGCCGTCCGCGGGTGCGGTCAGCAGCACGCCCACGGTGCCGTGCGGGTTCGGGGAGAGCTCGCCGGCGCGGTAGTGGTTGACGAACACCATCGTGTCCGCCGGCTCGTCGCCCGCTTCGAGGCTCCGGTACAGCGCGTCCGGCTTCGTCGGCAGCACCACGCTGTGCGTCGCGAGGCCCTCGGGCAGCTCCTCGCGCAGCACGCCGTAGAGCGCGACGGCGGAGCAGGACAGGGCTCGGGGGCGGGGGCGGGAGCGCGGGCGGAGCAGCGCGGACATCGCGGACGGACCGGCCGGTCCGGTCAGCGCGGCGAGCCGGTCGGCGTCGAGGGCGCTGACGACCAGGTCGGCGGGGTGGTGTGCGGCCTCGGTGGTGACGCCACCGCGCGCGATGCGGGTGACGGCCTCGCCGGTGCGGACCTCGACGCCGGCGGCATCGGCGAGTCGCTGCAGCGCGAGCACGACCTCGTACACGCCGCCGCGGGGCACCCACGCGCCGGTCTCCGCCATGATCGCCGGCATGCTCGCGTAGAGCGCGGGGGTGCGTGCGGGTGAGACCCCGGCGTTGAGGGTGTGGATCGCGATGATCTCGCGCAGTCCGTCCGGCAGCCAGGACAGGCCGTCGAGGTAGGCGCGCGTGGTGAGCCGCGAGCCGTAGACGGAGAGCAGGCGACGGACGGCCGGCAGGGCCGAGCGGTCGAGCGGGTCGGCGAGCAGGAGCCGCGTGACGTCGTCGGCGAGCGGCGCGTGCAGGTCGGCGAAGCGTCGCCACGCCGGGTACCAGGGGTGGTCGGGCGAGACCGGCAGCGCGGTCTCCTCGACGCCGTGGAAGTACCGGCCGACCTCGGGCATGCGCACCATGTCGAGGTGCCCGTCCTCGCCGGAACGTCCGCCGAGTCGCCGCAGCAGCTCGTCCCACACCGTCGGGAAGGTGACGAGCGACGGCCCGGTGTCGATCCGGTCCGCCCCGAGCTGGATGCGACGGCTCTTGCCGCCGAGCCGGTCCGACGCCTCGAGCAGGGTCACCCGGTGCCCGGCACGGGCGAGCAGGGCGGCGGCGGTGAGGCCACCGATCCCGCCTCCGACGACGACGACACGACTCACCGGGCACCTCCGAGCACGATGGACACCAGGAGCAGCACCCCGGCGAAGGATCCCGCGATGTACGGGAAGGCGACCGACAGGCGGTACAGGCGGTGACCGGTCTCCGGCGACGGGGTACGCAGCAGGCGCACGACGAGGACGCCCGCGATGAGCAGGTTGACGGCGGCCACCGGGATGCTCACCACCGCGAACAACACCGTCGACACCGCCCACCAGGCGCCGCTCCACAGTGCGGTCCCCCGGGGTCCGAGCCGGACCGCGGTCGTGGTGATGCCCGCGTCACGGTCCTCGACGATGTCCTGCACGGCGTCGAAGGCGTGCTTGGCGACGCTCCAGGCCATCAGTCCCAGCGCGGCGGGCCACGTCGGCTCCTCCTCGAGGGCGAACGGCACGATGACCAGCGGCAGCGCGTACGCCGCGTTGCTCAGCGAGTCGAGGTACGGCCGGGCCTTGAAGCGCAGCGGTGGCGCGGAGTAGCAGACGAAGACGACCGCGTAGAGCAGGATCGCGGCGTTCGCGAGCGGCGGCAGCGTCAGCAGGAACGCGACGAGGAACGGCACGTTGACCACGGCGACCGCGCAGACGATGAGCCGGACCTCCGACTGCCGGATCCTGGCACCCTCGATGGACCCCTTGCGCGGGTTCGTCGCGTCGGTGTCCTGGTCGAACACGTCGTTGACGCCGTAGATGAGCAGGTTGAACGGCAGCGTCAGCCAGATCAGGATCGGCAGCGCCCGCAGGTCGAACAGCGCTCCGGTGAGCCACACGGCGACCAGCCCCGAGCCGATCGTGTTGATCCACAGGACCGGACGCGAGACGTGCACCAGTCGGCGCACGGTCGCACCGGCCCCGGACCGCAGGGTCCTGGGCAACTGTCCGGTCCCGTCGGTCACCGGCCCGAGCGTACCCGGCGTCTCCGACCGGCGGCCCGGGTGCGCACCGGCGGACGAGTCAGCCCGGCGGCACCCGCCGGGCCCGGTACCGGAGCGCAGGCGGTCGGGTCAGACGGCGGACGGGAGGCGCGGCTCGTCCCCCTGCACCTCGGGCGCCCCCACGGGCGGCACCGACCGCCACCGGCGCAGCAGGCGGCGGCCCCGGTCGTCCCGCCATGCGACCACGCCGCCGGCGACCACCCCGAGGGCGAGCACCGCGAACGCGAACAGTCCGAGGAGTCCGACGGGCACCATCCGCACCAGGTCCTGCGTCGGCACCGTGGCCGACACCGCGATCGACCCGAAGTCCCAGAAGGCGTGCAGCAGCACGGGCGCGAGCAGGTTCCCGGTGAGCCGGCGGGCGAGGTAGAGCGTCGAGCCGAACGACGCGGCGAAGACGACCTGCACGACGGTCGCACCGACCCCCGCACCGGAGAGGACGTTGAGGAAGTGCAGCAGCCCGAACAGCACGCACGACGCGATCCACACGCCGAACTCGGGCAGCCGCCGCCGGAGCCCGACGAGCAGCACGCCGCGGGTGAGCAGCTCCTCGAACACCCCCACGAACAGGACCCCGACGGCGAGCAGCAGGAAGTACCGCACCGGCTGGGCGCCCCACTCGACGAGCGGGAGCCGGGCGACGCACACGGCTGCGATCAACGCCGGGGCCGTGAGCGTCCACCGGAGTGCCGTCCGACGGCGGTCGGTGGTCGCGATCGGCCACCAGCCCAGCGCGGTGACGTAGACGCAGAGCACGAGCACCGCGATGCCCTCCGGCACCACGAGTGCCCCGAGGACGCCCTCGACGGTCTGGCCGAGCGTGCTGTAGTCGTCGCTCGGCCGCGAGCGCCAGGCGCTGACGGCCGCGAAGGCGACGAGCGGCGCGAGGCCGAGCAGGAGCGACGGGGGCACCGGCCAGCGACGGCGTCGGACGGGTGCGGTGGTGGTCACCCGCCGTTTGTACCATTGACGCATGCGCCTGCCCTCCCTGTCCGTCATGGCCCGGAGTGGACACTGCACCACGGCGGTGTCGTGATGCGCCTGCCCTCCCTGTCCGTCATGGCGGAGGACTACGTGAAGCTCGTGTGGAAGTCGACCGAGCGCGGCGGCGAGGGGCTCGCGACGCGGGACATCGCGGCGGCCCTCGGGGTCTCGGCGTCGACGGTGTCGGGCAACCTCCGGAAGCTCGACCGCGACGGCCTCATCGAGCACACCCCCTACTACGGCGTCGTGCTCACCCCGCTCGGGCAGCAGGTCGCCGTGGCGATGGTCCGTCGCCACCGGCTCATCGAGACGTACCTGGTGCAGCGGCTCGGCTACTCGTGGGACGAGGTCCACACCGAGGCCGAGGCGCTCGAGCACGCGGTGTCCGAGACGTTCCTCGAGCGGGTCGACGCCGACCTCGGCCACCCGACGCACGACCCGCACGGTGACCCGATCCCGGCGACGGACGGGTCGGTCCCGTCGTCGGCCGGCACGCTGCTCGGCTCGGTCGAACCCGGGGCCTGCGGGGTCGTGGACCGGGTGTCGGACGACGACCCGGCCCTGCTCCGGTACTTCGACGAGCTCGGGGTCGCTCTGGGTACGCACCTGCGCGTCGAGCGGGTCCGCGACTACGCGGGTGTGATCGCCGTCAGCCGGCGGGCTCCCGACGGCGAGGAGTCGCTCGTCGACCTGCCGGCCGCAGCCGCCTCCGCCATCTGGCTCGCCCCCGACGCCGACTGACGCCGCGGCCGGGGCCGCCCGCTCGCCGAGCGGGCACTTCCTGACACACTCGGCGGCTCCTGCCGACGGATCCTGCCCGCCCGACGGAACGCACGCGGCATGTCCTGCCCGTTCGATGCGGCTGGTGCCCACGAACGGACGGGAGGCCCGGTTCCAGCCCGCCCCGAGCCTCCCGTCCCACCATTCCCGTCGCACGACATGCCGCTCACCTCCGCCGCCGACGGCACGTCGTGCGACCTGAACGGTCGCCGACGGCAGGTCATGCGACCGGAACGGCCGCCGGCGGCAGGTCGTACGACCGGGACCGCCCGCGGCGGCGGCCGCAGCCGCCGCCGCCGCTGCCGCGGGCGGAGCCGCGCTGCCGCCTACGCGGCCGGAGCGTCGGCGGCGCCGGCCCGCCGGAACGGCGCCCGCAACGTCGGCACGATGTCCTTCCGGTTGATCCACAGCACCACGAGCGCCGCGACCACGTGCACCCCGCTCAGCACCCACCGCCCGCTCGTGTCCGTCACCACGAACTGCACCGCGAACAGTGCCACGAGCGCGATCGCCGACCACCGGTGGAAGCGCAGCGCGATGATGATCGCCACGCCCAGCACGGTCTGCGACGCGGTGAGCACGAACTCCTCGACCTGCCGACCATCGAGCGGCAGCCCGCCCGTCGTCCCGCCACCGAGCACGTGGGCGATCGGCAGCGACCCGACGAGCAGCGACCACTGGTTGACCTTCGACGCGATGAGCGTCCCGATCGCCGCGCCACCCATCCCCCGCAGGGCGAAGAGCGCTGCGACGATGAACTCGGGCGCCTCGGTGGCGAGCGGCGCGAGCCACTGCACGAGGAAGTAGCTGTCGATGCCGAGCGCGCTCCCCGACTCGACGAGTGCGTCCGCGAACGGCTCCGCCGACGACAGGATGACGGCGGCGGCCACGAGGAACAGTGCGACGATCGTCCAGCGGCGCGCACGCTGCGGCATCGAGGCGATGTTCCCCGCCATGCCGACCATCTCCTCGTCGCCGCCGTCGTCCGGCGCCCGCGACGCCCGCCACAGGTACGCGACGAAGGCGGCGAGCAGCACGAACCCGAACCACAGCGGGATCGAGCCCATCAGCGGGATGAGGAACGCGACGACCGCCAGGAGCGCCAGGAAGCCGATGTCCAGCCGTGAGGACTGCTCCAGCTGCAGCACCTTCGTCGCCGACCGGGGCAGGGTGCCGGCGCGGACGTACCGGCGGGCGACGAGCAGCGAGATCACCACGACGAGGGGCCAGCCGAACCCGAGCAGCAGCCGGTTCGAGCCGGTCATGTTCGCGGCGGCGAACTGCTCGTACGACGGGTCGTACCCGGAGCGGAACGCGTAGTACAGGTCGACGGCGTACTCGGGCAGCACAGCGATGAGCGCGAGGATCGCGATGGCGAGCGTCCCGGAGATGTCCTTCTGCGCGGCCTCGGCGGCCCAGGCGAGCAGGAACGAGGCGGCGACCACCGCACCGCCGAAGACCAGCAGGTCGACGACGGGGTTCGGGGCGGAGCCCGTGACCCGGAAGACCACGGCGGGCAGGGCGATCACGATGCAGATCGCGATGCGCCCCCAGGCGCTGCGTCCCATGCGGGCGGGCGGTGCGTCGGCATCGACGACGCGGACGGGTGAAGTGTCGATCACGGGGTGGTCCCTTGGTCGGGCCGCACCGATCGCGCAGGGGTGGGGAGCGCTTCGGCACGGCAGAACGGCCGAAGGTCTCGCTCGCCCGCCGGGTGGGACCGGCAGGTGGTGCACCGGGCCGATCGTCGTGATGGCCAGTGTGTCGATGCACGCGCTGGGAGCTACTCCCCTTCGCCGTCCACCCTGGCGCGCTCCCATCCGCGTGTGCAAGCCGATCGGGCCTGTTCGTCGACCCGAATCCGGGTCTTCCGTGGCCCGCCCCGGAACGGCGGGACGCGCTCGTGGCGCACCGTGTGACGGACGGGAGGCCCGTGGCAGCGCAACCACGGGCCTCCCGTCCGTCAGGTGGTCACCCGGAGGCGCGCCCGCCGCGTCCGAGCGCCATCTCGCGTCGGGCGCGTTCGAGCGCGAGCGCCGACCCGGCGTCCGGATCGGCGAGCAGTCGTCCGGTCTCGTCGACGTGCGCGCGGACGGCCTCGCCGCGACGATCGGACGCGTCTGCCAGGACGGGGGCGACGACGTCCTCGCCGAGCGAGACCAGCGCCCGGCTCAGCGCGAGCCGGGTCTCCCGGTCACCCTGACCGAGTTCGCGGGCGAGGCGTCGGGCGAGGGCGGGACCCTCCTCGGCCGGAGCGAGCAGGACGGCCGCGCGCCAGGCCGTCCGACGCACACCGGGGTCGTCGTCGCCGAGCCGGTCGGCCACCTCGGGGTACACCGACCCGTCGCGGATCTTCGACAGGGTGTGGAGCGCCTGCGAGCGAGCCTGCGCCTCGGGACGGTGCAGCTCGTGCGTCAGCCGGGGCACGACGGTCTCCGCCGGCAGCCTGACGAGCGCCCACGTCAGGGCCTCGCGCACCTGCAGGTCCGGCTCGACGGCACAGCGTTCGACGAGCACCTCGAGGTCGGACGGCCTCGCCTCGGTGCCGGCGGCCATCACGGCACGGAGTCGGACGGACGAGCGGGGGTCGGTGAGGTCGTCGGCGAGGGTGGTCATCCCCTCATGCAACACCGGGTACCCGCTGGTCACGTGCGCGCAGCCGAGGCATAGCGTGGACGGGACCCGTACCGCACCGGAAGGACTCCCCATGCCCCGCATCGGAACCAGTGACCTGCACGTGTTCCCCCTCGCCCTCGGCGGCAACGTCTTCGGCTGGACCGCCGACGAGCAGACCTCGCACCGGGTGCTCGACGCGTACACCTCGGCCGGGGGCGACTTCGTCGACACCGCGGACGTGTACTCCGCGTGGGCGCCGGGCAACGAGGGCGGCGAGTCGGAGCGCGTCATCGGCTCGTGGCTCCGCGCGTCCGGGAAGCGCGACGACGTCGTGGTCGCGACGAAGGTCTCGCAGCACCCGCAGTACAGCGGGCTGTCGGCGTCGAACGTCGCCGCGGCTGCCCGTGCGAGCCTCGAGCGGCTGGGCACCGACCGGATCGACCTGTACTACGCGCACTTCGACGACCAGGACACCCCGCTCGAGGAGACCGTCCGTGCGTTCGACCAGCTCGTGCAGGAGGGCCTCGTCCGGTACACGGCGATCTCGAACTACTCGCGTCCGCGTGCCGAGGAGTGGATCCGCATCGCGAAGGACAACGGGCTGGCGCTGCCCGTCGCGATCCAGCCGCACTACAACCTCGTCACCCGTGAGCCCTACGAGTCGGACATCGCCCCGCTCGCCGCGTCCGAGGGCCTGGGGGTCGTGCCCTACTTCGCCCTCGCCGCCGGGTTCCTGACCGGGAAGTACCGCACGAAGGACGACTTCGCCGGCAAGGACCGCGAGGGGCAGGTGTCGGGCTACTTCTCGGACGAGGGACTGGCCGTGGTCGACGCGCTCTCCCGCATCGCCGAGGCGCACGAGGCCGAGATCGCATCGGTCGCCCTCGCGTGGCTGCAGGCCCAGCCGGACGTCGTCGCGCCGATCGCGAGCGCGCGGAACACTGAGCAGCTGCCGGCGCTCCTGGCGTCCGCGGACCTCGAGCTGGGCGCCGAGGAGCTCCGCGCCCTGGACGAGGCGTCCGCGCGGGTCCCCGCCGCGTCCTGACCGGCGCCGCCCGCCCCGCCCCCGCGCCCCCGCGCCCCCGCGGCGCGGCTAGCCCCGCAGAACGCAACCTCGGCGGTTGCTCGCAGCGGTACAACGCTGTGAGCAACCGCCGAGGTTGCGTCTTGCGGAGAGGGGGGCGGGTCAGGTGCCGCTCGGGGCGAGCGAGCCGGTCAACGGCTGGCCGCTCGAGCGCGTCGCGAAGCACGAGATGAAGGTGTTGCCGCGGTCCCAGGTCTCCTGGTCGGGCGCGTAGGTGCCCTGCACCTGCACGTCGCCGTACCGCGCCGCCGCCGCGGTGTCGACGGCCTGGGCGGTCTGGCACACCTGCGCCGCCTGCGCCGCCAGGTCGTCCGGCCCCGGCCACGCTCCGGCCTCGACCTGGATGCGGGCGGTCAGCTGCCCGGCGTGCGCTGCCGTGCAGTCGACCACCGTGAAGGACTGCGCCCAGGCGTCGGTGAACGGCGACAGGCACTCACCGCCGGCGAGCTCGTTCCAGGCGTGCTCACCCGGGGCGGCCTGGGTGGTCGCGAACTGCAGCGGCGGCGCGGGGGCCGCGGCGGCTTCGGTGGACTGCTCTGCCGAGGGCTCGTCCGAGGGAGCGGCCGACGCAGCGGCGGACGACGCGCTCGCCGCGGGAGCGCTCTCCTCGCTGATGGAGTTCCCGAGGATCCAGCGGGTGAGCCCGAAGACCGCCACGAGCAGCACCACGATGAGCACGACGGCGCCGATCACGAGCAACTGCTTGCCGCGCTTGCCCTCGCCCGCGAGCCGACCGAAGCCCTCGTTGATGAAGTTGTCCCGTCCGCCGCCGTCGCCGGGAGTCGTGCTCCCCGAGGCCGCGCGGTCGGGAGCCGTCCCACGGGTTGCTGCGCGTGCACCGGGCGTCCCGTCACGACCGGGAGCGCCGGCCGGAGCGGCGACCGCGGGCATCATGCGCGTCCCCGAGTCCTCGGGGTCGTACCCGGTGTCGCCGAGCTGCCCGACCGCAGCCGTGCCGAACAGGTCCTTGATGACGCTCGTGTCGCTCGTCTCGCGGCCGTCCCACTCGTCCTGGTCGAGGTCGTCCGGTGCAGCGGCGGGCAGGCGCTCGACGGGGTGTTCGTCCGTTCGCTCGTCGTGCTGCTCGTCGTGGACGTCGTCCTCGTCGCGGCGGTCGCTGCGGGCGTCGCGATCGCCGGCCAGCCCCCGGAGGTCCTGGCCGACGGACGGCGGGAGGTGCGCCGGGTACGCAGCGGTGGCGTCCGACGACGCCGGTTCGATCAGCGGCGGCGCCGCGGTCGGCGGCACGGTGGCGTCGGGCTCCGCCCACCAGGGGGTCGCCGCTGTAGCGACGGGCATCGGCGCGTCCGCATCGGAGTCGTCACGTCCGACACTGCCCACGGCCGGCAGCGCCGTCGTCCGTGCCACGTCGTCGTCCTTCGCATCCGCCGGGGCCGACGTCGGCACCGGAGCGGGTACCGGCAGCGGTGCCGGCACCGGCGCCGCGAGCAGCCCGCTCGGGAGCCCACCGGCAGGCGTGTCGACCTCGCCCGCGACCACGTCGTCGTCCGCCTCGTCCGCGAGCGACCACGACCGCGCCCCGAGTGCCGTGGTGTCGAACCGGTCGGTCGTCAGCGTCGTCGGGACCTCGCCGGTCTCGTCGTCCCGGATCGCCCAGTCGAACGGCCGTTCCGTCGCGCCGGCCGGGGCAGCGTCGCCCGCTCCCTGCAGGCGCAGCAGCTCGGTGAAGCTCGGCGGCTCGTTCGTGGGTGCCGGCGCGGGCGGCAGGACGTTCTCGACCCCGAGCGGCTGCGCGACCGGCCCGGTCGGCGTCGGCGCGGGCGTTCCCGGCTGCGACCCGGTGACCCGCCCGAGCCAGTCGACGTCGCTGCGCCCCTGGCCGAACGGGTCGGCACGTCGTCGCTCGTCGTCGACGGCGCGGTTCTCGGCAGCGCGCTCGTCCCGGTGGCGCATCGCGGTCGGCAGCGAGATCGAGGACGGGTGCGAGACCGTGCTCGTCGGCGGCACCGGCGCAGCGGGCGGGATGCGGTCCCCGAGCGTCTCGCGCTCGTGCTCGGCCGTCGCCTGCGGGTTCTCCGACGGCTCGCGGAGCTCGTCGCCCATGTGGATCGCCTGGGTCGCCCCGGCATCCTCGTCGGACTCGGATCCGGACGCAGCCCCGGACGTGGACCCCGGCCCGGACCCGGCCTCACGGTCGCCGACGGGCGGCGCCGGCACGACCGGCGCGGGCACGACCGGTGCGGGATCGACGGCCTCCGGCTCGAACGGCTCCGGCAGCGGCGCGCCGGTCTCACGAGCGGCCCGCTCCGCCTCGCGCCGCTCGCGGCGCGAGGGCCACTCGTCGGCACCACGCGGCGCACCGAAGATGTCGGCGGCGCTGCGGAGACCGCGGAACGGAGCGTCCGAGCCGGACGCGCGCAGGGCCTCCCGGTCGTCCGCCCCGTCTGCCGGGCCGGACGGACGGTCGGGATCGCGCGCGTCGTCCGGACGCTCCCCGGTCACGCGCTCAGCCCCAGGTCGGCCAGTCCGATCGCGGCGAAGTAGGGGTAGCCGGCCGCCTCGATGCGCTCCTTCGCGCCGGTGTCGCGGTCGACGACGACGGCCACTGCGGCGATGATCGCGCCCTCGCGCTCGAGCGCCTCGGCAGCCTTGAGCGGCGAGCCGCCCGTCGTGGAGGTGTCCTCGAGCACGACGACGCGCTTGCCGCGGACGTCCGGACCCTCGACCTGGCGACCGCGGCCGTGGTCCTTCGGCTCCTTGCGCACGACGAACGCGTCGTAGGCGAGGCCGCGCGCCGCGGCCTGGTGCAGCACGGCGCTCGCGATCGGGTCGGCGCCCATGGTGAGACCACCGACGGCGTCGACGTCCGGCACCTGCTGCAGCAGGTCCGTCATCACCTGACCGATGAGCGGAGCGACCCGGTGGTCGAGGCTCACCTTGCGCAGGTCGATGTAGTACGACGCCTGCTTGCCGCTGGTGAGCGTGAAGTCGCCGTGGAACACCGCGTCTGCGGAGATGTGCTGGATCAGCTGGTCGCGCGTGTCGGTCACAGCCCACAAGGGTAGTCGCTCGGCCCCGGAACGCCATCGCCAGGCGGCGTCACGGCTCGCTCGGTACGCTCCGCTCATGTCACCCGTCGCGCCCGGCCCGTCCGGCCGCGCTGCGGTCCCGGAGCCGGTCGCGATCGCTCCGGCGGGTCCGCCGTCGCGCCGCCGGTGGGTCGCGTCCGGCCAGGAGGCACTGGGCGCCGCCGTCGCGCTCGCCCTGTCCGTCATCGCCCTCGGCCACGTCCTGGCCACCGAGCGGGTCGCCCTGCTCTGGTACGACGGCGACTCCGTCCTGCTGCCGCTCGTCGAGCGGTCGATCCGGCTCGGGCAGCCGTTCGAGTGGGCGATGTCACCGGCCCTGTTCTTCTTCCCCGAGCTGCCCGTCTACCTGCTCTGCTCCCTCGTCACCGCGACCCCGCAGCAGGCGCTGGCGCTGAACGGCGTGCTCGTGCTGCTCGCCGTGTACGCGCTGGTGCGGGCGGCGGCGAACGAGCTCATGCCGGCCGCACGCCGGTCGGCCAGGATCGCGGTGTCCGCCGTCGCGCTCGGGTTCGTGACCGCGATCGTGCTCACGGAGTACACCGCCACCGCGACCTCGCTCGAGCTCGGATCACTCCTCCTGACGACGACCTACTACTACGGCGCTGTGCTCGCCATGCTCGGCACCGCGGTCCTGGTGCTCCGAGCGGTCCGGACCGGCCGTGCCTCCGTCGTCGTCCTCGTCGTGACCGGGCTCGTCGCCGCGTGCACCACGGCGTCGAACCCGTTGTACGTCCCGTGGTCGGCGGCGCCCGTCGTCGTGACCCTCGTGCTGCTCTCGCTCGCGCGACGCGTCCCCTGGCGTCCGACCGGGTGGATGTCGGCCGTCCTCGTCGCCGGGTCCGTCGTCGGGTACCTGCTCCGGATCCCGCTCGCCCCGTTCGTGTCGCTCGACCCGTCGACCTACGTGCACCCGGAGCAGGCGGGCCGGACGCTCGCCTTCTTCGCGGCGCTGACCGACGACCGCGCCGGGTCGGCCCGTGGCGACGCCGAGCTGCTGCTGCTCTTCGCGGGCGTGGTGCTGGCCGTCGGCGGCACGGTCTGGGCCTGGCGGGTGCGGACCGCGCGGACCGTGCTCGTCGCGACCGTGCTGCCGCTCGTGACGGTCGTGGCGGTGTCCGTCGGGGTGGTCGTCGCCGGGTCGGAGACCCCGCGGTACCTCGAGCCGATCGTGACCGCACCGCTCCTGGCGCTCGTCGCCGTCGCCGAGCTCGTGCGCTCCGCCGTCCGTCGGACCCGGGTGCACCGGCCGCGCCGCGGCGTGCAGCTCGCCGCGGCGATCGCCGCGGCGGTGGTCCTGCTCGGCGGGGCGGCCGTCGCCCCGACCACGGTCAGCACCGTCGCGACGGCCCGGTACGCGCCGGCGGACTGCCTGGACCGCTGGGCGGACGGCCGGCAGGTCACCGGCGTCGGGCAGTTCTGGACCGTCCGGCCCCTGGCGGCGTACGCGTCCGACGACGTCGAGCTCCTGCAGGTCCGGGACACGTTCGAGACCTACCCGTGGCTCGTCGACCTCGGTGCCTACCGGGATGCCAGACCGACCTTCGTGGTGATCGGTGCCAACGACGTCTGGACGACCGCGGTCGAGGACTCGCTCGGGGCGCCGGCGACCATCACGCACTGCACCGGGTTCGACGTCTACGACTACGCGGGCACGGTCGGGGCGGCCGTCCTGCAGCGCGACGTGGTCGGCAGCGCGGACGCCATCCGTCGCGAGCGGGGCTTCTGAGGCGCGGTCGCGGCCCGCGATGCCGTCGGGAGTTCTCCACAGGCGGCGCGGCGGCGTGTCGCGCGGGCTGTACGGATGTATAGGCTCGACCCCGTGACTCGTCCCACAAGCCACCGCGTCCCGCGCCCCGCCCTCCGTCTCCGCATCGCCGCCACCGGCCTGGCCCTCGCCGGCCTGCTCGCGACGGTGCTCGTCGACGCGCCGAGCGCGAGCGCCGCGAAGTACCCCTCGTGGGACGAGGTCATGGCGGCCCGGGGGCAGGAGTCCGCGAAGCAGGAACAGATCACGAAGATCCGCGGGGTCATCTCCGGCCTGTCGGACCAGGTGCAGGAAGCCGAGGCCGAGGCGAAGCGCCTCGGTGACGACTTCTTCGACGCGCAGAGCGAAGCGCAGGAAGCCGCGGCCACCGAGCAGAAGCTCCGTGCCGAGGCCGACGAGCACGCCGAGATCGCCGAGCGCAGCGCGTCGCAGGCGGGGCAGTTCGCGGCGCAGATGGCGCGGCACGGTGGCGCCGACGTGACGGCGTCGGTCCTGGCCGAGGGCGAGGACGCCCGCGACCTGCTGTACGACCTCGGCGCCCTGAGCAAGCTGTCGGAGCAGGCCGAGCGGGTCGAGGCGGCGGCGAGCGCCGACGCCTCGGTCGCCCGGTCGCTGACCGCGCAGGCCGACCGCGCGTCGAAGGCGCTCGACGAGCTCGCCGCCGAGGCCGAGCGCAAGATGCAGGCGGCCCAGGCAGCCGCCGACAAGGTCCAGGCCGCGTACGACGAGCAGCAGGAGAACAAGGCGCGGCTCGACGCCCAGCTCGCGACCCTGACCTCGGGGCGTGTCCGCACCGAGGCCGAGTTCGCCGAGGGTGAGAAGGTCCGCAAGGCGGCTGAGGAGAAGGCCCGGCAGGAGGCCGAGGCCGCCCGGCAGCGCGAAGCCCAGCGGCTGGCCGAGGCACAGGCGGCGGCAGCGAACCGCGGTGGCGGCGGCGGCGCGCCCGCTCCGGCTGCCGGCGGTGGCGGCGGTGGCGGCGGGGTCGGTTCCGGCTCCGGCACCGGTTGGGTGCGCCCCGGCGGTGGCTACGTCATCAGCCCGTACGGGTACCGCGTGCACCCGATCACCGGTCGCGTCACGAAGCACGACGGTCTCGACCTGACGAGCGGCTGCTCGACGGCGATCGTCGCGGCCTCGTCCGGCACGGTCGAGTACGTCGGCTGGTACGGCGGGTACGGCAACTACGTCCGCATCAACCACGGCGGCGGTGTCTCGACCGCGTACGGCCACATCGTGAACGGCGGGTTCCGGGTCTCCCCCGGCCAGCAGGTCTCGGCGGGGCAGCTCATCGCCCTGGTCGGCTCGACGGGCAACTCGACCGGCTGCCACCTGCACTACGAGGTCCACATCAACGGCGCCACGATCGACCCGGCTCCGTTCATGGCGGCGCGGGGCGTCCGCCTCTAGTCCGGAGCGAACGGCGGGCGCCGCGCGGCACTGCACTGCGGGCGGCGCACGGCGGGTAGCGGGCGGCACACGTCACGCCGCGACTCCGACATCGCACCTGTCGATCGACGGGTGCGATGTCGCACACCCGGCCAGATTCGTCGGGCCAGCGGCGTCGGGCCGGAGGCGCCGGGTGTCAGCTCCTGGTCCGGCGCGAGCGGCGTGCCAGCCGTCACCGGTAGGTTCGATCCCATGCGCGTGGCGACCTGGAACGTGAACTCCGTCCGCACCCGAGTGGGCCGGATCGTCGACTGGCTGGTGCGCGAGGACGTCGACGTCCTCGGCATGCAGGAGATCAAGTGCAAGCCGGAGCAGTTCCCGGGCGAGGCGTTCGAGGCGGCCGGCTACCAGGTCGAGGCGCACGGGCTGAACCAGTGGAACGGCGTCGCGTTCGCCAGTCGCCTGCCGATGGAGGACGTCACCCGTGACTTCCCCGGTCAGCCCGGCTTCCTCAAGGGCCACGAGGGGCCGGACCTGCCGGTCGAGGCACGGGCGATGGGCGTCACCGTCGACGGTGTCCGTCTGTGGAGCCTCTACGTCCCGAACGGCCGGGAGCTCGGTGACCCGCACTACACGTACAAGCTCGACTGGCTCGCACAGCTGGCCGACCGCACGACCGAGTGGCTCGACGCCGAACCGGACACCCCGCTCGCGCTGATGGGCGACTGGAACGTCGCGCCGCTCGACCAGGACGTCTGGGACCTCCGGGTGTTCGAGGGCGCGACGCACGTCAGCGAGCCGGAGCGTGCGGCGTTCCGCGAGTTCGAGACCCGCGGGCTGCAGGACGTCGTCCGCCCCCTCGTGCCCGAGGGCTACACCTACTGGGACTACAAGTCGCTCCGCTTCCCGCGCAACGAGGGCATGCGCATCGACTTCGTGCTCGGGTCGCAGGCGTTCGCGGACGTCACCGTCGGCGCCACGATCCACCGCGACGAGCGCAAGGGCGACGCCCCGAGCGACCACGTCCCGGTGTCGGTCGACCTCGACCTGGAGACCTCGCTCGACGACGATCGTCCGATGATCTTCTGACGCCGGCCCGGTCCCGGCCGACAGCCGGCGCCGCGCCCGCGATCTCCGAGCGCGCCCGCGCCCGACGTCCCCGAGCGCGCCCGCCGCTGACGTCCCCGAGCGCGCCCGTCCCTGTCGTCTCCGAGCGCGCCCGTCCCTGTCGTCTCCGAGCGCGCTCGAGGCCACCCTGTGCCCGCTCGGACCACCGCGAGCGTGCACGACGTGCCGCGCGGTGGTCACCGACCGGGCTCGATCGGTCGGCCGAACCCGCTGACCGTGACAGGAATGGCCCGGTCAGCACCGGCGGGCACCGGCATGCACCGGCATGCACCGGCAGGCACCGGCAGGCACCGGCAGGCCCGGGCGGCGCGTCCGCGCGCTAGGGGTGCAGGAGCGCGGCGATGACGACCAGGACCGGGACGGCGCCGATCGTCGAGACGAGCACCACGTCGCGCGCCACCGGGACGGCCGCCTGGTAGCGCTGAGCGTAGTTGAACACGTTCTGGGCCGCCGGCAGCGCCCCCAGGGTGGTGAGGACGAAGACGTCCTGGTCGTCGAGCCCGAAGACGAACCGGGCGACGACGTACGCCACCGCCGGCATGACGAGCAGCTTGAGCGCCGAGGCCACGAGCACGTCCGGTCGCGTGGCACGGTCCCGCAGCGGGGTCGCGCCGTGCAGGCTCATGCCGAACGACAGCAGCACCACGGGCACCGCAGCAGCACCCACCAACGAGAACGGTTCGAGCACGGGCGCCGGCAGCTCGAGGCGGAGCGAGGAGCACACGAGACCGACGAGCGAGGCGATGATGATCGGGTTCCGGAAGGGTCCGACGACCCGGGACCGCCACCCACCACCGCCCGCCGTCGCCGCGTCGAGGACCGTCAGGGCGAGCGGGGCCAGCACGACGAGCTGCAGCAGGATGACCGGGACGACCGCGGTTGCCTGGCCGAGGACGTACACCGCGACCGGCAGACCGATGTTGTTCGCGTTCACGTAGCCGGACGCCAGGGCCCCGACCGTGGTCGTGGCGACGGACCGCCGGAGCACCAGGCGGAACACCGCGACGGCGACGAGCCCGACCGTGACGGCACTGACCAGCGACACCCAGAGCATCGGGGAGAGCAAGGACTCGATGTGCGCCGTGGCGATGGTGTGGAAGAGCAGGCACGGCATGAGCACGAAGAACGCCAGGCGGCTCATCACGAACTGCGCGTGCGGACCGAGCAGGCGGACGCGCCCGACCACGTAGCCGGCGGCGATGATCGCGCCGATGATCGCGAACCCCGTCAACACGCCACCCATCGCACCCATCCTCGCAGCCCGACGGCACGGACGGCGACCAGCACGGCAACACGTGCGGCCGACCGGCCTACATGTGACGTCACTCAGCCGGGAAATGCGTACGCATCGAATACCGTTGCAGGCACCATGACCTCGACGCCCGACACGCTCTCCCGTTCGACCGACTCCAGCCAGCCCCTCGTGCCGCTGCTCGAGGAGCGCTGGAGCCCGCGCTCCTACGACGACACCGCGACGATGACCGACGCCCAGCTCGACGCCGTCCTCGAGGCCGCTCGCTGGGCCGCGTCCGCGATGAACCACCAGCCGCGCCGCTTCGTCGCCGGCCGCCGCGGCACGGACACGTTCGCGAAGATCAACGACAACCTGCTCGGCTTCAACGCCGCGTGGGCCTTCCGCGCCAGCGCCCTGGTGGTCGGCGTCCTCGAGACCACGACCGAGGACGGCGACGAGCGCCCCTTCGCACAGTACGACCTCGGCCAGTCCCTCACCGCGCTGACCGTGCAGGCGCACGCCGAGGGCCTCCACGTGCACCAGATGGCCGGCATCGACGCCGAGGGCCTCCGCGCCGCCTTCGACCTGCCCGAGCGCTTCCTCCCCTACACCGTGACCGCGATCGGCACCGTGGCAGACCCGTCGCAGCTCGACGAGAAGGCCGCCGAGCGCGAGGTCGCTCCGCGCACCCGCCTGCCCCTCGACGAGGTCGTCCTCGTCAAGGAGTAGGGACGACGCGCAGCAGCGCACGACGACGGCCGGGACCCCGCTGCCCACCGGGCCTGACAGAATCGGTGTCATGACCACGCCCCGCCTCGTCGCCTTCGACCTCGACGACACCCTCGCGCCGTCGAAGTCCCCGCTCGACCCGCGCATGCTCGAGACGTTCGCCGCGCTGCTCGCCACCGTGCCCGTCGCGGTGATCTCGGGCGGCAACTTCCAGCAGTTCGAGCAGCAGCTCGTGCACCCGCTCCGCGAGCGCGAGGGCCTCGTGCTCGACGACCTGCACCTGCTCCCGACGTGCGGTACGGCGTACTACCGCTGGTCCGGGTCGGACTGGGCCCTGCAGTACGCCGAGGACCTGACGGACGACGAGAAGGCCCGTGCCCTCGCGGCCGTCGAGTCGCAGGCGAAGGCCGCCGGCTACTGGGAGTCGGAGACCTGGGGCGAGATCCTCGAGGACCGCGGCTCGCAGATCACGTTCTCGGCGCTCGGGCAGTCCGCTCCGGTGGACGTCAAGAAGCGCTGGGACCCGACCGGCGAGAAGAAGGACCACCTGCGTCGGCTCGTCCAGGCGGAGCTCCCGGACCTCGAGGTCCGCTCCGGCGGGTCGACCAGCGTCGACATCACCCGGAAGGGCATCGACAAGGCGTACGGCATGCGTCGCCTCGCCGAGCTGACGGGCATCCCGCTCGACGACATGCTGTTCGTCGGCGACCGCCTCGACCCCGAGGGCAACGACTACCCGGTGAAGGCCCTCGGCGTGCCCTGCCACGCGGTGGAGGGCTGGGAGGACACCGACGCGTTCCTCACGGACCTGATCCCCACCCTGCGCTGACGCGCACACGGACGGACGGGAGGCCCGGTGCCAGCTCGCACCGGGCCTCCCGTCCGTCCCGTGGTGGCGTCAGGCGCGACGTCGCCCGGCGTCAGGGGATGCTGCGGGCCGCCTCGACGAAGGAGCGGATCTTCGCGGCGTCCTTGACGCCGCGCTCCGACTCGACGCCGCTCGAGACGTCGACGCCGTCCGGGTCGAGCGCCTGCACGGCGGCGACGACGTTCGCGGGCGTCAGACCGCCCGCGAGGATCCAGGCCTCGTCCACCCGATCGGCGAGCGTCGCCGGGTCGACCAGCGTGCCGCTGCCGGGCACCGCGGCGTCGAGCAGCAGCAGGTCGTGGTCGAACGCCGCGCGCTGCTCGGCGGTCTCGCGCAGGTAGTCGTCGGCGGACACCGCGCGGATGGTGAAGAAGCCCGCGTCGCGGGCACGGGCGAAGTCGCTGGCCGACTCGCGGCCGTGCAGCTGCAGGGTGGTGAGCCCCACCTCGGAGGCGATGCCCACGACCTCGTCGATCGGCTGGTCTCGGAAGACCCCGACGGCGTCGATGCCGTCGGGCACCCGCTCGACGAGCTCCTTGGCCAGGTCGGCCGTCACGGTGCGGGGGCTGCCGGCGGCGAACACGAACCCGACCGCGTCCGCACCGGCGTCCACAGCGGCGTCCACGGTCTCGGGCGTCGACAGGCCGCAGATCTTGATCCAGCGCTGGTCGCTCATGGTCCCATCCTGCCAGGGCGGACCGTCGGACGATGCCCTCGATCTGCGCTGTGGACGAACCCGCTCAGTGCAGCGTGCCCGCGACGTACGCTGCCGCACACGCGGCGAGCACACCGAACGTGGCGAACGAGCCGACGAGCACGTTCCGGCGACGCCAGCGGCGCACCGCCGTGAAGGTCCCGCGCTTCGCGTGCTTGTGCGCCGCGCGGTGCAGCTTGTGGTCACGCTTGTGCTTCGTGCGGTCCGGCCCGAGCGGCACGGGACCGGTGATCTGCGTCGACCCGCCGCGCAACGCGTTCGCGACGGCCACTGCCGTCGGGCGCTTCGCCGGGTCGCGGTGCGTCATCTTGGCGAGCAGGTCCTTCCACTCGACACCGACCTCCGCGGGGACCTGCGGGTCGTTCCGGAGCCGCGCGAGGGCAGCCTCGATGAGGGTGCCGGAGTACTCCTGCTTGCCGGTCAGCGACTCGAGCAGCACCAGGCCGAGCGAGTACACGTCGGTCGCGAAGCCGATCGGCTCACCGGCCACCTGTTCCGGGCTGAGGTACGCGGCCGTACCGATGATCGTGCCGTCGTTCGTCAGGCGGGAGCCGTCGACGAAGTGGGCGACGCCGAAGTCGGTGAGCTTGACCGAGCGGACGAAGCCGGATGCGCCCTCGTCGTTGATGAGGATGTTCGCCGGCTTGACGTCACGGTGCACGATGCCGCGCGAGTGCACGTAGGCCAGGGCGTCGGCGAGCTGTGCGCCGAGGTCGGCGACCTCGTAGTTGTGCAGCGCACCGCCCGCGAGCCGACGGAGCAGCGTCGTGTCGGCGATGAGCTCCATCACGATGAAGCGGTGCGGACCGTCCTCGAACTCGTGGGTCCCGGCGTCGTAGAGCGGGACGAGGCCCGGGTGCGAGAGCATGCTGAGCAGGCGGATCTCGCGCTCCTGGCGGACGCGGTCGGCCGTGGTCATCGAGTCCGGTGTCGCGAACAGCTTCACGGCGACGAGCCGGTAGGTGTGCTCGTCGCGGGCCTCGTACACGGACCCCATGCCACCGGTACCGATGAGCTTGACGAGCCGGTAGCGGCCGGAGAGGACCGTGTCGGCTCGTGCGCTGTCGACCAGGGTCATGGTGCACGTCGTTCCGTCTGGAGCCATCGGGGACCGCGGCACACGCCGCGAACTGACTCGCCGTCAACGGTACGCGTCCCACCTCGATCCCGCAGGGGCGTTACGACATCGTGATGGGGGACAGATGCCCGTGGATCCGCGGATCTGCGGGGGTACGGTCCGGAGTCACGGAACCACACCCACTACGCAAGGAGGACATCGTGGCGCTGTCGAAGGGCGACGAGGTGCACTGGAACACCTCGCAGGGCAAGACGACCGGCAAGCTCGTCGAGAAGAAGACGAAGGACTTCACGTTCGACGGTCAGGACTTCAAGCCGACGGACGACGACCCGTACTGGATCATCGAGTCGGAGAAGTCCGGCAACAAGGCCGCCCACAAGGAGTCGGCCCTCACGAAGAAGTGACCGGTCAGTCGTTCGCGGGCGTCGCACGGCGGCGTCCGCGGGCGGCTCCGGTCGTCGCGCCGTCCTGCGCCGCCGCACGCTGCTCGGCCCGCTCGGCACGGACGCGGCGGATGCGCCGGACCACGAACGTCACGACGACGACCGCGATCGCCACGTAGAGCACGCGGTCGATCCACTCGGTGTACTGCTCGACCTTGTCGTACTGCGTGCCGAACGCGGCACCGAGCAGCACGAGCGCACTGTTCCAGATGCCGCTGGCGATGATCGTGAAGACCGAGAACGGCACGAGGTGCATCCGGTCGGCGCCGGCGGGCAGCGAGATCAGGCTGCGCACGATCGGCACGAAGCGGCCGAAGAAGACCGCGCTCTTGCCGTGCCGGTGGAACCAGTCGGCGGCCTTGCGGAAGTCGTCCTCGTCGACGAGCGGCAGTCGTCCCAGCAGCCGGACGGTCCGTTCGAACCCGATCACCGCGCCGAGCCAGTAGAGCACGAGCGCACCGAGGTACGACCCGAGCGTCGCCAGCACCAGGACGAGGACCAGGTTCATCTGCCCGGCACCCGCCAGGAACCCCGCGAGGGGCAGGATCACCTCGGACGGGATCGGTGGGAACACCGTCTCGACGAAGAGCATCAGCGCGACGCCCCACTCCCCCAGTGCGTCGATGAGCTGGAGCACGAAGCCCGACAGTCCACCGAGGTCCTCGGTGCCCTCCGGCCGGGAGCCCGCGGCGGTGGTCGTCACGGGCAGGGTCGGCGGCAGCGTGAGGGCGGTCGTCATGCCCCGAGTCTCCCTGAGTGCCCTGACAGATCACGGTGCGCCGCCCGCGCACGCGCCGGACGCCGCCGTCTCGCGGACATGCCCCCGTCCGGCCGTCATCGGTGCCGCTCCCGAGACGCCGGCGTCGGACCGAGACGCCTCGTCATCGCCGAGACGCCTCCACATCCGGCGGCGTCTCGGCAGCAGGCCGGCGTCTCGCGGAGACGCCGGCGTCTCGCGGCCCGGCGACGCGACTCGGCACGACCCCGCGGTGCGAGCCGCACGACGACGGACGGGAGGCCCGTGGCGGATCCGCCACGGGCCTCCCGTCCGTCGTGTGGTGACGACCGCTACACGGCGGCCGGCGCGCGCTGCCCGACCGTCTCGCCGGCCACTGCTGCCTGCTCGGCCGACGCTGCCTCGGCGGCGGGCGACTTGCGCACCCACTTCTTCAGCCCGACCAGGACCAGCGCGGAGACGACCGTGCCCGTCAGGATCGCGACGATGAACATCAGGACGTCGCCGATGGCGAAGAAGACGAAGATGCCACCGTGCGGAGCGCGCGACGTGACGCCGGCACCCATCGAGATCGCACCCGTGACCGCGGCACCGATCATCGAGGCGGGGATGACGCGCAGCGGGTCGGCCGCCGCGAACGGGATCGCCCCCTCGGAGATGAAGGACGCACCGAGCAGCCACGCCGCCTTGCCGTTCTCGCGCTCCGGCTTGGTGAAGCCCTTGCGGTACAGCACGGTCGAGGCGAGCGCCAGGGCCAGCGGCGGGACCATGCCCGCGGCCATCACGGCCGCCATGATCTCGAACGGCACCACGTTCGTGGCGGTGCCCGCACCGAGGCCGGCGACGGCGAACGCGTAGGCCACCTTGTTGACCGGGCCGCCGAGGTCGAACGCCATCATCAGGCCGAGGATGATGCCGAGCAGGATCGCCGAGGCACCGGAGAGCGAGTTGAGGAACCCGGTCAGCTGCGTCATGAGCCACGCGATCGGCCCGCCGAGCACGAGGAGCATGAGGCCCGAGGCGATGATCGACGCGAAGAGCGGGATGATCACGACCGGCATGAGGCCACGGAGCCAGCGCCAGGTCGGGATGCGGCCGATCCAGTACGCGGCGGCACCGGCGATGAGACCACCGACGAGCCCGCCGAGGAAGCCGGCGTTCATGAACACGGCGATCGACCCGGCGACGAAGCCCGGCGCGATGCCCGGGCGGTCGGCGATGGCGTAGGCGATGTACCCGGCCAGGGCGGCGACGAGGAACCCGAGGGACACCCCGCCGATCTGGAAGGCCGCTGCACCGAGGTAGTATCCGAGGCCCTCCGGCGGCAGGTTGAGGAGCGTGTAGTTCGTCAGCGTGTAGACGGCGTTGTTCTGGCCGGAGTCGCCGTGCGGGAGCGCGATGGCGTAGCCGGAGAGCAGGAAGCCGAGGGCGATGAGGAGACCGCCGCCCGCGACGAACGGGATCATGTAGCTCACACCGGTGAGCAGCCAGCGCTTGAGCGCCTGCCCGAAGTGCTCGTCGGCCTTGTTCGACTCGGTCGCGGTGGCGGCACCGCCCTGGACGCGCGCGGCGTTCGGGTCGTCGGCGGCGCGGATCGCCTCGGCGACCATCGCGTCGGGCTCGTCGACGCCACGCTTGACCGGCCCGGACACGAGCGGCTTGCCGGCGAACCGGCTGCGGTCACGGACGTCCACGTCGACCGCGAACACGACAGCGTCGGCGCGGGCGATGAGCGCGGGGTCGAGCGGCTCGACCTGCGAGGAGCCCTGCGTCTCGACGTGCATCTCGGCTCCGGCGCGCTCCGCGGCGGCGACGAGGGCGTCGGCGGCCATGTAGGTGTGCGCGATGCCGGTCGGGCACGCGGTGACGCCGACGATGACCTTGCGTGCACCGGTGGCGCCGCCGGTCGCGCCGCCGGCTTCTGCGGCCTGCGCGGGCTGCGACGTGGTCGGACGGGAGGCACTGCTCCCGTTCCCGACACCGGCTGCGGCGACCTCGCCGCCCACTTCGCGCTGCACCAGGTCGACGACCTCCTGCGGGGTCGAGGCGGTGCGGAGCGCGGCGGTGAAGTCCTCGCGGATGAGTGCCCGGGCGAGGGTCGACAGGACCGTGAGGTGGTCCTTGTCGGCACCCTCGGGCACGGCGATCATGAAGACGACGTCGGCGTCGCCGTCCGGCGCTCCGAACGGCACCTTCCGGGCGAGCCGCGAGAACGCCAGCGTCGGGCTCGACACCGAGGCCGACCGGGCGTGCGGGATCGCAATGCCGCCGGGCACACCGGTGCCGACGCTCGCCTCGCGCTTGATGGCGTCCTCGGCCAGGGTGGCGCCGTCGGCCGCGCGGCCGGTCGCGGCGACGCGGTCGGCGAGCACGCGGATGACGTCGGACGACGTCGCGCCGAGGTCCTCGTCGAGGCCGACGAGCTCGGCGCTGATGAGGCGCTGCGTCGTGTCTGCGGACATGGGGTTGCTCCTTTGCAGTGGCGCCGGGGGCGCGGGCAGTGCTGGTTCGGGGTGGTGCTGCGGGGTGGTGCTGCGGGATCGGTCAGGCGATCGGCGCCGGGACCTGCGTCGTGTGCAGGGTCCGGACCGTCACGCTGCCGGGGTCGGTGTGGTCGAGGGCGGGCACGTCGCTCCCGGGCAGTGCCGCGGCAGCGGCCCCCGTGGCGACGGCCTGGGCGAGGCGCTCGGACGCCGAGGCTCCGGCGACCTCGGCGAGCAGGTAGCCCGCGAGGGACGAGTCACCGGCACCGACCGTCGAGCGGGCGACGATGCGGGGTGCGGCGGCGACGTGGCTGCCCTCGCCGGAGACGAGGACGGCGCCGGCGCTGCCGAGTGTGAGCAGCACGGTGTCGACGTGCTTCTCGCGCAGCCGGTGGGCGGCGGCGACGGCTGCCTCGAGGTCCTGCTCGTAGACCTCGGGGTCGCCGCCGACGACCTCGGCGAGTTCCTCCGCGTTCGGCTTGACCAGGTCGATCCGCTCCCCCGACTGCAGCAGCGCGGTGAACGGGATGCCCGACGAGTCGACCGCGACCCGGACATCGTCGCCGTGGCGCTCGCGCACGGCACGGACGAGCACGGCGAGCGCGTCGTCGGGCAGGCCCGGCGGCAGGGACCCGGCGAACACCACCCAGCGGGCGGACGGCCCGGTCGGGGTCGGTCCGGCGGCGTCGGCGACGAGCGCGGCGAGGTCCTCGAGACGACCCGCGAGCGAGGGCCCGGGCTCGTTGAGCTTCGTCGTCGTGCCGGTCGGCTCGGTGACGGTGACGTTCGAGCGGAGCGGGGCACCGATCGGCAGCGCGGCGGTCGGGATGCCCCGGGTCGCCAGGCCGAGCAGGACGGGGTCGAGCTCGTCGCCGGGCAGGACCGCGAGGGTGTCCCCGCCGCTGGCGACGACGACCCGGGAGACGTTGACGCCCTTGCCGCCCGGCTCGGCCGTGGTCCGGACGGCCCGCTGCACGGCGCCGCGCTGCAGCTCGCCGCCCAGCTCGATCGTGCGGTCGAGGGACGGGTTCGGCGTCACGGTGACGATCCGGGTGCTGGGGTGCACGGTGTGCTCCTGCTGGTTCATGCGACCACGACCTCCACGTCGGCGTCGGCGAGCGCTCCGGCGAGGTCCGCCGGGGGCTCCTGGTCGGTGACGAGGGTGTCGACCTCGTCGAGCCGGGCGAAGCGCATGAGCGCCTCGACGCCGTGCTTGGCGGCGTCGGCGAGGACGACGCTGCGTCGGGCCGCGAGGACGTAGGCGCCCTTGACCCCGGCCTCGTACTCGTCGGGCGTGCTCAGCCCGAAGCCGGCGGACAGGCCGTTCGTGCCGACGAACGCGATGTCCGGGCGGAGCGCCGCGATCTGCTCGACGGTGGCCGTGCCGACGGCGGCGCTCGTCAGCCCGCGCACCCGCCCGCCGAGCAGGTGCAACTCGACGTGCTCGCTGTGCTGCAGGGTGGCGGCGATCGGGACCGAGTTCGTGACGACGGTCAGGGTGGCTCCGGGGGTCGCGGGCTCCCAGCGGACGAGCTCGGCGGCGACGGCGGCGCAGGTGGTGCCGGCGTCGAGGGCGATGGACCCGGTGAACGACGACGGCACCAGGCGCATCGCAGCGCGGGCGATCGCCGTCTTCGCGGTGCCGTGCTGCCCCTCGCGCTCGGCGACGGAGAGCTCGACCACGCTGGAGCGTCCGACGGGCACCGCTCCCCCGTGCACGCGGCGCAGGAGACCGGCGGTCTCGAGGGCGTCGAGGTCGCGGCGCACGGTCTCGGTCGTGACGTCGAAGTGCTCGGCGAGGTCGGCGACGGACACCCGCCCGGCCGACTGCAGCGCGGCGGCGATGGCGTCCTGCCGCTCGGTTGCGTACATGCCGGAACTCCTTCGTTCTCGTTGGTTCGAGGAACTGTACGTCCGAAAGCAACACGAACGCAACTGTTTCGTGGCAGAACCAACACGAACGAAGGAACGCCCGACCTGCCGGTGCAGATCGGGCGTTCCTGTGGAGGCCGAGTGGAGCGTCAGTCGTCGAAGGGGACCCGGTCGCTCGACCCCACCCCGGCACGCTGCCGGTAGGACAGGTGTCCGCCGAGGTACCCGCCGACGCTCACGACGGTGAGCCCGACGACACCGAGCGCCTTGCCCGCCGCGGTGTTGCCCTTCCGTCGCTGCCACCACGACAGGCCGAAGAACGTGATGCCGACCCAGTTGACCGCCTGGTGCACCCACCCGGTCCGGCGCTGCTCGAGCGAGAGCTCCGCCCAGTCGACGTAGCCGGCGATCGAGGCACTGCCCGCCGATGCGATCCCGACCCCGGTCAGCGTCTGCGCCGCGCGCGCGTTGCCCTTCCCGCCGATCAGGTCGAGGACGGCTGCCGAGATCCAGGCGCCGAGTGGCACCTGCACCATCAGCGGGTGCAGGGGGTGTCCGAACGGCACGCCGTGCAGCACCTGCCGCAGGGCCTTCGGCTTCGCGACCGCGCGGACGACGCGCGTGTCGAGGTCGACGGCCTTGTCGAGCACGCTGGCGTGCTCGATGGAGTCGGTGAGGCGACGGATGATCGGCAGCTCTGGCATGCCCTGGACGCTAGGCCGCCGGGCCCGGTGCCGGTTCCAGGAACCGGCACCGGGCCTCCCGGCCGCACCCTGCCGCGGGGCGGACGCGACCTACTCCTCGACGATCTCCGCGAGCTCGAACGGCTCGACCGTCAGCTCGTCGCCGTCCGCGGCGACGTCCACGCGGACGGTGTCCCCGTCGCGGACGTCCCCGGACAGGATCGCCCGCGCCAACCGGTCGTCGATCTGCCGCTGCATGAGGCGGCGGAGCGGCCTCGCCCCGTAGACGGGGTCGTAGCCGCGGTCGGCGAGCCAGCTGCGCGCCGCCGGCGTCACGGCCAGTTCGAGTCGGCGGTCCGACAGACGACGAGCCAGACGGTCGACGTACAGCGACACGATCTGGCCGAGGTCGTCGGTGGTGAGCGCCTGGAACACGACGATGTCGTCGAGACGGTTGACGAACTCGGGCCGGAACGCCTGCTGCACGAGCTCACGCACGGCCTCGTCCCGTTGCTCGTCCGTGAGCGTCAGGTCGGTCATGAACTGCGATCCGAGGTTCGACGTCAGGACCATGATCGTGTTCCGGAAGTCGACCGTGCGCCCCTGCCCGTCGGTCAGGCGTCCGTCGTCGAGCACCTGGAGCAGGACGTCGAACACCTCGGGGTGCGCCTTCTCGACCTCGTCGAGCAGCACCACCGAGTACGGGCGGCGACGGACGGTCTCGGTGAGCTGCCCGCCGGCCTCGTACCCGACGTACCCGGGCGGGGCACCGATGAGCCGCGCGACCGAGTGCTTCTCGCCGTACTCGCTCATGTCGATGCGGACGAGGGCCTTCTCGTCGTCGAACAGGAACTCGGCGAGCGCCTTGGCGAGCTCGGTCTTGCCGACGCCGGTAGGGCCGAGGAACAGGAACGAGCCCGTCGGGCGGTCCGGGTCGGAGATGCCGGCGCGGGTGCGACGCACCGCCTCGGACACGGTGGACACCGCGGCGCGCTGCCCGATGATCCGACGGCCGAGCTCGGTCTCCAGGTGCAGGAGCTTCTCGGTCTCACCCTGCAGCAGGCGCCCCATCGGGATGCCCGTCCACTGCGCGATCACGGCGGCGATGTCCTCGTCCGTGACGCTGTCGTTCACCATGCGGTCGGCGCTCTCGGCCTGCTCGGCCGCTGCGAGCTCGGCCTCGATCCGGGGTTTCTCGCCGTACTCGATGCGCGACACCGTCTCGTACTGCGCCTCCCGCTGCGCGCGCTGGCTGCGCATGTTCAGCTCGTCGAGCTGCTGCTTGAGCTCACCGATGCGGTTGAGGCTCGCCCGCTCGGCCTGCCACCGCTGCTCGAGCTCGTCGAGCCGCTCCTGGCGCCCGGCGAGCTCCGCGCGCAGGGTCGCCAGCCGCGCCTTCGACGCGTCGTCCTTCTCCTGCTTCAGCGCGAACTCCTCGACGCGCAGACGGTCCACGCTGCGCTTGAGCTCGTCGATCTCGACCGGACTCGAGTCGATCTCCATGCGCAGTCGGCTGGCGGCCTCGTCGATGAGGTCGATCGCCTTGTCGGGGAGCTGGCGACCGGAGATGTAGCGGTTCGACAGGCTCGCAGCGGCGACCAGGGCGGAGTCGTTGATCGTCACCTTGTGGTGCGCCTCGTACCGCTCCTTGAGTCCGCGGAGGATCGCCACGGTGTCCTCGACGCTCGGCTCCCCGACGAACACCTGCTGGAAGCGGCGCTCGAGCGCGGCGTCCTTCTCGATGTACTCGCGGTACTCGTCGAGCGTCGTCGCGCCGATCAGCCGCAGCTCACCGCGGGCGAGCATCGGCTTGAGCATGTTCGACGCCGCGACGGACCCCTCACCGCCGCCGGCCCCCATGAGGGTGTGCAGCTCGTCGATGAACGTGATGACCTGACCGTCGGAGTCGTCGATCTCCTTGAGGACGGCCTTGAGCCGCTCCTCGAACTCGCCGCGGTACTTCGCGCCGGCGATGAGCGCGGACATGTCGAGCGACACGAGCCGCTTGTCCTTCAGCGAGTCGGCGACGTCGCCGGCGACGATGCGCTGCGCGAGCCCCTCGACCACGGCGGTCTTGCCGACACCGGGCTCACCGATGAGCACGGGGTTGTTCTTGGTCCGCCGCGTCAGCACCTGGGAGACACGGCGGATCTCGGCGTCACGGCCGATCACCGGGTCGAGCTTGCCGCTCCGCGCGATCGCGGTGAGGTCGACGCCGTACTGCTCGAGGGCGGTCTTCTGCCGTTCCTGCGAGTCGGGGGCGCCCTGGAGGTTCGCCATGCGGTCCGTCCTTTCCGTGCGGTGGTGGTGTACTTGAGTCTACTGCACTCAACTTACGAGCGCAGCGGTGCATTCCGGATCCCGACCGCGCTGACGACGGCGCCGGCGGCGAGCAGCAGCGCCATCACGACCATCGCGCGGTGCAGCCCGTCGACGCTCACCCCGCCGCCCAGGACGACGCCCGCCAGGGCCACCGTCACCAGCCCGGCGATGCGGGCGACCGCGTTGTTCACGGCGGATCCGGCGCCGGCCTCCGCCTGCGGCACCGACCCGAGGACGGCACTCGTCAGCGGCGTCACCATGGTCGCGATCCCCGCGCCGATCAGCACGAGCCCGGGCAGCACCGACCACCAGTAGCCCGCCGGGTCGTCGCCGGCGAGCAGCATCAGCAGCGCGCCGACCGCGGCCACGGCCGGCCCGGCAGCCATGAACCACCGTGGACCGTACCGGCCGGAGAACGAACCGACCGTGGTGGACAGCGCCAGGAGCATCAGCGTCGGCGGCAACGTCGCGAGTCCGGCGACCCAGGCGGGGAAGTCCCAGACCTCCTGCAGGAACAGGGTCACGACGAAGAACACCATCCCGAGCGCCCCGTAGATCGAGAGCGTCGCGAGGTTGCCGACCGTGAAGTTGCGCGCGCGGAACAGCTCCAGCGGCACCAGGGGCGAGCCGGCGGTCCGGGTCACGCGGAGCTCCCACGGCACGAACGCCACGAGGGACGCCGCGCCGAGCACGAGCGCGGCGACGACGACCGGCGCGCCCCACCCGAGGCGCTCCTGCTCGATCAGGCCGAGGACGACACCGCCGACCCCGACCACGGCGAGCACCGCGCCGACGGCGTCCACCCGCGGACGGTCACCGGTGACCACGTCGCCGGAGATCCGCCGGACCAGGGGGATCGTCACCGCGATCGGCACGGCCGTCACCACGAAGATCCAGCGCCAGCCGATGCCGTCGACGATCAGCCCGCCGACGACCGGTCCGAGGATGGACGCGGCGCTCGACCAGGCCGTCCACGACCCGATGGCCTTCGCCTGCGCGGCGCCCCGGAACGCCGCGACGATGAGCGCCAGGGCGCTCGGGGTCACGAGCGCCCCGCCGACGCCCTGGAACGCCCGGGCGACGACCAGGACCTCGCCCGTCGGCGCGATCGCGCACACCACCGAGGCGACACCGAAGACGACCAGGCCCCACCGGATGATCCGGACCCGGCCGAACAGGTCCGAGAGGGAGCCGGCGACCAGGATCAACGAGCCGAGCGTGACGAGGTAGGCGTCGACGGTCCACTGCTGCACGACGAGACCACCACCGAGCTCCCGGCGGATCGCGGGCAGGGCGACGTTGACGACGCTCGAATCGAGCCCGACGACGAAGGACGCGAGGATCGCGACCACGAGGACCACCCGGCGGTCGTCGCGGAGCGGGGCCGTTGCGGCCGGAGTGGTCATGCGCCCCATCATCCTCGTCGGGGTCGGGCGGCGACCGGTTGCACCGGCGAAACAGCGCCTTCGCGAGCATCGTCCGCATGCACCGTGTCCCTGCACCCCATCGACCACGCCTCACCGGTCTCGACGCAGCACGCGGGCTCGCCGTCCTCGGCATGTTCGCCACCCACGTCGGAGCGGCGGACACGCTCTTCGACTGGTCGGACCCGGCGAGCTGGTCGGGACGATGATCCCCGTCGGCGGAGGTGGGGACAGTGGCAGCGGCCCCGCACCGGTGGCGCCCGCCGTCCCTGAGGGCGGCCCCGGCATCGTCGCCCAGAACCCGCCCTTCCCGCGGATCGAGTGGGCACTCCTGCTCGACGTCACCCAGCACGCCGGGTCGACCTTCGAGCTCGTCGGAGCCCTCGGCGTCGCTCTCGCGGTGCTGGCTGCGCTCGGACTCCACGGTCGGTACGCCCCGACGGTCCTGCTCCCGCCGAGCGCTGTCGGCCGTCTCGCCGAGCACTCGACGATCCACCGACGACGACGTCCTGACGTCGAGCAGGACCGGGCCCGGAGCAGGACGGCGCCCGAACGCCGAAGCCCCCGCGACCAGAGTGGTCGCGGGGGCTGCCGACAGGACGGGGCTGGGTGTCCTAGTTCTTGGGCTCGGCGGTCGAGTGCACGTCGGGCTGCACCGAGGGGCCGGGGTTGACGACGGGCTGCGCGGTCGGCTGCGCCGTGTTCTGCACGGTCGGACCGGTCGTCGCCGTGTTCACGGTGCCGTCGTCGTTCTTCTTCTTGTCGTCGCCCATCTCCTTCTTGAAGATGTTGATCGACTGGCCCAGGCCCTTGGCGAGCGCCGGGAGCTTGGTCGCACCGAACAGCAGGATGATGATCCCGAGGATGATCAGCAGGTGGATCCCCGTCAGGTTTCCGAGCATCATGTCTCCTTGTTCTGGGTCTGGCGACGCCCGTCCGGTCATCGTCGACCGGGAGGGCGGAAGTCCGTCGTCCGATCATCGTAACCCGCACCCGACCGGAAGCCCAGGCGGGAGCCGGAACGGACACCGTTCGCACAGGCTGCGACGGACGACATGGCGGCACCCCCGGGAGGCCGCTGCTCTCCGGGGGTGCGCCGCTCCGACCGCGGGTCGAGGCGCGGCCGGGCCGGCGGTGACGCCGGGTACATCCAGTACATCAGTTCCTGCTGCGAGAGGCCGTCTGAGCCAGGGCGTCGTCGAGCGACCAGAGCGCCGCGCCTTCCGAGAGGCGAGCAGCCTCGGCGTCGGACAGCCCGCGGACCCGGAAGCCCACGCGCTCCCCTGGCAGCAGCGTCATGAAGCCGCGGTCGACGGTGCCGGTCGACGCGATGCGGTCCGGCTGCACGAGCAGGTCCCGCACGAGCGACTCGGCCTCGACGACCAGGTCGTGTCCGTCACCGTCGGCCGCGGGGGCGACCGTCGTGCGGTACCGCGCTGGCTCCCACTGCACGTCCCTGTCCGGCGACGCGGTCCAGACCGCACGACGCCAGTCCATGTCCGCCACGACGAGCTCACGCGTCGGGTCGTCCAGGACGCCGACCGACTCGGGCAGGTCGACGACGGCGACGCCGGCCTCCGACAGCCGGACGGGCAGCGTGACCTCGGCGAGGATCCTGCCGGACACGTGCATGCGCCGGACCCGCACCACGCTGTCGCGACCACCGCGGGAGGACCGCACCGCGATCTCGACGGGCGAGTGTCCGAACGACCC
Source organism: Curtobacterium sp. NPDC092190 (assembly GCF_044755625.1). NCBI lineage: Bacteria > Bacillati > Actinomycetota > Actinomycetes > Micrococcales > Microbacteriaceae > Curtobacterium > Curtobacterium sp. NPDC092190. The sequence goes on along the minus strand of NZ_JBIVRJ010000005.1, from coordinate 214,680 downwards.
GGGCGACACCCCGAGCGACAGCGTGTCGACGAGCCCCCCGGACTCGGAGGCGCCGTCGGCGGTACCGGTGCTCGCGGCGGTCCCGGCCGCCCCGTCGAGGGGAGCCGACGTGCCGACGCGGTCCGCGCCTCCAGGCCGGTCTCCGGACGACGTCGGAACCGCGTCGTCGTCAGCGGACGGACGCACGACGGGCCGGATCGCCAGCAGGACGTCGTCGTACAGCCGACGCAGCTCGTGGGCGAGCGGCTTGAGCCGCCCGGCGGAGTCGATCGCGGACCACGATGCCACCGGCCAGAGGTCGTTGAGCTGCCAGACGACGACCCCGGTGTTCCGCGGCCAGTGCGTCCGCCAGTGCTCGACGCCGGTCGCGACGGCGCGCGTCTGCTGCAGCTGCGTCAGGTAGTGCCAGCGGTCGAACTCGGCCGGATCGACGACGCCGAAGCGCGGCTCGATCCCCCGTGCCAGCTTGCCCATGCCGTCGTCGGCCTTCTGGTGGTGCACGACACCGGGCGAGTCCACGCGCAGCGGCTCGTCCGTGACCGCGTCGCGGAGGGTGCGCCAGGCGGGCGGTGCCTGCCACCCGAACTCGGACACGAACCGCGGGACGGAGTCGCGGTAGTGGTCGTCGGACAGCCGGTTCCAGACGTCCCACGAGTGGTGGGTCTCGTGGTCGACGTCGTTCGCGGGCAGGGTCTCGGAACCCGACCAGGGCGAGGCGACCGTGTAGAAGCGCGACGGGTCGACCGCGTCGACGATCGTCGGGAGGAGGTCGAGGTAGTAGTCGAGCCCCCAGCCGCGGTCACCGAGCTCCTCGGCCCAGCCGTCCGCGTCGTGCAACCAGATGTTCTCGTTGTTGCCGTTCCAGACCACGAGCGACGGGTGGCCGGCCAGGCGTGCGACGTTGTCCCGGGCCTCGGCGACGACCTCGCTGCGGATCGGCTCGATCTCGGGGTAGGCCGCGCAGGCGAACGCGAAGTCCTGCCAGACGAGCAGGCCGAGCTCGTCGCAGACGTCGTAGAAGTCGTCGGACTCGTAGACCCCGCCGCCCCACACACGGACGAGGTTCACGCCGAGGTCCGCGGCGACGCCGAGCCGGTCCGCGGTCCGCGCGCGGTCCACCCGCGACACGATGACGTCGTCCGGGATCCAGTTCACGCCGCGGACGTCGATGACGGTGCTGTTCACCACGACGGTGAAGGGCTTGCCGATCGCGTCGTCCGCGGTGTCGATCCGGGCCGAGCGGAAGCCCGTCTTCGCCGTCCGGCGGTCCAGGACCTCGCCGTCGACGGTCTGCAGCTCGACGGTCACGTCGTACCGGGGCTGCTCGCCGTAGCCGCGCGGCCACCAGCGCCGCACCTCGGGCACGCGCACCGTGACGACGGTCTCGTCGTCCTTCGGGGTCAGCTGCGCCCGGGAGCGCTGTCGGGTCGTCCCGCCGTCCACGGTCGGGCCGGCGACCGTGACGACGAGCACGAGGTCGTCGTCCTCACCGTCCTGGTCGAGGTCGTTCATCCCGGACCGCTCGACCCGCACGTGCGCGTCGAGGACGCCCTCGCCGGCCTCGACGTCGACCAGCGGCTTCACCTCGGCGAGCCGCGCCGTGGACCAGCGCTCGATCGCGACCGGACGCCACGGACCGCTCGTCACCGCGGTCAGGCCCCAGTCCCAGCCGAAGTTCGAGGCCTGCTTGCGGATGTACGGGAACGGTTCGTCGTACGGTCCCGGCATCGAGCCGGCGCGGGCGGCGACCCGGCCGGCCTCGCGGTACGGCGACTCGAAGAGGAGCTCGAGCTCGCGGTCGCCCGCGGCACCCGGCACGTCGTTGAGGTCGAACCGGTAGCGCCGGTGCATGTTGCGGGTGGTGCCGACGACCACGCCGTCGAGGCTCAGCTCGGCGACCGTGTCGAGCCCCTCGCACACCAGGTCGACGCGCTCGTGCCCCCGAGGTGCGACGTCCACCGTCCGCCGGTAGGCCCAGTCGGCCCGGCCGACCCACTTCGCGCCGTCCTCGTTGCGGTCGACGGTCGGGTCCGCGACGAATCCCTCGCGTTCGAGGTCCGTGTGCACCTGACCCGGCACCGTGGCGGGGATCGTGCGACCCGTGATCCCGGCCGGTGCCCCGGTCGGCACCTGGTCGCCGGCGATCGCCACGGTCCAGTCGTCGCGGAGTTCCTCGCGCTCGAGGGTCATGCGGGTCCTTTGCTGGGCGGACGGGGAGGGCGGACAGGACCCGGCGGCGGCTCGTGGCCGCCCCGGCACCGTGACACCGGCCGGCGGTCGTGCCCGTGGTCGCGTGAGCGGCCGGGAGGCACGGCACCGGTCGCCCAGGCGTCGTCGCGTCCGCGCGCGCGGACGAGTGCTCGTCGCGCGCGGGGGTGCTCGGCGATGCTAGTACGTCGACCTTGCCGACGACCACGACGGACCGACGGACCGCGCGACGCGTCCTGACGGTGTCGGGCCCCGCCGGGTCGTGTCCGCCCTCCGCCGCTGCGTGGCAGGGTGGTGCGGTGATCACCGTCGAACTCGCCCGGTCGCTGCGCGACGCCGGACTCCGCTGGCACCCGGGGACGGGCGACCGGTTCGTGATCGACAAGCCCGGGGTCGACGACGACGTCTACACCGTCTCCGAGATGACGGTGGAACGCCACGACCACCCGAGCGGCACCTCGCTCGGCTTCAACGGGACGACCGAGTGGGCGCTCGACTCGGTCGAGGCATCCGAGTCGCTCTGGCTCCCGCGGGAGGACCAGCTGCGCGACCTGCTCGGACCGGCGTTCGTGTCGCTCACCGCCGGGTTCGTCGTCACGGCGACGATCGACGGGGTCGCACGGGAGTTCCGCAGCGACGACCCGGCCGAGGCGTACGGGGACGCACTGCTCGCGTACATCACGGCCGCCCTCGCCTGACGGTCCGGTCCCCGCGCGCAGCGCGCCCGACTGAGTGTTGCCGGAATGCCTCCTGGGGACGCTTTGGTTGCATGGTGACATGACCGTTCCGAACATCACCCTGAACGACGGCAAGACCATCCCGCAGCTCGGCTTCGGCGTCTTCCAGATCGACCCGTCCGACACGAAGGAGGCGACCCTCACCGCGCTCGAGGTCGGCTACCGCCACATCGACACCGCCGAGATGTACGGCAACGAGAAGGAGGTCGGCGAGGCCATCGAGGCGTCCGGCATCCCGCGCGAGGAGATCTTCGTCACGTCGAAGCTCAACAACGGCTTCCACGACCCGGCCCTCGCCGCCGAGAACGGCAAGAAGTCGGCCGACCTGCTCGGCGGGTACACCGACCTCTTCCTCATCCACTGGCCGCTGCCGACGGTGTCGGACTTCGTGCCGACCTGGAAGGCGATGGAGGAGCTCTACCACGCCGGAACCGCCCGCTCGATCGGCGTGAGCAACTTCCAGGCGCACCACCTCAACCGCCTGGCCGCCGAGACGACGATCACCCCGGCCGTCAACCAGATCGAAGTGCACCCGTACCTCGCGCAGGACGAGCTCCGCGCCTACGGCACCGAGCACGGCATCGCGACGGAGGCCTGGTCCCCGATCGCCCAGGGCCTCGTGCTCGACGACGAGACCATCACCCGCATCGCCGGCGCCACGGGCAAGACCCCGGCGCAGGTCGTCCTCCGCTGGCACATCCAGCGCGGCGACATCGTCTTCCCGAAGTCGGTCACGCGCTCGCGGGTCGAGGAGAACTTCGCGATCTTCGACTTCGAGCTCTCCGACGACGACATGACGGCGATCACGTCGCTCGACAAGGGCCACCGCACGGGCCCGGACCCCGACACGTTCGACTACGTCCCGGCCTGAGCCAGCGACCACGACGAGGCGCCCCGCCGGCCGGCGGGGCGCCTCGTCGTTCAGGCCCCGCGCCGCGAGGCCGTCACGGTGAACTTCGCAGTCCGCACGACCTGCCGCGTCGGGCCGACCAGGCGTTCGAGCAGCGGCCGGTAGCGCAGGTGCGAGTTCCAGACGCACCACAGTTCCCCGCCGGCCTGGAGGATCGTGACCGCGTTGCGGAACATCGCCTCGGCCGCGTCGGTGCTCACCGTGGTGCCCTCGTGGAAGGGCGGGTTGCAGAGCACGAGCTTCGCAGACCCCTCGTCGAGCTCGTCGCCCGCGTCCGACCGGACGACCGTCACCCGGTCCGCGACGCCGTTCGCCACCGCCGTCGCCCGCGTCGACGCCACGGCGATCGCCGAGACGTCGGTCGCGACCACCTTGACGGCCGGGCGGCGGCGCGCCAGAGCAGTCGCGATGACGCCGTTCCCGCACCCGAGATCGACGGCGACCCGCGCCGACGGGACGGCGTCGTCCATGACGTCGAGCAGCACCCGGGTGCCCTGGTCGAGCGACGTCCCCGCGAAGACGCCGCCGTGCGCGACGAGCGTCATCCCGAGCTCGTCGACGTGCACCGAGCGAGGCCAGCGGTTCGTCGCGTCCGCGCGCACCGCCGTCGCACGGAGCGGGTCCTGCGCGATGAGCAGCCGCGACTTGCCGCGACCCCGTGACGCGGTGACCTCGCCGAAGTACCGGCGCAGGACGTCGTTCTGCGACAGGTTCATGTGCTTCGAGACCCCGCCGCAGAGCAGGACCACGTCGGGCGCCGCCCACCGTGCAACGGCGCGGGCCAACTCGTCGAGCCGGTCGTTCGACTTCGACAGCCGGAGGAGCACCAGCCGGACGTCGCGGAAGGCCTGCTCGAGCGTCTCGGTCAGCACGAAGCCGCTCCGGCCGAAGGTGCCCGCGTTCGCCTGCAGCGCCCGCACCCCGACGAGCGAGTCCTGCACGACCCGGACACCCGACGCGCCGTGCACGGTCATCGCCCCGAGGGTCAGCACCCCGTACCGATCGTCGACGACGGCGACCTCACCGGGTTGCCGGAGTGCGTCGCCGTGCACGTGCGGTGCCTCGTCGAGCATGAAGCGGTCGGTGCCGTCGATCGCGACGAGGTCGGGCTCGTCGTTGACCGGGGAGCGCCGGAAGTGGTCGGCGAAGTCGAATGGCACGGCCCCAGGGTACCCAGACGACGGTACGGAGCCGCACCGGTGCGGGAAGCACTGTCGGACCTCGGGCACCTCGGTCTCGTCGAGTTCCGCCCGAACCGGTACACGCGCGTCACGGTCCCCCGCCGCGACGAACTCGTCCCGACGCTGCAGACGCTCCGACTGCTCGTCGGGGGCGTCGTCCGCACCACGATCGGCGGCCTCGGGGACCGCGACCGCGCCGCACTCTTCCGCCGCATCGGGCTCGTGCTCGACTGCATGGCGATGCCCACCGGGCAATGGGGTTCCGACGCGATCACCCCGGTCTACCGGACGTTCCTCGCGGCGTGCGACAACCCCCCGCTCGTGGCGGCGCTGAGCGGGACCCTCGACGGCCTGACCTACCGCCTGCGGCACGACGACATCCGGAGCGCGCGGCCCTGGGAGCACGTCTGGAACAGCCTCGTCGCGCTCCGCGTCGCGGTCGACTGCCGCGACGGACGGCTCGCGGAGCGGGCGAGCTGGACGGTCCACCTGCTCCCCGACCCCGACCGCGGGCGGTCCTGACGTGTGCGCGTCCTGCGTCCGCTCGGTCATCGACACGGTCCGGGCGCACCGTCCCGGTCGCTGCTCCCCCGAGGACGATCGCGCATCGCTCCCCCGCTGCACCGCGGTCGACGGCGCGCGTCGCGACCTCTTCGACCCGCCGGTCGACTGACGTCAGCGCTCCGGGCGGTAGAGCACCACCGCGGTGTTCCGCTGCGGTCGCATGCCGGCGCGCAGCGGGACCGCAGCGCCGGTCGTCGTCGCCGCGAAGACACGGGCGCCCGGTCGCGCGATGAGCTGATCGGCGAGCGCACGCTCCAGTTCACGCACACGGTCGCGGAGCACCTGGTTCTCGTTCTCGAGGTCGAGCACCCGCCGGATCCCCTCCAGCGACACCCCCTCTGATCCGAGCCGCGCGATCTCGCGCAGCTGCGCGACGTCGCGCATCGAGTAGCGGCGCGAGCCGCCGCGGGTGCGTCCCGGCACGACCAGGCCGAGCCGGTCGTACTGCCGCAGCGTCTGCGGGTGCATCTCCGCGAGCTCCGCCGCCACCGCGATCGCGAAGACGGGCGAGTTCTCGTCCATGTCGGTCATGGCTGGTTCCTTTCCGTCGTCCGCGTGGTGCAGAACCAGCCTGGAGGCCCGGTGCGGCTTCCTGACGGAGCCGCGCCGAGCCTCCAGGCCGGTTGTCGTGCTGGTTGCGCAGCGCTAGTTGCGCGCCTTGGCGAGGAGGTCCTCGCGGGGGTCCTCGTCGGGCAGGACGGCGCGGAGGGCCTCGACGGCCTCGCGCTGCTTGTCCGACAGGTGCGACGGCACCGCGACCTGCACGGTTGCGAGCAGGTCACCGGTGCCGCTCTTGGTCGTGACCCCGCGTCCCTTGACGCGCAGGACGCGGCCGGACGGCGTGCCGGGGGCGACCTTGAGCTTGACGGGCTCGCCGCCGAGCGTCGGCACCTGGATCGTCGCGCCGAGCGCCGCCTCGACGAACGTCACGGGGACGTCCACGCGGAGGTGCTGACCGTCCCGCTCGAAGACCGGGTGCTTCCGGACGGAGACGCTGACGACCAGGTCGCCGGCCTCTCCGCCGTCCGGACTCGGCTCGCCGCGCCCGCGCAGGCGGATCTTCTGCCCGTCAGCGACGCCCGCGGGGATGCGGACGTTCACCGGTCGGCCGTTGCCCTGCGAGAGCTTGACGGTGTCACCGGCGATCGCGGTGGTGAAGTCGAGCGTCGTCGACGCGGTGACGTCGCGGCCCTTGGTCGGACCGCCGAAGCCGCGGAAGCCGCCGGACGACTGCCCGAAACCCTGACCGCCCCCGAACATGCCACCGAGGATGTCCTCGAAGCCGCCGGCACCGCCGCGGCCGCCGCCCTGACCGAAGCGGACGCGCTGCCCGCCCTGCTGGCCGAACATCCCACCGAAGACGTCCTCGAACCCGCCGCCCTGGCCCGGGCCACCCGCGGTGAAGCGGGCACCCGAGCCCATGGCACGGACCTGGTCGTACTCGGCGCGCTGCTCCTTGTCGGAGAGCACCGAGTAGGCCTCGCTGATCTCCTTGAAGCGGGACTCGGCCGCGGCGTCACCCGGGTTGGAGTCCGGGTGGTACTGCCGGGCGAGCTTCCGGTAGGTCTTCTTCAGCTCAGCGTCGCTCGCCGTCTTGTCGACGCCGAGGACCTTGTAGAAGTCCTTGTCGAACCAGTCCTGACTGGCCATGAATCCCTACCTCCTTCCCGAGCCTCAGGCGGGGACCGCGACGGCGACCTTGGCCGCGCGGAGCACGCGGTCGCCGAGCTTGTAGCCCGGCTCGACGACGTCCGCCACGGTCTGGTCGGTCGCGCCCGGCGTGGGCAGCTGCACGATCGCCTCGTGCACGTTCGGGTCGAAGAGCTCGCCCTTCTCGCCGATCTGCACCAGCTTGAACTTCTCGAAGCCGCCGCGGATCTTCTGGCCGATGACCTGCATGGGGCCCTCGGTCAGGTCGCCGTGCGCCTCGGCGCGGGTCAGGTCGTCGAGGGCCGGCAGCAGGGCACGGACGACCTCGGCGATGACGGCGTCGCGGTTCGCCTCACGGTCGCGCTCGACGCGCTTCCGGAAGTTCACCAGCTCGGCCTGCGCGCGGAGCATGTCGGCGCGCATGTCGGCCACGAGGTCGCGGTCGGCCTGCGACAGCTTGTCCTCCTCCATGCCGCGGGCCGCGTCGTCGAGCAGGGCCTGGTCCTCCGGCGAGAGGTCGCTGGCCTCGTCGGCACCCGCCTGGTCGGCCTGCGGGCCGCCGGCGGCGGGGCCGTCCGTGGGGATCTCCACGTCCGGCCCCTCCGCCTCGATGAGGTCCTCGGGCTCCTGCGCGTTGGTGGCGTCGCCCTCGACCTGGGGCTCGTCCTCGTTCGGCACGTTGTCCTTGGGGTCCGTCATCGTTACTTCTTGTCCTTGTCGTCCTCGTCGTCCACGACCTCGGCGTCGACGATGTCCTCGTCGTCCGCCTGCTGCCCCTGGCCGTCGGCGGTCGGCTGCTCGCCACCGGCCGCGGCGCCCGCGTCCTGCTGCGAGTAGATGGCCTGGCCGAGCTTGCCCTGCGACTCGTTGAGCTTGTCGAAGGCGGTCTTCACGGCCTCGTCGTCGTCACCCGCGAGGGCCGACTTCAGGGAGTCGACGTCGGCCTGCACCTCGGACTTGACGTCCGCGGGGAGCTTGTCGTCGTTCTCCTTGATGAGCTTCTCGATCGAGTAGACGAGCTGCTCGGCCTGGTTGCGACGCTCGTTGGCCTCGCGGCGGGCCTTGTCCTCGGCGGCGTGCTCCTCGGCCTCGCGCACCATGCGCTCGATGTCCTCCTTCGGCAGCGACGAGCCGCCGGAGATGACCATCGACTGCTCCTTGCCGGTGCCCTTGTCCTTTGCGGACACGTGCACGATGCCGTTGGCGTCGATGTCGAAGGTGACCTCGACCTGCGGCACGCCACGGGGAGCCGGCGCGATGCCGGTGAGCTCGAAGGTGCCGAGCGGCTTGTTGTCGCGGGTGAACTCGCGCTCGCCCTGGAAGACCTGGATCGCGACCGACGGCTGGTTGTCGTCGGCGGTCGTGAAGGTCTCGCTGCGCTTGGTCGGGATCGCGGTGTTGCGGTCGATGAGCTTCGTCATCAGGCCACCCTTGGTCTCGATGCCGAGGGACAGCGGCGTGACGTCGATGAGCAGGACGTCCTTGCGCTCGCCCTTCAGGACACCGGCCTGCAGGGCGGCGCCGACGGCGACGACCTCGTCCGGGTTGACGCCCTGGTTCGGCTGCTTGCCGCCGGTCAGGCTCTTGACGACCTCGGCCACGGCGGGCATGCGGGTCGAACCACCGACGAGCACCACGTGGGCGATGTCGTTGACGCTGACACCCGCCTCCTTGATGACGTCGTTGAAGGGCTTCTTCGTGCGGTCGAGCAGGTCGGAGGTCATCTGCTCGAACTGTGCGCGCGAGATGGTCTCGTCGAGGTTGAGGGGGCCGTCCGCGGTCAGCGTCAGGTACGGGAGCTGGATGTTCGCCGACATCTGCGACGACAGCTCCTTCTTCGCCTGCTCAGCGGCTTCCTTGAGACGCTGCTTCGCGATCTTGTCCGTGGACAGGTCGACGCCGTGCTCGTCCTTGAACTTCTTGACGAGGTGGTCGACGATGCGCTGGTCCCAGTCGTCGCCGCCGAGGCGGTTGTCACCCGAGGTCGCGCGGACCTGGATCGTGGAGAAGTCGTCGTCCTTGCCCACCTCGAGCAGGGAGACGTCGAACGTGCCGCCACCGAGGTCGAAGACCAGGATGAGCTCGTCCTCCTTGCCCTTGTCGAGGCCGTAGGCGAGGGCCGCAGCGGTCGGCTCGTTGATGATGCGGAGGACGTTGAGGCCGGCGATCTCACCGGCGTCCTTCGTGGCCTGGCGCTCGGCGTCGTTGAAGTACGCCGGGACGGTGATGACCGCGTCGGTCACGTCCTCGCCGAGGTACTGCTCGGCGTCGCGCTTGAGCTTGCCGAGGGTACGGGCCGAGATCTCCTGCGGCGTGTAGCTCTTGCCGTCGATGTCGACCTTCCAGTCGGTACCGATGTGGCGCTTCACGCTCGCGATGGTGCGGTCGACGTTCGTGACGGCCTGGCGCTTCGCGGTCTCGCCGACGAGCACCTCGCCGTCCTTCGTGAACGCCACGATCGAGGGCGTCGTGCGGAGCCCCTCGGCGTTGGCGATGACGGTGGGCTCGCCACCTTCGAGTACGGAGACGACGGAGTTGGTGGTTCCGAGGTCGATGCCTACTGCACGTCCCATGGGGCTCCCTTTCGCTGGAGTGATGAAGTCTGCTCGGACTTGCGTCCGATGGGCTCAAGTTTACTCCGGGCGAGAGGCGTGTCAAGCGCGGCCAAGCGAAGTTGCGTCGAGAAGGCGCAGGTTCACGTATGCATCGCATGCAGGAGGCCTTCAGCGACGCATGCAATATTTCATATGTCCATGTTGGAGCCGTGTGTCAACACGGCACGCATTGAAAGACATCTCCACTCACATGAAGAAGACACTCCGCGCAGTCGGGGCCGCTGGGCTCGCCGCTGCCACCATCGTCACCGGGTTGAGCTTCGGGCCCGCTGCCGCGAACGCTGATTCGAGAAGCCCCGACATCCCGACTACAAGCACGATGAAGTGGGTCATGGATCCAGCAATCTGGGATCGTCAAAGCTATCCTCGGGTGACCGCCTTGCGGGTTCGGGCAGATGGCTCGATCGAGAAGCAGGAATTCAAGTCGGACAGGGCAGCAGCGGCAGCGTGGGCTGACGAGATCATCGTCCCCGCTCTGAACGGCGTCGGACCCGTGCAGACAATGGACGGAACGCGGTGTCTGACCGGTAGGGCAAACATGCGGTTCGTCACGTGCGACGGTTCAGCGGACCAATTGATGAGCATCGTTCCGGCGAAGTACAACGGGATCGAGAGACTTGCGATCTCGCGCGTGAGCGACGGAGCAACTCTCCAGGGCGAGAATCTGACATGGTATGGCAACAACGGCTACTACACCGACGTCATCAGCGATGACGTCGCTGACATCACGCCGAATCTCAACGCGATCGCCTCGGACATCGATCTCGAGAGTGGCACGGCAACGCTCTCCGGCGTCGCGTCGTCCGACACGACGGATGTGGACATCAGCTGGACCACGGCGAAGGGCACTGAGAAGAAGCGCAACGTCGATGTGGTCGGCGGGAAGTTCACGCAGCAGCTGACGGAACTTGCGATCGGCACGACGACGGTGCACCTCACGGCCTGGAACGGCGGCGAGGTGATCGCGGAGACGGATGTCGAGGTCAAGCTCGAGGTTGCTCCGGTGACCGCGAACGCCGAGTTCAGCTCGGAGGTCATGAAGACCGTGCAGCTCTCCGGTACCGCTCAGCCGAACGCGCCGATCGAGTTCCGTACCGCCGAGAAGGTGGTCGGCGGTTCCACCGCAGACGGTGCGGGCAACTGGACCGGCACCGTGAACGCTCCGAACGAGCCCGGCCTCTACAACATCGACGTCGTGCAGAAGGTCCGGGATGCGGACGCCGGTCGCGCCGCACTCGACATCGACTACGGCCCGGGTGTCTCGGTGACCTCTCCGGCCGATGGCTTCGAGATCGATCCTGAGGAACCCGAGCTGAGCATCCGCGGCAACGCACCGGCCGGCACGAAGGTCGAGGTCTACGAGAAGGGCCACGCCGCCACGCAGCTCGGAGAGCCTGCCACCGCCGGCTCGAGCGGTACCTACCGCCTGAAGACGGTCCCGCTGGAGGACCGCGAGTACACGCTCGTGGTCGAGGGCATCACGAAGGGCTACAACCGCACCCGGGCGGAGCTGACGGTCAACCCCGGCAAGTCCACGGTCGAGAACCCGACCGCTACGGTCCAGTTCGCGGACGACGTCACGAAGGAGGCGACAGTCACTGGCGCCGGCGTCGACGGCGCGACGATCACCGTCAAGGACGAGACCGGCAAGACGCTGGGAACCACGACCGTGAAGGACGGCAAGTGGTCCACGCAGATCCGGTCGCTCGGTGCCGGCAAGCACACCCTGACCGTCGAGCAGACCGGCATCGAGGGCTCGCAGACCGTGACGACGGAGGCCGACTTCGGTGCCGCAGTCACCGCGACCGGGCCTGAAGCTGCGATCGCGGGCTCGACCGCGACGGTCACCGGTACGGGCGCGGACGGCTCGCGGATCGAGGTCACCGAGAACGGTGTTCCGGTTGCCTCGGGCACGGTCGAGAACGGCGTGTTCTCGATCCCGGTCGAGAAGGTCCAGGACGGCGAGCACACCTACACCGTCACCCAGACCGCACGCGGCAACACGGTCACGACTGCGGAGGTCGTGCTCACTCGCGATGCAGTCGTCACCCCGGTGACCCTGACGTCGCCCCAGTCCGGTGACACCTACCCGGCGAAGTCCACCGTGCGCTTCACCGGGACCGGCACGCCCGGCGCGACGGTCCTGCTCGACGCGTTCGGCGGCCTGGCGGACTACTCCACCACCGTGGCCTGGGACGGCACCTGGACCATCGACCGCCCGATGAACATCGGGACCTACCGGTTCGACGTCGTGCAGACCGCGAAGGGGCAGGAGAGCCGTGTCGACGGCATCGAGCTGGTCGAGGACGGCACGCCCGTCGACGGACCGTTCGAGGTCACCGCGCCGACCTCCGGTTCCACCCACAAGAACGAGGTGGTGGCCTTCACGGGTACCGGCACCCCGGGCAGCACGATCACGATCGACCCGAAGGTCCCGGGCCTGTCGACCGTCACCACGACGGTCCCGCTGAACGGCAAGTGGTCGGTCAACCGGTACGTCGGTTCCGGCGCGTACGACTTCGACGTCTACCAGACCACGAAGGGCGCGGAGAACGGTCGCACGAGCATCCAGATCAACCAGCCCTCGTCGGTCGTGCGTCCCTTCGCAGTGACGTCGCCCGAGGACGGCTCGGAACACAAGAACGAGTCGGTCGCCGTCACCGGTACCGGTACCCCCGGCTCCGACATCCTCGTGCACGTCAGCAACTTCAGCTCCGCCGACGTCACCGCGAAGGTCGGCACCGACGGCACGTGGAAGGCCACCAAGTGGCTCGGCGGCGGCTCCTACGTCCTCGAGGTCTCGCAGACCACGAACGGCGCCCCGAACGGATCGACGACGCTGCACGTGAACAAGCCCGCCGCCCCGGTCGATCAGCCCTTCGCGATCACCAGCCACGCAGACGGTGACAGGTTCACCCCGAACCGCTCCGAGACGTTCCGCGGCACCGGCGCGGCAGGGGCGACGATCACCCTCGATCCGGGCAACGGTCTGGCGAAGGTGACCACCCAGGTCACCAACACCGGCGACTGGTCGGTGACGAAGTGGCTCGGTAACGGCCCGTACACCTTCACGGTGAGCCAGACGAAGGACGGCGAGACCACCTCGCTCCCGCCGTTCACGATCACTCCAGCCGAGTGACATCCCCCAGCACTCTGTGAGTGCTGGGCCGGGCGGGCGGAGTACACGAGCACTCCGCCCGCCCCTGCGGCACCACCTCGACCAGGAACCAACTCGACACAGAAGGACCCCATGCGCACTCGGATGATCGTCAGCGCCCTCGCCGCCTCGGCACTCGTCTCACTCAACGCTTGCACGGCGAACACCCCCAGGCCGTCCCCGACTCCGACCGCCAGCGCCAGCGCCCCGGCGGCCGCCGAGTGTGTCGACGGCGTCGCGGCACTCCAGGCCGACGACCAGCAGAGCAAGCACGACGGCTGCGACGTGTTCGACGTCCTGGGGAACGGCAACACGCTCACCGTCGGTGACGTGAAGCAGCTCACCGTAGAAGGGGACCACAACACCATCACGGTGCACACCGTCGACACCGTCACGAGCAGCGGCACCGACAACACGATCTACTACGACGGTGACGAACCGGACTTCAACGAGCTCGGATCCGGCTCGAAGGTCCTTCCCTCCTCCGCTCGCTGAACCCGACTCACCCGCCGCACACCACGAGAGGGCGCCCGCTGACCGCGGGCGCCCTCTCGTGTTCCCAGTACCCAGCGGCGACGTCCGGCGCCCGCCGATGCGGACGGCGCTGCCGCCGATGCCCAGCCCGCCCGCGTCGACGACGCGAGCAGCGGTACCGACGCACCCGGTCCCTCCAGGCCGGACCGTCCACGGAACGCGCACCCTGTCCCGGTGCTGCGAGCAGCAGCACCAGCGCGCCGTCCAGGCTCGAACACGACGAGGGCGGGGAACCCCTGGTTCCCCGCCCTCGTCCGTCAGCGCGACGAGGTCAGCGCGGCGACCGGTAGGAGTAGTTCAGGGCGTACGGGTCGCGGGACGAGGCACGGGCCATCGTGATCACCGTCCCGAGCGGCTCGGACCCGGCATCCCGCAGCGCAGCGGCGGCCTGCGCGAAGTGCTTCCGGCTCGTCCTGCGCGTCGCTGCGGCCAGGAGCGCACCGCCCGCGATCCGTCCGAGGATCGCTGCGTCCGCCACCGGCAGGAGCGGCGGTGCGTCGATGACGACCACGTCGAAGCGCGCCTCGAGGTCGGCGAGGATCGCCGTCATGCCCGTGCTGCTGAGCATCTCCGCCGGGTTCGGGGGGACCTGTCCGGAGGGCAGGACCACCAGGCCACCTCGGCCCCACGGCTGCAGCGCGTCCTGGAGCTCGGCGCGGCCGATGAGGACGTCCGTCAGACCGACCGCGCCCTCGACGCCCATCAGCTCGGCGACCCTGGGTCGACGGAGATCGCCGTCGACAAGCACGACACGCTGGTCGTCCTCGGCGAGCGCGAGCGCCATGTTGACCGCGACGGTGCTCTTCCCCTCGGCCGGCAACGAGGACGTGACGACGAAGCTCTTCGAGTCGCGCCCGAGTTCGAGGAAGCGCAGGTTCGTGCGGAGTCGTCGGAACGCCTCGGAGCGTGGCGCGAGCGGGTCGCTGTGGACGGCGAGCGGCCGGTCACGGAAGTCGCGGTGGTACGGCACCTCGCCCAGCACCGGGGTGCTCCCGGCCTCCTCGACGTCGGCCCGCCCCTCGAGACGGGTGTCGAGGGCGACGCGCACCGCCGCAGCGGCGAGGCCGGCCAGGAGGCCCAGCGCGAGTCCGCCGACGAGGTTCGACACGATGCGTGGTGTCGCGGGCGCCTCCGGGACGAGCGCAGGTTGCACGGTCTCGATGCGGAACGGGCTCGTCCCGTCCGCGCTCGGCGTCTCGAGCGTCCCGGTGACGACGTCGGCGAGGCTTGCACCGATGGCGTTCGCGATGGCGCTCGCCCTGGTCGGTGAGCCGTCGGTGACCGTGATGTCGATGATGACGCTGTCGATCGGGGTCTGCGTCGCCACCTTCTCGGCGAGCTCGTTCGACGTCATCCGGAGCCCGAGTTCGTCGATGACCGGTTGGAGGACGCGAGCCCCGGTGGCCACCGCCGCGAAGGACTGCACCTTCTGCTCAGCGGCCGTGCCGCCCTGGGCGAGCTCGCTCGAGTTGGTGGAGCCGCCGACCGAGACGTACAGGCTCGTGGTCGCCTTGTACTCCGGCACGGCGGTGACGTTGACGACTGCGGCGCCGAGCAGGCCGAGGACGGCGCCGCCGAGGATGAGGAGCCACCCCTTGCGGAGGGCGCGGAGCAGGATCGAGAGGTCCATGGCGTTCCGTTCTGGTTCGGGTCGAGGTGGTGGAGGTCAGAGGAGGGATCGGTACAGCTGCACGTGCTCACGGACGGCGCGGTCGATCCCCAGGCGGTCCCGGACCGCCGCGGCGTTCTGCTCGAAGGCCGCCGCTGCTCCGGCGTAGTGGTCGACACGGTGCAGCGCGAGGTCGAACCACCGTTCGACGTCGTCCGGGTGCGGACGCTCCCACCCGGTCGGGACCTGCTCGTCAGCGCCGCTGACGTCGAAGAGCAGGACGGGCAGTGCCGTCAGCGCAGCCTCGCTCGTCACGGTCGAGAGGGCCTCGCGGTGTGACGGCAGGACCAGGAAGTGCGCCCTCGCCATCTCCGGACCGATCTCGTCGCGCGTGCGCGTTCCGAGGTACTCCACGGCGTCGGCGACCCCGAGACGACGGGCCTCGGCCTCGAGCTCGGGCCGCAGGGTCTCACGGTGGGACACGATCCGGAGCCGAGCGTGGCGGCCTGCTGCGCGCATCCGTCGGACGAGCTCGAGTGCCAGGTGCACCCGCTTGAAGGCGACCAGTTGCCCCACGTACAGCAGCTCCCACGGCTCGCCGGGAGCCGGGGCCCGGTGCGGCGCCGGAGCGAAGCGCTCGACGGCCAGTGCGCTCCTGATGACGGCGACCTTCTCGTCGCGCACGTGCCTCCCGAGCCGACGACGTTCGTCCGCGGTGAAGACGACGACGCGGTCGGCGCGGCGCTCGACGGCGTTCCGGACGAGGCGGTGGTGCCACGGCTTCCACCCGCTCGTGTGGTGCGTGAAGACGATGCGCTGCCGCGACGGCGCCAGCGCACGGAGGCACGCGTTCGTGAGGTGGTTCAGGTGGACGACGTCGTAGCCGCGCCAGTCACCGCGGAAGTGCGGTGGTGCGGTCGTCACGTCGACGCCGACCGCCGCCAGGCCGTCGGCCAACAGGCTGTCGGGGGTCTCGGCCATGTGCGTGGCGCGGTACTCCGCGGTCTGGCCGAAGATGCCGGAGAGCATGAGGATCTTCACGCTGTGGCCTTTCGTGGTTCGGTGAGGCACGTACCTCAGGAGGGGTGCCGACGAGCCCGAGGGCCATCGGCACGAGGACGAAGTAGATGACGTTCTGCTCGATGACCCCGAACGAGGTGACGCCGGCCTGGGCGCTCCAGAGCACCAGCAGCGCGCTGCCGTAAGCGGAGAGAACCGTGCTCGCCCGGAGACGGAGGGTGTCGCTCAGGCTCAGCATGAGTGCCGCGGACGCACCGGCGAGCACCACCCCGACGAGGCCGAAGCAGAGGTAGCCCTCGAACCAGGTCGGTAGGAGCTGGTCCTTGCCGAGGAAGCTGTGGTAGACGACGTGGTTGTAGACGGCGGTGCTCGACTCGGTCCTCGCGACGTCCGGGGCGCCGGGGACGGGCGACAGCAGGGACAGGCCGAAGGTCCGGAGCCCGAACGGGTTCGACGCCTCGATCCACGGTAGCGCCGCCGCGAGCTGCATCGGGGTCCCGAAGTACGGGATCACGGACTGCAGCGCCGGGACGATCCCGATCGTCGGCGCATCGAGCGCCGTCCGACTGACCCAGAGCGTCGCCCGGAGCGTCCCGATACCGACGAAGAACGTGCCGAGCGCGGCCACCGCGGTGATCATCGGCACGATCTGCAGACGGCGCTCGGAGCGGTCGAGGAACACGAACACCGCTGCGAAGACCGCGTACGCCACCGTTGCACGGTTCAGGCCGTAGGACGCGAGCCCGAAGACGAGGACCAGCCCGAGCGGCAGGAGCAGCCAGGACCAGCGTCGGCCCTCCGAACGACGTCGACGGAGTTCGAGGACGAGGCCGACGAACAGCAGCGGGCGGAGCACCATGCCGATGAGCACGATCCCGCTGCTCCCGATCTGGTCGTTGCCCTGGAGCTGCTCGATCGCTCCGGACAGGAACCCGAGAACAGCGCCGGGGGTCGGGAACCGGATGACCATCCCGACGCTGCCGGCGACGATCAGGACCCACGTCGGGATGCGCGACGGTCGGAGTCGAGCGACCTGCCGTCCGACGTCACCGCGCGTCCGGCCACCGACCAGTCCGACGACGAGCCTGACGACGATCGCGCTCGCGAAGAAGGTGGACCCCAGGATCAGTACCGTCCGTGAGTCCTCCACGTTCCCGAGCCGGTAGTGGAACGCCGAGCCGTTCCCCACGTACTGGATGATCACCGGCGCGACGCACCCGCGGGCGGCCTCCCAGGCACTGAAGAGCGTCAGGCCGTCGAAGCGGACGCCGAGTGCGAGCAGCCGCGAGACCTCGAGGGCGAGGACGACGAGGACCGCGTGCACGGCGACGGGGACCGTGAAGGCGCGAGCGTCACCGTGCCCGGACACGAGGACGCCGAGGCTGAGCAGGACGGGGACCACCGCCGCCGCGCGCACGAGGTGGTGGACCGCTGCGCGACTGTCGTCGATCACTCGGGTCGTGCTCGTCGCCCGGGCCACCGTGCTCCTCGCGATCACCGCGCGACCACCGATCCGCGCGCCGGGAGAGCGCCGAGGCCGCGGAGTCCCGCGAGCCGCACGGCGATGCCGGCGACGTGCCCCAGGCCGGACACGAGGACGACAGTGCTCAACCCGGCGCCGAGGGCAACGGACACCGCCACCGACGCGGTGGTCACACCGCACGCGACGAGGTCCGCGAAGAACCAGGTACGCCAGGCCCGGCGGGCGACGCAGACCTGGCCGACGCAGATCAGGACCGCCCGGACCGAGGTCACCAGCAGGACCGCGACCGTCACCGGCACGACTCCCGGGTACCGGTCGACCAGCTCGGGGAAGCCGAGCGCGAGGACCAGGAGCGACACCACCGAGCCGACCGCGCAGAGCACTCCCACGACCACGACGAACGACCGGGGGGTCCACCTTCCGGGGGCGTCCGTCCCCTCGACGAAGTGGCGCACGACGACCTTCCCGAGGTACACCGGTGCGACCGTGATGACGGACGCGAACCGCATCGCGACGCCGTACACGCCCATCGCGACAGGACCGCCCACCGAGCCGACCGCGGCGATGACCACCCAGACCGCGACCTGCCCGAGCACGTTCGCTGCGATCCCGACCGCAGCGCCCTCGCGTGCCCTCGGGTGCAGACCGACGGGCGTCCGGGGCCGACGGGTGGCGCCGACCAGGACCACGACGGCGATCACGACGTCGGGGACGACCAGTCCCGCGGCGGCCGCACCGCCGTCGGACAGCACCCCGACGAGGACGGCCGTTGCGGCGCCGCCGACCCCGCGGAGCGCGTCGAGCGCAGCGGCGACGCCGGGACGACCGGAGCCCGCGAGGACCCCGACGAGGACCTCCGCCACCGGGACGGCACCACCGAGCGCTCCGGCGACGACCGCCGGTACGAGCTCGCCGGGCGTCGCCGGGCGGGTGAGGACGACGAAACCGACGAGCACGACGAGGAAGGACGCGCACGCGTTGACGATGAGCACGCCCGCTCGCAGGCGGACCATGGCGCCGACGACCGCGAAGAGCCGCGGACCGCGAACACCCCGCTCGGCCGCAGCCGTGTTGGCGGTGATGCCGACGGTGCTCCCGACGACGCTCGCTGCTCCGACGACGAGCGTCTGCAGCACGGCGAACGCGCCGTACTGCTCCGGCCGGACGAGGGTGGCGAACCAGGCGAGCGCCAGGAACTGCACGCCCCGACCGGCGATGCCCGGGGCCGCTGCAGCGAGCAGCACGAACACCCGGAACCCGTTCCCCGGTGCGCGTCGGCCCGGGGACGGCTTCAGGATCGGGTGCATTGTCCTAGTATACAATATGCCTATGTCGAATGCTGCTCGACGCAGCGGGCTGCCGCTCGTCACCGTCGCCGTCCCCACGGTCCGTCTCGACGCACACCTCGACGCGGCCGTCGCATCCGTCCTCACACAGACCATCGAGGATCTCGAGGTGGTCGTGGCGCTGGACGGCGTACCGCTCGAGGGCGATCGTCCGTCCTGGATGGCCGACCCACGGGTCCGGGTCCTCAAGACCCCCTCCCGACAGGGCACGGCCGCGACCCTGAACACCGTCCTCGGCGCGACGCACACGCCGTTCTTCGCCAGGCTGGACGCGGACGACATCGCCGAACCACACCGCCTCGAGCGGCAGATCGCAGCGCTCGACGAGCACCCCGAGTGGGCCGGCGTCGGCTCGGCCGCCACGGTGATCGACCAGGACGGACGACCTCGGGGACACATCGACGTCCCGACGGAGGACACCGCTCGGCAGCTCCTCCGGCGGAACGTGTTCGTGCACTCGGCGATGGTGCTCCGGCGACCGCCGCTGGAACGGGTGGGCGGCTACGACCCGGGCTGCGTGCGGATGCAGGACTACGACCTGTGGCTGCGCCTCAGTGCGACGTGCACCCTCGGGAACGTCGGTGAGCGCCTGGTGCAGTACCGGGTGCACGACGGCATGCACAGCCGGAGGACCCGTGCCTTCTCGGCATCGGCACGGAGAGTGATCGCCTCGCGCCGCCGGCTCGCACGCAGCCTGGGTACACCCGTCGTCCTGCAGTCCGCACACGACCTCTGCTGGACCGCTGGACAAGCACTGCGGAACGCGGGGCTCCGGCGTCCGCGCTACCTCGTCACCACGTGACCGACCCCCACCACACCACCGGAGGCCCTGATGACCACACCCCGTTCCGGCACACTCGTCGTGAAGACGGTCGACGCGACCCTCGACGTCGTGATGCGAGACCAGCTGCGCCACCTCACCACGACCTCGCTGGCACCCGTCACGGTCGCTGCCGGCGACACCGGGCGACTCGATCGCGTCGCCGCGCGGGAGAGGGTGCCGGCTCACGCCCTCGCACTCGCCCGCGATCCGTCCCCCGCACGAGACCTCCGCGCGCTGCTCGAGCTCGTCGGGCTCATGCGTCGACTGCGCCCGGAGACCGTCGTGTACGGCACGCCGAAGGCCACGTTGCTCGCGGGCGTCGCCGCCCGGCTGACGGGGGTGCCGACCCGCGTGCAGGTCCTCCACGGCCTCCGCCTCGAGACGGCGACGGGGCTCGCACGGCGACTCCTCGTCGAGTCGGAACGACTGTCCGTGCTCATGTCGACACACACCCTCGCGGTGG
The DNA here is from genome assembly GCF_044755625.1 of Curtobacterium sp. NPDC092190. Lineage (NCBI taxonomy): Bacteria > Bacillati > Actinomycetota > Actinomycetes > Micrococcales > Microbacteriaceae > Curtobacterium > Curtobacterium sp. NPDC092190. The sequence continues at coordinate 194,380 of NZ_JBIVRJ010000005.1, read as the reverse complement.
GTCACGGACTCCGTCGCCGGTGCGGGGAGCTCGGCCTGCCGATCGACCGCATCGACGTCGTGGGAGCCGGTTCGGTGGTGGGGACCGACGTCGCTCGTGCGACGGCGATCGCCGACGACCCCGCGCTCCGAGCCTCAGTGCGTGGACGATGGGGGGTGGACGACGACGAGTTCGTGATCGGCTTCGTGGGTCGCGTCACGAGGGACAAGGGCGTCGAGACCCTCGTCCGTGCCGTCGCGGACGTCCGGGACGACGGGGTACCGGCCCGCCTCGTGCTCGTCGGACTCGACGAGGGCACCGAACTCCTCGACGACGACGTCCAGGAGCTGCTGTGCGGTGACTGGGTGACGATGACCGGCAACGTGGACGACCCGGCCGAGGAGTACAGCGGGTTCGACGTCTTCTGCCTCCCCTCGCACCGCGAAGGGCTGCCGACCGTCGTCCTGGAGGCGTGGGCGACGCGCCTCCCCGTCGTGGTGAGCGACTGCACGGGCCTCGCCGACCTCGTGGCGCACGGCGCGACAGGGCTCGTCGTCCCCGTCGGTGACCGACGAGCGACGGGACGAGCACTCCGGGCGGTGGCGACCGACCCGACGCTCCGACGGACGATCGCCCACGGCGGACACCGCCGCGCCACTGAGGACTTCGACCGTCGCGTGGTCTGGGACGCCTTCACCCGGTACGTCGAGCGCGCCCGATCAGAACGCCGCCGGAGCCGGAGCAGCCGAGCATGACGCACGACGAAGGGGCGGTTCGACCGATGTCGAACCGCCCCTTCGTCGGCGGGATGCGAGCGGGCCGGGCAGCCCGGTCCGCTCTGTCACCTCACACGGAACTGCCGACCCCGACCTCGGCAAGGTGGCGTTCGGTCTCCCCGGCCCGGCCGTCGTGCGGGTCGGCCGCAGCACCGCCCCCCGCCCGCTCGGTCTCCCCGAGCACCGGCGCCTGTACCCCGGCCGCGGCGTCCGTCGCGCCGAGAGCGCAGGGCTCGGCACCGGAGGCGCCGCGTCGGGAGAGGACCTCCGGCACGGTGCGGAGCAGGACGACGAAGTCGAGGCCGAGCGAGCGACGTCGGACGTACTCGAGGTCGTACTCGAAGCGTCGGACGTACTCGAGGTCGTTCCGGCCGTTGACCTGCGCGAGCCCGGTGACCCCCGGCCGGACTGCGTGCCGGAGGCCGTGGCCGTCCCGAGCATGGTGCTCGATGAACATCGCGAGCATCGGTCGTGGGCCGACGATGCTCATCTCACCGCGGAGCACGTTGAGCAGGTTCGGGAGTTCGTCCAGGCTCGTCGCACGCAGGAACGCTCCGAGCGGCGTGACGCGGAGATGATCACTCGCGGTACCGGTGCCGTCGATGTCCGGCAGCATCGTCCGGAACTTGAGCATCGAGAAGGTCGTCCCGTGCAGCCCGGTCCGGCGCTGTCGGAAGAACACCGGCCGCCCCTGCACGAGGAGCAGTGCGATCGTCACGAGCAGCCACACGGGCGCAGAGAGGACGAGCAGGACCAGCGCCGCGATGACGTCGAGGACACGCTTGGTCCGGTCGTACGGATGGTTCGAGGACATCGGATTCCTTCCGGGATGAGGAGCGGGCACGGCGTCGGAACCGGCTCAACCAGCCGAGCCGGCGGGGACGGCGACGGCGGGGACGGTCGGGCCGGCGGGGGCAGTCGGGACGGGCGGGTCGGCGGGATCGGCGGGATCGGCGGGGAGTGAGGCGGACCACGCGCTCCTGACCGCGTCGGCCACGCTGCGACGGGCCCGCCAGCCGAGGAGCCGGACGGCACGCGACGGGTCGGCCACGACGGTCACGGGGTCACCGGCGCGTGGCGGGAGGGCGTCGACGACCGCCGGGCGTGCCGCGCACGCCGAGACCGCCTGCACGATCTCCAGCACGGACGTGCCGCGCCCCGTTCCGAGGTTGACCGCGGTGTGTCCGGCATCCGCTCCGTGGAGGTGGTCGAGCGCGGCGACGTGGGCGTCGGCAAGGTCGGCGACGTGGATGTAGTCGCGGACGCAGGAGCCGTCCGCCGTCGGGTGGTCGGTCCCGAACACGGGCACCGGTCGTCCTGAACGGACCGCCCGGATGACGATCGGCACGAGGTTCGTCTCGGCTCGGTCGCGCAGCTCTGGCCACCCCGTACCCGCGACGTTGAAGTAGCGCAGGCTGATCCCCCGCATGCCCCACGCACGGGCGGCGTTGGTCAGCATCCACTCCCCGACGAGCTTGGACTGCCCGTAGGGGTTGACCGGCACACAGGGGTGTTCCTCACGCACCTGCCCACCGGCGACGTCGCCGTACACCGCAGCCGACGACGAGAAGACCAGATCGCGGACGTCGCAGTCCTCCATCGCAGCCAGGAGGTTGGTCAGGCCGCCGATGTTGCGATCGAAGTACCAGGTGGGGCGATCGACGGACTCCCCCACCTGCTTCATCGCCGCGAGGTGCACGACACCGCCGACACCGTGAGCACGGATCGTGTCGCCGAGGCGGGCTCGTGCACGGACGGACGCGAGGTCGAGGTGCACGAAGGGGACACCGCCGATCCGGTGCAGCTCACCGGTGGAGAGGTCGTCGATCACGACGACGTCCCTGCCTGCTTCGACGAGGAGTCGGACCACGTGTGACCCGATGTAGCCCGCCCCACCTGTGACGAGGACGGTCGATCGATCGGAGGACACCATGACGTACAACATATCACGGACGGAATATCGCGGAGAGTCGGTGCCGGAGCGGCCCGCCGAGCTCGCGGGCGGCGGTGGCGGTGAGGTGGGACCGATCGCGGTACACGAGCACGTTCCACAGGACCGGGGAGCAGACGCGGTCGCACAGTGCCGACAGGGGGTCGATCACCGTCACCGGTGGTCCGAGGCCGCGGACCTCACGACGGACACCGGCGTCGAGCAGCTCCCCGATTGGGCGCGCACACTGGTCCGCCGCCTCGAGGTGGCGCGCGAGACACTCGTTCGGGTCGAACGACCACGACGGCGTGTCCTGGAGGAAGACGACACGCGTCCCGGCGGGCAGGGCGGCGAGGGACCGCCGGATGCCGTCGCGCCACACGCGCTCGAAGGGAGCGTCGTCCACCTGGCGCCCCCGGTAGAGCGACGTTGCCTCTCCGACCACGACGACCTCCGGACGTTCAGCGCGGATGCTCGCGAACGTCGCTCGTCGCCACGCATCGCACTCGCGGTACTCGCGACCGAGTTGCGGGTTGACCACCCGGATGTCCGCGAACGGGCAGGCGGCTCGCCCGTGGACGGTCAGGCCGACTCGGGCGTCCTCCGCCGCACGTCGGACGACGTCCGCCCACTGCATCGCGTGGCTGTCCCCGAGCAGTGCGACACGACGGGTTCGTCCCGCGTCGGTCACGCACGGGTCGGGTGGCGGGTCGAGCAGTTCCGCCACGCAGTGTGCCGGGTACGGGAAGGGCAGGTCGCGGAGCACATCCGTGAGCCCCGGCGTGACGTTCGCGGGAACGACATCGGGGGCGCTCGGGCCGAGGGCTGCGCTCGTGGCGTCGGGGCCGGGGACCCGGACGTCCGAGGTCGTGCGCGCCGACACGGCGGCCACACTCGGGACGACGAGCGCGGCCGCCGCCGCCACGGCGAGCACCATCGTGGTCCGCGGACGGCAGCGTTCGAGCAGTCGACGTGCACGACGCTCCAGGACCGCGGCGCTGACCAGGCCGACGGCGACCGCCGCGGCGACGAGCAGGACGCGGAACGGCCACGGCGTGGGCGCTCCGCGCACGAGGACCGGGAGCGCGAGGAGCGGCCAGTGCCACAGGTAGATCGAGTACGAAGCGTCACCGAGCACCACCACGGGTCGCGTACTGAGCATGCGCCGTACCAGGTCGGACCGCGCCGAGGTGCCCGGGAGCACGAGTGCCGCGGTACCGAGCACCGGGAGGAGCGTCAGCGGACCGGGTTGCTCGGTCTCCGGTCCGGCGAGGGCCACACCACCGGCGACCGCGAGCAGACCGGCTGCTCGCACCACCGCGGTGACGGCAGGGGTGAAGGCCACCGAGACGGCAACCGCGAGCAACGCTCCCAGCAGGAACTCCCATGCGCGGCTGGGCAGCATGAAGAAGGCGAAGGGTTCCGCCACCGCCCGGGCCAGCGGCACGCTCACGATCGACGCGACGATCCCGAACCCGGCGGCCCAGATCGCACCCCGCCGCCCCCCGGACCGCAGCGCCAGGATGAGCGCCACCGGCCAGACCGCGTAGAACTGCACCTCGAGCCCGAGCGACCAGAACTGCTGGAACGCACTCGCGGTGTCGTCCTGCAGGTAGTCGACACCTCGGAGCGCGAGCAGCACGTTCTCGTACCCGAGGACGGCCGCGGCCGCCTCGGCAGCGAGCCGCGGGTGCACCAACGGGGAGGTCATCAGGAGCGCGACGGCGAACGTCGAGAGGGCGACCACCACGGCGGTCGGCGCGAGGCGTCTGAACCGCGCGACGACGAAGGACAGCAGGTCGATCGAGCCGAGACGACGTCGCTCGGCGAGCAACACGTTGGTGACCACGTACCCGGAGAGCACGAGGAACACATCGACGCCGAGGAAGCCCCCGTCCAGACCCGGCACGCCTGCGTGGAAGGCGAGTACCACACCGGCCGCGACAGCTCGGACGCCCTGGAGTTCAGGACGGAGGCTCCGTCGGCGAGACGGCGTTCCGGAGGCGCGGAGGAGGAGCATCTGGTAATGATGTCGCATCTGGAACACCAGTACACGGAACATGAATTCCTGTGGAGAGCGCCGGTGATCCGAAGCGCTTGGTATGGTCCTTCCCGTGCGATGGAGTCGAGTCGGTTGGCCCGGTGTCGGGTACGTCTCCCTCGAGGACGTCGACGGCTACGCCGAGCACCTCGCCCGCCTGGTCACCGACGCACCCCCGTCCGTCGCCGCCCTCGCGTCCGTCACCTGGAACGAGGCCCGCATCGCCGAGTGGCAGGTCAGCGAGACCGGCGGGAACGACACCGCGGGCATCGACGCGACCCCCACCCGCACGGTCCGCGCGGTCGTCGTCGCCCGGACCGACGAGGTCCTCGACACCCCGGACGGCCTCTGGCGCCGCTGGAACCACGCCCGCGTGACGCTCGAGTTCCACCGCGCCGTCCTCGAGCCCGCGGACACCGTACCGCTCGCGGTCCTCGCCGGCGACGTCCAGGTCTCCCGCGGCGAGATCGCCCACGTCGACGCCGACGTCTGGGAGCTCCGCCTGCTGCTCTCCCCCACCGGCGAGCTCGCGGTGCACTTCCGCGACGTGGTGATCGAGGTCCGTCCCGTCGCCGAGTCGGCGTGGTCCGACCTGGAGGCGCGCCCCGCCCACGGCTGGCACGGCCCGGTGCCGGACGGCTGGCTCGAGTGGGCCGCTCCCGCGGTGCGCGCTGCGGGTCACGGGGACGTCGGCGGGCTCTCGCTCGAGCTCGACGGGGTCGGCGCGGACCCGACCGGGATCGACGAGGTCGACCCGCGCTGGGGCTTCGCCCCGCTGCACGCCGCCGCATGGTTCGACCGGCGCGGGACGACGGAGGCGCTCATCGAACGGGGCGCGGACGTCACGGTGCTCGACGCCGAGGACCGGACGGCGCTCGACGTCGCCCGCGAGCGCGGGTCGCGCAAGGCGGAAGAGGTGCTGCTCGCCTGGTTCGACGCGCACGCCTTCGGCGAGGCCCACGTCGCCGACGATCCCTCGAGCGACGAGGCGACCCGCTGACCGCAGGGCGACCGGACGACGGACGGGAGGCCCGTGACGACCGGTCACGAGCCTCCAGACCGGAAGAGGGGTCGCGTCAGTCGCGACGCGTCTCGAGCGCGTTCGCCTGCGCGACCTTCCCGTACCAGCGCGCCGAGTCCTTCGGCGTCCGTGCGAAGGTCTCGCGGTCCCATGCGACGAGCCCGAAGGTCGGGCGGTAGCCGGAGGCCCACTCGTAGTTGTCCAGGAGGGACCAGTGCTGGTAGCCCAGGACCTCGATGCCGTCCTCGATGCAGCGGTGGATGCCCTCGAGGGCGCCCTGCGTGTACGCGACCCGGCGGGAGTCGTCGGCGGTGGCGATGCCGTTCTCGGTGATCATCAGCGGGACGTGGCCGGACAGCTCCCATGCGCTGCGGAGCCCGTCGGCCGAGGCCTCCGGCCAGAACTCCCACCCGGTGAGGGTCGTCTCGACGTCGTCCGCGACCGGCACCGGACCGGAGGCGCCGATGAACGTGCGGGTGTACGCCTGCACGCCGAGGAAGTCGTCGCCCGCGGCCTGCTCGAGGTACCAGTCGTCACGCGGGTAGCCGTACTCGCGGAGCATCTCCTCGGAGCCGGGCTCGCCGTTCGCGCGGAACGCCTGCGTGGCGATGGTCCAGCCGGACTGGAGCCCGGAGACCTGGGACAGGACCTCGCGGGACCGCTTGTGCGACGCGAGCAGCTGATCCGCCACGTGCAGGTCCGGGTTCGGCAGGCCGTAGGCGACCAGGTTGGCGGCGTCCTCTCCCCCGGCGAGCATCGCGGCGATGTTCGGCTCGTTGATCGTGCAGACGTAGCGGACGCCGTCCTGCACCACCGGGAGCGCGGCCTCGGTGTAGCGGGCGAACAGGTCGGCCGCGTCGTCGGCGCGCCAGAAGCCGTCGCGCTCGAACCAGCGCGGCACGGTGAAGTGCATGAGGGTGACGATCGGTTCGATGCCGGCCTCGTGGCAGGCCTCGACCATGCGGCGGTAGTGGTCGACCTCGGCGCGGGAGACGTGACCGCGCTCGGGCTCGATGCGCGCCCACTCGATGCTGAACCGGTAGGAGTTCAGCCCGAGGTCGGCGGCGATGCGGATGTCCTCGCGGTAGCGGTGGTAGCTGTCGGCGGCGTCGCCGGAGGGTTCGACGATGGTGGTGTCGGGCTCGTGCTCGTGCACCCACCAGTTGCTGTTGACGTTGTTGCCCTCGATCTGGTGGGCGGCGGTGGCGGCGCCCCAGAGGAAGCCGTCGGGGAACTGCAGCGTGGTGATGATGAGTCCTTTCAGTGCTGCGACGAGTCAGTGCTCGTCAAGAACGAGTCGAAGAGCGCGATGGTCGCGGTCGGGTTCTCGACGTGGGGGCCGTGGTAGCTCGTGGGGACGACCTCGTAGCGGGCGCCGGTGTCCTCCGCCATCTGCCGCTGCCACGGGATCGGCCAGGCTCCGTCCCACTCGCCGTGCGCCACGAGGACGGGGAGCCCGGTCGCGCGCAGCTCGGCGGACGAGTCGGTGTGGTCCTCGAGGATGTGCCCGCCGGCGACGACGCTCAATGGGCTCGTGGCGTCGAAGCGGTCGCGGACCATCCGCGCGTCGTCGGGGAGTTCCTCGTCGGGTCGGTACGCCCACAGCGGGTTCGTGGCGTCGAACAGCTGGCGGAGGTTGCCGCCGGTGTCGTGCAGGATCGTCAGCTCAGTGACCTTGCGGTAGGGCCAGCCGTACGGGCCGGAGCAGAACTGCACGAGGGACCGGAACGACTGCGGCGAGGCGATGGCGGCCTCGCGGGCGATGACCCCGCCGAGCGAGTGCCCGATCAGGTGCACGGGCGCGCCGTCGTCGAGCAGTGCCGCGACCCGGACGACGTCGGCCGCTTCCTCGTCCAAGGAGTAGTCGGACGGTGCGGTCGGTGCCGCCGAGTCGGCCTGCCCTCGGCGGCTGATCGCGACCGCGGTCCAGCCGGCGTCACGCAGGAGCGGCATGAAGGTGCGCCAGTCCTCCTTCGAGCCGGTGTACCCGGGGACGACGAGCACGACACCCTTCGAGGGTCCGGACGGGACCACCCGGTAGGCGGTGAGCCGCCCGACCGGCAGGTCGATGCCGACGACGTTGACGCCCTCGGGCGTGGGGAGGTGCCCGAAGGCCGGGACGGACGGGAACTCGTGCACCGTGGTCATGCGAGCAGTGTCCGCCGCGGGTTCGGCACCGCGTCCAGCAGCGCCACCGTGTAGTCGTCCTGCGGGTGCTGCAGCACCTCGGCCGTCCGGCCCCGCTCGACCACCGCGCCGTCGTGCAGCACCATGATGTCGTCGGTGATGAGCCGCGCGCTCAGCAGGTCGTGCGTGATGTAGAGGAGCGAGACGCCCCACTGCTCGCGCAGGTCCTCGAGCAGCGCGAGCACGCCGGCCCGCAGCGTCACGTCGAGCATCGAGACCGGCTCGTCGGCGATGATCACCTGCGGGTCGCTCGCGAGCGCCCGGGCGATGACGACGCGCTGCCGCTGCCCGCCGGAGAGCTGGTGCGGGAGCTTCTGCGCGAACTGCTCGACGGGGGTCAGGCCCACGGTCTCGAGGATCTCGAGCATCCGGCGACGGGCATCCCGCCCGCGGAGTCCGGTGTAGTTCGCGATCGGCCGGGACAGGATGTACTCCACCGTGTGCAGCGGGTTGAGCGCCGCGTACGGGTCCTGGAACACCATCTGCACCTCGGAGCGCAGGTCCTTGAGCCCCCGCCTCCCGAGCTTCGCCACGTCCGTGTCGCCGAAGCGCACCGTGCCCGAGGTCGGCTGTTCGACGCCGGTGAGCATCTTCGCGATGGTCGACTTGCCCGAGCCGGACTGGCCGACGAGGGCGAGCGACTGCCCGGGCTCGAGGGTGAACGACACGTCGCGGACGGCCTGCACGGGCTGCTCACCGCGGCGGGGCGCCGGGTACGTCTTCACGAGGTGGTCGACGACGATCGGGTTCTTCGCGGCACTGCGCTCACGCGACCCGACGGTGGCGAACGACGAGGTCGTCTCCTGGCGGGAGACCGACCGCTGCGACCGATCCGGGAAGCCCGGCAGCGACACGACCTCCGCGCGCGGGTCCGCGTAGTGCGACAGCAGCATCGTCGTGTACTCGTCCTGCGGGTCGCGGAGGACCTCGAGCGAGCGGCCGTCCTCGACGATCCGCCCCTCGTGCATGACGAGCACGCGTTCGGTGGCCTCGAGCACGATGCCGAGGTCGTGGCTGATGAGGATCGCCGTGAACCCCTCGGACCGCTGCAGCTCGATGATCGTGTCCATCACCGCGTGCTGCACGAGGACGTCGAGCGCCGTGGTCGGCTCGTCGAACACCATGAGCTGCGGCTCGAGCGACAGCGCGAGGGCGATCGACACGCGCTGCCGCATGCCACCGGAGAGCTCACCGGGGTAGCGCGCGAGCATCGTCTCGGGCAGCTTCACCTTGCCGATCAGTTCCCGCATCCGGGCGTCCCAGCGCTCGCGCGGCACGTGCCCGTGCGCCCGGAAGACGTCGACGAAGTGGTTGCGGATCGTGCGCACCGGGTTGAGCGCGTTCATGCCGGACTGCAGGACCATCGCGAAGCCGCCCTGGCGCTGCTGGCGGAGCGCTTCGTCGTCGAGGTCGCGGATGTCGGCGCCGCCGAAGACGATGCTGCCGCCGTTGGTGCGCGCCGGCGGCTTCTGCAGCCGGGTGAGCGCGTAGCCGAGGGTCGACTTGCCCGAGCCGGACTCGCCCACCAGACCGACGAACTCGCCCTTGCGCAGCTGGAAGGAGACGTGGTCGACGGCCTGGACGGCCGTCTGGCCGGCCGACTCGTAGACGACGGACAGGTCGCGGACGTCGAGCAGGACCTCGACCTGGGTGCCGTCGGACGGGAGGCGCGTGGCGGTGCCGCCACGGGCCTCCAGGCCGTCGCTGGTTGCGCCGCTCATGCGGTGACCTCCTTGCGCTTGCGGCGCGCGCCCTCGCGCAGCCGCGGGTTGGACACGGCGTCGACGCCGAAGTTGATCAGGGTGAGGCTCATCGCCAGCAGGGCGATGCAGAGACCGGGGGCGAACAGCAGGATCCACTGGCCGGTGAGCAGTGCGTTCGAGTTCTGCGCCCAGTAGAGGATCGTGCCCCAGCTGACGATCGACGAGTCGCCGAGTCCGAGGAACTCGAGCCCTGCCTCGGCGAGGATCGCGCTGGTCGCCGCGCCGAAGAAGCTGCCGACGATCAGGCTCGTCATGTTCGGCAGGATCTCGCGGAACACGATGCGCGTCGCACCGTCGCCGGAGAACTGCGCGGCGGTGACGAAGTCGCGGCTGCGCAGGGACTGCGTCTGGCTGCGCAGGACGCGCGCACCCCAAGCCCAGCCGGTGACGACGATCACGGCGATGATCACCGCGATGCCGCCGTTCTGCAGGTAGGCCGCGATGACGATCATGAGCGGCAGGCCCGGGATGACGAGGAACAGGTTCACGATGAACCCGATGACCTCGGCGACCCAGCCGCGGATGTAGCCCCAGCTCAGGCCGATCGCGACGGCGACGAGCGTGGACAGGAGGCCCGCGACCGCGCCGACGAGCACGGAGACCCGGGCGCCGTAGATCAGTTGGGAGAGGACGTCCTCGCCGGCGGCGGTGGTGCCCATCCAGTGCGCCCAGCTGGCGTCTGCGTTCCGCGCGAAGCCGTTCTGGCTGCCGCCGTAGGGGGCGAGGAGCGGGGCGGCGATCGCCACGAGGACGAAGAAGCCGAGGATGCACAGGCCGATGCGGGCCTTCGTGTTGCTCCAGACGACGCCGAACTGTCGTCCTGCCGATCGGAGCTTGGAGGGGGCCTGCTGCTCTTGCTGGGTGTCTTGGGTCCGGACGGCAACTGTTGCGTCGGGTGCCTTCGTGTTGGTCATCGGCGCGTCCTCGGGTCCAGGACGCCGTAGAGGACGTCCACGATGAAGTTGGCGATGAGCACCGACACGGTGATCATCAGGAAGAGGGCCTGCATGAGCGGGTAGTCCTGCCCGATCACGGCGTTGAAGAGCAGGTAGCCGATGCCCGGGTAGCCGAACACCTGCTCGACCAGCACCGAGCCGCCGACCACGCCACCGAGCGCCAGGCCGAAGCCGGTCAGGTTCGGCAGGATCGCGTTGCGCGCGGCGTACCGGACGGCGACCGTGCGACCGCGGAGGCCGTTGGCCTCGGCGAAGGTGACGTAGTCGTCGCCGAGGGTGTTGATCATCGCGTTGCGCATGCCGATGATCCAGCCGCCGAGGCTCGTCACGAGGATCGTCACGGCCGGCAGGACCGCGTGCCGCAGGACGTCACCGATGTAGGTGCCGTTCCAGCCCGGGACGCTCGTCGCGGACGACGCCCCGGTCGTCGGGAACCAGTGCAGGACGTAGCCGAGGAAGAACAGCAGCAGGAGCGCCGTCCAGAAGTACGGGAACGTCGACATGAAGCTGCCGGACAGGGTCGGGAGCGAGTCGAGCCACGTGCCGCGCTTCCACGCCGCAGCGACACCGATCAGCGTGCCGATGACGAACGCCAGGACCGTCACCGTGCCGACGAGCACGAGCGTGTACGGCAGTGCGCGGCCGACCAGGTCACCGACCGGCTGCGGGTAGAACGTGTAGCTCGTGCCGAAGTCGAGGGTGACGACCTGGTGCAGGTAGCTGACGTACTGGTCCCAGAGGTTGCCGCTGGGGACGCCGAGCTGGGCCTCGATGGCCTTCTTCGTGGCGTCGGTGACCGGACCGTTCTGGCTCAGCTTCGCGAGCGCGGCGTCGGACGGGCTGCCCGGCATGAGGCGCGGGAGCACGAAGTTCAGCGTGACCGCAGCCCAGAGGGTCAGGACGAAGAGGACGAGTTTCTGGAGGATGTACTTCACTTGCCCGCCTCCTTCTGCTGCGTCTTCTGCTCTTCGAGGATCTGCTTGCCTGCGGCGCTGTCACGGAGCCGGAGCTTCGTGAAGATGAGCAGCGGGGCCGAGTCGTAGTTCTGCGGTGCCATGTACGGGTCCTCCGCGCTCGGCCAGCCGACGAACTTGCCGGTGTTGAACAGGCCCCAGAGTCCGCCGTAGTACATGCCGATCACGGGCAGGTCGTCGTACACGATGGCCTGCAGCTGGTCCAGGATCCGCTGCTGCTCGGCACGGTCGGTCGTGCCGCGGTACTCGTCGAGCAGCTTCTGGGTGTCCGCGTTCTTGTACCGCTCGAAGTTGTTCACCGTCGACTTGCCGACCGGCTGGTAGAAGTCGCTCGACAGCAGCGAGTTGTACGCCTGGAAGACGTCACCGTTCCCCATGCCGCCCATCGCCATGTCGAACTTGCCGTTGTTGATGTTCTGCTGGTAGCCGGCGGGCTGCGGTGCCTGGATCTGCACCTTCACGCCGATCTTCCCGAGGTCACGCTGCACCTGCTGGGCGGCACGGAGCCAGTCCGAGTAGCCGTTCGCGGTCATCAGGTTGATCTCGAGCTGCTTGCCGTCCTTGACGAGCTTGCCGCCCTGCTGCTCGTAGCCGGACTTCGCGAACTCGGCGAGGGCGCGGTCGGTGTCCTGCGTGATCATCCCCTCGTCGGGGATCGACGGGTCGAGGTACTGCTCCTGGTTCGGCAGGATCAGGCCGGTCTGGCCCGCGGCGCTGAGGTTGCCCTCGGAGGCGGTCTCGGCGATGCCGTCGCGGTCGAGCGCGTAGGAGATGCCCTTGCGCACGTTGACGTCGTCGTACGGCGCCTTCGTCAGGTTCGGGATGAGACCGATCACGCCGCCGGCGGGGAACCACCACTGGTTCGTGTCGGACGCGGCCCCCCACGTGCCCTTGACGTCCGAGATGAACGAGTACGCCCAGTCGTAGCCCCGTGTGACGGTGTCGAGCTGCGTGTTCGTCGCGGGGAGCACGAGGTGCTTGATCGCGATCTTGTCGGCCTGCCAGTACGTCGGGTTCTTGTCCATCGAGTACTGCTGATCGGAGTAGTTGCCCAGGACGAACGGACCGGTGCCGACCGGGTTCGGGTCTCGCCAGGTGACCGGGTCCTTCACCTTCCCGTAGTGGTGTTCGGGGAGGATGTAGGTCGCGCCGATGATGTTGAGGCTCGGGACGTCCTCGCCGTTGAGGTGGAAGACCAGGTGGTCGCCGTCCCGATCGATGCGGTCGATGTGCTGCCAGGCACCCTTGACGTCCATCGCCGGGAACTTCTTGAGCAGGTCGAACGTGAAGAGGACGTCCTCGGGGGTGAACGGCGTGCCGTCGGACCACTCGACGCCCTTGCGGATCGTCATGTCGATCGTCCGCGCGTCGGGCAGCTCCCAGGAGCTCGCGAGCCACGGGGTGCCCTTGCCGTCGAGCGGGTTGATCTCGATGAGCGGCTCGTACATCCACTTGCTCGCGGTGCGGGCGTTCGGGATGTACGGGTTGAAGTTGCGGTCGAACAGTGGGTTGCCACGGTCCGCGTTGATGAGCATCGTGTCCTTGCCGATGCTCGGGTCCGGCTGGGAGCGGACCTGGATGCTGCAGCCGGTGGCCACGAGGGCCACGACCGCGAGTCCGGCGATGGCGGCGGCGATGCGGCCGCGGCGGCGGGCGGGGGTGTGCGGCGCCGGTGGCGTCGGCCGTCCGTCCGGGCGCGGGTCGCGGTGCCCGCGCGTGCGCTGTGGGGGAAGCGTCATTGCTCGGTCGACCTCCGTGTCGAGTGGGTGCTCCGCCCAATGTATGCGCTTACATCACCACGTGCAACCTCCGGGTTCCGTGCCGGGGCGGAACGTCGGCGCCGCTCACAGCGCGGGCGGGCAGCTCTCGCGCAGCAGCACCTCGACCGGCAGCCGCAGAGCGCGCGGGGGCCCCTCCCGCCGTTCGAACCGGTCGACGATCGCCCGGACGGCCGCACGACCGAGCTCCCCCATCGGCTGGTGCACCGTCGTCAGGGGCGGCGTCGAGAAGCGCCCGGCGTCGATGCCGTCGAAGCCGGTCACCACGACGTCCTCGGGGACGCGCAGCCCCCGCGCGCCGGCGGCGTCGAGCACGCCGAGCGCGGACTGGTCGTTCGAGCAGATCACGCCGCGGGGGACGTCGACTCCGTCGAACAGGGCCGACGCGAGCTCACGAGCCCGTGCGCGCCCGAAGTCGCCGTGCACCACCCGCACGTCGGACGCCGCCAGGTCGTTGTCGGCGAGCGCCTGGCGGAACCCCGCCGAACGCTCGATGTCGTCCGGAGAGTCGATCGGCCCCGCCAGGTAGGCCAGCGAGCGGATCCCGAGCCGACCGATCACGTGCGACGCGAGCGTGCGCATGCCCGCGGCGTTGTCGACGCTCACCGAGTCGAAGCCGTGCGAGCGCCGGTCGTCCGCGAGCACCACGACCGGGATGCGCCGGGCGACGTGCTCGAGCAGGTCGTCGGGCACCGTCTGCGCGAGCACCGCCAGGCCGTCGACGCGGCCCGCGACGTCGTTCACGATGACGTCCCGCGAGGACCCCCGCCCGGCCGCCACCATGAGGGCGAGCCCCCGCTGCCACGCCTCGGTCTCGGCACCGCGCAGGACCTCGTCGAAGTACAGGTTCGACGAGAACGGTTGCGTGACGTGGCGTCGGTCGTCGACCACCCGGACGCCACCGTCCGTGACGAGGTCGGGTCGCTCGTCCGGGACGACGTCGAACCCGGGCAGCAGCAGGCCGACCACGCCGGTCCGCTTGCCGGCCAGGGCACGTGCGTTGCCGGACGGCACGTAGCCGAGGCTCCGGATCGCCGCCTGCACGCGGTCGCGGGTGCCCTCACGGACGGCGTCCGGCGTGCGGAGCACGCGGGAGACGGTGGCGATGGACACGCCGGCCTGGGACGCGACGTCGTAGACCGTGGGAGGTGCGGTGCGCTGCGCGCTCATGCCGTGCCTCCCGTCCGACGTCCACCCGGCCGCTGCACCGGTGCGCGGCCGCACCATCCTAGGCACGGGCCCGACTCCGACTCCTCCACAGGCCGGCCGACACCCCTTGCGTTCCGCGGAGGGGCGGGCGCAGACTGTTGCGACCTCAGAACGTCCCGTGAGGAAGCGCACCACGACGGTGCCCACGCACACAGGAGGAACTCTCGATGTCCCAGCAGACGCGGTCCGGCAGCAAGCACGCCATCCGACTCACCACCGACGAGGCCGAGGTGCGCGACGCGCTCCTCGACCACACCGAGCACGGCGCGACGCTGTCCGTCCAGGAGATCGACGGGTCCGAGGAACCCACGACCAGGGCCTGACCAGCCGGGAGGCACGGGTCGGGTCCGCTTCGTCGGTCCGGCCGGTGCCTCCTGGCCGGTGCGCCCCGGTGCCTGTTGGCCGGTGCGCCCCGGTGCCTGTTGGCCGGTGCGCCCGGGTGGCGAGTGCGGCCGTTCGCTCCTGACCGGTGCGCCTGGGTGGTCAGTTGGCCCGGGTGGTCAGTGCGCCTGGGTGGTCAATGCGTCTGGGTGGCGGCCGGCTCGCCGTCGCCGAGCGTCTCCGGGCTGCCGACGATCGCCATGCCCGCACCGCGCAGGCGCCGTCGCTCCTGCGCGATGAACGCGAGCAGGCGGTCGTTGGTCCCCGCGACGTGCGCCGCCAGCAGCTCGGCCGCGCGGTCGGCCTCGCCGGCACGGACGGCCTCGAGGATCGCGCTGTGCTCGTCCCACGCGGCCTCGCGCGCCTCGGCGGTGCGGACCTCGATCCACCGCGTCCGCTCGAGCCGGGTGAGGGCGTCGGCGATCGCATCGGTGACGAAGCGGTTTCCACCGAGCGCGGCGAGGTCCAGGTGGAACGTCGAGCCCATGCGGATCCCGGCCTCGCGGTCGGGTGTGCTGCGGAGCTGGTCGAGGTGCGCACGGACCTCGTCGAGCTGCTCGGCGGAGGCACGCTCGACGGCGAGACGCGCCGCGGCGGGTTCGAGCACGCCGCGGAGCTCGGCGAGCGACGCGATCTCGTCGAGGTCGATCGGGGTGACCGTCCACGACCGCCCCTCGTGGAGGATGAGCCCCTCGCGCTCGAGCCGTGACAGCGCAGCGCGCACGGGGGTCCGCGAGGCGTGGAAGCGCCCCTCGAGTCCGCGCTCCGAGATCCGCTCTCCGGGGGCGATGTCGAGGGTCAGGATCGCCGCGCGCAGGTTGTCGTAGAGCTGGCTCGTCTGCGAGACGGGCGCGGCGGTCTCGGTCGTCTCGGTCACGGCGGACCAGCGTAGTGCAGATCGACGTGTGTTGGTATACCGTCCTGGTACACCAGCCGCTCCCCGATCGAGACGACGTGCCCGCGCAGACCACCACCGCCGCTCCGCCCGTCGTCCCCGCCAGGGCGTGGACGATGCTCGCGCTCGGCGTCGCAGCACAGGCTGCCGGGACCCTCGTCGTCTCCGCCCCGGCGCTGCTCATCCCGCACCTGCTGGCGCAGGGGATGCCCTTCGCGTCGGCGGGACTGTTCGCGGCCGCCCCGACGATCGGCCTCGTCCTCACCCTCATCGCCTGGGGCGCGGTGACCGACCGCGTCGGCGAACGGGCGGTGATCGCCGGCGGACTCGCGCTGACCACCCTGACCGTCGTCGCCGCGTGGGTCACGGCGGGCGACCCACTGCTGCTCGGCGTCGCGTTCCTGGCCGCGGGCATGACGAGCGCGTCGACGAACGCGGCGAGCGGACGGGTCGTGGTCGGGTGGTTCCCGAGGGAGCGGCGCGGCCTCGCGATGGGCATCCGGCAGATGTCGCAGCCGCTCGGCGTGACGCTCGCTGCCGTGACGGTGCCGCTGCTGACCGAGACGCACGGTGTCCGGACCGCACTCGTACTGCCGTTCGTGTTGTGTGCGGTGCTCACCGCGCTCTGCGCCGTGGGCGTCGTCGATCCCCCACGGCCTCGGCAGGCCCGGGCAGCGGTGACGACCGCGACGATCGACGCGGTCCCCGCGAACCCGTACCGGGCGTCCGGGTTCCTGTGGCGGGTGCACCTCGTGTCGGTGCTGCTCGTCGTGCCGCAGTTCACGCTCTCGACGTACGGGCTGGTCTGGCTGGTGGGCCTCGGGTGGTCGACGCCTGCGGCCGGACTGCTGGTCGGCGCCTCGCAGTTCGTGGGGGCCGTCGGGCGCATCCTGGTCGGTGCCTGGAGCGACCGCGTCGCTTCCCGGGTCGGGCCGTTGCGCGTCGTCGCGGTGGCCGCGGCGGCCGTGATGGGCGCACTCGCGCTCGTCGACGTGTCGCACTGGGCGCCCGCGGCGGTGTTCCTCGTCATCGCCACGAGCGTCACCGTGGCGGACAACGGGCTCGCCTACACGTCGGTGGCCGAGGCGGCGGGGCCCTCGTGGTCGGGCCGGGCGCTCGGTGCGCAGAACACGGGGCAGTTCCTGGCGGCGAGCGCCGTCGGTCCCGGTGTCGGCGCGCTCGTCGGGGTGCTCGGCTTCGCGGCGTCGTTCGCGATCGTGGCCGCGCTGCCCCTGCTCGCGCTGCCGGTCGTCCCGCGCGCCGACGTCTCCCACGACTGACGCCCAGCACCGCCCGCAACACGCAACGTCGGCGGTTGCTCGCAGGGGTGTACCGCTGCGAGCAACCGCCGACGTTGCGTCCCGCGGAAGGGGCGTCCGTGCGAGGGGCCTCCGCGGCGGACGGGGTCAGGCAGGGACGGCGGGACCGACCGGCCAGCGCAGGAGCGCGGACGCGGGGGCACCGCTCGGCAGCGACGCCGCGTTCACCAGGACGAGTTCGGCGTCGGTCAGGACGACTGCCCGGACGAGTGCGCACACCGCCGGGACCTGCCCCAGCACCGACGCCCCCGCGGCCTGCTCGGGAGCGGTGGCGACCCAGGGTGCGGCATCGAGCGCGTACAGCGTCCGGTCCCCGAGCGCACCGGCGTCGAGCGTGATGACGGCCGCCTGGGCCTGCTGCAGCGCGGACACGACGGCACCGATCCCGCTGACGCTCTCGTTGTCCCCGCGGCCCTCGTGCGTGCGGAGCAGGTCCTGCACGTCGTGCCGCCGCGACGCCAGGACGCGAGCGAGGGCGAGGTCGACGTGCTGCACGAGCGCCTTCTCGGAGGCGTCGTCGGCGCGCGGGTCGACCGCGACCTCGGTGACCAGCGCCCTGGTCGACGTCGAGAGCTCACCACGCAGGAGTTCGCGGGCACGGATGTCCCCGGCGAGCACGATCAGCCGGGGCGCGGTCGCCCGGACGGTCTCCTCGATCGCGGCCGCGACCTCGCCGGCGGTCTGCTTCCAGATCTCCTCGGCGTGCTGGTGCCAGTGCGGCTGCTTCCACCCGGCACCGGACTTCGCCTTGTGCAGCGTGTCGGTCCGGCCCTGCACGCGCTGCTCGTCCTCGGCGGCGCCGGTGGGGGCGTGCCCGAGTCGGTAGCTGCGGAAGCCGCCGCCCTCACGTCCGACGGTGACGACGAGGAACGGCAGGTCGAAGGGCCGGTGGGCGAGCAGGGGCAGCAGGTCGGGGACGGCGCCGGTGCCGATCGACTCCTGGCCGTGCAGGTGCCCGGGCAGCACCTCGCTGAGCACGAGTTCGTCGTCGCGGACGAGCACGTAGCGGGCGACGGGTGCGGGGACACCGGGCTGTTCGACGAGCTCCTCCTCGATGATCTGTGCGGCACGGTCGGAGCAGCCCTGCCCGGCGAGCGCATCGGAGACGGTCCGGCGCTGGAGCGCGGCGATGCGGCGCGGGTCCTCCCGGTTGCCCGAGGCGTCGACGTACGCCCACGTCCAGGTACCCGGCTTCTGGAGCGCCTGGACGATCTCGGGCTGCAGGGCGCTGGTCTCGCGGGTGGTCTGGGCCATCAGCGCTCGCCCTCCTCGTCGGTCTCGGTCGTGAAGACGGCGTCCGATCCCCCGCCGACGCCCGACCCGTCGTCCTGCAACGACCCCTCGAGCTCGCCGTCGTACCCGGAGGCCGTCACCGTCTCGGCGTCGTCGGTGTCGTCGGGCACCGGTTCGGACTGCCGGAACTCCTCGACGTGTGCGTTGCTGCCGTGCCCCTGGACGATGCTCTGCGCCTCGTGCGCGAGCTGGTCGTCGAGCTCGGGTCCGTGCGTGCTGTTGCCGCGATCGGTCATCGCCTGCCCCTTTGCGTCGGTGCCGCCGACGTCGCTGTCGGGCCGCCTGCGGCTTCGGTGTTGTGCGTGCTGACCACGGTGCGCGCTCGGCGCTGACCACGTTCGGAGGTCGGAGCGAACACGCAGCCAGCGCGGTGCGGGGCGGCGACGGCCCGCCCCGAGGCTCGCGTGAGCGGACGGATTCGCGTCGCCGCGACCGCGAACGTGTTCGCGGAACCGAGTCTCGCGCCGTCGCGCTCGCCCGGCGTCCCACCCGGCCACGGTTCGGTCACGACGTTCTGTGGATACTTCGGGAATGCACAGCCTCGCTCGGTTTTGTGCTTTGCTGGCTCCGACCCCGCTCAACGACGAACCGGAGCCGTGATGACACCCATCCCATCGAGAACCGTCCTGTCACGACGGAACCTGCTCGGACTCGGACTCGGAACAGCTGCGGCGGGGTTGCTCGCCGGGTGCGCCGTCCCGGGATCGACGAACGTCAACAAGGCTGCGCTGGTCCCCGCGGCCGCCGGTGGCGAGACCGTCCAGATCACCTACTGGGCGTGGCTCAAGGACCTCCAGAAGGTCTGCGACGTCTGGAACGCGAAGAACCCGCGCATCCAGGTCACCGCGAACTGGATCCCCGGGGGCAACGCGGGCGGGTACCAGAAGATGTACTCCGCGCTCGCGGCCGGCGGCGGTCCGGACATCGGGCAGGTCGAGTTCCGGCAGATCCCGGAGTTCATGCTCGCGAACGGCCTGGTCGACCTCGCCCGGTACGGCGCGAAGGACGTGCAGTCGAAGTACGACGAGGCCGCGTGGTCGCAGGTCGAGTTCGTCGACGGCGTCTACGGCATCCCGCAGGACACCGGCCCGATGGGCTTCTACTACCAGACCGCGATCCTCGAGCAGGCCGGCGGTCAGCCCCCGACGACGTGGGACGAGTGGCGCGACCTGGCCGACAAGGTGCGCGGCACGGGCAACGGCAACTACCTCGAGGTGTTCCCGGTCGCCGACGCCTCGCCCTTCGCCGCGTACGCGCAGCAGGCAGGGGCGCGCTGGTTCCGGACCGACGGGGACGCCTGGGTCGTCGACATGACCGACGACAAGACGATGATGGTCGCGGAGTTCTTCGACGGGGTCATCGACGACAAGCTCGTCGACACGAGCGCGGGGGCGTACTCCCCGGGCTGGTACGCCGCCGCCGCGAGCGGCAAGATCGCCGCGGTCACGAGCGCGAGCTGGGGCGACGCACTCATCCAGTCCGTGCAGGGCGGCGAGGGCAAGTGGAAGGTCGCCCCCATGCAGACGTGGGGCGACACCGGCTACGGCTCGAGCTCGATCGGCGGCTCGACGGCCGCCGTGCTGGCGAACGCGAAGCACCCGGCGGAAGCGCTCGAGTTCATCACGTGGATGACGACCTCGAAGGAGGGCGTCGACGCGATGATCAAGTACTGCGGCATCGGCTGGTCCCCGGCGAAGGACTACATCGGCAAGGCGCGCCAGCAGCCGTCCGAGTGGTTCTCCGGGCAGAACTACAACGAGGAGGTCTTCGTCCCCTCGGCCCAGGAGCAGAACCTGGAGTGGTCGTGGTCGCCCGTGACCCAGTCGGCCTTCACCAGCCTGCAGAACCAGTTCCGCCGCAAGCTCACCGGTGGGCTGAAGCTCACGGACGCGGTCGAGCTCGCCCAGCGGGAGATCGTCCAGTCCTTCAAGGACAAGGGCCTCAGCGTCAGGACCGCACGATGACCGCCACCCAGCCGGGATCCGGCTTCCGCACGAGCACCAAGGCCACGAGCGCCCAGAAGCGCGCCCCGTGGATCCTGCTCGCCCCGTTCCTCGCCCTGTTCGTGCTGACGTTCATCATCCCGATCATCAGCGCCCTCTTCCAGAGCTTCACCACCGTCGACCGCGAGGGCCTGTTCGGCGAGGACGGTGTCACCGGCCGCTTCGCCGGCTTCGACAACTACGTCACCGCGCTGAACGACGCCGGGTTCGTCGGCTCGATCTGGCGCATGCTCCTGTTCGGCATCGTGCAGGTACCGGTGATGATCGTCCTCTGCACGATCCTCGCGCTGCTGCTGGAGTCGGCGAGCGCCCGCTGGCCCGCCTTCTTCCGCGCGGTCTACTTCATGCCGTACGGCGTCCCCGGCGTCATCGCGACGATCCTCTGGTCGTTCCTCTACGTGCCCGGCCTGTCACCGATCGTGTCGCTGCTGCAGTCGATGGGGCTGCAGCCGGACTTCCTCGGCGCGAACAGCGTGCTGTGGTCGATCGCGAACATCGTCACGTGGACCTACACGGGCTACAACATGCTCATCATCGTGGCGCAGCTCAAGTCGATCCCCGGCGAGGTCTACGAGGCCGCGAAGATGGACGGCGCCGGCCCCTTCCAGGTCGCGTGGCGGATCCAGATCCCGCTCATCGCCCCGGCCCTGGTGCTCACGACGGTCTTCTCGATCATCGGCACGCTGCAGCTCTTCGCCGAGCCGCAGATCCTGTCGACGGTCGCGCCCGCCATCGACACCGAGTACACGCCGAACTACGCCGCGTACACGAACGCCTTCGCGTTCAACGAGTACGGCGTCGCGAGCGCGCAGGCCGTGATCATCGCGCTGGCCGCGTTCATCCTGTCGTTCGCGTTCCTCGCGCTGACGAACCGTGCGCCGAAGAACGAGCGCGACCAGAAGAAGCGGGCCAAGCGCGACGGCCTGGAGGCGCGGCGCGCGCTCCAGACGCGCGGCACGTCCGCCACCGGGTCGCGACCCGCCACCGGCGTCGCGGACCGCAGCACCACCGCCGGAGCCGCGCCGCGCCTCCAGGCCGACAGCAAGGGGGCGGAAGCATGACCAGTGAAGCCATCGAGGCGCCAGTGACCAAGCAGGCCGCCGAGCCCGTCGACACCACGTCGATCACGGCGCACCAGCGCCGCAAGCTCGACCGCTCCCCTCGCTCGCAGATCGTCGTGACGGCCATCCTCGTCATCGTCGCGGTCTACTTCCTCGTGCCGCTGTACTGGGTCGTCATCGCGGCGACGAAGACCACCGGCGCCCTGTTCGCGACGAACGGGTTCTGGTTCGGCGGCGAGTTCGCGCTGTTCAGCAACATCCAGCAGGTGTTCTCGTACGACGGCGGCATCTTCGTCCGCTGGATCGTGAACAGCGTCCTGTACTCCGGCGTCGGCGCGGTCCTGGCGACCTACTTCGCCGCGGCCGGCGGGTACGCGCTCGCGAAGTACGAGTTCCGCGGGCGGCAGCTGGTGTTCGGCACGATCCTCGGCGGTGTGCTCGTGCCGGGGACCGCGACGGCGCTGCCCCTGTTCCTGCTCTTCTCGACGCTGGGCCTGACCGACACGTACTGGAGCGTGCTCATCCCGAGCCTCGTGTCGCCGTTCGGGCTGTTCCTGTGCCGGGTGTACGCGGCGGCCTCGGTCGACACCGCGCTGCTCGAGCAGGCACGCATCGACGGTGCCGGAGAGCTGCGGATCTTCCACACGATCGTGCTGCGCCAGATGACCCCGGCGCTCGTGACCGTGTTCCTGTTCCAGGTCGTCGGCATCTGGAACAACTTCTTCCTGCCGCTGATCATGCTGGCAGACCAGAAGCTCTACCCGATCACACTGGGACTCAACAACTGGCGGGCACAGGTCGATCGTCTGCCAGAGTTCTACCAGCTCACCACCGGCGGCGTGCTCGTCTCGGTGATCCCGCTGGTGATCGCGATCATCGTCCTGCAGCGCTTCTGGCGCGGGGGCCTCACGGAAGGATCGGTCAAGGGTTGACCATCGCTGCTCACTCGTCCTCCGCCAGCACCACGCCCGATGCGCTCGACGCGCTCGCCTCGACGGCACCGGGCTCGGACACCCGGCTCGCGCCGCGGGCCTGGTTGCACACCGACGCCCCGTCCCTGTCGCTCGACGGGGACTGGGACTTCCGGTGGTCGCCGGTCGCGGACGTCCCGCTCCCGGGGGTGGAGGACGGGTGGGGCAGCCTCCCCGTGCCGTCGCACTGGGTCCTGCACGGGCACGGCGCGCCGAGCTACACGAACCTGCAGTACCCGTTCCCGATCGATCCGCCGCACCCGCCGGAGGAGAACCCGACCGGCGACCACCGCCGCACGTTCGAGGTACCCGCGTCCTTCGACGCCGCGGCCCGGGTGCTGCTGCGCTTCGACGGTGTCGAGTCGCACTTCCGGGTGTGGCTGAACGGGTCCCTCGTGGGCTGGTCGACCGGATCCCGACTCGCGACCGAGTTCGACGTGACCTCGCTGCTCGTGCCCGGGTCGAACGAGCTGCTCGTCCGGGTGCACCAGTGGTCGGCGGCCTCGTACCTCGAGGATCAGGACCAGTGGTGGCTGCCCGGCATCTTCCGGAGCGTCACCCTGCTCGCCCGACCGACCGCGCCGATCGACGACGTGTTCGTGCGTGCCGGCTGGACCGCGACCCTCGGGAACGCCGCCACGGCCGGTACGGCTGCCTCCGGACGTCCGGAGACCGGCACGGGAACGATCGCGTTCCCGACCCTCGACGCCGCGTTCCCGGTGCGCTTCCGGGTGCCCGACCTCGGTGTCGACGTGACGTGGGCCTCGGCCGACGAGGTCGCACCGATCACGCTCGAGGGCGTCGAGCCGTGGAGCGCCGAGGTCCCGCAGCTGTACGACGCGACCGTCTCCACCGGCACGGACGCCGGCGGCCGCGCGGGCGGCGAGACCGTCGCACTGCGCCTCGGCTTCCGCACCGTGTCGATCGTCGGCGACCGGTTCCTGGTGAACGGCGAGCGCGTGGTGTTCCACGGGGTGAACCGGCACGAGACCCACCCCGTCCGCGGCCGCGTCTTCGACGAGGAGCACGCCCGCGCGGACATGGCGCTCATGAAGCGGAACAACGTCAACGCGATCCGCACCTCGCACTACCCGCCGCACCCCCGTGTGCTCGACCTGGCGGACGAGCTCGGGTTCTGGGTGGTCCTGGAGTGCGACCTCGAGACCCACGGCTTCCTCTTCACCGACTGGGTCGGGAACCCCTCGGACGACCCGGCCTGGCGCGACGCCTACCTCGACCGGATCGCCCGGACGGTCGAGCGCGACAAGAACCACGCGTCGATCGTCATGTGGTCGCTCGGCAACGAGTCGGGCACCGGCCGGAACCTCGCCGCGATGTCGCAGTGGGTGCACGACCGCGACGACGAGCGCCCGGTGCACTACGAGGGCGACTACACCGGCGCCTACACCGACGTGTACTCGCGGATGTACCCGACGCTGCAGGAGACCGAGTCGATCGGCGGTGGCCCGGAGACCCCGCTGCTCGGGTGCGGTCCGGCCGAGGCCGCGCGGCAGCGGACGAAGCCGTTCCTGCACTGCGAGTACGTCCACGCGATGGGCAACGGACCCGGCCAGATCCAGGAGTACGAGGACCTGGTCGACAGGTACCCGCGACTGCACGGCGGCTTCGTGTGGGAGTGGCGGGACCACGGACTCCTCGCGCAGACCGCGTCGGGTGAGGACTACTACGCGTACGGCGGCGACTTCGGCGAGGTCGTGCACGACGGCAACTTCGTGATGGACGGCCTCGTGCTGCCCGACGACTCCCCGACGCCGGGGCTGGCGGAGTTCGCGGCCGTCGTGGCCCCGATCCGGTTCTCGCTGTCGGACACCACCGTGCTCGTCGAGAACCGGTACCACTCCGCATCGACCGCGGGACTGCGCTTCCGCTGGACCCTGTCGCGGAACGGGGTCGAGGAGGCCAGCGGCCGCTTCACCCCCGGCGTCGTCGCGGCCCGGCAGTCGGCCACGGTCCCGGTGTCCGACGAGGTGCTCGCGGCAGCCGCGGACTCCAGGTCCCTGGCCCCCGGCGACGAGCTGTGGATCGACGTGACGGCGGAGCTGGCGGGGCCGACCGCGTGGGCGGACACCGGCCACGTCGTCGCACGCACGCAGCGGCTCGTGGCGAGCCGCGCGGCGGACGTGCCCCGGGCCTCCCGACAGGGATGGGACGGCGACCGTCTCGGCGAGGGGACCTTCACCGCCCGCGGTGACCTGGTGTCCTGGAAGGGGCACGAGGTCGCCGGGCCGCGGCTCGAGCTGTGGCGCGCACCGACGGACAACGACAGCCTGGCCTCGCAGGGCGGGTACGAGACGGCCGACCCGGTGCTGACGAAGGGCGTCGGCGACCCCACCGCTCCCGCGTCGGCGGTCCGGTGGCGCGAACGCGGGCTCGACCGGTTGACGCACCGGCTCGTGTCGGTGTCGCGGACTGACCACGGCCTCGAGCAGCGCGTCCGTGTGGCGGCGGCGAACAGCGGGTGGGGCGTCGACGTCACGCACCGCTGGACCCTGACCGACGACGGACTGCTGCTGCAGACCGACGCGGTGCCGTTCGGGGCGTGGGACGTCACCTGGCCGCGGATCGGCGTGCGGTTCGACCTGCCGGCGTCGCTGCTCGACGGCGATGCCTCGTGGTTCGGGACCGGACCGGCGGAGTCGTACGCGGACTCGTCGCGTGCTGCTCGGGTCGGCCGGTTCAGTGCGCCGGCGCGGGCGCTGACCGTGGACTACTCGATGCCGCAGGAGACCGGACACCGGCCGGGGCTGCGGACGCTGTCGGTCGGGCCGTTCACGGTGTCGACCGTCGGGGCGCACCGGGCGGGCTTCACGCTCTCGCCGTGGACCGCGCAGGAGCTCGGGCGTGCGATGCACCCGTACGAGCTGCCGACGCCGGAGCACGCGTACCTGTACCTCGACGCGGCGCAGCACGGGCTGGGGTCGCGGGCCTGCGGGCTCGACGTGCTCCCGGAGCACCAGCTGTGGCCGCAGGCGTTCTCGTGGAGCGTGGTGCTCGGGTAGGGGCGGCGCGGCGCGGCGGCGGTCGAGTCGAACCAGGAATCCGACATCGAACCAGCCCCAGGGCCTGGTTCCATGTCGGATTCGTGGTTCGGTCCCGGGCGCAGCGGCGGCCGCGCCGCGCCGCTGCCCGGGCTACTCCCCCGCGGTAAGGGCGCGGAGCGCCTCGGGGTCCGACGCGTCGAGGAACTCCGTCAGGCGCTCGGGCTCGCCCGGCTCCTCGATCGCGGACGCCGCGCGGCGCAGGGCGAAGAGCGCCCGGAGCACGCCGCGGTTCGGCTCGTGCGACCACGGCACCGGCCCGGCACCGCGCCACCCCGCCTTCCGCAGGGCGTCGAGACCGCGGTGGTACCCGACGCGGGCGTAGGCGTAGGACTCGAGGGTCGCGCCGCGCGCCCAGGCCTCGTCGGCGAGGAGCGCCCACGCCAGGCTCGAGGACGGGTGCGACACGACGACGCTCGACACCGGGGCGTCGGCGGCGAGCGCGGCAGTCACCTCGGGCTCCTCCGGCAGCAGGGTCGCGGGGTTCGCGGTCGGGTTCGGCAGCAGGTTCTCCGGCATGCCCCCAGCCTGTCACCTCTTGCCGAGGAGCGGCGTCCGCCCTACGGTGGGTGACACCTCGTCGTCACGCGGGGCCGCCGGGGCGGGAGACCGACCGGCAGCACGGGTGGCGGACACGGGGGTCCCCGACGGAACGAGCAGCCTTGCAGTCGATCACCGGTACCGCGCAGTCCTCGCGCTGACACCGTGATCGTCGCGCCCCGTCGGGCGCCCTGGTCGTCGCGCCCCCTCGGGCGCTCCCGTGTGCCGACCCCTCCGGTCGCCGCGGGTCCGGTGTCGTGCGCCCAGCTCACGATCCGGGAGGCACCCCCATGCCCGCAACACCGTCCGTCGTCCTGCACGACCTCACCTTCACCTGGCCCGACGGCACCGTCGCGCTCGACCACCTCACCGCCGCCTTCGGCCGCGGACGCACCGGCCTGGTCGGGAGGAACGGCGCCGGCAAGTCCACGCTGGTCCGGCTCGTCACGGGCCGGCTCCAGCCCACGTCCGGCTCGGTCAGCACGACCGGTCCGGTGGACCACCTGCCCCAGCGGCTGCACGCCCGCCCCGGGGACACTGTGGCGGACCTGCTCGGGATCCGCACGACGCTGACGGCGCTCCGAGCCGTCCTGGACGGCGACGCCTCGGCTGCACACCTCGACGCGGTCGGCGACGACTGGGACGTCGAGGAGCGTGCCGCCGCAGCGCTCGCGGACGTCCCCGGGCTCGACGGCAACGACCTCGACCGACCGGTCACGACCCTCTCGGGCGGGCAGGCGGTCCTGGCGGCCGTGGCCGGCATCCGCCTGCGGGGACGACCGATCGCACTGCTCGACGAGCCGACGAACAACCTCGACCGGCGGGCCCGCGCGGCCCTGCTCGACCTGGTCGACGGCTGGCGCGGCACCCTCGTCGTCGTCGGTCACGACCGGGAGCTGCTGGAGCACGTCGACGAGACCGTGGAGCTCCGCAGCGGCTCGGCGACGGTGTTCGGCGGGACGTTCAGCGCGTACGAGGAACACCTCGCGGTGCAGCAGGCGGCCGTCGCCCGCGAGGTCCGCGTCGCCGAGCAACGGCACCGCGCGGAGAAGCGGCAGCGCATCGAGGCCGAGACGACGATCGCGCGCCGGGCGAGGGCGGGCGAGAAGGCGGGCCGCTCGATGCCGAAGATCCTGGCGAACGAGCAGCGGAAGAAGGCGCAGGAGACCGCTGGTCGGCTCCGGACGGCGCACGGTTCGGCGGAGGCGCGGGCCCTGTCGGCGGTGCGGGACGCCGAACTGCGCCTGCGCGACGACGAGCCCCTGCACGTGGCACTGCCCGACCCGGACGTGCCGGCGTCACGGCGCATCGCCACGATCACCGTGCGCGGGCGGGACATCGTCGTGCAGGGCCCGGAACGCCTCGCCGTGACGGGCGACAACGGCGTCGGCAAGACGACGTTGCTCGACCAGCTCGTCGGGAGCCCCACCGCACGGGACCACCCGGTCCCGGACACCGCGGCGGTGCCGCACGTCGACCGGATCGGGTACCTCGCGCAGCGTCGGGACGGACTCGACGACGACGCCACGGTGCTCGAGAACGTCCGGCGGGACGCCCCGCACGTACCCGACGGGGAGCTCCGGAACCGGCTCGCGCGTCTGCTCGTCCGCGGCGACACGGTGGACCGGCCCGTCCGCTCGCTGTCGGGCGGGGAGCGCTTCCGGGTGGCGCTGGCCGCGCTGGTGCTCGCAGACCCGCCGCCGCAGCTCCTGGTGCTCGACGAGCCGACGAACGACCTCGACCTGACGAGCGTCGACCAGCTCGTGGCGGCGCTCCGGGCGTACCGCGGCGCCCTCGTCGTGACCAGTCACGACGAGACCTTCCTCGAGCGGCTCGACCTGACGGGTCGGATCGCGTTGCGGTAGCCCTTCCGCGCCGACCCGGCTGGCGGCTACCGCTTCCGGGTCGGCCGGATCGCGACCGACTCGATCGTGCCGCGCTCCGGCAGGTCGACGACGGTCCGGACGGCCGCGGCGACGTCCTCGGGCGCCAGGTAGTAGGCGGTGTCGTAGTCCTCGCCGAGCTTCTCGGTCAGGGCGCGCTGCATGTCGGAGTCGGTGCGGCCCGGGTGCACGCTCGACACCCGCACGCCGTTCGCCCGCTCCTCCTCGCGCAGCGCGTCCGCGAAGGCCCGGAGCGCGAACTTCGACGCCGCGTACACACCGCCGCCGGGACCTGCGGTGAACCCCGAGCCGCTGTTGATCGGCACGACGATGCCCCGCGCGGCCCGGAGCGCGGGGAGCGCCAGCCGGGTCAGTTCGGCGACCGCGAAGACGTTGGTGGCGAACACCTGCTCCCACACGTCGCGCGAGGTGTCCGCGATGCGGGTGCCCTGCTCGACCCCGGCGCTGTGCACCAGGACGTCGAGCGACGCCGGCAGGTCCGGCACG
The DNA here is from genome assembly GCF_044755625.1 of Curtobacterium sp. NPDC092190. Taxonomy (NCBI): domain Bacteria; kingdom Bacillati; phylum Actinomycetota; class Actinomycetes; order Micrococcales; family Microbacteriaceae; genus Curtobacterium; species Curtobacterium sp. NPDC092190. Next base: position 165,854 of record NZ_JBIVRJ010000005.1, on the reverse strand, counting down.
TCGCCCGCGCCGAGGTCGCCGACGAACGGTGACGCACTCGGCAGCTCGGCCACGAGCGCGGCGACCGCGTCGGCGGAGCGGCCGCCCACCAGGACGTGGTGGGTCCGCCCGAGGTCCAGCGCGATCGCGCGGCCGATGCCGCGGGTGGCCCCGGTGACGAGCGCGGTCGGGCGGGCGGTGGCGGGAGCGGTGTCGGTCATGCGTCCCACCCTACGGAGCGGGCGTGGCGGACCGGCACCGCGCCTCCCGGCTGTGGAGGGCGGTGCCGGCCGCAGCCGCTGTGCAGGAGCCGGTCAGTCCTTCGAGCGCCCGGCGCTCTCGCGGATCCTGATGCCCTCGAGCACGTCCTTGGCGTGCTGCTCGTCCTGCTTCTCGATCTGGCGGGTGTCGCGCTCGGGGAGCTGGATGTCCTCCTCGGCCCGGATGCCGGCCTGCAGCTGGCGGCCGCGCTCGAGCTCGGCGTCGAACTCCGCACCGAAGAGCAGCGCGTTGTTCGTGATCCAGATCCAGAGCAGGAAGACGATGACGCCACCGAGGGAGCCGTACGTCGCGTTGTAGTTCGAGAAGTTGCCGACGTAGAAGCCGAAGCCGACGCTCGCGATGATCCAGATCGTGATGCCGACCAGCGCCCCGCCGCTCACCCACTTGAACTTGGACTGGCGGATGTTCGGGGCCCAGTAGTACAGCACCGCGACGACGACGATCATGATCGCGAGCAGGATCGGCCACTGCACGATCGAGACCACGAGCGCTGCGGCGTCGCCGAGGCCGATGACGTCGCCGAACGCTCGGGCCAGCGGTCCGGAGACGAGCACGAGGAGCCCCAGCACGAGCAGCACGACGGTGAACACCGTGACGCCGAGCATGGTCGGTCGGAGCTTCCAGATCGGCCGGCCTTCACGGACGTTGTAGATGCGGTTCATCGCACGGCCGAAGGCACCGACGAAGCCCGACGCGGACCACAGGGCGCCGAGCACACCGACGATGAACGTGATCGGCGCCGCAGGCGAACGCACGAGGCCCTCGACCGGGTCGCGGAGGAGCTCGGCGACCTGCCCGCCACCGACGTTCGTGACGACGTCGAGCAGGGTGTCGATCGTGTCCCGCGGGTTCGAGACCAGGCCGAGGATCGACACGATCGCCAGCAGACCGGGGAAGAGCGCGAGCACCGTGTAGTAGGTCAGGCTCGCGGCCAGGTCGGTGCACTGGTCGCTGGTGAACTCGCGGAGCGTCTTCTTCAACGTGTACGTGAACGACGGCTTCGTGAGGTCCGTCGGGCTGTCCGGCTTCCGGGGGTCGTCCGGTGCCGGCTTGTGCTGCATCTCCTGCTGGAGGGTCTTGTCCTTGTGCGCCATGGTCTAGCCCTTCGCCTTCGCGAGGGCCTTCGCCGCCGCCTTCGACCGCGCCGCGGCCTGCTTCCGGTTCTTCGTCGCGCGGCGCTGGACCGCGGCGATGCCGGCCCGCTGCTTCACGCGGTTCTTGTGCACCGGGTCGCGTTCGAGCGACTCCTCGGCCGCCTTGCGCCGGGCCTTCCGCCCCTTCCGTCCGCCGCGCGCCTGGTCGGCGTCGAGCTCACCGCGCGCGCCGAAGGGCAGGAGCGCGGTGAACGCGGTCGAGGCCGCCGGACGGTCGAGGTGCCCGGCGTCGGTCCGCCCGATGCGGGTGCCGAGGACGATCGCCGCGATGCCGGTCGCCGCGGTGACGCCCATCGCGATGAGCGGCGTCGGGTCGCGGTGCCAGCGCTGCCGGGCCTTCGCGAGCGCCAGCCGGGTGCGCGCGGGCACGTCGGAGCGCCGCCGGATCTCGCTGACGCTGTCCGTCAGGCGTTCGCGGGTCCGCACGTTCGCGAGCTCCAGCTCGGGGATGCTGTCCTTGGCCATGCTTCGTGCCTACCAGGCGGTCCCCGGCATGGCACCGAGCGACCGCGGTCTACGGTGCAGCCCATGCTCTTCCGGGACGTCGCCGAGGGGATCCACCGCCTCGAGATCGCACACACCAACACGTACCTCGTCGAGACGGGCGACCGCCTGCTCGTCGTCGATGCGGGGCTGCCCGCCGCGTGGCCGCACCTGCTGCTCGCCGTCCACGACCTCGGGTACACGCCCGCTCGGGTCGAGGCGCTGCTGCTCACGCACGGGCACTTCGACCACGTCGGCACCGCCGCCAGGATGCACCGCGAGTGGGGCACGCCCGTCTTCGTGCACCCGGGCGACCGCGACCTGGCGGCTCACCCGTACTCGTACCGGCCGCAGACGAACCGCTTCGGCTTCGTCGCGGTGCACCCCGGAGGACTCGCACCGCTCGGTCGGATGCTGCTCGCCGGTGCGGCGACGGTGGACGGCATCGCGGAGACGCAGCCGCTGGTGTCCCGCGCCGACGTCCCCGGCAACCCGTGGATCATCGAGACGCCCGGGCACACGGACGGGCACGTCGCGCTGCACTTCGCCGACCGCGACGCGCTGATCGTGGGCGACGCCCTGGTCACCTTCGACCCCTACACCGGTGGGATCGGGCCGCGGGTGGTCGCGCCGGCCGCGACGGCGGACGTCGACGAGGCCGTCGCGTCGCTCGGTCGACTCGAGGACACCGAGGCCCGGCACGTGCTGCCCGGGCACGGCCCCGCGTTCTCGCGGGGCGTGCGCGCCGCGGTCGCGCAGGCCAGGAGGGCAGCCGGCGCCGCGTAGCGCCGGGACCGCCGGGCCCGAGACCCGGGCCTGGCGACGGCCCTCGCACGCACGCGCACGAGGACCGTCGCGCAGCGCGAGTCCCGCGGCAGTGGTGCCGGGCGGACGTCGGACGGGAGGCGCGTGGCAGCCGCGCCACGCGCCTCCCGTCCGTCGTGACGTGCGTTCCGTCCCATCGCACGCGACCTGGGATGTCGTTCCGCTCGTCGGAGGCAGGAAGGAACGTCCGTCTACGCGCGGAACGGCCTCCTCCGCGCGGAACCCGAGCGCCCTACTCGGGCAGGACCACGTCCTCGGGGCGGCCGGAGGCTGCCGAGCGACCAGCGGCCTCCATCAGCGCCAGGCTCCGCAGGTTGTCCCGGCCGCTCGTCTCCGGAGCCGGGCCGCCCTCGACGGACCGGGCGAAGGCCTGCAGCCCACCCTGCCGGTCGGTGTGCTCGAGCGTCGGGAGGTCGACGGCCTCGGCCTCGGCGTCCTGGTCGGCCCGCAGCGTCACGCGGTCCCCGGCGATCTCGCTCGGCGACCCGTCGCGGCTCGTGAACCAGATCTCGCCGTCCTCGCCCTGGATGCTCCACTCCCCCGCCCACGCGGTCCGCGGAGCACGCGAGAGCCAGCTGCCGCGGTAGCTCACGACGAGGCCGTCCTCGAGCTCGATGATCATCGACGTGACGGCCTCGTCCTGGTACTTGCTGTGGCTCGGGTACGACGCGCGGGCGTACACGCGGACGGCCTCGAGCCCGGTGATCATCCGGAGCAGGTCGAAGTGGTGGATCGCCATGTCGTTGATCATCGGGTGCGGGAACCGGTAGTGCGGGTAGGTCTCGACGGGCTGGTCGTTGTCCCACTGCCGGAAGTCGATGCTGATCGCGGACAGCTCGCCGAGCTCCTTCGCCGCGAGCAGCTCCTTGACCGCCCGGGGTGCCGGGTACCAGCGGTAGTTCTGGCTGACCTGCAGCACGAGCCCGAGCTCCTCGGCCCGACGGACCGCCGTGAGCGCCTCGTCGGTGGAGTTCGCGAACGGCTTCTCGACCAGGACGTGCTTGCCGGCCTCGAGGGCCTCGAGCGCGAGCGGCACGTGCGTCACGGCCGGTGCGGTGATGACGACGGCGTCGGCCTCGACCCCGGCGAGCGCCTCGGTGAGCGAGGCGAAGGCGGCGGATGCCGGCAGGTCGAGGTCCTCGCGCACGGCGTCCAGCGTCGCGGGGACCGGGTCGACGAGCCCGACCACCTCCACTTCGGTGACCTGCGGGATGGCGGTGCGGGCCCAGTTGCCGCCCCACCCTCCGAGACCGACGTGGATGATGCGGACCGTCATGCGTGCACTCCTTCGTGACCGGCGCGCCACGACTCCCGTGGCGCGTGCGTCCAGTCTGTCAGGCCGACGACGAGTGTCGTGCAGCCGCACCCACCGCCCGCGCAGCAGCCTGCGTCAGTGCGTCCAGGCGTAGCCGATGAGGGCCATCGTGACGATGAACCCCGCCAGGTAGTTGATCCAGAGGAACCGCTTCCACCCCGCGTTCGCCGCCTCGGCCCCGGCGTCGGTGATGTTCCACCACGGCAGGACGTTGAGCGCGTACGGCACGACGACGATCGCCGCGATCGGCCCCGGGAAGTCCGAGAACAGCAGGGCGACGCCGGCCACGAGGTACGCCACGAACGCCAGCCGGACCGTCGCCCGGGCGCCGATCACCGTCGCGACGGAGCCGATGCCGCCGGCCCGGTCGGCCAGCACGTCCTGCACGGCGCCGAACGCGTGCGAGGCCACGCCCCACAGGAAGAACGCGACGCAGACGGCGACGAGTGCCCCGGTCCAGTGCGGGCCGGCGAGCGCCAGCCCGTAGACCGCCGGTGAGACGAAGTGCGTCGACGACGTCAGCGAGTCGAGGAACGGCTTCTCCTTGAAGCGCAGCCCCGGTGCCGAGTACGCGATCACCGCGAAGACGCTGATCGCGAGCACGAGCCACGACCACGGCCCGTTGCCGCTCAGCGCGCCGAGCACCACGAGTGCGACGAGGAACGGGACGTTCGTGACGACGACCGCCCACAGCGTGGTGCGGTGGACGCTCTTGTCCAGCAGCGCGCCCTCGACCCCGCCCTTCCGCGGGTTCCGCAGGTCGGACTCGTAGTCGAAGACGTCGTTGATGCCGTACATGGCCAGGTTGTACGGCACGAGGAAGTACACGACCCCGACGAGGAACGCGACGAGCGAGAAGCCGCCGCCACCGTCGACGCCGACCCCGCTGCCGAGCAGGTACGCGGCGCCGAAGGGGTAGGCGGTGTTCACCCAGCTGATCGGTCGCGACGACACGAACAGGGCGCGCGCGGTCGACGGTCTGGAGGCACTGCTCACGGTCACGGGGTCTCCTCCGGTCGACGGGGTGGCTGGGTCGGCGTTCCGACCGTACCGGTCCCGCGTCCCGCCCCGCGGACGGTGGGGTGCGCGGACGACCGGGCCCGCGGCCGCTCGAGCAGGACCCAGCAGCTCGGCAGCAGCAGGGCGGCACCGAGCGAGTAGGCCAGGTCCTCGACCGGGAACAGCCCGACCCGGGCGCCGGAGACCAGCGCGTCGTCGTACGCGACGATGCCGAGCCCCACGATCACGTTGTTGAAGACGCCGGTCATCAGGAGCAGGACGACGCCGGCCGCCACGGCGCTGACGACACCGCCCGCACCGAGCCACCGGCGACCGGCCCGCCCACGACCGGCCTGTCCGCGACCGGCTCCGCGGCGACGGGCCGACACGACTCCGGCCGCCACGGCGACGAGCGCGGCGAACGTCAGGAACGGCACCGCGAGCAGGGCGTACGTCGCCGTGCCGGTCACGAGCGTCGCTCCTCGTCGGGCCCGACCCGGGACCCGGCACGGTCGAGCCGCCGGGCCACGACCGGACGCAGGGCACCGAACAGGTCCATCGTCGTCCAGCAGAGCAGCACGAGGAAGAAGACCTCCTCGAGCGGGACCTCGGGCGCGAGCAGCACCCCGGTCAGCAGGTCGCCCTGCCCGATGAAGAAGATGCCGAGGTGCACGCCCGCGACGTCCCACACGAGGAAGAACACGAGCCCGATCACCATCACCGCCGCGGCACGCAGGGGGCTGCGCCAGAAGAACAGCCGGTACCGGGCGTCGAGCACCGCGATGCCGGCGATCGACACCACGAGTCCGGCGAGGTACGCCCCCGGCATCAGCCCACGGTCCGGGCGGACCCGGCCGTCGACGACCCGGCGGGCCCCGACGACGGTGCCGGCAGTGGCGTCGGCAGCGGTTCGGTCGACGTGTCGCCGTGGATGCGCTTGAGCAGCACCTCGGCGCTGATCAGGCACATCGGCAGGCCGATGCCCGGGGTGGTCGAGGCGCCCGCGTAGTAGAGGCCGTCCACCTTGCGGGAGACGTTCGCCTCGCGGAAGAACGCGCTCTGCGCCAGCGTGTGCGCCGGCCCGAGCATCGAGCCGCTCCACGCGTTGTAGTCGTCGGCGAAGTCCTGCGGGCCGATCGTGCGGCGCACGCGGATGCGGTCGCGCAGGTCGGGCACGCCGGAGCGCTCCGCGATGACGTCGATCGCGCGGTCGGCGATGCGCTCGACCTCGGCGTCGCCGGCACCGTCGATGCCGCCCTTCCCGATGGACAGGTCGGCGGGCAGCGGCACCAGGACGAACAGGTTGCTCGAGCCCTCGGGCGCGACGGTGTCGTCGGTGAGCGAGGGCGCGCAGACGTAGATCGACGCCGGGTCCGGCACGTGTCGGTCCTTGCCGAAGATCGCGCCGAAGTTGGCCTCCCAGTCGGCGGTGAAGACCAGCGTGTGGTGCAGCAGCCCGGGCACGGGACCGTCGACGCCGAGGTAGACGAGGACGGCGCTCGGCCCCGGGTCGCGCTTCCGCCAGTGCGGCTCCGGGTACGTCCGGTGCTCCGCGTCGAGCAGGTGCAGCTCGGTGTGGTGCAGGTCGGCGGCGCTCACCACGAGGTCGGCGGGCACGGTGTGCTCCGCACCGGAGGCATCGCGGTGCACGACGCCCGTCACGTGCCCGTCCTCGACGACGATCCGCTCGACGGTCGCACCCGTGGTGATCTCGGCACCCTCGCGACGGGCGACGCGCTCGACCGCGGCGATGACCTCGGTGATGCCGCCCTTCGGGTAGAGCACCCCGTCGGCCAGGTCGAGGTGGCTCATCAGGTGGTACATGCTCGGCGCGGCGTACGGGCTCGTGCCGAGGAACACCGCCGGGTACCCGAGGACCTGCCAGAGCCGACGGTCCCGCACGGCCTTCGCGGCGAACGACGACAGCGGCTGCAGCAGGAGCCGGGCGAGCTTCGGCAGACGACGGAGCACGTCCGGGGCGGCGAGCTTCGTCAGGTCCTGGAAGGTCGTGTAGAGGAAGCGACGGACGGCCATCGCGTAGGTGTCCTCGGCGGAGTCGAGGTACTTCCGCAGCCGCGCACCGGCACCGGGCTCGATCGACTCGAAGAGCGCGATGTTCGCCTCGCGGTCCGCACGCAGGTCGATCGGTTCGTCGTCGCCCTCGCTGTAGACGCGGTAGCCCGGGTCGAGCCGGACGAGGTCCATCTCGGCGTCGGCGGTGGTGCCGAGCAGCCGGAAGAAGTGGTCGAACACCTCGGGCATGAGGTACCAGGACGGCCCGGTGTCGAACCGGAAGCCGTCCCGCTCCCACGACCCGGCGCGGCCGCCGAGCTGGTCGCGCTGCTCGAGCACGGTGACGGCGTAGCCGTCGCGGGCGAGCAGCGCGGCGGACGCGAGTCCGCTGATGCCGCCGCCGACGATCACGGCACGTCGGGCCGGCACCGCGCGCCGCGACGCGGGGGTGGACGGACGGGAGGCACGGGACGGGGTCATGCACGGCCTCCAGACCGGTGGTGGGCTGCGCGGGACGACAGCGGGGCGCGGCCGGCGAGCACGCGCGCGGCGAGCTGCGCCTTCACCGGGTTCGGCACGCGCACCCGCGTCGTCACCAGGCGGTCCGCCGGGCACGCGGCGATCCGGTCGTTGAGCTCCTGGAACAGCGCGTGCGCGAGGCCGACGGCCTTGCGTGCGTCGACGGGGAGCAGCGGCACCGTCAGCGCGGCACGGTCGAGGTCGGCCTGCACGTCGGCGACCAGGCGGTCCTTGGTGGCCTCGTCGAACGTGCGGACGTCGACCCCCGGGAAGTACGAGCGGCCGAGCACCTCGAAGTCGGCGTGCAGGTCGCGGAGGAAGTTCACCTTCTGGAAGGCCGCCCCGAGCGCGCGGGCACCGTCGACGAGCACGGCGTCGTCGAAGGTCGGCCGACCGGCCCGGTACACGAATGCGCGGAGGCACATCAGCCCGACGACCTCGGCGGAGCCGTACACGTACCGGTCGAACGACTCCTGGTCGTGCTCGGTCCGCTCGAGGTCCATGCGCATCGACGCGAAGAACGGCTTCGTGAGCTCCGGCCCGAAGCCCGTCGTGCGGGCGGTGCGGGCGAAGGCGTGCACGACCGGGTTCACCGAGAATCCCAGTGCCATCGCACGCTCGGTGTCGGCCTCGAGCTCGTCGAGCACGGTGCGCGCCAGGTCGTGGTCGAGTCCGGCCTCGGTCGCGGGACCGTCGACGACCTCGTCGGCCACGCGGACCAGGGCGTACACGTTGCGGATGTGCTCGCGGGTGTCCCTGGTGAGGAGCCGGCTCGCCAGGCCGAACGAGGTCGAGTAGCGCTCGATGACGACCCCGGAGGCAGCCTCGGCCGTCGCGTCGTACAGGGGCAGACGCGGTGGTGCGGTCTGGGTCACCGCACGCGCTCCAGCAGTTCAGACACCAGGTGCTCCAGTCGTTCGGCGAGCTCGTAGGGCAGGGCCGCGAGCTCGGCTCGGGCGAGGGCGGCGTGCTCGGCGATCCGGGACTCGGCCGCCGCCTTCGCGCCGCAGGTCTCCAGGGTCGCACGGAGCTCGGCCGCGCGTTCCTCGCCGAGGTCGGGGTCGCCGAGGTAGGGCGCGATGTCGTCCCAGCAGTCGGTGGTCGCGGCGTAGGCGATGAGCATGGTGCGCTTGCCCTCGCGCAGGTCGCCGAGCACGGACTTGCCGGTCACGGTCTCGTCGCCGTAGACCCCGAGCAGGTCGTCGACGATCTGGTAGGCGATGCCGATCTCGCGACCGAAGGCACCGAGGGCGGCCACGACGGACTCGTCCGCGCCGGCGAGCACGGCACCGGACTGCAGCGGCGCCTCGAACGAGTAGACGCTCGTCTTCGCCCGCTCCATGGCCAGGACCTCGTCGACGGAGGGCATGACGCCCAGCGCGAGGTCGACGTCGGTCATCTCGCCCGCCGCACTCGCGAAGACCGCGTCGTCGAGGATCTCGAGCAGCCGCGCACGACGGTCGTCGACGACACCGGACGCCTCGACGAAGCGTGCGGCGGCGACGAGGGCGAGGTCCCCCGCGATGACGGCGGCGCTCACCCCCCGGTGCTCGGCGGTGGGCAGCGCGAGGCCACCGGTGGTGCCGGTGTCACGGAAGGACCCGGCGACGTTCGGCTCCCCGCGGCGCGACCAGTCGCGGTCGATGACGTCGTCGTGCACGACGAGCGCGGTGTGCAGCAGCTCGTACGCGGCGGCGACGTTCGCGGCGGCGTGGGCGTCCGTGCCGCCGAGCCCGGCGTACGCGGTGAGGACCATGCGGGGGCGGAAGCGCTTGCCGCCCATGCTCGCTCGACGGAGCACCCGCCAGAGTTCCTCGGACGGTCTGCCGAACCGACGCGCACGGGCCGACGACACCGCGAAGAAGCGTTCGATGCAGTCGTCGACCAGTGCGAGGTCGATCTGCGCCACGGTGGCCGCTTCCTCGCTCATTGGCCTAACCTATCGGGGCAGATGAACACTTTCCCGGAATCCGTCGTCCTGCTCGCCGAAGACCGCACTCCCATCGGCACCGCCGAGAAGTTCGCGGTGCACACCGAGGACACCCCGCTCCACCTCGCCTTCTCGTGCCACGTGCGGAACGCCGAGGGCAAGGTCCTCGTGACCCGTCGCGCCCTGTCGAAGAAGACCTGGCCGGGGGTGTGGACGAACACGTTCTGCGGGCACCCCGGACCGGACGAGGCGTTCGAGGACGCCGTCGCCCGACGTGCCTCCCGCGAACTCGGCATCTCCGTGCGGGACGTCGAGCTCGTGCTGCCCGACTTCCGGTACCGCGCGGTCGACGCCTCGGGCATCGTCGAGAACGAGGTCTGCCCGGTGTTCCGCGCGGTGACCGACGACGTCCCGGCCCCCGCGGACGACGAGGTCGCCGAGTATGCCTGGCTCTCCGAGGACGAACTGCGGGCGTCGGTCGCCGCGGCGCCGTTCGCCTGGAGCCCCTGGCTCGGGTGGCAGCTCGCGGAGCTCGAGCAGCAGGGACTGCGCGTCACCCGCTGAGCGATCGCTCACTCGACGCACGTCCACCCACCGGGTAACGTGGCCCGCTGGTCGCGCCCCGGCGACCACGGACGACGAGAAGGGCAGGTGAGGCGCGATGTCGGGTGACCATCCTCGATCGGGCCGGACGACCGCCCCGGTCGTCACCGTGCCCGTTCGCTGACGCACGCTCCGCACCGGCTCGACCGGTGCCCGTGCTCGCCCTGCTCCGTCGCGGAGCATCGCGCCTGCCTGCTCCCGAGCACGAGGAGCACGACATGGCACGCATCGACGACGCCGTCTACGTCGCAGGACGTCGCATCGGCGGTCCCGCGACCCTGTCCCGGGCCACGGAGACCGACCCGGTCACCACCACGGCGACGGCCGCGGACGGCACGCTCGCCTGGATCGGCCTGCTGCGCCCCGACGACGCCGAGCTCGAGGCCGTCGCCGCCGAGTTCGACCTGCACGAGAACGCCGTCGAGGACGCCCGCAAGGGACACCAGCGCGCCAAGCTCGAGCGGTACGGCGACACGCTCTTCCTGGTGCTCCGACCCGCCTGGCACCGCGCCGACACGAACGAGGTCGAGTTCGGCGAGGTGCACCTCTTCGTCGGTCGGCGGTTCGTGGTGACCGTGCGGCACGCCGAGGAGCCCGACCTCGCCGCCGTCCGCTGCCGGGTCGAGGCCGACCCGGCGTTCCTCGCCACGGGGTCCGAAGCCGTCACCGCCGCCGTGCTCGACGAGATCGTCGACGGCTACGCACCGGTCGTCGAGGTCATCCAGGACCAGGTCGACGCCATCGAGGACCAGCTGTTCGCGGGCCAGGTCGACCCCGGCGTCTCGAAGCGCATCTACCAGCTGCTCAGCGAGGTGCTCGGGTTCCAGCGCGCCACGGCCCCGGTGCCGGCGATGGTGCGCGGACTGCTCCGGGGCGCCGACAAGTACGGCGTCGACGACGAGGTGCAGCACCGCCTGCGCAACGTGCTCGACCACGCTCTCCGCGTGACGGAGCGGGTGGACTCGTTCCGGGCGCTGCTCGAGAACGCCCTCACGCTGCACTCGACCCTCGTGACGCAGGAGCAGAACGAAGCGATGCGGCGGATGACGAGCGCCTCCCTGGCGCAGGGCGAGGAGAGCCGGCAGCTCGCCCGGGCCGCGCACCGCCAGGGCGAGGAGGTCAAGAAGATCTCGTCCTGGGCGGCCATCCTCTTCGCCCCGGGGCTCATCGCCGGCGTCTACGGCATGAACTTCGACCACATGCCGGAGCTGCACTGGCGGTACGGCTACCCGGTCGCGATCGTGGCGATGCTCGCCCTGGCGGGGATCCTGTGGCTGGTGTTCCGGAAGCGCAACTGGCTCTGAGACGGGTACGGCTGGCGTGCAGCGCGGGGACGTGCATAATGATCTGGCTCGGAATGTGAACGTGCACATCGAGGTGCCACGGCCCCGAGCAGGAGAGAGCAACGATGGCGTCACCGCGGACACAGCAACCGCGCTCGCCCAGCATCCGTGACGTCGCGCGGGTCGCCGGCGTCTCGCACCAGACGGTGTCGCGCGTGCTCAACAACTCGGACGCCATCCGCGCCGAGACCAAGGACCGCGTGCTCGCAGCGATGGAGCAGCTGCAGTACCGGCCGAACCGCGCCGCGCGCGCCCTGGTCACCAGTCGGACGCACACCATCGGCGTGCTCACCGCGCAGCGCTCCCACTACGGACCGGCCGCGACGATGCAGGCGATCGAGGACGCCGCCGTCACGCGCGGCTACTCGGTGACGACCGCGAACATCGCGGCGGCCACCGACGAGGCGGTCCGGGACGGCCTCGGGCACCTGCTCGACCAGGACGTCGAGGGGATCATCGTCATCGCGCCGCAGCAGCGCGTGTTCGACCTCATCGAGGAGCTCGGGATGCGGACGCCCTACGTGGCGCTCCGCACGAGCGGCGGGGACGAGCGCTCGACGCTCTTCATCGACCAGATGGAGGGCGCCCGGCTGGCGACCGCGCACCTGCTCGACCTCGGCCACGAGTACGTCCGGCACATCGCCGGGCCGCAGGACTGGATCGAGGCCGAGGCCCGCATGCAGGGGTTCCTGCGCGAGATGTCCGACCGGGACATGCCCGTCGTGCCGCCGATCCTGGGCGACTGGACCGCGGACTTCGGCTACCACGCGGGCCGCGAGCTCCTGCGGTACCGGGACTGCACGGCGATCTTCTGCTCGAACGACGCGATGGCGCTCGGGGTCATGCACGCGGCGCGGTCGTACGGGCTGGACGTCCCGGGCGACCTGTCCGTGGTCGGCTACGACGACATCCCCGAGGCGAAGCACCTCTGGCCGCCGCTGACCACGGTGGCGGTCGACTTCCCCGAGCTCGGTCGGCGCTGCGTCGAACTGCTCCTGCCGTCCGAGGGGCACACGCTCCGCCCGGTCGACCTCGTGCCGCAGCTCGTGGTGCGCGGATCGACGGGCGCACCCCGGCGCCGCTGACGCGACCACGCGTCGGCCCGGAGGCCCGTGGCGGCCCTGCCCCGCGCCTCCCGTCCGCCCTGCGTGACGCCCGACCACCCCACCTCGGGGGGCGTCAGGACGCGGATTCCGCCGGATCACGCGGGCCGTTACGAAAACGCGACCGAACCGAATTGACAGCCGCGACGGGGCTGTGCGTAAATTACCTCCGTTCCGCCGATGTGAACGGTCACATGGCCGTCACACCGAGCAGGACACCGGACGCGACAACGAGGTCCACGCAGGCACTCCTGCGCCCCCGATGCCGCACCTCACCACCCGAAGGACTGCCGCACCGCAGCGGCAGAAGGAGATGCACCGTGGCGTCAACCCCACAGGGACCGGACCTGGCCACCAGGTCCGTCACCAGCGCCGAGACCATCCTCGAGATGCGGTCGATCACCAAGGAGTTCCCTGGTGTCAAGGCGCTCTCGGACGTGTCGCTCAGCGTCCGCGCCGGCGAGATCCACGCGATCTGCGGCGAGAACGGCGCCGGCAAGTCCACCCTCATGAAGGTGCTCTCGGGCGTCTACCCGTACGGCACCTACAGCGGCGAGATCGTCTACGAGGGCGACGAGGTCCGCTTCAAGGACATCAAGCAGTCCGAGCAGGCCGGCATCGTCATCATCCACCAGGAGCTCGCGCTCATCCCCGAGCTGTCGATCACCGAGAACCTGTTCCTCGGCAACGAGCCCGGCCGCTTCGGTGTCATCGACTGGACCAGCGCCCAGCTCCGCGCCCAGGACCTGCTCGCCCGCGTCGGCCTCGACGAGGACCCGGACACGCAGATCAAGAACCTCGGTGTCGGCAAGCAGCAGCTCGTCGAGATCGCGAAGGCCCTGCACAAGGACGTCAAGCTCCTCATCCTCGACGAGCCGACCGCGGCCCTGAACGAGAACGACTCGCAGCACCTGCTCGACCTCATCGTCGGGCTGAAGTCCAAGGGCATCGCGAGCATCATCATCAGCCACAAGCTCAACGAGATCGAGCAGATCGCCGACGAGATCACGATCATCCGTGACGGCAAGGCGATCGAGACGCTCAACGTGAAGGGCGACGGCGTCAACGAGGACCGCATCATCCGCGGGATGGTCGGCCGCTCGCTCGAGAGCCGCTTCCCGGACCGCACGCCGAAGATCGGCGAGGTCTTCTTCGAGGTCAAGAACTGGACCGTCCAGCACCCGCAGGACGCCTCGCGCCTGGTCGCGAAGGGCTCGAACTTCCACGTCCGCCGCGGCGAGATCGTCGGCTTCGCGGGCCTGATGGGCGCCGGCCGCACCGAGCTCGCGATGAGCATCTTCGGCCGCTCGTACGGCAACTTCATCGACGGCCAGATCATCAAGGACGGCCGCGAGATCAAGATCGCGAACGTCCAGCAGGCGATCCAGAACGGCCTCGGCTACGTCTCCGAGGACCGCAAGGCCCTCGGTCTGAACCTGCTCGACACGGTGAAGCGCTCCACGGTCGCCGCCGACCTGCCGAAGATCTCGAAGGCCGGTGTCGTCGACTCCCTCGAGGAGTACGACGTCGCCGAGCGCTACCGCAAGATGCTCCGCACCAAGGTGCCGACCGTCGAGGAGAACGTCGGCAAGCTGTCCGGCGGGAACCAGCAGAAGGTCGTCCTGTCCAAGTGGATGTTCACCGACCCGGACCTGCTGATCCTCGACGAGCCCACCCGCGGCATCGACGTCGGCGCGAAGTTCGAGATCTACGGCATCATCCAGCAGCTCGCGGCACAGGGGAAGGGCATCATCCTCATCTCCTCCGAGCTCCCCGAACTCCTCGGCCTCTCCGACCGGATCTACACGATCTTCGAGGGCCAGATCACCGCCGACGTCCCCGCGGACCAGGCCGACCCCGAGACCCTCATGCGCAGCATGACCTCCGCGCGGAAGGGCGCACTGATCTCATGAAGAACCTGAAACTGCTGTTCGGCAAGGGCAACAGCATCGGCCAGTACGGCATGATCATCGCGCTCATCGCGATCCTGATCCTGTTCTCGATCCTGACGAACGGGCTCATCCTCGAGCCGACGAACATCATCAACGTGTTCCTGCAGTACTCCTACATCCTCATCCTGGCGCTGGGGATGGTCATGGTGATCATCGCGGGACACATCGACCTGTCGGTCGGGTCCGTCGCGGCGTTCACCGGCATCATCGTCGCCCAGTCGATGGCGCAGTGGAACTTCCCGGCGTGGGCCGCGATCATCCTCGGCCTCGCCGTGGGTGCAGCCGTCGGTGCCTGGCAGGGCTTCTGGGTGGCGTTCGTGAAGGTCCCGGCCTTCATCGTGACCCTGGCCGGCCAGCTCATCTTCCGCGGTGCGAACCAGATCATCGGCAACTCGACGTCGCAGCCGGTGCCGGACGACTACGCGAAGATCGGTTCGGGCTTCCTGCCCGACTTCGGCCCGGACTTCGGGTTCTCGAACGGCACGCTCATCCTCGGCATCGTCACCTGCCTCGTGCTCGTCTTCCTCGAGTTCCGTGGTCGTCAGCGTCGCAAGAAGATGCAGGCCGAGCTCGTCCCGCTCTGGGTCTCGATCGTCCGCACGGGCATCCTGGTCGCCGTCACCCTCGTCGCGACGTACCTGTTCGCCGCCGGCCCCGCCGGCACGTCGATCCCGATCGTCGCGATCATCCTCGGTGTCCTGACCATCGTCTACGGCTTCCTGACCAAGAACACGATCTTCGGCCGCCAGGTCTACGCGGTCGGTGGCAACGCGAACGCCGCCGTCCTGTCCGGCGTCAGCGCCCGCAAGGTCAACTTCTTCGTCATGATGAACATGTCCGTCCTGGCCGCCGTCGCCGGCATGGTCTTCGTCGGCTACTCGGGTGCCTCGGGCCCCGCGGACGGCACCGGCTGGGAGCTCGACGCGATCGCCGCCGTGTTCGTCGGTGGCGCAGCGGTCGCCGGTGGCATCGGCACGATCTCCGGATCGATCATCGGTGGTCTCGTCATGGCCCTGCTGTCCAACGGTCTGTCGCTGGTGGGCCTCGAGTCCAACCGCGTCCAGATCATCCGCGGTCTCGTCCTGCTCGTCGCCGTCGCCTTCGACGTCTACTCGAAGTCGCAGGGGCGTCCGTCCCTGATCGGCGGGATGTTGAAGCAGTTCCAACGCAAGGACACCGAACAGAACACGGTGGCCGCGCAGCAGCCGCGGAGCATCGAGGACCAGCCCGAGAAGGTCAACGTCCAGTAACACGTGGCGGGCGGCCGCTCCGGTGGCCGCCCGCACGATCCCCGCACCACACAGCACCACTCCTCAACGAAGAGAAAGCAATCTCATGCGCAAGAAGCTCATCGCCGGCATCGGCCTGGCACTCGTCGCGGGTCTGGCCCTCAGCGGCTGCTCGGCCCGCGGCAACTCGGACGCCGGCTCGGACTCGTCGGGCGGCGCCTCGAACGTCCAGATCAAGAAGGGCGACCTGATCGGCGTCGCGCTCCCCGCCAAGACCTCGCAGAACTGGGTCCTCGCGGGTGCCGCGTTCGAGAAGTCGATCGAGGACGCCGGCTTCAAGGCCGACATCCAGTACGCCAACGCCGGCAACCCGGTCCCGGACCAGCAGGGCCAGATCCAGTCGATGGTCACCAAGGGCGCGAAGGCGATCATCATCGGTGCCGCCGACGGTTCGCAGCTCGGCACGCAGGTCGCCGCCGCCAAGAAGTCCGGCGCCGTCGTCATCGCCTGGGACCGCAACATCCTGAACACCGACGACGTCGACTACTACGTCGCGTTCAACAACTTCAAGGTCGGCCAGCTGCAGGGCCAGGCCCTGCTCGACGGCATGAAGGCCAAGAAGTCGAGCGGCCCGTACAACATCGAGCTCTTCTCCGGCTCGCCCGACGACGCCAACGCGAAGGTCTTCTTCAACGGCGCCATGGACGTGCTCCAGCCGAAGATCGACGACGGCACCCTCAAGGTCGTCTCGGGTCAGACCTCGTTCTCGAAGACGAACACCCAGGGCTGGCTCGCGCAGAACGCCCAGTCGCGCATGACCGACATCCTGACGAAGTCGTACACGAACACCGAGCTCGACGGCGTCCTGTCGCCGAACGACACCCTGGCCCGCGCCATCCTGACCGCCACCAAGGCTGCTGGTAAGCCGAACCCGGTCGTCACCGGTCAGGACTCCGAGACCGCCTCGATCCCGCTGATCATGCAGGGCGAGCAGTACTCGACCATCTACAAGAACACCACCGAAGAGGCGCAGGCCGCGATCGACCTGGTCTCCGACCTGGCCGACGGCAAGACCCCGAAGACCACCGAGGACAAGAACAACGACAACGGCAAGAAGGTCGTGCCGGCCGTCGAGCTGACCCCGGTCCTGGTCACCAAGGAGAACGCGGTCGAGGCCTACAAGGGCAACGACACCCTCGAGGAGCTCGCCAAGAAGGGCTGATCCCCTCCACGGCAGCACCACAGCACCACAGCACGAGGAAGGCCCCGTCTCGCTCCGGCGAGACGGGGCCGTTCCGCATTGCCGGGAGTTCCGCGTCGCGCTCGTTCCGCACGTCGCTGCACGCCTTGAGCGGGGCGAGACGCCGCCGGTTCCGGCGGCGTCTCGCCGTTCCGGGGGCGTCCCCCGGAGACACGCCCGTCTCGGTGTCGGGGGGGGGGGCAGGCGGACGGGAGGCCCGTGGCGGTGCCGCCACGCGCCTCCCGTCCGTCAGTCGGCCCGCTGGGCGCGGTGCGCGCGCAACCGCTCGACCGCCTCGCGGAGCCGCGGCACGTCCGTCCGGGCCGTCTCGAGCAGGACGGCCGCCGAGGGCACCGCGCCACCGCCCGTCAGCCGGTCGCCGATCACCGATCGCGGAAGACTGAGCTCTAGAAGAGAAGCGGCACCGCCGTGACTTTCGGAAGGAGGGTGACCGCCATCTCGAAGTCTGCTGCTCGGACGAGCCTCTGCAGCATCGCGAGTGAAGGTTCCCGGCGACCATTTTCGTACGTGCTTACCGCGCTCTGCGTGACCCCGGCGCGCGCCGCGAGCTGGACCTGCGTCAGGCCGGCGCGCAGCCGGGCATCGCGGATGATCTCTGACGCCACCACCGGCTGCGGCGCTCGGACGGGAGCTTCGGCCATGGCGCCACGATACACAGAACACGAAATTTCACACGTACGCGATACATTACGGCGGTGCGCGCGGCGCCTCGTCGCGGCGCGCGCGAGCGGCGCAGGGGCGGCGCTCGCCTGGGGCTCAGTCGCGCCGCGAGACGTCCGCCCGGTGGAAGTTCTGCGCCGAGCGCGACGGCGTCGGACCACGCTGGCCCTGGTAGCGCGACTGGTACTCGGCAGAGCCGTACGGCTTCTCCGCCGGGCTCGAGAGCTGGAAGAAGCAGAGCTGCCCGATCTTCATGCCCGGCCAGAGCTTGATCGGCAGCGTCGCGACGTTCGACAGCTCGAGCGTGACGTGGCCCGAGAAGCCCGGGTCGATGAAGCCCGCCGTCGAGTGCGTCAGGAGGCCGAGGCGACCGAGCGAGCTCTTGCCCTCGAGGCGTGCGGCGATGTCGTCCGGCAGCGTCACGACCTCGAACGTCGAACCGAGGACGAACTCGCCCGGGTGCAGCACGAACGCCTCGTCCGGGTCGGTCTCGACGAGACGGGTGAGCTCGGGCTGGTCCTCTGCCGGGTCGATGTGCGGGTACTTGTGGTTGTCGAACAGCCGGAAGTACTTGTCGAGGCGGACGTCGATGCTCGACGGCTGCACGAGCGAGGAGTCGTACGGGTCGAGGCCGATCCGCCCCTCGGCGAGCTGGGCGGTGATGTCGCGGTCGGAGAGCAGCACGCAGCAACCCTAGCGGCAGGGTCCGGCCACCGGTATGCTGCGAGGCTGCCCTGCCGGGCGGCGGACGACGGCCGTCCGACCGGCCGACCACAGGGGGCAACGATGGCCGACCACACCGACACGGTCGACGGGCAGCTCGTCGTCGAGGAACTCGTCGTGCCGGCGACGATGGACGACGACCCGGAGCTGGTGCGGGCGTTCTCGGACTGGCTCGCGGTGTCCGACGCCGCCGAGGTCGCGGTGCACGGGCTGCCCGAACTGGCGTGGACGCCCGCCGAGGCACTGCCGATGTGCCGCGAGCCCGACGCACCGAGCCGCCTGTTCGTCGTGCGCGACGGCGACGGCGAGGTCGTGGCATCGGGGGCGTACGACTCGAAGACGGAGCCGGGCACGACGAACTGCTGGTTGTCGGTGGGTGTCCGCCCCGACCGACAGCGCCGCGGCATCGGCACGCTGCTCGCCGACCACCTCGAGGGCGTCGCCCGCGCCGAGGGACGCACCCAGTGGAAGACCCACGCGGTCTCGCGGCAGGTCGGTCCCGGTGACGGGCCCGGGTACCGCCAGGCGCCGACGGGCTCCGGCGCCGTCCCCGAGGACGAGGCAGCGGTGCGCTTCCTGACCGGACGCGGCTGGCGGTTCGGACAGGTGAACCGTGTCAGCCGACTCACGCTCCCCGCCGATGCCTCCATCGTCCGGGAGCTGCACGACCGCGCGACGACGGCGGCCGGTCCCGGCTACCGGGTGCACTCGTGGACCGGAGCCACCCCTGAACGGTGGCTCGACGACCTCGCGCTGCTGCACACCCGGATGAGCACCGACGCGCCGGAGGGCGACATGCCGGAGCCCGAGGACGTCTGGACCGCCGCCCGCGTCCGGGAGTCCGAGGAGCAGCTCGCGAGCGGGCCGCACACCATGCTGACCGTCGCCGTCGAACACGTCGAGAGCACCACCCTGGCCGGTTTCAGCCAGATCAAGATACCGGCGGAGCCCGCTCGAGCCGTGATGCAGTGGGACACGCTCGTGCTCCGCGAGCACCGCGGGCACCGGCTCGGACAGCTCCTCAAGGTGGTCGGGATCGAGACCGTCGAGCGGGACTTCCCGGGGCGGCCGTCGATCGTCACCTCCAACGCCGAGGAGAACCGGCCGATGCTCGACGTCAACGAGGCGGTCGGGTTCGTCGGGGTCGGCAGCGAGGGCATCTGGGAGCACCGCGACTGACGGCCGATCGGGCGTCCGGAGTCGGGAGCGGGGCGGTCCCGGACTGGGACCGGGGTGTCAGGCGGGCGACCTACCATTGGACGGTCATGACCGTCACGTCAGCCGCCACGCAGCCCGGGGACACGGCACCCGACCCCGCCCCCACCACCGCGCGATCCACCACCGTCGCGACGGTCCTGGTCATCGCGATCCCCCTCGCCGTGGCGTGCGCCGTGCTCGGCATGACCGTGACCGGCGCCTTCACCGCGTCGCAGCAGCTCGTCTCCGCCGGTGACCTGGTCGAGTACGGTCTGCCGGTCGCCCGCGTGGTGCACGACACGACCGCCGCCCTGACCATCGGCCTGCTCGTCGTCGCCGCGTTCGCGCTGCCCGCGAAGAAGGCCGACCACGGCACGATGTCGAGCGTGCAGCACCGAGCCGCCCGGTGGGGCGCCGCAGCCGGTGCCGTGTGGTTCCTGGCGGCCGTCGTCGGCATCGTGCTGACCGGCGCCAACACCCTGGGCGTCCCGCTCACCAGCCCGGTGTTCGCCCGCAACTTCCTGCTCTTCGCGTTCCAGGTCGAGATCGGCCAGTCACTCGTCGTCTCCGCCGCGGCGATCCTCGTCGCGACGCTCGTCGCCGCGTTCGCCACCCGGGTCACCACGCTCGCGGTCGCCACCGTCGCCGCGCTCTTCGCGCTGCTGCCCCTCGCACTCTCCGGGCACGCCGCGGGCGCCCTCGAGCACGCGAACGCGGTGAACTCGCTCGCCGTGCACCTGGTCGCCGTGTGCGTCTGGGCGGGCGGTCTCGTCGCCGTGCTGCTGCTCCGCACCCGGACGAAGGGTGCCACCGGCCGGGTCGTCGCCCGCTACTCGACGCTCGCGGGCTGGGCCTTCGCCGCGGTGGCCTTCTCGGGCATCGTCAACGCCTCACTCCGCCTGACCGGCCCCGCCGACCTCGTCACGACGACGTACGGCTGGCTCATCACGGTCAAGGCCGTCATCCTCGTGCTGCTCGGGCTCGCCGGGGTCGCCCAGCGCCGGAAGCTCGTGCCGGGTCTCCTCCGCGCGCCGCTCGACCGGAAGCTCTTCGTGCGGTTCGCCCTGGCCGAGGTCGTCTTCATGGCCGTCGCGATCGGCGTCTCGGTCGCCGTGTCCCGCTCGCAGCCGCCGATCCCGCAGACGCCGGAGACCGGGCAGGACACCCGCTCCGGCCTGCTCGGGTACACGTACCCGCCGGCGCAGACCGTGCAGACCTACCTGACCCAGTGGCACATCGACTGGGTGTACCTGGCGATCGCCGTCGTCGGTGCCGGCTGGTACCTCCTGTCGGTGCGGAAGCTCAAGCAGCGCGGGGACTCGTGGCCGGTCGGCCGGACCATCGCGTGGCTGCTCGGCTGCGCGCTGTTCATCTGGACCACCTCGGCCGGGCCGGCGGTCTACGGCATGGTGCACTTCTCGTCGCACATGCTCCAGCACATGCTGCTCATGATGTTCGTGCCGCTGCCGCTCGTGCTCGGCGGGCCGGTGCTCCTGGCGCTGCGGACCCTGCCGGTGCGGAACGACGGGTCGCGCGGCGCTCGCGAGTGGCTCATGCTCTTCACGCACTCGCGGTGGATGCAGTTCCTCGCGCAGCCCGCCGTCGCCGGTGTCATCTTCGCCGGGTCGCTCGTGGTGTTCTACTTCACCCCCGCGTTCCAGTACGCGATGCAGTCGCACGAGTGGCACGTCGTGATGGTCGTGCACTTCGTCTTCAGCGGGTACCTGTTCTTCTGGGTCTTCGTCGGCGTCGACCCGGGTCCGAAGCGCCCGCAGTACCCGATCCTCATCATCGCGCTGCTGGCGACCCTGGCCTTCCACGCCTTCTTCGGCGTCGCCGTGATGACCTCGCAGTCCGTCTTCGCGGCCGACTGGTTCCACGCCCTCGGCCAGACCGACGACCGGGCGCTGCTCGCCGACCAGCACACGGGCGGTGGCATCGCCTGGGGCGCGTCCGAGCTGCCGATGGTGTTCGTCGCGCTGCTCGTGGTGCGCAACTGGGTACGGACGGACAAGCGGGACGCCAAGCGCCTCGACCGCAAGGCCGAGCGCGACGGTGACGCGGACCTC
Organism: Curtobacterium sp. NPDC092190; assembly: GCF_044755625.1. Lineage (NCBI taxonomy): Bacteria > Bacillati > Actinomycetota > Actinomycetes > Micrococcales > Microbacteriaceae > Curtobacterium > Curtobacterium sp. NPDC092190. The sequence continues at coordinate 144,215 of NZ_JBIVRJ010000005.1, read as the reverse complement.
AAGGCGTACAACGAGCGGCTCGCCGCCATGAGCAAGCGCGACTGACGCCGATCCCCCGGGCCCCGGGCGGGGTCCGGGCCCTGCGTCGGGTCAGTCGCCGTGGACGATGCAGACGGCGTCGAGCTCCATCGACGCCTCGAGCGCAGCGGTCACACCCGGCTCGCCCTCCGGCCCGAACGGCGTCACCGTGTCCACCCACCACAGCGGCGCGGACAGCGTCGGGGCGTCCGGCAGGATCCGCGCGACCTCGTCGATCGAGTCGACCCGTCGGACACCGAGCACCGTGATCACCGGGTGCGTCGCGTCGCGGCAGACCTGCAGCACCGGACCGTCGTCGAGTGCTCGGACGCCCCACGACTCGTCGTGCAGCAGCAGCGCCTCAGCGACGTCGCGGGTCTCCACCGGTCCACGGCAGAGGAGTGTCACGTCACGCGGCACCCTGACCGCCCGTGCTCCGGCCGGAGGTGGCGTGCGACCCACGGTCGTGACCGTCCAGCGCGCCCTCGTCGTGTGCGGGGTCGAGCGGAGCACCGCCGACGAGCTGCAGGAAGCGGTCCTCGTCGATGCGGTCGAGGAACGACTCGAGCGCCTCCCACCCGTCGTCGAAGCGTACGACCAGCCCACCGCCGCCGAAGCCCGAGGTCGACGTGCGCGGTGGCGGCCACTCGCCGGCACGGTCGAGGAACTCCGCCGCCTCCGGGCCGACGACGACGGCCAGCGGGGTCGGTTCCTCGTGGGCAACGGCACGGACCAGGTGGTCGGCATCCCCGCGGCGCTCCATCACGACGCCGAACACCGGCTCGACCTGGTCGGCGACGCGGTGCACCGCGTCCAGGAGCCGCGACGCGAGTGCCGGGTCGGCACCGTGCTCGGGGATCGTCAGCACCGCGGACATCGTCTCGACGACCACACCGTCGAGCAGGTGCGCGGTCATGGTCGCCGAGAACCCCTCGCCGTGCGCGTACGAGGTCGAGACCTCTGGGGCCTCGTGCTTGGCGTACTGCGTGACGACCCAGCGGTCCCACGGCACCGTGAGCGGCTCGCTGGTGCCCCAGTGGGTGGGACAGGTGCCGACGGTCTCGCACAGGGCCTCGATCGCGGTCCCCATGTCGACCGACCGACCGGCGTGGTGGCGCAGGGTCAGGTCGATGCTGATCTGGCGGACCGAGTCCTGCGACGCGAGGTGTCGCGGTGCCGGCGGACCGACGAGTTCCGGCCCGCGGCGGACGAAGTCCTCGATGCCCGCGGCGGCGACGCCGGTGCGACCGTCCCGCATGCTGCCGTCGGGACCGTCCACGGCCCACGCTGCCTGGTGCACGCCCAACGCGTGCCGCAGGGCGGGGGTGACGGATGCCTCCTGGCCGGTGCGGAGCACGACCGTGCGGCCGGACTCGGACGCACGACGCAGCAGCGAGGCGAGCGACTCCGTCAACCACACGACCGGCGATGCGGAGCGGACCACGATGGCGGGGCCGACCACGTCGTCGATGAGGGGATGCCTGACCATCCGGGTCCTCCTCCGGTAGGGCGTCGGAACCCCCTGGACGGTACACACGCCGACGACACGTGTCCGTCGGCCAGGGGACCTCACAGGGGAGACACGGCGACCGGACCGGACCGACCAGGAGGCCCGCCCCACCACCGCCACGGACCGTGCGGCGCGCGTTCGGCTGGCGTCCAGCGGAGAATCCGCTAGGCTTGTTGCGTCCCGTCCGGCGGGATGCGCGAGTGTAGTTCAATGGTAGAACTCCAGCTTCCCAAGCTGGTAGCGCGGGTTCGATTCCCGTCACTCGCTCCACTGCTTCCTCGCACGTCCGTTGTCATTTCTCACGGTAGGTGAGACTTTCCTCGACTTAGTTGAGACTTCGGGCCGGTCTGCGGACTTCACAGCGCGAAATGCGCACTCCTCCTCAATCGCAGCCTCGACTGGCCCGTTCGCCGGCGCGACGCCGTCGCATCACGCCCGACGGGCCGGAGACTCGGGAATTCTGCACCTACGGTTGCGCCGTCGTCGCCGTTCGTCGACCTGGTCCCGCAGAACCGGTCTCACGAGTGTTCAATCTAGCTCCGCCAGCCGGGCAGCGTGGTTCTGATGTCCAGTCACCACGATTCGGACGTGGTACTCAACGCCTTCGCCAAGATCCTTCACGAGGGCGGGAAGCAACGATGGCTCAAATTCCCCAGGAAGCCTCGGCGCATGGCGAGGTCATCGGCCCGAGTGCTCGGGCGCCTGCTGGAACGCGACTCGCGCACGGAGCGGCCTTCACCAAGTTCCTTCCCGCCGACCCGAGCCGAGCCGCGCCGAGTGAACAGGTGGGCGAGGTAGTCAGCATCAACCTTGCGTTCGAAGGTCACGCCACCGCCACCGGTGGCGTAACGGCTAATCGCGCTCGCACCATGCAGCGATGCTTCGTCAGCCGCCTGTCCGGCGCGCTCTCTCGGGTCCCTCATTCACCAGTTTCTTCTGGCAACCTGAGCGCGGGTGAGCCGGGGTCTCCGGGCTGGTCGTCTGCGCACCGAACCACAACGTTGGTCCGACTAGCGCAAGTTGGGCACGCCGATCTTCATAGTCGGGCATCACCCGTCCCAGCCGTGCCCAGAAGGACGGGCCATGGTGAGGCTCATGGAGATGCGCTAGCTCGTGCGCAAGCACGTAGTCAACGAGCCCTGGGCGAAGCTGCAACGTCGCCCAATGGATTCGAACCCAGCCAACGGACGTCGCTGAGCCCCATTTGTGGCCGAGGTCAGCAACATCGAGCCGTGACGGATCGACCCGAAGGCGCGTCGCCCACTCGGAGACTTGCGGTCGTAGCCACTTGATCCCACGGCTTTGGTACCAGTCGATGATCAAGTCGTAGCCGGTCGCTCGCAGGCGTGAAGGCAAGATCAGCCGACCGCGCTCAAGCCGTACCGCCGCCTGATCGTTCTCAACGATCCGGAGCTGATGGCTGCGGCCAAGATACAAAAAGCCTTCGCCGTCGACCAGTTGTTTGGCCACAGGATCGGCCCGAAGCCGCTCCTTCTCCGCGAGCTTTGTGTAAATCCATTCGCGCTTCGACTTAAGAAACGCGGTCAGCTCCTCGGTCTGGACATCGTGGGCGGCACGCAAGCGGAGACTGCCGTCACGCTCGACCGTCAGGTGTGCGCGTCGACTTCTGCCGGCTCGCTCGACCGGGACCGTCATGCCGTCGAAGACCAGGGCGGTTGTCATGCCGAGCCGTCGGCTCGGCGACTGGCAATAAGCGCCTGATTCGCCTGTGCGAGCTCGACCAACTTATCGGCGATGGCCGGCAGCGACGCAAAGGGGAACAGGTCACGGTCATCAAGTAGGTGAATGAGCTCGGCACGCAGCTCGTCTTGGGCGTGGAGGTTTTGCCAGAACCGCACCGTCCGTGCGCGGGGCACGATGACGTCGACGACAGCTTCTGCAAGGTCAAGGAGAAGGATGCGGACCTCGTCAAGCAAGTCCACGCCGGTGGCGTATTCCGCTTCAAGCACGCCAAAGAAGCGCGAGACGAGCGGGTCATCGTGGGCTGCGTTCGTGTCCGCGCCAGCGGCGTCACCCGTAAGCTCCTCGAGGGCTAGGACGAGCTGAGCCCAATTGCCGGTGAGGCCCTTAAGGATTTCGTCAAGCCGCTCGGACAGTTTCGTATAGCGCGACGGGTCCTCGTCGAAATTCTTCCGGACGTGAAACCGCACAGCGTGTTCCATCTCTGACGCCTTCGCCTTTTCGGACGTAAGGTTTCTGACCTTCGCGATGAAGCCGGGGTCCGTGATGGAGACAGGCGGGATCTTCGTCGATATGTCCAGCGCGGTCACATGCTCGTCGATGAGGTCTCGAACCTTCGCGCCGTACAGTGAGACATCGAAGTCGCCCCCGTCATCCCGATAACGACGCCGAGTGATCTTCTGAATGATCCCGAGCTGCTTGGCATCGTGCACGTATGGCAACGCCTCGGGACGGGGCAAGACGGTGTTGAGGGTCGTGAGGAAAGACTTCAGGAGCACGCTGAACTTGGCCCTGAGCGCTTCGTCAACCAACTCCTCGACGCACGCCTCAACGTCTTCAGCGGTATCGAAGGTTTGAATGCCCGCGCCAGCGAACACAGCAACGGTCCGTGCATGTCTATCACGCAGTTTCGGCAGCTCGTCGGCGATTGAGGTCAAGGCCCCGATGGCGTCCGGCGCATCTTCTGGTGCATACGCTGCAAGGGCCTTCTGGAGGTGCGCTCCAACACCGTAGTAGTCGATGAGCAGGCCAGCGCTCTTCCCTGCCGAAGTCCTGTTGACCCGAGCGATGGCCTGCAATAGTTCCGCGTCTTGGATGAACCGGTCGAGGTAGAGCACCTGCTCGATCGGTGCGTCGAAGCCGGTCAGCAGCATCGTCCGCACGATCAAAAACGCGATCGGGCTGGTCTTTTCCCCCGCCGGACCGAGCGCCTTCTTGAAGTCAGAAATCGCTACTTCCTGCTTAGTCTTGTCCGTCCAGTCGATCCACGCAGGATCGTCATTGTGAGAGCCAGAGATAACGGGTATAAACTCCAACAACCTGATCAGGTCCAGGTGGGGACGGGCCCGCAGCAGAACCTGGGTCGTTCGGTCGAGCGAATCGATGTCGACCTCACCGCTGGCCACGCGCGCGACGTACTCCGGGGCAATCCCCTCAATCTGGGTCACTATCTCGTCACGCACATTCATGAGTGCTTCGCGGTAGCGGACGCACGCGAGGCGGCTTGTCGCGCTGACCTGGGCTTTGAAGCCGTCGGGCAGTACCGCGGATATGTAGTGCCACATCATGGAACGCGCCTTGGCCGCGATCAGCTGCGGCGCTTCGAGAACAGCGCCCGTCGTCGCGTAGCGAGCTTTGAGCTTCTCGAACTCGTCAGGAGTGCGTTCGTCAAACAAGTCCTCGAACAACTCGTCGAGATCGCTGCCTCCCCTGACGGCGCCCTTTGCCGTACGGCCCTCGTAGTAGATAGGGACGACTGCGCCATCTGCTTCCGCTTCGCGGATCGTGTAGCGGTCAATCTCAGCGCCAAAGATCGACTCGGTCTTTTTCTTGCCTTCCTTCATGATTGGCGTACCAGTGAAGCCAACTCTCGCTGCATTCGGGAGGGCCGCCATGAGGTTCGCATGCAGAGTCGATGTCTGCGAGCGGTGCGCCTCATCCACCAACACGACGATTGAGTCGTCGGTGTTCAGTTCGCCTAACTGCTCCGATCCGTCATCGTCGTCATCGGCCAGTCCGCCTCCTCCGGCACTACCCGTGTCGGTGTCGTGATACTTCTGGATCATCGCGAAGACAAGCGCCGGGCCATGCTCCGCCAGCAGCTGCTTGAGCTTCGAGGACTTGCGAGCCCGTTCAACAACCTCGCCAGACAGCTTCACTGTCTCCGAGAGTTGCTTTTCCAAGTCCGTCCGGTCGGTCACGACGACGACCTTGAACTTGCGCAGCAACGCGTCGGAGCGCATGCTGCGCACAAGGAACACCATCGTGAGGCTCTTCCCCGACCCCTGGGTGTGCCAGATTAGGCCGCCTCGACGGTCGTGCTCGCCATCGATCGCGCGGGTTTTTCCCGTCCGCATCCGGTCAATAGCTTTCAAGACCGCTCGGTACTGCTGATAACGCGTAACTATCTTGAACCGCTTGCCGCTCGATTCCGTGAAAAGCGTAAAGTGCCGGACGATGTCCAGCAGGTTGGGCTTCGCGAGCATGCCAGCGGTCAGCAGCTCCTGGCCAGTCAATGCGCTCGGCGCCTTTCCGCGCTGCTCCGCGAGTTCATTCCTGGTCAGCGGCGCCGGGTCCTTCCACTCGAGAAAGTGCTCAGGCAACGCGGTGAACGTCGCCACGCGGGCCTTAACACCGTACGTCGAGACGACGAACTGGTTGGTCCAGAACAGGCTCTCGTTGCCCTCAGGCAAGCCGAGGCCGCGTTGGTTGGCGTATCGGCGCAGCTGCTTGATACCCTCCGCCATGGGGTCGACGATGTACGGACTTTTGCACTCGACGACGACCAGGGGAATGCCGTTGACGAACAAGACGACATCGGGAGCGATGAACTTCTTGGATTGACCACCTGGTTCGTCCACCCGGAATTGACTGATCGCGACAAAGTCGTTCGCCTCAGGGTTGTCCCAGTCAATGAACTTGATGCGCTGGTTCCGACCGCGATCCCAGCCCGGTAGTCCGGAGACGGAAGTGCCCTCAAGAAGAAGGGTCGTCATACGCTCGTTGACCTCCAGCAGCTTGCCAACGCCTGGGCGAGTCACGGCTGACACCGCCTCGGAGATCCGTCTGTCATCAAGCCAAGAACTTCCGTCTGGTCCGGGGTTTAGACCCTCGAGCGCGGACCGGAGCCGACCTTCGAGAATGACCTCGCGAAAGTTGGTTCGCTCGGATACCCCTGGATCCCACTTGTCGCCAACGATCGTGGTGTAGTTCAAGCTCGCAAGCTGATCGAGGAATGGCTGCTCGACGTCAGTGTGTTCGGGCCCTGTGCTCACGCCGCACCCCCATCAACTGCCGAGACGTGACCCGAAAGCAGGGCGCCAACTAGGCCATCCTTCAGCAGGCACAACTTATCGAGCCTCGCGGCCTCATCGTCGACCTTATCGTCGATAGCTCGGAGCGTCGCGGTTATCCTCTGCTGTTCGGCAATGGGCGGAACGGGCACGAGGAGCGATTTGAGAGTGTCAGATCGGATCGCGCCCATAATCCCCCCTTGCTCATCCTTCCGCAGCTGTGTCAACGCCCAGGGGGCATGGTTGAGTTGCGTCATCACGAGATACGGCAGGTAAGCGCCTTGGTCGAAAGTCATCGTCCAGACATGTTTCGATGAAAGCGCTTGGCGAACATCATGCGGCACGAGGCAGGTTCGGCCAACCGTCCCCATGATGGTAATCATGACGTCGTCCGGGAAGACTCTGTAGCGCGACAGTTCCGCAGCTTTCGCTGGAGTAACAAAGCGCCTGTATTCAGCCACGAACTTGTCTGTACGGACATTGTCGATGCCGAGCAATGGTACACCACTGGCAACCAGCTCATGCTTCAATAGCGCGCTTCCGAAGGGCCCACTGCGCATCGCGGGCTGGACTGGCGCAAGCAGGTCCTCCAGCCTGCTAATCGACCAGCCGCTCGGAAGGTTCGACGACCATGTCTCGACAGGGGCATCACCGTCGTACCCGCCGGGCATAAGGAGCTCGCAAATCATCCCTTGCTTCAACGCCTTAAGCTTCTTGACGATGACCGTTGTTGCGCGCATGCCTTCGTCGACGCAGTCGAGGATTCGCGCGATAGCGGCCTGCTCGTCCTTCTCATTGGGGTGGGCTATGGATAGCCACGAGGACAGATCCTTCGGGACGTGAGGGACGCCTGTTCCAGTGCGTCGAGCTTGAATCCACCCGAACTTCGAATGAAGGGCGTGACGAAGGAAGCTGCTGTCAATGTTCGTCTTCGGCCTGAGTCGCGACACGGTAGAAGCGACGACGCCCGACAGCGCGCCTCCAACGAGCCCACTTCGCTCCCCGTCCCAAAGCATCAGCACGTCGTCCGCTTCGGCCGTAACCGCACCCTCCGGTTTCGCATACTGCGTTACTTCACCCGTGTCGAGAGCCACCGCGCCCAAGTAGGGGACCGCGCCGCGCTCATTGCGATCAAGTACATCGACCTTGACACCCTTACGGAAGTCCGCAAGATCGCCGAGTCGCGTCGTGCTCCACTCACTCAAAGCCGAGTTCTTTCAAGAATCCGGCGAGCTTCGCGCTCGACGCAGCACGCCGCTCCTCAATCGCGGGCAGCGTGACGGCGTACTTCTTCCACCACATACCGAGCGCATCCACAAGCGCCGCACGGTGTCGGAGTATGCGGACCGTTGCTTCGCTTCGTAGATCTCGTTCATTGCAGTCGAGAACCAACTCGCGCGCTTCCAGCAGCGACAGACCCGACGCGGCCTCGGCGAGGCGAATCCCGAACGTCGACCGCTGGGCCTTCAGCATTCGCTTGGCTGCGGCGAGCTGCTTCTTCAGCTCCTTCAATTGCGCCTCCGTGAGGGTGCGTTCATCGCCTTCCTCGCCCTCATCGTCTTCGCCGGCGGCGTCGGCTTTGATCGTCGAATCTAGTTCCGAGACCCTGGTTTCAAGCTTGGTGAGCGCTTCTAGGAAGTCCGGTAGCAACGCTTTCGCCACCTTGTGGTCCAGCGGATTGATCTTGGCCTTGTCCTGGTCAAGCGCGTCGAGCACGGTGGACACCCAGGCATCCACCAGGTCCTTGTAGCCGAGGGCTGCGAGCGCCTTGAGGTCGGGGAGCGTCCTGCCCCACCACGAGGCGACAATGCCGTCGATCTCGAAACGATCAAGCATCGTCGTGGAGCTCAGCGAGTTGGCGAACGTCAAGAGAAGTTCTTTCCGAAGTGGCACAAGCTGTGCGTCGGAACTAAGATCATCCAGTCTCGACCGCTCGTTGCCCCACCACTTCCCAATCGCATCAGTAATGGCCGCCTCAGCGGCGAGGAGCCCAGAGTCATTCTCGATCCACTCCTGGAGCGTTTGCCCGCTATCGATCTTTGGGTCGAATGCATAGTAGGCAGCGTCACGCTCGACCAACACGTTCGTTGTGTCGAAGCCGTGTGAACTGAAGAGACTTCCTTTGGCGGCAACCTCGGTTTTCGGCACTCCACCGAATAGGTGGGCGCGGACGTCCTGTGGCTCGGGCGGCGGGGTCGTGTCAACATAGCGCCGGATGTTCAGGTTGTCGTCATTGTCCGAGAGTTCGTTGCGACTGACCACCCGAGCGAAGTTCTGAATGTCTTTGAACTCGCGGTATGCCGCGACAATTTTCTCAATGTGCTCTGGCTCCAGGTAGTTCTGGGCGCGCCCCTCGCGGTATTCGCGGTCGGCGTTGATGATCAGGACCTTGCCCTTGCGCTCGGTTGGCTTGGAGCCCTTCGGGCGCAACACCAGGATGCACGCCGGGATTGTCGTCCCATAGAAGAGTTGCGGGCCCAGCCCGACGACCGCGTCGATGATGTCGTCGTCTAGCATGCCGGCGCGGATCTTGCCTTCATCGCCAGCACGGAACAGGACGCCGTGCGGCATGACCGTGGTCACGAGCCCGTTCTGACGCGTCACCGCCAGCATGTGCTGAACGAACATCAGGTCAGCCTTCTTGCCCTTCTCAGGCGTGAATCCGTACGCGAAGCGCTCGGCGAATGGGATGCCGTCCTTGGTGTAGTTGAGGGAAAACGGCGGGTTGGTGATCACACGATCGAATCGCTGCAGCTCGCCGCCTGAAGTGTGCGCGGGGTCCTCAAGCGTGCCGTCGTCGTTGTTCCGGAGGTCGGCGTCGGGGATGCCATGGAGCAGCATGTTCATCTTGGAGATGGCCCAGACGCTGCCATCCTTCTCCTGGCCTGCGAGGGCGAGGTCGCGCGGGTCCCCGCCGTTCTCCTCGACGTAGTCCTTGGACAGGATCAACATGCCGCCGGAGCCAGTACAGGGGTCGTAGACGCTCATGCCCGGCTTTGGGTCAGCGATCAGGACCATCAGACGGACGACATCGCGCGGAGTGTAGAACTCGCCGCCCTTCTTGCCTGCAGAGTCTGCAAAGTCGCGAATCAGGTACTCGTAGGCGGCGCCGAGTAGGTCCGGGAACTCGAAGTCGGACTTGCGCAGCGGCACCTTGTTGAAGTGGACAATCAGCTCACGAAGTTTCTTGTCCGACATGCTCGACTGGCCAACCTTGCGGTTGAAGTCGATGTGCTGGAGAACGCCTTCAAGCGAGCGGTTGTGGTTCTCCAGCGCCTGAAGGGCCTTGTTCAGGCCGTCACCAATGCCCTTGTGGAGGTGGTCGCGGATTTGCGACCAGCAGGCCTCTTCGGGGACATAAAACGTCTTGTAGAAAGCTGGGGACTCAGCCCTAGCTTCGGCTTCGGATTGCGACCTGCCTCGGGCCAGTTGCTCGGCAACTACCCGCTCGTTTTCTTTCTCGAACTCGTCTGAGGCGTACTTAAGGAACAGCATCCCGAAGATGTATTCCTTGTATGCTGAGGCCTCCATGGAGCCTCTGAGGATGTCGGCAGCTGCGAAAAGATGCCGTTCGAGCTGTGGCAGCGTCAGCCTGCTCATGCCAACCGTCCGATCTGTGCGAGTACGTGACTTACCCTATGGCCGACCGAACCCGGGGCTGACACGCTTCGTTCTAGGAGCCGGGACCGACAGTCCGGGGCGAGGCTCGCCGCGCACCGGCTCGCCGGCGAGGCGTCGCTTAGAGCCAGTACGAGGCAGCCCCGGGAGGGGCACCCGAAGGTATTCCGCCCCGGGTTCAGTGGAGGCTCAGTAGTACCGCTTCGACGGTAGTCGAAGCGGGGTGGTGCCGGTGGTGGTCGTGTTCGTAATCGACGGGTGGACCATGCCGAGTTCGCCGTGGAGCCGTCGGTGGATGCACCAGCCGGTGTACTCGACCGTCGCAATCTCGAGGTCCCGGATGCCGCGCCACAATCGGGCTTCGGATCAGTTCGGCTTCGAAAATCGAGCTCACCACCTCCGCGAGGGCGTTGTCGTAGCTTTCGCCCTTGAAGCCGACCGACGCGTTCACCCCGGCTTCGGCGAGCTGTTCGGCGTAGCGGATCGCTCGATGTCGGACTCCGCGGTCGCCGTGGCGGATCAGGTTCGACCGGTCGCGGCCCTCTCGCATGCCGGGTCCAGGTGCCCATCTCGCGGGCGTCGAGGACAAGGTCGGTGCGCATGTTCCGCGACAACTGCTGACTCAGGATCCGGCCGGAGAACACGTCCGTGACGAACGGGGCGCGGACCTAGCCGGAGGACTTGCGGATTGACGTGATCGGTCTACTTCTCACAGGAGTGGATCTGCGCCGCGTGAACGTTCTCGGACGCCCCGTCACGGGAGCCCGGTCGTCGAAGTGGTTGATGCGCCGGTCGAGCGCAGTGAGGGGCAACTGACAGGAGACCTTTGGGCGGGCGCCCACGCCGCTGTCCCACCATCAATTGGACACGAGGCCGGCCCCGCTGTCGATGTGCCACAGCGCGGTGTCATCGTCGGGAAGGTTCAGGCCCTTCACGCACCACTGGACGGCACACTGAACACGTCTTACGTCTGCCCCGCCTACGACCGCGCCCTCACCCGGTGGCAGGAAGTCGCCCGACTTCCACCCTCCCCGTCGACCGAAGGCCCTCTCGGTCCTTCCCACAAGTCGCACACAGTCAGTGAACCGGCGACGGCGAAGCACGGTCCGATGTCACCACCGGGCCGTGCTCGAGCCATTGAAGACGTGGGGGCGAGCATGATCAGCGCGTCTAAGTTCGCGAAGGGTCTAGTCGTGTACGAGGAGCTTACGGACGACAGCAAAATCAGGTAGCCAACCCCTACGCTCGTAGAATGGCCATTGACCCCGCCCTCTCCGCTTTAGCAGCTAACACCGAATCCACTGAACCCTGGGCCCGCCCCTCCTGTCCGAACTGTCGAAGTGGCTACATCGGCTTCGCGGAACCTAGCGAGGACGAGAGTCACGAGTCAGCACCGCACCACGGACATGAGGCGTTTGAGCCCGACTGGATACGAGGCACCTTCGTGATACGCGGGCAGTGCGAGAACCGGGAGTGTCAGCTTGCCGTGCACGGAACCGGGGACTACTTCGTCGACTACTCGACCCAGCAGGTCGACTTCGACTCGCCTGGCCCCCTGTACTCCTCCTACTACAAACTCACGCACCTGCACCCACCCATGCTTCTCATGCCGATCCCGAAGTCCGCCCCCGAGGAGATCCGAGAAGGAGTTTTGCGCGCGTCGAGGGTGCTCTTTGCCGACCCGGGTCTCGCCGCGACGGCCCTTCGAGCGACAGTAGAGCGCTTTCTGACCGCCGAAGGAGTCACTGGGGGCCCCAGCGGGAAGTTCCAAACCGCAGACGTCCGCATCAAGCAGTGGTCCGCGCAGGACCCGACCCGGCTGGCAGTCGCGAATTTACTTCTCGCCGTCAAATGGTTGGGAAATGCTGGGACTCATGAGGATGCAGACTTGACGACCACCGAAGTGCTAGAAGGCGCTGCAATGCTCGACGAAGCATTTCACCGCGTCTACACCGGTCCAGATCTCGATGCGCGCGCGCAAGTCATCAACACCGCCAAGGGCCCCTCTAGGTAACCCTGATCAACCACTCCGTTGACGCACTGTCGAATGAAGCCCAGCCGCGCCCAAAGTGCGTACATGAGGCGGCCGTGGACAGTCACGGAAGGCAAGGTCAATCTATTAGTTGTTGACCGAACTTCACGACGCCGGCCAGACCCACGGCGGTGGATGAGCGTCCCGCACTCTTGTCGCGTGGCAGTCCCGAGCGACGTGCACAGCAGGTGTCGCGGCGTTCATCGCGGGGTTCGAGAACGCGCTCTCCGTGGCAGCCGCCGCTCCAATGCGTGATTGAGCGAAGTTCCACGCCCCCGCCGCTGTCATGGACATCGAGCGGAAGGCGGCTGCGATGGCCGAGGGTCTAGCGCGTATCTGACCATCAGCGATGGGCGCAGGGCGAGATATGTTTAGGACTCCTACCGGCGCGACGAACCGCGGCAGCTGAGGGCTAGGGCCTCGCCGGCTCCGGGCCTGCCAGAGCTGAGACTCAACGCCTCTCGTCCGTGCTCTCGAACCACGGCGCTCGTCTACGGCGTGCGGTGAAAGATCGATCAGCGAAACGGAAGTTGCCCTTATAGCGCTTGGCCATACGAGGCTTGGTGAGATTGCGCTGCAACGGCTAGGCCGTCGAGGCGCGCGAGAGGCGGACCAAGCCTTGTGCTTTCGTGCCGCTTTTGACCTGGACCCGTCATCGGAACGTCCCAGCACGGCCCAGCACGGCCTTTGCTCATAGGATCGCACCATGGGGCACAAAGAACCGATGACGATCGCCAACGCTCTGCGGCAGATCCAGGAGCGGAGGTTGATACTCCCGGCGATTCAACGGGAGTACGTCTGGAAGCCGTCGCAGGTGATCCGCGTGTTCGACTCGGTGATGCGCGGCTACCCAGTCGGGAGCTTCCTGTCGTGGAGGGTCATGCCGGACACCATCAGTGACTTCAAGTTTTACGGGTTCATGAAGGACTACAGCGCCTTCGATAACAAACACAACCCCGTCATCGACATCCCGACCGACCGCGAAGTGGTCGCGATCCTCGACGGCCAACAGCGACTGACTTCACTCAACATCGGGCTTCGAGGAACGTACGCCTACAAGAACCACGGGGGATGGGCGAACAAGTCCTGGTCCTACCCGGAACGTCGGCTCTTCCTCAACCTCGCCGGCGAAGCACCAGAGAACGAACTCGGGCTGAAGTACCACTTCCAGTTCCTGACCGATGCTGACGTCGAGGCGGCGCGCGACGATGAGACGAAGATCTGGCTTCCTGTGGCGGATGTCTTCGGCGCGTCCGAGATGTCCTCGTTGATCCAGCTCCTCGCCAAGCACGGCGTGGGCAATGATCCTGTCGCCTCCGGGCTGGTCAGCACGCTGTGGGACGCGATCCACAAGACGGCCTCACTGCACTTCTACGAGGAGACCGAGCAGGACATCGAACGCGTCCTCGACATCTTCGTGCGAGTCAACTCGGGAGGGACGGTCCTGTCTTACAGCGACCTCCTCCTCTCAATTGCGACCGCGCAATGGGAGGGTGATGCCCGCGCGGCGGTCCACGGCCTGGTCGACGAGCTCAACAACACGGGCAACGGCTTCAGCTTCTCGCGCGACACCGTACTCAAGGCCGGTCTGGTCCTCAACGACGTCCGCGACATCAGCTTCAAGGTCAAGAACTTCACCGCCGCAAACATGGAGCAGCTCGAGGCTGGGTGGGACACGCTCAGCACCTCGCTCCAGGTCGCCGTCGGGCTGTTGAGCGACTTCGGTTTGTCCGGCGGATCGCTCACCGCAGACAGCGTCTTGATTCCCGTCGCCTACTACGTGCACCACCGGAACCTCGATCACGCCTACCGGCAATCCCCAAACACGCGGGAAGACCGCATGGGGCTGCGTTCGTGGGTACTGCGATCGTTGATCATCCGAGGCATCTGGGGCTCGGGTCTGGACACGCTCCTCCGCGACGTCCGTGAAGTCATCAGAAGTGAGGGCGCCGAGAGTTTCCCAGTCGCTGCCATCGAGCGAGCGATGGCAGCGCGAGGGAAGTCCCTCGCCGTTACCGACGCCCTCTTGGACGACGTTCTGAGCCTCGAGTACGGTCGCCCGCGAACGTTCGCCGTTCTCGCGGCGCTGTTCCCTCACGTCGACACGCGAAACCAGTTCCATGTCGACCACATCTTCCCGGCGTCGCTCCTCGAACAGAAGAGCCTCCGCCGGCTCGCGCAGAGCGACGGAACACCCCAGTTCACGCCCGACGAGATCGCCGAACTCACGGAGCGGAAGAACCAACTGCCGAACCTGGAGCTACTTCCGGGCCTGGAGAACATTGGAAAGCTCGCCGAAGTACCAGCGAACTGGGTCGCGGCCAACTACGCGACCTCCGAAGAGCGGAGCTCGTTTTTGGAGCGGAACGCGTTACCGGACCAGCTCCCGCACGGCGCTGCCGAGTTCGACTCATTCTTCCGTGCGCGCCGGGAGCTCCTCGAGACGCGCATCCGGACGACGCTCCGGCCGGCTGACGTGGAATACGCGCCGCAATCGCCGCCCGTACTGGCGCTCGACGAAGAACTCGCAGGAGGCGACGACGTCGACTGAGTCGAGTCCTTCACCGGGATGACCGGCGCGCGGGTCGACCAAACGGCGGTCCCAGGTCGGCGTCGGAGGAACGACCGGCGAATGAACAAGGCCAGCTCCTCCCGAGCGCATTCAGTCGGCTTCTTCTCGGCCCCAAATCCGAAGGGGCTATTGACAGTGAGAATGGAGCAGGGGTCAGCTCTACACAGAAAGCAAGATCAGTCCAGTGACACCCGCTGAGAACCTGCGGGAAAGTGAGGTGAGCGCGTGAGCTTCGAGTTCCCGCCCTCATGGGATCGTGGCGGCCTTGAATCGACCGGGTTCGAGGGATTCGTGACGTTCACTGAACTCCGTGTACCGCGAGTGCTGCAGTTACCCAAGGACCGGGGTGTGTACGTCGTGCTGTACGCGGGCCCCGAACGGCCAGACTTCTCCACCGACTCTCCGGCGAGGGGGGCGCCATACCCGCCCGAGGTTCTGGCAAGCGCTTGGCTTGAAGAGACGCCAGTTCTTTACATTGGAGCGGCCGACGCGCAAGGGCGAGGGCTTCACCATCGCTTGAAGCAGTACGCACGCCGTGGCAACTCGCACACGGGGGGCCGAGCAATCTGGCAGATCCCCAACGCTGACGAGGAGCTGCTCGTAGCTTGGGCGAAATCGCGCGACGAGCGAGGGGTTGACGTGGAAAAGCGGCTGCGCGCCGAGTTCAGACGGGTCTACGGCCAGTTCCCGTTTGCGAACTGGGTCAGCTGACGCAGCACCATGAGGGACCCGTGTGTACCTAGCCGCAAGTGCCACGTAGACGTGTGCGAAGCCTGCCAATGCTTCTTTCTCGGGGCGCTGTCAGGCATGTCGGGCCGTCATTGAGCAGGTCAATCCGGGATGATGAGCACACGTCATTGAAGCGGCGGCCACGTGGACATCAGCCTTACCGGTATCGAGCATCATCTCGTCATCGTTCAGACTAACAGGCGAGAATCCCAAGCACTCGACGATGGAGTAGCGGATGATGTAGCGCAGCAGCTCATGGACGCGCAGCAGCACGGCGTAGCCGAAATCCGCCAAGCACTGACATGTGTCCAGTGCTCGATGATGGTGAGGACGGAACTCCCTCATGGATACTTGAAGCGGGGTCAGATCCACGACACGTCTACATCACCACCGCTCCCCAATGGGATGCGCTCTTAAAGGAGAACCGCGACGTCTTTCACCGGCTCGCGCAAGGAGAAGGTGGTGACGCGGTGGCGATGATCGTCATCCTCAACGACGTGACCGGGTTGCCCAACTTCACGGATACCGTCCGACCCGTGCATCGAGTGAGCCTCTGACCGGTGCCTGCACCTCGCGAATGCAGCCCGGCTCCGAGTGACGCATCGCACGCCTCTCGCCCGCTGGGCTCATGATTGGAGCGTAGCGAGACCGACAAGACTTGAGTCCAAACGTCTCGATACCCGATGCTTCAACGAGATGGAAAAGTCGCCGGTCCGTTGCTCCTCCATGAGGTCGGCTAGGACGATGGTGAGGCGGCGGCGTCGTCTACTTCAACGTAAAGCTTCGACAACGGATTCGCTCCATTCTTTCGCTGCATGCTCCCCGAAGACGTCGATAGTCCATACGTCAGCGATTGCCTCCCACACCTTCCGTGGTTGCATCGTGCCACCTAGTTGACGCGCCATCTCCTTCGTCCATGCGTGATGATTCTCGATCAAGAGCGCCTTGTCGCGTGCGTCGAGGACTTCACCCGCAGGGCGACCCAGGCGCTCGGCAACTGTCGACCAGTGGTGATCGCTGAGCGCCTGAATCGTCTCCTTTTCTGGCGCTTCGCTGCCAGGTAGACGTCCATAGTCGGTACTCGACTCCTGGTCCGCGTCCACGACGCACCAGGCAGCGCGAGACAGCTTGTCCTTCACCGCAACAGAGGCCAGCGCGATGACTGTCTGTGCCGGTCCGACTGGCGTGATGCTCACGCGCTCAAGGGTCTCCGGTGCTCCCAGCGCGAGGATCCGTTCGATGAGGTACTGCGCTTCCTCGTCCTCGCAGAAGATGTCGAGTTCCTCGTGCCGTTTGTCGTCCATCTTGTTGAGTGCGAAGTCGGAGCTCACACCGTATAGCACCTGGCGCTGCCCGTCCCGATCTACGGCAATGAGGACGCGAGCGAGCGATGGGAGCTGTTCGAGGATGAAAGGTGAGTGCGTCGAGAGAATCACCTGCAATTTCTTGTCCAGCGCAAGACGCAACAACTCGGTCACCAAACCCCGCTGCGCCTGAGGGTGTAGCGAAGCTTCCACCTCGTCAATGATCACGAGGGACCTGTCCGGAGCCTTTGTGAGAAGAGCAACCAGGTCGAGCATCGAGTCCTCGCCGGCGCCCTGGTGGAAGTTCGAGTATTCAACGCCAGCCTGCGTGAGTACCCCGACTTGCTTGTCCTCACTGCGGTCGAGACGAGCTTGGTCGTACGTTCGTCCGAGCGCTCGGCTCAACTGAGCAACCCCTGGAGCGTCGAGGGGTTCGGTCGTGCCGCTGCTGATGACGTCCTGCGCGGTACGGCCGTAGCCGATCTGCATGTTGGCAGGTTGTACGCGTGAGATGTCGAGAAAGAAGGACGAACGCGTCTTCCGCTCAGGAGCACCACGCCAACGGCGCGTCGGCTTCCTGACCGTCACGGTGTCGGTCGTTGCGCCCAACCGAATTGTGTAAGTCAAGACAACACCCTCGACATCTTCCCAAGGAGTGCGCGGGAAGAAGTCATCCGGCGAGTAACTTGCAGCTGCGGTATTGCTCGGCGCGCGATACGCGGCAGCCGCTGCCTTCAGGATAGTGCTCTTCCCGGAGCCATTTGCACCCGCGATCGCCACAACGGGATACCGGAACTCGACCTGCTCGCCGCTCGAACCGCGAAGCCCTTCGATCCGCACGGCTGTCAGGAATTGCGGCCAGCCGTTGTCTGCGTGCCTTGCGCTGTCCCATGCGCTGGTGAGCTTCGGTGCCGTTGGTGCCGCCATGGGTCCCCCGTTCGTGGCCGACACGCATCTTCGTGCGGCTGATGACGTCAAGCTACCGGATCCGAGATTAGTGACCCACCCCCAGAGAACATTTGCCACCCCTCTGGCCGAGCTTCGCGCCACCACGGCCGAAGTTACAGATTCATCCCCAAGCCAAGGGCTCATTGAACAGAACCATCAGCCCGTCCTACCCGGCGAGGCGCCCGATTGCCGGTCGTCCACCGGCCAGCAGCGGACCGCCAACGCGCTGAGCGTCAGTGGCCCCACGTAGCCCGTCCGATCTGATTCTCACGGATCTGCCTCTAACGGACGCCGCTGTTCGTCAGGCAGATCGCGTCAGCTCGGGAGGTTGTGGCGGAGGTCATAGCCGGTGTCGGCGAGGAACTGCAGCCGGTCGCGTACTTCTTGTAGCGATGCCGCGTCGTCGGCGTTGCGGTAGTCGGCGCGGAGGAGCGTGTTGGCGGTGATGATGTCGTCGGTGCGGTCCGTGTAGCCGGCGGCTGCCGCGGTGAGGAAGATCGTGGGGTCGGCGGGCTGGATGAGTTCGGTGCCAGCGAAGCCGATCGTGTCGGGTTCGAAGCCGAGCGCGGCCATGTCGACCTGCTGCTCGGTGAAGGCGACGAGCCGGTATGCCATGTCGCGTTTGCTGATGGCGGGGTAGCCGGGGCGGTCGGAGATGGCGCGGCCGGAGATGCGGCAGCCCGCGTCGATAAGCCGTTCCGCCTGCTTGACGAGCGGCAGGTCTGACGTCCAGCGGGTCCGGGCGCCGCCTGGTCCGGGGTAGCAGGCGATGGCGAAGTCCACGAGGCCTCCGACCTGCCGGGACTCCCACCCGATGTCGGTCCGGCGCACGCGTTTGCCGAGGCGTGCGAGCGCGTCATCGACCTGTCCGGCAGTCAGCCCGGCCCGCACAAGCCCGTCAAAGGTGGAGCCGTTGACGGCGAGCATCCGTGCCACGGCGAAGGTGACGTAGATCGGTGCCGCGTCCTTCCACCGTTCTTTCGTCCCGAGGGCTTGTCGGCCGTCAATCCAGACGCGGCGCCGGTCGACGTCGACCAGCAGCACCGTCGCTGTCTGCTCCGCGAGAGCGATCTGCGTCGCGGTGACGGTCCTAGGCGCCAGCAGGAGCAGTTCCGCATCAGTCGGGTCGTCGTCGCGGGGCGGTTGGGTGAGGGTTGGGAAGCGTGCGCGGCGGCCGTCGGCAAGGCGGATCGTGTCGTGCGACTCCACGACCGCGCGAAGCCCCGCGAGTTTCAGGACAGTGAGCGCCTCGGTGAGGTCGGTGGTGTCGCCGAGCCCGTACGGCATCGTGATTTGCGGCCTACCCGCATACGTGGCGGCAACCCATTCGAGCCGTGGGCCCATCAGCTGCGCTCTTCCAGGGTGTCTGGCCGGATGAGGGCGACGAGCCAGCGGGTTTCTTCGAGGAACGGTTCCCATCCGGTGCGGTTGTCGCCGTGGGGTGGTTCGCAGATGTTGCCGGTGTCGGTGCTGCGGACGATGACCTGCCGCAGCTCGCTGCTGGGTGGGTCGCGGAAGAACACGTGCCCGTGCACGCTGGTCACGTCGAAGGCGACGTTGAGGAGGAACAGGTCAGGCCGAGTGGTCATGGTCGCCACCGTCGTCCGCGGAACAGGGCGATGATCGTCGTCAGGGGTCGTCCTTCTCGCATCCAGTCGAGCGGTGTCAGGACTCGGTCGTCGACTGTGAGGAACTCGAGGGGGGTGGTCATGAACTCGGTCATCGCGGCTGCGTCGAGGAGCGGTTGCGGTGCCGCCGCGTAGAGGACGTCCAGGCCGGGCAGCAGTGACGCCGGGTCGCCGAACTCGGGGAGTGCGGGTTTGACGAGTTGCCAATCGGGGATGCGTTCTTCGCCGTCGAGGTCGAAGCTCGTCAGCCGGTTCGCCTCGAACAGCTCACCAACCTCCTCAAGGCTGATTTGGAGGGCTGCGGCGACTTCTGGCTCGGTGAGGGTCGTGTTGAGGAGGTTCCGGCGGATGCGAGCTTGCGTTGTTTGCCACCAGTCCTCGGGGACGTCCGCCGGACCGACGGCGCTGTGTCCGGGTTGGCGGGGGATCTGTCGGCCTTCATCGGCGTAGGCGCTGAGTTGCTCGCGGGTGACTTCCCCGCGGGCGTACATCCACAGCTGCGACTGCCAGGGCATGTCGTCCGGGAAACCCTCCAAGTAGCCCGAATGGATGACCGCTCGGACTGCTTTTTCCCGCTTCGCGATCTCCGAGGCGGGGATGAGGAGAATTTGCACGATGCGGTTCGCTTCCCGCACTGCCGGCACGCTCAGGTCCGACAGGACCGTGTTGGTTCTGTCGTAGAGCTCGTAGCCGGGCTCGACGTCGATGGGGCGGACGAGGATCTGCGCCAGGTGCGCCTCCGGGTTCTCGGTGTCCTCGAGGAGGACGTGCCCCCAGAGGATCCGGTCGTTTGAGAGGTGCATGGACACCAGACGCATCATCAGCAACTACCTCCAGAGGGAATGGGCGCGAGCATGGCGGGTTAGGGCTGCGGGAAGTCGGCGGCGGTGCGGCCGATGCGTTCGGGTGTGTAGCGGAGGAGGAACCGCATGATGCGGTCCGCTTCGACCATCGCCGGGACGGTCGGATCCTGCGCGGTGGGGTCGACGTTGGTGACGCGGAACCAGGGCGATTCGTCGACGTGATCGATCAGGACCACGGCCGGCTTGTCGTGGGGGTGGTTCGAATCGGTAAACATGACGGAGCCGAAGAACCGGGTGTCGTCGTAGGCCAGCGTCAGTGACAGCAGTTGCAGCATCAGCCCACCCCGCCGCTGCCGTTGCCGGGGTGCCAACGCAGGTCGTGGGCGAGGTCGGATCGGAAGTGCAGCAGCTGCCGCAGCCCGTTCACCGCGTCCAAGTTCGCGGTCACCCAGCTGTCTTCGTAGAGGACGTGCGCGGTGATGAAGTCGTCGGTGCAACACCCTTCCGCGCTCGTGAGAATGGTGGTGTCCTGCGGGATGATGACCTTCACCATCGCGTCATCCGCCGACGCCGGCTCGTAGCCGAGCGCACCCATATCGGGGTGCTCGGCGAAGAACACGGCCAACCGGTCCGGCGGGACGAGCACGCCCGCCTGCTGCGCCGCCCACCGGTCCGACATGACCCCACCGAGACTGATGAGCTGGTCGGCTTGCACGTCGATGGTGTCGTCACGCCGCCAGCAGGTCCGGACCCCGCCGTAACCCGGATACGCCGCGAGAGCCCAGTCGACCAGTGCGGGCCGGTCCGTAGCTTCCCACCCGACAGGCGTGTGAAACACGTGCGAACTAAGGGCCGGCATGGCGGCGCGCACCTCGTCGAAGGGAACCCCGAAGCGGTCGGCGATGGCGTGCGTGCCGCCACCGTGCATGGCAATGCTGCGGGCGATCGCGAACACGGTCCGCCACCCTGGGGTCGCTTCCCGCTGCATCGACGTGCCATGCACTTGCCGGCCGTCCGCCCACACGCGCCCGCGTTTGCCGTTCACCACGATCAGGTCGGGGTATCGGCGCGCCAGTGACAACACCCCACCTTCGGATCCGCCAGGAAGCAGGATCACATCGTCCGTACGGCCGTCGGCGGCGTCGTCGATGACGGTGGCCGTCGGATCTGGGGTGGCGAGGAACGCGGTTCGGCCGTCGTCGAACCGGAGCCGGTCGAACGCCTCCACCCGTGCCGGCATCCCGGCAGCGGCGAGGGCAGTGAGGGTCTGGGTGATGTCTATCGTGTAGCCGAGCCCGAACGGCAACGACAAGATCGTCTGCTCACGGCGGATGTCCTGCACCCACTGCCGGTCACCCACGGGCGCCTTCCCTGTCCCCGTCAGACGGGCGCGGCGAATCGCGGCCCGCAAGCCTCGGGTCGTCTTCGGAGAGCCGCTCGAGCCCGAGGCCGGATGCGTCGAGGATGGCGTTCTCGGAGTCCTCGCTAGCGACGAACGATCCGATCTGCGCGTTGACCGCGACAAGAGTCCCAATCCGACTCCGCGCGTCCAACACGACCGCGGTGACCTCCTCAGCCGTGCAGTCAGAGGTCAGCTCCGGCTTCGACGGGTGCAGGGCGGGGAACTCCAGCTGCTGTACCGGCGGATGCCATTTCACCCCGACCCGCAGCACCCGGCCGTCGGCGTCGTTGCGGTAGAACATTGACCCGAAGGGATGACCCTGGTCGAGGGTGAGGTCCGCGCCGTAGAGGGTCCAACCGTCGGCCGCGTAGGCGGGATCCCATTGCTGAACGGTGAGAGCGCCGAGCCCCATCTTCAGGCCCGGGATTAGCGCCTGCCCGTTCTGCAGTTCCGCGTAGAGGGCCTGCAAGTCTGGGGGACTCTGGTCGCGCAGGTCCGACAACGGGATCCGTGCAATGCTGCGGATGGCGGCCTGCTGCCGTTCGCGGCGCTCAGTTTCGTCCCTGTTTGCGCTCATCGTCGCCTCCCTTTCGTGCGTTTCCGGACTTCTGGTCGGCGACCTGCTGCGCCATCTCGGCTGGTGGATGCCGGTGCTGTGAACGCTACGAAACAGGTGACGTCGGCGGTGGCTCGGGGACGCACCTCCGTCCACGAGCAGGAAAGTTCCTCGCGGATCCGCCAACAGCGCCGGCTCCCGCTGACGCGGCTACAGAACGCGGTAGGTGGCATCGCGGAGCCGGCGTGCACGGTCCGTTGGGAGGGTGCCGTTGCGTCGTGCCGCTCGTTGCTGTGTGGCCCAGCGGGCGATCGCTCGCTCGGTCGAATCAGGGGCGTCGCGACGAGGTGCACGTCCCGTCTGTGCCCAAAACGACTGATGCCGCATCAGCTGCTCCACCCACCGGTCCTCGTGCGGGTCCCACCGGAAGCCGGGGAACGCCTCCAAGCGGAGCGTTTGGTAGCTGCAGTGGCCGGCGCGGACTTCTGAGCGGCGCTGATACGCGAGCCGATCGACGAGCGCTTGCTCCCTCGTCCTTGCACGTGGGCGGCGAGAGTCTGACCGGGGCAGCCGTCCGGTATCGCTGACGAAGTGGTCGAGGTCGTGGACGAAGTTGATCCAGTTCCTGACGGTGGTCGCGGACGATGCGTTCTCCCCGATGTCGGCGAGGTAGAACTCGACGCCCCGGCGCTGGTCGACGCTCAGGAGCGGGATCGGCCGGTCGGCAACTTCTGCGTAGAGCTCGTGGAGCTCCGAGACGTAATCCGGCGCGCGGTTGGACGTACCCATTGGTCCCTTCCCGGGACCGGCGGTCGGTCCCGGGAAGGGGTATGCGCGGACGCAGACACGATCACGTCGACGGGTTCCTGCTCGCTGGGTGCTCAGTCCAGAAGCAGGAAACAGAACGCGTCGTCGACGCTTACGGTCGCTACACGTCCGCAGGCAGGACGCCCTTCCAGCCCGCGATCACACCAAGGACGGCTGTCGTGGCGCCGCGGACGACGGAGCCGTCGACGAAGCCAGGGAAAGGAGGCACCAGCAGCACCTCGCACTCACGCTGCTGCGCGAGATTGGCCTCTCACCGAGGACGCGGCGCCTGGTGCACACCAGCAGTGCTCGACGCTCGCGAGGTCTGCGCTGCCCGTATTTGGCGGAGGACTGCCTGCGCAGTGCGTTCGGGTATCGCCTCCAGCAACGCTTGCAAGTCACTGGCTGCGGGAGCTTTCGGCGCCTGCGCCGCTGGCGCGTCCATGACATCCCCGAGGACCAGGTCGGCAAGAGCGATGTCCTCGAGCCGCAGGATCGCCTCCCCGCGCAGCAGTCGAAGCAGCCGCGGATAGCTCGTGTCCGCCTGCGCTGCGTACTGCTTCGGGCTGAGCCCTCGCGCTTGCAAGCGTTCTCGGATCCGCAGCACCTGCTGATGCTGCAGCTGCGCTGCCCGGAGAAAGACCTCCGCCCTCCGGTCAGCAGCCTGCAACCACCGCAGCACCGGCGTGTGCCCGAAGCCTCGTGCGTCCTCAGCGAAGTCCCGTGGGACGAAGCGCGGCCCTGCCATCCCGACCCTTCCAAACCTCTCAAACGCGCCGAAAAAGCACCAAAAGGAGCATATTCATGCCAGAAGCAGGACCCAAATCGTGTTTCCTCCCCGCTGGCCACTGCGTCGCCGCACAGGGGTAGACATGACCCTCACTACCCCGATGAACCCGGCCCTGGTCTTCGGTTCGCGAGCCCTCCCGCAGCCACGGGCCTCCAGGCCGAGGAGCAGAACGCCGCAGCCCGCGCTGACGTCGGCGGACGCTGCGGCGCTTGCGCTGCCGGCGACCGTCACGTGGATGCCCAACGTAGAACGCGCCCGCCCGAAAACGGCGGCCGCGAACTCGGACCTGCTCAACCGAGAGCTCTACGACGTTGCGCTCTTCCGGCAACCGCACCGGTACCCGCGCCAGAAGAACATTCAGGGCCTCTACTTCTTCACCGGCGCCAGGAAGCACGTCTGGCACGAATCACAACTCGAGGCGCAGGTGATGCGGTGGCTCGACATGCGCGAGGACGTCATCGCGCTCAGCGCGCAGCCGATGCGCATCGACTTCGCGGACGGCACGTCGCACACGCCGGACCTTCTCACCCTCCACAGTGACCACCGTCAGGTGCTTCGCGATGTGAAGCCGGAGAGGTACATCCCGAAGTTCCAGGAGCAGTTCGCCAAGACGCGCGCGTTCTGCGAGCACGTTGGCTTTCACTACGAGGTCCACCACGAGCTGCCCCGACAGATCGACGTGAACCTGTCATGGATAGCCGGATTCAAGCACCACGGCTACCGCCCCATGCCGGAAGACATCTCCCGGACCGTCGACGCGCTGCACCGGCCGCTTGCTCTCCGGGACGCCGCTCGACTGCTCGACCCCGATGACCTCGCTCGTGGCCGCTCCGGGCTGTTCCACCTCATCTGGAGCGGACTGCTCGGCTTCGACCTCACCGCCCCCATCTCCGACCGCACTCTCATCGAACGGCTCCTCCCATGACCAGCATCAACACCGATGACCCCATCGAGCTCCGCGACGGCAGCATCCATCAATTCATCGCCAGCTCCGGCAGCGTCGTCCGCCTCCGCAACAGCTCCACCGGCCAGACCCAAGACATGCACATCGCAGAGCTCAGCCAGCAGTTCGTCGGACTGCCACCAACCTCCCCAGAGGCTGTCCGCCGGTTCGAAAAGCTGCCCGAGAAGACCAAGAAAGCCGCCATCACGATGGCGGACCACCTCGAGGAAATCGAGACGGGCGTGAACCCCACCCGAGACGAACGCCGTCCGGAGTACAACCTCGAGAAGACCACGCAGAACCAGCGCGTCGCGGCGAAGGTGCAGGAGCTGCGGAATACCGGGCAGGCTGCATCCCGCGCCACCGTGATGCGCAAGCTCAAGACTTGGCGGGAGGACGGCGCATCGGCACTCGCTGATGGCCGAGCACCGCGGTCAGACCCGCCGCTCAAGAACATCAACCCCGACGTCTACGACGCACTGTGCGACGTCATCGCGGACCAGAAGAACCGGTCAACCGGCACAACGAGCCGCCTTATCAACGAGACAGCCGCGACCCTCGTGAAACGGCACGGCGCCGACGCACCAGCCATGCCCTCGAACGCGACCATGTACCGCTACATCAAGGTGCTGACCAAGGGCAAGCACACCACCGGCTCAGCGTCGACACGGCGGTCCTTGGAAAACCGGCCGAAGCGTGTCTTCAAAACTCGCACGGAAGTGCTGCCCGGCGCCGAGGTGCAAGTCGACTCCACCACACTCGACATGTTCGTCAAGTCGCCCAGCGGCGACCCCGTTCGCCCCATCCTGACGGTTCTGCTTGACCGCGCCACACGCCTCGTGCTCGCGTTCACCCTCCGCCTCGTCGCCGGGAAGGCGGTCGACCACGTCGCCCTCCTCGCCCAGGCCCTGACGCCGCCGCAGAACCGTCCCGACAACACCGCGTTCCGAGCGATGGTGCAACGGGAGAACCCCTCCGTAACGCTCATGAGTCCCGAGGAACGCCGCGAATACGAGCGGACTCGCCCGTTCGTGCACCCCCGCTGCATCGTGATGGACAACGGAAAGGACTTTGTCTCAGAAGCCTTCCGTGCCGCCGCCGAAATGCACTGGGTCGACATCCGCTACAGCGCCCCGCACACCCCAACCGGCAAGCCGCTCGTGGAACGCAACTTCGGCAGCATCGCCTCCCTCCTCCTGCAGTACCGCAACGGCTACGTCGGTCGGTCCCCCGAGTTCCGCGGCTACCACGTCGAACGCGAAGAGCTCATGGACATCTACGCCCTCCACGAACTCCTCGACGACTGGTTCCTCAAGGTCTGGAACCACCGCCCACACGGCGGCCTCCGCGACCTGATGCACCCGAGCCAGAAGCTGACGCCGTATCAGATGTTCACGGAAGCCTCGCAGGTGACCAGCAACCTCAAGACCACCCTCACCCGTGATGACTACATCGCGATGCTGCCCACCCTGCACCGACGCGTCACCGACACCGGCATCACCATCAACTACCGCCAATTCGACTCCGAGGAACTCGACCCGCTGCGCAAGACGTTGTCGGACCTCCGGCGCCGCAACGGCAGGCACGAAGTCAAGCTCGACCCCTACAACCCCATGAAGGCGTGGGTCGCGAACCCGAAGGGCGGCTGGATCGAGTGCACCGTCCGCAACGCAGACGCGCGCTTCTACCCGCACCTCGAAGACAACGACTTCACCCTCACCGACGCCGAAACTGACCGCGGCGACGTCGCCGCAGTGACCGCGGCACTTGCCGGGGCGCCGCTGCACACGGCCATCGAAAGTACGCCGAACCTCCCCTCCACCGACTCCACCGACCCCTCCGACGATGACGACGACGACGTCATCTACGTCCTCGACTGAAACGACCCTCCGATGATTCACTTCCACGGCGACGACCGCCCCGCAGCCCTGCACCGCCTCGAGACCCTCGACGCGTTCCTCTCCGGCAGCTTCACAGCGCCCGCCGCACTCGACGACCAGGCGTACGGCGCGTTGACGGCAGAAGCCCGGGCCGCACACGACCGAGCACGCATCCTCTACCTCTCCGGCGGCATCGTCCTCGCCACACCGCATTACACCAAGGCCCGCACACAGCTCGAGAAGGCGTTCGCAGCGAACGCCGGCCGGAACTCCGGCCATGCCGGCGTCGTCATCTCCGGCAACTCGACCCTCGGCAAGACCACGCTGTGCAAGAGCCTCATGCGGCACATCTACCGCTCGTACGGGACCCAGTTCCCCGACTTCCGCGCACACAACCGCATCCCCGTGGTCTACATCGAGGTTCCCGCCGGCTCCACCGGCAAACTCCTCATGCGCACCTTCGCTGACTTCTTCGGCCTCACCGTCAGCAGCAGCGAAACGATGCTGAGTATCCGCAGCCGCGTCGTCGACCTCCTCAACGCCGCTGGCACGCAGCTCGTCGTCATCGACGAACTCCACAACCTCTCCCGCCACACCCAGGGCAACGGGGAATCTCACGACCTGCTCAAGAACCTCCACAACGACCTTGCCGCGACGTTCCTCTACGCCGGCATCAACGTGAAGAAGATGCTCGCCACCGAACGTGGAGCACAGATCGGCGGTCGGTTCTCCCTGCTGGAGCTGCGCCCGTACAACCTCAGCAGCCAGAAGGAGGCCAGGACCTGGAAGGCGCTCATCAACACCTTCGAGAAGCAGCTCCCGCTGCGCCACCAAGAGCACGGCTCCCTCGCGGACCTCGCCGACTACCTCCACGCCCGCACCAACGGTTCCATTGGCAGCCTCGGACGGCTCCTCACTGGCGCCGCCACCGAAGCCATTACCGACCCGAGCATCCCCTTCGAGCGCATCGACCGAGCGCTGCTCGACGCGCAGGAACTCGACGCCGCCGCCGAGTCCGCATACGCCGAGCACGCCGCCCGCAACGCCCGCAGCAAGAAGGCCCTCCTGCCAGGAATCGCAGCATGAACGACCTCCTCACCCGCCGCTACCCGATGACCGTCAAGCCCCTCCACCGAGAGACCGAATCCAGCTACACCCGCCGACTGCTGACGGCAAACCGCGAACTCGAATCGCACCAGAAGCAGCTGCTCCGCGCCGCGAAAGCTGAATCGGCGACCCTGGCCTGGCAGGACGTGCTCGAGCTGAAGACCGGCCGCCACCTCCGCTTCGGCGTCCCGCTCTCCACTGCCGAACTCGATGGTGGCGAGCACCGCTGCGAGCTCTGCCCGGACGCCAGCAACGTGCGGCTGATGTGCGCGCTCTGCACTAAGGGCGAAACCGTCGTGCAAGCGCCCGGCTTCACCAACCCGGTGTGCATCCGGCACCGTCGCTGGGTCGGACTCGACCTCTCCACCAGGCAAAGCACGGTCGACGCCACCACCGTCCGCGCAGCACTTCGCTTCGACCGGCTCCAGAAGAGCGGCCGACTGACCCCGCACCTCCACAACGTTCTTCGGAGTGCGACCGCTCGAATCGGCAACGGCGACGTCGCAGACCTTGCCGTCATCGTCGATGTCGCCGCCGCGGTGACCACCGGTCGGTTCCTCGAGCAACTCCTGCGCCCTGGCACGGACTATGCGCACGCCTACGCCGTCCTCACCGACGCTGTAACCGGTCTCGCCGGACGCAACGCTACCCCGGTCACCGCCGCGCTGTGGGGTTACTTCCGCCCGACCTTCTGGGCCCTCCGCCACGCAGTCGTCACGGCAACACCGTACGAACCTGCCTGGGCACACGACCAAGCCGTCCCGCTGCACCTCGCCGATGCGTACGTCGCCGCACACGAGGTCATCCCCTTCACGTCCTACAACGCCGAGGACAAGCGCACCAGTGGCCTCCGGCTCGGCCGCGGCGGCCTCGTCATCTGCGACCACGGACACCAGCACTCCAGCAAGGGTCGATGCCCGGTCTGCACCAACAGTGCCGTCGCCCCCGGCTACAACGACCTCGCAACCACGCACCCTGACATCGCCAAAGAGCTCGACCCCGTTCTCAACGGCAAGAACACCGCTCAGACCATCCAGGCCGCAGCCCGACTCAGCCTCGCGTGGCGCTGCCCACGCAACCGACACGTCTACTGGGCCACCGCATCGAACCGAACCCAGGGCGGGACCAACTGCGGCATCTGCAGCAACCGCACCATCGTCGCCGGCATCAACGACCTCACCACCACCCACCCCCGCCTCGCCGCCGAACTCGACCCCGCGTACGAGGCAGGTCACCCCGCCACGAAGATGTGCGCCGGCAGCGGAGACAAGCCCGAATGGATCTGCCCCGACTGCGGACACCACTACAAGATGTCCCTCTACAACCGCAGCCAAGGCTCCGGCTGCGAGCCCTGCCGCCGCGCCGGACTCCGAAGCACGCGCACGAGCCTCGTCGACACGCACCCCGACATCGCCGCACAGTGGCACCCCACCCGGAACAACGGCAAGCAGCCCGAGGACTACTCCTACGGCTCGAACGATGAGGTCTACTGGCTGTGCGCCACCAGCGCCGCCCACTGGTACCCGCAGCGCATCGACCGAAAGGTCCAGGGCTACGGATGCTCGCTCTGCTCCAGCCGACGACTGGTCCTCCGAGTCAACGACCTCGCAACCACCGACCCGCTCCTCGTCACCGAGTGGCACGACTACCTCAACGTCCCCAAGCGGCCCGAGCTCATGTTCGCCGGAACCGACCGGCACTGGTGGAAGTGCGCCTTCGGACACGTCAAGCAACAGAGCGTCCCGAACCGTCGGAAGTCCCGCGGCTGCACCGACTGCGATCCCGAGGACAGGATCCTCAACTAGAACTGAACAACACTAAGACGACGGCGAAGCTCACCAGCTTCGCCGTCGTTTTCGTCGTTCTGGCCAGTCAGCCCAAAAGGTCTCACGTCCGGTGAGAAGATTCCGGAACGCCTCAATCCGGCGTTCTCAAGCAGCGCATGGTCTCATCGCTGCGAAAGAGTCTCACCTGACTTGAGAAATGACATCCGTCATCGGCTTCGGCCCCGGGTCGTCGTCGCGTCCCCGTCGTCATGCCCCGTCGTCGCGCTCCCGGACGGCGTCGACCACGATGTCCGCGGACGGGCCGGAATCTCGGTGAGGTACACGCGGCTCCGAACCCGCCCGGGCAGCGCCTGGTAGACCTCGTTGGACGAACGCGTCAACGGTCGATGCACCGTGTGGGCTCCCGACGGAGCCGGCGGCCCTCGTGCTCCAGTCCCGAGCGGCTCACCCCACCTCCGGCGTCCCGGACCCACACATCACGCACGTCCGCACAACGAAAGGACCACCCATGAGCTTCCTCGGCTTCATCCTCCTCGGCCTCATCGCCGGCGCCATCGCCAAGCTGATCCTCCCCGGTCGGCAGGGCGGCGGCTGGCTCGCCACGCTCGTCCTCGGCGTCATCGGCGCCCTCATCGGCGGCTGGATCGGCGGCGCGGTCTTCAACGTCGGCTACGACGGCTTCTTCAGCATCCAGTCCTGGATCATCGCGATCCTCGGCGCGCTCGTCGTGCTGGTGATCTGGGGCCTCATCACGGGCCGCCGCGGGAGCCGCGCGTAGTCCACGAGCTCCACGACGACGGGAGGCGCGGTGCCGGACGGCACCGCGCCTCCCGTCGTTCCACCAGTCAGCACGACCCGGAAGACCCCGCCATGCACCTGCGCCGCTCCCCCGCCCCGACCAGCGTCCGCCCGAGCACCTGGACCGACCCGTACGGCCGACTCGCGGTGCGCTGCCTGCAGACCGTGGTGATCGTCGTGGTCATCGGCGGGATCGTCACCGCTGCGACCACACTGAGCCTCGTCACGATCCCGGTGCTGCTCGCGCTCATCATCGCGTCGGCCCTGCACCCGCTGGTCGGCTGGCTCCGTCGGCACGGGGTCCCGTCGGTGCTCGCCACGACGATCGCGTTCGTGGCCGTCCTCGCGGTGCTCGCCGGCGTCCTGTGGCTCCTCGTCGCCGCCGTCGCGAACCAGTGGTCCTCGCTGCAGGACTCGGCGGTCGACGGGCTCCAGCAGGTGCAGGACCTGCTCCACGAGCTGCCCGTGCGCATCACCGACGGGCAGATCGAGGACGCCGTGGACGGTGTCGTCGACTTCGTGACGAGTGCCCGGTTCGGGGCGGGGGCCATCGCCGGCATCTCGGCGGTGACGAACGTCGTCACCGGGGCCGTGCTGATGGCGGTCATCCTGTTCTTCTTCCTCAAGGACGGCCCCGCGCTGTGGGAGTTCCTGCTCCGCCCGTTCACCGGCGAGCAGTACGACCGTGCGCGCCGCATCGGGGACCGCGTGGTGACGACCCTCGGCGGGTACGTGCGCGGGACGGCCGCCGTCGCCGCCTTCGACGCGGTCGCGATCGGCACCGGGCTCGCCGTGCTCGGCGTCCCGCTGACGATCCCGCTCGCGGTGGTGGCGTTCGTGACCTCGTTCATCCCGATGATCGGCGCACCGATCGCCGGCACGCTCGCGGCGCTCGTGACCCTCGTCGCACTCGGGCCGGTGAAAGCGGTCATCGTCGTCGCGATCGTCGTGCTCGTCAACCAGATCGAGGGCAACTTCCTGCAGCCCGTGCTCATGGGCAGGACGCTGCGGCTGCACGGGCTCGTCATCCTGGTCGGGCTGACCGCGGGCACCGTGCTCGGCGGGGTGACCGGCGCGCTGCTCGCGGTGCCGCTCATCGCCGCCGGGTGGGGCGTCGTGCAGGTGTGGAACGGCGAGGACGCCCCGGCGACGCCCTGGCGGCAGAAGCGGCGCGAGACGGTGCCGGTCGGCTGAGCGCCGGGCGGTCACCACGCCGCACTACGCTGCCCTGATGGACGGGACACAGCCGGACGAGACCCGGTTCGACGGGCACGTGGTGATCGGCGGCGGCGTGGTCGGCGCCGCCGCGGCCTGGGCCCTGACCGCCCGCGGCGAGCGCGTCCTGCTCGTCGAGCAGCACCCTCGCGGACACCTCGAGGGTTCGTCGCACGGCGCGACCCGGATCTTCCGGCAGGGCTACAGCGACCCGGAGTACGTCGCGCTGACGACCCGCGCGCTCGCGCTCTGGGACGCCCTCGAGTCGACGACCGGCACGACGTTGCTCGACCGGACGGGCGCGGTCGACCACGGCCGGCCCGAGGTGGTCGACGCCATCGCCGCGGCGCTGGCGGACGCCGGGATCCCCCACGAGACCCTGACCCCGGAGGCCGCCGCGGACCGCTGGCCCGGCATCGCGTTCGAGGGGCACGTCCTGACCCACGCGACGGCCGGACGCATCCGGTCGGCCGACACGATCGAGCTCCTGCTGACGCTGGCGGAGCGGACGGGCCTCGCCGAGCTCCGGTTCGGCACCCGGGTGGCGGCGGTCGCGGACCACGGGGACGCGGTCACCGTGACGCTCGACGACGGCACGGCGCTCCGCACGGCGAGCGTGGTGGCCGCGGTGGGGTCCTGGGCGCCCACGCTGGTGGGTGACGTGCTCGCCGCACGCGGGGCGCGCCTCCCGGCCGTCCGCGTCACCCAGGAGCAGCCCGCCCACTTCCCGACCCACCTGCCGGACGAGGCCTGGCCGTCGTTCGTGCACTGGGCCGACGGCGACGACGTGTACGGGTTGCTGACCCCGGGCGAGGGCGTCAAGGTCGGGTTCCACGGCACCGGCCCGGTCGTCGACCCCGACGCCCGCGACAAGCGCCCCGTGCCCGAGGAGGCAGCGCGGCTGCAGGCCTACGTCGCCCGGTACGTCCCCGGCGTCGACGCCACACGCCCGACGTTCATGAGCTGCCTGTACGACACCACGCCGGACGAGGACTTCGTCATCGACCGGCGCGGACCGCTCACCGTCGCGACCGGGTTCTCGGGCCACGGGTTCAAGTTCGCGCCGCTGCTCGGGGAGCTCCTCGCCGACCTGGCGACCGGTGGCGAGCCGATCCCCCGCTTCGCCCTCTGACCGCCCGCCGCCCCGCTACGGTGGTCCGGTGCGCGTCGTCATCGCTCCCGACTCCCTGAAGGGCACCGCCACGGCGGCCGACACCGCGCGGGCGGTCCGGGCCGGGTGGCTCGACGAACGGCCGGAGGACGACGTCGTCACCGTGCCGATGGCCGACGGCGGCGAGGGCACGCTCGACGCGTTCGCCGCGGCGTACCCGGCGGCCGAACACGTGCCCGTGACGGTGACCGGGCCGGCCGGCACCCCCGTCGACACCCACTGGCTGCGCCTGCCCGACGGCCGGGCCGTGGTGGAGCTCGCGGCGACGAGCGGGCTGCCGCTCCTGGGAGGGGCACTGCTCCCGGAGACCGCGACGAGCCGAGGGTTCGGCGAGGCGATCGCGGCGGCGCTCGACGCGGGCGCGACCGGGCTCGTGCTGGGCATCGGGGGCAGCGCCTCCACCGACGGCGGACGCCCGGTGCTCGAGGCGCTCGGGCTCGCCGTCGGTGCTTCCGGCGCGGTCGACCGGTCGGGGCTCCGGCCCCTGCCCGCCGGTGGGGTGGTCGTCCTGTCCGACGTCACGTCACCGCTGCTCGGACCGGCCGGTGCGGTGGCCGTGTTCGGACCGCAGAAGGGCATCACGCCGGACGCTGCCCCGGCGTCCGAGGAGCGGCTCGCCGCCTGGGCACGCAGCCTGCCCGAGGTCGACCCCGCGACGCCCGGTGCCGGTGCCGCGGGCGGTGTCGGCTTCGGGCTGCTCGCCTGGGGCGCGACCCTCGCACCGGGAGCGCTCGCGGTCGCGGACGTGCTCGGACTCCCGTCGCTGCTCGACGGCGCCGACGTCGTGGTCACCGGCGAGGGACGCTTCGACGAGCAGAGCGCCGCGGGCAAGGTGCCGACGGTGGTCCGGGCGCTCGCGACGGAGCACGCGCCGGGGGCCCGGGTGGTGCTGGTCGCGGGCGAGATCGAGGCGCGGCTGGACGACTTCGCGGCGGCGGCCTCGCTCGTGGTGCTCGCGACGCAGACGACCGGTGAGCCGGACGACGCCCTGCGTGACCCGCTGCGCTTCGCGACGATCGCCGGGCAGCGGTTGGCGCGGCTCGTCGGCTGAGCGCCCGGGGCGTGGCCGACACGCCCGCCCGGGCGCACGAGGGGTACCCCGACGCAACCTCCCTGCCCCCATGGCGCGGGACCACACTGGGGAGCGGGTCGCACCCGACCCGAGAAGCACCCCCACGAGGAGACCAATGCGCACCGTCAACGCGTACGCGGCACCGTCGGCCACCGAGCCGCTCGTCAAGACCACCATCACCCGTCGTGACGTCGGCCCCGACGACGTCATGATCGACATCGCCTACGCCGGGATCTGCCACTCGGACATCCACACCGTCCGCGGCGAGTGGGGTCCGATCCAGTACCCGCAGGTCGTCGGCCACGAGATCGTCGGCCACGTCACCGAGGTCGGCGCGAACGTCACGAAGCACCAGGTCGGCGACCGGGTCGGCGTCGGCTGCATGGTGAACTCCTGCGGCGAGTGCGAGCAGTGCCGTGCCGGCCAGGAGCAGTACTGCCTCGAGGGCAACATCGGCACCTACGCCAGCGTCGACCCCGCCGACGGCTCGATCACGCAGGGCGGCTACTCGCAGGCCGTCGTCGTGAACGAGGACTTCGTCCTGAAGGTGCCGGAGTCGCTCGACATCGAGAAGGTCGCGCCGCTGCTCTGCGCCGGCATCACCACCTACTCGCCGCTGCACCACTGGAAGGTCGGCCCCGGCTCGAAGGTCGCGGTCGTCGGCATGGGCGGCCTCGGCCACATGGCCGTCAAGATCGCCGTCGCCCTGGGCGCCGAGGTCACCGTCCTGTCGCAGACCACGTCGAAGGAGGCCGACTCGCTCCGCTACGGCGCGAAGGCCCACCACGCGACGAAGGACCCGGCCACGTTCGAGCAGCTCGCGCAGTCGTTCGAGCTCATCATCAACACCGTCTCGGCCAAGCTCGACATGAAGGCGTACCTCGGGCTGCTCAAGGTCGACGGCACGCTCGTCAACGTCGGCGCCCCGTCCGAGCCGCTCGAGGTCCCGGCGTTCGCGCTCATCCCGCGCCGCCTGAGCTGGGCCGGTTCGGCCATCGGCGGCATCGCCGAGACCCAGGAGATGCTCGACTTCTGCGCCGAGCACGACATCCTGCCGGAGACCGAGCTCATCAGCGCCGACCAGGTCAACGAGGCGTACGAGCGCGTGCTGTCCTCGGACGTGCGCTACCGCTTCGTGATCGACGCGGCCACGCTGGCCTGACGACGGGTCCACGGACGGGAGGCGCGGGGGGGGGCGGGCCCCCCCCCCCCCGCCCGGCCGGCCCCCCGGGGGGGCCCCCCCCGGGGCCCCCCGCGGTCGCGGGGGGGAGGGGGGCCGCGACCCCTGGGGGGGGTGGCCCTCTTACTGGGGCTCCGGATTGGTTATCGCCGCGCCCCGGGGGGGGGGGGGGGGGGCCCCGGGCGGGGGGGGGGGGGGCCGCCCGCCCCCGCGCCTCCCGTCCGTCCGTCCATCCGGAGTGGCACCACCCTCCTTGTCCGCAGAACGCGAGACAGCAGTCCGGGCTGCGCGACGCGCCCGCTGCGCCGACACGAGGAGGGAGGCTGGTTCGATGGACGACACGACGAACGAGGGACTCCGCTCCCTGGTGTCGGTGTCCGGCAGTGACACCGACGGCGCGATCGCCGACCTCGCCGGGATGTACGCCGGCAAGGCCTGGCACTCGGCGCACGTCGACGACGACTACTGGTACCGCTACGTCGCCGTCGGCGACGAGCGCATGAGCATCCGCCGGTCGCAGATGCACGGCTCACTGCGCGGCGACGTCGCCGTCGAGGGCGAGGTCGTCGTCCAGTGGCTCGACTCCGGCACCGCGACCGTCGACACCGGCCGGAACGCCGTCCGCATGCAGCCGGGCGTCCCCGTGCTCTTCCCGATCGAGCAGCGCTTCGAGATGGAGTACCGCGACTGGGACCAGCGACTGGTGCACCTCGACCGCGACCTCGTGCTCGACGTGGCCTCCGAGCGCCACCTCGTCGACGGCACGCTCGCCTTCGACCGGTTCACGCCACCCACGACGGCGGCCGTCGAGCGGTGGCGTGCGTCGGTCGCATCGGCTGTGCGGGCGCTGCGCGACGGAGGCGCGGGATCGCTCGCGTGGCACGAGTCCCAGCGCGAGGTCGTCCGCTCCCTGCTCGACCTGTACCGGTTCCACGGGGAGCCCGCTCCCGTCGGCTGGGGTGAGCACCGCAACGCCCGCGTCCGCTCCGCCGTCGAGACCGTCCACGCACGGGCCCACGAGCCGCTGACGGTGTCCGACATCGCCATCGCTGCCGGTCTGAGCGTGCGCGGACTGCAGGAGTCCTTCCAGCGGACCCTCGACCGCACGCCGATGCAGTACCTGCGCGAGGTGCGGCTGCGTCGGGCGCACGACGACCTGCTCCGTGCCGAGCCCGGCTCCGTCGCCGTCGCCGCGATCGCGGCCCGCTGGGGCTTCACCCACATGGGGCGGTTCTCGGGCGAGTACCTGCGGCGGTTCGGGGAGTACCCGAAGCAGACGCTGCGGCGCTGACCCCGGGCCGCTGCTCGTCGCTCGTCGCCGGTCAGCCGACCTCGTCGCCGGACGGCAGCGCGCCGCACCAGTCGACCGAGGACGCCTGCACGCTCGCCTCGAGGGCGCCGGAGGAGGCGTCCACGACGCTCACCAGGTCCCCCGACGCGGACCGCGTGGTGACCGCGAGGAACTGACTGTTCGGGGACGGGCAGACCGCGGCGACGCTCGCGTCCTCCGGCACCGTCACGGGCAGCCGGGAGGCGCGGCCCCCGTCCACGCGCACGATCCGCTGGGCGAGGGTGCCGTCGGCCCGCACCTCGCCCACCACGCGCACGTACGTGTCGTCCGTGAGCGGGGCGATCCGACCGAGGTACGGCGCATCGGTGCTGCCCTGCGGGGCCGGCAGGTCCTGGCGCTGCCCGTCGGTCAGGTCGAGCCGCACGATCCCCGTGCCGGTCTCGACGACCGCCGTGGTGCCGCTGCCGACGTAGCCGTGCAGGTACGTCGCGCTGCCGAGCCGGACCGGGTCGTTCCGCCCGCTCATGTCGACGAGCACCAGGTCGTCGGAGCCGGTCCGCACCAGGGCGCTCTCGGTGCGGGGCACGTACGCCCACTGCCCGACGGTCATCGGTTCGGCACCGGCGGTCGGCTTCCCGTCGGCCGCGATCGCCGTCGGCAGGTGCGTGCCGGTCATGTCGACCACGTACAGCCCGACGTCCCGCGACTGGCCGGTCGACGTGTCGGCGTACTCGAACCCGAAGGACGCCCCGTCGTCGGCGACGTGCAGCGCGGTCACCCGGCCCGCCGCGGTCGGGAGCGTCAGCCGCTCGACGGGGGTGCTGTCGTCCTGCACGCCTCCGGCCAGGGGCACGATCTCGACCGACGAGCGACCGTCTGCACCGCGGACGACCACGAGCGAGCGGCCGAGGCGCGCGTACTCGGTGATGCCCGCGGCCTCGAAGACCGTGGTGGCGCCGCCGGCGTCGAGGGAGCGCCGGACGATCCGGTCCTTCCCGCCGGACGGAGCGGGCACGAGGGCGAGCACGTCGGTGCTGCCCGTCGTGATCGTCGTGCGGAGCTCGGACGCGGCGGGCTGCCCCGGGGCGCGGACGTCACGCACGGCGATCTCGTACGTGCGGTCGTAGGCGAGCGGCCCGGCGAACTCGACCGCGATCGTGTTGCCGCTCGAGGTGACGGTGTGCGGGGCCGACGGGGTCACGGTGACGGCGTCGGCCGGGACCTGCTGCAGGGCCTGGTTCGCGGTGAGGATGACGCGCTGCGCCGGCCGGGACACGAGACCGGTGGCGTCGTAGGTGACGTCACGGAGCCGGGGGCCCTGCTGCGAGCCGACGACCGCGGCGACGGCGCCGACGAGCACGAACACCGTGATCGACGCCACCAGTCGGCGACGGAACCGGTCGCGCGGGCGGCGGCGGAGCGGTGCGGTGTCGTCGGTGTCGGTGCTCGTGCGCATCAGTACTCGTAGGGGTCCGTCGGCTGGTCGATGTCGCGGACGTCGGCGGCACGGATGACGATCCGTGCGTCGGCGGACTGGTCCGGGTTCGCCGCGAGCTTGCCCGTGACGCGCACCCACTGGTCGGCGTCGGGCACGGGGCCGTCGACGACCACACCGAGGCCGACCGGTTGGGCGTCGACGGCGCAGCAGCTGATCACGAAGCGCGTCAGCGTGAAGGACCCGTCCGCGCCCGGGACGACGAAGCCGGAGAGCTCGACCGGCTTGCCGACCAGCGCGCTCGTGTCCGTGGTCTGACGGATGAGCGCCGCCCAGTCCTTCACGCCGTACTCCGAGGTGTCGACGCCCTCGCTGCCCAGCAGGGCGACGTCCTGCGTGCCGGTGGCGTTCGACAGGGTCGGGGTGTCGACGCTCCGCTGCTGGGCGGTGCGGGCGGACAGGGTGGTCGGCGGGAGCACGAGCATGGCGACCGTGACCCCGACGGTGGCAGCGGCCGCGATGCCGCCGAGGACACCGCGGGTGACCCGTGCGGCTCCTGGGGCGCGGCGGCGGACCGCCCGGGCGGCGTCGGAGCCGTGCTCGTAGGCGGTCCCGTCGTCGGGCGTGCGGGCGTGGCCGTCACCGTGCGCGTGGTCGCCCCCGTCGGCGTGCGCGGCGTGCGCGTGGTCGTGCTCGTCGGCGTGGGCGACGTGCGCGTGGTCCTGCTCGTCGTCGTGGGCGTGCCCGTGCCCGCGCGCCACCGCGACGAGCCCCGCCACCGAGGCCGGCACGGCGACCGCGGCGAGGATGATCGTGAACAGGTCGTACCGCGGGTTGATGTACAGGTCGAGGTGTCCGACCAGGGCGAGCCACAGCGTGCACAGCGCCACCGCGAGCACCGACCCGAGCCCGAGGTACGCGGGAGCCTTCTCAGACGAGGACATTCATCACCAACCCGACCGCCGCGGTGAACAGGACGCAGACGACGGCGAGCAGCACCAGGAAGCGCGCGCGGAACGTCGTCCGGAGCAGGGCGATCATCTTGACGTCGATGATCGGCCCGATGAGCAGGAACGCCGTGATCGACCCCGGCAGGAACGTCGAGGCGAACGACAGCGCGAAGAACGCGTCGACGTTCGAGCAGAGCGAGATCGTCATCGCCAGGAGCATCATCGCGGCGACCGACAGCACCGGGTTCGCCCCCACCGCGACGAGCGTCGACCGGGGTACCGCGACCTGGATCGCGGCCGCGAGCCCGGCACCGACGAAGAGCGCGGGCATCATCGTCGCGGTCTCGCCGCCGAACTGCGACGCGCTCTCACGCCAGCGGTTGCGGGAGCGCGGCGCCCCGACGGCGGCACGGCACCGGGCCTCGAACGCGGGCAGGAGCAGCTCGGCCGGGCGACGGTGCGCGGCGACGATCCACCCGACCAGGTTCGCCAGCACGAACCCCCCGACGATGCGGACGACGAGGATCCACCCGGACCACCCGAACGCCTGCGCGGTGCTGATGATCACGAGCGGGTTGAGGATGGGCGCGGCGACCAGGAACGTGACGGCCTCGGCGGGGGTGAACCCGCGCATCATGAGCCCCC
Organism: Curtobacterium sp. NPDC092190; assembly: GCF_044755625.1. NCBI lineage: Bacteria > Bacillati > Actinomycetota > Actinomycetes > Micrococcales > Microbacteriaceae > Curtobacterium > Curtobacterium sp. NPDC092190. Next base: position 105,030 of record NZ_JBIVRJ010000005.1, on the reverse strand, counting down.
GGGCGAGCGGCACGTTCCCGCACTCGCACACCGGGAAGAGCATCCCGATGAGCGAGATGACCGCCCTTCGGGGCAGCGGCCGCTCGGGCAGGATCCGCTCGAGCACGCCCGCCGGCACCCAGACCTCGACGACGATCGAGAGCACGATGCCGAGCACGACGAACGGCAGCGACTCGACGACGACGCTGATGGCGAGCGTCAGGAAGTCCTGCACGACGTCGGGCAGCCCGGCCGTGCCCACGCTCGGCGACACCACGCGCACGCCGAGCAGCACCACGACGGCGCCGAGCACCAGGCCGGGGCCGGTGAGCGTGCGGGTGGGGGCGGGGCGAGTGGGAGCGCTCGTCACCGGGACAGGATAGGCGAGGAGCGCGCCGGCTCCCTCCGAGCCGCGCGGGGACGGGTGTCAGTCGGAGGGGAGGCCGGCCAGGTGTCGGTCGAGCAGGTCGACCGCCCACTCGGCGGACTCCCCCGGGGCGAGGCGTGTGACGTGCACCGCGAGACCGTCGACGAGCGCGTGGAGTCGGCACGCCTCGTCGACCCGCTGGTCCTCCGGCACCCCGACGAGTGCGACGATCCGGTCGCACCACGTGCGCATCTCGGCGACCACCCGGTCCAGGGCCGGTCGGAGCGCAGCGTCGGTGAGCGCGGCGTTGCCGAGCGCCAGGTACACGTCGAGCTCGACCACCCGCTCGTCGTCCAGCGGCAGCAGCTCGAGCAGGATCCGGCGTGCGGTCTCGCGGTCGGGCAGCCCCTCGGGGATCGCGTCGATCCGTTCACGGGTCCGGTCGAACACGAGCGTGATGGTGTGCTCGCGCATCGCCGCCTGCGTCGGGAACACGTAGCGCACGGTGCTCGGCGGCAGCCCGGCCTCGGCGGCGACGCCGCGGACGCTCAGGGCGCCCAGTCCGTCACGGGCGAGGACGCGGCACGCGGCGGCGGACACGTCGAGACGGCGCTGTTCGAGGTCCTCGCGGGTGGTCACCAGCACATCGTCGCACGCTCGTACGACTCGTGCTAGCGTCGGTTCGGTAGGAGTCGCACAGTCGTGCGACTCGCGACGAGGAAGGGAGACCGCCATGGCATGGGTCGTGCTCGTCCTGTCCGGTGTGCTCGAAGCGGTGTGGGCCACCGCGCTGAGCGCGTCGAACGGGTTCAAGAAGGTGGTGCCGACGATCGTGTTCGTGGCCGGCATGGTGCTCAGCATGGTGGGCCTCGCGTTCGCCATGAAGGCGATCCCGGTCGGCACGGCCTACGCCGTGTGGGTCGGCATCGGGGCGTCGCTGACGGTCGTGGTCGCGATCCTCCGCCGCCAGGAGGCCGCTTCCGTCGCCCGTGTCGCCCTCGTCCTCGGCCTGGTCGCCTGCGTGGTCGGCCTCAAGGTGGTGAGCTGACGTGGCATGGCTCGTCCTGTTCGTCAGCGCGGCGCTCGAGACCGTCTGGGCCACGGCCCTCGGCGCCAGCGACGGCTTCACCGTCCCCGGCCCGACCGCCCTCTTCGCGGTCACGATCGTCGTGAGCCTGGTCGCGTTCGGGTACGTGCTGCAGCACATCCCGATCAGCACCGCCTACGCGGTGTGGACGGGCACCGGCGCGGCCCTCACCGTCCTGTGGGGCATGGCGACCGGCGCCGAGCCCGTCACGTTCCTGCGCCTGCTCTTCATCGCCGGCATCGTCGGGTGCGTCGTCGGCCTCAAGCTGGTGCCGGCCCGCCCGGTCACCCCGGAGCCCGGGGTCAGCACCGCTCCGCAGCAGTCGCCCCGCGCGTAGGAGACCGTTCCGCGCGTAGGAGACCGTTCCGCGCGCAGGAGACCTTTCCGCGCGCAGCGGGTCGGAAGTTCCGACCTCCTTCGCGCGGAACGGCATCCCAGGTCGGGTGCGATGGGTCGGAACGCGCGTGGCGACGGACGGGAGGCGCGGTGCCAGCCGGCACCGCGCCTCCCGTCCGTCAGGGGGGTCACGTGATCAGACGGACGCACCCGTCCACTCGTCCGCGGCCGCGACGTGGTCGCTCGTCGCGGTCCCCGCGGCGAGCGCCGCGGCCACGCGGTCGGCGTGCGAGGGCGGGTCGGACGGCACGTGCGCCGGACGGTCCGCCTCGTTGATCCTCCGGAGCTCGGGGACGATGTCCTCGGCCAGGATGTCGATCTGCTCGAGCACCGTCTTGAGCGGCAGCCCGGCGTGGTCGATGAGGAACATCTGGCGCTGGTAGTGCCCGACGTGGTCCTTCATCGTGGCGTATCGGTCGATGACCTGCTGCGGCGAGCCGACGGTGAGCGGGGTCTGGGCGGTGAAGTCCTCCATCGACGGGCCGTGGCCGTACACCGGGGCGTTGTCGAAGTAGGGGCGGAACTCGTCCCAGGCGTCCTGCGAGTTCTTCCGGGCGAAGAACTGCCCGCCGAGGCCGACGATCGCCTGGTCGGCCGTGCCGTGCCCGTAGTGCTCGAAGCGCTGGCGGTACAGACCGACCATCTGCTCGGTGTGCTGGATCGGCCAGAAGATGTTGTTGTGCAGGAAGCCGTCGCCGTAGTACGCGGCCTGCTCGGCGATCTCCGGCGTGCGGATCGAGCCGTGCCACACGAAGGGCGCGACCCCGTCGAGCGGACGCGGGGTCGAGGTGAAGCCCTGCAGCGGGGTGCGGAACTTCCCCTGCCAGTTCACGACGTCGTTCTCCCACAGCTGGCGGATGAGCGCGTAGTTCTCGATCGCCAGGTTCACGCCCTGGCGGATGTCCTGCCCGAACCACGGGTACACCGGACCGGTGTTGCCGCGGCCCATCATGAGGTCCATGCGGCCGTCGCTGATGACCTGGAGCATCGCGTACTCCTCGGCGATGCGGACCGGGTCGTTCGTGGTGACGAGGGTCGTGCTCGTGGACAGGGTGATGTGCTCCGTCCGACCGGCCAGGTAGCCGAGCATCGTCGTCGGACTCGAGGCGACGAACGGCGGGTTGTGGTGCTCGCCGGTGGCGAAGACGTCGAGGCCGGCCTGGTCCGCGTGCTCGGCGATCGTCAGGATGTCCCGGACGCGCTGGATGTCGTCCGGCGTGGTGCCGGTCGTGGGGTCCGTCGTGACGTCGCTGACGGTGAAGATCCCGAACTGCATGGTGCCCGCCTCCTGGTGCTGGCTGCTGGTGCTGCTGATTCGATGCGTTTGCATCGACTTGCCGGGTACAACGTACCGCAGCCCCGGGCATTCCCGCCAGCGCCGGGTGCGTCCGGAGGCACACAGCGCAAGGTGTACCCGGAGGCGCTCAGCGCCGAGTGTGCCCGGAGGCGTTCAGCGGCGACGCCTCCCGGTCGTCGAGGCGTCCGCTCGTTCTGGGGGGGCAGTCCGCCTGGACTGCAGCTCAGCGGCGGGGCGGCAGGGCGCGTTCGTCCGTCTGCGCGGCGTGGTGGAGCCCGTCCGCGAGCCACACGACCGTGACGACCGCCAGCACGCTCACGCTCGACGCCATGCGGCCCGCGACCAGGACCGCATCGTGCAGGTCGGCGACCCCGGCCAGGCCCGCGACCACGGCGACCACCCCGACGAGCAGACCGACGCCCGTCGCGACCAGGAGCAACGCGGTCACCAGGCGACGGGGTCCCCGACGCCCGTCCCGGTCACCGCGCTCCCCGCGGTCGACCCGCGGTCCGACGGCACGGACGAGCCCGAGCCAGAACAGGGCGATCGCGCAGGCCCCGACGATGTCACTCACCCGGTGCCAGCCGTACACGACCGTCTGGTTCGCCACGAACACGGCGTAGGCAGCCCCCACGATCGTCACCACAGGTCGCCAGCGCCGGGGCGTCACGAGGAGCACGGCGAACAGTGCCGCGAGCGCGATCGTCGCGTGTCCGGAAGGGTACGAGTTGGGCGTCTCCGACTGGGCGATCTCCGGGCGCTCGGCGATACGCTTCACGAGAGTCGACGTGGCTGCCGACGCGAGCACCACGACGCCCGCTCCGAGTCCGACCGCGAGCCGGCGCCGGGCGAACGCGACGGCGGCGATCACGACCACCAGCAACAGGATGACCGGCACCGAGATGACGTTCAGTGCAGTGTCCGACCCGAACAGGTCGGACTCCCGGACCCCGCCGAGCGCGGCGTCCTCGACCCGCTGCCCGACCGGCGTCAGCACGGCGACGGCGTAGACGAGAGGCACGATCACGAACCCCAGAGCCGCCAGCAGCCCCCACCGCAAGCGCCGCGAGACCAACGGTCCGCGCGACTCGGGCGCGGTGCGTTCGGGCGTGCGGGTCACCGGCGTGGTCCTCCTCGGTGTGGCGATCATCGGTCTCCTCGTCCGGCTGGTGCCGCGCGTGCGATTCGGACGGTCGGGGTCCGACACGATACCGTTGGTCCGCCGGTCCGCGCCTGTGAACCAGGGGTCAGCCACCTCAGGATCCGACGGCCGCACCACCCGTGCACCGCGGGCAGGTGCTCCGGCTCCCGCCGCCGGTCCGTCCGGTGCGACCACCCTGTACCAGGAGGAGACCGAAGTGGCCATCAAGGAACCCAGCATCACGGCGTCGCCGAACCGGGGCCTCGCCCTGACGGTGGGGTCGCTCCTGGCGCTCTGGGGCTTCCTCGGCTTCTTCTTCGCCGCCGACGGCGACCCGGGCTTCTTCAGCCGCGAGGGCGGGATGCTCTGGAACGCGTTCGGCGTCAACCCGGCGATGTGCCTGCTCTGGATCCTGCTGGCCGTCGTGCTGCTCATCACGAGCCTCGGCACCACCATCGGTGCGCGGAACGGCAACCGTCTGGTCGGCGTCGTGCTCGTCGTCATGGCGGTGTACGGCTTCGCGCTCGGTGGCACCTTGGTGAACGTCTTCGCGCTGACCTTCGCGGACAACCTGTTCCACGCGATCATCGGCGTCGTCCTGCTCCTCACCGCCTTCGGTGCGGACCGCGAGAACGTCCGTGCGATCCGGGCGGCCCAGCGCGCCTGACGCGCCCGTCGTACGTCCTCGACGCCCCGTCCACCGGCTGGTGGGCGGGGCGTCGTCGTCGGGGCTCGGCCGGGCTCGCCGAGCGGGCAGGACCCACCACGGGTGCTCCACCGAGCGGGCAGGACCCACCACGGGTGCTCCACCGAGCGGGCAGGACACGCCAGGGCCGTCCGCCGAGCGGGCACGACTCGTCGACACTTCCTGCCGACCGTGACGGATCTGGCCCGACCGGCGGGCGTCCGACACCGGGGGGCGGAGGGGCCGGTGCGTCAGTCGCCGTCGGGGTCGGGCGCTGCCTCGAGCTCGGTCGCCACGACCCGCGGTGCCTGGGACATGAAGCGTCGGACGTCGAGGTCCACGATGATGTCCTGCGGCCGCAGCGGACGGGTCAGGTAGAGCCCCTCGAGCGACGTCAGCCGCGACAGCGCCACGTACGTCTGCCCGGCGCTGAAGACCCGGTTGCCGAGGTCGACCACCGCGCGGTCGTACGTCGAGCCCTGGGACTTGTGGATCGTCACGGCCCAGGCCAGGCGCAGGGGGAACTGCTGGAACTCCCCCACGGTGTCCTTCTTCAGTTCCTTCTTGTCCGGGTCGTAGGAGTACTTGAACTTCTCCCACACGGACGGCTGGACCTCGAAGGACTCCCCGTCGACGTCGACCCACACGGTGTCCCGGATGGTGGTCACGACGCCGAGCGTGCCGTTCACCCAGCGCTGGTCGGGGTCGTTGCGGAGGAACATGACGTGCGCGCCGGGCTTCAGCTCGAGCGCCTCGTCCGCCGGGAAGTTCCGCCCGCCGAAGTCGCCGTTGACGTCGGCCCTGGCGGTCTTCACCGTGCCCGGCAGCCGGTCGAGGGCCGCCTTGTTGATCCGCGCGACCGTGTCGTTCCGGGTCGCCAGGGTGATGGCGTCGTCGGGCGCCGGCCGGGCTCCGGCCGTGTTGAGCTGTCCGGCGATGTCGGCCGTGACCCGACCGTGCCGCACCGCGGTGAGCATCGCCGCGAAGGCGTCGTCACGCTGCCGGTGCACGGTCGCGAGCTCGACGATGTGCAGCTCGGCCTCGAGCCAGACCTTCGCGTCGAAGAACCACATCGACCGGTAGTGGTCCGTGAAGTACGCCCGCTCGTCGCCGTCGCCCGGGACGGGCGGCAGCTGGTACGGGTCGCCGAACATGACGACCTGCACGCCGCCGAACGCCTCGAACTGCCGTCCGCGGGCCTTGCGGAGCGACCGGTCCATCGCGTCGAGCAGGTCGGCGTTCACCATCGAGACCTCGTCGATGACGAGGGTGTCGATCGTGTTGAGGAGCTTCCGGGTCTCCGGCCCCTGACGGAGCTCGGCGTCGGCGATGAGCCCGATCGGCAGCCGGAACAGCGAGTGGATCGTCTGCCCGCCGACGTTGAGCGCGGCGACGCCGGTCGGAGCGCAGATGACGACCTGCTTCTCGGTGTTCCACGACAGGTGGTTGAGGAGCGTCGACTTGCCCGTGCCCGCGCGTCCGGTGATGAAGACGTGGTCGCGGGTGTGCTCGATGTACTCGAACACCGCCCGCTGTTCGGCGCTGAGCTCGACGCTCACCGCTCGGCCGTCCCGGACGCCGGTGCCGGGTCCGGTGCCGTGCTCGCCGACCCGGTGGCGGGCGCGCGGTCGGCCTCGGGTCGGTCGCCGCGTAGTCGGAGCACCGTGACGACGACGACCGTCACGAGCAGCGCGATCCCCGCGACGACGAGCACGACTCCGGCCCGGGCCTGGTCGTCGATCGGGGTCGGGCCCCACTCGCGGCCCATCGCGCCGAACCACGACGCCTGGAGCAGGCCGAGGGGCCCCTGCATCGCGATGCCGAGCGAGACGGTGCCCGCCGCCACGACGACCGCGCCCGCGATCCGCACGAGCGCCGCGCCGGTGCTCGCCGCCCGGGCACCAGCGGCCACCGGGGTGAGGAGCGTGGGCACGGCGGACAGCCCGACGAGCAGCAGCCCGACGTCGACCAGGGTGCGGCCGGACGGGTCGCTCACCGACCAGCGCAGGACCTGGGTGGCGTAGAGCCCCCACCAGACCGCGGCCAGGAGCACGAAGGACGGGAACGGCTGCGCCAGGTACCGCACCACGCCGTTGTCGACGAGCAGGCCCGTCCACTCGCGGACGCCCGTCGAGCCGTCGTCGCGCGGGTGCACGGCGGACCGGATGAGCTGCACGGGCGCGGCCGCCCAGAGGAGTGCGGGGACGACCAGGCCGAGCAGCACGTGCGCGCCGACGTTGGCGGACACCAGGAAGCGGTCGTAGGTGTGCAGCGATCCCGACGTCGCCAGGACCAGCGTGACGACCGCGATCGCGGCGGCGACGGAGCGGCGCACCGGCCAGGAGACACCACGACGCCGCAGTCGGACCACGCCGGCGGTGTACGCGGCAGCGGCGAGCACGGCGGCCAGCAGCCAGAACAGGTCGATGTTCCAGGCGGTGAGCCAACCCCACGACCCCGGCGCCGCGGGGAGCGGGTCGTCGGTCAGCAGCTCGGCCGGGGTCGGGTTCGTCGTCTTGCTGAGGGCGACCTCGCCGGCCGGCGTCGCGGTCCGTCCGAGCGCTGCGGCGAATCCGCTCGCGATGCCCATCACGGCGAGTTCGACGAGCACGAGGGTCCAGAACGCACCGCGGCGCTCCGGGGCGTCGGAGAGCGACCGGATCGCACGACGACGTTGCACCGCGCCGAGCACGCCGATGCCGACGAGCGCGGCGGTCTTCACGAGCACGAGCACGCCGTACGGGCTGGCGAGGTTCGCCGGGGCGCCGATGCGGATGATCGCCGACGCCGTGCCGGACACGGCGACGAGCACGAAGCAGCCGAGCGCGATGCTCGAGTACCGCGCGACGACGAGCGGCAACCGGTCACCAGGCAGCACGTTCCGCAGGAGCACGACGAGCAGCAGGCCACCGACCCACAGGGCCGCGCCGACCAGGTGCAGCCCGAGGGCGGTCACCGCCGAGTCGTGGCTCGCGGTACCCGCGGCGTGCCCCTGCTGCGCGAGCGGCACGAGCCCGACCATCGCGACGCCGGCGGTGAGCGCGACCATGCCCCGCCCGCGGACGGCGAAGCAGAGCACCGTCACGGCGGCGGCGATGAGCACGGAGACCAGCCACGCGGTGCCGAGGTCGGTGCCGGTGAGGAAGACCCCCATCGACTGGCCGAACTGCTCGTCGAGGCTGAGGGCCGACCCGGCGACGGACAGGAACGTGAAGAAGGTCGTGGCGGCGGCGGCGACGGTCCAGACCCCGGCGGCACCGGCGGCGACGTCGATCGCGCGGTTCCACTCGGGGCGGGTGCGGGAGAGTCCGACGACGGTGAGCGCGAGCCCGCCGATGGTCGCTGCCGCGGACAGGTCGACGACGAGCCGAGCGATCGGCAGCCCGAAGCGCACGACCGCGCCCGGGTCGGCGATGAGTGCGCGATCCGCCCCGCCGCCGATCACGAGGGCGACGAGGAGGGAGACGAACCCGACGAGCAGCAGCACGGCGGGGCCGGCGATGCGTGCGATCCGGTCCACCCGACAAGCCTAGGCGGTGCCCGACCGACCACGGCACGCCGGGTGGGTCGACCTGTGGGCGGTGCGCCGCGCCTCCAGGCCGTGCAGGACAGGCCGGGGCGCCGCGGACACGTGAGCCGCCCGGGAACGACGGAAGGGACGGCCGGAGCCGTCCCTTCCCGGTGGTGCTGAGCGGTCCTACTTGACGGCAGCCTTGAGCTTCGAGCCGGCGCTGACCTTGACCGAGTCGCTCGCGGCGATCTCGATGGCGTCACCCGTCTGCGGGTTGCGGCCGGTGCGCGCGGCGCGGTGGGTCTTCTCGAAGGCGATCCAGCCCGGGATCGTGACCTTGGTGCCGTCGGCGACCGACGACGAGACGACGCTGAACAGCGCGTCGACGACGCCGTTGACGGTGGCCTGGCTCTGGCCGGACTCCTGCGCGACGGCAGCGACGAGCTCGGTGCGGTTCAGTGACTTGTCAGCCATGGATGTCCTCCTCGGACTTCTTGCAGTGTCGGTGGGACGTCCGGGACGCCCGCCCGCCCGGAGCGGGGTGCCCTGGACGTGGTGGCCCCGCGGACGAGCACGCCCGGCGGAACCGTCAGCGAACCTACCAGCCGAGCGGGGTCCGGACGACCGACTCGCCCGGATTTCCGGGGTTGTGGAGGGTCTGGAGGGGTCCGAGTGACGGATGTGGCGACCGTGTACCCCGCTCGGGCCGGGAACGACGAACGCCCCGTCCCTCTGCAGGGACGGGGCGTTCGGTGGTGCTGGTGCTTACCAGGAGCTCTTCGTGATGCCCGGCAGCTCGCCACGGTGGGCCATGTCGCGGAAGCGGACACGGCTGATGCCGTACTCACCGAGGTGGCCACGGGGGCGACCGTCGATGGCGTCGCGGTTGCGGTAGCGGACCGGCGACGCGTCGCGCGGGAGCTTCTGCAGGCCGACGCGGGCGGCCTCACGCGACTCGTCGGTGCCGTTCGGGTCCACGAGGGCCTTCTTCAGCTCGAGACGACGCTCGGCGTAGCGCGCGATGACCTCGGCGCGCTGGTTGTTCTTCGCGATCTTGCTCTTCTTCGCCATGCTTAGCGCTCCTCACGGAAGTCGACGTGCTTGCGGATCACCGGGTCGTACTTCTTGAGCACGAGGCGGTCCGGGTTGTTGCGACGGTTCTTCTTGGTCACGTAGGTGAACCCGGTCCCCGCGGTGGAGCGGAGCTTGATGATCGGACGGACGTCCTGACCCTTCTTGGCCATCAGATCTTCTCCCCACGGGCGAGGAGATCCTTGACGACGGACTCGATGCCGCGTGCGTCGATCACCTTGATGCCCTTAGCGCTGAGCGTGAGCGTGACGTTACGACGAAGCGAGGGCACGTAGTACGTCTTCTTCTGCACGTTCGGGTCGAAGCGACGCTTCGTCCGGCGGTGCGAGTGCGAGATGTTGTGTCCGAAGCCGGGGGTGGCTCCGGTCACCTGGCACACTGCTGCCATGGTTTCCTCCTGAGGTACCGAGCGACCGGACGGCCGCTCCCAAGGTCACTTGCCTGGCACGCACGCGCTCGTCACCGTGAGGTGACCGCAGCGAGGGGGTTGTGCGCGCCGCCCAGGCCCGCTGACCCTGTCGAAGGACCCGCAGACACCGCGCGACCGCGGCGTACGCGACGGTCGGAGGGCTTGGAACAACTGGGTCTGCCACGCGGACGCGGCGGACCAGGGGTCAACGTTACGGGACGGCCGCGCGTGTCGCAAGCCGGGCCTCCCGTCCGGGTCGCACCGGTACCGGCCTGGAGGCGCGGCTCGGCCCCGTCACGCCGGTTCCGGTCCGGCCTGTCTCGGCACTCCCGGTTGCAGGACGTGCCGTCGGGCGGCTCGGCAGACGGCATGTCGTGCGACCAGGACGGATGCGCACGGCAAGTCGTGCGACGAGGACGGCCAGGAGGCCCGGACGCGCCCGGACGCGCCCGCGGCCTACGGTCCCGCGGTCGGCCGCGGCGCCAGCGCCTGCACCAGCAGCGCGCCGAGCTCCCGCGGAGCCGTGACCATCGGCCAGTGCCCGGTCTCGAGGCCCACGATCGTCAGGTCCTCGACGGCGACGAGCTCCGTCGTCCACGCGTGGTGCTCCGCCACCATCGCCGCGAGGTCCGTCGCCGGGACCTCGCACGACACCACCGTCGCCGGGATCGCGTGCCGCGCGGGGTCGGAGTAGTGGAAGGGGTCGGACGCCACGGCCGCGGGCTCCGGGACCGCCCGGCGCTCGAGGTCCTCCCGCACCGCGGGCGTCACGTCACGCACGGTCGCGGGCTCCCAGACGTCCCACGACGGCAGCGGTACGACCCCGTCGACCACGGGCAGTTCGTCGTTGACGACGGCGCCGTCCGGCCCGGGGAACGTGTCGACGTAGAGCAGGTGCGCCACGAGCGACGGTCGTCGATCGGCGGCCATGAGCACCATCGGACCCGCACCCGAGTGCCCGGCGAGCGCGACGGGCTCGTCCGGCGTGGCCACGGCGTCGAGGACCGCCACGATCCCGGCGACCTGCTCGTCGAGCGTGTCGCCCGTCCGCGTGATCGCCTGGACGGAGTGTCCGGCCTCCTGCAGCACGGGCGCCACCTCGTCCCACGCGCTCGCGTCGAGCCAGAACCCGGGCACCAGGATGACGTGCATGCGCGGCAGGCTACTCGCCGGTGCGCGCCGCGGTGCAGACCGCGCACTCGCCGAAGATGTCGACGACGTGGCTGGCGTTCGTGAAGCCGTTCGCCGCTGCGACCTCCTGCGCCCACCGTTCGACCGGGTCCGCCTCGATCTCGACCGTGCGGCCGCAGTTCCGGCAGATCAGGTGGTGGTGGTGCGCGTCGGTCGTGCACGCGCGGTACAGCGACTCACCGTCCTGCTGCAGCGAGTCGGCGTCGCCCTCGGTCGCCAGGTCGGCGAGCGCCCGGTACACGGTCGCCAGCCCGATCGTGGAACCACCGTCCCGGAGGTGCTGGTGGAGTGCCTGCGCACTGACGAACCCCTCGGTGCCGGAGAGCGCGCTGCGCACGGCCTCCCGCTGCCAGGTGTTCCGCTTCGGCTTCTGCACGGCGTTCACGCGGTGACTCCTTCCCTGCGGGTCGCGTCGGTCGACGCGTCGGTCCCGGTCGGGAGGCGCGGCACGCCTCCGTCGGTCTGCTCACGGTCCGCGATGCGGTCGCGTCCGCGTCTGTCCCTGCGGCTGCCGACGATCCGGCAGACGACCCAGATCACGAACGAGATCGTCGTGACGTAGGGGCTGATCGGCAGTCCGCCGCCGAGTGCGAGCAGGATGCCACCGACGACCGACACGACCGCGAACACCGTCGAGAGCACCGGGACGACGACCGGGTGCGAGGTCAGGCGGAGCGCGGCGGCAGCGGGGGTGACGAGCAGCGAGAGCACCAGCAGCGCGCCGACGATCTGCACCGACACCGCGGTCGCGAGCCCGAGCGCGAGCATGAACACGATCGCGAGGGTCCGCACGGGCACCCCGGCAGCGGCCGCGACGTCGGGATCGACCGACGAGAACATCAGCGGGCGCCAGATCACCAGGAGCGTCACGACGACGATCGCGGAGACGACGACCAGCGAGGTCAGCTGCGGGTTGTCGACCGAGACGATCTGCCCGGTCAGCAGCCCGAACTTGTTCGCCGCCCGGCCCTTGTACAGCGCGAGGCAGAGGATGCCGAGCCCGAGACCGAACGGCATGAGCACGGCGATGATCGAGTTGCGGTCGCGGGCCCGCGAGCCGAGCAGCCCGATGAGCAGCGCCGCGACGACGGAGCCGACGAGCGACCCGGTGACGACGTTGACGCCGAACAGCAGGGCGGCGCTGGCCCCGGCGAAGGACAGTTCCGAGATGCCGTGCACCGCGAAGGGCATGTTCCGCGCGACGACGAACGGGCCGATGAGCCCGCCGACGATGCCGAGCACGGCGCCGGCCCAGATCGAGTTCTGGACGAGGACCAGGAGCTCGCCGTAGTCCTGGAACGAGAAGACGGTCGACAGCACGTCCATCAGATGCGTCCTTCGTCCGGGGTGGTGGCGTGCGGGTCGGCATCGCAGTGGTGGTGCGCCCCGGTCTGGTCGTGGGCCTCGTTCGCGCCGACGATGACGATCCGTCCCATCGTGCGGACGACGTCGACCGGGGTGCCGTAGAGGTCGCTCAGCACGTCGGCACGCAGGACCTCGTCGGGGGCGCCGATGCGGAAGCGCCCGCCGGCGATGTAGAGGACCCGGTCGACGACGTCGAGGATCGGGTTGACGTCGTGGGTGACGAAGAGCACGGCGGCGTCCTGCTGCCGACGCTGCCGGTCGATGAGCTCGGTGACGCCCCGCTGGTGCCGGAGGTCGAGCGAGATGAGCGGCTCGTCGCAGAGGAGCAGTGCGGGGTCCGCGGCGATGGCCTGTCCGACGCGGGTGCGCTGCTGCTCACCGCCGGACAGCTCGGCCACCGGGGCGTCGGCGAACGCGGTCGCACCGACCTCGTCGAGGATGCGGTCGACCCGAGCGCGCTCGGCCCGGCTGGCGGGCAGGACACCCCACCGGGAGCCGGTCACCCCCTGGGCGATCATGTCCCGTGCGCGCAGGGGCGTGCCGGACTCCATGAGGCGCTGCTGCGGGATGTACCCGATCCTCCGGTGCCCGCGACGGACGGGCTGCCCGAGGAACGACATCGTCCCGCCCGTCAGGCGCTGCTGGCCGAGCACGGTGCGCAGGAGCGAGGTCTTGCCGGCGCCGTTCGGCCCGAGCACGGCGACGAACTCGCCCGGCGCCAGGTCGAGGTCGAGGTGCGACCAGAGGGTCCGCGACCCGTACGAGAGCGCCGCGTCACGGAGGGCGAGCACGGCGGAACCGCCACGGCCGGGGGCCGCAGCGGTTCGCGAGGGGGTCTGGACCGCGGTCACTTCGCGAGCGCCCCCGTGATCTCGTCGATGTTCGCCTGCTGCCACGAGACGTAATCCTCCCCCTTCGGGAGCGTCTCCGTGACACCGACGACCGGGATGTCCGCCTGCTCGGCGGCCTTCTGGACCTGCTCGGTCTCGGGGCTGGAGGTCTGCTCGTTCACGGCGAGGAGCCGCACCTGCTTGCCGGTGAACAGCTTGAGGGTGTCGTTGAGCGCGGCCGGCGGGACGTCGTCGCCCTCCTCGATGGCCTCGGCGAAGGCCTCGGGCGTCACGTTGTCGAGCCCCATCGCGTCGAAGAGGTACCCGGGGACGGGCTCGGTGTACGACACCTCCTCACCGTCGACCTCCTCCTTGGCCGCGGCGGTCTGCGACTCGAGGTCGTCGAGCTTCGTGGTGAGGGTCTTCGCGTTCCGCTCGAAGGTGTCGGCGTGCGCGGAGTCGAGCTTCGTCAGGCGCTGTTCGAGGTCGGCCACGAGCTTCACCATCGTCGGGTAGTCGTAGAACACGTGCTCGTTGAACTCCGCGTCGCCGCCCTGGTCGAGCCCGGAGAGCTCCACGACGTTGATCGTGTCGGCCGTCGTGTTCGAGGCCTTCGCCAGGGTGGTCATGAAGTCGTCGTACCCGCCGCCGTTCTCGATGAGCAGGTCGGCCTTCGACACGGCGAGCTGCGTCTTCGCGCTCGACTCGAACGAGTGCGGGTCCTGCGACGGGTCGTCGAGGATGCTCGTGACCTCGACGTCGTCGCCGCCGATCTCCTGCGCGATCGAGCCGTAGACGTTCGTCGAGGCGACGATCCGGACGGTGCCGTCACCCGAGGCGTCACCGGAGGCGGAGGACGTGGCGCAGCCGCTCAGCGCGAGGGCTGCGGCGCCGGCGACGAGCGGCAGGGCGAGGAGGCGACGGTTCTGCATGGTGCGAGCGTACGGCTTGCTGATAACGGTTGTCAAAATCAGCCGACCGACGGACGGAAGGCGCGGTGCCAGCCGGTACCGCGCCTCCCGTCCGGAGCAGGATCAGCGAGCGATCAGGGCTTGGTGGCCGCGTCGATCGTGCTCTCGGCGATCGTGTCGTCCTCGCGGCCCGGTGTCCGCAGGTTCCACTTCTTGATCACGAACGAGAACAGGAAGTAGTAGACGACCGCGTACGCCAGGCCGATCGGGATGAGCCAGATCGCCCCGTCGGCCTTGCCGAAGTTCAGCACGTAGTCGATCGCGCCGGCCGAGAACGAGAAGCCGTCCCGGATCCCGAGCGCGTTGACCAGCGCCAGCGAGGTCCCGGTGAGGACCGCGTGGATGACGTAGAGCGGGAACGCCACGAACATGAACGAGTACTCGAGCGGCTCGGTGATGCCCGTCACGAACGACGTGAGTGCGGCCGAGATCATGATGCCGCCGACGACCTTGCGGTTCTGCGGCTTGGCGTTCCGCCAGATCGCGAGCGCACCGGCGGGCAGCGCGAACATCATGATCGGGAAGAAGCCGGTCTGGAAGATGCCCGCGGTCGGGTCGCCGGCCAGGAACCGCGCGATGTCGCCGTGGTAGGTCACGCCGTCCGCCGTGAAGCTGCCGAGCTGGAACCACGGGAAGAAGTTGAGCAGCTGGTGCAGGCCGATCGGGATGAGCATGCGGTTGACGAAGCCGAAGACGCCACCACCGATGACCGCGTTGTCCGCGACGGCCTGGCCCGCTGCGGTCAGCGCGATGTCGAAGTAGCGGTACACGAACGACATGAGCACCGCGATGACGAGACCGGCGACGGCCGTCAGGATCGGGACGAGACGGCGACCGGAGAAGAAGCCGAGGAAGTCCGGCATCTTCGTGCGGTGGAACCGCTGCCAGAGCACGGCCGCGACGAGTCCCATCACGATGCCGCCGAGGACACCGAAGTTGATGGTGGCCTGCTCGCCGTTTGCATCCTCCACCCCCGCGAGGACGATCGGCGACATGGCCTTCCAGACCTCGTACATGACCATGTAGCCGACGACCGCGGCGAGCGCCGTGGTCCCGTCCGACTTCTTCGCCCAGCCGATGGCGATGCCCACCGCGAAGAGCAGCGGCAGCCAGGTGAAGACGCCGTTGCCGGCCGCAGCGACGATCGAGGCTCCCTGCTCGAAGCCGGGGATGGCGCCGAGCATGTCGGACTGCCCCAGGCGGAGCAGGATGCCCGCGGCCGGCATGACCGCGATCGGCAGGAGCAGGCTCCGACCGAGGCGCTGGGCGTTCGCGAACAGCCTGGACTGCTTCTTCGGGGTCTTCTTGTCCGGCACGTCCGTTGCAGCAGCGGTGCTCATCGGCGTTCCTCTCGTCATCGGGTGGAGCTGGGCGCAGGGGTGAGTTGAGTCATGCGAGGACCCCGGGTAGCCTCGGCGGTACCGCCGGGTCCGGTCCTGTCCGGTCATGACCAGTTCCGTAGTCTGAACCGGTGACCAGATGCGTGTCAACCCGGCACGGAATCCGCAACGAGGAGGAAACGATGGCCGACATCAAGGCAGCCGACATCATCGCCGCACTGGGTGGCGCGGACAACATCGACGAGGTCGAGGGCTGCATCACGCGCCTCCGCGTCGAGGTCGAGGACGGCGACCTCGTGGACAAGGCCGCCCTGCAGGCAGCGGGCGCGCAGGCCGTCGTCGGCGGCGGCACCGGGTGGCAGGTCATCGTCGGTCCGATCGCGGACAACCTCGCACAGGACATCCAGGACGAACTGTGACCGCGGTCCGGACCCCGTTCGCGGGCCCGGTCGTCGCACTCGCCGACGTGCCCGACCCGGTGTTCGCCGGGCAGCTGGTCGGTGCGGGGGTCGCCGTCGACCCGACGGGTGTCGCGGGTCCGGTGACCGCGGTCGCCCCGGTGGACGGCACGATCGTCAAGCTCCACCCGCACGCCTTCGCCCTGCAGGGCTCCGCCGGGACGGACGTCCTGGTGCACGTCGGCATCGACACCGTGAAGCTGCGGGGCGAGGGCTTCGAGCTGCTCGCGGCCGAGGGTGACACCGTGCACGCCGGCGACCCGGTCGTGCGGTTCACCCCGAGCGTGATCGAGGCCGCCGGCTACTCCCCGGTCTGCCCGGTCGTGGTGCTCGGCAGTGCGCCGGACTCGGTCGAGCAGGGCTCGGTCGGCACCACGGTGCCCGAGGGCGCCACGCTCTACACGGTCTGACCGCGGGGGAACCCCGCCGAGTCTCGGCCCCGCGGACGTCTTCGCGGGCGCACGAACGCGAACCTGTCCGCGGAGCCGAGGCTCGGCTCCGGCCGCGGGGGCGGGCGGGCGGCAGCGCGCGCTACGCCCCCGGCCGTCGGGCGGTGACCTCCATCTGCACCCGGTAGCGGTCGGACCGGTACCAGGACCGGGCGTGCTCGACGGGCCGGTCCCCCGAGTACGACACCCGGTCGAACTCGAGCAGGGGCGCCCCGGTCCTGGTCCCGAGCAGCGTCGCGACGTCGTCGGCCGCGGGCTTCGCCGCCACCGTCTGCTGCGCCCGGTCGATCGGCACGCCGTACGTGTCCGCCGCGAGCGAGTACACCGACCCGGACAGGTCCTGGTCGAGCAGGCCCGGGTACGCCGTCGCCGAGAGCCAGGCGTCGTCGACGGACACCGGTGCGCCGTCCGCCATCCGCAGGCGCTTCAGGTGGTGGGCCGTGTCGCCCTCGTCGAGGCGCAGCGCCGCCGCGGTGTCGGCCGGCGGGACCCGCTCCTCGCGCACCAGCACGACGGTCGTCGGGACGTGGCCGAGCGCACGCATCTCCTCGGTGAAGGACGCCAGGTGCAGTGTCGACTGCACGGGACGGTGCGCCACGAAGGTGCCCTTGCCGCGCACGCGCTCCAGGTAGCCCTCGTTGACGAGCTGTCCGAGGGCCTCGCGCACCGTGATCCGGGACACCCCGTACTCGGCGATGAGCTGCCGCTCCGAGGGGATCGCCGCGCCGGGCGCGAGTCGGGCGGTCGCGAGGTCGAGCAGGATCCGCCGCAGCTGCTGGTGCTTCGGCTCGGCCCCCTCGGTGATGCGGCTCGTCATGCGGTCCTCGTGCTCCGGTGCTCGTCGACTCCGGGCGGTCCTCGCCCAGCTGGTCCTGTGCGGACATGACCAGTTGTCCTCACAGTAGCGATCAGGATGCGAGAAGCCAACGCCGTGACAAGATGACGCCCGTGACCTCGGTGGTGATCGTGGACGACGAGACGCTCGTCCGGTACGGCTTCGAACTCATCCTCGGCGCAGCGGCGGACATCGACGTCGTCGCCACGAGCGGTGACGTCGACGCCGTCGAGACCGTGCGCCGGCACGCCCCCGACGTGGTCCTGCTCGACGTGCGCATGCCCCGGGTGAACGGGCTCGAGGTGCTCGCCGCGCTCCGGCAGCTGCCCGAGCCGCCCGCCGTGGCGATGCTCACCACGTTCGACACCGACACGCAGGTGGTCACCCGGGCGATGGAGTCCGGGGCCGCCGGGTTCCTGCTCAAGGACACCGACCCGGAGTCGCTCGCCGAGTACGTCCGGGCGCTCGCCCGCGGCGGCATCGTCCTGGCACCGGGCGTGGACCGCACCCGCCTGTTCGCGCACCGGCCGTCGACGCCGGCGCCGGAGCTCTCCGACCGCGAGCACGCCGTGGTGCGGCTCGTCGCCGAGGGTGCCAGCAACCCCGAGATCGGTCAGCGCATCGGCGTCAGCACGGGCACCGTGAAGGAGGACGTCCGCGCCCTCCTCGCCGCGTTCGGCGTCACCACGCGCGTCCAGCTCGCGCTGCGCGCGGCGGAGGCCGGGCTGCTCGATGGCTGAGCCCGCTCCGTCCGGTCGCGTCCGACGACTGCTGGCGCGGACGGACGGGAGGCTCGACGCACTCGTCGACGTCGGCCTCCGTCGTGCGCGTGCCCACCCGGCCCCGTGGTGGCTGGTCGACGCGCTCTTCCTCGCGGCCGCCGTCGTCGACGCCGTGCTCGACATCGCGGGCGCCACGACGACCGAGATCACCCTGTCGCTCGTCGCGGCGGGTGCACTCGTCCTCCGTCGGCGGCTCCCCGTCCTGGCCTTCGCGCTCACGATGCCCGGGCTCTTCATCGGCTCCGGTGTCGTCGCGGCGAGCATCGCCCTCTTCACGCTCGGTGAGCGGACGGACCGCCGGTGGCTCATGCTGCTCGCCGCCGTCGTGCAGTTCGTCGGGTTCAGCGGCTTCGTCGTCGGCCCGCCGCAGCAGCTCGACGAGATCGTGGTGTCGATCGTGTACGCGCTCATCTTCGCGCTCGGCCCGCTCTCGATCGGCCTGCTCGTGCGGACCCGCGCGGACCTGGTCGACCGCATCGCCGAGCTCGGGGCCTCCCGTGCCGAGGAACGGCGTCGCGCCGCCGAGGTCGCCCTCTCCCGCGAACGCGCCCTGCTCGCGCGCGAGATGCACGACGTCGTCTCGCACCAGGTGACCCTCATCGCGGTGCAGGCCGGCGGCGTGCAGATGGCCGGGCGCGACGAGCAGGAGCGGGCGTTCGCGCGGACGATCCGGCAGCTGTGCGTCGTGACCCTGCAGGAGCTGCGCGAGATGGTCCAGGTGCTCCGGGCGTCCGGCGGCACCGACCGGGAGATCGCCCCGCAGCCCGTGCTCGCCGACCTGCCCCGGCTCGTCGCCGCGAGCGGGCTCGAGACCGACGCGGCCGTCGACCTGCCCGAGACCCTGCCCCTGCCCGTGCAGCGCGCGGTCTACCGCTTCGTGCAGGAGGGCCTGACGAACGTCCGGAAGCACGCCCCCGGCGCCGTGGTCCGGATCAGCGGTCGGCTGCACGGCGACCAGGTGCTCGTCGACCTCGTGAACGGGCCCGCACGTGCCGACCGGCTCGAACTGCCCGGGTCCGGTCTGGGGCTCATCGGGCTCGGCGAACGCGCGTCGCTCCTCGGCGGCCGCCTCGACTCGGGACCGCAGCCCGGCGACGGGTTCGCGCTGCACCTGCGCCTGCCCGTCGAGCACCGACCGAGCGTCCCCACCCCCTGACGGCCGGGCGAGCGAGCGGCGGACGACGGGTGACCAGCCCTCCGAGGGACGGTCGGTGGCCGATCGGCCACCCGTGTTCACGCCACCGCCCGATGCACCGACCCGGCAGGGTCGGCTGTGATGGCAGCGTGGTCCAGTCAGCGCTCGTCGCCAGCATCCGTCGACACCCCGTCTCCGTGGGCGTCGGCGTCGCCTCCGTCCTGCTCGCCGTCACGGCACGCGTCGCGCACGCCGAGCCGGACTTCCCGCACCACCCGCCGGTCGCCTGGGCAGCCCTCGCGGTCGTCGTGGCCGTCACGGTGCTCGCGGAACGCACGCTCGGGTCGCTGCGCACCGTCCTGGTCGGCGTGGGCGCCCCGCTCGCGGCCGTCGGCGTCACCTTCCTGGCGGTGACGGTCGGGTCGGCGATGGGCGAGGCCCACGCGGAGGCCGCCGCGGGTGAGCCGCTGTTCGCCCCGTCCGCCGTCGCGACCGCCCTGCTCGCCGCGGCCTCCGCCACGATGCCGCCGGCCCGCCGACGTCGTGTCCGGGCCGTCCTGTGGACGGTCGTGCTCACCCTGGTGCTGTTCGCCGGCCACGGCTCCGACACCGCGCGTGCCCTGGCGACCCTGTTCGGGACCGCCGCCGGCGCGCTCGTGGTGCGCCGCGCCTCCCGGCCGGCACCGACCGCGCCGCGCACCGACCGGACCGTCGTCACCCACCCGCGCTCGGTCGTCGTCGCGACGCTCGTCGCCCTCGGCGCGGGCACCCTGGTGACGCTCGTCGTGCCGGAGCCGGACGGCGTCCTGTCGCCGTTCGCCGATGCCATGAGCGACCGGGCGACCGTGCTCGTCGGGGTGCTCCTGGTCGGGGCCGCCTGGCTCGTCCAGCGCGGCCGTCGCACCGGGCTCGTCCTGGCGGCGGGCCTGCTGGTGACGCTGTCCGCCGTGCTCGCCGACGTGTTCCTCATCGAACCACTGCAGGACGGCTTCGTGCAGTGGCAGGGTCTGACGACCGACGAGGTCGAGTGGCAGGTCACGCTGCTCGGGGCCTGGGCCGTCCCCGCCGCCGTGCTCCTGGCGATCGTGGTGCTCCGCGGCCAGCTGGTGCGCGTTCGCTTCCGTGCGACGCCGACCTGCGGCGAGGACTACCTCGGCATGCTCCGCGAGGGGGACGCGGGCACGCTCGGGCACATGGGCACCTGGCGGGGCAACGCGACCTGGACGCACCCGGACGGACTCGGTGCCGTCGCCTACCGCGTGCGCGGCGACGTCGCCCTGACCGTGTCGGACCCGGCGTGCGCCGCCGCGGACCGGGCCGAGGTGGTCGCCGCGTTCGCCCGCGCCTGCGAGCGGAACGGCTGGACCCCCGCGTTCACGAGCGTGCACGAACCGGTGCGGGCGATCCTCGCGGCCGAGGGGTGGGCGTCCTTCCCCGTGGGCGTGGAGTCCGTGCTCGACGTGACGACGTTCGACCTGCGCGGCAAGAAGCGCCAGGACCTGCGCACCGCGTCCAACCGTGCCGACCGCGAAGGGCTCCGCGACGAGTGGACCACGCTCGCCGCCCTCGACGCCGACCAGCGCGCGCAGGTCGAGGCGATCTGCACCCGCTGGGCAGCCGACCGTCGGCTGCCGGAGATGGGCTTCACGCTCGGTGGGTTCCGCGAGCTCGAGGACCCGGACGTCCGTCTGCTGCTCGCCGTGACCGCCGAGGGTCGCGTGACCGCGGTGACGAGCTGGCTGCCCGTGTACGAGCACGGTGCCCTGACCGGGTACACGCTCGACGTCATGCGACGCGGCGAGGACGGGATGCCCGGGGTGATGGAGTTCCTGATCGCCCGGACCGCCCTGCGCGCCCGCGAGGCCGGCCTCACCGCGATCAGCCTCTCCGGCACGCCGCTCGCACCGCACACCGACGCCGGGTCCTGGGTGGCCCGCGGGTCGGCGCTCCTCGCCCGGGCGCTCGAGCCCGTCTACGGCTTCCGGTCGCTGCAGCGCTTCAAGGAGAAGTTCGGCGCGCGCCACGAGCCGCTCTGGCTCGTCGTCCCGAGCGCGCTGCAGGCGCCCCGGGTGGCTCGAGCACTCACCAGCGCGTACGTGCCCGGACTCCGTCCCAAGCACCTGTGGGCGCTCCGCCAGGCGCACGTCGCCCCGGCGGCTGAGCAGCCGGCCGCCCGCTCGTGAGCCCCGTCGAGTGGCTGCTCGCGACGCAGCTGCAGGCACCGAACAAGCTCGTGCCGGCCGACCTGGCGTTCGCCGTGCTCGCGACCGCCGTCCTGCTGCCCGCCGTGCGGCAGTGGCGGTCGCGGCAGGCCTGGCGCCGAGCGGCCCTCCGCGCCGGCATCGCTGCCGCTGCCGCGCTCGTCGTGCTCGCCGCCTGCTGGTTCACCACGCAGGTCGTCGACCTGTTCGGCGTCGCGCTGAGCCCGATCACGCAGATGTGGAGCGCCTTCGCCGGCGCGGCACTCGCCCTCGCGGTCACCGGTCTGGTGCAGGGCGGCGGATGGCGTCGCGCGCTCGCGATCGTCCTGGTGCCGGCGGCGCTCGTCGTGCCCGCGCTCGGCATCAACGTCGAGTTCGCCAAGTACCCGACGCTCGGCACCGTCGTGCAGAGCGACCCGTGGCCCGCCTACGACCGTGACGCCGCTCCCCTCGACGCGATGCCCACCGCCGGGATCGTCCGGACCGCGACCATCCCCGGCACACGCTCACACTTCGACGCGCGGCCGGCCGTCGTCTGGCTGCCGCCGGCGGCACTGGTGCGGGACCCGCGACCGCTGCCCGTCGTCATCGCCTTCTCGGGGCAGCCGGGTGCGCCCGGGGACCTGTTCACCGCCGGTCGTCTGGCGGAGCCCCTCGACGCCTACGCCCGCGCGCACGACGGTCGGGCGCCCATCGTCGTCAGCGTCGACCAGCTCTCCGCGCCGGGGAGGAACACGATGTGCGTCGACTCCCGGCTCGGGAACGTCGCGACCTACGTGACGCAGGACGTGCCGACCTGGATCCACGCGAACCTGCCCGCGACGACCGACCGGAAGGCCTGGGGGCTGACCGGGTTCTCGCAGGGCGGCACGTGCACGATGCAGTTCCTCACCGGGCACCCGTCCGCCTTCGGTGCGGCGCTGGCGGTGTCGAGCGAGCTCCAGCCGATCGACCAGGGCCCGCAGCACAGCGCCGACCAGGCGTTCGGCGGATCCGTGGCGGCCTGGCGGGCGGCGGCACCGATCGCGCAGATGCGGGAGCACGGGCTGGACGGCCACGCCCTCTGGCTGACCGCCGGGTCGTCCGACCGGAAGTTCAGCGAGAACGCACGGGAGCTCGGTGCGGCCGCGCGGGAGGCCGGGGCCCGGGTCGAGATCGGGTCAGCGCCGGGCAGCGGTCACGACTGGAACACCGTGCAGTGGTCGTTCCGGACGTACGTCGGGCCGTTCGCGGCCGCGTTGTCCGCAGCGGGGTGACGGGAGCACGCCTCAGGCGTTGCGGACGAGCCAGGCGAACTGGTCGTCGGTGAGTTCGCGGTCGGTCCACACCTGACCGAGCACGCCGTCCGGAGCAGCGACCGACGCCGACCCCTGCCAGACGAGCGACAGCCCCACCTTCCGCAGCACAGCGGCCGACGCCGGGTTGTTCGTCAGCACCCGGCCGGTCACCGGTGCGCACGGAGCTGCGCGGTGCGCTTCGGCCACGGCTGCGCGCGCGAGCTCGCCGGCGTACCCGTTCCCCCAGGCCGCGGGAGCCAACCGGTAGCCGAGGTTCCAGACCCCCGACGTCGTCATGTCGACGCCGCCGACCCCGACGAACGCTCCGTCCGTCGTGCGGACCGTCCACGAACCGAGGCCGTACCGGGCCCGACCGCCGATCTTGCGCTGCACGAGGTCGACCGTCGTCGCACGGTCGGTGTGCCGCCCGGAGGGCAGGTGTCCCCAGGTCCGCGCGTCGGAGAACACCGCGTGCACGTCGTCGATGTCGGCGGGCGTGAGCGGTGTCAGCACCAGGCGATCCGTCCGGATCTCCTGCTGTGGGGTCAGGAGCTGGTGGGCCATGGTCCGATCATCACCCCGACCCCCGACAAGTGGGTGGACACCACGCGACGTCCGCGCGATCCGGCCCCGGACTGCGGCTTCGCGCAGCCCGGGGCCGGACCGGTGACGGGCGTGCAGGCGTCAGTCGAGCAGCAGCGCCGGCTCCTCGAGCACCGAAGCGATGTCGTGCACGAAGCGCGAGGCCACGTCGCCGTCGACGACCCGGTGGTCGAACGATGCACCGATCGTGGTCACCATGCGCGAGCGGACCTCGCCGTCGACGACCCACGGCTTCGGCTTGATCGTGCCCATCGCGACGATGGCGACCTCGCCCGGGTTGAGGATCGGTGTGCCGGTGTCCATGCCGAAGACACCGATGTTCGTGATCGTCACGGTGCCGTCGGCCATCTGCTGCGGCGTGGTCTTGCCGTCGCGGGCGGTGAGCGTCAGGTCCTCGAGCGCCTTCGCGAGCTCGAACAGGGACATGTCCTGCGCGTCCTTGATGTTCGGCACGATGAGCCCACGCGGGGTCGCCGCGGCGATGCCGAGGTTCACGAAGTGGTGGACGATGATCTCCTGGTCGGTCCAGGTCGAGTTCACCGACCGGTTCCGACGGACGGCCCAGATGACCGCCTTGGCGAAGACGAGCAGCGGCGAGACCTTGACACCGGCGAACGTCGGCGAGGACTTCAGGCGCTTGACGAACTCCATGGTGCGGGTCGCGTCGACGTCGACGAACAGGGACACGTGCGGCGCCGTGAACTTCGACGTGGTCATCGCCTTCGCGATGGCCTTCCGCACGCCCTTGACCGGGATGGTCTCGCGGCGGACGTCGCCCCACTCGGGCGTCTCGATGTTGCGGAAGACGCCGGCCTGCTTCGCGTGCCGGATGACGTCGTCGCGCGTGACCTCGCCGGCGAGACCCGTCGGCACGACCTCGGTCAGGTCGACGTCCAGGTCCTTCGCGAGCTTCCGGATCGGCGGCTTCGCCAGGACGATGCCCGACACGACGGCCTTGCGCGGTCGGGAGCCCTGCTCGCCGACGGCCTGCGAGATGCTGTCCTCGCCCGGGTCCGAGGCGGCCTCGGCCGCGGCGACGGCGTCCGCACTGGAGGCACGGCTCGCCTCGGCGGCGAGCGCTGCGGCCCGGCGGGCGCCCGGCTTCCGGCGGGACGGGGACGTGGTCGCGGAGCCGTAGCCGACCAGGACGGCGCCGGACGACTCGTCGGAGCCGACGACGGTCGCGTGGTCCGCGACCGGCTGCGACGGAGCCGCGTGTCGCGGCTGCGGAGCAGCAGCTGCCGCTGCGGGCGCGGCCGGTGCCGGCGGGGTCTGCTGCGCGGGGGCCTGCTGCACGGGCGCCGGCGGCGTCTGCGCGACGGGAGCCGGAGCGGCCGCTGCGGCAGGCGGGGTGACGGCGACGTCCGGCGAGGCCGGGGCGCTGTCGGCGACGGTGGACGGGCCTCCCGGCTGGGCGGACGTCGACGCGACCTGGACGTCCGAGTCGACCCGGATGATCGGCTTGCCGACCTCGACGGTGTCACCCTCGGAGACGAGCAGCCCCGTGACGGTCCCGGCGAACGGCGACGGCAGCTCGACGAGCGACTTCGCGGTCTCGATCTCGACCAGGACCTGGTCGACGGCGACCTCGTCCCCGATCGCGACGCGCCACTGCACGATCTCGGCCTCGGTCAGGCCTTCGCCCACGTCGGGCAGGGGGAATTCGGCGGCGGGCACTGCGGCTCCTTCGAACGTTCTGGTCGGCTCGGTCAGTATGCGAGGGCGCGGTCGACGGCCTCGAGGACACGGTCCGCGTCCGGCAGGTGGAGGTGTTCGAGCTTCGACACCGGGAAGGGGACGTCGAACCCGGAGACCCGGATCGGCGGCGCCTGCATCGTGTAGAAGCACTGCTCCGCGACGGTCGCGGCGATCTCGCTGCCGACGCTGACGAAGCCGGAGGCCTCCTGCGCGATGACCACCCGGCCGGTCTTGCGGACCGAGGTCAGCAGCGGCTCCCAGTCGATCGGCGAGATGGAGCGGAGGTCGATGACCTCGCAGCTGGTGCCCTCGGCCTCGGCGATGTCCGCAGCCTGCATGAGGGTCGCCACCATCGCGCCGTGGCCGACGAGGGTGACCTCGGTGCCGGTCCGGGCGACGCGCGTGGTGTGCATCGGGACGTGGCCGTCGACGAGGTCGACCTCGCCCTTCGGCCAGTAGCGGGACTTCGGCTCGAGGAACACGACCGGGTCCTTCGACGCGATCGCCTCCTGGATCATCCAGTACGCGTCGTTCGGCGTGCTCGGGCTCACCACGCGCAGGCCCGGGGTGTGCGCGAAGTACGCCTCCGGGGACTCCTGGTGGTGCTCCACGGCGCCGATGTGCCCGCCGTAGGGGATGCGGATGACGACCGGCAGCGACATGTGCTGCGGCAGGCGGTTCTGCATCTTGGCGAGCTGCGAGGTGATCTGGTCGAAGCCCGGCCAGACGAAGCCGTCGAACTGGATCTCGACCACCGGACGGTAGCCGCGCAGTGCCAGGCCGATCGCGGTGCCGATGATGCCGGCCTCGGCGAGCGGGGTGTCACGGACGCGCTCGGCACCGAACCGCTCCTGCAGGCCCTCGGTGATGCGGAAGACGCCGCCCAGCTGGCCGATGTCCTCGCCCATGAGCAGGACCTTGTCGTCCGCGGCCATCGCGGCGGCGAGGCCGGCGTTGAGCGCCTTGGCCATCGGCAGGGTCTGCACGGGCTCGCTGGGGACCTCGCCCGCACCGGGGTGGGCGCGGAGCGTGTAGTCGAAGAGCTGCTCGGTCGTGCTCATCAGTGGGAGCCCCCTTCGTACCCGGCCTCGTACTGCTCGAGCCAGGCCTTCTGCGCGGTGGTGACCGGGTGCGGCTCGCGGTACACGTTGTCGAACATGACGTCCACCGACGGCGGGGTCAGGGCCACGGTCGCCCGTCGGACGTCGGCGGCGATGTCCTCGCCCTCCTCGTCGAAGCGCGCGAGCTGCTCGTCGGTGACGCCGCGGCTGCGCAGGTACGCGGCCGAACGGGCGATCGGGTCGCGCTCCACCCACGAGGTGAGCTCGTCGTCGAGGCGGTAGCGGGTCGGGTCGTCGGAGCTCGTGTGCGCACCGATGCGGTAGGTCTCGGCCTCGACGAACGCCGGCCCCTGCCCGGAGCGGGCGTGGTCGGTCGCGACGAGGGACGCCGTGTACGACGCCAGGACGTCGTTGCCGTCGACGCGGACGCTCGGGATCCCGAAGCCGCGCGGGCGGTCGACGAGCGGGGTCGGCGACTGCACCGACACCGGCACCGAGATCGCCCAGTGGTTGTTCTGCAGGAAGAAGACGACGGGGGCCTTCGTCGACGCGGCGAAGACGTACGCCTCGTTCACGTCGCCCTGGCTGGTCGCGCCGTCGCCGAAGTAGACGATGGTGCAGGCGTCGCGGTCGGGGTCACCGGTGCCCACGTCGCCGTCGAGCTGCTGACCGAGCGCGTAGCCCGTCGCGTGCAGCGTCTGCGACCCGATCACCAGCGTCGAGATGTGCGTGTTGCCGCGCTCGTCCGGGTCCCAGCCGCCGTGCGTCTGGCCGCGGTACATCGCGATGATCTCCATCGGCTCGACACCGCGGTGCATCGTGACGGCGTGCTCGCGGTACGACGGGAAGACGTGGTCCTGTGCGCGGAGGGCGAAGACGGAGCCGACCTGCGCGGCCTCCTGTCCGTGGCTCGGGACCCAGAGGCCGAGCTGACCGGTGCGCTGGAGGTTGTGGCCCGCGTGGTCGAACCGACGCGTGAGCACCATGCGGCGGTGCATCGCCAGCAGGGTCTCGTCCGGGATCGTCCGCGCGACGGCGGCGTACTCGGCGTTCTCGTCGGTCTCCACGAACCGGCCCTCGGGGTCGAGGATCCGGACGGTGGCCGTCGCGGGGGCCGCGGCGTGGAATGACATGTCGGTCAGCGTAACGCCAGGGCCTACCGGGCCGCCTGGAGGTCCCCCACAAGCGACCCCGCCGTTTCGAGGAGCGTTTCCACAGCCTCGTGCTCCCCGATCGACACCCGGATGCCCTCGTTCCCGAAGGCCCGCACGATGATGCCGGCGGCCTCGAAGCGCTCGGCCGCGTGGGCCGTCAGCTCCCCGGTCGGCAGCCACACGAAGTTGCCCTGGGCGTTCGGGACGTCCCAGCCCTGGCCGCGCAGCGCGGCGACGATGCGGTCACGGCTCGCCGCGAGCTCGGCGACGCGGTCGAGCAGCTCCGTCTCGCGCTCCAGGCTCGCGAGCGCCGCCGCCTGGCCCTGTGCCGTCACCGACAACGGGATCGCGCAGGCACGGACGGCGTCGAGCACGTACGCCGGACCGAACGCGTACCCGACGCGCAGGCCCGCGAGTCCGTACGCCTTGGAGAACGTGCGGAGGACGACGAGGTTCGGGTACCGCTCGAGCAGCGGCGTGCCACGGACCGCCGTGGGCTCGGTGACGAACTCGGCGTAGGCCTCGTCGAGCACGACGAGCACGGTCGACGGCACGCGCGCCATGAACGTCTCGAACTCAGCGCCCGTGACGACGGGACCGGTCGGGTTGTTGGGCGAGCAGACGATGACCATGCGGGTGCGGTCGGTCACGGCGTCGGCCATGGCGTCGAGGTCGTGGCCGCCGTCCGGGCGGTTCGGCACCTGCACGCTCGTGGCACCGGCGACCGTCACGACACCCGGGTAGGCCTCGAAGGAGCGCCACGCGTAGACGACCTCGTCGCCGGGGCCGCTCGTCGCCCGGGCCAGCTCGTGCAGGATCGCGACGCTGCCGGGCGCGACGTGGACCTCGTCGACGGTGAGTCCGGCGCGGTTCGCGAGCACGGCGCGGACGGCCAGGGCGGTGGCGTCCGGGTAGCGGTTGTAGGCCGTCTGCGCCTGCACGGCCTCGACGACGCCCGGCAGCGGCGGGAACGGGTTCTCGTTGCTCGACAGCTTGAAGGCGTCGGGCGCTGCCTGACGCCCCTGCTTGTACGCGGGGAGGACGGCCACCTCGGGCCGGATGTGCACGCGCTCGTCAGTCACGCGCTCAGGCTACCGGGGACCGTCCGGGGCGCGACGGGCATCATGAGGGCATGCGATTCCTCGTCCGCCTCGTCGTCAACGCCGTCGCGCTCTGGCTCACCACGCTCATCGTGAGCGGCGTCACCGTCACCCCGTTCGGCGACGGGGACACCACCGCCGTGGTGCTCACGTTCCTGCTCGTGGCGTTCGTGTTCGGGCTCGTGAACGCGGTCATCGGCACGATCATCCGGATCGTCGCGTTCCCGCTCTACGTCCTGACGCTCGGCCTGATCTCACTGATCGTGAACGCCGTGCTGCTGCTCATCGTCGCCGGGATCTCGGACGCGATCGGCTTCGGGCTCGAGGTCGAGTCCTTCGGCTGGGGCATCGTCGGTGCCTTCGTGCTCGCCGTGTTCTCGTGGCTGATCGGGCTGTTCGTGCGGCCGGTGCTGAACCGCCCGCGTCCGTGACCGCGGGCCGCACCGAGCCGGCCGCCCGCGCGACGCGTGCCGACGGCGAGGGCCGCGCCGTGCCTCCCGGTCGGACCGCCGTCGCGGACGTCACGTCCGTGCGCCATGATGTGCACATGAGCCCGGACGCCGACGCCCCGTTCCGCGTCTCGTTCGTCTGCAGCGGCAACATCTGCCGCTCCCCCATGGCCGGCATCGTCTTCGCACAGGTCGCCGCCGACGCCGGCATGGCCGACCGCTTCGTCGTCGAGTCGGCGGGCACCGGTGACTGGCACGTCGGCGAGCCCGCGGACGAGCGCACGATCGCGGCACTCGCAGCGCGCGGATACGATGGCAGCAGGCATCGCGCCCGCCAGTTCGACCCGGACCGGTTCCCGGACCTCGACCTGGTGGTCGCACTCGACCGCTCCCACGAACGCGTCCTGCGCTCGTGGGCACCGACCATGGACGACGCCGCCAAGGTGACGCTCCTGCTGCGGTACGACGACGCCTGGCCCCAGCAGGCCGACGTGCCGGACCCGTACTACGCGGACCGGCACGAGTTCGACCGAGTGCTCTCGACCGTCGAGCGTGCCTGCCGGGCGCTCTTCCGCCAACTCGAACCGGCAGTCCGTCAGGGAGCCCCATGACCCCCCTTCCCCCGCAGCCGATCAGCCCGCTCGACGGGCGGTACTACCCGGTCGTGCACACGGTGGGCGAGCACCTCTCCGAGGCCGGCCTCAACCGCGCACGCATCGTGGTCGAGGTCGAGTGGCTCATCTTCCTGACCGACCACGCGATGTTCACCACCTCGCCGCTGAGCATCGACGACAAGGCAGCGCTGCGCCGGGTCGTCGAGACCTTCGGCCACGACCAGATCGCGGAGCTCGCCGAGATCGAGGCCACGACGCGGCACGACGTCAAGGCCGTCGAGTAC
The DNA here is from genome assembly GCF_044755625.1 of Curtobacterium sp. NPDC092190. NCBI lineage: Bacteria > Bacillati > Actinomycetota > Actinomycetes > Micrococcales > Microbacteriaceae > Curtobacterium > Curtobacterium sp. NPDC092190. The sequence continues at coordinate 75,269 of NZ_JBIVRJ010000005.1, read as the reverse complement.
TTCGTCCGTCGCCGCCTGTCCGAGCTCGGGCTCGACGCCATCGCCGAGCTGACGCACTTCGCCTGCACCAGCGAGGACGTCAACAACCTGTCGTACGCACTGACGGTGCGGGACACCGTCGACCAGGTGTGGCTGCCCGCCTACCGCTCGGTCCTGGCGACGCTCCGCACCACGGCGGAGCAGCTCCGCGCCGTGCCGATGCTCTCGCACACGCACGGGCAGCCCGCGACGCCGACGACCCTCGGCAAGGAGCTCGCGGTGGTCGTCTACCGCCTCGAGCGCGTCCTGACGCAGATCGAGCACGGCGAGTACCTCGGCAAGTTCTCCGGCGCCACCGGGACCTTCTCGGCGCACCTCGCCGCCGACCCCGAGGCCGACTGGCCCGCGCTGTCGAAGGAGTTCGTCGAGGGCCTCGGCCTGACGTGGAACCCCCTGACGACGCAGATCGAGTCGCACGACTGGCAGGCCGAGCTGTACGACCGGGTGCGCCACGCGAACCGGATCCTGCACAACCTGGCGACCGACGTGTGGACCTACATCTCGATGGGCTACTTCACGCAGATCCCGGTGGCCGGTGCCACGGGGTCGTCGACGATGCCGCACAAGATCAACCCGATCCGGTTCGAGAACGCCGAGGCGAACCTCGAGATCTCGTCGGCGCTGTTCTCGACGCTGTCCGAGACCCTCGTGACGAGCCGCCTGCAGCGCGACCTGACCGACTCGACCACGCAGCGGAACATCGGCGTCGCGTTCGGGCACTCGCTGCTCGCGCTCGACAACCTGCGTCGCGGGCTCGGCGAGATCGCGGTGAACGAGACCCGGCTGGCCGAGGACCTCGACCACAACTGGGAGGTGCTCGGCGAGGCGATCCAGACGGTCATCCGCGCCGAGGTCACCGCCGGGCAGTCGAACATCGAGGACCCCTACGCGATGCTCAAGGAGCTCACGCGGGGCAAGCGCATCGGCCAGGACGAGCTCGTCGCGTTCGTGAACGGCCTCGACATCTCGTCGGGTGCCAAGGCACGACTGACGAACCTCACGCCCGGCACCTACACGGGCCTGGCCGACGAGCTCGTCGACCGCCTGGACGTCTAGTCCGACCCCTTCCGCAACACGCAACGACGGCGGCTCCTCGCAGCGGTACACCCCTGCGAGCGGCCGCCGTCGTTGCGTTCCGCGAGACCGCGAGCGGGCGCAGCGGACGGGAGGCGCGGGGCGGCCCCGCCGCGCACGTCACCACCTCAGGTGGTGACGGCCCGTGCCTCGGCGACCAACGCCTCCAGGACGGTGCGGACCGCGGGACGGACCGCGCGGTCCGGACGGGTGAGCGCCTCGATCCGCCGGCCCGCCCGCACGTCGGCGAGCGTCGCCAACCGGAACCGTCCCGCCGCACGCGTGCCCGACGTGTACCGGGGCACGAGCGCGATGCCGTGCCCCGCGGCCACCAGGTTCTCGATGACGGGCAGGTGGATCGTGCGGAACGCCACCGACGGCGGGGTGTCGGACGCCGCGGCCATCGCGATCAGCACGCGGTCGATCGGGTAGTCCTCGGGCACGCCGATCCAGGTCTCGTCGACGACGTCCTCGATGCCGACGCGCTCCCGGTCGGCGAGCGGGTGGTCGAGCGGCAGGGCGACGTCGAGCGGTTCCCGGAGCAGCGCGACCGTCTCGACGGCGCCGTCGGGGCGGCGGGCACCGTCCGGGCGGTGCCCGATGACGACGTCGTGGTCGGCGGTGAGCGGCGCGAACTCCCCCTCGCTGACGTCGACGTCCGAGAGCTCGAGGACGATGCCCGGGTGCTCGCGCATGCGCGTGAGGAGCCCCGGCAGCAGCAGCTCGGCCGCCGAGGGGAACACCGCGAGGTCGACCGTCCCGCTCACCCCCGCGAGGTGCTCCGACCACGCTGACTCCACCGTGGCGAGCGCGGTCGCGACACCGGTGGCCATGTCGGCGAGTGCCCGGCCGTCCGCGGTGAGGCGCACGCCGCGTCCGACGCGCTCGACCAGGGGTACGCCGGCCTGGCGCTGCAGCGTGCGGAGCTGTTGCGACACCGCGCTCGGGGTGCGGTGCGTGGCTGCTGCGACCGCGGTGACGCTCCCCCGTTCCGCGAGCTCGCGGAGGACCGGCAGCAGGGCGATGTCGAAGCCGACCATGCAGGGACCCTACAACGATGCTGTCGCACCGTGCGCTGGTGCTACCGCTTCTCGTGCGGGACGATCGATCCGTGCTCTTCCGCGACCGCATCCTGGCCCTCGTCGTCGCCGTGGCGTGGGGTCTGAACTTCCCGGCGACCGCGATCGCCCTCGACCACTGGCCCCCGTTCCTGCTCGCCGCCGTCCGGTTCAGCCTGCTGGCCGTCCCGACGATCCTGTTCGTCCCGCGGCCGAGGGTCCCGTTCCGGTGGATCGTGCTCGTCGGCGCGACGCTCGGCGTCCTGCAGTTCGCGTTCCTGTACCTCGGCATGGCGGCCGGGATGCCGACCGGGCTCGCGTCGCTGGTGATCCAGGCATCCGCGCCGTTCACGGTCGTGCTCGCCGGGGTCCTGCTGCGTGAGAAGCTCACCGCCCGTCAGGTCGTCGGGGTGTCCGTCGCGGTCGCGGCCCTCGGCGTCATCGCGGTGCACCGGGCGCAGACCGCGGCGCTGCTGCCGGTCGTGCTGGTGCTGTGCGGGGCGCTGGGCTGGGCGCTCGGCAACGTCGCGACGCGGCGGACCGGTCCGGTGAACCCGCTGCACCTGACCCTGTGGTGGGCCGTCGTGCCGCCGGTGCCGATGTTCGCACTGTCGCTGCTCGTCGAGGGGCCGGAACGGGTCGGTCGGGCGTTCGGCACGGCGTTCACCGCGTCGGCGTTGCCGGCCGACCTCGGCCTGCTCTACATCGTCGTCGCGGGGAGCCTGGTCGGGTACGGGATCTGGTCGCGCCTGATGGGGAAGTACCCGTCGAGCACCGTCGCACCGTTCTCGATGCTCGTCCCCGTGATCGGGGTGCTCGCCTCGTGGGCGGCGTTCGGCGAGGTGCCGGACGTGGTCGAGGTCGTGGCCGGTGCCGTGGTGGTGGTCGCCGTGCTGTGGTCGTCGCGCACCGCGAGGGTGGTGCCGGCCGTGGCGGTGCCGGCGGTGGCGGTGCCGGTCAGCCCCGGTGCTGCCGGCGCTCGGCGATGATGCCGGCGAGCGCGCCGCGCAGGTGCGGGTACCGGAACTCGTAGCCCGCCTCGAGCAGTCGCGTCGGCACGACCCACCGACTCTTCAGCACGAGCTCGGTCTCCGTGCGGATCGCGAACGATCCGATCTCGAGCATCCACCGCCAGGTCGGCAGCCCGAAGCGCCGTCCGACCGCGTCGCGGATGGTGGCCATCACGGTCCGGTTGTCCGACGGCTCCGGGCTCGAGACGTTGACCGGGCCGTCGATGTCCTCGTGGTCGCGCACGAACCGGATCACCCCGAGGACGTCGTCGATGTGCACCCAGCTGAACCGCTGCCGCCCGTGCGTGTGCCGGTCGTGGTGGTACGTGCCCGCTCGGAGCCGGGCACGCGTCGGGAACCACGCCCCGTCGAACTGCGGCCCGCCGAGACCGGCCTGGGCCAGTCGGAGCAGCGGGACGAGGGCGCTCCCGTCGCCGAACACGATCGCCATCCGGAGCGCGACCCGGCGGGTGTGCGGCAGGTCCGCGCTGAACAGGGCGTCCTCCCACGCCTTCGCGACCGAGACCGAGAAGCCCTCGCCGAGCTCACCCGTGGCCTCGTCCTGGGGTCGGTCGTCCGCGTGCCGGTAGATCGTCGCGGTGGAGGCGTTCACCCACAGCGGCGGCGGGTGCTCGGCGGTCCGGATCGCCTCGGCCAGCTCGAGCGTCGTGTCCACGCGGGAGCGCATGATCTCCGCTCGGTTCCGACGGCCGTAGCGGCAGTTCACGCTCTTGCCCGCCATGTTCACCACGATCGCGGCACCGTCGACGAGCTCACGGATCCGGAGCGTGTTGCCCCACACCGCGTCGCCCGTGCGACCGACCGTGACGACCTCGTACCCCTCGTCGCGGAAGGCACGCTGCAGGTACCGTCCGACGAAGCCGCCCGCTCCCGCGATCACGGCGCGGCCCCTCGGCGCGCGGGTGGTGTCGTCGCTCATGGTGTCCCCTGTCCGGTGTCGGGCTCGATCCGGTAGCGGAAGGCGCCCTCGTACCGGTACAGCGTGCCGATCAGCGGCGCCGAGAGCCGCAGGGACACGCGCTGCACGTCGGCATCGTCATCGAATCGTTCCACGAGCGTGACACGCGGAGCGGCGAGGGCCGGGAGGCTCCGGGCACGTCCCAGCACACGGACCGTCACCCGGGTGGAGACCAGAAGCTGGGTGACGGGGTCACGATGCCGATCGTGGCACGGTGTCGGCCTCGTTGCCTACGATCGAGGCATGGGACACGACCACGCGCACGGGCACGCCGTCGCCTCGGAGCGCGCGCTGCTCGTCGCGTTCTGCATCTCGGCGGGCATCCTGCTCGCCGAGGTCGTCGGCGCGGTCGTCACCGGCTCCCTCGCGCTGCTCGTCGACGCGGGGCACATGGTCGTCGACACCGGCGGCCTCGGCATCGGGCTGGTCGCCACCCGGCTCGCGCGCCGCTCCCCGACGGCCCAACGGACGTGGGGCTACCAGCGTGCCGAGGTGCTCGGCGCCACGGCGCAGGCAGCCATCCTGCTCGCGGTCGGCGTCTTCGTCGTCGTCTCGGCGATCCAGCGGCTGTTCGTCCCCGCCGAGGTCCACGCCGGCCCGCTGCTCGTGTTCGGTGTGGTCGGACTCGTCGGCAACCTCGTCGCCTACGCGGTGCTCGCCCGGGCGTCGGGCGAGGGCTTCACCTCGCGGGCGGCTCGGCTCGAGGTGCTGAACGACACCCTCGGGTCCGTCGCGGTGATCGCCGCCGCCGTCGTCCTCGCGCTCACCGGGTGGGAGCGGGCCGACTCGATCGCCGCGATCCTGATCGGGCTGCTCATCCTGCCGCGGGCCGTCCGGCTGCTCCGCGAGACCGCGAACGTGCTGCTCGAGTCCACGCCGCCCGGGCTCGACCTCGACGACGTGCGCGCGCACATCCTCGAGCTCGACCACGTGATCGAGGTGCACGACCTGCACGCGACGCTCGTCGCCACCGGCGTGCCGAACCTGACGGCGCACGTCGTCGTCGACGACCACTGCTTCTCGACCGCGCACGCGCCCCGGATCCTCGACGCGCTGCAGCAGTGCGTCGCAGAGCACTTCGACGTCCCCGTCGAGCACTCGACCTTCCAGCTCGAACCGGTCTCGCACCGGCGGCACGAGCACGAGGTGCACGCGTAGGCACGAGGTGCACGCGTCGGGACGGGTTGGTCGGCCGGGCCTGCGCACCGGCCCGGTGCGGTGCGGTCAGCAGCCGCCGTCGTCGGTGGGGAACGCCGTGATCACCCGGTCGGTCGTCTCCGACACGATCACCCGCACGTTCGGCTCCGCCGAGGGACGCGAGCCGTCGTCGAAGCGGACGGGCGCGGCGTAGCAGACCTTGCCGTCCCCGGCGTCCTGCGGGTAGCCGGCGGGCGGTGCCTCGAGCACGGACCGGACGGCGGTGAGCATCGCGTCGTCCCAGTCCCGTGAGCCGTGGCCCCGGACGACGTCCTGCCAGTCGGCGGTGTGCCGGACGCGGATGTGCTCGTAGCCCTGGCCGGACGTGCCGCACTGCAGCTCGACCCGTCCGAGCGCGGCGGTCTCGTACCGGGCGACCACGGCCCGGCGGTCGGCGTCGCAGCGGTCGAGCACGTCGCCGCCGGGCAGGTCAGGGCCCGTCCGCTCGATGGTGACGGTGCCGTCGCGCGTCGCTCCGTCGGCGGCGGTCGCGCTGGGCGTGACGGTGGACGCTCCGCCGCCGATCACCGGGTCCTCGCCGCTGCGCTGCGCCGTCAGGGCGAAGCCGCCGGCGACCAGGCCGGCCGCGATGACCGCGGCGACGACGGTGACGGCCGGACGTCGGCGCTGCTGGGGCATGCGCTCCAGTATGCCGGGAGACGAACGGCTGTCCGCGTGGTCGGCTGGTCGCGGCGGACTACGCCGCGCGGGCGGCCAGGCGCAGGCCGGCGACCAGTGCGAGTGCGACGACGAAGGCCACGTACGCGAGCAGCACCGGGAGCGTCGGCACGACGAGGAGCGCGGCGCCGACCGCCACGACGGGCACGGTCAGTCCCGCGTACGCGACGAGGAACGTCGCCGCGAGCACCCCGCCGCGCTGCTCCGGCCCGACGAGCGACCCCGCGCGGGCGATCGCGGCCCGGAAGAGCAGCCCGACGCCGGCACCCGCCACGACACCGCCGCCGATGAAGCCCGCGACCTGCAGGAGCACGGCGGCGACCGCGAGCACGACGAGACCACCGACGAGCAGCACCAGACCGAGCCGGATCTGCCGACGCTGGGACAGCCTGGCGAAGACGATCTGCGACACCGCACTCGCGGCGAAGACCCCGAACGTCGTGGCGCCCGCGGCGAGCCGGTCGGTGACGTGGAACGTGGTGCCGAGGAAGGTCGGAGCGACCGAGGTGAAGAGTCCCTGCACGGCCAGGGCGGCGAAGGCCGCGGCACCGGCGGCCCAGAACACGCCGGCCTGCCCCTCAGGGGCGGCCATCCGCTGCGGTCGGTACGGCACCGGCTGCTCCGGACGGTCGACGGTCTCCGGCGCGGCGAGGACGACGACGAACGCGACCGCCAGGGCGACGACGAAGACGACGTACGGCACGACGAGCGGCTGCCCGACGAACTCCGCGAGCGCGCCCCCGACGAGGGCGCCGAGCGACAGACCGCCGAGGTTCACGGCGCCGGCCGCGACGCTCGCACCCTGCGCGGACGCGGACGAGCCGGTCGCCCGGACCCGCAGTTCACCGAGGTGCGCGGTCGCCGTCGCGGTGAGGAGCCCGACGCCGAGGCCGGTGACGAACCGCGCAACGACGAGGCCGGCGACGTCGGACCACAGCAGGAACAGCACGGCCGCGACGAGTTCGAGGGCGATCGACACCAGGATCAACGGGCGTCGTCCGTGCACGTCGCTGAGGTGTCCCGCCAGGAAGAGCGAGGCGACGACCCCGACACCGTAGGCGGCGAAGACGACCGTGGTCGTGAACGTCGGGAAGCCGTCGCGCGCCTGGTAGATCACGTAGAGGGGTGCCGGGACGGTCGCGAACGCCATCACCGCCAGGAACGCGAAGGCCACGGCCCAGAAGCCGAAACCGTGCCGGCGACGGGAGTGCGTGCGCCGCCCACGCGGAGCGGGGACGGGACGGGAGCCGGTCGTCGGGGCCGGAGCCGCGTCGGTGGTCGAGGTCATGGTCCGATGGTGCCCCGGCGGCGTCATCGAGTCCAACGGGTGGTCTTGATGGGTGTCATCGATCTGGTCGATACTCGGATGATGGAGACCCGCCTGCTCGAACAGTTCGTGGCGGTCGCCGCCGAGGGGACCGTGACACGCGCCGCGGAACGCCTGTGGGCCGCCCAGTCGACCGTCTCCGCCGGGATCGCCTCCCTCGAACGCTCGCTCGGGGTGCGGTTGTTCGACCGCACCGGTCGGCGACTCGTGCTGACCGCAGCGGGCGAGGACCTCCTCCCGCACGCCCGCGCCGTGCTCGGTTCCCTGGAGCGGATGCGGGACCTGGCGACCGTCGACGACGTCGACCTCCGCGGCCGGGTACGGCTGGGCATCTTCACGAGCATGGACGTCGTCGACCTGACGGGGGTGCTGCGGCGGTTCCGGCGGCGGCACCCGCTCGTGGCCGTCGAGCTGATGACCTCTCCCTCGGGCACCACCGGCCTGGTGCAGGACCTGGTCGCCGGGCGGCTCGACCTGGCGTACACGGGCCTGCCGTCCGTCCCGCCCGGGGTCGTCGTCGAACCGCTGCGCGAGCTGCCCTTCCGCGTCTACACCGCCGCGGACCACCCGCTCGCTGCCCGCCCGTCGGCGTCCCTGGCCGAACTCGCCGGGGAGCCCTTCGTCGACACCGCGCACGGCTTCGGCAACCGCCTGATCCTCGACGCCGCGTTCGAGCGCCTCGGCCTCCGACGCCGGGTCGTGGCGGAGATGAACGACATGCCTGCGGTGATCCGGTTCGCCTCGGCCGGGCTCGGCGTCGGTGTCGTCCCGGACCCGGGCGTCCGGTACGACGGCGCCGTGCTCGAGCTCGAGGACGAGGTCGAGCCGCTCCGCATCGGGCTCGCGATGCGGTCGGACACCGAACCGAACCGCGCCACGCGCACGCTCGCTCGCGACGTCGTGGCCGCACGGGTGGGGTGAGGTCCGGAGGGCCGTGCGGGACGTGTCCCACCGGCGGACGGGAGGCGCGGGACGGTCCCGCACCGCGCCTCCCGGCCGTCAGCCCCCCCCCCCCCAGATCTCCCCGACGGCGTTCAGCTGGCCGTGGGGTGGTCACGACGCAGGCGGGTGTCGCGACCGGCGTCGGTGTCGGCGTGATCGGCGCGCGGACCGCTCCGCCCGGACGTGTCGCCAGGGACGACGGTCGCCGAAGCGGGGTCAGTGGAAGTCGTCGCCCTCGGACCGCTCGCCCGGAGACCTGTGGCCGCCGAGCATGTCGTTGTCGTCCTGGTCGCTCGACGCCGCGAGCTGGAGCATCGCGAGGACCACCACGACGACGATGAACGCGACACCGAGGAACACCAGGGCGAGTTCGAACTCACGCGTCGAGAAGAGCACGACCGCTCCGGTGAACACCGCGACGACCGCCGAGATCACGAGGAGCTCGGCGGGGCGCAGACGGTCGCGACGGCTGGGGGTGCTCATGCGTGTGGTGCTCCGTCCGGGGCTGCGGCAGGCGCCGTGGTGCCCCACTTGTGCGAGAGTCCGGCGATCACGTGGAAGACCGCCGCGATGGCGAGGTAGGCGCCGAGCAGTCCGACCAGGACGACGGCGGCGTCCAGGGTGCCGGTGACCTGCTCCACGCCCCCGAGCTGCTGGGAGTAGTCCGGCGGTGTCAGCAGGAACGCGACGGCGAGCAGCAGGGTGAGCCCACCGATCGTGGTCCAGTCACGGGCGAACGGCGACCGGCCGCGCGCTCGGAGTCCCTGTGCGAGTTCGAGGGCTCCCGTCAGCACGGCCCACCCGACGACCACCGTGATGAACGCGCCGAGCCCGACGCCGTTGGTCACCAGGGCGGCGACACCGGCGACGAGGGAGACGACCGCCTGCACGAACGTGGTCGGACGCGAGCGCTCGTCGGAGGGCATGCGGCGCAGGGCGGCCCACCCGAGCACGAGGGCGTCGACGATCACGAACCCGCCGAAGAGCAGCAGGCCGTAGCCGGCGGCGTGGTTGGACGAGAAGGTGATGACGAGGGCCACGACCGCGGCTGGGACGGCCCGGAGGACGGGGATCGGCCAGTACCGCGCGCGCTGGCCGGCGTCGTCCACGGAGTCGGACACGGGACCTCTTTCGGGCATGCGGATCGTGGTCCGAGTCTACCGCCGGCGCCCCGGGCGTCGGACCGGAGCCCGTACCGACGGGAGCCACCACCGCCGGCCGGGGTCCGAGCGCCCCGACCGGCGGTGACGCGCTCCCCGTCAGTCGGGGTCGTCGGCCGCGCGCCCACGTCGTGCGACCCACCAGCCCCCGGCGCCGAGCCCGACTGCGGCAGCAGCCAGGGCGGCGAGGAGCCCGAGCCCCTCGGCGCCGGTGTACGCGAGGGCCCCGGCGCCGGCCCCTCCGCCGCCCGTCCGTCCGCCGCGGGCAGCCGTCGGCACCCCCGGGGACGGCGAGGCGCTCGCGGAGACGGCCGGCGTCGGCGCACCCGTGCCGCCATCGTCGCCGTCGCCGTCGCCGTCGCCGTCGCCGTCGCCGGGCACCGTGACGCCGATCGTGACCTCCGGGGACGGGTCGCCCCCGTCCGGATCGGTGGGCGACGTCGCGGTCGCCACGTTGCCGACGTCGGACCCGTCGCCGGTGTAGCCGGGGTCGAGCACCGCCCTGATGCGGAAGGAGCGCGTCCCACCCACCGCCAGGTCCCCCTCGGACCGGCACGTCACGTGCTGTCCCTCGGCCGAACAGTCGTCCTCGGACCCCGTGAAGCGCATCGCCGCCGGCAGGTCGTCGACCACGCCCACGTCGTGCGCGGGGTCCGGACCGCGGTTCTTCGCCGTCACCAGGTACTCGACCTCGTCCCCCGGTGCCACGTCGACGGACGGGGACACCGACTTGTCGGTCTCGAGCTGCGCCTCGAGCGCCGGCGCCGCCTCGACCGGACTCGTCTCGACGGACCGGTTGTCGGACTCGTCGACGTCGGACAGCGACGCCGGAGGCGCGATGGTGGCGGTGCTCTCGAGCGCCCCCGAGGCGTCGTCCGCGACGGTCCCGGACACGGTGACCGTCGCGGCGCCGCCCGGGATCAGGTCGAGCCCGGCGTCCACGTCGCCGGTCCCGCTGGCCGTTCCGCAGGAGGATCCGTCGGTCGCGGTGCAGGTCCACGTCACGTCCCGCAGACCGTCGGGGACGTCGACGTGCAACGCGCTGGGGTCGGACCGGTTCGGGCCGGCGTCGGACGCGGTCACGGTGTACGAGAACGGCTGCCCGGGCCGACCGGACGCGGGGAGCTCCTGGGTGACGCCGAGGTCGACGGGCTGGGAGACCCGGAGGTCGTCGACCTCGTGGACGTCGGCGAAGCTGCCGGTCGCGGCGGAGAAGCCGAGCCGGAGCGTGTCCGGGAGCGGAGCCTGGGCGTCGCCGTGCAGCGGCACGCGGTCGAGGACGGTGCGGAGCGGCCCCCCGTCCTCGAGGCGCACGGTCATGAAGAGTTCCCCCGACGCCCCCGGCACGAGACTGACGCGGACCTTCCGCTTCGTCGGCCCGTCGGTCAGGGTGCCGCCGGGAGCCTGGACCCCGTCGACGTACCGGTAGCCGGTGGTGCCGTCACCCGATCCCCGGACCACGACCGAGTCCGGTCGGCGCCCGAGCCCGGACAGGTTGATCTCCTGCGAGAAGTTGCCGTAGTGGTCGACCGCCACCGCCGCGAAGCCACCCGGCACGCCGGGCAGGTCGCAGGGCCGCCCGCCGCCCTGGGTCTCGCTCGACCGGCAGGCGTACCCGAGCGCTGCGCCGTACGCTCCGACGCCCTGTGGTGCGCTGCCGTCCGCCAGGAAGAGCAGCAGCCCGTCGGCACCCTGGTCGCCCACCGTGTTGTACATGGCGTACGAGAACTCGATGTCGAGTCCGAGGTCCGAGCGGAACGTGTCGTCCGTCGACCATGCTCCGGCCTGGTCCTTCGTCTGGTCCGTGAGCCGCAGCCGCCCGTCGACGACCTGCGCGTCGCCGCTCAGGGTGCCGCCCGCGGCGGAGTCGAAGCCGTTGCGGTAGGGGAACGCGAGGTCGTCCGCCGAGGAGCTGGAGGGCAGGAGCGCCGGCGCCGCCAGGACGGCAAGGGCCACGAGTCCGGCCGTGATCGCACCCCGCGGGCGTCGACACCGTCGGGGGTGTGCGACGCGGTGGGTGGTTGTCGGGATCGAGGTGTCTGTCATGCCCCGATCGTCGCGAGCGGGACCACCTCGTCAGCGGCCGTCGAGCCCTTCTGGGGAGAACAGTCCCGAGACCAGCCGCTGTGCAGGGATGTGCTCCGCCACCCCGGCCAGATCGAACTCACCCGAGCCACACCGTGGTCTCGCCCGGGAGCATCCCCTCGCCCGCGTCGAGCGGCCCGGACGCCAGCACCACCGTGCCCGACGGCATCGGCACCGGAGACGTCCCGAGGTTCGTCACGGACCGCCAGCCCTCGTGCCGGGCGAACGCCACGACGTCGTCACCGGCGTCGAGCCACGTCAGTTCCTCGCCCTGCTGCAGCCGTCGTCGGGCCGCCGTCGCCTGCCGGTAGAGCGACAGCGTCGAAGCTGGGTCGCCGTCCTCGGCCTCGACCGACGAGTCGCCGAAGTCCTCCGGCTGCGGCAGGTGCGGAGCGACGTCGCCGAAGCCGAACGACGGCCCCGTCCGGGTCCAGGGGATCGGGACCCGGCAGCCGTCCCGCCCCTTCACCGTGTGCCCGCTGCGGATCCACTTCGGGTCCTGCAGGCGCTCGTGGGGGATCGCGGGCGCCTCGTGCAGGCCGAGCTCCTCGCCCTGGTACAGGTAGGTGGACCCGGGCAACGCCAGGATCAGCAGCGTCGCCGCACGCGCCCGACGTCCACCGCGCGCACGGTCGAGCTCGGGCTCGGTGCCGTCGGTGAGCAGCCAGGCATCCGTGTCGGTGCCGTCGGGCAGGCCGTAGCGGGTGGCGTGCCGCACGACGTCGTGGTTCGACAGGACCCAGGTCGAGGAAGCGCCGGACTCGGCCGACATGGCGAGGTTCCGCTCGATGATCTCGTGGAAGGCCCGTGCGTCGTACGGCGCCTCGAGCAGGTCGAAGTTGAACGCCTGCCCGAGCTCGGTCGGCCGGGCGTAGAGCACGCGACGCGGTGCCGGCGCCCAGGCCTCGGCGATCGCGGCACGGGGCGGGTCGTACTCGTCGAGCACGGAGCGCCACGTCGCGAAGATCTCGTGCACCTCGTCGCGGTCGTACAGCGGGTCGGAGCCGTCCAGCGGCAGCGCCTTCTCGTTCGAGGGACGGTACGGCGTCGACAGGTCCTTCGCGAGCCCGTGCGCGACGTCGACCCGGAAGCCGTCCACGCCGCGGTCGGACCAGAACCGCAGGGTGTGCTCGAAGTCGGCGCGCACCTCGGGGTTCGACCAGTCGAGGTCGGGCTGTTCGGGCGCGAACAGGTGCAGGTACCACTGGCCGTCCGGCACCCGCGTCCACGCGCTGCCGCCGAAGTTCGACACCCAGTCGCTCGGCGGGAGCTCGCCCGACTCCCCCGCTCCGTCACGGAACACGTAGCGCGCCCGCTCGGGTGACCCCGGCTCTGCGGCGAGCGCCTGGCGGAACCACTCGTGCTGGTCGGAGGTGTGGTTCGGCACGACGTCGACGATGACGCGAACGTCGTGCTCGTGTGCGGCGCGGACGAACGCGTCGAGGTCGTCGAGCGTGCCGAGGCGCGGGTCGACGTCGCGGTAGTCCGCCACGTCGTACCCGCCGTCGGCGAGCGGCGAGGGGGTGAAGGGCGACAACCACACCGCGTCGACGCCGAGCGACGCCAGGTACGGCACACGGCTCGTGATGCCCGCGATGTCCCCCAGGCCGTCCGCGTCGGTGTCGGCGAAGCTCCGCGGGTACACCTGGTAGACGACGGCCTGACGCCACCAGTCCGGGTCGGTGGTGCGCGGGCTGCTGGCGGGCGTCCGGTGGCTGCTCACCCGGCCACCGTACCCAGCGGGACCCGAGTGGTGGTCCGATCGGGAATGGCGCACCCAGCGAGCACATTGGTTGTCCCTGACACCATTCCGTGACCGAGCGGTCACGGACAGAAGGGATCCACCATGACGAACGTCCTCGCCCTCGTCGGCAGCCTGCGCGCCGGCTCCATCAACCGGAAGCTCGCCGAGGCTGCCGAGCAGCACGCCCCCGAGGGGATCACCCTCACGACGTTCGACGGCATCGTCGACCTGCCCTTCTACAACGAGGACATCGACGGCGACACCCCGCCGGCCGCCGCCGTCGCCTTCCGCGACGCCGTCGCCGCAGCGGACGCGGTCCTGCTCGTCACCCCCGAGTACAACGGCACGATGCCGGCCGTGCTGAAGAACGCGCTCGACTGGGGCTCGCGGCCCTTCGGCTCGTCGCCGCTGTCCGGCAAGCCGCTCGCGGTGATCGGCTCGGCGTTCGGCCAGTACGGCGGTGTGTGGGCACACGACGACGCCCGCAAGTCGGCGGGGATCGCGGGTGCGAAGGTCCTGGAGGACGTCAAGGTCGCCATCCCGCAGTCGGTGGTCCGGTTCGCGGAGACCCACCCGCGCGAGGACGCCGAGGTCGTCGAGCTCGTGCAGGGCGCGCTCCGCGCCCTGGCCGGTGCGGCGGACGAGCGCGTCGCCGCCTGATCCGCCCGGTCGCCGTCGGGCGACCGGGAGACGGTCTGGAGGCGCGGTGCCGGCTGGCACCGCGCCTCCCCTCCGTCCGGGGCAGCGCCGAGGACTCGTCCACAGCACGCGGATCCGCTAGGCAGGCGAGATACCAGACGGGTTACCCTGAACGGCATGTCGACGCAGGAGATCACGGAGGCGTCGGGGTACTGGTTCCCCGACGACGACGCCACACAGCGCGGCGTCGCCGTGCTGAACGCCCTGCGTCGCTACCGCGCCGCCGAGACCGCGATGCGGCGACGGACCCGCGACTCGATGGGCATGGGCGAGACCGACCTGCTCGCCGTCCGCTACCTGCTGCAGGCACAGCGTGCGGGCCGGATGGTCAAGCCGAAGGACCTGGCCGCCTACCTGAAGATCTCGTCGGCCTCGACGACGATCCTGATCGACCGCCTGGTGAAGTCGGACCACGTCCGCCGCGAGCCGCACCCCACCGACCGTCGCGCACTGGTGATCACCCCCACGACCGAGACCGACGACGAGGTCCGCGCCACCCTCGGGACCATGCACCGGCGGATGATGTCGATCGCCGAGGGGCTGTCCGCCTCCGACGCCCGTGTCGTCGCGACGTTCCTCGAGCGGATGCGCGACGCCGTCGACCAGGTGGACCCCGCGCTCGAGCACTGACCTCGGTGCGGTCCGCGCGTCCGGCCACCCCACGGGGGACGCCAGGGTGCACGCGCACTGGGAACGCCGAGCACGCGACCGCGTAGACCAGAAGGGACACCGACCGCGAAAGGAGCCGATCATGCACGCATCGGACAAGCTCGCCGCCAACCTCCAGGCCGTCCTGGTGGACCTCGTCGACCTGCACCTGCAGGGCAAGCAGGCCCACTGGAACATCCTCGGACACAACTTCCGCGACCTGCACCTGCAGCTCGACGAGATCGTCGACGCCGCGCGTGAGTTCGCCGACGACACCGCGGAGCGCATGCGCGCCCTCTACGCGATCCCGGACGGCCGCTCGGCTACGGTCGCCGCGGGGACGCACCTCGACGCCTTCCCGGACGGGGAGATCGACACGCACGACGCCATCGACGCCATCACGCTCCGGCTCTACCAGGCCACCGGCACCATGCGCGACGTGCACGACGAGGTCGACGACGAGGACCCGACGACCGCGGACCTGCTCCACGGCTTCATCGAGCGCCTCGAGCAGCTCGCCTGGATGGTCTCGGCCGAGAACCGCGAGCCGCGGACGCCGCTCGCCGCCGCCACGACCCCGGCCGTCGCCGAGGCCTCCGAGCACGAGTAGGGGTCGCGACGTGGACCTCGGGATCACCGGCAAGGTCGCGCTCGTCTTCGGTGGCGACTCCGGCATCGGCTGGAACACGGCTCGTATCCTCCTGGCGGAGGGTGCGACCGTGGTCGTCACCGACCTCGACCAGGGCCGGCTCGACACGAGTGCCGACCAGCTCGAGGCGCCGCACGGCAAGCTCTTCGCCTTCGCCGCGGACGTGACGGAGGCCGACAGCCTCGCCGCGCTGCACGGCAAGGTGCGCGACGCCGTCGGCGATATCGACATCCTCGTGCAGTCCTCGGGCATCACCGGTGCGCAGGGCATGTTCCACGAGATCGACGAGCAGGGCTGGCTCGACACCATCGACGTCGACCTGATGGGCCCGGTCCGCATCACGCGCGAGTTCATCGGCGACCTCCGGAAGGGCGGATGGGGACGCATCGTCTACCTCGTCTCCGAGGACGCCTCGCAGCCCTACGACGACGAACTGCCGTACTGCGCCGCCAAGGCCGGCGTGCTCTCGTTCGCGAAGGGCCTGTCGCGGTCGTACGCGTCTGAGGGCCTGCTCGTGAACACCGTGAGCCCGGCCTTCATCCACACCCCGATGACCGACGCCATGATGGACAAGCGCGCGAAGCAGCTCGGGACCTCGTTCGACGAGGCGATCTCGAGCTTCCTCGACGAGCAGCGTCCGTACATGGAGCTCGGCCGCCGCGGGGAGCCCGAGGAGGTCGCGAACGTCGTCGCCTTCCTCTGCTCCGACCTGGCGAGCTTCGTCAACGGGTCGAACTACCGGGTCGACTCCGGCTCGGTCGCCACCATCTAGGAGGACCATGAGCGACTTCCGCTACCTGATCGTCGGAGGCGGGATGGTCGCCGACGCTGCCGCCCGCGGGATCCGCGAGATCGACGCCGACGGCTCGATCGGCATCGTCAGCGAGGAGACCGACCGTCCGTACGCCCGTCCGGCCCTGTCGAAGAAGCTCTGGACCGACCCGGACTTCAGCTGGGACGAGAAGGTCGACCTGCACACCGAGGAGACCGGGGCGACGTTCGTGCTCGGGACCGTCGTGACGGCGATCGACCGTGCGGCGGGGACCGTCACGACGGACGACGGCCAGACCCTCGGCTACGAGCGCCTGCTGCTCGCGACCGGTGGGAAGCCGCGCAGCCTGCCCGGCCTGTCGCCCTCGTCGCGGGTCCTCGACTTCCGCAGCGCCGACGACTACCGCCGGCTGCGGGAGCGCACCGATACCGGTGCGCACGTCGTCGTCGTCGGCGGCAGCTACATCGGCACCGAGATCGCCGCGGGCATCGTGCAGAACGGCGCCCGGGTGACCCTGGTGACGCCCGACGAGGTCCTCGGCGGGCACATGTTCCCGAACGACCTCGCCCGGGCCTTCCAGCAGCGCTTCGTCGACCACGGCGTCGAGCTCCGCACCGGACGACGGGTCGACCAGGGCACGGAGTCGGAGGGCGGCGTCACCCTCACCCTCGACGACGGGTCGGTCCTCGAGGCCGACGCGGTCGTGGCCGGACTCGGCATCGAGCCGCAGACGCAGCTCGCCGCCGACGCGGGTCTGACCGTGCGCGACGGCATCGTGGTGTCGTCGACGCTGGTGACGGACGACGAGTCGGTGTTCGCCGCCGGCGACGTCGCCGAGTACCCGGACCGCATCCTCGGCACGCGCCGGGTCGAGCACGTCGACAACGCGAAGCAGCAGGGCCGGCAGGCAGGCCGGAACCTCGCGGACGCGGACGAGACGTACGACCACACGCCGATGTTCTACTCGAACGTCTTCGACACGGGGTACGAGGCCGTCGGCCAGGTGTCCACCGAGCTGCAGACCGTTGAGGAGTGGCAGGAGCCGCTCACCACCGGCGTCGTCTACTACCTGGACGACGACGACACGGTCCGCGGGGTCCTGCTCTGGAACGTCTCCGACAAGACGGACGAGGCCCGCGGGGTGCTCGCCGACGCCAACGGGCTCACCAGGGACATGCTGCCGGGCCGCATCACGCCGTGACCCGCGGATCCTGACGCTGACGGCCTGGAGGCGCGGCTCGACCTGATGGGGTCGGGTCGCGCCTCCAGGCCGTCGCCGTGTGCGCGGTGCCCGGGTCAGGACCGGTCGCGCACCTCGGGTGCGACGTCGTCGACCACCTCGCGGCGGTCGTCCGGGTCCACGGGGATGTCGTCGCCGTCGGCCATCGCGACCGCGTGCGCGGACTTCGCCCGCTCCAGCTGCTCGTCGTCGCCCTTCGCCATGCCGAAGAGCTCGATGAAGCGTGACTTCACGACCAGCCAGGCGTCCTTCGGACCCAGCCGGGCCAGGTCGGACGACGTCGTGTCGTCGCGCACCCGCTGCAGAGAGCCGACGCCACGGTCGGTGATCCGCCCGTCGACGAGGGCCACCGCGAGGCGGGCCACCGCGTCCGCCTGCGCGTGCATGACGGAGTGGGCGCCGCCGACCACCTCGCGCAGGACCGCGTGCGGGAACACCCGGGCGAGGGACCGCACCCAGTCACGGGGCACCATCGCGTCGTGCTCACCGCGGACGATCAGGGTGCGCGCCCGCACCTCGGCGGCGCGGTCCTCGATCGGGAACGCGATCATCTCCGGCAGCACCTTCCGGAACCAGTGCCAGCCGCAGAGCGCGTAGGCGGTGACCCCGTGCCAGCGGACGGCCGCGGGCTCGTGCAGCGCCGACCGCAGGAAGCGGAGCGCCGAGATCGGGATGCTCCGGGCGCGGCTGTCGACGACCGGACTGATGAGCACGAGGTCGCGGATGTGCGGGTTGCGCGCGGCGACCTCGGTGACGACCTGGGTGCCCATCGAGTGCCCGACGAGCACCGGGTCCTCGAGCCGCAGCTCGCGGATGACCTGCTCGACCGCGTCGGCGTAGCGCTCGATCGACACGGCACCACGGAAGCGCGGCACCCCGGCGAAGCCCGGCAGGTCGAGGGCGTGCACCGGGCCGTTCTCGTTGAGGTGCGGCGCGAGCCGCTCGTAGTAGGTGGCGGCGATGCCCAGACCGGCGACGAGGACGAACGCACGGTCGCCCGGCTGCCCGATCGAGCTCACCCGGACGTAGGTGCCGTCGACGGCGATCCGGTCGACCTCGACCTGCACGTCGGCGTCCTCGGCACGCGCGAGCGCACCGGCAGGGTCGGGTGCGGGCGGCGGCGTCCGGTCGTCCTGGTCGTCCTGTTCGGTCACGGGGCCTCCTGGGATCGGCGACCTCCCACGGTACCCGCCGTTCAGCCGCCGAACGCGGAAGCGGGCGCGCCGTGCACCCGGGTGGGGACCGCGAACACCGCCCCGGAGTGCGGGTACTGCTCGAGCTGTTCCTCGGTGCTGTTCTCGCGCGCCGTGGCGACGAAGAGCGTCGACGTGTCCGGCCCGCCGAAGGCCACGGAGGTCACGTTCGGCGCGGGCACCTCGACGGTCTCGAGGTGTCGGCCCTCGGCGTCCCAGCGCTCCACCCGTCCGGCGCCGTAGACCGCCGTCCAGAAGCAGCCCTCGTCGTCGCGGACCAGCCCGTCGTGTGCGGCGCCGCTGACGAAGGGCTCGAGTTCGCCGAGCACGCCGTCGGGGCCGTACGAGCCGCGGTAGATCGTCGAGGTGCTCGTGTCCGTGACGTACATCACGCTGCCGTCCGCCGACCACTCGATGCCGTTGGTCACGCCGAAGCCCCCGCGGAGCACGCGCGTCGTGCCGTCGGGCTCGACCGAGTACAGCGCTCCGGCCGGGTCCTGGTCGGAGAGGTCCATGCTGCCGACGAGGAACCGACCGAAGGGGTCGCACTTGCCCTCGTTGAACCGCATCTCGGTGGTCGCGTGCCGCACCCGCACCAGCTCGCGCTCGACGACGCCGCGCTCGTCGGTGAGCACGACCGTGTCGCCCAACGCCACGACGAACCCGCCGGCGGCGCGTGGCTGGAAGCTCGCCAGGGGCGGCGGCAGTGCGACGCTCGACTCGACCGTGCCGTCCGCGCGGGCGGTGGTGAGCAGGCCCAGGGTGATGTCGGTCCAGCGGAGCCGTTCGGCGGTCGGGTCCCAGACGATGCTCTCGGCGAGGACCGCCTGCTCGTCGCAGAAGACGGTCACGGGCCCGGTCACGGCGTCGGTGTGCATGTCCTCCCGTCTACCGGGGCCGGCGTGCACGACCTACCAGCGAGATGCGGCGGACTCGGTCGGACCGCGCGGACCGGAGACCGCCCGAGACACCGGCGTCGGACGGAGACGCCTTCATCCCGGCGAGACGCCGTCGGATCCGGCGGCGTCTCGACGACTCGGGTGCGTCCGGCACCGACGCCGGCGTCTCGCGCGAACCGCACCGACCGACGCGGGCTCGGGGTCAGAGGCGCGCGAACCGGGCGCGGAAGAAGCTGTAGACGCCGTACGCCAGGAACCCGATGCCGACCGCGACGAGCACCACCGATCCGGCGGGCAGGTCGCGCAGCGCGTCGAACGCCCCGTCGAGCCCCGTCGCCTGGTCCGGGTCGCTCCGGACGCCGGCGACGACGATCAGCACCCCGACGACCGCGACGGCGATCCCCTTGCCGACGTACCCGACGGTCCCGAGCACGGTCACGGCACGGTCGAGGGGCTGCCGCGGCCGGACGAGCTGCTCCCAGAAGGAGCGACGGCACCCCTGCACGACCAGGGCCGCACCGATCGCGATCGCCACGGCACCGACGGCGATCAGCAGGAACACCCCGCCGGGCGTCGCGAGGGTCTGTGCCGCCGCGCTCCGGGTCGACCCACTGGAGCTCGTGCCGGCCCCGAGCGCGAACGACCCGGCCGAGTACGAGACGACGCCGTAGACGACCGCCTTGCCGAGGTCCTTCGCCCGTGCCGCCCACCCGCGGGCGCTGTCGGACCGGCCGCCGACGACCGCCTCGAGCAGGAGCCGCAGGGCCAGCGCCGCGGTGCCGACGGCGACGATCCAGAGCAGGGCCACGCCTCCGGGAACCTCGGCGAGCTGCTGCAGCGCTCCGGACTGGTCCGTCTCGCTGCCCCCGGACGCGTTCCCGAACCCGAGGAGCACGACGAGGTACCCGATCAGCAGGTGGACCACACCGCTGCCGACGTACCCGGCCCGCGCCGTCAGCTCGAACCACCTGCTGTCGGCGACACGCTTCGCCTGTCGTCCGGTCTCGCGTGCTGCTCGTTCCGCCTGGTCGCTCATCCCTTCGAGCGTGCCCGACGCACGGACCGCTGTCCGCAGCGGAGCGCACCGCGTGTCGGGACGAACGCCGGACGGGAGGCGCGTGGCGGACGGCCACGCGCCTCCCGTCCGGTGTCAGTCGCCCTTGACGTTGACGACCTGCCGCAGCGTGTGCCGGACCGTCACCAGGTCGACGGCATCCGCCATGACCTGGTCGATGGGCTTGTAGGCCGCGGGGATCTCGTCGAGGAACGCGTCCGTGTCGCGGTACTCGATCCCCGCCATCGCCTCGCGCAGCTGCTCGTGGGTGAAGGTCCGCCGGGCAGCGGACCGCGAGAACAGCCGACCGGCGCCGTGCGGCGAGGACTCGAGCGACGGCTTGTCACCGAGCCCCTCGACGACGTAGGAAGCGGTCCCCATCGATCCCGGGATGAGACCGGGCTGCCCCGCCTTCGCCTGGATGGCACCCTTCCGGGACACCCACACGCTCTTGCCCCAGTGCGTCTCACGCTGGGTGAAGTTGTGGTGGCAGTTGATCCGCTCCTGCTCGTCCACCGGCTGACCGAGCACCTCGGACAGCTGCCGGACGACCCGGTCCATCATCTCCTCGCGGTTGAGGAGCGCGAAGTGCTGCGCCCACCGGAGCTCGGCGATGTAGCGGTCGAACTCCGGGGTGCCCTCGACGAGGTAGGCCAGGTCGGGGTCCGGCAGCTCGATCCACCAGCGCTGCATCATCCGCTTGGCGACGGTGATGTGCCGCTGGGCGATCTTGTTGCCGACGCCGCGCGACCCGGAGTGCAGGAAGAGCCAGACCCGGTCCTGCTCGTCGAGCGAGACCTCGATGAAGTGGTTGCCCGAGCCGAGCGTGCCGAGCTGGTTCCGCCAGCCGCCGTGTGCTCCGGCCGGGTCGAACCCGGCGGCCTCAGCCATCGCCTCGAGCTCGGCGATCCGCGGCTCGGCGGTGGCGACGACCTTCCGGTTCGACGCTCCGGCGGACAGCGGGACCGCGCGCTCGATCTGCTCGCGGAGGGGCTGCAGGTCGGCGGGCAGGTCCGCGGCAGCGAACTGCGTGCGCACCGCGATCATGCCGCAGCCGATGTCGACGCCGACGGCCGCCGGCATGACGGCGCCGAGGGTCGGGATCACGGAGCCGACGGTGGCGCCGAGACCGAGGTGCGCGTCGGGCATCAGCGCGAGGTGCGGGAACACGAACGGCATCCGGGCCGTCGTGCGGGCCTGCTGCTCGGTGTTCTCCTCGAGCATCGAGGCCCAGCTGAGCAATCGGTCGTTGATCTTCTCCACGGTGTTCGTCCTTCGTCGTGACGGTCATCGACGGCCGGGTGGCCGTCGTGGTGACGGCCGGGCGGCCGTCGTGGTGACGGCCGGGCGGCCGTCGTGGTGACGGTCCGGGGCGGACGGATCCTGCGCCTCCGGCTCGGTGCAGTGCACCTGTGGAGGAACGACGGGAGGGACGCCCCGGGCCGGGTGGGCACGGGACGTCGGGGGACGGCGCGTGCCTACGCGGGTTCGCGGAGGGACGGGTTCGCGTACTGCACCGCGGGCAGCACGACGAGCGCATCGAGCTGGCGCTCGAGGCGGCTGCTGTGCTGCTGGGCGTGCATCGCGGTCCCTCCGTGGGTGCCCGGGGCGGGCGGTCCTGCCCGACGGGCAGGAGGACCGACAGTAGTGCGACACGCCCGGGCCGCACAACTCACCCGGGCGTGTCGCGGTTCTCTCGGCCGTTGCTGCACGGTCGGGAGGCACACCACGACCGTCCACAGCGGGGTACGCCCGGCTGATGGTCGCCCCGCTGGGCCGGGCAGGCTGGTGGTATGACCGAACGGACCCGCGACACCCCCGACGCGAACGACAACGAGGAGCGCACCGACGGCTACGTGCCGCTCCGCTCCTACGGAGCCATCGGTGACGGCCGCACGGTCGCGCTCGTCGCACGCGACGGCCGGATCGACTGGCTGCCGATCCCCTCGATGGACTCCCCACCGGTCTTCGCGAGCATCCTCGACGCCGAGCACGGGGGACACATCGCACTCCGTCCCACCGGCGACGCCAGCGTCGAGCGCGAGTACCTGCCGGGCACGAACGTGCTCGTCACGACGTGGACGACCGACAGCGGGTCCTGCACGGTCACGGACGCGATGGTCACCGGCGTCGCCGGTCGGCTGCCGTGGGCCGAGATCGGCCGCTGCGTGCAGGGGGTCTCCGGCACCGTCGAGATGGAGTGGGCGGTCGTCCCCGGCACCCTGCTGAACACGGCGGAGCCGCGACGCATCGACACGGCCAACGGCACGGTGATCGGCATCGACGGCGTGACCATCGGCATCGTGCAGCACGGCTTCGAGCCCGTGCACGACGACGGGCCTCGGTTCTCCGGACGCTTCACCACGAACGAGGGGTCGAAGTCGATCCTGACGATCGTCGGCACCGAGGACGAGCCGATCTTCATGCCCGAGCCGGAGCGCACGCTCGACGCGGTCGACCGGACGATCGAGAACTGGTCGACCTGGTCGGAGACCTTCTCGTACGACGGCCCGTGGGCAGATGCCGTGCAGCGCAGTGCGCTCGCGCTGAAGCTGCTCATCTACTCGCCCACGGGTGCGATCGCGGCGGCGCCGACGACGAGCCTGCCCGAGGACCGCACGGGCGGCAAGAACTGGGACTACCGGTTCGCCTGGGTCCGCGACCTGTCGTACACCGTGCACGCCCTCACCCGCTTCGGGCTCCGCGAGGAGACGCACGCGGCGGTGTCCTGGGTGATGCGGACCATCGCCGAGCACGACGAGACCATGCCGATCTTCTACGACCTGAACGGCGAGAAGACCGACGGCGTCGAGGAGCGCGACGTCCCCGGGTGGAACGGCATCGGTCCGGTGACGATCGGCAACCGTGCGGGCGACCAGCTGCAGCTCGGTGTCTGGGGTGACGTGTTCGAGATCCTCCGTCAGTACGTCAAGGCGGGCAACGTGCTCGACCGCCAGACCGCGAGCGTGCTCGAGCGGCTCGCGGACGACGCCTGCCACCGGTGGCCCGAGCAGGACTCCGGTATGTGGGAGCTCCAGGAGGCGCAGCACTACGTGTCGAGCAAGGTGGGGTGCTGGCAGGCGCTCGACGCCGCGGTGGAGCTCCACGACGCCGGCATGATCGACGGACCGCGCGAGAAGTGGATCGAGAACCGCGAGCTCATCGAGCAGTGGGTCGCCGAACACGGGTGGGACGAGGAGCGCGGGTACTACGTGATGTACCCGGGGTCCGACGCGATCGACACCTCGATCCTGCTGCACGCGATGTCGTCGTTCGACCGCGGCCCGCGCATGGCGTCGACCATCCGTGCGATCGAGGAACAGCTGCAGCACGGCCCCCTGGTCTACCGGTACTCCGGCATGGACCAGGAGGAGTCGCCGTTCGTCGCGTGCTCGTTCTGGCTCGCGGCCGCCATGGCGTGCACCGGTCGGGTGGACGATGCCCGTTCCCTGATGGACGACATGGTGGCGCAGGCGAACGACGTCGGCCTGTTCAGCGAGATGCTCAGCGCCGAGGACGGGGCGTTCATGGGCAACATCCCGCAGGGGCTGTCCCACCTCGCGCTCATCCAGGCGGCGCTGACGATCGAGGAGGTCGCCGCCGAGTCGTGAACCGGGCGCGGACCCGGTCGGGCGGGTCGGTGGTGCCCGCCCGACCGCGACGGTCGTGCGCTGCTCAGCCGAGGGTGATCGCCACGAGGCCGGCGACCCCGACCAGGTAGAGCACGACCACGACGAACGAGTCGACGCCCATGCCGATGATCCGCCGCCCCGGCCGGAACACCAGGCCGACCGCGTAGACCAGCGTCAGCAGCGCGGCGAGGGCCGTCAGGTACACGTCACTCGCGTTCGCCTGCGGCAGCACCGCCTTGCCGGACAGCACCGTGGCGACCAGGAACAGCACCGGCAGGAACGCGTTGCCACCGAAGATGTCCGACATCGCGAGGTTGTCGTCGCCCTGCCGGACGGCCTGGATGCCGGTGGAGATCTCCGGCAGGCTCGTGGCGAGGGCCAGCACCGTGGCGCCGAAGAGCACCCCGGACAACCCGATCTGCTCCGACGCCGCATCACCCGCACGTTCGAGGACGACACCGGCGACCAGTGTCGCGAGGGCCGACACCGTGAAGACGACCGCCGCCTTCCGTGTGCTCATCCGAGGTAGGTCCTGCTTCCGTGTCCGGTGTCCCGACGCGTGCGGTGACGCGTCGGGCGCCCGGCCGTCCTGGTGCCACGGCAACCCCTTGCCGGCGCGCTGCACGAGCAGGAGCCCGACGACCCAGATGGCTGCGATGAGCACCACGTCAGGTGTGAGTCGTGCGACCACGAGGTCGGGCGGGAGCTGACTGCCGGCGACGACGACGGCGAGCACCGCGACGACGACGATCGCCTCGAGCACGAGGGTCAGCGACGCAGCACGGTAGGTGAGCGGCCGCACCCCCTTGCCCCGTCGGCCGAAGGCGTCGAGGATCGCGATCACGACGGTCTGCAGGGCGATGCCACCGAGGATGTTGCCGGCAGCGACCTCGATGTTGCCTGACAGGCCCGCGCTGACCGTGATCGCGATCTCGGGCAGGTTCGTCGCGACGGCCAGGACGATGAGCCCGCCGAGCGCGCTCCCGAGGTGCAGTCGGTCGTCGAGGACGTCGGTGGTCTTCGAGAGCTGGATGCCTGCGACCCAGATCACCGCGGCACCGGCCACGAAGATCACGACGAGCATCCAGAGCGGCAGGGATCCCATGCCCTCACCGTGGCCCCCGACGGCCGCGACCGCTCCGAGGTGTGCGCCGAACGGCTCGACGGCGACCAACCGGACGTGGACGGCCGCTGAGCACACCGTCGGCGGTGCGGCGCATGATGGACGGGCGATGAACGACGTCGATGCACGGATGGACCGGCTGCGGCGAGCCGCCCGGTACCGGTACCAGCAGCTCGTGGACAGCGAGATCGAACGCGGCTCCCTCGATCCGGACGAGGTCCGCGAGGAACGACGCCTGCTCCGGCTGCAGGACGTCGAACGGCACGCTCGTGCCCGCATCGAGGAGGCCGAGCGCCGCGGGGTCTTCGAGGGGAACCCGTACCACGGCAAGCCGCTGCCGGGGAACGACGGACGGCACGACCCCGACTGGTGGATCAAGGCGAAGATCGAGCGTGAGGACATCCGCGGCATCGCCCCGCCGGCGCTGGCGCTGCGGACCGAGGACGCCGAGCTCGACGACCACCTCGACGCGCTCACGACCGAGGACGACGTCCGCGCGGTCCTCGTCGACTTCAACGCCCGCGTGAAGGAGGCCCGACGGCAGCTGCTCGGCGGACCGCCGGTCGTCACGCCGATGCGCGACGTCGACGTCGAGGTGGAGCGGTGGCGCGAGCGGCGGGACGCCCGTCGCGCCGCGGACGAGCGGGCGGCCGCCGACCGTGCGGCTGCGGAGCAGGCGGCACGGCCGCGTCGGTGGTGGCGTCGGGCGTGACCTGGGCTGCACGAGGCGCGCACCGTGTCCTCGTCCGCCGTGCCGGACCGCGGCCGGTGTCGCGGCGCTGGGCCGTGCCTCCAGGCCGACCCACACGACCGCACCCGCCTGCGCTTCGGGCCCGGACGTGCGGAAGGCGCCGCTCCCCGTGGTGGGGAGCGGCGCCTTCTCGTGGTGGTGCGGGTGCGGTGGTGTGCCGCGGGGTGTTACTTGATCTGCGCGGTGATGGTCGCGGTGCCGACGAGCAGCCCGCCCTTGACAGCGTCGGTCTTGAAGGTGCTGTTGAGCAGCTTCGCGGCGTCGTCCGAGACGTGGACGGTGGTGCCGGTCAGGATGGCGTTGTCACCCTCGAGCTGCAGCGGCTTGAGCGTGCCACCGTGCAGCGAGAACAGGTAGGCGTTCGACGCGGCGACCTCGCCGTTGACGAGGACGTCACCGTAGAGCTTCGACGAGCCCGGGTTCACGACGAAGTTCTCGAGCGTGACCGTGGTGTCGCCGGCCTTGAGGGTCAGGCCCGAACCGTTGTGGTTCAGCAGGCCCTGCACGTAGGGGCGGTAGTCGCCGTCCGGGCTCCAGTAGGTGACCGAGCCGGCGGTGATCGGGAACGACACGGCGCCGTCCTCGAGCTTCGCGTCGCCCGAGACGCCCGGGGTCAGGCCGAGGGAGGTGAGGGCGTCGGTGAAGCCCTTGTCGAGTGCGACGGCGGTGTTGCCACCCTTGACCTCGGGGACCGATGCGACCGGGGCCGGGATCTTCGAGGCCTCGGACGAGGACGAGATCGTCTGCACGTTCGGGGTCGCAGCGTTCGCCGTGCTGATGCCGAAGGCGGCACCACCGAGGACGAGGGCGCCGGTGGTGGCGAGGGTGATCGAGGTCTTCATGGACTTGCGCATGAGTGGGTTCCTTCCGTTGTCGCGCTCGGCGCGATTCCCTGTGTGCGCGCCGAACACACCCCGAAGAGGGGTGGAGAACCAGCTACTTGCGGCTGGTGAGCGCTCCGGGTGTTTCCCGGCTGATGCAAGGGATTCGGGGCCCTCGCCCGATCGGATTGGACGAAGTTCCTGGGGAACTCCGGCCCCCTGCTCCGTAGCGTGGAGACATGGCCCCCGTACACATCCCGAGCACCGACCGGATCCGGGCGATCGACGCCTGGTGGCGCGCCGCGAACTACCTCACCGTCGGGCAGATCTACCTCCTCGACAACCCGCTGCTCACCCGTCCCATCGACCCGGACGACGTCAAGCCGCGCCTGCTCGGGCACTGGGGGACCTCCCCCGCACTGAACCTCGTCTACGCGCACTGCAACGCGCTCATCGCCGAGACCGACCGCGACCTCCTCTACGTGTGCGGGCCCGGGCACGGTGGCCCCGCGATGAATGCGAACGCCTGGCTCGAGGGGACCTGGGGCGAGCTGTACCCGGACATCACGCCGGACCCCGAGGGGCTCCGGAAGTTCTTCAAGCAGTTCTCGTTCCCGGGCGGCATCCCGTCCCACGCCGCCCCGGAGACGCCCGGATCCATCCACGAGGGCGGCGAGCTCGGCTACTCGCTCGCGCACGCGTACGGCGCGGCGCTCGACAACCCGGACCTCGTCGTGGCGTGCGTCGTCGGTGACGGTGAGGCCGAGACCGGTCCCCTGTCCGGCTCCTGGCAGGCGCACACCTTCCTCGACCCGGTGTCCGACGGAGCCGTGCTGCCGATCCTCAACCTCAACGGCTGGAAGATCGCGAACCCGACCGTCCTCGCGCGCATCCCCGACGAGGACCTCACCGCGTACTTCCGTGGCCTCGGGTACGAGCCGATCGTCGTCGACTCCGCACGCGTGGACCACGACCCGTTCGCGGTGCACGCGCTGTTCGACGGTGCCCTCCGCCGCGCGCTCGCGAGCATCGACGACATCCAGGCCGCCGCTCGGGCCCAGGCCGAACGGGCCGCAGCCGGACAGCCGGCAGGCGCAGCCGACCTGCGTCCACGCTGGCCGATGATCGTGCTCCGTACCCCGAAGGGCTGGACCGGCCCGCAGGAGGTCGACGGCGAGCGCGTCGAGGGCACCTTCCGCGCCCACCAGGTCCCGCTGCCGGCCGTGCGCGAGGACGCCGGACACCGCGAGCAGCTCGAGGAGTGGATGCGGAGCTACCGCCCGGACGAGCTGTTCGACGCCGACGGTCAGCCGACCGGGATCCTCACGACCATCCGGCCGCAGGGCGACCTCCGCATGAGCGCCACCCCGCACGCCAACGGGGGGCGCATCCGCACCGCGCTCGACCGTCCCCCGCTCGAGCCGTACGCGGTCCCCGTCGGCGAGGACGCCAGCTCGACCGCGACCCTCGGGCCGTGGCTCGCGGAGCTGACCTCGCGGAACGGGTCGTCCTTCCGCCTGTTCGGTCCCGACGAGACGGTGTCGAACAAGCTCGATGCCGTGTTCGACGTGACCTCCCGGGTGTGGCGTGCCCGTCGCGCGGCCGGTGACGAGCACCTCGGTGCCCGTGGCCGGGTCATCGAGGTCCTGTCGGAGCACCTGCTCGAGGGGATGCTCGAGGGCTACGTGCTCACCGGTCGCCACGGACTGCTCAACACCTACGAGGCGTTCGCGCACATCATCGACTCGATGGTCGGCCAGTACGCGAAGTGGCTCGAGTCGTCGACCGACATCGACTGGCGCGCGCCCGTGTCGAACCTGTCGATCCTGCTGTCGTCGCACGTGTGGCGCCAGGACCACAACGGCTTCTCCCACCAGGACCCGGGCTTCCTCGACGTCGTCGCCTCGAAGCAGCAGGACCTCGTGCGCATCAAGCTCCCGGCGGACGCGAACACCCTGCTCGCCGTGGCAGCGCACGCGTTCGAGACCACGGACCGCATCGAGGTGATCGTCGCCGGGAAGCACCCCGAGCCGGTCTTCCTGTCCCTCGAGGACGCCGTCGCGCACGCGGCAGCCGGACTCGGCGTCTGGGACTGGGCCGGCACCGAGCAGACGGTCGGACGCGCCGACGTGCTCCTCGCGAGCGCCGGTGACGTGCCGACGGTCGAGGCCGTCGCCGCCGCGGACATCATCCGGAAGCACGCGCCCGAGGTCGGAGTCCGCTTCGTGAACGTCGTGGACCTGCTGTCCCTCGGCGACCCGCGGAAGCACGAGCACCCGGTCAGCGACGAGCGCTACGACGCGGTCTTCCTGCCCGGCACGCCGACGGTGTTCGCCTTCCACGGCTACCCGTCGCTCGTGCACCAGCTGACGTACCGCCGGAACGGCCACGACGACCTGCACGTGCACGGCTTCCTCGAGCAGGGCACCACCACGTCGCCGTTCGACATGCTCATGCTGAACGAGATGGACCGCTTCTCGCTGGCGCACGACGCACTGTCGCGGGTCGACGCCGACGCGCACGCTGACCTGCTCGCGAAGCTCACCGAGGCGCGGGACGCCGCGCGGACCTTCGCCTACTCGAAGGGCGAGGACCACCCGTCGCTGTCGGGCTGGGAGTTCCGAGGGTGGCCGCAGGACGAGCCGACCGACGGCGGGACCGGGGGCGACCCGGGCGCCGGCGAGACGGAGGGCGCTGCCCCCGGCAACTGACGTCCCGCCTCCGTCGGCTCCTCCCGGCCGCTCTTCCTGCACGCGCTCGCTGCGCGCTCTTGCTGCGCGCTCTTCCTGCACAGCCTGGAGGCGCTGCGAACCGTCCACAGGACCGGTCACGCCCGTCGCGTGGCCGGTCCTGTGCCGTGAGGCTCGGGGCACGGACGTCGGATGGGTGAGCGCGGTGGTCGCGCTGGTCCGAGCAGAACGAGGCCGAGCTGATCGAGGACCTCCGCCAGGAGTGGCGGGAGCGCCAGGAACGGGCCCGCCACCGAGCGTCAGAGCACGAGACCGCCGACACCGCGGGTTGACGTGCCAGGCTGGGCACGTGCAGGACCTCGTCATCCCCGCTCCGGACCAGCCCACGCTGCCGACGACGTCCGGCGGTCGGTTCCCCGTCCGTCGGGTGTACTGCGTCGGCCGCAACTACGCAGCCCACGCCCGCGAGATGGGCCACGACCCTGACCGCGAGCCGCCGTTCTTCTTCACGAAGCCGGCCAGTGCCCTGGTCACCGACGGCGCCGACACCCCCTACCCGCCGGGTACCGACCGCCTCGAGCACGAGGTCGAACTCGTCGTCGCGCTCGGTCGTGGCGGGTCGGACGTCGCCGTGGCGGACGCCCTCGACCTGGTGTGGGGCTACGGCGTGGGGATCGACCTGACACGTCGCGACGTGCAGGCCGAGGCCAAGCGGCTCGGTCGGCCGTGGGACCTGGCGAAGGGCTTCGACGCCTCGGCCCCGGTCGGGACGCTCGTCCCGGCCGCCGGGGTCGACCCGACCACCGGCGCGATCGGCCTCCGCGTGGACGACGCACTGCGACAGTCGGGTGACCTGGCCGACCAGGTCTGGTCGGTCGCCGAGACGATCGCCGAGCTCTCGCGGTGGGTGGCCCTCGCCCCGGGTGACCTGCTGTTCACCGGGACCCCGGACGGCGTCGGGCCGCTGCAACGCGGCCAGGTCGTCACCGGCTTCGTCGCCGAGGTCGGAACGGTGACGACCCGCATCGTCTGACCTCCGGGCGCGGCCGGACGGTGCGCGACCACGCACCGCTGGGAACGTCCGCAGCCCCGGGGCGTACACCGGTCGGTGACGCCGGGGGACCATCGGCGCCAGACCACGGGACACCGCGAGCGTGCTCGACGCCGAGCGCGCCGGGGGCGGGTGCGTGTCCCGACCGAGGAGGTGCGCCGTGCAGGAACACGACCTGCTCGCGACGTCCTGGACCTGGGCGGGCGACGAGCCGATCGCCGACCGGGTCCGAGCCGTCGGGGATGCCGGGTTCTCCGGCCTGTCACTGTCACTCGACGACCTCCACGAGGTGCGGGCGACGACCGGGTTCGCGGCACTGCGACGTGTCCTCGACCGAGTCGGGATCGTCTGGGTGCAGCTCGGCCCACTCGACCGCTGGTGGAGCCACGGCGGACGCTCGACGGACGACGAGGCCGACCGTGGGGTCGTGCTCGAAGCGGCAGCGACCCTCGGCGCCTGGCAGGTCGTCGTCCGTGCCGACACCGGTGCCCACCCGGTCACGCCAGCGGCGATGACCGCGGACTTCGTCGACCTCGCCGCGCAGGCCGAGAAGGTCGGTGCCCGCCTGGTCCTCGAACCGGAGCCCTGGTCGAACCTGCCCACCGTCGAGCGGGCATCGCGCTTCGTCGCCGCGGCCGGCCACCCGAACGCCGGGCTGCTCCTCGACGCCATGCACACGCTCCGCGGCGGCTCCACACTCGCCTCGATCGCCCAGGGCGTCGCGCCGGAGGTGCTCGCCGCGGTGGAGCTCAGCGACGGCCTGCTGCACACCCCGTCCGGACTCACCCTCGCCGAGGAGTCCCGCAGTGCCCGGCACCTGCCGGGATCGGGCGCATGGGACCTGCCCGGGCTCGTCCGCGTGCTCCGGGGGCTCGGACACGAGGAGCCCTGGGGTGTCGAGGTCCGGACGGCCGCGCACCGGGCGATGCCCCTGGCCGACGCGCTCCGGACCGCAGTGGCCGCGACCCGGGCCGTGCTCGACGCCGCGGACGCCGCGGACGAGCCCGCTGCCCCGGCGATGCCGACCACGCCTGCCCCGACCTCCGCCGTCGACTTCGACGTCGCCGCACCTCCGCTCGATCGACCGGCACCCCGGACCGACGCGGGTACAGGCGCACCCGCGTAGCGTCGGGCGCATGACGGATCACGCAGCAGACGACGACCTCCTCCGGCGCTCGCAGGAGTCCATCGACGAGGCCAAGGCGGCAGCCGCCGAGGTCGACCTGCCCGAGCAGGAGGACCTGATCGACGAGGACCTGCCCGCCGCGGACACCGCGAAGCCCGCCGACGGTCCCGCGCCGGCGGCCTGAACGGGCCCGCCGAGGACCACGGAGACCGTCCGGGAGCCGAGCTCCCGGACGGTCTCCTCGTGTCCTCAGCGGCTCTGCAGGAAGAGATCCGACGAACGGCGTGACGAACCCCGGAGTCGACCCGTCACACCAGTGGACCCCGGAACCGTGGGGGTTCCGGACGCCCGGGCCCTGGGGGTCCCGGGCCGCGGACGCGCCGTGGTCGGCCACCCCTGATCGCCGACCGCGGTGCACCGGCGGCGGTCCGTGCGTCCCCTGATCCGGCGCACGGACCGCCTCTGCCCGGGATCGCCGAGGCCGACCAGGTCAGGACTCGCGGACGACGTCCTCGGGCCCCTTGTCCGGCCGCCACCCGCGCCACGACGGCTGTCGGAGCCGACCGTCAGCCGTCCACTCGGCGAACTCGACCTCACCGACCCGACGCGGTGTGACCCAGTGGGCGTCGCGAGCATCCGGGCGAGGGACGTCGACGAACGGCGAGGTCTTCCGCTCCGTCTTCCCGAGGGCCTCCCCGATCTCGTCCAGGTCGCGGTCGCTGAACCCCGTCCCGACCCTGCCGACGTACTCGAGTCCGTCCGGGCCGGGTACGCCCAACAGCAGCGATCCGACGCCACCGGCCCGGCGCCCCCTGCCGGGCCGCCACCCACCGACGACGACCTCCTGCGTGACGTGGTGCTTGATCTTCACCCAGGCCTCGGAGCGGCGGCCCTCGGCGTACCGCGACGACCGTTTCTTCGCGACGACGCCCTCGAGCCCCCGCTCACGCGACGCCGCCACGGCATGGTCCAGGTCACCGTCGACCGCCCGGGGCACGTCGATCACCCCACCCCGCTCGACGACGGTCAGGAGCGCCTCGCGCCGGGCGTCGTAGCCGAGCCGCGTCAGGTCGTGTCCGTCGGCCTCGAGCACGTCGAAGAGCAGCAGGCGCACGGGTGTCCGGCGCCGAGCAGCCTCGACGTCACGAGCCCCGGTCAGTCCCATGCGGTCCTGCAGCAGACCGAACGACGGACGCCCGCGCTCGTCCAGCGCCACGACCTCGCCGTCGAAGACCCCGTCGACCCCGGCCCGCTCACCCAGCTCCTGCAGCTCCGGGTACTGCGCGGTCAGGTCGTTGTCGTTGCGGCTGCGCAGGGTGACCCGTCCGTCGCGCACGGTCGCCAGGGCACGGACGCCGTCCCACTTCATCTCGAACGCCCAGGCCGCCGGGTCGAGACGAGGCTCCCCCTGCACGGGGCTCGCGAGCATGGCCCGACGCTCGGCGGGCGACGTCGTCGCGGGCGCGGCACGTCCGATCCGCTGCCGCTCCGCAGCGCTCGGCGACGGTGTCCGGGAGGCTCGACCCGCATCCGCCTCGCCACCCCCGTCGGCGAGACGGTCCGGTTGGTCCTTCGTGCGGTGGATGAGCCAGTTCTGCTCGTCGCCGTCCTTCCCGCGGCCCCGCCCTCGGGTGTGCAGGAGCGCCAGCCGACGGACGCCGTTCGTGCGGCCGTGCAGCGTGACGATCACCTCTTCGCCGTCGCGCCACTTCTCGAGCTCGTAGGTGCCGTCGTCCCAGATCGTGACGGTCCCCCCGCCGTACTCGGCCTGCGGGATCGTCCCCTCGAACGAGCCGTACTCGAGCGGGTGGTCCTCGGTCTGCACCGCCAGGTGGTTCTTCCCGGGGTCGGTCGGCTCGCCCTTCGGCAGCGCCCAGCTCACGAGCACACCCTCGTGCTCGAGCCGGAAGTCGTAGTGGTCCCTGGTCGCGTGGTGCTCCTGGATGACGAACGTCGGCGTGCCGTCCTTCCGCACGGTCGGTGCGCCCTCGGGCACCGGCTCCGGCGTCCGCGACGCATCGCGCTTCGCGCGGTAGGCCGCGAGGCGGTCGCGAGCCGGTTGCTCTGCCTCGTTCGCACGCTGGGTCCGGTCGCCGTCCCAGTGGCCGTGGTCGGTCCTGCCCACCGCCAGCGAGGCGGAGGCGACCGGGTGCAGGAGGTCGCCGTGGGCCTCCAGGCGGTCGAGGACCTCCTCGAACTCCAGCTGGGCGAACCCGCGCTCCTCGAGCTCCCGCCAGGTCCGCGGCGCGGCGACGGTCGGCCGGTCACGGCCGCGCAGGGAGTACGGCGCGATCGTCGTCTTGTTGCCGTTGTTCTGCGACCAGTCGACGAAGACCTTGCCCCGTCGCTCGGCGCGGCTCATCGAGGACAGCACCAGGTCGGGCAGGTCCTGCTCCAACGCCCGGGCGAGCTCGTGCGCGACGTCGGACACCTGTGCGGTCGTGGCGCGCCCGTCGAGCGCCGCGTACAGGTGGATGCCCTTCGAGCCGCTCGTCACCGGGTACGGGTCGAGCCCCATGCCGTGCAGGATCTCGCGTGCGGCGAGCGCCACCTCGACGCACTCCGGCAGCCCGACACCCTCGCCGGGGTCGAGGTCGAGCACGAGCCGGTCCGGACGTTGCTGCGCGCCGCGGGGACCGAACCGCCACTGCGGGACGTGCAGTTCGAGCGCCGCCTGCTGCGCCGTCCAGACGAGCGTCGGCAGGTCGTCGACGATCGGGTACTCGGTGTCGTGCTCCTTGTGCGCGATCGTGTGGTGACGGACCCAGTCGGGCGCCGAGTCGGGCAGGTTCTTCTCGAAGAAGACCCCGCCGTCCACGCCGTTCGCCCAGCGCTTCCGCGTCACGGGGCGGTCCTTGACGTGCGGGATCATCCACGGGGCCACCCGCTCGTAGTACGCGATGACCTGGCCCTTGGTCGTCCCGGTCGCCGGGTAGAGCACCTTGTCGGTGTTCGTCAGGGCGATCCGACGGTCGCCGACCGTGACGGTGGTCTTCCGGGCGACGGGGCTCACAGCGCGACCCCGGTCGCTCCCGCCACGGTCAGGGTGCTGCCGGACGTGTACGAGGACTCCGGGCCGGCGAGGTGGACGTAGGCGCTGCCGAGCTCGACGG
The DNA here is from genome assembly GCF_044755625.1 of Curtobacterium sp. NPDC092190. Lineage (NCBI taxonomy): Bacteria > Bacillati > Actinomycetota > Actinomycetes > Micrococcales > Microbacteriaceae > Curtobacterium > Curtobacterium sp. NPDC092190. The sequence goes on along the minus strand of NZ_JBIVRJ010000005.1, from coordinate 40,515 downwards.
GCTGCGCCGGACGGCCGAAGGGGGTGTCCTGACCGTAGGCGGCGATCTCGTCACCGGGGTAGCTGATCGGCTGCAGCGGCGTCCACACCGGCCCCGGCGCGACGCAGTTCGCCCGGATGCCCTTCGCCGCGAGCTGGCGGGCGAGACCGTTCGTGTAGGTGATGATGGCGGACTTCGTGGCGGCGTAGTCGATCATCCGGTCCTGCGGTTGGTACGCCGAGACCGAGCTCGTGGTGACGATCGCGCTGCCGGGCGCCATGTGCGGGACGGCCGCTCGCACCAACCAGAACATCGAGTAGAGGTTGACCTTCATGGTGCGGTCGAAGTCCTCGGTCGACTGCTCGGTCACGTCCTCGTGCACCTGCTGGTGTCCGGCGACGAGCACGAGCGCGTCGAGGCCGCCGAGCTCGCTGACGGCGTCGCGCACGAGGGTGTCGCAGAACGCCTCGTCGGTCAGGTCGCCCGGCAGCAGCACGGCCCTGCGCCCGAGGTCGCCGACGACGTCGCGCACCTGTTCCAGGTCCTCGCGTTCCTCGGGCAGGGCGTTCAGCGCGACGTCGGCTCCTTCCTTCGCCATCGCGATCGCGGCAGCGCGCCCGATGCCGGAGTCGGCCCCGGTCACGAGCACCCGGTACCCGGGCATCCGCCCCGTCCCGAGGTAGGTCGTCTCGCCGTGGTCGGGCGCCGGGTCCATCGCGCTCGCCAGCCCCGACCCCTGCTGGGTCTGCGGCGGGAACGGCGGCCGGGCGTACTGCGAACGCGGGTCCTGCTTGTCGAGCTGGCTCATGGGCCCATGGTGCTCGCCGTGGCGGCACGACGGTTCAGGACCGGGCTGTTCCGTGGACGGGTCGTCCTGACACCGGAGCTGTGCAGGGACCGTCGGCCGTCAGACCGTCGTCCGCACCGGGGCGGCGAGCAGCTGCTCCGCACCGACCCGGTCGCCGCGTCCCTGCACGAGGGTGCCGACCCCCAGTACGGCCCAGACGACCGCGACACCCCAGTCGCCTGCGGTCCCCGACGCCGCGAGGATCGCCCACAGCGCGGCCAGCCCGACGAACACGCACCCGCTGGTGCGTCGCTGCCGTGCGTCCGCCAGCCACCGTTGCACCCGCGGACGCCAGACCGCGTCCGGGACCTCGGCGGGGACGCGTCCCTCGTCCACCCACCGTCGCGTCGCGACGACGGCGGCACGACCGCCCCGTCGCGCCCAGGACCAGACCTGCAGCGCGGGGAGCACGACCGCCAGCGCGAGGCCGAGCACGACGACTGCGACCCAGGGGACCGGTCGCGGTTGCAGCGCGAAGAACACCGCCGGTGCGACCGCCCCGGTGACCGTCAGGGCGACGAGCTGCCACCACCCCGACGCGCCGATCCGGTCGTCGTCCGTCGTCGTCATCGCCGTCGCCGCGCTGGCCGTCGTCGTCTCGTGGTCCCCCGTCATGTGCAGCACGGTACGCCCTCCGGCGCCAGGCGCGGCTGGCGATCCGCCCGGAACTGAGGGCCCGTCGCCGCACTCACGGGCATCATGTGCCCATGAGGTCGATCTGGAAGGGCTCCATCGCGTTCGGGCTCGTCAACGTGCCCATCAAGGTGTACGCGGCGACCGAGACCCACGACGTCTCCCTGCACCAGGTGCACGACGAGGACAAGGGCCGCATCCGGTACAAGCGCGTGTGCGAGTTCGGCCACGAGGTCGAGTACGCCGACATCCAGCGCGCCTACGACGACGGCGACAAGACCGTCGTGCTGACGTCTGACGACTTCAAGCATCTCCCCGAGGAGCAGTCGCACGAGATCGAGGTGCTCGAGTTCGTGCCCGTCGACCAGGTCGACCCGATGATGTTCGAGAAGTCGTACTACCTCGAGCCGGACTCCCGCTCGCCGAAGGCCTACGTGCTGCTCCGCGAGACGCTGTCGAAGACCGACCGGCTCGCGATCGTGCAGTTCACCCTGCGGCAGAAGACCCGGCTCGGCGTGCTGCGGGTGAACGAGGACGTCATCCTGCTGCAGGGGCTGCTCTGGGGCGACGAGGTCCGGGCTGCTGACTTCGCGGCCCTCGACGCGTCGGTGAAGGTCAGCGCGAACGAGCTGAAGATGTCGTCCTCGCTCGTCGAGAGCATGTCCGCCGACTTCGACCCGGACCGCTACACGGACTCCTACCAGGAGGAACTGCAGCAGCTCATCGACGCGAAGCTCGAGGCCGGCGACGACGTCGACACCGCGGAGACGTTCGGTGAGCGCTCCGAGGACGAGGAGGACGGCGACGGCGGGGACGTCATCGACCTGATGGCGGCCCTGCGGGCCTCGGTGGACAAGAAGCGGTCGGGGTCGTCGCGGTCCTCGTCACGGTCATCGTCACGGTCCGGAGGCTCGGGGTCGCGCTCGTCGTCCGGCGCACGGTCGTCGTCCGGTTCCGCTGGTGCGGACGGGGACGCGGAGGCGGAGAAGGCCCCCACCGAGAGGGCACCGGCGAAGAAGACCCCCGCGAAGAAGACCCCCGCGAAGGAGACCCCGGCGAAGGAGCCCGCCGCGAAGAAGGCTCCGGCGAAGAAGGCCCCCGCGAGGAAGCAGGCCAGCTAGCCGTCGCGTCGGGTCCGGCGGAGCGCGAGCGGGATCGAGACCCAGAGCGCACCCGTGCCGAGGAACACGACCACCCCGCCGATGATCCCGCCGACGTCCCCGATCACGACGTCGAACACGAACAGCACGGTGCCCGAGAAGAGCAGCGCGCTCGCCGCGAGTGCCGCGATGAGCAGCGCGTTGCCGGCACGCACCAGATCGTGCTTCTGGCGCTGCCGGAACACCAGACGGTGCGCGGAGACAGCGGACAGCGCGACGACCGTGATCACCACGGCGAGCGCGACGAGCACGAGGTAGACGACCTCCTCGCTGGTGCTGAGCATCGTGAACCGCTGCTGGAACGGCAACGTCAGCAGGAACCCGGCCAGGATCTGCGTCCCGGTCTGCACGATCCGGAGCTCCTGCTGGATGTCCGACCAGTTCCGGTCCCACCGCTCGGTCGGGGTCTCGTGTCGCCCCCCTTCGGTGTCCTGTGCTGCACCGCTGACGTCGCTCATGCGCCGAACCTACTGCGCCGGACCCACGGTGCCGACACGAGCCGGAAACACGACTCCGCGAGACTGTCCGCATGACTCCACAAGAGCCAGGGAGCCTGCAGTCGTCATCCGTGACCGCAGGCCCGCCCGTCACCGTGTCCATCACCCGCCTGGTCGAGCCCGACCGCATCCCCGACGCCACCGCGTGGGTGCAGTCCGGCGTCAACCTCGCGAACCGCTACCCGGGCTTCCTCGGCTCCGGGTGGGTCCGGTCGCACGCCACCAGTCGGGAGTGGCACATGCTCTACCGGTTCGCCGACCACGAGCAGCTCGCCACGTGGGAGAACTCCGACGACCGGCTCCGCTGGCTCGACCAGGGGCGTGACCTCGTGGTGGAGTCCCGGGTGGAGAAGCGCACCGGCATCGAGGGCTGGTTCGACGCCCCGCAGGATGCCCCCGCGTCGAGCGCCCCGCCCCGCTGGAAGCAGGCCGTGAGCATCTGGCTCGGGTTCTTCCCGGTCAACCTCGCCTTCACCTACCTGGTCGGCTGGCTCGTCCCGGCGTTCGGGCACCTGGCCGTGCTGCCCCGCGTGCTCGTCACGACGCTCGTGCTCACGCCGATCATGACGTTCTGGGTGCTGCCCGTCGTCACGGGGCTGATCCGCCCGTGGCTGCTCGCTCCCCCGCGACCCGCCCGGCAGCGCTAGGCCCCGTCCGAGCCCGACCGCCCGGCCGGGTCGGGTCGGGTCGGGTCGGGTCTCAGCCGAGCACGGAGAGCTGGTCGAGCCGCTCGAGGATCACGCCCTCTCGCAGCGCCCACGGGCAGATCTCGAGCGCCGGCAGGTCGAAGATGTCCAGGCAGGCCTCGGCGACGAGCGCTCCCGGGACGACCTGGTGCGCCCGGCTCGGCGAGACGCCCGGCAGGTCGGCCAGCTGGTCGAGCGACATCGTCAGGAGTGACGGCAGCCGCTCGCGGAGCACCGTACCGTCGAGGGACCGCGGCACGAGCGGTCCCGCGGCCGAGGGCGCGGCGCCGCAGATCCGGGCGATCGACCGGAAGGTCTTCGAGGTCGCCACCGCCCGGTCGGGCCGCCCGGCACGCAGCAGCAGTCCGGCGTCGCGGGCGATCGCGACGCGGATCTCGTGGCGGATGCGGCGGACGTCGTCCTCCGAGGGCGTGCCCGCCGCGAAGTACCGGCGCGCGAGTCGGGCAGCGCCGATCGGCATCGACCACGCGACGTCGGGGGCCTCGTCGGCACCGCCGGCGATCTCGAGCGAGCCACCGCCGATGTCGAACACCGCGAGGCGTCCGGCGGACCACCCGAACCAGCGTCGGACGGCCAGGAAGGTCAGGCGCGCCTCGTCCTCGCCGGACAGCACCGCGAGCTCGACGCCGGTCTCCCGCTCGACGTGCGCGAGCACCTGGTCGGAGTTCACGGCGTCGCGGACGGCCGAGGTCGCGAAGCCGAGCATGTCCTCGCAGCCGCGCTCCTCGGCGACGCGGACGGCATCGGCGACGAAGGTCGTCAGCGCGTCGACCCCGACCGCGGTCACCGCACCCGACTCGTCGAGGTGCTCGGCGAGCCGGAGGGCCTGCTTGAACGACGACGCCGGCAGGGGCGCGGCTCCGCCGTGGGCGTCCACCACGAGCAGGTGGCCGGTGTTGGACCCGATGTCGAGGACTCCGACGCGCATGCACCAACGCTAGCGGCCGGTGTCTCCCGCGGGACGCAACGGGACGGGACGGGACGGGACGGGCGGGGGGAGGCCCGGGCTACGGCCGCAGGAACGACTCCAGGTCCGACGAGGTCGGGTAGGAGGCCTGCGCGCCCGGCTTGGTCGCGGCGTACGCGCCGACGCCGACGGCGAAGCGCGCGGCCTCGAGCAGGGGGTCCCCGGCGTCGAGTCGGAGCGCCACCGCCCCCATGAACGCGTCGCCGCAGCCCGTGGTGTCGACGGGCTCGACCCGCACGGCGTCGACGTCGACCGGCGCGGCATCCCCGTCGTGCACGGTGCAGCCAGCGCCGCCCCGGGTCACGATCGAGCGTGCGACGCCGTGGTCCCCGAGCTCGGCGGCCTCGTGCTCGTTCACGAGCAGCACGTCGGTCAGGTCGAGGAGCTCCTGCGGCACGGCGCCGAACGGGGACAGGTTCGTGAGCACCGTCGCTCCGGCGGCCCGACCGGCCCGCGCGGCGGCGAGCACGACGTCGATCGAGACCTCGAGGCAGAGACCGAGCACCCCGGCGCCGTCGAGGGCATCGGCGGGCACGTCGTCCGGGGTCAGCGTGGCGTTCGCGCCGCCCGAGATCACGATGGTGTTCTCCCCCGCGGCGTCGACCGTGATGATGGCCGTCCCGGTGGCGACGCCCTGCCGGACCGCCACGTGCGTGGTGTCCACGCCGGCCGATGCGACGGACTCGCGCAGCAGTGTGCCGTTCCCGTCGTCGCCGACCGCACCGATCATGCGGACGGTGCCCCCGAGCCTCCCGGCTGCCACCGCCTGGTTGGCGGACTTGCCACCGGGCAGGATCGCGAGGTCGGACCCCTGCAGGGTCTCCCCGGGCTTCGGGAAGCGCTCGGTGCGGACCACCAGGTCCGCGTTGAGGCTGCCCACGACGACGATGCCGCTCATGCGGTGGCTCCTGTCTCGGCCGAGGCCGGGCGCGGGATGAGGAAGGACGTGGCGAGTGCCGCGCAGGTGATCGCGGCACCGAGGAGCATGCCACCGGAGTAGCCGGCGGTGCCCGCTGACCCGCCGGTGCCGAGTGCGATCTGCAGCGCCGGGAGGACCGCGAAGCTGATGCCCGCACCGAGGTTGAACGCGCCCGCGTTGAGGCCCGGCAGGAAGCCGGGGTTCGAGTCCGGCGAGAGCACGATGCCGAGCCCGTTCAGCACGATGTTCGCGATGCCCGCGTAGGTGATGCCGATGAGCACGGTGGCGGCGACGAGCACGGGCAGCGAGTGGACGCCGACGAACGCCATGACGAGCGTCGCGACGATGCTGCCGACGAGGCCGACGCGGAGCACGGCGCGGTAGCCGAGCGTCGGTGCGAGGCGGCCGGAGAAGGGTCCGACGACCCAGCCCACCAGCGCGTACGGCACGAGGAACGCGAGCGATGCGACGTCCGCCTCCATGCCGAAGCCGACCTCGTCGTTCTGGGCCAGGCTCGTGACCAGCCCGTTCACGACGGCGAAGACCCCCGTCATGGTGAGCAGCGTCGTCACGAGGAGCGCCCAGGTCCCGCGACGCCGCAGGTACCGGGTCTCGACGAGCGGCTCGCGGACCCGCGACTCGACCGCCCAGAAGACCGTGAACGCGACCAGGGCGACGACGATCCCGCCGACGACGAGCGCCCAGTCGGCCTGGGCGAGCTTGCCGGCCTCGTTGAACGCCGTGAGCAGTGCGCCGACGCTGACGACGAGCGGGAGCACGCCCCACCAGTCCATCCGGGTGCCGGCGGACGGCTTCGACTCGACGCCCCACACCGCCACCATGAGCGCGGCGAGGACCGTGACGACCGCGATCACCCAGAAGATCCCGCGGAAGCCGAAGTGGGTGGCGATCCAGCCGCCGGCCAGCGCGTCGACACCGGCGATGCCACCGTTCACGGCGGTGAGCAGGCCGAGGGCTGCACCGTAGCGCTTGGGGTCGGCGATCTCGTTGCGCAGGATGAGCAGGCCGATCGGGACGACCGGCCCGGTGACGCCCTGGATCATGCGGCCGGCGAAGAGCATCGGCACGTTCACGGCGAGGGCGGCGACCACGCTGCCGACGAGCATCACGAGGAGCATGCCGAGCAGGACCCGCTTGCGGCCGACGATGTCCGACAGCCGGGGCAGGAACAGCGAGAACAGGGCGGCGATCGTGAAGAACAGCGTCTGCGAGAGCCCGATGGTCGCGTCGTCGGTGCGGAGTTCGTCCGCCATCGTCGCGAGCGCCGGGCTGAGCATGCTCGCGTTGAGCTGGAACGCGACGCACGCGGCGAGCAGGGCGGCGGTGAGGGCGCCGATCGACTTCGTCGTCGAGGTGGTGGTCACGGTGCTCAGGCCTCCGGGGTGACGGTCGTGTCGGCGGACTCGACGGCCCGGGCTGCGGCGCGCGGGGACCACCCGGTGTCGGGCGTCTCGCCGATCCGCTCGAGGGCGTCGACCACCAGGTCCCAGAAGCGCCCGTGGTCGAGCTCCATCGCCGCGGACGTGCGGCAGTCCTCGGGCGCGGGACCGCGGAGGTCCGCGACGGTCATGCCGAGCGTGTGGGTGCCCGTCGTCTCGATCGCGATCGGCATCCGTACCGCGCGGACGATCGTCGGGTCGATGACGTACGCGACGGCGCAGGGATCGTGCACGGGCGGGGCGTCGAACCCCTGGGCGTCCTCGTAGGCCTTGCCGAAGAACTCGAGCAGCTCGCCGACGAACGCTGCGGGCCCGGTGCCGACGGCGGCGATGCGCGCGGCCACCTCGGGGGTGGCGAGTGCCTGGTGGGTCAGGTCGAGCCCGACCATGACGACGTCCCACCCGGCGCGGAACACGATGTCCGCTGCCTCGGGGTCGATGACGATGTTGAACTCGGCGACCGGGCTCCAGTTGCCCACGTGCACGCCGCCGCCCATCAGGACGACCTGCTTGACGCGCTCGACGATGCGCGGTTCCTTGCGGACGGCGAGGGCGATGTTCGTCAGGCCGGCGGTCGGGACGATCGTCACGGTGCCGGGCTCGTGCGCCATCACGGTGTCGATGACGAGGTCGACCGCGTGCCGCTCGTCCAGGCCGAACGACGGCTCGGGGAGCATCGGCCCGTCCAGGCCGCTCTCGCCGTGGATCTCCGGGGCGACCTCGATCTCGCGCAGCAGCGGTCGGTCGGCGCCCGCGGCGAACGGCACGCCCGTGATGCCGGCGATGCGCGCCACGGCGAGGGCGTTGCGGGTGACCTTCGGCAGGGTCTGGTTGCCGACGACGGTGGTGACGGCGAGGAGCTCGATCGTCGGGTTGCCGTGTGCCAGCAGGATGGCGACGGCGTCGTCGTGGCCGGGGTCGCAGTCGAGGATGATCTTCTGCGTCGTTGCATCGGGCACCTGGGGCGCTCCACTTCGTCGGGGATCGGCGTCGGCGGGCTGCTCGCAGCCCGTCGTGTCCGGCAGCGCCGGACGGAGGTATGTGCTCGACGCGGTGGGGTCCGCACTGTGGAGGAACCAACTCCAGCGCGGCGCGTCAAGCGTTTGACATTCGAACACGTCAAGCGCTTGACGTCAACTCCGAGCGATCCTCGTCCGACCGCCTGCCCTCGTCGGTCGGTAGGCTCGTCGGGTGCCCTCCCCCGCCGCTCACGGCCGTCGCGTGACCGCGGCGATGGTGGCCGAACGCGCGGGCACGAGCATCGCGACGGTCTCCCTGGTCGTCAACGGCAAGGAGCGCGGGCGGGTGTCCCCGCCGATCGCGGAGCGGGTGCGCGACGCGGTGGAGGCCCTCGGGTACGTCGTCGACCACGCGGCGAGCACGCTCGCCCGCGGCACCGGCGACCTGGTCGTGCTCATCGCACCCGACCTGTCGAACCCGTTCTTCGCCGAGGTGATCCGCGGCGTGCGCGACACGCTCGGCGACCGGTACCAGCTCGTGCTCTCGGTCACCGAGCGCGGCGCACAGCCCACCGCCGCCGACCTCCGGCGCTTCGAGCGGCTGCGGCCGGCGGGGATCCTGGTCGACGCCCCGGCAGCCGGCGAGTCGATGGACGCGAGCGTGCCCGTCGTGCTGCTCGACGCCCCCGACGCCGCCGAGGGCACCACCGCCGTCGACTACGACCTCGCTCCGGGCATCGACGCGCTCGTCGCCCACCTGCGGGACCGCGGACACGACCACGTGGCGTACCTCGACGGCACCGCCCGGGTCGCCACGTTCGGCATCCGCCACCGGATGTTCGACGAGGCCTGCGCCGCCGCCGGGATCACGGTCTCGGAGACCGGTGCCCGCGCGGACCTGACGGTGGACGCCGCCGCACTGGCGACCGAGCACGTGGTCGAGGCGTGGCACGAGGACGGCGTCACCGCGGTCGTGGCGGCGGCGGACACCCTGGCGTACGGCGTGCTCCGGGTCGCGGGCGCGATGGGGCTCCGGGTCCCCGAGGACCTGGCGGTCGCGGGCTTCGACGACCTGCCCTCGTCGTCGGTCACGGCGCCGGCCCTGACGAGCGTCGCCCTGCCGGGAGCCGAGCTCGGCCGCACCGCCGCCCTGCGCCTGCTCGCGACGATCGACGGCACCGCGGTGGAGCCCGTCGACCTGCCGGCCCGCCTGGTCCCCCGCGCCAGCACCGGCGCCTGACGGCGCCTCCGCACGATCCACCGGACGGGAGGCGCGGGACCGGCCGGCACCGCGCCTCCCGTCCGACACAGCGCACGTCCGGCGACGCGGCCCCGTTCCGGCGACGCGGCCCCGTTCCGGCGACACGGCCCCGTTCCGGCGGCGAGACGCGGTGTCGGACCGCGAGACGCCGACGTCTGTCCGGGACGCACCGGAACACGCGAGACGCCCCCGGTTCCGGAGGCGTCTCGCACGCGCGGGGGCGTCTCAGACCGACGCCGGCGTCTCGGCGCGCGGAGCCCCCGTGACGGACGAGGCGTCTCGCACCGACGCCGGTGTCTCGGCGCACGGAGCCCCCGTGACGGACGGGGCGTCCCGCACCGACGCCGGCGTCTCAGCGCACGGAGCGCCCGCGTCAGGCGGAGGTGTCCCGCCCCGACACCGGCGTCTCGCCGCGCTCCGATGCCTGGCCGGGCGACGGAGCCGCGGCCGACCCGGCCGTCCCGGCCCGCTGCGCACGCTCGAGCTCGTCCGCCTCGGCGCCGCCGACCGCCTCGCCACGGGCGACCATGCCGGCCGTGTCCGACAGGCGGATCTGCGGCAGGAACAGTGCGAGCAGGAACGCGATCGCGATGAACGGCAGCAGGTACCAGAACACCGGCGCAAGGGAGTCGGCGTACGCGTTCACGATGCCGTCCTGCACCGCCTCGGGCAGCTTCGCGACGGTGGCCGGGTCGATGCTGCCCGCCGAGGACGCCGCGTCGGTGGCGGACCCGCCGGCCGAGGTGAAGACGTCGGTCAGCGCGCTCGTCAGCCGTGCCGTGAACAGCGCGCCGAAGACGGCGGTGCCCAGTGATGCGCCGACCTCGCGGAAGTAGTTGTTCGTCGACGTCGCGGTCCCCACCTGCTCCGCGGGCACGGCGTTCTGCGCGACGAGGACGACCACCTGCATGATGAGCCCGAGCCCCGCGCCGAACACGAACAGGTAGGCGCAGATGAGCCAGATCGGGGTGTCCGCGGCGAGCTGCGTCATGGCGAGCATGGCCAGCGCGACGAGCACCGTGCCGACGATCGGGAACGCCCGGTAACGGCCGGTCTTGGTGATGAGGTTGCCGGACGCGATCGACGTACCGATGAGGCCGACCATCATCGGCAGCATGAGCAGGCCGGACACCGCGGCCGAGGTGCCCGACGCCATCTGCAGGAACGTCGGGACGAACCCGATCGCGGCGAACATGCCGATGCCGAGCACGAGGCCGATGCCCGTCGCGAGCAGGAACGTGCGGTTGCGGAAGAAGGACATCGGCAGCACCGGGTCCTCGACGCGCGACTCGACGAGCACGAGCAGCGCGGCCGAGACGACGAGTCCGGCGAACCAGGCCCACGTCTCGGGGGCGTCCCAGCCGTGGTCCCTGCTGCCGCCGAACTCGGAGAAGAACACGAGGCAGGTGGTCGCGGCGGACATGAGCACGACGCCGAGCACGTCGATCCGCTTCTCGGCCTTCTTCGTCGGCAGGGTCAGCGCGAACCAGGCGACGAAGAACGCCGCGATGCCGACCGGGATGTTGATGTAGAACGCCCAGTTCCAGGTGAGGTGGTCGACGAAGAACCCGCCGAGCAGCGGGCCGCCGATCGCCGACAGGCCGAAGATCGCGCCGAGCGGGCCGAGGTACTTGCCGCGCTCCGAGGCGGGGACGATGTCGGCGATGATCGCCTGCGACAGGATCATCAGGCCACCGCCGCCCAGGCCCTGCATCGCGCGGAAGACGACGAGCTGCGTGAAGTCGCCGGCGAAGGCGCAGCCGGCGGACGCGATCGTGAACAGGGCGATCGCGACGAGGAACAGGTTGCGGCGCCCGAGGACGTCGCCGAACTTGCCGTAGATCGGCATCACGATGGTCGATGCGAGCAGGTACCCGGTCGTGAGCCAGGCCTGGTGCGCGACGCCGCCGAGTTCGCCCACGATGGTGGGCATCGCCGTCGACACGATCGTCTGGTCGAGGCTCGACAGGAGCATCCCGGCGATGAGGGCGGAGAAGATGATCCAGATGCGTCGCTGCGTCAGCAGCAGCGGTCCGTCGGATCCGGGTCGGGCACGCTTCGTGCCCTGCGCGGTGGCGCTCATGCGGTGTGGTCCTGTCCGGTGGTGGTGATGGCCGCCCTGAGCTGGCGGAGGTTGTCGGTGAGCAGCGCGTCGAACGACGGCCCGGTCGACTCGTCGAAGGCGTCGTCGAAGTAGGTGCCGGCGGTGACCTTGAGCAGGCCCGCGGCCGCCTCGGCGACCAGCTGGGCCCGTCGATCGTCCGGGTCGGTCCACCCGAAGCGCTCCCGCACGGCCTGTCCGACCGCGGCGAGCTGGACGTCCGCGGCCGCCAGGTACTTCGCGACCATCAGCGGCTCGGCGTCGAACACCCGACGGACCAGGGCCTCGTCGGCGCGGTCGAGCCCGACGACGTGCATCTGCTCGATCGCGAGCGCGACGATCGACCCGAGCGGGTCGAGGTCCGTCGGCACGAGCGAGCCGTCGGCGTACGCCGCGAGCAGTTCCGACATGGCGCCCTGCTCGATGCCGAGCACGGCGTCGTCCTTCGACGCGAAGTGGTTGAAGAACGTGCGCCGGGAGACGCCGACCGTCTCGCAGAGCTGCTCGATGGTGAAGCCGTGCAGACCGTGCTCGATCGTGGCCCGGCGTGCCTCGACGACCATGCGTCGGCGCAGCGTGCGGGTGCGTTCGGTGGGGCTCACCGAGCAAGAATTGCACTCTGATGCTGAGAGTGCAACAGGAGGACGGGTTACAGCGCCTTCGCGAAGCAGAACGACCAGGGCATGGTCGCGGCGTACGGCTCGTAGACGTCGATCTGCTGCCACCCAGTCTTGCGGTACAGCGCGACGGCCTCGGGCTGCTTGTCGCCGGTCTGCAGGATCACGCGGGACACGCCCTGCTCGCGTGCGACCTGCTCGCCCTCGGTGAGCAGCGCGGTGGCGGCGCCCTTGCCGCGGGCGGCGGCGAGGACGATCAGGCGCTTCAGCTCGACCTCGTCGCCGAGGTGCCGGACGGCGATGTGCCCGAGGGCAGAACCGTCCTCGTCGATCGCGAGCAACGAGGTGATCACGGTCGCCGGGTCGACGGCCAGCACACGGTTCCGCTCGGCGGTGACGGCCGGGTCCTCGTCCGCGTGCCCGTCACCGTAGCGCTCGTGCATCTCGTCGTCCATGGTGGCGCGGAGGGCAACTCCACGAGGGTCGTCCCAGGCAACGCGCTCGATCGTGATCACGATCGTCCATCCTCGCACGCACCGGGGCGGGACTCAGGCCAGCGCGGCGATCGGCCCCTCGCCCGCCCGGAACGCGGCGAGCACGGCGGCTGCGTCGTCGTACACGGCCGCGGCACCGGCCCCGCGGAGTTCGTCGCCGCCGATCCCGCCGGTCATCACACCGACGCAGGGCAGCCCGACCTTCCCCGACGACTCGACGTCCCACATGGCGTCACCGACCATCACCGCGCGATCCGCAGCGACGCCGACCTTGTCGAGCGCGACCTGGATGATCCCGGGGTCCGGCTTCGCCTGCTCCACGTCCTCCGAGCTCGTCTCGGCCGTCACCCACGCGGACGCGTCGAGCAGCTCGCGCAGCACCGACAGCTCCGACTCGGGCGCACTCGTCGCCAGCACGACCGCGTGGCCGGCGTCGGCGACCGCCTCGAGCAGTTCCCGCGCCCCGGGCAGCAGCCGCAGCTGCGGCATGTGCTCCGAGTAGTAGGCGGTGTGGAACTGCTTGGCGGTGTCGCGGACCTCGTCGGAGGCGTCGGGCAGCAGCTCCTCGAGCAGGCGCCCGGAGTCCATGCCGATCGCCCGGTGGATCCGCCACGCGTCGACGGACTCGCCGGCGGCGCGGAAGGCCCGCCACCACGCGTCGACGTGCGCGTAGTTCGAGTCGGCGAGGGTGCCGTCGATGTCGAAGAGGACGGCGGTCGAGGGAGCATCAGGCATCCGCCCAGCCTGCTCCCACGACCACCGGTGCGACCCAGGGTCGCGCGATCAGACGTCGATCGACGAACCGACGGGCAGGATCGACGCCGGGACGCCACCGAGGCCCTCGGTGCCGAACATCCGGACGTTCATCTCCTGACCGCCCTCGCTGAGGAGCAGCTCGTGGATCTGCACCACGCGCTCCGGTGCGACCGCGCGGACGTAGTCGACACCCTCGCCGGTCTTCGCCCACGGCCCGCTCGTCGGGACGAGCAGGGTCCGGACCGGGACGTCCGGCACGAGGTAGGCGTCGCCCGGGTGGAAGACGGCGTCGTTCACCAGGTAGCCCACGTTCGCGATGGTGGGGATGTCGCGGTGGATGACCGCGTGCTCCTCCCCGAAGACCCGGGCACGGAAGGGCCCGACCTCGACCGTGTCGCCCGCGGCGACCGTGCGGACGCGGCCGTCGTGGTCGCCGAGCTGCTCGACGACGGACGCCGGACCGTGGACGACGACGTCGGCGCTGCGCTCCAGACCCGCACGGATCGCGTCGACGGCGAAGTGGTCGGCGTGCTCGTGGGTGACGAGGACGACCGTGGCCCGGGCGACGAGGTCGGCGGACTCGGGCGTGAACGAGCCCGGGTCGATGACGAGCGAGGCGCCGTCCTGCTCGAGGACGACGGTGGCGTGGTTGTACTTCGTCAGCTGCATGTCGCCAACTGTACAACACTGTTGTACAAATGGGACCGGTTGCCGGAGGGGCCGTCAGTCAGCCCGGCGCGCCAGACGCTCCAGGATGTCGGGCAGCCGGGCGAGGAGGGCGCGCTCGTCGTCGTCGAGCTCCGCACGCACGGCCGTCGCGAGCCAGTCCGCGCGCCCGTCCATGTCCCGCTGCAGCGCGGCGCGGCCGGCATCGGTGATGCGGATCACCGACGCCCGTCGGTCCGTCTCGGACACGGTCCGCTCGACGTACTCCTGGCTCGTCAGCTCCGCAACGGTCCGGGACTGCCCCTGGTGCTTCACGCCGCGTCGCCGGGCGAGCTCCGCGATCGTCATCGGCCCCTCACGTCCGAGGAACCCCAGCGTCGTCGAGTGCGCCGGCGGCAGGCTGTCGCCCTCACGCCGGGCCGCGCGCACGACGCGGCCGATCGACTGGCGCAACTCGGCGGCGAGTTCGTCGATCGGGTCCATGGGCCCCGACGCTACCGCGGAACGGACGGGAGGCCCGTGGCGGCGTCGCCACGGGCCTCCCGTCCGTCACGGGGTGACGTCAGCTGCTGCGCACGTCGTCCGCAGCACCCTTCGCGTGCTCCTGGACGTCGGACGCGGCGCCCTGCGCCTCGTCCTTGACGGTCTGCGCGGCGTCCTGCGCGGTCCCCTTGAGGTCCTGCGCGTGCTCCTTCGCCACGTCGCCCAGCTGCGAACCGACGTCCTTCGCCTGGGACTTGACGTCCTCGACGAGGGGCGCCGCCTTGTCCTTGAGCTCACCGGCGAGCTGCTCCTCCTTGTCGGACGTCGGGATGAGCGAGGAGGCGAGCCACCCGGCGCCGAACGCGATGAGCCCGACCGCGAGCGGGTTGCCCTTCGCCTTCTGGACGCCCTCGTGCGCGACGTCCTTCGCCCGGTCGGTCGCACCCGAGGCAGACCCCGAGACGCTCGAGCCGGCGGAGTGCGCCGAGCCCATCACCGAGTCGCGGACGCCCTGGTAACGGTTCTTCACCCGGTCGGTCTGGCGGTGCGCGATCGAGGACGGGTTGACCTTGTCGGCCAGGGCGTCGACGTCGGACCCGAGGGCACCGCGGGTGCGCTCGATGTCGGCACGGATCTCTTCTGGGGTGCTCATGGCTTCCTCCCGGTGTTCGGCTTCAGTGCTTCGGGGACTTCCTTGACGGTCTCGACCGTCTGCGGGGCGCCCTGGATCTCCTTGATCTCCTTGCGCCCCCGGACGGCGAGGATCGCGGCGACGATCGCGTAGACCACGGCGATCAGGACGGCGGACCACGCGTTGCCGATGAGGTACCCGAGACCCCACCACGCGGCGATCGACAGGAACAGCAGGGCGAACAGGGCGGTGAGCCCGGCGCCGCCGAACATGCCGCCGGCCTTGCCCGCCTTCTTCGCGGACTCGGTGAGCTCCGCCTTGGCGAGGGCGACCTCCTGGCGGAACAGCGACGACAGGTCCTTCGACACGTCGGTCAGCAGTTCGCCCAGGGGCGTCGTGGCCGCGCGTTCCTCGGGCGTCGGCTCACCGAGCGGGGTCGCGCCCGGGACCGTGTGGCTCATACGCCGCTCCCCGTGCCGGTCGAGGTCTCGCCGGCCTCCTTCTCGTGCTTGACCTCGGTGGCGAGGGCCTTCGTCAGGCGTCCGGCGAGGATCCCGGCGCCCGCGGCGAGCGCGATGAACGTGCCGGGACGCTTCGCGGCGAAGGACTTCACCTCGTCGAGGAGCGAGCCGGGGTCGCGGTTCTCGAGGTACCCGGCTGCGGAGCCCGCGCGGTTCGAGAGGTCGCGGACGACCTTCGCGGCGATGCCCTGCTCGTCGTCCTTGTCGGCCATGCGGCCGAGCTGCTCGCCGAGGCTGCGGAGCCCTCCGGCGGCGCGCTCCTGCTGCCCGGCCGCCTGCTCCTTGAGCGTGTCGGAGGCCTGGGAGTAGAGCTGCTTGGCGTGGTCGGTCGCCTCGGAGGCGACGTTCGACGCCTGCTCCTTCGCGGTGCCGGCCACGTTCGCGGCCTTGTCCTTCGCGTCGCCGGCGACGTCCTGCGCGGCACCCTTGGCTGCGTCGGCCTTGCCGCCGTCGCTGCTGCCGCCGCCGGCACCGGCACCGGTGCTCGTGGCGGTGGCCCCGCCGACGGGCGGGACGGAGCCGGTGGAGGTGCCGGTGCCCGTGCTCGTCGTCGTGGAGTCGTGCAGCGGTGCCGACGCGCCGGCGGCGGACGGCGTCGCCGGGAGCTGCTCGTCGGCGGGCAGCGCGTCGAGCGGCTCGACGTCGTCGAAGCCGTCGGGCCGGAGGACGTCGTCGAAGTCGCGATCGGTGTCGCGCGGCGCGGGGGTGCCGAAGGAGGGCACCGTCACGCCCGGGTGCACCTCGTGTCCCTCGGCAGCCGCGGTGCGGTCGTGGATGGGCGTCCCGGAGTCGTTCCCGGGTGGGTTCGTGGTCATGGTCGGCCTTCCGGTTCGGTCGCGGCGGGTACGGCACCCGTCGCGCTGGACCTGACCGTGCGCGACCGGCGCTGCGTTGCAGCACAGGAACGTCGATCTGCGCGGTCGGTCCGTCCACGGAACGCGGAGGGGCGGCCGTGGTCGACCGCGGCAGCGGGGCCGACGGTCCGCCCAGCGCGCCTCCGGCAGGATCGGCAGGGTGCCGCAGGTCTCCGTCGTCGTCCCCGTGCTCGACGATGCCGAGCACCTCGCACGCTGCCTGGACGCACTTGCCGCGCAGACGCACCCCGTGCACGAGGTCCTCGTCGTCGACAACGGCAGCACCGACGACAGCGTCGAGGTCGCCCGGGCCGCGGGCGCGACCGTGTTGCACGAACCCGTGCGCGGCATCGCCTCGGCCTCGGCTCGTGGGTACGACCGCGCCTCGGGGGACGTCATCGCGCGGCTCGACGCCGACTCGGTGCCGCCGCCGGGATGGATCGCCGAGTCGGTGCGCCTGCTCGAACGGCCGGGCGTCGTGGCGGTCACCGGCCCCGGTCGACCGCGCGAGGGCGGCCGGGTCCTGCGCCGCCTGTGGGACGGGCTCTACATGGGTCCGTACTTCGTGCTGATGTGGTCGGCGCTCGGACGTCCTCCGCTGTTCGGCTCGGCGATGGCGATGCATCGTGCCACGTGGCTCGCGGCCCGTTGCCGGGCACACCGTGACGACCCGGAGGTGCACGACGACGTCGACCTCTCGATGCAGCTCGACCCCGCGTGGCACGTGGTGGCCGCCCGGTCGCTCACCGTCGAGGTGTCGGCGCGGCCGTTGTCCGGTGCGGCCTCCGTCGCGCGGCGGACCCGGCGCGCGTTCCACACCTTCCGGGTCAACGGCCGGCGGGCGAACCCGGTGCGGCGGTGGGCGCGACGGGGCCGCGTGGCGCTCCGGGCCCGGGTCACCGCTCGCTGGACCCTCCGGCGCTGACCGGCGCACCGAGCGGCGTCGACGACTACCGTCGGCAGCACGAGGTCGGGTGGACACCTGACGACGCACCCGGGGGCGGAACGATGCGGCACACACGCACCACGACGCTGCTCGCCACGATCGGACTCGGGGTGGGCCTCGCGCTCACCCTGTCGGGGTGCACCGGCGACGGCGGTGACGGCGCCACCCCGACCGCGAGCACGTCCTCGTCGTCGACGACGTCGGGTGCGCCGACCCCGACCGACGGCGCCACCCCGGCACGGACGCCCGGCACCGGGGCGACGCACACGTCGTCACCGCCGTCGAGCACCGCACCGGCCTCCGCGACGGGCACGGTGCCGGAGACGTGCGACGACCTCGTGACACCGGGCGCGTTCGAGTACACCGACGAGGCCGCCCTGAACGACCCCGCCGTCGTCGGTGACCTCGAGGTCCCCCGCACCGCACTGACCCCGGCACGGCAGTCGAGCGGGCAACGGTTGTACTGCGTCTGGCGTGACCCCGAGGCCGACCTCACGAACCTCACCATCCAGGTCGAGAACGTGGTCCCGTCGCGTGCCACGGAGGCGCTCCGCGGACTGTCCGGCTTCGACTGCGCGTCCGTCGACGACGGGCTCCGGTGCCAGAAGGTCACGCAGAACCCGCAGTACCCCGTGACCGACGGCGACACCTACTTCACCCGCGGCGACATCGGCATCCGCATCGCCCAGTCGAACGTGCCGACGGACGGGCTCCTCGAGGACGTCGTCGGGCACGTGTTCGGCTGAGCCTCAGCCCGCCGGCCGTGACCGCACGTGGGCCCGCTCCCCCTGCGGCCCGTACAGGCAGAGCACCTCGGTGACCTCGTCCGTGGTGTTGCCGACCCAGTGCGGGGTGTGCGTGTCGAACTCGACGACCTCGCCCGGCCCGAGGTCGAAGTCGCGGTCGCCGAGCAGCAGGCGCAGGCGTCCCGACAGCACGTAGAGCCACTCGTAGCCCTCGTGCGTCTTCAGGCTCCGGTCGCCGTTCGCCGGCATCGGCGGGATGAGCTGCTTGAACGACCGCACGCCCCCGGTGCGCTTCGTCAGCGGGATCACCACGCGACCGCCGTGCCGCTCGGGCTGCAGGTGGACGCGTGGGTCGCCGGTCTGCGGTGCGCCGACGAGGTCGTCGAGCGGCACCTGGTACGCCCGGGCGAGGGGCAGCAGCAGCTCGAGGGTCGGTCGACGCTGCCCCGACTCGAGCCGCGAGAGCGTCGACACCGAGATGCCGGTCTCCGCGGCGAGCGCCGCGAGCGTGACCTGTCGTCGCTCCCGCAGCGACCGCAGCCGCGGGCCGACCGCGTCGACGACCTGCGCCGTCGTCGGTGGGGTGATCCGTTCCTCCCGGCCGTGCACCATGCGGCCATGTTGCCACACCGGCAAGATTCGTTGCCGTTGTCGCCGACCACTGTCCATGATGCGGTCATGCGTGATCACTACGACGTCATCGTCATCGGCGGCTCGGCCGCCGGCCTGTCCGCCGCACTCATCACGGGGCGGTCGCGCCGTTCCGTCCTCGTCGTCGATGCGGGTGAGCCCCGGAACGCGCCCGCCGAGGGCGCCCACAACTACCTCGGGCGCGAGGGCGTCGCACCCGCGGAGCTGACCCGGATCGGCCGTGAGGAGGTCGCCGCGTACGGCGTCGAGGTCGCGGCCGGGAGGGTCGTGGCCACGTCCGCCACCGAGGGCACCGGTGTCGACCCCGTCGGCTTCTCGGTCACCCTCGACTCCGGAGCGGTCGTCACGTCGCGCCGGCTGGTCGTCGCCTCCGGCGCCGTCGACGTGCTGCCGGACGTCCCCGGACTCGCCGAGCAGTGGGGACGCGGCGTCGTGCACTGCCCGTTCTGCCACGGGTGGGAGGTCCGCGACGGCCGCATCGGTGTCCTCGTCACCACACCGAACGGTGCGCACCACGCCCAGATGTTCCGCGCGCTGAGCGACCGGGTCACGGCGTTCGTCACGGACCCCGCACTGGTCGACGACACCGCGCTCGCCGGTCTCCGGGCCCGCGGCGTCGAGGTGGTCGAGGCGTCGATCACGCGGGTCCGCTCCTCGGACGGCGTCCTGACCGGTGTCGAGCTCGACTCCGGGGAGGTCGTCGCGCTCGACGCGCTCGCGGCGTCGAGCACGGCGGAGCCACGCGTCGGGTTCCTCGAGGGGCTCGGGCTGCACGCGGAGGACGTCGTCGTGAACGGCTTCCGGTTCGGCGGTGGGCTCACCGTCGACGCGGTCGGCCAGACGGGCGTCCGCGGGGTGTACGCCGCGGGCAACGTCACGTCACCGATGGCCACCGTCATCGCGTCGGCGGCTGCGGGGACCCAGGCCGGTGCCGCGGTGCACGGCGACCTCGTCCAGGCCGACATCGCGGCGGCGCTGGCCGCCGACGCGGAGCCCGCCGGTCACTCCACGCGGTAGCCGGCCTGCGCTGCCAGGAGCGGCGCGAGGGCGAACAGCTGGTCGGTGCCGATCGTCGCCCCGCGGAGGCCCTCGAGCCGCTCCACCCGGTCGAGGTCGGCGTCACGCAGGTCCACGTGCTCGATGCGGGTGCCCGAGCCCTCCACGGAGCGGATCCGGGTGCCGGGGAAGGCCACGCGCAGCAGCCGGGCGTCGGCGACGTCGAGCTCGTCGACCACGCAGTCGCGGAACACGACGTCGGTGAGCGTCGAGCCGCGCAGGTTGACGAACCCGAGCTTCATGCCGACGAACTCGACCCCGTTCAGTGTCGCGTCGTAGAGCTCGGCGGAGCCGACCCGGCCACCGGCGACCCGGACCTCGCGCCAGGCGCTGCTCGAGGCGCGGAACACCGGCGCGTCGAGCGTCTCGACCACCGAGTCGCGGATGCGCAGTCCGCGCAGGTCGGTGCCGTCCGCCCGGAGTGTGTCGACCACGCACTCCTCGAGCTCGAGATCGGGCAGGCGCTCGCCCGCGAGGTCGAGCACGTCGATGCGCCTGCCGTCGATCCGGTCCCCGGTCAGGACGTCACCGGGCGCCGGTGCCCAGTCGTCGAGGTCCCGCGGGTCGATCGGGGTGATCCGTGGGGCGGCGGTACCGGTCGAGGAGCGTGCCATGCGCTCAGTCTGCCGTGGTGGACCGACGCTGCAGGACGCTGTCGAGCCGGTGGTCCTTCGCCGGACCGCGTGCCCGCCACCGGACGGTCCAGCACTCGGCGTCCCCGTCGAGCACGCCCGTGTAGTCGTCGGGCGCGCACGCGTGCTCGACCGTGGTGCCCCACACCCAGTCGTGGAAGACCCGGCCGTCGGCGAAGTGCACCGTCCACCGGCCGTCAGGGCCCCGGCGCACGACGAGGGTCCGGGAGACCGGCACCACGCGGCCGTCGAAGGTCATCGTGCCGGACTCGTCCCAGCGCACCTCGTCCGGGGTCGTCAGCGTCAGGGTCGTCGACCCGGTGACGGTGCCGGTCACACCCGCGAGGCGGTCGTCGACCGTCCGGCGGAGCGTCCAGTCGCCCAGCAGGTCCGTCGGCAGCAGCGGGCTCCTCGGCAGCACCCGGCCAGGTTACGCGCGGAGCGCCTCGGCCCGGGCGTCCCGGCGCTCGTCGTCGGTGATGAGGCCGCGGCGGTGCAGGTCGTCGAGCTCGGCGAGCCGGTGCTCTCGGGAGACCGCCGGAGCGAACGCTGCGCTCTGCATCGCCCGGTACGCCAGGTCCTCCTGCAGGGGCAGGGGGTCCTGTCCACGAGCGGCCATCCGTCGGGACCGGTGCACGACGAGGACGATCACCGCGACGACGCCGAGGAGCGTGACGAGGCCGCCGACGGCCACGAGGGTCCAGACCAGGTCGTACACGGGCGGGATCAGCGGGTTGTGGGTCTCCCCGCCCGGGACCCCGAAGTCGTCGATCGCCATGTCAGCCCCTCCCCTGCCGGGCACGGCCGCGCCCTGGGCTGGAGCGTAGCGCGCCCGGTGCTTCCCAGAACAGGTGCCACGGCAGGGGCTTCCGGGCGTACCTGGTGGAACCGTCCCACCAGGGACGCCCGGTCCCACCAGGGACGCCCGGTCCCACCAGGGACGCCCGCGACCCTCAGCCGCGCAGCGGTCCCGACGCCTCGACGTTCGCCCCGTCCGCGAACCCGCCGACGAGCTCGCGCAGCGCGTCCTCCGCCGTGTGCTGCGGCACCCACCCGAGCTCGCGCCGAGCCCGGTCGGTCCGCATGATCGGCACCCCGGCGGCGATGTCGAGCCATCCGGCGTCCGTCGGTTGGAGCCGGAGCCGCCAGGTCAGCGTGACGATCCCGCGCAGCAGTCGGAGCGGTACCCGCACCGCCCCGAGCATCCCCGCTGCCCGGGCCATGCGTGGCGGGGTGAGCACCGGCGTCGCCGCGATGTTGAACGCCCCGGCCGCACGTCGGTCGATCGTCCGCCAGAACGCGTCCGCAAGGTCGTCGGCGTGCACGGCCTGGAACACGAACGGCAGCGGCAGCGGCAGCACCGCGAACCGAGCTGCCCGGACGATCGACATCGGCACGAGGTGCCCGAGGAACAGCCCCCGGAGCTCGGCCGCGACCCCGCGCTGGAACACCAGTCCGGGTCGGAGCCGCGTGACGACGACCCCGGGATGCTGCGACGCGAACACGTCGAGTGCGGCTTCGTTCTCGGCCTTGTGGATCGAGTAGGTGGCGGTCTGGATGCCGGTGGCGGGGAACGACTCGTCCACCGGGGTCCGCTTGCCCTCGACGTCGACACCGCGGTAGGCGCCGACCGACGACGCGACGACGACCTGCCCGACGCCGGCCCGGGCGACCGCCGCGAGCACGTTCGCCGTCCCGGTGACGTTCGTCCGGTGCTGCGCCGGGATGTCGTGCGTCGGCTGGAGTGCCCACGCCAGGTGCACCACGGCGTCGGCGCCCTGGAACACCGCCGTCAGCTCGTCCACGGCGCGCGGACCACCGACGTCGACCGCGTGCCACACGGCGACGTCGTACGGCGCGACCCGGGCGTCCGGCACCCGGCGGGCGACGCCGACGACCTGCAGGCCGTCCTCGTCGCCCGCGCGGCCGTCACCGGTGAGCCGCGCAGCCGCGAGCCGTCGGAGCACCGCGGTCCCGACGTTGCCGGTCGCCCCGACCACGACGACGCGCATCAGCGCACCCGCAGCGGACGGGCGGTCATCAGGCCGCGGCCATCGACGGGTCGAGCACGACCTTGATGCAGCCGTCCTCCTTCTTCTGGAAGACCGAGTACATCTCCGGGGCGTCCTCGAGCGAGACCCGGTGCGTGGTGAGGTCGAGGGTGCCGAGCGGGTCCGAGGGGTCGGACACGAGCGGCATGAGGTCGTCGACCCAGCGGCGGACGTTGCACTGTCCCTCGCGGATCGTGATCTGCTTGTCGAAGAGGGTCATCATCGGCATCGGGTCGGCCATGCCGCCGTAGACACCGGACAGCGAGACCGTGCCGCCGCGGCGGACGAGGTCGATCGCCGCGTGCACGGCTGCGAGCCGGTCGACGCCGGCGGTCTCGATCGCCTTCTGCGCGAGCTTGTCGGGCAGCAGCCCGGCCGCGCGCTGTGCGAACCCGGCGACGGGGTTGCCGTGCGCCTCCATGCCGACCGCGTCGACGACACCGTCCGGGCCGCGCCCGTCGGTCAGGTCGATCAGCTTCGACACCATGTCGTCGTCGAGGTCGAACACCTCGATGCCGTGCTTCGCCCCGAGGTCGCGGCGGACCTGCTCCGGGTCGACGGCGAGGACCCGGTACCCGAGGTGCTTGCCGATGCGTGCGGCGAACTGGCCGACCGGACCGAGACCGAGCACCGCGAGCGTGCCGCCCTCGGGGACCTCGGCGTACTGCACGGCCTGCCACGCGGTCGGGATGATGTCGCTCATGAAGAGCCACTGGTCGTCGGCGCCGGTGTCCGGCACCTTGATGGGCCCGTAGTCGGCGTGCGGCACGCGGAGGTACTCGGCCTGGCCGCCGGGGACCTGGCCGTACATCTTCGTGTACCCGAAGAGCGAGGCGCCGGTGCCGTACTCCTTGACCTGGGTGGTCTCGCACTGCGACTGGAAGCCGTGCTGGCACATCCAGCAGTGCCCGCAGGAGATGTTGAACGGCACGACGACGCGGTCGCCGACCTTGAGGTTCGTGACGGCGGAGCCGACCTCCTCGACGATGCCCATGGGCTCGTGGCCGAGGACGTCGCCCTTGTCGATGTACGGGCCGAGGACCCGGTACAGGTGCAGGTCGGAGCCGCAGATCGCCGTCGAGGTGATCCGCACGATCGCGTCGGTCGGCTCCTGGATCGTCGGGTCGGGGACGGTCTCGACGGACACCTTCTCGGTGCCCTGCCAGGTGAGTGCGCGCACGTCGCGTTCCTCTCGTCGTTGCTTCGGGCCGGCCGGGAGGCACGGCTCACGTGACCTCCTCGGTACGCGCCCGCCCCGTGGTGGCCTCCCAGCCCCGTCCTCCACGCGCGCTGCGGGCGGCGGTGGGGCGGGCCTCCCGTCCGCACCGGTGGCCGGTCGGCCACCGCGACTCCTCCCGCGTGCGGATGCGCCGGCGCCCGGCCGGTCGGCAGGCTGGGGCCGATGGACCACAGCACCACCCGCCGGACGATCCTCGCCGGGGCGACCGGCACCCTGGCGGCCGCGGTCCTTGCTGCCTGCTCCGGTGGTGACCGGCCCGCGGCGCCGACGCCCTCCGCCCCCACGCACACGACGGCAACGCCGACACCGACGCCGACCCCGACCCCGACCCCGACCCCGACGAGGCCGGCACTGACGCGGGTCCCCCTGCCCGGCGGCACGATCACGGGCCTGCCGGAGGGCACGCCGGGGATCGCGTGGACCGTGGACGACGGGGCATCACCCGAGGTCGTCGAGGCCTACGCCCGCTTCGCCGCCGAGACCGGGACGCGCCTGACGTTCTTCGTGAACGGGGACCGACCGTCGTGGACCGAGCACGCCGACCTGCTGCGGCCGCTCGTCGACTCCGGGCAGGTGCAGCTCGGCAACCACACGTGGAGCCACCCCGCGCTGACGAAGCTCGGCGACCAGGCGATCCAGGACGAACTGATGCGGAACCACGCGTTCCTCGAGCGGACGTTCGGGGTCGACGCCCGCCCGTACTTCCGACCGCCCTTCGGGTACCACGACGCGCGGGTGGACCGTGCCGCGGCGGCCGTCGGCTACTCGACCCCGCTGCTCTGGTACGGGACGCTCGCCGACTCGGGCGACATCACGGCGGAGCAGATCGTCGGCTTCGCGGAGCAGTGGTTCCAGCCGGCACACATCGTCATCGGACACGCGAACTTCCCCGGCACGATCGGGGCGCTCCCGAGGCTGCACGAGTTGCTCGAGGAGCGCGGTCTGGCGACCTGGACGCTGGACGACGTCTTCTCGCACTGACGCCCTGCGGCCCGGCCGGCCGTCCGTCCTGCCGGGTCCCGCCGGTTCGGCAACACGCAACGTCGGCTGCTGCTCGCAGCGGTACAGCGCTGCGAGCAGTCGCCGTCGTTGCGTCTCGCGAGGGTGAGTCGTCAGCCGCGCAGGCGGTCCCGCTCGGCCGGCGGCAGGTGCTCGGTCGCGGTCGCCCGGGCCGCCGTCGACAGCAAGCGGCCGTTCCGCTCGAGGAACGCCACGAGCGCCGACTCCGAGGCGCGCTTCCCGGTCTCGCGGAGGACCCACCCGAGCGCGGACTGCACGGTGTCGCTGCGCTCCCGGACCAGCCGACCGGCGATCGCGAGCGGCACCTCGGCGTCCCCCTGCTTGACGAACGCGAGCGTCGCGACGACGGCGATCCGGCGGACCATCGCCACGTCGGACTTCGCGAGCGCGAACAGCGGGCCGGTCGAGGCGCCGACGAGCGGGACGCCGACGAGCTCCTCGGCCGCGACGTCCACCAGGACCGTGTCCTCGAACCGCTCGGCCTTCGCCGCGGCGAGGTACTCGTCGGTCAGCTCGGGGTCGGGGTGCGCGCGCATCGCCTGCACCAGCAGCAGCACGGCGACCAGCCGCGCTCCCGCGTCCTCGCTCCAGAGCAGCGCCGTGCGCTCCCCGGCGTCGACGTCGGCGAACCGTCGGGCGACGCGCCGGGCACCCGCGACGTCGCCCGGGGTCCTGGCGAGGGCGGCGAGGACCGAGTCGGCGTCGTGGCGCTGCACCCGATCAGCCTAGGCCGCGACCGCCGCGGAGGTCAGCGGAAGGACAGCAGCGACAACGGGTCCTTCAGCGTGCCGTTCACGCGGGTCTCGACGTGCACGTGCGGACCGGTGGACTGCCCGGTGTTGCCCGACTTGCCGAGCTGCTTGCCGATGCCGACCACCTGGCCCTTGGTCACACCGATCTCGCTCAGGTGCGCGGTCAGGACGGTGGTCAGGCCGTAGGAGACGACGACGTAGTTGCCGTAGCTCGGGTTGTCGCGGACCACCGTCGTCACCGTGCCCCGACCTGACGAGTACACCGGGGTGCCGACCCGCACGGGGGCATCCGTGCCCTGGTGGTACCGGGGGACGTGCCCCGCCCCGCGGTCGTCACCGTACCGGCCGGAGATGGTCGTCCCGTTCACCGGCCAGAGCAGACCGGTCACGGGCTTCGTCGACCAGGTCCGCGTGTCGGAGCCGCCGTACAGGACGACGTTCGAGTCGACCTGGACGAGCAACTGCCCGGCACCGCGCCCGTACGTGCGGGACGACCAGAGCGCTCGCCGCCCGCCCGCTGCGTAGACGACGAGGTTGCCGTCCGCCTGCACGGCGGCCCTCGCCCCGGGGTTGCCGAACGTCTGCGACGACCAGACCGGCTTGCCGCTGACGTACTGCACCAGGTTGCCGTCCGTCTGCATCGTGAACGTCCGCGCGGCGCCCGGGTTCGATCGGAGCACGGTGCCGGGCAGGATCTCGTTGCCGGACCGGACGCTGCTCTGCGCGACCGTGATGCGCCAGAGCATGCCGTTGTCGGTCTTGCGCATCCGCAGCTCGCCGTCCGCGCGGACACCGAAGTCCTTCGACGCCCCGGCGGACCCCCACTGCGCCACGAGTCGACCGCTCCGGACGAGCGACAGGCGGCCGTCCTTCTGCACGACGGCTGCTGCGCCGAACTGCTCCGGGGTGTTCGACGCCCAGAGCACGACGTTGCCGATGCCGTACTCGACGAGGTTGCCGTCGCCCTGCATCACGAGTCGGAACTGCCCGTTGGTCGAGGTGATGGTGTCACCCGGCTGCAAGGTCGTGCCGGCCTTCACCGAGCCCTTGTAGGTGGTCGCGGCCTGCGCCGGCGACGCGGTGGCGACGAGTCCCGCGGCCGCGATGACGACGGCGGTGACGGCCGCGGCGAACTTCGCCCGTGCCCTGATCATGTGGTGGAACCCCTGCTCGTGGTGCCGCGGGCGTCGGACGCCGGCGCTGTGCGTGTCTCGGAACGGCGGGCCCCTGAAACCCACCGAGGGTCGATGTTCGCAGGAGGCCTCCGGTCGGGACAGCCCCCGGACCGGGGGCATGACACGCGGCGGGAATCGTGCAGACGAGCGCCGACGATCGGCGGAACTGTTACACACCGGAAACACACTGTGTACAAACGAGCGCTGTCAGTCGTGATTGTATGCAATCACCGCACTCCTGAGCGTGACTCCACAAGAGTCACCACGCACACCAGCAGCTCCAGGAACACGATGTCCCAGACCCCCGCTCGACGCCGCCGGACACTCCTCGCCGTGCCCGCCGTCGCCCTGGCCGCCTCGCTCGCGCTCACTGCGTGCGTGCCGGTCCAACGCTCGAAGGCCGGTGGTGCCACCGCCGGCACCGTCACCACCGTCGCGATCGGCGACCAGCAGGTCCGCGAGGGCGGTGACCTCGTCATGGCGCTCTCCGCCGAACCGGACCGGCTCGACCCGACCACCTCGTCGTCGCTGTACACCCGGTACGTCATGGAGACGATGTGCCAGAAGCTCTTCGACATCGACGCCGACGGTGCGATCGTCCCGATGCTCGCGACCGAGCTGCCGACGGTGTCGGACGGCGGGAAGACCGTCACGTTCCCGGTGCACACCGGCTACCGCTTCGCCGACGGCACCCCGTTCGACGCGGACGCCGTCGTGACGACGCTCGAGCGGAACCTGACGAAGGACGACTCGAGCCGGAAGAGCGAGATGGGTCCGGTCTCCAGCATCGACGCGGTGGACGACCACACCGTCCGCATCCGCTACTCGACCCCGTTCGCCCCGATCACCGCGGCACTCGCCGACCGTGCGGGCATGGTCATGTCGCCGACGGCGCTGGAGCAGGAGGGCGACGGGTTCGGGGACGCCCCGGTCTGCATCGGCCCCTACAAGTTCGTCGAGCGCGTGCCGCAGACCTCG
Source organism: Curtobacterium sp. NPDC092190 (assembly GCF_044755625.1). Lineage (NCBI taxonomy): Bacteria > Bacillati > Actinomycetota > Actinomycetes > Micrococcales > Microbacteriaceae > Curtobacterium > Curtobacterium sp. NPDC092190. Next base: position 12,756 of record NZ_JBIVRJ010000005.1, on the reverse strand, counting down.
ATCACCGTCGAGCGTGACCCGATGTACCACGACCCGGCGAGCGCCCACTTCGACCGGATCACCTACCGCATCATCACCGACGCCAGCATCCGCGCGCAGAACCTGAAGTCCGGGGACGTCCAGGTCGCCGACACGATCTCCACGCAGGACGTCGACGACCTGATGGAGCGGAAGGACCTGGAGGTCCTCCGCACCGGCTCCCTCGGCTACCAGGGCATCACGATCAACCTCGCCAACCAGGACGGCGTCGGCACCGACCCGGAGCCACTCGACACCCCGCTCGCCACCGAGCGGAAGGTCCGGCAGGCCCTGTCCATGTCGATCAACCGCGGCGAGCTCGTGCAGAGCGTGTTCCGCGGGTGGGCGGACGTCGCGTGCTCCCCGATCCCGGACACGAGCGCCTTCGCGACCGACGCGAGCAAGGCGTGCCCGGAGTACGACCCCGACCGCGCGGAGGAGCTCCTCGAGGAAGCGGGGGTCGAGCAGCCGTTCCCGATCGAGATGGAGGTGACGAACACCCCCGACACCGTCCGGTTCGCCCAGGCGCTCCAGGCCCAGGCCCGCGCCGGCGGCTTCGCGATCACGATCACCCCGGTCGAGTACACGACGCTGCTCGACGACCAGACCCGCGGCGACTTCCAGGCGCTGCAGCTCGGCTGGTCGGGCCGTGTCGACCCGCACGGCAACATCGGCTCGTTCCTCGGTACCGGCGGCGGCAACAACTACCCGGGCTACAGCGACCCCGAGGTCGACGACCTCATCGCCCGGGCGGCGCAGGCCACCGACCAGCAGGAACGCGCCGACCTGTACGGCCAGCTGGTCACGAAGGTCCAGCAGGACGACCCGATCATCTACCTCTACCGGACCCGCAGCATCACCGGCGTCAGCTCCGACGTCGCCGGGGTGTCCACCTACGCCGACGGCGTGGTCCGGCTCAGCCAGGCGGCGTTCGTGGAAGGCAGCGACAAGTGACCCGGTACGTCCTGACACGGCTCTGGCAGGCGGCGCTCACGCTCGTCCTCGCCTCGATCGTGGTCTTCTTCGGGGTCCGGCAGCTGCCGGGCGACCCGGCCCTGGCCCTGGCCGGCGAGGAGGCGAGCCCCGAGCGGCTCGCCGCCGTCCGCGCCGACCTCGGCCTCGACGACTCACTGCTCGTGCAGTACTGGCGCTTCGTCGTCAACGCACTGCAGGGCGACCTCGGACAGTCCACCCGCACCGGCACCCCGGTCACGGACCTGCTCGGCTCGACGCTCCCCGTCACGCTCTGGCTCGCGCTCTACGCGATCGTGGTCGCGGTCGTCGTGGGCGTCGCCCTCGGCACCCTCGCCGAGCGCTACCGCGGCCGGTGGCCCGAGTGGATGGCGAACGCCGCCGCGCTCGTCGGCCTGAGCGTGCCGAACTTCTGGCTCGGCATCCTCGCGATCGTCTGGCTCGCCGCGGGCCTCGGCTGGTTCCCCGCCTCGGGCTACGTCCCGGTGACGCGGGATCCGCTCGGCGCGCTGCACCACCTGACGCTCCCGGCACTCATCCTCGGCACGTCGCTCGCGGCCGTCATCATGCGCCAGACCCGCGCGTCGATGATCGAGACGATGAAGACCGACTTCGTCCGGACCGCCCGGGCGAAGGGCCTCAGCCGCCCGCGGGTGCTCTTCCGCTACGGCCTGCGCAACTCGATGATCGTCGTCGTCACGATCGTCGGCCTGCAGCTCGGTGGCCTCATCTCGGGCGCGGTCGTCACGGAGCGCATCTTCGCCCTGCCCGGGTTCGGCAAGCTCACGCTCGACGCCGTGTTCACCCGCGACTACCCGGTCATCCAGGCCGTCGTGCTCGTGATCACCCTGGGCTACGTCCTCATCAACTTCGCCGTGGACGTCCTGTACTCCGTCATCAACCCGAAGATCCGCGTCGGAGGCACCGCATGACCACCATCACCGCTCCCTTCGACCTGGGCTCGAGCCGCGGTCGCATCTGGAAGCAGGTCCGGACGAACCGGCTCGGCATGACGGGGGGCATCATGCTCGCCGTCGTCGTGCTCGCCGGGATCACCGCACCGATCGTCGCACCGCACGACCCGACCGCGACGCACTTCGACCTGCCGTTCCAGGTGCCCTTCACCGTCGGCTTCGGGTTCGGTACCGACGACCTCGGCCGCGACATCCTGTCCCGCACGCTGTACGGGATCCAGGTCTCGCTCGTCGTCGGCGTGCTGTCGGTGCTGCTCGCCGTCGTGGTCGGCACCCCGCTCGGCCTGCTCGCCGGGTACTGGCGCTGGCTCGACGCGATCATCTCCCGCCTGACCGACGTCGCGCTCGCGTTCCCGTTCCTCATCATCGCGGTCGGGCTCGCGGCGATCAGCGGGCCGAGCCTGTCGAACGCCGTGATCGCGATCGGCATCTCGCACGTGCCGGCGATGATCCGGATCGTGCGTGGTGAGACCCTGCGGATCACGAGCGCCGACTTCGTGACGAGCGCGAGGACGCTGGACGCCGGCGGCGCGCGCATCATCGCGCAGCACGTCCTGCCGAACTGCGTCTCGGCGATCATCGTGCAGGCCACCGTGATCATGCCGGTCGCGGTGATCGGCGAGGCGCTGCTGTCCTTCCTCGGGCTCGGCATCCAGCCGCCCACGCCGAGCCTCGGCATCATGCTCTCGGACGCGCAGCAGTACCTCGGCCAGGCGCCGTGGGCCGCCGTCGTGCCGGGGGTCGCGATCGCCGTCATCTGCCTCGGCTTCAACCTGTTCGGGGACGCCCTGCGCGACGCCCTCGACCCCACCGCCTCGGACCGGAAGTAGCACCAGCACCATGAGCACCAACCCCGCCTTCACCACCCCGCCGACGGAGACCACCCGTCCGGACCTGCAGGGCACCTTCGGGATGGCCGCGTCGACGCACTGGATCGCGACCGCGACGGCGCAGTCGGTCCTCGAGCGCGGCGGCAACGCCTTCGACGCCGCCGTCGCCGGCGCCTTCGTCCTGCACGTCGTCGAACCGCACCTGAACGGACCCGGTGGCGACGTGACCGCGATCTTCGCGACGGCGTCCGACAGGGCACCGACCGTCCTCGTGGGCCAGGGACCGGCCCCGGCCGGCGCGACGCCGGAGCACTTCCGGTCCGAGGGCCTGGACCTGGTCCCGGGGGCGGGCGCACTGGCGGCCGCCGTCCCCGGTGCCGTCGACGCGTGGCTGCTCCTCCTCGCCGAGCACGGCACGTGGGAGCTCGCCGACGTGCTCGCCCCCGCGATCGGCTACGCCCGCGACGGTCACCCGGTCGCGCCCCGCGTGGTCGCCACCATCGGGACCGTGCAGGACCTGTTCCGCGACCACTGGCCGTCCTCCGCCGAGCGGTGGCTGCCGGGAGGCTCGGTGCCGGTCGCCGGGTCGATGGTGCGCAACGAGACCTGGGCCTCGGTCCTGGAACGGCTCGTGCAGGCAGGGTCCGGCACCGTGGACGGCGAGGGCGCGCGCGTCGCGCGCATCGAGGCCGCCCGCACCGAGTGGGCCGAGGGCTTCGTCGCGCAGGCAGTCGACGCCTTCGTCCGCGCCCCGCACCGCCACGCGTCCGGCACCGACCACGCCGGGGTGGTCCGCGCGAGCGACCTCGCGGCGTTCCGGGCGTCGACCGAGCCCGCGACGACCGCGGAGTTCCGTGGCCACACGATCGCGAAGACCGGGCCGTGGGGCCAGGGACCGGCGCTCCTGCAGACCCTCCGCCTGCTCGACCCGCTGGACGACGAACGGCTCGACCCGTCGACCGTCCTCGGCGCGCACACGATCGCCGAGGCGCAGAAGCTCGCCCTCGCCGACCGCGAGGCGTACTACGGCGACGGCGACGTCCCGATGGCCGAGCTGCTCTCCGATGCGTACTCCGACGCGCGTCGCGCCCTGATCGGTGACCGTGCGTCGCACGAGCTGCGACCGGGGTCGGTCTCGGTGCCCGCGGGTGCGATGCCCCCGCTGCGTGAGACGTACACACCGCGCGGCGAGTCGATCGCCGGTGTCGGCGAGCCCACCGTCCCCGGCGCCCGCGGCGACGCGGTGGCCGCACCGGCCGAGGACGACCCCGTGCACGAGGACCGCGGTGAGCCGATCGTGATGGAGACGGGCGAGACCCGCGGCGACACGTGCCACATCGACGTCGTCGACCGCTGGGGCAACATCGTCAGCGCGACGCCCTCCGGCGGGTGGCTGCAGTCGTCGCCGACGATCCCGGAGCTCGGGTTCTGCCTCGGCACCCGCATGCAGATGACGTGGCTCGAGGAGGGCACCGCGTCGACGCTCACCCCGGGCGCCCGACCCCGCACGACGCTCACCCCGACGCTCGTGCTCCGGGACGGCGAGCCGGTGGTCGCGATGGGCAGCCCGGGCGGCGACCAGCAGGACCAGTGGCAGCTGCTCTTCCTGCTCCGCACGATCGTCGGCGGGTGGTCCCCGCAGCAGGCGATCGACGCACCCGCACTGCACACGACGTCCTTCCCGGGGTCGTTCTGGCCCCGCACCTGGACCCCGGGCGGCCTCGTCGTCGAGGACCGCCTCGGTGACGACGTCATCGCCGGGCTCGAGGAGCTCGGACACGTCGTCACCCGCGCCGGCGACTGGTCGCTCGGCCGCCTGTCGTGCGTGACGCGCGACCCCGACACCGGCGTCATGGGCGCCGCCGCCAACCCGCGAGGAGCACAGGGCTATGCCGCAGGACGCTGAGGACCGGACCATGCACGACGGCGACACGACCACCGGGGCCGCACCGCGCCTCCAGACCGACCAGACCGACCGGACCGACACCCTGCTGTCCGTCCGCGACCTGCGGGTCGCCTTCGGTGACCGCGAGGTCCTGCACGGCGTCGACCTCGACGTCCGCCGCGGCGAGCGCGTCGCGATCGTCGGCCAGTCCGGCTCGGGCAAGTCGACGCTCATCGCGGCCCTGCTCCGGCTCCTGCCGGGGGCCGGGCACATCACCGGTGGTGGGATCCGCCTCGGCGACGACGACATCGCCCACGCCGACGAGGCGCTCATGCGACGCGTCCGGGGTGGACGGATCGGGCTCGTGCCGCAGGACCCGTCGACGAACCTCAACCCGTCGATGCGGGTCGGCGCGCAGATCGCCGACGCACTGCGGGCCGGTGGGCTGCGGGGACGCGCGGCGATCCGGCAGCGGGTGGTGGCGCTGATGACCGAGGCCGGCATCCCCGAGGCCTCCCGGCGGGCGGACCAGTTCCCGCACGAGTTCTCCGGCGGGATGCGGCAGCGCATCCTCATCGCCGTCGCACTGGCCCGCCAGCCCGAGCTGCTCATCGCCGACGAGCCGACCAGCGCGCTCGACGTGACCGTGCAGCGGCAGATCCTCGACCACCTGCAGACCCTCGTCGACCAGCACGGCACGACGCTGCTGTTCGTGACGCACGACCTCGGGGTCGCGGCCGACCGGACCGACCGCGTCGTCGTGATGCTCGACGGCGAGATCGTCGAGCAGGGTGCGCCCGAGGCGATCCTCCGTGACCCGCAGCACGAGTACACGAAGCGGCTCATCGCGGCGGCCCCCGCGCTGTCCGGGGTCGCGCCGGAGCCCGTGGCCGCGGGCGAGCCGTTCCTCGTCGTGTCCGACCTGGTGAAGGAGTACCGGCTCCGCGGTCGTGGGGCCGGAACGCTCAAGGCTGCCGACGGGGTGTCGTTCGCGGTGCGCCGCGGCACGACCACCGCGGTCGTCGGTGAATCCGGCTCGGGCAAGACGACGGTCGCGCGGATCGTGCTCGGACTCGAGACGCCGACGTCGGGCACCGCCCTGGTCGACGGGAAGTCCATCGGGACCGCCCGTGGCGCCGAGCGGCGGGAGATCCGACGCCGGGTGCAGCCGGTGTTCCAGGACCCGTACGGGTCGCTCGACCCGACCTCGACGATCGAGCGGATCATCGACGAGCCCCTGCGCGTCTTCGGCATCGGTGACCGGGCGTCGCGCACCGCGCGGGTGGCGACGCTCCTCGACCAGGTGGCGCTCCCCCGCGAGGTCGCACAGCTCCGGCCGAACGAACTGTCCGGCGGGCAGCGGCAGCGCGTGGCGATCGCCCGGGCGCTGGCACTCGAACCCGAGCTGATCATCCTCGACGAGGCGGTCTCGGCGCTCGACGTCCTGGTGCAGGAGCAGATCCTGGCGCTGCTCGAGGAGCTCCAGGACCGGCTCGGGCTGAGCTACCTCTTCATCACGCACGACCTCGGGGTGGTCCGGCGGATCGCCGACGACGTCGTGGTGATGCGCCGGGGTGAGGTCGTCGAGCGGGGATCGGTCGCCGCGGTGTTCGACGACCCGCAGGAGCAGTACTCGAAGGACCTGCTCGACGCCATCCCGGGCAAGGCCCTCGCCGAGGCGGCTGCGTGACGGCGTCCCGGGTGGGCGACCGGCGCGGTGTGGCACGATCGGCACCGTGCTGAACGGGACGAGCGTCATCGACGCCATCCGCCACGACATCGTGACCGGCGCCCTGCAACCGGGCACCCGGGTGACCGAGGCGTTCCTCGCGGAGCGGCACGGGGTCTCCCGGGTGCCGGTCCGCGAGGCACTCCGCGGGCTCGAGGGCGAGGGCTTCGTGGTGTCGCGCCCGAACGTGGGCTCGCGCATCGCCGACATCCCGTTCGACGAGGCCGACGACCTGTTCGCGGTCCGCGAGTCGCTCGAGACCGCCACCGCCCGCCGCGCCGCGACCCGGGCGCGCACGCTCTTCGACGCGGAGGCCCCGCCGGAGGACTGGTGGCGCGTGCGCCGCGAACTCGGGGCCGTCCTCGACGAGGGTGACGCGGCCGTCGAGCGGGACGAGCTCGACCTGCTCGTCGACCTGAACGAGCGCTTCCACCTGCTGGTCGCCGAGCTCTCCGGCAGCACGACGCTCGCGACCCTGCTCCGGCAGCTCTCGCGGAAGATCGAGTGGCTCTACGCGCTCGACACCTCGTCACGCGGCAAGCGCCTGTGGCCCGATCACCGGCGCATCCTGGCCGCGATCGACGCGGGGGACGTGGAGCAGGCCGCCGAGCGGATGGCCTGGCACGTCCGCGAGAGCCGCATCGGGTACGCGGCGCGCTCCTCCCCGGAGCAGGCCGACGCCCTGCGGACCGCGGGCCCCGCGGTCTGACCGGCCGGCCCGGCCCGGCCGGTCCGGCCGGCGCGGCCCGCACGGGCCGCGCCGGCCGCGCGGCCGAGGCTCGCGCATGCGGACACGTTCGCGGCCCAGCGGCCGCGAAACCGTCCGCCCAGCCGAGCCTCGGGCAGCCGCGGCGGCCGCGGCCGCGGCCGCGCCCGCTACAGCGTCGGGACGACCACCGCGCGGCCGGACAGCTCGCCGGCCTCGAGCTTGCGGTAGGCCTCGAGCGCGTCGGACAACGCGAACCGCTCGACGTCGGGCTCGATCTGCCCCGCTCGGTACATCGCGACGACCTCGTGCAGGTCCTCGATCGTGCCCCAGTAGGTGTTCGTGATCGTCGACTCGTACGGCGTCGTGAAGAAGTTCCACTCGACGGTCCCGCCGGCGATCCCGACGACGGTCAGCCGTCCGCCGATCGCCATCGAGGCCTTCGCGGTCGCGATCGTCGGCGTCGCACCGACGAAGTCGAACGCCGCATCGACGCCCTTGCCGCCGGTGAGCTCGCGGATCGCGGTGGCCTGGTCCGGCCCGGCGGGAACGGTGACCGCACCGCGGGCCGCGGCACGGTCCATCGCGTCCTGCTTCGTGTCGGTCGCGATGACCGTGGCGCCGGTGAGTGCCGTGAGGATCTGCACGGCGATCTGCCCGAGACCGCCGAGCCCCACCACGAGCGCGTACCTGCCGCCGCCCGCCAGGTTCGGCATCGCTGCCTTGATCGCGTGGTACGGCGTGAGCGCGGCGTCGCTGAGCGGTGCCGCCGTGATCGGGTCGGCGTCACCGAGCGAGACGAGGTTGCGCGCCGGGACGGTCACGTACTCCGCCATGCCGCCGTCCCGACCGAGACCGATGGCCGCGTACGGGTTCGTGGCAGCGTTCTCGCAGTAGGTGTCCTGGCCCTTCGAACAGGACGAGCAGTGCCCGCAGCCGACCGGCCCGTAGACGAGGTAGGCGTCGCCCTCGGTGAAGCCGCTCACCCCGTCACCGACGGCCTCGACCCACCCGGAGGTCTCGTGCCCGAGGACGAACCCGGGGGCCTGCGCGCCCGGCTGCCCCTCCTGGAACTCGCGGTAGACGGCGACGTCGGAGTGGCACGCCCCGGCACCGGCGACCTTGAGGAGCACCTCCCCGGGTCCCGGGACGGGCTTCTCGACCTCGGTCAGGACGGGGAACGTCCGGAACTGTTCGAACACGACGGCGTGCATGGGTTCTCCTTCGATCTCCGTCAAAACTACACCTGTCGCGCATCTCGGTCGCCGGACATCCTGCGTCTTCCCCGAGAGCCGGTTGCGAGAACGGTCGTTCTCCGATTGACTGGCGTCGGCCCTGAACGGGGCCTCCCCCAACGAAAGGAGCGGCTATGCCCACGCGCACCGCACGCACCGCCTGGCAGGGCGGCCTCAACGACGGTTCCGGCCAGGTCGAGCTGTCGAGCTCGAAGGTCGGCACCTACGACGTCTCCTTCCCGAAGCGCGCCGCGGACGAGGCCGGTGGCACCACCAGCCCCGAGGAGCTCATCGCCGCGGCCCACTCGGCCTGCTACGCGATGCAGTTCTCCGCGATCCTCGGCGAGGCCGGCGGCACCGTCGAGGCCCTCGACGTCAAGGCCGACGTCTCGCTCGGCCCGGACAGCGCCGGCGGCTTCAAGCTCACCGGCATCACCCTCACCGTCAACGGTGAGGTCTCCGGCATCGACGAGGCCGCCTTCCTGAAGGCGGCCGACGAGGCCAAGGCGACCTGCCCGGTCTCCAAGGCGCTCACGGGCGTCGAGATCGAGCTCAAGGCGACCTTCGAGCAGTAGTCGTCACCGACGGACGGACGGGAGGCGCGGTGCCAGCTGGCACCGCGCCTCCCGTCCGTCCATCGGTACGGTAGGGCGCATGCGCCGCCTCTTCCGCACCCGCACGCACGTCGTCACGTGGGTGGGCGCACTCGTCGCCCTCGTCGGCGTGGTGTTCCTGGCGGTGCGGCGACTCGACTCGTCCGGCTGGATCGCGGGTGCATCGGGCGGTGACTTCGCGTTCGTCAGCGGGGACCGACCCGGACAGCTCGTCGTGGGGGCGGTCCTCGCCCTGCTCGGTGGGATCGTCGCGGCCGTGTGCGCCGCTCGCCTCGCCCGCACCTGGACGCTCCGGGGGCTGCTGGTCGGGATCATCCTGCTCGTCGCCGGCGTGGTCCTCCTCCTCGCAGCACCGAACCCGTCGTTCGGGTGGTTCGCCTACGCGCCCCTCGCCGGCGAGACGATGCTGCCGATCCGGACCACCCGACTGCAGCTGACCGGGCAGGTCGTCGTGCTGGTCGGCGCGGCCATGACCGCCTTCGCAGCCGGACGACTCAGCACGCAGGCCCGTCACTGACCCGTCATCGGCAACGTCCAGCGGACGTCCGGACTCGGGCACGAGCGGCTGGCACCATGGTCTGATGGCCGAGCAGTTCCTCCCCGGCGTCCCGCGGCCCGGGCGCCCACCCCGGCCGCGCGTCCGCAACCTCGCACAGCACGACATCCGCGACGCCCGTGCCCGCCTGCGCGGCACGATCTACGAGGACGTCACCCCGGACACCCGCCCGCGCGAGCAGTACTCGCCGGTGCAGATCGTCGACTTCTGCCTCGACCTGGCCGAGGTCATGCTCGCCTCCGGTGCGGACACCCGCAGTGTCGAGACCGCCGTCGTCGCGGTGTCCACGAAGTGGAACCTCGCGCCCCTCGACCTCGACTTCTCCGGCAGCTCGGTCACGCTCCAGTACGCTCCGGCCGACCACCCGCCGCTCGTCAAGGTCCGCACGGTGCAGTCCGACGGCTCCGACCTCGACCGGCTCGCGCGCGCGAACCAGATCGTCGACGACCTGGTGCACGGCGAGCGCGACATGACGAGCGCGGTGAGCGCCCTGGTCGCCGTCCTGCGGCTGCCGACCCGGTGGCCGACCTGGCTCGCCGACGTGGGCCTCTCGGTGCTCGGTACCTCGATCGCGATGCAGGCCGGTGGTGGCTGGCGCGCCGGTGTCGGCGCGTTCGTGCTCATGTTCGGGATCATCCTGTCCGGCCGCTGGCTGACCGGGAGGGGCTTCCCGCAGTTCTTCGTCTCCGGTGCGCAGGCAGCCGTCGCCTCGGCCATCGGCACCCTGGCGATCTGGGCCGACGTCCTGACCGCGACCGGTGCGGCCACGATGGTCGCCGCACTCGTCGTCCTGCTGCTGCCCCACGTGTCGCTCGTCACCTGGGCCCAGGACGCGATCTCCGGCTTCCGGGCCATGGCCGTCGCCCGGGCGTTCTACATCGTGCTCGTGATCGCCGCGATCGTCGTGGGGGTCCCGGCCGGCATCGCGGTCCTGCAGTGGCTCAGCATCGAGGTCGACCCGTCCGGCATCGTGCTGCAACCGCTGCCGCTCTGGGCCTCGTTGTCGCTGACGGTCGTGTCCGCGGCGGCGAACTGCTTCGTGCAGCAGGCCAGTGCCCGGGTCATCCCCGTCGCGGTGGTGTTCTCGGTCACCGCCGGCGCGTTCCTCTGGGAGCTCCGGCACCTCGGCATGCCGCTGCTGGGAGCGACGTTCATCGCGTCGGTGCTGCTCGGCGTGCTGTCGACCATCGCAGCAGCCCGGATGCGCACGGCCGTGGCGGCGATCGCGGTGCCGGCGTTCTGCGGTGCACTGCTGCCCGGTGTCGCGGTGTCCGATGCCCTGCTGCACTTCATGTCGGGGGCGTCCGGCGCCGCGCTCGACTTCGTGGCGGCCGTCTCGGTGGCACTCGGCATCGGCGCGGGGCTCGTGCTCGGCGGTCTCGTGGCGACCCCCGGCGCGCGACGGGCCCTGCGGCGGGCGCGTCGGGTGACGGTGCACTCGGTCCACAACGACACGACGGCGATCCCCGTCCTGCGGGACACCGGGTACGACCCGGGCAACGGCTCCGTGCCGCGGGGCCACCGCCCGCGCTGAGGGACCACCCGACACGAGACCCGGGCTGGGCGACCGCTCTCGTGCCCGGGAGCACGAGGAACGTCGCCCAGCCCGGGTCTCGGGTGGTGCGAGCGCCTCAGCCCTTGTCGGAGACGGCCTTCGTCACCGCGGTGGGGGCGTCGTAGTCGCCGTCCGGGATCCCCTTCAGGGCGTCCAGGACGTCACCGGGGGCGTCCTCCTTCTCGGCGGTCGCGACGATGTCCTCCTTCGAGGCGGGGTAGTCGATGCCGCTGAGGTACTTCTGGACCTGGATCGGGTTCGGTGCTGCCATGTCGGTTCCTTCCGTCGGAGCCTCCACGACTACGCCCGTGCGGCTCCGGGTCGACCCGGGTGACGCGCCTCGCGGCCAGGGGTCAGATCTCCCAGCTCCCGCTGTCGCTCCACGTCGAGAAGCGCTGCGCGGCCTGCGGCTCGTACCGCTCCATCCATCCGCGCTCGAGTCGGGCGACCGCACGGTCGAACGCCGGCACCAGGTCGAGCTCCGCGCGGAGCATCGCCTGCAGCTGGAGCCCTTCGTACAGCGCGATGAGCTGCTCGGCACCGCGACGGGGGTCCATCGTGTGGGGCGCGCGGCCGACGGCGATGTCGTGCTCCAGTCCGCGCCTGACCTGCGAGAAGAAGAGCTGGTAGCGCGACCGCAGGTACGTGGCCATGGGGTGCGCAGGGTTGCCGGCGACGGAGAGCAGTGCGACGAGCAGCCGCATGAGCGCGGGGTCCTCGGCGTTCGAGGCGACGATCGCACGCAGCAGGTCGACCGTGGGGCCGTCCCCGACCTCGTGCGCCACCGCCTCCAGTCGTGCGCCGTTCCAGCGGTCGACGGCGGCGAGCACGAGGCCGTCCCAGGACGGGAAGTGCTGGCGGAGCTCCTCCGTCGTGATGCCCATCCGCTCGGCGACCATGCCGACGTGGGCCTCGTGGAAGGGCACGTCGCGGAGGACGTCGACCGTGGCGCCGACGATCGTGATGCGCAGGTGCAGGGTGGCGGCCGCGGCGGCTGCCGCCTGCGTGTCGGCGCTGGTGTGTTCGAGCATCGTGCCCTCCGTCGTGCGGCGGACGTCCTGTCCGCACCTCCATCCAAGCGCAGTGGCGGGGGACACAGCATCCCCGGTACGGGTGTCAGCATGTCGGGGGACAGGCGACGACCCCGGAGCACGCACGCGGGCTGCCGTGCGACCATGCCGGGATGACCCCCGAAGACCCCGTCGCACAGGGCCTGGCCACCATGGCCTCCGCAGGCTACGAGTTCGGCGGCGACGACGAGCAGGTCGCGCACGACGTGCGGACCATGTGGGAGCAGCTCGGCTCCCCGGAGGGCGCGTTCGACGCTGCAGCACGCGCGATCGCCCGGCTGCCGCAACGCCCCGAGGTCCCGATCGCCGACCAGGCCCGCCGCCGCGCGTTCGAGCGCGCGATCGGGATCAACCCGGTCGAGGTCGAGCTCACGGCGGCGATGTCCGCGCGGGAGCTGCTGGAGCGGATGGCGCGGTCCGTCGCCTGCTGACGGCGTGCGGTGGACGTGACCGCAGACGGACTGGAGGCGGGGGGGGCGCGGGGCCCCCCCCCCCCCCCCCCCCCCCCGGGGCGCCCCCCGGGGGGGGCGGCCCCCCGCCCCCCCACCCCAGAACCGCGTGAAGAAAGGGTGGGCCCCCCCACAAAAAAAGAACAACAACCGGGAACACAAA
>NZ_JBIVRJ010000004.1:0-454775 GCF_044755625.1 Curtobacterium sp. NPDC092190 | reverse complement strand
CCCCACGATCCGCCGGTGGGGGGCGCCCCGCGGCCGCTGGGGGGCCGCGCCGCGTCTTACACCGCCTGGTACTAGCCCCCGCCCCCCCCCCCCCCGGGGGGGGGGGCGGGGGCCCCGCGGCCACCGCGCCTCCCGTCCGTCGTGTGATCGCCTCGGTGACTGGACAGGCGTTGTACATGTACACTCCTGTCCATGCCCGTCTCATCGAAGCGACGCCTCGTCGCCGACGCCCTCCGCGACGCGATCGCGACGGGCCGGTACCGCGCCGGTGAGCGCCTGCCCGGCGAGCACGACCTCGCCGCCCGCTTCGCGGTGAGCCGCGGCACCGTCCGCGCCGCCCTCGCCGACCTGGCCGACGACGAGTACATCTCGACCCACGGGGGCGTCGGCTCGGTCGTCACGTTCGACGGCGCCGCCCTCGACCCGCGGGGTGGCTGGGCGCGGTCGATCGCCGCCTCGGGCACCGAGGTGACCACCCGCATCCTGCGACTCGCCCGCGTGGACGACCCGGGCCTCCAGGTCGAGGTCGACGCTGCGGACGCGGCGTTCGTCGCGGTCGACCGGCTGCGCACCGTCGTGGGCGGGCGGCCGGTGTCGCTCGAGCGGAGCATCCTGCCCGCCGTCGGCCGCCTGGCCGCTGCACCGACCGACGGACTGGTCGAGGACTCGCTCACGGCGACCATCGCCGAGGCCGGCCTCGTGCCGGCGAGCGCCGAGCAGTGGGTCGACGTCGTGCCCCTCGACGCCGAGGACGCCCGCCTGCTCGACCGCGCCGAGGGGACCCCGTTCCTCCGGAGCCGACGTGACTCGCGCACCGCCCAGGGCGCGTTCGTCGAGCGCGTCGACAGCCTCCTCGACCCGGACCGCTTCCGCCTGCACATGCGCTTCGGGACCGCACGATGACGACTCGACAGGACACCGTGAACGACCAGACCCACGCCCTCGCCGCCCTGACCGGCCTCGCGATCGGCGACGCCCTCGGCATGCCCACGCAGTCGATGTCCCTCGCGCAGATCCGAGCCGACCACGGCACGATCTCCGGGTTCGTCGACGCCGGACCGCACCAGCGGATCGCCGCCGGCATGCCCGCGGGCACGATCACCGACGACACCGAGCAGGCGGTCATGGTCGCCGAGCTCCTCGTCGAGGGTGACGGGCACATCGACCCCACCCGCTTCGCCGAGGCGCTCATCGCCTGGGAACGCGCGATGGAGGCCAAGGGCTCGCTCGACCTGCTCGGCCCCAGCACGAAGACGGCCGTGCAGCGCATCCTCGACGGCGTCCCGGCGTCCGAGGCCGGGTCGACGGGGACGACGAACGGCGCCGCGATGCGGATCGCGCCGGTCGGGATCGCCGTGCCCTCCGGTGACCTCGTGCGTCTGGTCGACGCCGTGCAGGACGCGTCGCGCGTCACCCACGACACGGGGATCGGCATCGCCGGGGCGAGCGCCGTCGCCGCCGCCGTGAGCGCGGGTGTCGGCGGCGCCTCCCGGCCCGAGGCGCTCGACGCCGCGGTCGCGGCCGCCACGATCGGCGCGGCCCGCGGCCACTGGGTCGCGGGCGCGGACATCGCTGCGAGGACGACCTGGGCGCGCGACTTCCTGCCGACCGTCCCCGCCGACGAGCGGATCGACACCGTGTCGCAGCTCGTCGGCACGAGCGTCGCCAGCCAGGAGTCGGTCGTCGCAGCGCTCGCCCTCGTGGCGCTCGACCTCGACCCCTGGGAGACGCTCTGCACGGCCGCGTCGATCGGCGGCGACACGGACACCATCGCCGCGATGGCCGGTGCCGTGCTCGGTGCCGTGCACGGTCCGGACGCCTGGCCCGTCGACGCGGTCACCACCGTGACGGCCGTGAACCACCTCGAGCTCGGCCCGCTGGTCGACGGACTGCTCGCGCTCCGTCACCGGGCCTGACCCGACGCCGGACGGCGGCGGTCCCCCCTCCGCCGCCGCCCGGTCACCACCCCTCCCCGGGAGCACCTCGCTCCCCCGCCGCACCCTCACCTCCCCCGCAGCACCCCACCTCCCCCGCAGCACCCTTCCGATGACGTAAGAGGACCCCATGGCCCAGGACACCACCACGCGCTCCGGCGGCACGCTCTCCAGCGGCACGCTGACGAGCGTCGAACAGCGCGGCATCGAGCCCGTGCCCCACGACGAGCGGAACGGCGCCCCCGGGGCCCTGTTCTGGGTCTGGTTCGCCGCGAACATCTCGATCCTCGGGCTCCCCCTCGGTGCGACGCTCGTGGCGTTCCAGGGGCTGACGATCTGGCAGGCGCTCGTCGTCGCGGTGATCGGCGCCGCCGGGTCCTTCGCGGTCGTCGGGGTGATCTCCATCGCCGGACGCCGCGGCGGGGCTCCCGGTCTGACCCTGAGCCGCGCGGTGTTCGGCGTGCGCGGGAACATCGGTCCGACCGCGGTGTCACTGCTCTCCCGCCTCGGGTGGGAGACCGTGAACACGACGACCGCGGCCTTCGTGCTGCTGTCGCTCTTCACGATCCTGTTCGGCACCGACGGCGACGCGAAGGCGAACCCGGTGCTGACGATCGTCGCCATCCTCGTGTTCGTCGTCGCGACCGTGCTCGTCTCCGGGCTCGGCCACGCGTTCATCGTCGCCGTGCAGAAGTGGGCGACGTGGGTGTTCGGCGCCCTCAACGTCTTCGTCGCCGTGTTCCTGGTGCTCCGTGTCGACTGGGACGTCGTCGGGTCGCAGCCCGCGGGCCCGGTCGCCGCGATGGTGATCGGCATCGGCACCATCGCCGCGGGCACCGGCATCGGGTGGGCGACCGCCGGTGCGGACATCGCCCGGTACACGCGCACCTCGGTGAAGGCGGGCGCCCTGATCAGCGCCAGCGCCGCCGGCGCGGGCATCCCCCTCGTGGTCCTGGTCGGTCTCGGCGCCCTCGTCTCCGCCGGCGACCCCACCCTCGCGCAGGCCGGTGACCCGGTCGCGGCGATCCGCGACCTGCTGCCGAGCTGGATGGCGATCCCGTACCTGGTCGCGGCCTTCGGCGGACTGCTGCTGTCGAACCACCTGTCGGTGTACTCGGCGAGCCTCACCACGCTGACCCTCGGCATCAAGGTGCCCCGCGTGTGGGCGGTCGGCGTCGACGTGGTCGTCACGACCCTCGGCGCGATGTACTTCATGCTCGTCGCCGACGGCTTCTACGCGCCCTTCATCACGTTCATCTCGGTGCTCGCGGTGCCGATCACCGCCTGGCTCGGGGTGTTCATCGCCGACATGGCGAAGCGACGCTGGTACGACCCGGCCGCGCTGCTCGACCTCCGCGCCGGAGGCCGCTACTGGTACCGCGGCGGCGTCGCCTGGGGCGCCCTCGCCGCCTGGGTCGTCGCGATCGTCGTCGGCTTCCTCTTCACCTCGGTGCAGGTCGGCGACGCGGACCCCGTGTTCGTCGGAGCACTCTCGGACAGCTGGATCGGCGCGAACGGCCTCGGGTGGATCGTGACGTTCGTCGTCGCCGCCCTCGTGTACCTGCTCACCGGCGGTGCCCGCGGCCAGCTGCACGCTCCCGAGGAGCGCGCGTGAGCCGCCTCGTCTCGGTCGGCAACGTCGTCGTCGACATCGTCCTGCGCGTGGACGCGATCCCCGAGCCCGGCGGTGACGTCATCGCCTCGGCGTCGGAGATCACCGCGGGCGGCGGGCTCAACACGATGGTCGCCGCCGTCCGCGACGGCCTGCCCGTGGTGTTCGCCGGGCAGTACGGCACCGGGCCGTTCGGCGACGTCGTCCGTGCGGCGCTCGTCGACTCGGGCGTCGAGGTCCTGCAGCCCGGGCTCGACGACGTCGACAGTGGGTACTGCGTCGCACTCGTCGACGCCTCCACCGAGCGCACCTTCGTGACGAGCGTCGGCGCCGAGGGCCGGCTCGGCCGCGCGGACCTCGACCGCGTCGCGCTCCGGCCGGACGACACGGTCGTCGTCTCCGGCTACGGCCTCGCGCACGCCGTCAACGGTCCGGCCATCGCCGACTGGCTGACGACGGTGCCCGACTCCGTCCGTGTCGTGCTCGACCCGTCACCGCTGGTCGACACGCTGCCCCCGGCGGTGCTCGGCCCCGTCACGGCGCGCGCGGACGTGGTCAGCGCCAACGGCCGGGAGGCACGGCTCATGGCACCGACCGCCGCGGGACTCCCCGAGGCGGTCGCGGCGATCGCCGCATCCGCCCGCGGCACCGCGCTGGCCCGTGACGGCGCAGCGGGCTGCTGGGTCGCCGAGCCGGGGCGCGCCCCGGTCCTGGTGCCCGGGTTCCCCGTCGACGCGGTGGACTCGAACGGCGCGGGTGACGCCCACGGCGGCGTGCTCGTCGCTGCCCTGGCGCGCGGTCACTCGCTGGTCGACGCAGTCCGGCGTGCCAATGCCGCGGCGGCACTCGCGGTGACACGGCGGGGGCCGGCGACGGCTCCGACGGCCGCGGAGACCGACGCGTTCCTCGCCGCGCACGCCTGACGGCGGGGGGCCCGGCCGGTGCGCGGCCGTGCGCCCGCGCGGGCCGCAGCGGTCACGCGGTCAACGGTCGGCGGTCGGTGGTCGGGCGGTCAGCGGTCGCGCGGTCGGTGGTCGGTGGTCGATCGGTCAGCGGTCACGCGGTCGGTGGTCGATCGGTCAGCGGTCGCGCGGTCGGCCGCCGGTGCGATGTGCTCGCGCACAACCGGGAGCACCTCGCGCCAGGTCGATCCGCGGCGCCACGTGCTCCCCGTTGTGCGGGCGACGCGAGGCTCATCCGTGGCGAGCACCCGTCGCTGCCCCGCACGTTCGGTCCGGGCGTGCGGCCGGGCGACGAGCGGTCAGGCGCCCAGGACCCCGGCGGCGTCCGTGTCGAGCTCGGCCCGGACGGGCGGGTCCGCGCCCGGGCGGGACACCGTGACGGCGGCACAGGCCAGCGCGAGCGACGCCAGGCGTCCGAGCTCGTCGGTGTCGAGGCCGGTGGGCGCGGATCCCCGTGCGAGCACGCCGGCGAGCAGCCCCGCCATGAACGAGTCACCCGCGCCGATCGTGTCCGCGACCTCGACGCGCGGCGCCGGCACGGTGGTCCGCGCGCGGGCGGACGCCATCGCGCAGCCCGAGCCGCCGAGCGTCACCGCGGCGAGCGCCGCCCCGTGCGCCAGCAGCCCGTCGAGGACCTGGTCGACGCTGCGGTCCGGCCAGAGCCACGCGGCGTCCTCGTCGCTGAGCTTGATCACGTCGGCCTCGGCGAACAGCGGTTCGAGGGTGGCGAGCACGGTATCCCGGTCGGGCGTGATCGACGGACGGACGTTCGGGTCGAGGGAGACGAGGGCGTCCGTCGGGCGGGTGCGGAGCGCCTCGAGCACGGTCCGTGCTCCCGGCTCCAGCACAGCACCGATGGAGCCGACGTGCACGAGCGGCGTGCCGACCGGCACCTGCACCGGGTCGAGGCGCCAGTCGAGGTCGAACTCGTAGGACGCACCGCCGTCGTCGCCGATCGTCGCGACGGCGGTGGAGGTGCGTTCGATCGCGGTCGCGTCGACCTCGACGTCGCTCGCGCCGACGTGCGCCCGGATCGAACCGCCGTGGTCGTCGTCGCCGAGCGCGCACACGAGCCGTGCGGCCCGGCCGAGGCGAGCGAGGCCGACGGCGACGTTCATCGGGCTCCCGCCCGGGTGCTCGACGCGCCCATCGGGGCGGTCGACCACGTCGACCAGGGCTTCTCCGATGACGATGACGGGGTCCATGGCACCAGCCTCCCAGAGCCGACGGCCGTGCGACGTCGGCCTGTCCGCTCGTCCCCCGGTGGTCCGTGGACGCACGGGTGCCGCGGAGTTGACTGACGGACCCGGCACGACCGCCACCAAGGAGCCCCGATGCTGTCCCTCATCTACTCGAGTGTCGCCACCCGATCCCTCGACGACGACGACCTCGCCGGCCTGCTCGCGCAGAGTCGGCGGGCGAACGCGGAGAACGACATCACCGGCGTCCTGCTCTTCCGGAACGGCTACTTCCTGCAGCTGCTCGAGGGTCCGGACCAGGCGGTCCGCGCGAAGATGGCGACGATCAAGCACGACGACCGGCACACCAAGGTCACGGTGCTCACCGAGGAGCTCATCGAGGAGCGGCAGTTCCCGGAGTGGACGATGGGCTACCCGGCCGAGGACACCGACGTCGAGCAGGCCCCGGGCTACCGGACGACCTTCGACGACCTCGACGCCGCGGACGGCACGCAGATCAGCTCGCTGCCGGCGCTCCGCGAGCTCATCCGCTGGTTCCGACCCTCGCCCCGCTGACGACCCGTCCCCACCGTGACCGACGCGCGGCGTGCGAGGATCGGCTCGGTCGGACAGGGGGTCCGACGGACGGGGGCACAGCGTGGGCGACGCGACCAGCGAGCAGACCAGGACGCACCCCTGGGTGCACGTGCTCGGCGCGGCGGCGATCGGCGTCGGCGCCGCACACCTCGCGCGCGCGGCCGCCCTCCTCACGTTCTTCGTCGGCGTACCCGGCCTCGTGGCGCTGCTGGTCCACACGGTCGTGGCGTGCGGAGCACTCGGTGGTCTGGCGGTCCTCGCCACCCGGCGTCGCCGGACGGCGTGGCTCGGTGCTGCGGGCCTCGTCCTCGTCCCCGCGGTCCTCGTCGCGGCGCTGCTGCCCGCTGCCCTCGCCGGCCCCGAGCCGACGTTCCCGCTCCTCGCGTCCACGCCCACGCCGTACCTGGTGGGCGCGGTCGTCGCCGCGGTCCCGGCGATGCTCGTGCACCGCGGAGTCCTGCGGAAGCTCGGCGCCGTCCTGGGGACGGGCGCCGCGGTCGCGGTCGTCGCGGTGGTCGTCGCGGTCGGCGTCCGCGTCCACGGGAGCGACGTGCAACGGGACGAGCAGGCCATCGCGCTGGCGCAGGTCGCCATCGGCGCGGACTTCCGGCCCGTCACGATCTCCCCCGACGGGTACGGCTCCGTGTACGAGGCGAACATCGAGCAGCGGCTGCCGGGGTTCCTGCAGGTGTTCTCCTCGCCTGCCGAGGAGGCGCACGCGCCCGGCGACGCGTCGGGATCGGATCTGACGGTCGTCACGCTCGCCGCGACGACCCCGCCGTGCGGCCGACCGATCGAGGGGGTCGCCCCCGGCGGCGGTTCCGAGGCGGAGACGTCGTGCGACGAGGACGGCGGGGTCGTGCGGCGGACGAGCGAACACGGCCACGAGGTCGCCGCGGTCGTGGGCGACACGCTCGTGGCCGTCAGCGCCCTGCCGGAGGTCGACGACAGCCTGCTCGAGGCTGCCGTGCGCTCCGCGGAACCGATCGACGACGAGGCGTACCGGCACGTGCTGCTCGGGGACGGCGACGAGTACACCGACGAGCTCGACGGCAACCGGTGTCCGGTCGTCGGCGCGGCGTGCGGCCCGCCGGCGCGTCGCTGATCCGGACGGGAGGCACGTGGCGGGCCGGCACCGCGCCTCCCGTCCGACGGCGCCGGCTCCGTGACACGGGCCGCCCGGGCGGGCGGCCGCGCTCGGTCAGGCGGCCGGTCCGAGCGGCAGCGGGTGGATCCGCCCGTCGGGTCCGACCACCACGAGGTCGGCGGCGGATCCGACGCTGAGCGGCGGACGCAGACCGAGCACCGACGCCGCCCGTGCGGAGGACGCGTGCACCGCCGCCGGCAGCCGGTCCGGACGACCGTCGACGAAGCGAGCGACGGCGTCCGCCACCGTGATCGTGCTCCCCGCCAGTGACGAGCCGTCCGCGAGCCGGGCGACTCCGTCGGAGACGACGACCTCCGAGCCGGCGATCCGGTAGCTGCCGTCGGGGCAGCCGGTCGCGGCCATGGCGTCCGAGACGAGCACGAGGCGGTCACCCGCGGCTCCGCGCACGACGTCGACGGTGACCGGGTCGAGGTGGTGGCCGTCCACGATGCACTCCACGGTGAGACGCTCGTCCGACAGCGCGACGCCGACCGGGCCGGGCGCACGGTGGTGCAGCGGCGGCATCCCGTTGAACAGGTGCGTGACGAGGGTCGCACCGGCGTCCACCGCCGCCCGGACCTGGTCACCGTCGGCGTCGGTGTGCCCGATCGCGACGACGGTGCCCGCCGCGACCAGCCGCCGCACCGCGTCGAGCGCACCCGGGAGCTCGGGCGCGAGGGTGACGATGCGGAGCGCCGCACCGCCGGCGTCCACGAACAGGTCGACCTCGTCGGGGGTCGGCGGGTGCAGCAGCTGCGCGGCGTGCGCACCCCGGCGGGCGGGTGCGAGCCAGGGCCCCTCGAGGTGCAGTCCGGCGAGCGTGCCGTCGTCGACGAGCGGTCGCAGGCGGTGCAGGGCAGCGACCGTGTCCGGCACCGTGCCCGTCGCGATCGACGCCACCAGGCGGGTGGTCCCCCGCGCGGCGTGGTGGTCGGCGGCCGCCCGCGCCTCGGCGACCGAGCACGAGGCGAAGTCGTGCCCGAGGGCACCGTGCGCGTGCAGGTCGACGAAGGCCGGCAGGACGGTGCCCGGCGCCTCGACCACACGGTCGTGCACCGGTGCCGCACCGGTGCGGACCGCGGCGACCCGGCCGTCCTCGACGGCGAGCCACGCCTCCGACAGGTCGACCGCGGCGGTGACGATCCGTGGGGCGCGGACGAGGACGGTCACGCGGTCACCGCCACGTCCGGCACCGACGCGGCACGCGCGGAGCCGGCCTGCGCCGAGCCGGCTCGGGCCTGGCGGGCGAGCAGCACCGCACCGATGGCGCCGGCCGCATCGCCGTGGCGCGCCCCCACGAGTTCGGGCAGTCGGACCCCGGCGAGGCGGTCCGCGACGGCGGCGCGCAGCGGGTCGAACAGCAGCGGCCCGGACTGCGCCAGCCCGCCGCCGACGATCAGGGTGTGGCACCCCGCGACGGCCGTCAGCCAGGCCAGGGTGTCGGCGAGCACGTCGACGCAGTCGTCCCACGCCCGTCGGGCGACCGGGTCCCCGTCGAGCACCCGGAGCATCGCGTCGTGGGCGCTCGGAGCACCACTGCGGCGTGCGACGGCGCCGGCCGAGGCGACCTCCTCGACCCGGAGGCCCGCGTGCGCGCCGTCCCGGATCCGGACCTGGCCGACCTCCCCGGCCCACCCGCCGCCCGGTACGACCCGGCCGTCGACGACCAGGGCACTCGCCAGGCCGGTCCCCACCGGGACGAAGGCGACGGTGCCACGGCCGAGCGCGGCGATCGTGTCGGTGGCGGTGTCGGTGACGGTGTCGGTGTCGGTGTCGGTGTCGGTGGCGAGCGGACCGCCCGGGGCCGCTCCCGGACCGGCGGCCCGGACCTCGGCGAGCGCTCCGGCACGGACGTCGTGGCCGAAGGCGAGCGGGACGGCGTCCACGCCTGCCGCGCGCAGGGCGTCGTCGACCCGTGCCCGGACCGGAACGTCCCGCCAGCCGAGGTTCACGGAGAGCACCGATCGGCCGGCGTCCTCGTCGACGACCCCGGGGACGACCAGACCGATCGCCCCGAGTTCCGTCCCCCGTCGCCGGGCGACCGTCCGGGCCCGCTGTCCCAGCGTCGCGACGAGCTCGGCCAGCGCGATGGCCTGCGGGTCCTCCCGGGGCGTCGGGACACGCTGCTCCTCGAGCACCCGCCCGTCGTCGGCGACCAGGCGCACCTTGATGCTCGTGCCCCCGACGTCGATGCCGAGCGCTGCACCGTTCGCGGTCATCGCGAGCCCTCCGGTCGTGCCGATCGGGACTGATCGGACGCCGACAGCCTGCCGACCGATCGTGATCGGTGCAAACAACGCGCATCATTTCCGCTCACATCGCGCAGCGAACACGCCCGTAGGATGACGCCATGACCCCGCAGCAGAGGCTCAACGCGCTCCTCGAGCTCGTGAGCGACCGCGGGAACGTCTCCATCGCCGAGATCGGCGAGGCGCTCGGCATCTCCGCTGCGACCGCCCGGCGCGACCTCACGACCCTGGCGGACCAGCGGCTGGTCACGCGCACCCACGGTGGGGCCGCAGCGCTGGGCGCGGGGTACGAGCTGCCGCTGCAGTACAAGATCGCCCGGCAGGCCGAGGCGAAGACCGCCATCGCCCGGGCGACCGCCGCGCTCGTCTCCCCGGGGGACACCGTCGGCCTGAACGGCGGGACGACGACGACCGAGGTCGCGCGGGAGCTCGGCAAGTCCGAGCGCTTCATCCGCGCCGACGGCGAGTGCGGCATCACCATCGTCACCAACGCCCTGAACATCGGCTACGAGCTGTCGATCCGCGCCAACGTCAAGATCGTCGTGACGGGCGGTGTGGCACGGCGGCAGTCGTACGAGCTCATCGGCCCGACGGTCCGCGACACCCTCGACGGGTTCGCGCTCGACGTCGTCGTGCTGGGGGTCGACGGGCTGTCCGGCCAGTACGGCGCCACGACCATGCACGAGGGCGAGGCCGAGGTGAGCCGGCACTTCGCGTCGGTCGGACGGCGGATCATCGTGGTCGCCGACTCGACGAAGATCGAGCGCTCCACCTTCGCGCGCATCTGCCCGCTCGACCGCATCGACGTGCTCGTCACGGACCAGGCGGTGCCGGCGTCGTTCGCCGCAGACCTGGCCTCCGCTGGCGTGGAACTCGTCGTCGCGAGCTGACGCCCCACGGCTGCGGTCACCTCGGATCCGTCCGTCGTCGTCGACGTCGTCGGCTGCGCAGCCGTGGTCGGCCGGTGCCGTCGTCTCCCGTCGTCGTGACGTTGCCGACATGTAACAACCTCGGATGCACGCTTCCGTGATCGAGCCGTCCGTGCTTATTGTGCACTCATGATCGATTTGGCATCATTGCCGTCACAATCACGCAAGGGAGCGAGATGACCACCACGAGCACACGCCTGCTCCGGGTCGGCGTCGTCGGCATCGGCCAGCGGTCGGCCATCGCCGACCACGTGGCCGCTGCGGGGCTGGACGCCGACGGCGTGGACGCCCGGATCACGGCCGCTGCCGACACCACGGAGGGCGGCCGGACACGTGCCGCCGCGCACTGGCCGGAGGCCGAGGTGGTCGCCGACCACCGGGCACTGATCGGCTCGGACGGCGTGCCGAACCTCGTGGACGCGGCGATCGTCACCACCCCGGACTGGACCCACGCCGAGATCGCGATCGACCTGCTCCGTGCCGGCATCGCCGTCTACCTCGAGAAGCCCCTGGCGATCACGGTCGAGGACGCCGACGCCGTCCTGAACACCGCCGCCGAGACCGGGACGCCCCTGTACGTCGGCCACAACTTCCGGCACGCCGCCGTCGTCCGACTCATGCGCGAGGTGATCGCCCGCGGTGAGATCGGCGAGGTCAAGGCGGTGTGGGTCCGCCACTTCGTCGGCAACGGCGGCGACTACTACTTCAAGGACTGGCACGCCGACCGCAGCCGCGTGAACTCCCTCCTGCTGCAGAAGGCGAGCCACGACCTCGACGTCGTGCACGCCCTCGCCGGTGCGTACACGAGCCGGGTCGTCGGGATGGGGTCGCTCTCCGTGTACGGCGACGTCACCGACCGGCGGGACCGCAGCGACGAGCTCATGACCGACTGGTTCTCGTTCGACAACTGGCCGCCCGCCGAGCAGACCGGCCTGAACCCCGTCGTCGACGTGGAGGACGTCTCGATGGTGATGATGACGCTCGACAACGGCGTGCAGGCGAGCTACGAGCAGTGCCACTTCACGCCCGACTACTGGCGCAACTACACGGTGATCGGCACCCACGGACGGCTCGAGAACGTCGGCGACACCGGCGGTGGTGTCGTCAAGGTGTGGACCCACCGCCGCAACTGGGACGTCGCCGGAGACGTCGAGTACCCCGTCGACGGCGTCGAGGACGGTCACGCCGACGCCGACCTCCTCACGATGACGGAGTTCCTCCGCTCGGTCGCCCTCGGCGAACCGACGACGCTGTCCCCGATCGCGGCGCGCATGGCCGTCGCCGCCGGCGCACTCGCCACCCGCTCGCTCCGCAACGGCTCCGTCCCGCTCGACGTGCCGCCCCTGCCCGATGCCACGATCCGTCACTTCTCGGCCGCCGGCCGCGACGACCTCTCCGGAAGGAACACCCGATGACCCTCCCCTCCCCCCGTCACGGCCGCGGTCGCCGCCGCGCCCTGCTCGGCCTCGCTGCCGCGGTCAGCGCCGTCGCCCTCCTCGCCGGGTGCAGCAGCGCCTCGTCCGCCGGCTCCGACTCCGGGACGGGCACGGTCGCGAAGGACACGAAGGCCGACCTGACGTACGCCGTGTGGGACCAGAACCAGGTCGACGCGATCAAGGCGAACATCAAGGGCTTCAACGAGGAGTACCCGGACATCACGGTCAACGTCGACGTCACGCCGTACGCCAACTACTTCACGAAGCTGCAGACACAGGGCTCCAGCAACACGCTGCCCGACCTGTTCTGGATGAACGGCCCGAACTTCCAGCTCTACGCGGGCAACGGCAAGCTCGCACCGATCACCGGCGCCGTGGAGTCGGGCGCGATCGACCCGTCGAAGTACTCGAAGGCGCTCGACGACCTGTACACCTACGACGGCAAGCAGTACGGCGTGCCGAAGGACTTCGACACGATCGGCGTCTGGGTGAACAAGGCCCTGTTCGAGCAGGCCGGCGTCGCGATGCCGTCGAAGGACTGGACGTGGCAGGACTTCCAGGACACCGCCGCCGAACTGTCGCAGAAGCTGCAGGGCGACGGCGCGTACGGCGCCGCCGGCGGCATGGACGGACAGACCACCTACTACGACACGATCTTCCAGGCCGGCGGGTCCGTCATCGACGACGGGAAGTCGGAGTACGACACGAAGGCCGCGCAGGAGGGCATCCGCTTCTGGACCGACCTGATCGACTCGGGCGCCTCGCCGACGATCAAGCAACTGACCGACACCACGGCGGACCAGTGGTTCACCTCCGGCAAGCTCGCGATGTACCAGGGCGGCAGCTGGTTCCGGTCGGCGCTGATCGGCACCGACATGGAGCAGGACGTCGTCGTCTACCCGCTGCCGAAGGGCAAGGAGCAGGCGACCGTCATCCACGGCGTCTCGAACGTCGTCGCCGAGGGGTCGAAGGACAAGGCCGCCGCCCAGGCACTGCAGGCGTACCTGGCGAGCAAGCCGGCACAGCAGCAGCAGGGCGACATGGGCGCGGTCATCCCGGCGTACGAGGGCACGCAGGACGCCTTCACGAAGACCATGCCCGACGCGGACCTGCAGGTCTTCCTCGACGCGGTCGACTACGCGAAGCCGCTGCCGGTGTCGAAGAACACCGCCGCGTGGAACACCCTCGAGACGAACCTGCTGCCGAGCGCCTTCGACGGCTCCGAGCCGGTCGACCAGGTGACGGAGAAGCTCGCCCAGGAGATGGACGCAGCACTCGCGAAGGAGTGACGACGAGCCGGTCGGTCGGGCCCGCGCCCGGCCGGCCGGCTCCGTCCCGTCCGCCCATCCGCACCGCACGGACCACCCGATCCGACCGCCCTGGCCGAGGAGCGACCTGATGACGATCAACACCCAGCAACCGGACGCCACACAGGTGTCCGCACCGCCCGACACCAGTCCCGACGGCCCCTCGCGACCGTCGCGGGCACCACGCACCGACGGCATCTGGCCGTGGCTGTTCGTGCTGCCGCTGCTCATCGGCGTCGGCACGTTCTTCATCTGGCCGATCCTGCAGACGTTCTGGTACTCGTTCACGAGCTGGGGCGTGTTCGGCGGCGCCACCTTCACGGGCCTGGCGAACTACGGGCGCCTGCTGACCGACCCGCAGCTGTACCAGTCGTTGGTCAACACGATCGTCTACACGGTGATCGTCCTGCTCGGCATCCCGATCGCGGTCTGGCTCGCGAGCCTGCTGAACACGCCGGGCCTGCGCTTCGCACAGTTCTACCGCGTGCTGTTCTTCCTGCCCTACGTCGCGATGCCCGCCGCGATCGCCCTGGTGTGGCGCATCATGTACAACGGCGACTTCGGCATCGTGAACTGGTTCCTCGGGCTGGTCGGCATCGACGGCCCGTACTGGATCTCCACCCCGGGCTTCGCGCTCGTCGCGGTGTCCCTCGTCGGCCTGTGGTCGTCGCTCGGCTTCTCGATGATCATCCTCGGTGCCGGGCTCAAGGACATCCCACCCGAGCTGTACGAGGCCGCAGAGCTGGACGGCGCGAGTCGCTGGCGCCAGTTCCACGCGCTCACCGTGCCGCTGCTGACCCCGAGCATCTTCTTCGTGCTCGTCGTCACCACGATCTCGAGCTTCCAGCTGTTCGACCTGCTCTACGCGATCCTCGGCTCCACCAACCCGGTCATCCCGAAGACGATGTCCCTCGTCTTCTACTTCTACAACGCCGGGTTCATCGACAACGACAAGGGCTTCGCGGCTGCCATCGCGATGGTGATCTTCGTGCTCATCGGCATCATCACCGTCCTGCAGTTCCGGGTCCAGCGGAAGTGGGTCCAGTCATGACCGGCATCATCGAAGCGCGCGGCAGCAAGGTCGCGGCGGCCACGAGGGCGGCGAGCCGCAGCCGGGCGCAGACGACGGCGCGTCCGGGGCGCCGCGGGGGCAGCCACTGGTGGATCCACGTGGTGCTCGGCATCGGTGGGTTCGTCATGGCGTTCCCGTTCCTGTGGCAGATCGTCATGGCGCTGTCGACGAACGCGCAGGTGACCTCGCCGACGCCGACCTTCTGGCCCGGTGAGCTGCAGTGGAGCAACTTCGCCCGGGTGTTCGAACGGCTCCCCTTCCTCGACCAGCTCGCGACCTCGATCTGGGTGACCCTGATCCGCACCCTGGCGCAGATCGTGCTGTGCACCCTGGCCGGGTACGCGTTCGCCCGCATGCGGTTCCGCGGCCGCGCGGTCATCCTCGGGATCGTGCTGTCGATCCTGCTGGTGCCGTCGCAGGTCTACCTGATCTCGCAGTACCAGATCGTCCAGGGCCTCGGGTGGCTGGACAGCCTGGCCGGCATCGTCGCACCGGGCCTGTTCAGCGCCTTCGGCACCTTCCTGATGCGGACCGCGTTCCTCAACATGCCCGCGGAGCTCGAGGAGGCGGCACGCATGGACGGAGCCAACCCGTTCCAGACCTTCTGGCGGATCATGCTGCCGCTCGCGCGCCCGTCGATCAGCGTGCTCGCGATCACGACCGTGCTCTGGTCGTGGAACGAGCTGCTCTGGCCGCTGGTGGTCTCCACCCGCGCCGAGGACATGCCGCTCGCCGCCGGGCTCGCGACCCTGTCCAGCGACCGGACCATCGACTACCCCCTGCTCATGGCGGCGAGCCTGATGGCGATGGCCCCGGTGCTGATCCTGTTCATCGTGCTGCAGCGGCGGGTGATCGACGGTCTCGCGTCCTCCGGCCTGAAGTGAGCGGTGGCCGACACGGCCACCGGACGGAGCGCCCCTCGGGATCCGAGGGGCGCTCCGTCGTGGTCGCTGCGGCCGCGTGGACGGCCGATGCGCCCGGACGGGAGGCACGGTACCGGCCCGCCCCGCGGCTCCGGTCCGTCCGTGCGCAGGACGGGAGGCGTGGTACCGAGCCGACCCGCGCCTCCCGGCCGGCAGTCCGCGCCCAGCCAGCGGCTCGGTTCCGGGCGGACCCGCGCCTCCCGGCCGGCAGCCGTGCCTGCGGACCGCCCGCACGGACGACGGGAGGCACGGTGCCCGTGAGCACCGTGCCTCCCGTCGTCCGTGCTGCTCAGCCCTTCAGACCGGCCGAGGCCATCGTCGCGACGAACTGCTTCTGCGCCACCAGGAAGAGCAGGATCAGCGGCAGCGTGGCGACCACGTTCCCCGCCATCAGCAGCGACCAGTCGGTCCGCCGCGCCCCCTGGAAGTTCGTCAGACCGAGCTGCAGCGTGAACGAGTCGGCGTCGTTGATCGCCACGAGCGGCCAGACCAGGTCGTTCCACGACCCGAGCAGCGTGAAGATCGCGAGCGTCGCCAACGCGGGACGGGCGAGCGGCAGCACGATCCGGAAGAACACCTGCAGGCGGGTGCACCCGTCGATCTGGCCGGCCTCCTCGAGCTCGGCGGGCAGGGACAGGAAGAACTGCCGCATCAGGAAGATGCCGAACGCCGAGGCGAGCCAGGGCACGATCGCGGCACCGAGGCTGTCCACGAGGTGCAACCGGGCGAACATGACGTACGTCGGGATCATGAGCAGCTGCGACGGGATCATGATCGTCGCGAGGATCGCCAGGAACCCGAACGTCCGCCCCGGGAACCGCAGGCGCGCGAACCCGTACCCGGCCAGCGAGCACAGGACGAGGTGCGAGACGATCGCCGACGCCGACACGATGACCGTGTTGAGGAGCCAGTGCAGGATGTCCGACTCGGCGAACAGGCGCGTGTAGCCCGACAGCGTGAACTGCGTCGGGAGGAACGACGGCGGGAACTTGTTGATCTCCGAGGCCGGTTCGAGCGACGTCATGAACATCTCGACGAACGGCAGCAGGAAGAGGAGCGCCACCGGTGCGAGCAGGAGGTGCCACGGGCTGAACGGCAGGCGACGTCGACGACGGGGTGTGGTGCGCTCCGCCGGTGTCGCGACGGCGTCCGGCCGGTTCGGGGTCTCGAGTACTCGGGTCTCGACGGTCATCGTGACGCGTTCCTTCCGGCTCGGCGCTGCACGAGCGTGACGATCACGGTCGCGGTGAGGGTGACGAAGAACATGCCGTAGGCGATGGCGGACCCGTAGCCGAACTGCAGGTTCTGGAAGGCCGTCTTCCACAGGTAGTAGACGATCGTCTGGGTCGCGTCGAGCGGTCCGCCTCGGGTGGTTGCGTAGACGAGGTCGAAGAGCTGCACGGCCTGCAGGGTCTGGTAGATCCCGACGAACGCGGTGACGGGCGCCAGCTGCGGCCACACCACGCGCCAGAAGGTCTGCCAGTTGTTCGCGCCGTCGATCCGGGCCGCTTCGAGCACGTCGCCGGGGACGTCCTGCAGGGCGGCGAGGTAGATGACGGTCGTGAAGGCCGCCTGCCCCCACAGGGACATGACGACGATCACGACCATCGCCTCGGCGCGGTCCTCGAGCCAGCCCTGGGGCGGGACGTGCAGCACGCGGAGCACGTTGTTGACGATGCCGAACTGCGGGCTGAACAGGTAGGTGGTCAGGATGCCCGTCGCCGCGGCCGAGGCCACGAACGGCACGAAGATCGCCGTGCGGTACAGCCCGATGAACCGGATGCGCCGGTTCAGCGCGACGGCCAGGGCGAGTCCGAGCAGCAGGGACGCGGGGACGAACAGGACCGTGTACAGCAGGGTGTGCACGGCGGCCGCGAGCGCGCTCGCGTCGGTGGCCAGGTCCTGGTAGTTCTCGATGCCGGCGAAGGACGGCGGGCTGAAGCCGTCCCAGCGCTGGAAGGAGAGGACGAGCGCCCAGACCCCTGGGAAGATCGTGAGGCCGAGGACGACCGCCAGGGCCGGGGCGACGAAGCCCCAGCCGGCGAGGCCCTCGCGGGCGGCGGCCGATCGACGTCGGCGCGGTGGCCGCGGCGGCGCGGTGTCGGTGGTCGGACGGGTGCGGAGTGCGGGAGTGGTCACGGGGGCCTCCTAGCCCTGACGGAGTGCCTTGTCGGCGGCGACGGTCGCCTGCCGGAGTGCCTCGGCCGGTTCGCCCTCGCCCTGCAGCACGCGGGACACCGCGTTGCCGAACGCCTCGGACAGGCCGTTGTAGCCGGGCAGGGTCGGGCGGACCTGCTTCGCGTTGGCGGAGTTCGCCTGGATCACGTCGAGTCCGGGCAGGGCGTCGACCTGCTTGCGGAACGCTTCGCTGTCGGCCTCGCTCGACCGCAGCGGCAGGTTGCCGACCGCGACGTTGAACCGCTCGTCCTGCTCGGGCGAGGTCAGCCACTTCGTGAAGTCCTTCGCCCAGTACGCGCGGTTCACGTCGTGGTTGTCGAAGAGGGTCCAGAGGTCCGGCCCGGACACCGTCTGGTGGTCACCGTCGGTGCCGGGGAGCCGCACCACGCCGTAGGAGGTCCCGGCCGTCTGCAGGGCGGAGAGCTCCCACGGACCGGAGGTGATCATGCCGACGCGGTCGCTCTCGAACAGCTGGGCGAACTTCGTGTCCGTCTGGTCGAGGTACACGCTGCGGTCGGTCACGGCCATGGACCGCATGAACTCCAGGGCGTCGACGCCGGCCTTCGAGTCGAACGCGGCGTGCTCGCCGTCCTCGGACAGGATCGAACCGCCGTTCTGCCAGAGGTGCGGCCACATCTGCCAGGTGGTCTCCTCGCTGCCCGAGACCGAGTAGCCGTAGCCGAAGGTCTGGCTGTCCCGGTCCGTCAACGCCTTCGCGGCGCGACGGAAGTCCGACCAGTCCCAGTCCGCCGTCGGGTACGGCTCACCGGCGGCGTCGAAGACGGTCTTGTTGTAGAAGAGCGAGATGTTGTCGACGACCGCGGGGAAGCCGATCACCTTCCGCCCGGTCGGCTGCGCGGTGCCGCGAGCCGCCGGGGAGAACTCGTCCCAGTGCGTGTCCGGGTCCTCCGCCTCGGCGCGCAGGTCGAGCGTCCGCCCGGATCGCTCGAGCTGGCTCGCCCACGACCCGAAGGTGTACGAGATGTCGGGTGAGTCGTTCCCGGCGAACGACGCCGCGAGCTTCTGGAGCAGTTCGTCGGTCGACGAGGCCCCGGAGGACATGTCGATCGTCACGTTCGGGTGCTCGTCCTCGTACTCGTCGACGAGCACCTGCAGGAGCTTCGCCGCCTCGTCGCTCTGGCCCGACCACATGGTCAGGTGGACCGGTGCCGTGGTGTCGAGCTCGGTGGCACCCTGCGGTGCGCAGCCGGTGAGGACCGTCGCGGCGACCGCGATCGCGACGGCGAGCGCGCCGCGTCCGGTGCGGCGGCGGGCGGTGCGTGTGCTGCTGCTGGTGCGTGTGCTGCTGCTGGTGGTGCGTGTCACTGCGGACTCCTTCGTCGTCAGTGGTGCGTCGGCCGGCGAGCTCAGATCCCGCGTGCGGGGATCGTCGCGCGCAGCGGTTCCGGCAGCAGGTCCCCGTGGGCGACGACGAGGTCGTTGCACAGCTCCCAGATCTGCTCGGGCGTGAGCGTCGAGGACGCGTTCGGGTCCATGAGCACCGCCTGCCGGATCGCGACCGGGTCACCCGTCCGCGCGGCGTGCACGGTGAGCTCGTTCACGGAGACGTACGGCCGGTTCAGCGCCGCTGCCTGCACGGGGAGCGCCCCCATCGGGATCGGTGCGATGCCGCCAGCGCCGACCGTGGTCGGGACCTCGACGACGCACCCGTCCGGCAGGTTGTCGATCAGGCCCCTGTTCGGCACGTTCGCGTGGATCTCGCGCTCGGTGCCGGTGACCAGCGAGTGGATGACCTGCGGGGCGTACTCCGAGGCGCCCTCCTCGAGCTGCACGGGTCGGCCGGCCGCCAGGTCGCGCTCGGCGGCCTCGAACTCGGCGACGTTGTCCTCGGAGATGCCGACGTACTCGAGCGGACGCAGGCGGAACCGGTCGACCTGCTCCGGCGAGCGGAGGAACCACGACAGGTACTCGGAGGAGTGCTCGCTCGTCTCGGTCGGGTAGGAGCCGATCCGCTTGAACACCTCGACCCGTACCCGCCGCTCGAGCTCCGGGTCCTGCCGGATGCGCTCGCGGAGCCGCGGGTACAGGTCCTCGCCCTCGTGCGTCCACTCGAGCAACCACGACTGGTGGTTGACGCCTGCTGCGCGGAACCGGGTCTGCTCGACGTCGAGGTCGAGGAGTCCGGCGAGGTCGTGCGCGGTCCAGTAGACGCTGTGGCAGAGCCCGAGCGCCGTGATGTCCGGCGCGACGGTGTCCGCCCACCAGATGTTCATCGCCATCGGGTTCGTGTAGTTGAGCAGGACCGCGTCCGGG
The DNA here is from genome assembly GCF_044755625.1 of Curtobacterium sp. NPDC092190. Lineage (NCBI taxonomy): Bacteria > Bacillati > Actinomycetota > Actinomycetes > Micrococcales > Microbacteriaceae > Curtobacterium > Curtobacterium sp. NPDC092190. The sequence goes on along the minus strand of NZ_JBIVRJ010000004.1, from coordinate 434,977 downwards.
GCGACCTCGCGCATGTCCGCGGTCAGCTCGGTGAGGAACGGGAAGGTGCGGAGGGCACGGAAGACGCCGCCGACCCCCGTGGTGTCACCGATGGTCTGGTGCAGGCCGTACCGCTCCGGGATCTCGAGGTCGGTCCGGGTCGCGGCGATCCCGCCGATCTGCACCATGTCGACGACGAAGTCCGCGTCGGCGAGGGCGCGGCGTCGGTCGGTCGTCGCCGTGAGGGTGACCGGCCGGCCGAGGCGCTCGCTCACCTGGCGGGCGGTGGCCTCGGCGACGGCGAGGCGACGCTCGTCGACGTCGAACAGCCGGAGGTCCAGCTCGGGGAGGTCGTCGTACCGGAGGAGGTCGGCGAGCAGCTGTCGCGTGAAGACGACGCTCCCGGCGCCGACGAACACGATGCGGGTCATGGGAAGCCCTTCGTTCGGGGTACCGCCGAGGGACGACGGTCGGGGCCACCCGGCGGGTGGCAGAGGGCACGGAGGGGTGGGAGGTCACGCGTCCCGACGCGGGCTCCTGCGGCGTCCGGGTGCGCGGCCTCGACGGGGTTCGCCGGCCGGGCCCCACGGTAGGGCGCGGTGGGCACGACCACCACGCAGCCTCGCGAAACGCGCAGGACGAGTGCGCGTTCGGGCGTGGAGCGCTCAGGCGATGAGGACCTCGACCCCGGCCGCGGCGATCTGCTCGAGCGCCTCCGCCGGGGCGTGCTCGTCGGTCACCAGGACCGACACGTCGCCGATGTCGGCCATCCGCGCCATCGTCTGCCGCCCGACCTTCGAGCCGTCGCACACCACGACCACGCGGTCGGCGTGCGTCACCATCACGCCGTTCGTCCGCGCCTCGGTGTCGTCGTGCGTGGTGACGCCGCCGGCCGCGCTGATGCCGTCCGTGCCGAGGAACGCCGTCGTGACCTTGAACGCCGCGAACGCGGCCTCGGCCAGGGGACCGACCGCCTCGAGCGAGGTGGCGCGGAGCGTGCCGCCGGTCAGGATCGTCTTCACCCGCGGGCTGCGCGAGACCTCGAGCGCGATGGTCACGGCGTTCGTGATCACCGTCAGACCGTTCCGGTCGCCGAGCGCCCGCACGACCTCCTTCGTGGTGGTCCCCCCGCTGACCGCGACGGCCTGTCGCCCCGGGGGCAGGAGCCGTGCGGCGAGCCGACCGACCGCGCGCTTGGCGGCGTCGGCCTCCGAGGCACGCATCACGACGGGCAGCTCCGGGAGCGCACCGACGGACTCGACCTGGCCGTAGCTGCGCACGACGAGACCGCGCGCCTCGAGCTCGCCGAGGTCGCGTCGGACCGTGGCCGCCGAGACGCCGCAGGCCCGGATCAGCTCGTCGGTGCTCGTCGAGCCCTGCTCCCGCACCCGCTCGAGGATGTCCCGCATCCGGTCCCGCCGCTTGCGGCCGACGTCCGGCGAGTCGTTGTCCATGGACCCATCATGCGCCAGAACGATCACTGCGAATGACCGGAGTGATCGTTGTGGCAGCGGAAGTGATCGGTCGTTGCCGACACTGGGTCCGGACGCGGCGCCGGACGGTGCCGCGTCGGCAGCGCCGCCGACCGCGGCGCACGCACCAGGAGAACCACGTGAACCCCATCACTGCGCTCGTCGCTCGCCACCGTGCCGGATCCGGTGAGGGCATGTACTCGGTCTGCTCGGCGAACCCGTACGTCCTGCGGGCCTCGATGCGCCAGGCACTCGAGGACGACGCCCCCCTGCTCATCGAGGCGACCTCGAACCAGGTCGACCAGTTCGGCGGGTACACCGGCATGACCCCCGCGGACTTCCGGGCCGCGGTGCTCGACCTCGCCGAGGCCGAGGGCTTCCCGGCCGACCGGCTCGTCCTCGGCGGCGACCACCTCGGCCCGAACACGTGGCAGGACCGCCCGGCCGCCGAGGCGATGCCGCTCGCCGTCGACCTCGTCCGCGCCTACGTCACCGCCGGCTACACGAAGATCCACCTCGACTGCAGCATGCCGCTGCAGGGCGAGGTCGCCCCGCTGACCGACGCGGTCGTCGCCGAGCGGGCCGCCGTGCTGCTCGCCGCCGCGGAGTCCGCCGCCACCGACGCCGGGATCGACCGCGACGGCATCGTCTACGTCATCGGCACCGAGGTCCCGACCCCCGGCGGGGCGAAGGAGACGCTGCACGACCTCGAGCCGACCCCGGCGACGGCCGCGGTCGGGACGCTCGACGTGCACCGTGCGGCGTTCGAGCGCGCCGGCCTCGCCGACGTGTGGCCACGCGTCGTCGCGCTCGTCGTGCAGCCCGCGGTGGAGTTCGACCACCTGCAGGTCATCGACTACGTGCCCGAGGCCACGACCGCGCTGCAGGAGGTCATCGAGGCGACGCCCGGACTCGTGTACGAGGCTCACTCGACCGACTACCAGACGCCCGAGGCGCTCCGTGCCCTGGTCGACGACCACTGGGCGGTGCTCAAGGTCGGCCCCGGCCTGACCTTCGGGCTCCGCGAGGCGCTGTTCGCCCTCGACGCCGTCGAGTCCGAACTCGTCCCGGACGGCAGCGCGGTCGACCTGCGCGGCGTCGTCGAGCGTCGGATGCTCGCGGAGCCGGACCGCTGGGAGCGCTACTACGAGGGCGACGCGCACGAGCAGCGCATCGCCCGCACCTACAGCTACAGCGACCGCATGCGCTACTACTGGCCGGACCCGGAGATCACCGCCGCGACCGAGGCGCTCGTCCGCAGCCTCGACGAGGTCGGCATCCCGCTCCCGCTGCTGAGCCAGTACCTGCCCGTGCAGTACGAGCGGGTCCGCGAGGGCCTGCTGCCGAACCGTGCCGAGGACATCGTGCTCGACCGCGTCCGCGACGTCCTGCGTCCGTACGCCGCCGCCGTCGCCCCGCGCGCGCAGGCCACCGGTACGGTCACCACCACCACCAGCAAGGAGTCCCTGTGACCACCACCGCCCCCGTCCGCGCCGACGAGACCGCGACCCACCGCGAGATCCTGCAGCAGCCCGACAGCTGGCAGCGCCTCGTCGCGTCGCTCGACGACCGCCGTGCCGCGCTCGACGCCTTCCTGCAGCCGCTGCTCGCCGACGAGGACCTGCGCATCGTGCTCACCGGGGCCGGCACCTCGGCCTTCGTCGGGGACATCGCGAGCGTCGACCTGCGCCGCCACCTCGGCCGTCGCGTCGAGTCGATCGCCACGACCGACATCGTCGCCGACCCGCACGGCTCGCTCGGCGACCCCGGCCGGGTGCTCCTGGTCTCGTTCGCCCGCTCGGGCAACAGTCCGGAGAGCGTCGCAGCGACCCGCGTCGTCGACGACGTCGCGCCCGGTGCGCACCACCTGGTCGTCACCTGCGACCCCACGGGCGCCCTCGCCCGCGAGCACCGCGGGCAGGACCGGTCCTTCGTCCTCGACATGCCGGCCGAGACGAACGACACCGGCTTCGCGATGACGTCCAGCTTCTCCACGATGCTCCTCGCCGTCCTCCTGGCCTTCCGGCCGGAGCTCGTGGCCGGCACCGGCGCGCTGGTCGCGGCGGCACGGACGATCGCCGGCCTGGAGGCACGGATCGCCTCGCTCGCGGAGGGCACCGAACGCGTCGTGTACCTGGGCAGCGGAGCGCTGCAGGGCCTGGCACGCGAGTCGGCGCTGAAGCTGCTCGAGCTCACCGCCGGCGGGGTCGTGTCGTTCTTCGACACCCCGCTCGGCTTCCGGCACGGCCCGAAGGCCGTCGCGGGTGCGCACACCCTGGTGGTCGTCTACGGCTCGTCGGACCCGTACACGGCGCGGTACGACGCGGACATCCTCCGGGAGCTCCGCGCGGACGGAGCCGTCCGGGTCGTCTCGGTCGGCGGGGACGCGGACGACGAGCGTTCCTTCCCGCTCGACGACCTGGCGGGCCTCGACGACGCGTTCCGCAGCGTCGCCCTGGTCGGCTTCGCCCAGCTCCTCGCGCTCGCCACGTCCGTCGCGCACGGGTGCACCCCGGACAACCCGTTCCCGGGCGGCACGGTCAACCGCGTCGTCCAGGGCGTGACCATCCACGACCACCGCGCGGGAGCTGCACGGGCATGACCGTCTTCCTCGGCATGGACGGCGGCGGCACCAAGACCGCGTTCCTGCTCACCGACGGCGAGGGCACCACGCTCGCCGAGTCGCGGCAGCCGGCCTCCTCCTGGTTCGACGCGGGGACCGGTCTCGTCGGCGACGTCGTCCGTGCGGGCGTCGACGCGGTGACGTCGGCGGCCGGCATCGCCCCGGCGGACATCACGTTCGCGCACTTCGGCATCCCCGGTCACGGGGAGTCGAGTCGTGACACTCCCGTGCTCGACGCCCTCCCCGCCGACGTGCTCGGACACGACCGGTACTCCTGCGGCAACGACATGGTCGGCGGCTGGGCCGGATCGCTGGCCGGCCGCGACGGCGTCAACGTGATCGCCGGCACCGGGTCGATGGCCTACGGCGAGCGCGGCGGCACCGCGCACCGCGTCGGCGGCTGGAGCGAGGTGTTCGGCGACGAGGGGTCCGCGTACTGGGTCGCCGTCCAGGGGCTCAACGCCTTCTCGCGGATGGCGGACGGCCGACTCCCCCGGGGTCCGCTGCACGCACTCGTGCGCGAGCGGGTCGGGGTGACCGAGGACCTCGACCTGATCGGCGTCGTCATGGACGAGTGGGGCGCGGACCGCGGCACCGTCGCCGACCTGGCGAAGGTGGTCGTCGCAGCCGCCGACGCCGGCGACGACGCTGCTGCCGACGTCCTGCGCCGCGCCGCCGCGGAGCTCACGACCCTGGTCGGCACGACGGTCCGCGCGCTCGGCTTCCCCGCCGACGAGCCGGTCCCCGTGTCGTACTCCGGCGGGCTCTTCCGGGCGCCGCGGTTCCGCGAGGCGTTCGCCATCGCACTGCTCGCCGAGGACACGACCCTCGAGCTCGTCGAACCCCGACACGATCCGACCGTCGGCAGCGTCCTGGTCGCGATGCGCCGGGCCGGGGCACCGATCCCCGAGCGGTTCACCGCGGAGACGGTCCCGGCCACCTCCAGCGCCGCCCGCTGACACCACGCACCGACACCACGAGGAGACCACCCGTGCAGTACACGTTCGAGTTCGACGGCCTCCGGGTGCCCGCGAACGTCTCCGGACCACCCCGCCGGACGGCGGACGGGTGGCTCGTCCCGGCTGGCCCCGTCGCGCTGCTCCACCCCTTCGGGCACCGCGCCGAGTTCTACCGGCACGGCTGGAACTCGTGGAGCCCGAGCGGGTGGACGCGGGTCGACGGCGACACCATCGGGATCAAGGACAGCCCCGAACGCCTGCTGACCGCCGACGACGCCGCGAACGAGACACCGCACGCGCACTCCGGCAGCGCGGTGGGTGCGGTGACCGGTCCGGACGGCGGCACCCTCCTCGTCGGGGCGCTCGGGCTCGGTACCCCGCGGGTCGGCGCCGACGGCAACGTCCTGTGGGCGTCGAGCGAGCAGGACGACGCGGAGTGGTTCGTCGCGTACGGCGCCGAGCAGGACGTCTTCGCCGCGTACGCCGACCGGGTCTCCGAGCGCCTCGGTCGCCGGACGGCCCGCGCCGGCACCGTGTGGAGCAGCTGGTACTCGTACTACGAGGACATCACCGAGGACCGGATCGCGCGGGCGGCCGCCGACCTCGAGGGCTACCCGGTCGACGTCTTCCAGATGGACGACGGGTGGGAACCCATCGTCGGCGACTGGACGGCGGGGCCCGACTTCCCGAGCGGGATGGCGGCGACCGCACGGACCATCGCGCGCCACGGCTTCCGTCCGGGCATCTGGCTCGCGCCGCTGATCGCCCTGCCCGGCTCGACGATCGCCACCGAGCGCCCCGACCTGCTCGTCGCGGGTGACGACGGCCGTCCGCTCGTCACCGGGCACAACTGGGGGTCGCACTACCACTCGCTCGACACGACGAACCCGGAGGTGACCGACCACCTCCGCGGGGTGTTCGACCGGATCACCGCGGACGGCTACAGCTACCTGAAGCTCGACTTCATGTACGCCGGGGCGATCGCCGGGCACCGACACGTCGACCTGCCCCGCGAACAGGCCTACCGGCAGGCGATCGAGCACATCCGAGCCACCGTCGGCGACGATGTCTACCTGCTCGGGTGCGGGGTCCCGATGATCCCCTCGGTCGGGGTGTTCGACGGAGCCCGTGTCGGACCGGACGTCGCGCCGTTCTGGGACAACGCCGAGCGGGTGGGTGACCCCTCCGGCGAGGGCGCCCGCAACGCGCTGGTGTCCTCGGTCAACCGGGTGTGGATGCGGCGGCTGTACGAGGTGGACCCCGACTCGGTCTACTTCCGCAGCGAGCGGAACCTGCTCGGCGCGGACGAGCGTCGAGCGCTGCAGGACACCGCGGCGGTCCTCGGGTTCCGGTCGACGTCCGACCCCGTCGACTGGCTCCGACCGGAGGAGCATTCCGAGGCCGCGGACTGGCTCGGCGGGAGCGCGGTGGTCGAGCAGGTCGGCCGGTACGTCTTCCGCCTCGACGACCGGGTGGTCGACCTCACCCCGTACGTCACGGGCGAGCACGCGGTCGACGCGGCGTCCTTCATCGGCTGACCGGCCGGCGGTCGTCGTCCCTCAGACGGTGACGACGACCTTGCCGGCGATCCGCCCGGCCGCGCCCGCGGCGTGCAGCGCCGGGAGGTCCTCGAGCCGGATGCGCCGGGTGACCTCGACCGTCAGCTGCCCGGCGTCGACGAGCGCGACGAGCTCGGCCAGGCGCCCGCGGTCCGGCAGGACGAACACCGTGGCGGCGCGGACGCCCCGGGACTCGTCGTCCGGCGTCGCCATGAACGCCGTGGTGCTCACCACGACCCCGCCGTCACGCACGGCGGCGACGAGCGCCCGGAACTGCTCCGGCTCGATCGGCGCGAGGTTCAGCAGCACGTCGACCGGCTCGTCGACCGCCGCCAGGACGTCGGTCGTGGTGTGGTCGATCACCTGCTGGGCCCCCGCGGCGCGGACCGCGTCGGCGCTCCGCGGGCTCGCGGTGGCGACCACGTGCACGCCGGCACGGACGGCGAGCTGGATCGCGTACTTCCCGACCACGCCACCGGCGCCGTTGATCAGCACGCGCTCGCCCGCCTCGAGGCGACCCTCGTCGAACAGTGCCTGCCATGCCGTCAGCGCCACCGACGGGAGTGCCGCGGCGTCCACCAGCGGGACGCTCGTCGGGGCGGCGACCAGTGCCTCCGCGGGTGTGACGACGTACTCGGCGGCACCGCCGTCGCGTTCCATCGGCAGGAACCCGACCACCGCATCGCCCACGGCGAGGCCGTCGACGCCCTCGCCCAGCGCGGCGACCGTGCCGGACACGTCGTAGCCGGGCACGTGCGGCAGCTGGACCGGGATCGGCAGGAACCCGCCGCGCATGCCGTTGTCGGCGGCGTTGTAGGCGGAGGCGGTGACCTGCAGCAGCACCTCGCCCGCACCCGGTGCCGGGCGCTCGACGTCCTCGATCCGCAGGACCTCTGGACCGCCGACCTCGTGGAACCGCACTGCCCGCATGGTGTCCTCGTTCATCGTCTTCCCTTTCATCGTTTGCTTCGAATTCGAAGCGATAGGTTGACCGTACACCTGCTTCGAGTTCGAAGCAACAGGTAGGATCGGGTCATGGTCTCTCCCCCGTCGGCGCTCACCCCGACCCAGCTCGGCGCGTACCTGTCGTTCACCGAGGTCGCGGCCCTGCTGCGCCCGGCCGTCGAGCAGCAGCTCCGCGACGCCGGCGAGCTCAGTTACGTGCAGTTCCAGCTGCTCGCCCGGCTGGGCGATGCGCCGGACGGGCGGCTGCGGATGACCGACCTGGCGGACGGGGTCGTCTACAGCCGCAGCGGACTGACCTACCAGGCACAGGTGCTCGAGCAGCGCGGGCTCGTCACGCGGGGACCGTCACCCGACGACGAACGGAGCACCGTGGTCTCCCTCACCGACGCCGGGCGCGACGCGCTCGCCACCGTGCTGCCCGGGCACATCGCGACGGTGCACGGACTGCTGTTCGCGCACATCAGCGACGACGACGCCGCGCAGCTGGGGGACGTCCTCGGGCGGATCAGCGGGCACCTGCGGCAGCACCCGCCGCGGTCGGCGGGGCGGGGGCGGCGGAAGACGGCGGGCGACTCGACGTGACGACGGCCGGACGGGAGGCGCGGGGCGGGCTGCCCCCGCGCCTCCCGTCCGGCAGTGGCGAGCCGACAGGCGTCCGGTCCGGCCCGAACAGGGGCCTGCGGTGGCCCGGGCCGCCTCAGTAGCCTCGCCGCGTGGAGCACCTGCCGACGAGGACGTCCGTGCACGTCGTGCGGGCGCAGATGCGGACAGGCGGGTCGCTCGAGGCGGCGCGCTGGGTCGGTCTCGGTCTCGTGGTCAGCGGCGTCCTGCTCACCGTGGTCGGATCGGGTCTCGTCGCCCTCCTCGGTGCGCTCCCGATCGTCGGCGGTGGCGGGCTGTACCTCGTGGCGACCGTCCGCTGGTGGGACCTCGCCGTCGACACGGCACTGGCGATCGGTGCGCAGGACGACCGCTCCGCTCGGACACCGGCGTGGCGCCCGACCGTCTCCGTCGCCGACGTGCGCAGCGCCAGACGGGGCGCGCTGTGGCTCGGTGCGAGCCTCTCGGTCCTGGCGCTCGTGGCCGGGGTCGGCAGCTGGGTGATCCCGACGCTCGAGCCGGACCGGCCTCAGGCGGTCCTCCAGGACGCGGCCGCCGAACCCCTGCCGATGCCCACACCGACCACGACGTCGACACCGACCGGTGGCGCACCTCGCGGCGCGCGCGGTCTCCCCGTCGCACCGTTCGCCGTCGAACGCGGGGCCGTGCGCATCGCGCAGTTCGACGAGGAGGACGCGTGGGCAGCGGTCTGCGAAGCGGCCATGGGCGACTCCGACTGCCTGGCGTGGGGCATCGTCGCCTCGATCGAGTGCGACCTGCACGTGACGATCGGCTTCGCGGACAGCGAGACCGGGCCGGTCACGCGTACCCAGGAGCGGTCGGTCCGCGTCCGGCCCGGGACCCCCGCGTTCCTGGCCTCGGTCGCATCGGAGCAGTGGAGCGGCATCGAGGCCGCCGGGTGTCGGCCGCGGCCGGAGATCGACGACCACGTCGCGACCTGGTTCCCCACGCAGGACCACGAGGCACAACCCGAGGGGTGCTGGAGCCTCGGCTGCATCGGGTTCGATCTCATCCCGGACCGGGACTGCCCGTCGGCGGACGTGCAGTTCTCCGTGTTCGACGACTACGGCCGGCTCGGCAACCCGCACGACCTCGTGGTCTCCGTCGACCTCCACGCCGACGAGCCCCTCACCGTGTGGGCCGGTGGGGTCGAGAGCTTCGAGGGGGATGCCGTGCTCACCCGGATCTCGTGCGTCGCAGCGCCAGACGACGACTCGACACCCTCCTCGATCGAGGGAGTGGCCGCGTCACGGACGACGCTCGGGGCGACCATGACGACGAGAACGAGCTCGAACCCAACGTCGATGCGTCCGAAACGCGCTCGCGCGGCCTCCGCATCGACACCGTCCTCACCGAAGAGGAAGTGCTCGCGTCTGAGGTAGCACCACCGGTGCGTCGCTCGTCACCTCCACCCTCGGTCACGCGAACGATGTGGTCGACCGCCGGTGCAACCGAGGCAGGGCCTGCTCGAGCTGCTCTTCGCTGCTGAGTTCGTCGCCGAGGGCCCCGACCCGCAGTTCACCTCCGCGCTGTTGCGCACGAAGGGTCTCGAGCACGACGTCGGTGCACGGAGCGCACCGGGCAGGCAGGCAGGACGACCGGACGAGGCGGTGCTGCAGCTGGACAGCCCAATGGGGTGCCACCCTGAGAGTGACACCCCGCTGGGCCTTCCTCCGAACTGCCTACTTCCCCGTCGAGCAGGACTTGTAGTACGTCCCCGCGCCGAGGCCGGTACCGGTGGGGTAGTTCCACTGGCAGTACACCTGAGCGCTCGCGACGTTCTTCCCGAAGTCCGTCGCTGCGTGCCCCATCCCGCTCGTGGACCCTGCCGGTCCGTACGAGACAGTGATCTTGGCCGTGAGGAAGTCCAGCTGGAGCTTCATGTTCGAGTAGCGGAACGTCTTCCGAGCCGAGTGGTGAACCTCGTTCCGGAACGAACCCCCGGAGTAGTACGACGAGTACGTCACCGCCTGTGCCGTCATCGGCTCCGTGAACACCATCAGCAGCGCAGCAGCCGCGGCGAGGACGCTGCCGAACGCGGTCTTCTTCAGCGTGCGCATCCCGATCAGTCCAGCTCGCTCGGGTCAGGCGTCTCGAACGGCAGCAGCTGCACGTCGCTGCCCTGCGAAGCCGTCGTGGCGAGGAGCCGCTGCTTTGACTGCGCAGCCGGGGCGTACGGGTCGACGAGGACGACGTTGTCGTTCCCGGCCGCCTTCTCCGCTGCTGAAGCAATCGACGCAGGCGCCTTTGCCGTCTTCACCTTGTCCGGCACCAGGTAGGCGCGAACCGCGGTCGCCTTTGTGACGACCTGGATGCCGACACCGTGCTCGGTCAGCAGTGTCTTCGACCCGCAGGTCACGCCGACGTACGGCTCGGGCTCGTCGGACGCGACAGCGGCCACCAGACAGACCTCGCCATGGTTGTTCAGCGCCGCCCAGTAGCGAGCCTCAGACGTGGAGGACACGAGCCGGCTCGTGGACGCGTCGAAGAGCTCGGTCTGGCCGAGCGGAGTTGCATCCGCCGGCGTGCTGACCTTTGACAACACGTTCAGCGACTTGGACCACTTCGCGGCGTCGGCTTTGACGGCCGCTTGCGGCGCGGGCGCCGCCTCGGTTGCCGCGGTTGCTCCGGTTGCGAACGCGATCGCGCCGGCGATGCCGAGCACGACTGCGGACACGGCCATGGAGTTCTTTGTTGACTTCTTCATGGTTCCCCCTCAGTACTTGACTTTGCAGGTCAGCGAAATGTTGTCCGCTGTGCCACCGCTCGGCATTCGGAACTGGCAGTACGTACCGGTCTTCTGCTTCGGAACGGTGTAGTTGACGGTTCCGTAGCCCTCGTAGGACGCGTGGCTTCGAACGGTCGCGCGCGCCACGAATATGCTGCCCGGTACTGAGACTGATCCGCCCACCGTCGAGTACGTTCCCGACTCGTGGATTGAATTCGTGAACGTCTTGGCGTTGAAGTACGTCTTCGTTGCTGCCTGGGCTTGAAGCGGCGTCGCGATGATCAGACCCAGAGCTACAGCTGTTGACACTCCGGCCAGAAGAGCGCCTCGCTTGCTTTGTTGCATCTGAACCCCCTTTCAGTTTCGATGAGTCTGACTCAACTGCTGGGGTACTTAGATAGAGGCGCTTCTACCTACAGAACATGTACCCCGGTCGGACGGCATCTTCCCCGGACAGGCACACGGGCCTAAGGTGGCTGGCACAGCGAACAATCAGTAGGAGACCCCGATGCTGCGAGCCCTCAAAGCCATAGGACGCACCACACTCCTCGCGCTGCAAACCCTCTTCGGCGTTCTCAGCTCCCTCGGGTCCGGGGGCGCAACCCCGCCAGGAACGTCGCCCGCAACGGACACCAAGAAGCGCGACGAATACCGTCCCTGAGTCACCGCGCCACCCATCAACACCTGACTCCTCAAGAGTCGTCAGATCGGCGAGCCCCACGCCGCCCCGAGCCCGTTCTTCACTCGCAGGTCGTCAGGTAGCGCCGGTCGACGCGCCTCGGTGACACGGAGGATGTCCTCCTGCACCTGTAGTTCTCGAATCCCCTCGCGCTGATCTGGAGCTTCAGCAGCGCATCGCAGTGGCGAAGCCTGTTGGCGGAGCCTGACGTGACAGCTTGCGCTTCGCTGCGCACACTCGAGGAAGGGGCGAGTGCGCCTCGGACTTCGGGTCGGACGCACTCTGGCTGGAAACGGGCGTCAGCCGCAGGGCAGCGGCTCGGCGCAGATGCCTGTGGTTGGGCGGGAGTGCGGCCGGGGCCAGCAACATGCATCGCTGGCGATCTCGAAGCGTTCGGATGCCCGCGGGTGCTCCCGGAAGGACGTGCGTCCACGCAACTGTCCGTCCGGTAGCCGATCGAGGCGCGACCCGGCGTCCTTCTCCGACGGGCCGGCCCGACCGCGCACAGGGCCCGACATGGCCAACATCGCGCACGCTGCATCGCCCATGCAACACACCCGGCGATCGCCGCACTACGACTTCTCGAACGCCGACTTCGTTCGGATGCTGCTTGCTGCAGCGGGCGCTCTCCGCATCGTGGGAGGACGTCACGATCGGTATCGCCGGTCCCCGCGTGGGGAAGACGATCTCGCTGGTCGTCCCGGCGATCCTCGCCGCCCCGGGCCCGCTGCTGACGACGTCGAACAAGTCCGACGCGGTCGAGACGACGCGGAAGCTCCGTGACGAGGTCGGCACGACGTGGGTGTTCGACCCGCAGGAAGTCGTCGACGAACAGCCGACGTGGTGGTGGAACCCGCTCTCGTACGTCACGGACGACACCACGGCCGCGAAGCTGGCCGGACACTTCGCCGCCGGCTCCCGGGAGCCCGGCGACAAGGGCGATGCGTTCTTCGACCCGGCCGGTAAGGACCTCCTCGCCGGCACGCTCCTCGCCGCGGCGCTGGACAACCGGCCGATCACCGACGTGTTCACGTGGCTGACTGATCCCGACAACCGCGAGATGGTGTCCGTGCTCCGCCGCGGCGAGTACGACCTGATCGCGGACGACGTCGAGAGCCAGTCCCGCACGTCCCCGAAGCAGCGCGACGGCGTCTACGGCACCGCCCGGAAGATGGCGGCGTGCTTGAAGAACAGCCGCATCGGCCGGTGGGTGACCCCGCTCGGCGGCAACATGGCTGGCGATCGTCGGCCGCAGTTCAGCCACGACGAGTTCGTGCGGGGCACGGACACGCTGTACTCGCTGTCCAAGGAGGGTGAGGGCACCGCGGCGCCGCTGGTGACCGCGCTGACCGTCGCCGTCGTCGAGGCCGGGGAACGGCTCGCCAAGACGCAGCCCGGCGGCCGGCTCAAGACGCCGCTGCTGTGCATCCTCGACGAGGCCGCGAATGTCTGCCGGTGGAAGGACCTCCCGGACCTGTACTCGCACTACGGGTCGCGGGGGATCCCGATCATGTCGATCTTCCAGTCCTGGTCGCAGGGCGTCGACGTGTTCAGCCTCGCCGGGATGCGCAAGCTCTTCTCCGCCGCCAACGAGGTCGTGTACCTGGGAGGTGTGAAGGAGACCGAGTGGCTGCGGGAACTGTCGGAGCTGATCGGTGACTACGACCACGAGACGGTGTCGTACTCGATGAACAAGGGCGTCCGGTCCACCAATGTGCAGAACAACCGTCGGCGAATCCTCGACACCTCGGAACTCGCCGAGCTGCCCCGTGGCCGCGCGATCCTCCTGGCATCGGGCCTGCGGTCGTCGATGATCCGCACGGCGCCCTGGTACGAGGGTGCGGACGCGGACAAGGTGAAGGCGTCGATCGCGGCGTACGACGTCGGCGAGCGGGTCGAACGGACCGCGTCGACGGCTGCTGCGACCGCCACCGTGCCTGCTGAGGGCAACCCGTGGCTGAACGCGTCGACGGTCAAGCCGCTCGAGGCGGAGGACGGACGGTGAGCATGGTCGCGGAGTGGGACGGGCACGTGGAGGATGTCGACGACGCGGACACGCTGCCGTCGGAACCGGAGACGTTCTACGGCTCCGCCGACGAGTTCGTGCGCGAGTTCCTGGTTGTCACCTACCGGCGGGAACCGCGACGACGGAGCGACCGGGATGAGCGTGTGGTGGCGCGACCACGCCGATCACCACATGGGCGTCTTGATGAGCCCGGCGGGTCCGTTTGGCAAGTCGTCGGGCACGACGGACCCGGGGGAGCCGTTGCCGTACATGGCACCGCCGCCAGGGCTGTTCGTTGACGTTCGCACCATCGCTAACTGATGACTGTGGGCAACCGACCGGAGCCAGCGTCGCCGACGCACAGGAGGGCATGACATGGCCGGCCTTATCGTCATGGCAACGATCTTCGGCATCTTGGGCACGGTGATGGGCATCGTGGGGACCTTCGTGGGGGTTCGCTCGTCGAGTGCCCGTCGCTACGCTGAACGTGGCGCTGACGCAGCTGCCTTATGAGGAGCCCTCGGCACGAGAGAGACGAGCCGTTTTTTCACGGAGCACAGCGACACAGCGCTGCGCATCGAACTGAGCCGAGTGGTTCGGGAGAGCGCAGCGGTCTACGCCAAGCAGTACCCAACGCCCGCAGGCAATGAGGCGGTCCGAACGCTCTCGGCGGCCTATGCCCTGCTCTTCGGTGCTTTCGGGACCATCTGGCTGGCCATCGCACTTACGGAACACGGTCAGCAGAGGACCGCGGACCTCGTTCTCGCTGCCGTATGCCTGATGCTGGCTGCCCTCATCGGTGCGCTCGCGCTGACGTTGGCTGATCGGCTTCGGCGACGAAACGAAGCACGAGAGCTCTCAGGAACCCCTGGGCGAGAGCGCTTCTTCGCGTCGGTACACGACACGTTGAACGACCTTCAGCGGCAGAAGGCTGCGCGCCGAGCGAAGCGCGAAGCCCGACCTTAGCCCGGTGGCGAACGAGTCGAACGAGCTACGCTCGTGTCGTGGTGAGACGGCGCTGGCTCCGACTTGCGGTTGGCGCCGTCGGAGCCGTCTCTGCGGTCATTGGCTTCGCCCTGGCGTTCGGTGGACCAACCCGCGGCATCTCAGGTCTTGTCGTCGCCGCTGGTCTGGTGCTGCTGCTCGGAGCTATCTTCACGGGGCTGCTCTGGGGTCGACGCGGCAGGGACCAGTGAGCTGAAGGCTCATCACCGAGCCTCGTAGTGGACCGCTTTAGGCCGCTCAGGTGTCCTTGCCGAAGCGGGGAAGTCGGCGCTTGAGAGCGCCACGAGCACTGCTCTGCGCTTCGCTCGGACCCGTCGCGACCTGCTCCTCATTCAGGAGGTAGGCGCGCATCTGCTCGAGGCGGGTTGTGAGCGTTGCCGTATCGATGAGATATAGCGGCCTCGCTGTGGCGGCAGATGCGGGCGTTCGAGTCATCACCCCGATGGCGACCAGCGCGTCAATGTGCTCCTGCGCTGCAGCCTTGGTGATGCTCAGCGTCTCTGCGATCTCGTCCGCTGCTCGAGGCGTTGCCATCCCACTGAGCGAGCGGATGATCATTGCGCGTGTCACGCCGCTCAGTCCACCGATGACGTCGAGGACGGAGGGTTCCGCGGTTGCTTCGCTCATAGAGCCATGATGGCTGCTGCTCGCCTTGGAAGGACGGCAACCTGCGCCGAAGCCTGGATTAGCAGCTGCTCTTGAGGGTCCGTGTAGTCTGATTTCGCCCGCCGCCGGAACGGGTGGGGCCGGCTGATCAGCGAGCTCTCCACCTTCTGATCGAGACTCCTCCTTGAAGCGACCACCGCAACCTTCCGCCGCCTCTCGGCCCGCGGTGATCGAGCCTGACCAGTCATCAGTTCGCCCGCCGGTCACTGGCCGCGAGTGGACCGTGGTTGGGTCCTTGACTGCAGCGTTTTTCGCGGTGTTGCTGTGTTGGGCGATCATCACGCCGCTGTTCCAGGCAGCGGATGAGGTCCAGCACGTCGACGCTGTCCTCCACCTCGCACTTGGCTACACGTGGCCGGACGCGGGCACCATGCATCTCCTGGCGTCGTCCGCTGCAGCGTTCGCCGATCCGCAGCAGGTGTCGGGGCAGACGTGGGGACAGTTACTGCAGCAGTATCCGGGGCAGCTGCACACCTTCACCGCGGTACCCAACGTCTCCGTCATCAACCAGATGTCGCAGCATCCGCCGACGTGGTACTTCATCGAGGCCGGCTTCCTGCATCTGATTGGGTTCGAGAACCTGCGGTGGGATCACGCAGTGCTGGCGATGCGGCTGCTCAGCATTCTCTGCACGGCGGCACTGCCGCTACTGGCTTGGGCAAGTGTGCGGCGTCTGACTCGTTCTCCTCGTGCTGCGGTTGTTGCCGCGACCGCGGTCCTGGGCATCCCGCAGGTCGCGGTGGTCGGGTCGACCGTGACCAATGACGCTCCCGTGCTGCTGCTGAGCGGGGTGGTGACGCTGCTCGCGGTTCGCGTCCTGACCGGGGACAGCCGCCTGGTCACGACGGTGCTGCTCGGCGTGGTTCTTTCGGCGATGATCTGGATGAAGGGCACGGCCCTTCCGGTGATCCCGTTCGTCGCAATCGCGATCTTTGTTGGCGTGTACCGCGCTCGAGGGCTTCGCACGGCGGTCCTGTGGACAGCTCTTGCGGCGGCGGTTTCAGCTGGAACGGGAGCCTGGTGGTGGGTGCGGAACCTGCTGGTGTACGGCGCAATCCAGCCCGAGGGGTTCGTGTCCCGGAAGCCGATCCCGTTCCCTGACGGGCAGGGACCGGACTTTCCGACCTACGTCGCGACGCTCTGGACGCGGCTGTCGGAGACGTTTTGGGGGAGTCCCGGCAGGACCGCGCAGTACCCGATGTCGCAGATCCTCGTTGAGGTCGGGACGGTCCTCGCGATCGGCGTCATCGTGCTGTTCACCTTCCGGCGCCGAGATGACCTGCCGACGATCGCGGTGATCGCGGTGCTTCCGGTCACCTTCCTCCTGATCGAAACGACGAAGGCATGGACGGGCTACCAGAAGATGGGTGTGGTCGGTGGCACCCAGGGCCGCTACTACTTCCCCGCGCTGATCGCCTTGATCACTCTCAGCGCCGTGGCGTGGCGTCGACTCCCACGCACGCAGTCTGGTCGTAGCGCACTCGCGACGGGGCTGTCGGTGGCCTTCGGTCTCATCGCGCTTTACGGGATCGCGTTCGACTACCGGACGTTCTGGGAGAACCGCGCCACTGCGATCACCTCGAACGGTCTTGCCGCATTCTTTCAGCAAGCGAATGCTCCCGGCGGTGTGGCGCTGTTCTGCGTCGCCGTCGCGATCGCCGGGCTCACCGTCGGGATCTTGTACAGCCGCCGACTGCCTGTAAGGGAGGCCGTATGAGCGCACCGGCCGATACGCGCCGACCCAGCGGGTCGAAGTGGTTCCGGCTTCGTGGCTCCGCCACGACGGTGCTTGTAGCGATGATGTTCGCGTGGGTCGGGCTGATGCTGGTGTGGGCGCTGGTGCTTCCAATGGGAGGCGCTCTTGCCGAGGCGAACACGCTCGACGCGGTGTTCCGCCTCGCACTCGGAGGCGGGTGGCCGACCGACGGTCAGCATCATGCGCTCAGCGCGACACGGTGGATTCTGTCGGAGGGGTACGCAACGCCAGCGTCGACGCACAGCAGCGTCGCGGAGCTGCTTCGCGCGCACCCGGGTCAGGCACCTGACGTCGTCACTGCGTCGCAGAACCCGGCAGCTGGGTACTGGGTGAACGCGTTGGCGCTCCGGGTGTCAGGGTGGGCATCCCTGCGCTGGGATGAAGCGGTCCTGCTGCTGCGCATCATCAATGTCGTGTTGCTGGCTCCGCTGCCGGCGCTGGTCTTCGCGACCGCTCGACGGTTCTCATTGTCGCCGCTCACCGCTGCGATCGCACCGGTGCTGCTCTTCGCGGTTCCGCAGCTCGCGCAGACCGGTGGCACGGCGAACATGCTGGCGCTGCCGACGCTGCTCAGCGCTGTGGCGGTGTGGCTCGGAGTCCGCATGTGGACCGGTGACCGCTCATGGTGGACCTCTGCCGGGTTAGCGGTAGTCGCGGCGCTGGCGGCGGTAGTCAGCACCAGCGGTCTCCTCGTCCCGGTGTTCGCGCTCCTCTGTGTCGGGATTGCCGCCGGTCGGGATGCCCGCCGGCGAGCTCTCGACGCCGGGCTTGTCCTCGTCTTCGGCGGTGTCGCCGTCGTGAGCGCGCTGCAGCAGTACCTCGGTACAGTGCATCGTGTTGTTGCTGGCACGGCTGATGTGTCGACAGCGCTGCCGCTGGAGTACACCTTCGGCAACGTGATCGACGCGCAATGGGGTGGCCTCAGCTCACTGTTCTGGGGCGGATTCGGACGGAACGCAGCAGCGCTGACGCCGCCACTGATCGCGTTCCTCACCGTCGGCAGCCTCGCCATCATCTGTTGGGCGCTCCTGCGGCGCGAGCGTGCCCTCACCCGGGCGTGGCCGCTGCTGTTGTGGGCGGCGCTCGTCATTGGGGCGGCCCTACTGACCGGGGTCGTCGCTGCACGCTCGGCCCACTCGGTCCTCGCAGGTGACGGGCGGCAGGTGAACCTTGCGGTGACGGCACTTGTGATTGTCGTGGTGCTCGCTGCTCGTGCGATCACCACTACGGCTGAGCGCCGGCAACGAGTCGCTGTGGTCGCGCTGGTGGGCGCACCGCTCATCGCGGCGTATGGATTGAGCGTTGCGTACCAGAGCGCCTATGAGGCATCGCACTTCGCAGTGTCGAAAGCAGGTCTGGCCACGCTAAGTGCGGTGACCCCGCTCGGTTACGCGGGGATTGCAGCCGCCGTCCTCCTGTGGGGGACCGCCACGGTGATCGGCGTCGCGCTCGGAGTGCGGGCAACGCGTCACCGTTTCGATCAGCAGAGCTAGTCTGTGGCAGCGATGCAACCGTCACCGGAAGTCACCAGCAGCGGATCCGAGCCTCAGGCAACCGTCTCCCCGTTCGCAGATGCACCCAACGTGGTCGAGGTCCGGAACGTCTCCAAGAAGTTCACGATCCGTAAGGACAACTCGCTCAAGGAGCGCGTCGTCACGCTCGGCCGCGCCGGCCGACGGCACAGCGAGGACTTCTGGGCGCTCCGTGACGTCAGTCTCGACATCCCGGCCGGCACCACCATCGGGCTGCTCGGACCGAACGGGTCGGGGATCAAAGGGAATATCAATGGTTAGCGTCGGATCATCGAGAACGGTGCGAACAAACTGCTGGAACTGCTCAAACGTCTGGCGATCAGACAGCCGATCCGTTGCCGGGCTCTGCAGCTGCTGCAGCCGGCTCTTAATGCTGCGCCCGTTGAGATCTGGCGCTGCAGTGTCCTCGTCTGAAATAGAACGATTCCCGCTGATTACGACCGCGTAGGGAATCTTGGGGCGCTTCCTCATCAACCAGTCGAGCACGCGGTAGGTGTCTTCACCATTCGAGCCCCCATAGCTACTCGTCAGGAGTCCCGACAGATCGGTCGCGATCCCGGGGGAACCGATTTTCACTGCGAGAGAGGATTGTGTTTACCGGGTAGTGAATCGATCGCACGTACCGGTGCTCGCCATCCCCGACGGAGCGATCCCACGTCGACTCACCGGCTTGCTCCGCTGCAAAGGTCGACGCGATGACGCGTAATACGTTGGACTTCCCTGCGTTGTTCTGCCCCGCGACAAGGTTGATCTTGCTCAGGGAGTAGAGCTCCGCCGACTTCCCACTTGGGAAGCTGCGAAAGCCGCGAAACGCAAAGCCGTCGATGAAGTTCACGCGTCCAGTCTCGGGGTTTCACCTACCGGACCGTGTCAGACACTCTCATCAGTAGACGGGGCGCATCTCCGGAGGTGGCTAGCGAATCTCCCCGCATGGCGCCGTCGCGCAGCCCGAGCCCTTTCCTTCAGAAGACTCCGGCGAATTAAGCCGATGATGTATCTTATGTCAGCTTTGGTTGGTATGAGTTGCTGAGGGTAGGACGTGCACGTACTGGTAGCCGTTGCGCGCCATCGGGCGGTGGAGTCGACGGTGCGTAGTTGCCCAGAGCTGCCCGTGGTATTGCAACGTCTCCGGGGCAGTTCCTCGGAGTGTGAGGGTGATGTCGGGATGACCGGGCTCTTGTAGGACCAACGTCCGAAGGGCCCCTGCGGGATCGAGCGTGACGTGCATCGTTGAATCCGGCATGCGGTTCTCCTTCACTTGCGGCGTTGGCCCAGCTGATGCCACAACGCGCTCACACGGGGCGTTCATCAAACAAACTTGCACTCAAACTGCGCAGTGCCATGTGCGGTGGCCGAACGAACTCGGGTACGCAGCTGCCCGGTCAGCCGGACTGTGCCGATGCCGGGACTAACTGATCAAAAGGCGGCGGGCTGGTCAGGAGAGCCAGCAGTTGAACCGTTGCTGCTGTCCGGAGTGAAGTGGACGCGCTCGGCGGCGCGAGTGATGTCTTGGGCGCGAGCTACCTGGGCATCTTGCGCGGTCTGCGCGTCAGCACGTGACTGGCGCATGGCAGTCAGGGCGTCGGTGCTGATCTCCTGGATCAGGTTCGCGATGGCAGTGGCGAGACCGCGTTCGAGCTGGCCGAGATTGGTGTTGCCGATGATCAAGCGCCGATCGTGGACGGCCAGGGTCACATCCCGGTAGCCGGCACGCTCCAGCGAGTGGTGACTCCCTGAGCCTTCCAGTGCCGCAATCTCCTGCGGGTTGGGTTGCCGATTGAAGACGGCGGGAACGTCGTAGAACCGTTCGGCTGCGTCGGTGCCGAGAGTCGTCGGGAGGCCGGACGCAACGACGCTCGTCAGTGCGAGGTGCTGGTCTGCAGTGGTGGATGAGCCGGTCATGGTGACTGCTTCCGTCGACGGTGGTGATCGCCAGGGTGCGTGCGCCGCTGCGAGCATCGTGGTCGGAACCGTCTGACGGCAGTCTCCTCCTCGCCGTTGGTGACGGCGTGCAGGTTCCGAACAGCCGTGACCAGGGACCCCTTCTTTGCTCATCATCCGGGTACGAGGAGGGTGGTGACATGAGGACACGACTGCAAGCACGCGGGCGTTGGGGCTGGCCCGTCGCCGCGCTCGAGGGGCACTCGATCGGTCGGGTCCGGCCGCAGCGAGACGGGTTCCGAGCGCTGGCGCATCAGCAGGACGGTGTCGTCCGGCTGCTCGGCCTGTTCGACAGCAGGAGCCGCGCGCTCCTCGCCGTGGAAATGGCAAACAGCGGCTGCACGGCATTCCCAGCCGAACATTCACGGGTGGAACGCATCCGGAGGCCGTAGCGTTGCACCAAGCGCGGATGCGTCAACTCTCCGGATCGGTCGAAGGATCGCTCACCACAGAAGGTCGGTCCTCGATGACGACCACCCCGCTCGCTCCCGGTTTCACCCGGACCCGACCCGGTCCGGGCAGCCGCAACGGCACGTCGACCTACTCCGCGCTCCTGGCGCAGGTGAAGGAGAACGGCCTGCTCCGTCGGCGCACCGGTTTCTACTGGTCCCTGTTCGGCAGCCTGGTCGCGGGTCTCGCGCTGGCCTGGGTGGCGTTCGCGTTCCTCGGTGACTCGTGGTTCCAGCTGATCGTCGCCGGAGCGCTCGGGGTCATCTTCACCCAGTTCGCGTTCCTGTCGCACGAGGCCGCGCACCGTCAGGTGTTCGCGTCGCAGAAGTGGAACGACCACGCGGGCCGGTGGCTCGGCACGTTCATGGTCGGCCTGAGCTACTCGTGGTGGATGAACAAGCACACCCGCCACCACGGCAACCCGAACACCGTCGGGAAGGACCCCGACATCGCGCCCGACGGCATCCGCTTCCTGCCCGAGGACGCCGCCGCGACGAAGGGCCCGCTGATGCGGATCTTCCTGCGCTTCCAGGGCTGGCTGTTCTTCCCGCTGCTCACGCTCGAGGGGCTGAACCTGCACCGCTACGCAGTGACGTCGATCGTGACGGGCTCCGGGACGAAGGCCGACGCACGGCACCGTTGGCTCGAGGGCAGCATGCTCGTCGCCCGGTTCGGCATCTACCTGACGGTCGTGTTCTGGTTCCTGCCGTTCGGCATGGCGTGCGCGTTCCTCGGTGTGCAGCTCGCCGTGTTCGGCGTGATGATGGGCGCCTCGTTCGCCCCGAACCACAAGGGCATGCCGACCATCGCCCACGATGCCAAGGTCGACTTCTTCTCCCGACAGGTCCGGACCTCGCGGAACATCCGCGGTGGCTGGTGGGTGTCGTTCCTGATGGGGGGCCTGAACTACCAGGTCGAGCACCACCTGTTCCCGTCGATGCCGCGGCCGGCGCTGAAGCAGGCCCGCCTGCTGGTCCGCGACCACTGCGAGACGCTCGACGTGCCGTACACCGAGACGACGCTGCTGCGGTCGTACGGCATCGTCGTCCGCTACCTGAACCGGGTCGGTCTCGCCGCACGCGACCCCTTCGCCTGCCCGATGGTCGCCGAGCTCCGCATCCACTGACCCCACTCTCGCTCTTCCCACCTCCGACAGGAAGCATCACCATGAAGACCGTCATCGTCCTCCTCACCCTCTGGGTCATCCTCGCGATCGTCGGCTTCGCACTGAAGGGCCTGCTCTGGCTCGCGATCATCGGCATCGTCCTGTTCGTCGGGACCCTGATCTTCGGCGCAGTCCGCCGTGCCGGACGCAAGGCCAGGCGCGTCAACTGAACCCGGCAACACCCTCACTCGCATCCGTGCGCACTGCCGCGGTCGTCCTCAACCCGACCAAGACCGACCAACATCGACTGCAGGGGGTACTCGACGCGGCTGCCGTCCGGCATGGGTGGGGATCGACGCGCTGGTACCCGACAGCGGCTGGCGACGGCGGCCGCGCCGCCGCACGAGCAGCCGCCGGCAGCGCCCCCGACGTCATCCTCGCCGTCGGCGGCGACGGAACACTGCGAATCGTCGCGGAAGAACTCCGGGGCACCGGAATCCCCGTCGCAGTTCTCCCGACCGGCACCGGGAACCTCTTCGCCCGCAACCTTGGCCTGCCCCGCAACGACGTCGACGCGGTCATCGACACTGTCTTCACCGGCACCGACCGGCAGATCGATCTGGGACTTGCGGAGCTGACCCACGCCGACCATTCGACAAGCGAACACGTGTTCCTCGTCATGGCGGGCATCGGACTCGACGCGAGCATGGCCGCCGACACTAACGCCTGGGTCAAGAAGCGCTTCGGCTGGGTGGCGTACTCCGACCCCATCGCCCGGTCCGTGATCGGCAACCGTCAGATCCCCATCCGCTACAGGCTGGACAACGGCCCAGCACGCTCGATGCGGGCGCACACGATCATCGTCGGCAACTGCGGCACCCTCACCGCCGGCGTCCTGCTTCTGCCGCGCGCGGAACCCGATGACGGCATCCTTGACGCTGTCGCGTTCCGGCCCAACGGCTGGTTTGGGTGGACCAAAATCGGCTACACCCTCACCCTCAACCGGTTCTTCGCCCGCACCGGCTTCGGGCGTGTGCTCGCCAAGGTCCTTCCACGATCACGTGCACTCCCCACCACCCGGGCACGGAACCTCCGCCTCGACCTGGACACACCGGAGCGCGTTCAGCTCGACGGCGACCCATTCGGAACGGTCCGATCGGTGACTCTCACTACCCACCACTGCGGCCTTACCCTCCGCACATCACCGCGACTCGGCGCTCGGTAGCCGCGCAGGTAGTCCCGAGACCCAGAGCAGACAGCCCGCGCTCCACTCCGCGCGAAACGTTTGCCGGAACGTCGAGTCCGTACTTGGCTGCCTGCCACTCACAAGTGTTCGCCCTGTCATGGTGCCATCCGGGATATACCGGCTCACCCACCCTCGCTGACAGCGGCGCGTCCTGTTGGAAAGCGGCGCCAACGCCCGGGAAAGCTGGACGCCAGGCGCCGCTCGAGTGCCGTCGTGCGATCAGAGAGCACGACGGAGCTCTTCTCCGGCAACCAGCCGAAGCTTCTTCAGTATGGGCACCCAACGAGCGTGGGTCTGTCCTCATTTGAGCCGTCTTGCACGAACTCTCCCGTGCGGGCAGAGTTGGAGATGCGTGATCGGACGACAACGCCGACGCGCTGCGCGAAGCGTTCTCCGACTACGTCGCCGCTGCTCGCAAGGTCAGCGGTCGCCAGAACCGCACCAGCGGTGGCAGCACCGCGAAGCGCGGCAACTCCGACGAGCTCGCGAAGATCCGCGAGTGGGCCAACGCGAACGGTCACGAGGTCTCCAGCCGTGGCCGGATCAACCAGGCCGGGCGCGACGCGTACGACGCCGCGCACTGACACCACGACGACGGCCGGCACCCCCGCGGGATGCCGGCCGTCGTTGGTCGTACCGACCGACGTCGATACGGAGCAGCTGATCTCTCAGGCCGAAGTACCCTGCAGGGCGATTGCCTTCCAAACGTCAAACTGACGGTCGTTGCCAATCAACGGGTTGCCCCAAAGCTTCACCGCCTGCTCGACTTCTTCACCCGCCTTCAGCACCTTGTAATAACCGGCACCGACAACGGCAATTCCGCGACCAGGGGCTTGAATGAGCTTCATAAGATTATTTCTCCTAAAATGAGTGACGCTTCGCCAAGATTGGGACGACCGTTAGACTTTTGTTCCCTGTAGTGAAATGGCCTTCCAGAGATCGAACTGTCGATCATTTCCGGGCATTGCGTCTCCCCACAACGCCTCTGCGCACTGCTGGAACTCTTTAGTCGGAAGATCCCTGAAATAGCCGGCACCCACTACTGCCATGCCACGGCCGGGAGACTTAATTACCTTAAGGTAGGGATCCCTCGGCGTGGACGGTGCTGATGAATCGTTCGCAAAGGGCGCCCCGACCACCAGAGGAGCGGGATCGATGAAAGTGCCGTTACGCGTTATCCCCAGGTGCAGGTGGTTCCCAGTAGATGTGCCCGTCGTACCAACGCGCCCAATGAACTGGCCGGCAGAGACCTTCGCGCCGTTCGCGATGTCAATGTGATTTTGATGCCCGTAGTAGCTGACATATCCGTCAGCATGCTGGATCTTCGTTAAATTGCCGTAGCCGCCGCTGACTCCAGCGAAAATCACGGTACCGGCGGCAATTGCGTGGATACGCGTGTCCTTCCCGGCGGTGAAGTCGAGCCCCTGGTGGTTGGTACTGCCAATACCTCCGGGCGATGGCCGGGGGCCGAAGGGCGATCCGATCGGGTATTCCCTAGTGAACGGGTACCGCCAGGCGACGGCAGCGAAGGCCGGCACCGAACCGAAAGATGCAGCCCCCATGGCTGCGGCTCCCGCTGCGGCACCCGCGTACGTAAGCAGCTGGCGCCTGGTCGGGCCGCCGGTGTGTTCGTGTTTGACCACGTTGTCCCCTCTCGCAGGGGACGCCCCTGCGCCCCCGCCTTACCAGGGTACCGAGATGCGGCGCAGGCACAAGAGCTGGCCTGACGGTCGCCCCAAGATCATCTGCCGTCCTCGGTACCGCCAAACCGAGGTGTATCACCAGAACCGGCCGCCGCGCCTCTAATGCGCTAAGGCATGACGCGCAGCTACCTAACCCTCGATCCTGCACCGCTGCCCCTACCAGAAGAGCCAGTGCTCCTTCTACGAGGTATCGATCCGACCGCCACGACGCAACGCTCACCCTCTCGCCCGTCCGGCCTGCAACCCCGAAGTCTGACACGGTCATCGTGCGGCGGCCGAGGTCTCAACGCGCACCGTGAAGCGCACGCTGTCCTGGACCATGGGCGGACTCCGGCTTGAGTTTGAGGAGGCTCGACCGTGCAGCGCGGGAGGTCCCGATCGAGATCTGCACCAGAGACGCACCACGGGCACTCTCAGGAACAAGAAAACCCCCGCGGGGGCGGGGGTTTTCTGTGGCGGTACCGGTGGGATTTGAACCCACGGTGGAGTTGCCCCCACACATGTTTTCGAGACATGATCCTTCGGCCGCTCGGACACGGTACCGGGAAAGAGTTTACACGACTCCGGCGGTGCTCACGACCACCACGGGCCGCTCCCCTGCACAGCCGGCGCTGTCCCGCCGTTCATCCACGGGCCGGCCTCAGCAGAGCCCGAGGTGAGCGAGCCCGCGTACGGTCTCCGGCATGAAGACCCGCACCCTCGTCGCCCTGCTCACCTCCGTCGTCGGCGGGCTCGCCGTCGTGGGTGGTGGCGCGTTCGGTGCTCGCGCGGGGATCCGGGGGCAGCGAGCCGCGTCCCAGCGCGTGGTCGACATGCTCCCCGTACATGCGGACTGGTGGCGGGAGCGCCTGCAGCACGAGGGGCAGCTGACGTACCTCGCGATCGGCGACTCCGCCGCGCAGGGCGTCGGCGCCACCGCTCCGGGGCGCGGGTACGTCGGCCTCCTGGCCCGCCGCATCCGGCACCGGTCGCGCATGTCGGTGCGGGTGGTGAACCTCAGCGTCTCGGGCGCGACGACGTGGGGTGCGAAGCAGGACCAGCTCCCGAAACTGCGGCAGTACACCCCGGACATCTGCACGGTGTCGATCGGGGCGAACGACATCGCGGACTTCCACCCGGACAAGTTCGAGCGGAACATCCGCGCGATCTACAGCGCCGTGCCCTCGCACGCGGTCGTCGCCGAGCTCCCGTGCATGTTCGTGCCCGACCGGGAGCGCAAGGTCGCCGTGGCGAACGAGATCGTGCACCGTGTCGCCGCCGAACTCGGGTTGACCGTGGCGCCGCTCCACGTCATCACGAAGCGCGTCGGGCTCCGTCGGACGTTCTTCAACAGCTACGGCGACCTGTTCCACCCGAACGACCGCGGGTACGAGATCTGGGCGAGCGCCTTCGAGCCCGCGGTCGATGCCCGCGTGGACACCGTCGCCGCGATCCGGCACTACCTGTCCGCACGCGAGGCCGAGGACCTCGGGCGCGAGGCCGGCGCCGTCGCCAGCGCCCGGGCCGAGCAGGACGTCGAGCACGCGGCGGAGCTCGACCACGGCGGCCGACCCGGCCGCGTGGAGCGGCTGCGGCAGCGGATGACGGGCGGCATCCCCTTGCCGGAGCAGGCAGGCGGCCACGACCGGACGCCCGCGCACGACGAGGACGACGAGCGCGGCGCCGACGACGAGCACGGCGAGGACACCGATCACGGCCGGCATGCTCCGCGGCACCGCGGTGTCGGCGGGGCGCTCTAGCCTCGAGCCATGGCGCGCACCCAGTCCCTCTACCGCTGCACCGAGTGCGGGTGGACCAGCATCAAGTGGGTCGGCCGCTGCGGTGAGTGCCAGGCGTGGGGCACGGTCGAGGACACGACGGCGGCCGCGGCGAGCTCGC
Source organism: Curtobacterium sp. NPDC092190 (assembly GCF_044755625.1). Lineage (NCBI taxonomy): Bacteria > Bacillati > Actinomycetota > Actinomycetes > Micrococcales > Microbacteriaceae > Curtobacterium > Curtobacterium sp. NPDC092190. Next base: position 408,104 of record NZ_JBIVRJ010000004.1, on the reverse strand, counting down.
GCGGTACCGCTGCCGTCTCCGTCGCCGGAGCGCGCGTGGCCCGACCGATCACCGAGGCCCGCGGGACCGGGGTCCAGCGGTGGACGTCCGGCATCGGTGAGTTCGACCGCGTCCTGGGCGGCGGCATCGTGCCCGGGGCCGCCGTGCTGCTCTCCGGCGAGCCGGGCGTGGGCAAGTCGACGCTCCTGCTCGAAGTCGCCTCCCGTGCGGCAGCGACCGGCAAGCGGGTCCTCTACGTCAGCGCCGAGGAGTCGGTGGACCAGGTCCGACTCCGCGCCGAGCGCACGAACGCCATGCACGACCAGCTCTACCTGGCGAGCGAGGTCGACCTCGGCGTCATCCTCGGGCAGATCGACCAGGTGCAGCCGGACCTGGTGATCGCCGACTCCGTGCAGACGATCTCGTCGAGCACCGTGGACGGCATCGCCGGCGGCACCTCCCAGGTGCGCGAGGTCGCTTCCACGCTCATCCGGGTGGCGAAGGAGCGGTCACTGCCGGTCCTCATCGTCGGCCACGTCACGAAGGACGGCACGATCGCGGGTCCGCGACTGCTCGAACACCTGGTCGACGTCGTCTGCCACTTCGAGGGCGACCGGCAGACCGCGCTCCGGTTCGTGCGAGCGCTCAAGAACCGCTTCGGCCCGACGGACGAGGTCGGTTGCTTCGACATGGCCGGAGACGGGATCCACGAGGTCCCGGACCCGAGCGGACTCTTCATGTCGCGGAACGGCACCCCGGTGTCGGGCACGTGCGTGACCGTGGCACTCGAAGGACGCCGTGCGCTCCCGGTCGAGGTGCAGGCGCTCGTCGTGCCGAGCTCGGCACCGCAGCCGCGCCGGGTCGTGAACGGCGTCGACGCGTCACGCGTGGCGATGCTGCTCGCTGTGCTCGAACGACGCGCCGGCCTGAAGCTGTCCGATGCGGACGTCTACGTCTCGACGGTCGGCGGGATGAAGCTCACCGAACCGGGCGCCGACCTGGCGATCGCGCTGGCCCTGGCGAGCGCGGCGCGGGACCGTCCGTACCCGCACACGCTCGCGGCGGTGGGCGAGATCAGCCTGGCGGGCGAGATCCGTCCGGCGACGGGCGCGAAGCAGCGCGCGAACGAGGCCTCGCGGCTCGGGTTCACCACCGTGCTCGGCGCGGACGCCGAGCACCTGCGCGAGGCGCTGCGGGTCGCGTTCTCTCTGACGCAGTCGGTCCGTGAACGCGAGCTCGACCGCGCGTTCTGACCGGAACCGGAACGGACAGCCCGGACCGGACCAGACGAGATCTGACCGAACCGAACCGGACCAGGCCGGACCGGACCGATCGCCCGTGGCGAGCCGCAGGACGGTCGCGCGTCGCGCCTCCAGAGCGAACCGACGCCGCCCAGGCCCGCGACTACGCGCGGAGCGCCGCCAGCAGGTCTGACGGTGCCGCCTGCATCGTGTGGGGCCCGGCGATGTCGAAGAACACGCCCTCGAGCGAGTCGAGGTGCGCCGCCAGGAACTCGTCGAGCCGCGGCCCGTCGTAGACCATGACCTGGCGGACCTTCTCGTCCGGGACCATCGCGGTGTACGCGTCGGCGGACGAGAAGAGCAGCAGGATGCGCTTGTCCGAGCCCTCGCGGCCGAAGACGCGGACCTGCATGTCCTTCTTGCCGGTGACGAGCCGGGGGACGATCACGATGTCGTTCCGCAGGGCGAACGCGACCGCGGCGACGTCCTGCTTCGCGAGGGCCTCCTCGAGCTGCTCGCTCCGGAAGCGCTGTTCCTTGTCTGCCATCACCCCTAGTCCACCAGATCTGCACGCCGACGGCGAACAGGAACGGCTGCGAGGCGGAGATCCTGCACAGAAGTGGGCGCTGCCTCTTCCATTGCGGCCACAGCACGGTAGGTTGGTCTCAACCGCTTCGGCGGGAGTCCATCGTTCTTCCGGTGCTCTGCACCTTCGAGCGCCATCGGTCACTGATCTTCCCAGGTCGCCTGGCCCCGAACCCGTCCCACCGGCCCATGCCCGCGGGACGCACTGATCTGACGACAACCGTCGGTGGATCGGCGGCAGCAAGAGCCGTCTCGCAAGACAGGCAACGAACGTGGCCTGGCAAGAAAGTTAAGGAAACGCCATCATGGCAACTGGCACCGTCAAGTGGTTCAACAACGAAAAGGGCTTCGGCTTCATCGCTCCGGACGACGGCAGCGCCGACGTCTTCGCGCACTTCTCCGCGATCGCTGGCAACGGCTACAAGTCGCTCGAGGAGAACCAGAAGGTCGAATTCGAGATCACCGAGGGCCGCAAGGGCCCGCAGGCCGAGAACATCTCGGTCATCGGCTGACCTCAGCTGCTCGGAACGGGCTCGTCGTCTTCGGACGGCGGGCCCGTTCGCATGTCCAGGCGGCGTCGCTTCCGGGCAGCGCCGCCTCGGGTCAGCGCCGCCTCCGGACAGCCTCGCCTCCAAGAGGCGCTGCTTCCGCGCAGCGCCGCTTCCGGACAAATCGCTAGACGCCCTAGCGAAGTGACGTAGCGTGGTGGCATGACTTCCACGCACCACGGACCGGAAGACAGCGCGCAGCCGTTCGACATGCAGACGTTCCTCGACGACTTCATGACCGGACTCGAACCGGGTTCGGCCGAGGAGCAGCTCTAGGAGGAGGTCCGGGAGCAGCCCCTCGGCAGCAGCGCCGCTACTCGCTCCGGACGCCGTCCGACCAGATCGTGTCGTCCGCGGGCTCGAACAGACCGCGCTTCGCGCGCTTCCGGAGCCCCTTGAGCGTCGCGATCTTCACCGGCTCGACGCCGTGATCGCGCTCGTAGGCCGAGGCTGACTCCCGCACGATTCCCTGATCCGACACTCTGTCAGCATGACGCAGAGTCGACAGCTCCCAGTACTGAGTGCGTCACTCGGATGACGTGCCGGGCGCGCCGCAGGGTGGATCGTCGCAGGGCCGCGTCAGTTCAGCACGAACTGCGCCGACTCCTTCGACTCCAGGTCCCCCACCGACACCTGCAGGTGGTAGCTCGCCCCGCCACCGGGCACCGACGGCCGAGCCCCGTCGCACGTGGTCGTCGACGAGCGCGTGCGGTCCCAGGCGATCACCGGTGTGGTGAGCTCCTGCCCCGCCTTGATGGTGACGTCCTGGTTCGTCCCGCCCGTCTGGCAGTCCTTCGACGACCAGTACTGCTCCTGCCCGGAGCTGATCGTCAGGACCTGCTGCGCCGAGCCGAGGTCCAGGTGGCACGAGTCGGAGCCGGTGTTCGTGATCGACATCGCGATCTGCGGGTCCTCGGTCGGCCCGTAGGTGCCCTTGTCGACGACCGGCGTGAGCTCGATCTGGTCCTCGGAGCACGTCGTGGCGTCACCGGAGGCCGAAGCGGGTGCCGTGGCGGACGCCGACGGGGCGGGTGATGCCCCGGCGCCGGCCGGAGCGGTCGGCCCCCCGGACGCCGACGGGGCGAGCGAGGCCCCACCACCAGCCGACGGCGAGGCCCCCGGGGCCGACGCGGACGAGGCCCCGCTCCCCCGCCCGACCACGATCAGCACGACCACCACGACGACGAGCAGCAACACGCCGGCGACGAGCGCGCGACGACGCCAGTAGACACCGGACGACTCGGGTCCGACAGGGTGACGGAACGACGACATGCGCACAGGGTAGGGCGAACGGGTCTCTCCGCAGCGACGCGACGCCGATGCGCAGCCGAACGCGTCAGCAATCCACAGGCAGCGGATCGCCGGTCAGAGGCCCCTGGCCGAAGGATCCCGGTCAGAGGATCTTCAACATGCGGGTGTTGCCGAGCGTGTTCGGCTTCACCCGGGCGAGGTCGAGGAACTCCGCGACCCCCTCGTCCGACGAGCGCACGAGCTCGGCGTACACGTCCGGCGACACGACCTGCTCGCCGATCTCCAGGTACCCGTGCTTCGCGAAGAACTCGACCTCGAAGGTCAGGCAGAAGATGCGGGCGACGCCGAGCTCCCGGGCGTCGTGCTCGAGCGCCTCGAGCATCCGGTGGCCGACCCGCTTGTGGATCCAGTCGGCGTCGAGCGCGAGCGTGCGGACCTCGGCGATGTCGTCCCAGAACACCGCGAGGGCACCGCAGCCGATCGGCGTGCCGTCCGGCCCCTCGGCGATCCGGAACTGCTGGATCGAGCCGTAGAGCGCGACGTTCTCCTTGCCGAGCAGGATGCGCCGGTCGACGTACGGAGCGATGAGCCGCTGGATGTGCGGCACGTCCGAGGCCAGGGCCGGGCGCACCCGGATGCCGTGCTCGTCCCGTTCGTCGAACGCGTGCTTCCCGTTGCCACTCATCCCGTCGAGCATACGGCGCAGCAGGGGGACACTGCCCTGGGGACCCTCCAGCCGGACCGGCATAGCGTCGGTCACGAACCCGAAGAGCACGACGAAACGAAGGAGCGACCATGCCCCAGATCATCGAGACCGTCGACGTCAACGTCCCCGTCCGCCAGGCCTACGACCAGTGGACCCGGTTCGAGGAGTTCCCCCACTTCCTCGACGAGGTCGAGAAGATCGTCCAGGTCGACGACAAGACCACCGACTGGACCGTCAAGGTCGCCGGTCAGGAGCGCCAGTTCCGCGCCGTCATCACCGAGCAGCACCCGGACGAGCGCGTCGCGTGGACCGTCAAGGACGGCGACACCGACCACGCGGGCGTCGTCACGTTCCACAAGCTGTCCGACAACGAGACCCGCGTCACCGCGCAGATCGACTGGGAGCCGTCGGGCTTCCTCGAGAAGCTCGGCTCCGCGGTCGGCGTCGGTGGTCACGCGGTCAAGAAGGACCTGCAGAACTACAAGGAGCGCGTCGAGAACGCCCCGACCGAGCCGGGCTGGCGCGGCGACGTCCAGGCCTAGGACCCGCAGCACGACGGACGGGAGGCGCGGTGCCAGCTGGCACCGCGCCTCCCGTTCCGCTGTGGACGGGACCGCACGCACACGTCACCCTGGCAGGGTGGACACCATGCAGCTCGTCCGCACCGCCGTCACCGGCACCGTGATCGCCACCGCCGGCAGCGTCGCCCTCGGGGCCGCCGCCGCTCGCCGGCTCCTCCGCCCCGCACCGTTCGTGCCCCCGGAGTCCGAGCTGGTGTACGCCGACGAGCGGTCCGTCCCGGGCACCGAACCGGACGGCGTCGTCGGGCGCACCCACGTCGTCCACGTGCACGGCCAGTCGCTCGGCCCGCAGCAGGTCCTGCGTGGCCTGCGCGTCTGGCGGGAGCTCGGCGCCTCCAACCAGGTGGTCGACACGTCCGACCTGCCGCTGCGCTCCCTCGATCCCGCCGCGGTCGACCGCGTCGCCGCAGCCGCGCACGCCGCGCGTGCCCGCGGAGCCGATCGGGTGGTGCTGCAGGGTTGGTCCGCCGGCGCCCTCGCTGCCTCCGCCGCGGCGGCACGCACGCCGGTCGACGGCATCGTCGGGGTCGCACCGCTCCTCGACGTCCGGTCGGCCCTGCGCGGCGCCGTGACGACCGCGCGCTTCCCGGCGGCCGTCGGTGTGGTCGCGGGACGGATCGCGACCACACCGGGTCTCAGCCGCCTCGCCGGGGTGCCCTACCCCCTCACGGTCACCCGCTGGCAGGACGACCGCACGCCCACCCTCCTGCTGCACTCGACGGCCGATGCCCTGGTGGCAGCGGCCGACGTCGAGACGCACCGCGCCCGCGGCGCCCGGGTCGAGACCTTCGCGCACGCCCGGCACACGCTCGAGTGGAACGAGGACCCGGAGCGCTGGGAGCGCGCCGTCAGGGAGTTCGCCGCGACGCTCGGCTGACGGACACTCACCGGAACGAGAAGTGGCCCCGGTCGGGGGGAGACCGGGGCCACTGACGTCCGACCTGTTGGGGGAACCAGCCGGACGTCGGTCGCGAGGTGTTGGGGGGAACCCTCGCACGAACAACGGTACCCCCCGCCCGGGGGTCGCGTCCGCAGCGCACGCCGGAACCCGCACACGGATCCGCGACCACGAACGGACGGAAGGCGCGGTGCCAGCCGGCACCGCGCCTCCCGTCCGAGTGGAACCGGTCCTAGGACTCGATCTCGCCCTGCGGGGTCTCCGCGGACTCGACCGCGGGAGCCCCGGCGAGGACCTCTTCGCGACCCGGCTGGCGCCCGGTCTCGAAGTCGAACTTCCCGTCCACGAAGTCGACCTTCACGTGGTCGCCCGCGTTGAGCTCACCCTGCAGGATGTGCTCGGACAGCTGGTCCTCGACCTCGTGCTGCATCGCGCGACGCAGCGGACGAGCACCGAGTGCCGGGTCGAAGCCGACCTTGATGAGCTGCTCCTTGGCGGCGAGCGTCAGCTCCACCGTCATGTCGCGGTCCAGCAGGCGGTCCGCCAGGCGCTTCACGAACAGGTCCACGATCTGCAGCAGCTCGGACTGCGAGAGCTGCGGGAACACGATCGTGTCGTCGACACGGTTCAGGAACTCGGGCTTGAAGTGCTTCTTGAGCTCCTCGTTCACCTTCGAGCGCATGCGGTCGTAGCCCACGGCCGAGTCACCCTCGACCTGGAAGCCCACCGGGCCACCCGCGATGCCCTGCGAACCGAGGTTCGTGGTCATGATGATGACGGTGTTCTTGAAGTCGACCACGCGGCCCTGACCATCGGTCAGACGACCCTCTTCGAGGACCTGCAGCAGCGAGTTGAAGATGTCCGGGTGGGCCTTCTCGATCTCGTCGAACAGGACCACGGAGAACGGCTTGCGGCGCACCTTCTCGGTGAGCTGGCCGCCCTCCTCGAAGCCGACGAACCCGGGAGGGGCACCGAACAGTCGCGAGACCGTGTGCTTCTCACCGAACTCCGACATGTCGAGGGAGATCAGCGCGCCCTCGTCGTCGAACAGGAACTCGGCGAGCGCCTTGGCGAGCTCGGTCTTCCCGACGCCCGTGGGGCCGGCGAAGATGAACGAGCCCGAGGGGCGGTTCGGGTCCTTCAGACCGGCACGGGTACGACGGATCGTCTTCGAGAGGGCCGAGATGGCCTCCTCCTGACCGATGACGCGCTCGTGCAGGGCCTTCTCCATGAAGACGAGACGCGAGGTCTCCTCCTCCGTGAGCTTGAACACCGGGATGCCCGTGGCCTGCGCCAGGACCTCGGCGATGATGCCCTCGTCGACGGTGCCGGACGCGGCGACGTCACCCGCACGCCACTGCTTCTCGAGGCGGAGACGCTCGCCGAGGAGCTTCTTCTCCTCGTCGCGCAGGCTCGCGGCCTTCTCGAAGTCCTGCTCCTCGATCGCGGCTTCCTTCTGCCCGCGGACCGTCGAGATCTTCTCGTCGAACTCGCGGAGCTCCGGCGGCGCCGACAGGATCGACAGGCGGAGGCGTGCGCCGGCCTCGTCGATCAGGTCGATGGCCTTGTCCGGCAGGAAGCGGTCCTGCACGTAGCGGTCCGCCAGGTTCGCCGCGGCGACGATCGCGCCGTCGGTGATGGACACCTTGTGGAACGCCTCGTACTTGTCGCGGAGGCCCTTGAGGATGTTGATCGCGTGCGGCAGCGACGGCTCGTTGACCTGCACCGGCTGGAAGCGACGCTCGAGTGCGGCGTCCTTCTCGAAGTGCTTGCGGTACTCGTCGAGCGTGGTCGCACCGACCGTCTGCAGCTCACCGCGGGCGAGGAGCGGCTTGAGGATCGACGCGGCGTCGATCGCGCCCTCGGCAGCACCGGCACCGACGAGCGTGTGGATCTCGTCGATGAAGACGATGATGTCGCCGCGGGTGCGGATCTCCTTCGTGACCTTCTTGAGGCGCTCCTCGAAGTCACCGCGGTAGCGGGACCCGGCGATGAGCGACCCGAGGTCGAGCGAGTAGAGCTGCTTGTCCTTCAGCGTCTCCGGGACGTCACCCTTGACGATCGCCTGGGCGAGGCCCTCGACGACCGCGGTCTTGCCGACGCCCGGCTCACCGATCAGGACGGGGTTGTTCTTGGAGCGGCGGGAGAGGATCTGCATGACCCGCTCCATCTCCTTCTCGCGCCCGATGACCGGGTCGAGCTTGCCGTCGCGCGCCGCCTGGGTGAGGTTCCGACCGAACTGGTCGAGGACCTGCGAACCCTGCTGGGCGTTCTGCTGCTGCTCGCCGCCGACGGCGACCGCTTCCTTGCCCTGGTACCCGGACAGGAGCTGGATGACCTGCTGACGGACGCGGTTGAGGTCCGCACCGAGCTTGACGAGGACCTGGGCGGCGACGCCCTCGCCCTCGCGGATGAGGCCGAGCAGGATGTGCTCGGTCCCGATGTAGTTGTGGCCGAGCTGCAGCGCCTCGCGCAGGGACAGCTCGAGCACCTTCTTGGCGCGCGGCGTGAACGGGATGTGCCCGGTCGGCTGCTGCTGGCCCTGCCCGATGATGTCCTGGACCTGCTCGCGGACGGCATCGAGCGAGATGCCCAGCGACTCCAGCGCCTTGGCGGCGACGCCCTCGCCCTCGTGGATGAGGCCGAGGAGGATGTGCTCGGTGCCGATGTAGTTGTGGTTGAGCATCTTCGCTTCTTCTTGAGCGAGGACGACAACACGACGGGCTCGGTCGGTGAATCTCTCGAACATGTGCTCTCCCTTGCCGGGCTCGTGGGAGCTCGGTGACGTACATCGAGACTAACCAGCGGACCCCCGCAGGGCTGCCCCTGTTCGCCGTGGGCGTGACCTCTCTTCGCCCGGTGGCCCGCGACCTCCGCACCTGCCGTCGACCAGGCCCGGACGGTTACGATCTGGGCATGGAGCAGCCCGTCGTCGGACTCGTCGTCCACCCCACCAAGAACGTGCAGGAGTCGATCGCGACCCTGCAGGGGTGGAACGCCTCCGGACTGGGCCGGCTCGTCGCCCGGCGGGCGGACGCCCAGCGCATCGGCGGCGACGTCGAGGTGATCGGCGACGACGACTTCACCGACCAGGTCGACCTCGTCGTCGCACTCGGTGGGGACGGCACGATGCTCGGTGCGATGCGGCTCGTGGCGAAGCGTCCGGTGCCCGTGCTCGGTGTGAACTACGGCAACGTCGGCTTCCTGGTCGAGATCGAGCCGCCCGAGCTCGAGGCCGCGCTCGACCGGTTGTCCGCCGGCGAGTACCAGCTCGAACCGCACCATGCACTCGAGGCCCGACTGTCGTGGGGTGGCGCGCGGACGGACTACCTGGCGTTCAACGACCTGACGATCGTGCGACGGCCGGGAGCCGGGCAGGTGTCCGCCGACCTCAGCGTGAACGGGCTCGGCTACGGGTACTACCGTGCGGACGCCGTCGTCGCCGCGACCCCCGCAGGGTCCACCGCGTACAACTACGCGGCCGGCGGTCCCGTGCTCTCCCCGGCGCTCTCCGGCTCCGTGGTGACGCCGGTCGCCCCGATGGCGGGCATCGACCGCGCCGTGGTCCTGGCGGCACGGGAGCGCTACCGCTTCGACATCGCCGAGGGGACCCGGAGCGCGGCCCTCGAGGTCGACGGCCTCGTCGTGGGCGAGGTCGCCACCGGCGCGCAGATCGACATCCGACTGCGGAAGGACGCCGGCAGCGTGGTGCGCCTGGATGCCGAGCGGCACGGACGCACCGGCCGGGTGAAGCTCAGCCTGCTCGACCTGCCGGTCCGCCCGGACCAGCTCATCGAGCTCATCCCGCAGGACCTGCGCCAGAAGCTCGGCCGCGAGATCGAGGACTAGCGGCCCAGGCCGCGGCAGGGCGGGACCGCAGCGACCCGGACAGCGGGACCCCGAGCAGCGGGACCGCAGCGCCCCGGACCGCGGGACCCCGGACAGCGAAGTGGCCCGCCCAGGCAGTGCCTGGACGGGCCGTCCCATCACCCCACCGGAACGCCTTCCCACAGGACGACCCGGTTCCCCGTGCCGACGCTCACGCGCCGGCCGAAGCCTGCTGACCTCAGTCGGTCAGGTACAGCTGCATGTCCTGGCTCACGGCCTTCGCGAACAGGCGCAGCTTGGCACGCGACTCGACGCGGCTGACCGCCTGGCGCGTGGTGTGCACGATCTTCGAGATCTCATCGAGCGTCATCGGCTTGTCGTCGTCCAGGCCGTAGCGCATGCGGATGACGTTGGCCTCGTCGGTCGGCAGCTCGGAGACGATCGACCGGATGTCGCGGTGCAGGAGCGTCGTCTCGGTCAGCTCGTTCGGGCTCGCGGCGTCCTCGTCCTCGATGAAGTCGCCGAGCTCGCTGTCGTCGGAGTCACCGACGACGGTGTGGATCGACACCGGCTCGTGCGAACGGCCCTTGAGGTCGAGGAGCTCCTCGGTGCTCATGCTGAGTTCGGCGGCGACCTCGTCGGGCATCGGCGCGCGGCCGAGGTCGACGGTCAGGTCACGCTCGGTGCGCGAGATCTTGTTGATGAGCTCGACGGTGTGCACCGGGATGCGGATGGTGCGCGCCTTGTCGGCGAGACCACGCGAGATCGCCTGGCGGATCCACCAGGTGGCGTAGGTCGAGAACTTGTAGCCCTGCGTGAAGTCGAACTTCTCGACCGCGCGGACCAGACCGAGGTTGCCCTCCTGGATGACGTCCATGAACGGCAGACCGCGCTGCGAGTACCGCTTCGCGATGCTCACGACGAGTCGGAGGTTCGAGGTGATCATGCGCTCCTTGGCGCGCTCACCGTCGCGGACGAGCCAGCGCAGCTCGCGCTGCAGCGTCTTGTCGATGCCGGCCTCGGTGGCGAGCTTCTCCTCGGCGAACAGGCCGACCTCGATGCGGCGGGCGATGTCCGCCTCTTCCTCGGCGGTCAGGAGCGAGAGGCGCCCGATGTGGCGCAGGTAGTCGCCGACCTGGTCGACCGAGGCGCCGCGGACACCCGCGAGCTGCTCGTCGGCCTCGACCTCGACGGCGTCGAGCGTGGTGGTCTCCACCGCGGTGACGGCGGTCTTCGCGGCTGCTGCCTTCTTGCTGCGGCGCGCGGTGGTGCCAGTGGTCGTCGTCTTCGGTGCTGCGGTCGCGATCGTCATGGTGACTCTCCCTGCGGTTCGACGGTGATGGCCTCGGTGGGGGGTGTTGACGAGTAAAGCGCTCCCGAGGTGTACCCCACAAACCGATCGGATCGATTCCCAGGGAACGTCGTGCTTCACCCGCAGAACTGTCCCCCGCGGGGTACAGGCATGCTGTCAGCATGGCCCCGTCAGATGCCCGCACACAAGGGGATGTTGCCGTGTTTCCGGTGTTGCAGGGATGTTTCATCGACGATCGCAAGCGTGTACCCCGGGCCGCTGCGCCGAGCGGACACGGAAAAGGGGTACGGCGTTCCGGATCGTCGTGATCCGGGTGCCGTACCCCGAAGAGCGCAGGGGCTCGGTGTCACCAGGAGGGTTCGAGCCACCCGTCCCGTCGCTCGGCGACCTCGAGGTCGGCGTCGAGGTCGAACTCGTCGTACTCGCTCTCGATGTCGCCGACGAGGCTGCGGCCGGTGAAGACGTGGGTGATGGACATGCGGACGATGCTCACCCGCGCGGACGACTGCCCGGCGACGACCGGGTGAACGGTCGGTGACCGACGCGGGGCGCTCAGACGTCGATGTCGTCGTCGTCATCGTCCTGCCAGACCGCGTCACGTGCGGCGTCGGGCAGGGCGGAGTGCCCGAAGGCGTCCTCGGGGTCGAGGTCAGCCGGGTCCGAGGGGGTCGACGACGGGGTGGGGCGTGCGGTCACCACGTCACTGCAGCACCCGTCGGTGAACGGGTGGTGACGGACTGCCGGGGAGGGCTACTCCGCCGAGCTCGGCGCAGGGGCCGGGCGGCCGTGCTCGCGCTCGAAGCGCGCTCGCTCCTCGGCCTCGACCTTGGCGTACGCGGACCGCTCGGTGCGGTCGGCACGCATGATCGCGCGCATCACGAACCAGAAGATCAGGCCGACGACGACGGTCGGCGTCACGGCGAAGATGATCCCGGTCACGACTCCATCTGGCACCGGAGCATCGTACCTCGCCCCGGTGACCGCCACCTGCCCGCGACGGGGCCCGCACGGACGGGAGGCGCGGTGCCAGCCGGCACCGCGCCTCCCGTCCGTCTCCGGTCGCGTCCCTACTTCACCAGCGGGAACAGGATCGTCTCGCGGATGCCGAGGCCGGTGATCGCCATGAGCAGGCGGTCGATCCCCATGCCCATGCCACCCGACGGCGGCATGGCGTGCTCGAGTGCGCGCAGGAAGTCCTCGTCGACGCGCATCGCCTCGGGGTCACCACCGGCGGCGAGCTTCGCCTGCTCGACGAAGCGCTCGCGCTGCACGACGGGGTCGACGAGCTCGGAGTACGCCGTCGCGAGCTCGAAGCCGCGGACGTAGAGGTCCCACTTCTCGACCACGCCGGGGCGGGTGCGGTGCTCGCGGGTGAGCGGCGAGGTGTCGACCGGGAAGTTCATCACGAAGGTCGGCGCGTGCAGGTCGTCCCCGTGGAAGTGCTCCCACAGCTCCTCGACGTACTTGCCGTGCGTGGCGTGCGCGACCTCGACGCCCTCGGCCTCGGCGAGCGCCACCAGCTCGGACAGCGGGGTCTCCGGGGTGATCTCCCGCCCGGCGGCCTCGGACAGCGAGCCGTACATGTCCATGCGGGCCCACTCGCCGCCGAGGTCGTACTCGGAACCGTCGGCGAGCGTCACGACGAGGGAGCCCCCGGTGACGGCCTTCGCCGCGTTCTGCACGAGCTCCTGGGTCAGGTCGGCCATCTGCTCGTAGTTGCCGTACGCCTGGTACGCCTCGACCATCGCGAACTCGGGCGAGTGCGACGAGTCGGCACCCTCGTTCCGGAAGTTCCGGTTGATCTCGAAGACCCGGTCGATCCCGCCGACGACGGCGCGCTTCAGGAAGAGCTCCGGCGCGATGCGCAGGAACAGCTCGGTGTCGAAGGCGTTCGAGTGCGTGACGAAGGGTCGGGCCGAGGCGCCGCCGTGCTGGGTCTGCAGCATCGGGGTCTCGACCTCGAGGTAGTCGTGTCCAGTGAACGTCTGTCGCAGCGAGGACATCACGGCAGCACGGGCGCGGACGGTCTCGCGGGCCTGGTCGCGGACGATCAGGTCGAGGTACCGCTGGCGGACCCGGGTCTCCTCGTTCAGTTCGTTGTGCAGGTTCGGCAGCGGCAGGATCGCCTTCGCCGCGATCGCCCACTCGTCGACCATGATGCTCAGCTCGCCACGACGCGAGGAGATCACACGGCCGTGCACGAAGACGTGGTCGCCGAGGTCGACGAACTCCTTCCAGCGGGCCAGGGACTCGTCGCCGACCTCGGCCAGCGAGACCATCGCCTGCACGCGGGCGCCGTCACCGGACTGCAGCGTCGCGAAGCAGAGCTTGCCGGTGTTGCGGGAGAACACGATGCGCCCGGCGAGCCCGACGACGTCCTGCGTCTCCTCGCCCGTCTCGAGGTGCGCGTACTGCTCGCGGACGGCGGGGATCGTCGTGGTGATCGGCAGCTCGGCCGGGTACGCCTCGATGCCGGCGTCCAGCAGCTTCGCCCGCTTGTCGAGCCGCACCTGTCGCTGTTCGCTGGTCTCGGCGGCGGCGAGCTCCTCGGCGGAGGGGCCGTCGCCCGAGGGCTCGGTGGCGGATGCGGTCTCGTCGGTCATGCTGTGCGGCTCCGATGGGGTCGTGGGGATGCACCGATGGTACCGGCCGCTCCGCTCCCGCCCGTCCCCGTTCCGACCAGCGGCGTGCAGGGCCCGCCCGGTGTCGGCGGGGAGCGGGCGCTAGTGGCCCGCCTGACCGTCGGCCGCGGCGAGCGCGTTGTCGACGGCCGAGCGCACGAGGGCGCCGAGCACGCGTCCGGGGCGCTCGACGCCGATGCCGGACAGCGTCCCGGCGGACTGGTCCACGATGGCGGTCGAGAACGACACCGCGGCGCGCACGGCATCCGCGTACGCCGGCCGGTCCTGCTCGGACACGACGAACGGCTCCGCACCCATCTCGACCACGAGCGCCTGGGCGATCGGCAGCACGGGCGCCGGGGCGGTCACCGCGCAGTGGGCGTCCCGGAGCCGGGCGAGGTCGACGCTCGTGCCGGTGAAGGCCATCGCCGGGTGGATCGCGAGCGGGATCGCGCCGGCCGACAGGGCGGGCCGCAGGACCTCGACACCGTGGTCCGGACTGGTGTGCACGACGAGCTGGCCCGGCTGCCAGATCCCGGCGTCCGCCAGGCCCTGCACGAGTCCGGCGAGCTGGTCGTCCGGGACGGCGAGCAGCACGAGCTCGCTGCGCTCGACCAGGTCGGGGGTCGCGAGGACGGGGGCACCGGGGAGCATCGCCTCGGCGCGGTCGCGGCCCGCGTCGGACACGGCCGTCACACCGACGACGGCGTGCTCGGCGTTCGCCAGGGCCGCCCCGAGCACCGGTCCGACCCGGCCCGCGCCGACGATGCCGACGCCGAGTCGTCCGGCCCTCACCGGGGCGCTCCGGGCGGCGGCACGTCGGACCAGCGGCCGGGAGGCACGGCCTGCGTCCCCCCGTCGGCCCGCCACGTTCCCGTGGGAGCTGCGTCGGCGGCGGTCGCCACCACCTGTCCGTCCGGGGCGTGCGTGGCGGGGGTGCGGCGGGCCTCCCGGGCGCGCCAGCGGTGCGTGGTGTCGACCGCCGCGGCCTCGACGGCGCGGTGCGCGCTCTCCGACCAGAGGCGCTGGGCGTCGAGCGCGTCCAGCGCGCCGATCCGCGCCGAGACCGGACCGGACACGGTGTGGACGTGTGCGGTCGCGAGCCGGAGCACCCGCTCGAGCGGCCCCTGCTCGACCTTGACGCTCTGCACGCGCGGCAGCGGCACGATCACGAGCGAGCGCCAGACGGCTCCGAGACGGAGCAGCACCGCACCCTGCACGAAGCGGTAGCCGTTGCGGCGGAACGAGAACGGGCGGAGCCACGCGCCGCGCCGCGGGGAGTGCACGAACCCGCCGCGGTCCCCCGTCGTCGTGAGGCTGTCGTCGACGACGTTGACCGCCTCGGAGGAGCCCTCGCGGAGCTCCTCGCGCGACGCCGTCGGTCCGACGACCGCGGTGCCGACGAGCCCCGGCAGGATGATGTCGAGGACCTCGCGGACGTCCTCGGCGCGACCGACCGGCAGCACGATCGAGGACACCTGCTGGTTGTTCGACGCCCCGTTGCCGGCGTTCGTCGCACGGTTGATGCGGACGTCCCACCAGCCGAACGGACGCCAGAGCAGCGGCTGCGCGACGCTCACCGCGTGGATGCGCCCGGGCGGCAGCGTCTCGTTCGACGTCGAGACGAGACCGAAGCCGATCCGGATGCCGTCGCGGGTCTCGGCGATCGTGTACTGCAGCGAGCGCGAGAACTTCCGGATGGTGTAGCCGCCGGCGCCGATCACCACCGGGAACAGACCGATCAGGATGCCGTACTCGCCCGTGATCGCGATGCTGACGATCATCGCGACGATCACCACGACGAAGAACACCGTCGTCCCGGAGAGCAACATCGACGCGATCAGGCGTCCGGGGTGCACCTTGACGATGCGCGTCGCGTGCACGGCGGCCGGGTCGAGCTCCGGCGAGAAGAGCTCGCCGACACGGTCCTGCAGCACGCCGTTCGAGTCGCGGCGGGCCGTCTCCTCGTCGTCCTGCGCGCCGGAGGCGAGCACGAGGATGCGCTGCCGGAGGTCGTCGGCTGCCCGCGCACCGAGGTACGCGAGCTGCACGTTGGCGTCGTTGCCGGCCTGGGCGATCTCGAGCTTCGCCGTCCCGAAGATCCGCGGGACCACGGGCCGCGAGATGTTGATGCCCTGGATCCGGTCGAGCCGCGCCTTGCGGTGGCTGCGGAACAGCACGCCCGAGCGGACCTCGACCACGTCGCCGGTCACGCGGAACTCGTGCATCCGCCAGGAGACGTAGAAGAGTCCGATCAGCACGACCAGGAGCACCACGATCCCGAGCAGCACCCAGCCGACGGCGCCGTGCTCCCAGACGTAGCGGACCGGGTCGCCGTCGTCCTGCGGTGCGCCGCCCGGGACGAAGAACTCGAGGAGCTGGTCCCGCAGGTTGTTGAGCACGTACCCGAGGACCACGATGAGGAAGATGCCGCCCTTGAGCAGCGGCGTCAGCGGGTGCAGGCGGTGCCACTCGCCGTCGGTCAGCGGAGCGGCAGCGGCAGCATCGCCACGCCGCGGTGGTGCGGGCGGCGGCGGTCCGGGTCGGAACGTCACGACGACTCCCTAGAGCCCGGCGCGGCGGGACTCGGCGAGCTCGACGAGCCGGTCGCGCAGCTCCTCGGCGTCGGCGGCGGGGATGCCCGGGATCCGCACGTTGGTCGCGGCGGCCGCGGTGACGAACTTCAGCTCACTGAGCCCGAGGATCCGGTCGAGCGGTCCGCGGTTCACGTCGACGAGCTGCATGCGGCCGTACGGCACCGCGGTGAAGCGCTGCCACATGAGCCCGCGGCGCAGCACGAGGTCGTCGTCGCGCAGGGCGTAGCCGATCGCTCGGACCCGACGGGGCGTCAGGACGGCGGTGACCAGCGCGACGAGGGCGACCACGATCGCGACGCAGCTCCACACCGTGCCGGCGGCGCCCCCGAACCCGCCGAAGAGCACCGCGAAGAGCACGCACCCGGCGGTCACGACGACCCCGACCACGATCGTGCTGACGAGCTCCGTCCAGACGAGCTTCGGCGACACCCGCGTCCACGTGGTCCCGGTCAGGCCGAGGCCCGGCTCGTCGAGTCGTTCCAGCGGCATCACGGCCTCCTGCGGTCGTCGGTCAGTTCGCCGTCGTCCCACCCCGCGGCAGGTCGTCGTCGTCGTCGCCCGGTGGCGGCGCCATGCACATCCGCTCGGCGACGAGCGCACACACCACGAGCACGAGACCGCCCCCGACCGCGACGGCGTTCGGCAGGACCGAGCCTAGCGGCGGCAGGGCCGACCTGGTCAGGAGGTACAGCAACAGTCCGGCCGCGAACGCCCCGAAGAGCGCACCGGCCAGGCTCGAGGCCTTCGCCAGGACGACCACGCGCGTGGCGTAGAGCGGGTCGACGGGGTGCTGCCGGGTCGCGCCGTCGCGGGCGTGACGGCGCACGGGTCGGGCCATCGCGACGACCGCGACGCCGATCAGCGCGAGCGTCACGCCGAGGGGCGTCGAGAGCAGCAGGGTGGGCGCCTGGCGCGAGGCCAGGACGGCGTCGAGCGCGAACCCGGCGACGACGGCGACGACCGCGACGCTGATCAGGGTGGAGGCGCGGGTGGGGTTCACGCGGCGGACCCCGACCCGGGCACGGCGTCGAAGAGCCGGGGCTCGTCGACGCGCTCGGTGTCGTCGCCGAGTCCGTCGAGCAGGTCCGCGACGCGTCCGGCGCCGGGCAGGACCGCGTCCGGGTCGGCGTCGAGCCACGGTGCGAGCACGAACGCGCGCTCCCCCGCCCGCGGGTGCGGGACGGTGAGCGTCCCGGAGTCGATCAGCAGGTCGTCGACGGCGATCACGTCGAGGTCGAGGGTGCGGTCGCCCCAGCGGACCTCGCGGGTGCGTCCGTGGTCGTCCTCGATGCGGTGCAGGGCGTCGAGCAGGTCGTGCGGCGCCAGGTCGGTGTCGACCACGACGACGCCGTTGCGGTACCGGGGCTTGCTGTCGTCGAGCCCGCCGAGCGTCAGGGCGACGGACTCGACCTCGTGGCTCGACGCCACCGGCCGGATGCCCGGCACGGCCACGATCGCCTGCGCCGCGGCCCGCAGGGTGCTCCCGCGGTCCCCGAGGTTCGCACCGAGGGCGATGACCGCCCGGCTCACTCTTCTTCCTCGTGGGACACCGATCCACCGCGGGTGCGGCGGATCGTGATCGAGACGTCGGAGAACGGCACCGTGATCGGCGCCTGGGGCTTGTGCACGGTGACCTCGACCGCGAGCGCCGCCCGGTGGGTGAGGACCGCGGACGCGATGCGCTCGGCGAGGGTCTCGATGAGGTCGACGGGCCCGCCCTCGATCTCGGCCACGACCTGCTCGGCGACGACCCCGTAGTGCACGGTGTCGGCCAGGTCGTCGGACCCCGACGACACCCGGGCGTCGACCTCGACCGCGACGTCGACGACGAAGTCCTGGCCGTCGGCGCGCTCGTGGTCGAACACGCCGTGGTTCCCCCGGGCACGGACCCCGGTCAGTCGGATGGTGTCCCTCACGATCGTGCTGCCCTCCAGGCATCCCAGACGTCGAGCACCGCACGGGTCGGTGCGGGGTCGTGCACTCGCACCCCCCACGCGCCGCGTTCGGCGGCGAGCAGGCTGATGGCGGCGGTGGCGAGGTCGCGGTCGCGCGGCGGTGCACCGGCAGCACTGCCGACACCGTCGAGGAACC
This sequence comes from Curtobacterium sp. NPDC092190, assembly GCF_044755625.1. Taxonomy (NCBI): domain Bacteria; kingdom Bacillati; phylum Actinomycetota; class Actinomycetes; order Micrococcales; family Microbacteriaceae; genus Curtobacterium; species Curtobacterium sp. NPDC092190. Next base: position 389,866 of record NZ_JBIVRJ010000004.1, on the reverse strand, counting down.
GCTTGCGGGAGGCGGCGACGAGCACCGGCAGGCCGATCGAGGCGAAGCGCTCGTACCCGGCCAGGATCTCCCAGTTCTGGGCGCCGTGTTTGGCGAAGCCGAGGCCGGGGTCGATGACCACCTGCTCCTCGCGGACCCCGAGGACGATCAGTTCGGCGACGCGGAGCTCGACCTCGCGTCGAACCTCCTCGACCGCGTGCGCGTACTCGGCGTTCCGGTGCATCCGGTCGCTGTGCCCACGCCAGTGCATCACGACGAAGCCGGCACCGGTGTCGCGCACGACCCTGGCCATGTCGTCGTCGGCGAGGCCGCCCGAGACGTCGTTGACGATCGCAGCGCCGGCCTCGACCGCGCGCTCGGCGGTCGACGCGTTCATGGTGTCGACGCTCACCGCGATGCCCTCGGACACGAGCTGGCGGACGACCGGCAGGACGCGCTGCTGCTCGACCGCCACGGGCACCCGGTCGGCACCGGGTCGGGTGGACTCGCCGCCGACGTCGACCAGGTCCGCTCCGGCGCCCACGAGGTCGCGGGCGTGCGCGATCGCGGCGTCGACCGCCAGGTGCAGGCCACCGTCGCTGAACGAGTCCGGCGTGACGTTGAGGATGCCCATCACCCGCGTGCGGTCGTCCGGTCTGCCGGCGCTGCCGCTCGACGCGCGGTCACGCCGACGGCCGGTCACGATCTCGGGCACCGGTGCCGGCGCACGGAGGTCGATCGCGACCGTCGGCGGTTCCGCCGCGGCGGTCCGCGCCTCGTGCTCGGCGGCACGGGCGCGGTCCGCCTCGGCGAGGCGACGGGAGCGTCTCGTCGGCAGGTCGGTCATGCCGGCCTACGCGGGGGCGATACCGGGGTTGCCGAACGGGCGACGACGGGGCTTCGACGACGACTCGGTGTCGCCCTGCTCCGCCGCGGTCGACGCAGCCTTGCCCGGGAACTCGATCGCGGGCAGGTTCGAGACCGGACGACGGTCGCTCGAGAGCCACTGCGGGCGCTCCGGGAGCTTGCGGACGTCCTTGAAGATCTCGACGAGCTCCGGCGCGTCCAGCGTCTCCTTGTCGAGGAGCTCGCCGGCCAGGCGGTCGAGGATGTCGCGGTTGTCGTTGAGCACCTGGTAGGCCTCGTCGTGCGCCGCCTCGAGCAGGGCACGGGTCTCGGCGTCGACCGTCTCGGCGATGTTCTCCGAGTAGTCGCGTCCGCTGCTGCCGCCCATCTCGCGGCCGACGAACGGCTCGCTCGAGCCCGACCCGAGCTTGACGGAACCGACGGCACGACTCATGCCGTACTCGGTGACCATCTTGCGTGCGGTCGACGTGGCCTTCTCGATGTCGTTCGACGCACCCGTGGTCGGGTCGTGGAACACGATCTCCTCGGCGACGCGGCCACCCATGGCGTAGGTGAGCTGGTCGAGGAGCTCGTTGCGGGTCACGGAGTACTTGTCCTCGAGCGGGAGCACCATCGTGTAGCCGAGGGCGCGACCACGCGGCAGGATCGTGATCTTCGTCACCGGGTCGGTGTGGCGCATCGCGGCGGCGGCGAGGGCGTGACCACCCTCGTGGTACGCCGTGATCAGCTTCTCCTGGTCGGACATGATCCGTGTGCGGCGCTGCGGGCCCGCCATGACGCGGTCGACGGCCTCGTCGAGGGCGCGGTTGTCGATGAGCTGCGCGTTCGACCGGGCGGTGAGCAGAGCGGCCTCGTTGAGGACGTTCGCCAGGTCGGCACCGGTGAAGCCCGGCGTCTTGCGGGCCAGGAGCTCGAGGTCGACGCTCGCGGCGAGCGGCTTGCCCTTCGCGTGCACCTCGAGGATCTGCTTGCGACCCTGCAGGCTCGGGGCGTCGACGCCGATCTGGCGGTCGAAGCGGCCCGGACGCAGGAGCGCGGGGTCGAGGACGTCGGGGCGGTTCGTCGCCGCGATGAGGATGACGTTCGTCTTGCCGTCGAAGCCGTCCATCTCGACGAGGAGTTGGTTCAGCGTCTGCTCGCGCTCGTCGTTGCCACCGCCGATGCCGGCGCCACGGTGGCGGCCCACGGCGTCGATCTCGTCGATGAAGACGATCGCGGGGGCGTTCTGCTTGGCCTGCTCGAACAGGTCACGGACGCGGCTCGCACCGACACCGACGAACATCTCGACGAAGTCCGAACCGGAGATCGAGTAGAACGGCACGCCGGCCTCGCCCGCGACGGCGCGTGCGAGCAGGGTCTTGCCGGTGCCGGGAGGGCCGTACAGCAGCACGCCCTTCGGGATCTTCGCGCCGACCGCCTGGAACTTCGCGGGCTCCTGCAGGAACTCCTTGATCTCGTGGAGCTCCTCGATCGCCTCGTCCGAACCGGCGACGTCGGCGAAGGTGACCTGCGGGTTCTCCTTGTTGTTCATCTTCGCGCGCGACTTGCCGAACTGCATGACCTTCGAGCCGCCACCCTGGGCACTCGAGAGCAGGAACCAGAACAGGGCGCCGATGATGAGGAACGGCAGGATGATGCCGAGGAGCGACAGGAACCAGTTGCCCTGGTTCACCACGTCGTTGTACCCGTCGGGCAGGTTCGCGTCGTTGACGGCCGAGACGACCTCTTCGCCACGCGGCGTGGAGTAGTAGAACTGCTCCTTCGCGTTGCCGTCCTTGAGGGTCAGGTCGACGCGCTGCTCGGTCGAGTTGACGACCACGGACGAGACCTTGCCGTCGGCGAGCTGCTCGAGACCCTTCTGGGTGTCGATCTGCTGCGTGCCGGACTGTGCGATCACGCTCCAGCCGATGAAGATGCCGACCAGCGCGATGAGCACGTAGAGGTACGGGCCGCGGAAGATGCGCTTGAAGTTCATGTGATCCGGGCGCGATGGCCCGACACCTTTCTCTGCCGGAGTTGCGTGGAGGTCAGCATACGGCGGTGACTCTGTGGCGAGAATGGGTGTCCTCTGCGGGCGAACTCCACCCGTGCCCGGAGGGAGCCGTACGGGCCGCCCGTGGTCCGGACGGCCCGGCGGGCCTCAGGAGTAGACGTGCGGCGCGAGGACGCCGATGCCGCGCAGGTTGCGGTAGCGCTCGTCGAAGTCGAGGCCGTAGCCGACCACGAACGCGTCAGGGATCTCGAAGCCGGCGTACTTCACGTCGACCTCGACCTTGGCGGCCTCGGGCTTGCGGAGCAGCGCGACGATCTCGACGCTCGCGGCACCGCGGGACTCGAGGTTCTGCTTCAGCCAGGACAGCGTCAGGCCGGAGTCGATGATGTCCTCGACGATGATGACGTCGCGGCCGTGCAGGTCGGTGTCGAGGTCCTTGAGGATCCGCACGACGCCGGACGACTTCGTGCCGGAGCCGTACGACGAGACCGCCATCCAGTCCATGCGCGCCTGCATCTTGAGGTGCCGCGAGAAGTCCGCCATGACCATGACGGCGCCCTTCAGCACGCCGACGAGCAGCGGGTCCTTCCCCGCGTAGTCACGGTCGACCACCGCGGCGAGTTCGGCGAGCTTCTCGTCGATCTGCTCGGGGGTGAAGAGCACTTCGGACAGGTCTGCCTGGACGTCGGAGAGTTCCACCAGAGCACTCTAACGGGCGGCGAACGCGATGCGCTCGCCCTCGCGCGACGCCCGGACCCCCGGCAGGTCGACCGGGCCCTGCCCGCGCCAGTCGGTCACGAGCCGGCAGACCTCGAGCGTCTGCGTGCGGGACAGCGTCACGCCGAACTCCCCCTCGACCGCCAGGCGGACGAGTCGCTGCCGGAGCGCCGGCGGGTTCGCCAGCAGCTCCGGCACGGAGAGCGAGATGCCTGCCTCGGAGTGCTCGGCGAGGTCCTCCGCCATCTCCTCGGCGAAGTGGTCGAGTGCCGCGGCGTCCTCGCGGAGCTGCTCGGCGGTGCGGGCGAGCGCCTCGGGCACCCCCGCACCGAGCTCCCGCTCGAGCGCCGGCATCAGCGTGTTCCGGACGCGCACCCGTGCGTACGCGGGGTCGTCGTTCTGCGGGTCGTCCCACGGCACCAGGCCCGCGGCGACCGCCGCCTGCCGGGTCGTGTGCCGGCGGACCCCGAGGAGCGGCCGGCCGTACGCCGGCCCGGTCGCGCGTCGCACGAGCGGCGGCATGCCGGACAGCGCGTCCGGCCCGCTGCCCCGCAGCAGGCCGAGCAGCACGGTCTCGGCCTGGTCGTCGAGCGTGTGGCCGAACAGCACCAGGGGTGACCCGGTGTCGGCGGCGACCTCCGCGACGGCGGCGTGCCGTGCCTCCCGGGCGGCGCCCTCCGGACCACCGTCCGTGCCGACCGCGACCCTGCGGACCGTCACCGGGTCGAGACCCACCGACGCGGCCGTCCGGGAGGCACGGCTCGCCACCGCCTCGCTGCCCGCCTGGAGCGCGTGGTCGACCACGACCGCGCCGGCCCGCAGGTCCTGCTTCGGTGCCTCGAACGCGGTGGCCGCGGCGAGCGCGAGCGAGTCCGCTCCCCCGCTCAGCGCGACCGTGACCAGGTCGCCGCGGTGCAGCAGCCCTTCGTCACGAGCCTGGGCGAGGAGCGTCCGGACCGCCAGCCGGGTCGCGGCGACGGCCGGGTCCAACCGGGGACGCGGAGTGTTCACCCGGTAACGTTAGCCGCGCTTTCTTCCCGCACATGAGACCAGGAGCGCACCATGACCGCGTACGACGTCGTCGTCGAGATCCCCAAGGGCAGCCGCAACAAGTACGAGGTCGACCACGAGACCGGTCGTGTGTACCTCGACCGCGTGCTGTTCACGTCCTTCGTCTACCCGACCGACTACGGGTTCTTCGAGAACACGCTGGCCGACGACGGCGACCCCGTGGACGCGCTCCTGCTGCTCGAGTACCCGGTGTTCCCGGGCGTCGGCGTGAAGGTCCGCCCCGTCGGTGTCTTCAAGATGAGCGACGAGGCCGGCAACGACGCGAAGGTCCTCGTGGTCCCCGCGAAGGACCCGCGCTGGCAGCACATCCAGGACATCTCGGACGTCGACGAGCAGACCAAGGCCGAGATCGCGCACTTCTTCGAGCGCTACAAGGACCTCGAGCCGAACAAGTGGGTCAAGGCCGACGGCTGGGGCGACGCCGCCGAGGCCGAGGCGATCGTGCAGGCCGGCCAGGCCGCGTACGTGCCCGCCGGTCACTGACGCTCGCACGCACGACGGCGCCCGCGCTCCCCTCGGGGAGCGCGGGCGCCGTCGTTCATCCCGGTCGCTCGGGCGCCGGTCGCTCGGGCGCCGGTCGCTCGGGCTAGAGTGAGCCGCTCGGGCGGGCGACGTACGGCAGGAGCTGGTTCGGCAGCCAGATGCCGCGCTCGACCACGCCGACACCGGGGCGGGCGGCCTCGACCATCGTGCCGTAGCTCGTGACGATGCTGTCGTGGTAGGCGCCGGAGACGCTGCCGTTCGACGAGTAGAAGAGGATGTCGCCCGGCTGGCGCTGCGACAGCGGGACGAGCCGGCCGATCGACGCGAAGTGGTTGTACTGCCAGACGACGTTGTGCCCGCCGGTCGCGATGCCCTGCGAGTTGTACGCCATCATCACCAGGCCGGAGCAGTCCCAGGTGCTCGGGCCCGCCCCGCCCATCAGGTACGGCTTGCCGAGCTGGGCGCGGGCGTACGCGATGGCACCGGCGGCCTTCGACGGGCTCGAGACCGGTGCCGGTGCGGGGGCCGGAGCAGGGGCCGGAGCAGGCGCGGGCGCCGGAGCCGGAGCCGGACGTGACGGGGTCGTGTTCGGCTGCGTCGTGCTCGGGCGCGACGGGCTCGTGCTCGGGCGCGAGGGGCTCGTGTTCGGCTGTGTCGTGCTCGGCTGGTTCGAGCTCGGGCGCGACGGCACGGACGGCGACGCGGGGTCGCTGCTGCCACCGGAGTCGCCGGCGCTGGGTGCCGTGTCACGGGAGGCGGCGGCGGTCCTCGCAGCGAGCTGCTGCTCGGCCCGCTTCGCCTGCTGCTCGTTCCAGTACGCCGTCTCGGTCGCCTTGCTCGTCCCCTTGAGGAACGCCAGCTGGTCGAGCACCTCGGACTGCTCGTCCTGCTGCTGCTGCACCCGGGCACGAGCCGAGGCGGACGCGTCGTTGGCGTCGTCGAGGGCACGCTCGGACTTCGTGGTGGCTGCGGCGAGGGCCTTCGTCGCCGCCGACTGCTGCGCGGCGATCGACTCGACGGTGTTCTGGTCGGTCTGTGCCTGCGCGAGCACACGGGCCGAACGCTCGGACAGGTGCGAGACCGTTCCCACGCGGTAGAGCAGGTCCTTCGCGTCCGAGGCGTCGACGAGCATCGAGGTCGACAGGTCGCCACCGCCCGTGCGGGAGAGCTCGACCACGAGCCCGGCGACCTGGGCCGCCGACTCGTCCGCCCGCCGCTCGGCGCGCTTCGCCTGCGCCGTCAGGTCGTCGAGGGACGCCTGCGCCTCCTGCTGCTGCGAAACCGCCATCGCGTAGTCCTGCGCCGCCTGGAGCTCGGAGACCTCGGCGCTGTCCGCGGCGTCCTGCAGCGTCTGCAGCCGGGCACTCAGCTCGTCCGCCGTCGTCTGGGCCTGCGCCGTGTCGGCCTTCGCCTGGCGCACGTCGTCCCAGCTCGGGGCCGAGGGAGCTGCCTGGGCGGGACCGGCGAGGACGACCGACAGACCGATGCCGAGGACGGCGACGACCGCGGTGCAGCCGGACAGGGTGGAGGACTTCATGTCTCGCTCAGGGCCTCTCGACGGCGCTGTTGCTCATACCGAGATCCCCCGCGCTGCCATGAAGGGGACCGGGTCGACGGCGGAGCCGTTCACCCGGGTCTCGAAGTGGAGGTGGCACCCGGTCGACCAACCGGTCGAGCCGATCTTCGCGATCTGCTGTCCGGCCTCGACGTGCTGCCCGACGGAGACGAGGATGCCGCCGTCGACGATGTGCCCGTAGGCGGTGGAGATGCCGCCGCCGTTGTCGAGGACGACCTCGTTGCCGTAGCCGCCGCCGTTGGCCGCGAACGTCACAGTGCCGGCGTGGGCTGCGTAGATCGGGGCGTAGCAGGCGGGCGCGAGGTCGACGCCGGCGTGCAGTGCCCGGTAGTGGGTGTACGGGTCGACGCGGTAGCCGTAGGGGCTCGTCTGGTACCCGCCGGCGGGACGGACCCACCCGGAGGAGTTCGGGGCCCCGCCGCCGGAGCCGCCCTGGCCCGTCGCGGCCGCCTGCTCGGCAGCCTTCGCGGCCGCCGCAGCCCGGGCCGCCTCACGGGCCTTCTCGGCAGCGACGCCCTTGTCGTACTCGGCCTCGACGTCCTTCGCGTTCGTGGTCAGCAGGGTGAGCTGCGCCTCGAGGCGGGCCTTGTTGTCCGCCTGCGCGTCGACCGCGGTCTGTGCCCGGTCAGCGGCGTCCTGGGCCGCCTGCATCTTCGCCTGGGCCGCGTCGGCGAGGGTGCCGAGGGCCTCCTTCGCCTGCTCGGCGCGGTCGGCGAGGCCCTGGGCGACGCCGCGGTCCTGCGAGGCCTGCGAGTAGATGCCGTCGGCCTGCTCCGTGAGCTTCGACATCGCGCCGAGCTCGTAGAGCAGGTCACCCGAGTCGGACGGGTGCGTGAGGATGTCGGTCGTCACGTCGTTCGCACTCGCGCGACCGAGCTGCGCGGCGAGCTGCCCGGCCTGCTCCTCCGAGCGCTTCGCCGTGCGGTCTGCTTCGTCCGCCTGGTGCTGCAGCGTCTGCTGCTCGAGCGTCGCCGCGTCGTACTTCGTCTGCGCCGTCTGGTACGCCGTGCCGGCCGCCTCGGACTCCTGCTGCGCGGCCGATGCCTTCGCGGTCAGGTCCTGCAGGAGCGCCTTGATCTCGGTGACCTTGGCCTGCTGGGCGTCCTTCGATGCCTTGGCCTGCTCGACGTCCGACCAGCTGGGGTACTCGGCAGCCGATGCCGCGGAGACCGGGCCGACGGCGGCGAGTGCCCCGGCGGAGAGCACGACGGCGACCGCGGCGGCGATCACGCGGCGGCGGGAGCGGGGGCGGGGGATGCGGTGGGGTGCAGGCGACATGGTCTCGGTTTTGTAACGGTGCGGCGAGGCTCGGGCACGCCACACTGTCAACAGACGCAACAGTAACAACACGGGTCACGGCAGGGACACCCCCGAGCGAGGGCCTCGGCCGCTCATGATGGTCGCACCGAGCGCCCGGCCGATGCGCATCAGGACAGCGCGACACGCCGGGGATGCACGCTCGGGGGCACTCGATTTGTGCATCACGCAGAGCGTCCGTATGCTTGACTCCCGGTAGCGCACGGCGCAGCTTGCGGCCCTATCGTTTAGTGGCCTAGGACACCGCCCTTTCACGGCGGCAGCACGGGTTCGAATCCCGTTGGGGTCACTCCACGTGAGTGAGCAAGCAGCAGTACGACACCGAACACAACACAATATGGCCCTGTAGCGCAGTTGGTTAGCGTGCCGCCCTGTCACGGCGGAGGTCGCGGGTTCAAGTCCCGTCAGGGTCGCCACGGCTGGATAGCTCAGTTGGTAGAGCGTTCGACTGAAAATCGAAAGGTCCACGGATCGATGCCGTGTCCAGCCACGGTGAAGAGCCCCTCACGAGAGTGAGGGGCTCTTTTGCGTTCCCGGGCGCGGGCTGCGGGGGCTCCCGCGCACGGTGCTCGGCCGCGCTCGTCATCCGGCGCTCGTCGCACTTCGGTGGCTCGATCTGCTCGCGCACAACGAGAAGCACGTCGCGCCACGGACTTCTCTGGCGCGACGTGCTTCCGGTTGTGCAGCGGGACCGCTGCGGCTTCGCAGCCTCAGGCCTCGCGGGTCTTCGGGCTGCTGTCGTTCGTCTTCGCCGGGTCGCGCTCGACGACCGACCCGAGGGTGTCGTCGATGCGGGACATCAGCTCGGCAGGGATCTGCACCCCGGCAGCGCCGGCGTTGTCGTGCACCTGCTCCGGACGCGAGGCACCGATGATGGCGGACGCCACGTTCTCGTTCTGCAGCACCCAGGCCACCGCGAGCTGCGCCATCGACAGGCTGAGCTCGTCCGCGATCGGCTTGAGCTCCTGCACCGCCGAGAGCGTCTCGTCGTTCATGAAGCGCTCGATCATCTTCGCGCCGCCCTTGTCGTCGGTGGCACGCGAGCCCTCGGGCAGCGGCTGACCGGGCTGGTACTTGCCCGTCAGGACCCCCTGGGCGATCGGCGACCAGACGATCTGCGAGATCCCGAGCTCCTGCGACGTCGGGACGACTTCGCCCTCGATGACCCGCCAGAGCGCCGAGTACTGCGGCTGGTTCGAGATGAGCTGGAACCCGAGGTCCTTCGCGAGCTCGGCCCCGGCCCGGAGCTGGTCCGCGGTCCACTCCGAGACGCCGACGTACAGGACCTTGCCCTGCCGCACGACGTCGGCGAAGGCCTGCATCGTCTCCTCGAGCGGCGTCTCGTGGTCGAAGCGGTGCGCCTGGTACAGGTCGACGTAGTCGGTCTGCAGCCGCTCGAGCGAGCCGTCGATCGACTCGAGGATGTGCTTCCGGCTCAGCCCGGTGTCGTTGTGCCCCTTCGGGCCGGTCGGACCGAAGACCTTCGTGGCGATCTCGAGGGACTGGCGCCGCTCCCCCTTGAGCGCCTCGCCGAGGACGGTCTCGGCCCCGGTGTTGGCGTAGACGTCGGCGGTGTCGAACGTCGAGATGCCGACGTCGAGCGCGGCCCGGACGCAGGCGATCGCCGCGTCGTTCTCGACCTGGGATGCGTGGGTGAGCCAGTTGCCGTAGGTGATCTCGGAGACCTTGAGGCCCGAGTTGCCGAGGTAGCGGTACTCCATGTGCGTGTCACTCCTGTCGTGGAGCGCGTCGGTGCGCCCCGACCCGTGACGGTACGCGGGCCGCGTGGGGCAGGATCGCAGGGGCGCGGTGCACAGCGGCACCGCCGGGAGCAAGGGAGCATCCATGTCGGGACCGAGCGTGCTGTTCATCGGCGGCAGCGGCATCATCAGCGCCGCGTGCGTCCGCGAAGCCGTCGAACAGGGGTACGACGTCACCGTGCTCAACCGGGGCACGACCGACAAGCGGCCGATCCCGGATGCCGTGACGCGCCTCCAGGCCGACGTGTCCGACCGCACCGCGCTGGAAGCCGCGATCGGTGACCAACACTGGGACGTCGTCATCGACTTCGTGGCGTTCACGCCCGACCAGGTGCAGCGGGACATCGAGGTGTTCACCGGTCGGACGAACCAGTACGTCTTCATCTCGTCGGCCTCGGCGTACCAGACGCCCGCGACGCACCTGCCGATCACCGAGTCGACGCCGCTGAAGAACCCGTTCTGGCAGTACTCCCGCGACAAGATCGCGTGCGAGGACCTGCTCACGAAGGCGTACCGCGAGGACGACTTCCCGATGACGATCATCCGGCCGTCGCACACCTACGACGAGACCCTCGTGCCGTTCTCGGGCGGGTGGACGGTGCTCGGACGGATGCGCGCCGGGAAGCCGATCGTCGTGACCGGCGACGGCAGCTCGCTGTGGACGATCACGCACGCGCGGGACTTCGCGGTCGGGTTCGTCGGGCTGCTCGACCGTGCCGAGGCGATCGGCGAGGCGTTCCACATCACCGGCGACGAGGCCCCGACCTGGGACCGCATCGCCCACGAGCTGGCGGCGGCCGCGGGGGTCGAGGACCTGCAGCTCGTGCACGTCCCGGCCGACGCGATCGACGCGCTCGACGCCGACTGGGGCGCGAGCCTGCTCGGGGACAAGGCGAACACCTCGGTCTTCGACAACACGAAGGTGCAGACGCTCGTGCCCGAGTTCGCGCAGACGACGTCGATCCGGCAGGGGGCGCGGGACATCGTCGCGTGGTTCGACGCCGACCCGTCGCGCCAGGTGACGGACGAGCGGCTCGACGCGCTGATGGACCAGCTCGTCGAGCGGTGGCAGGTGCGCTGACGCGGGGCGACGCGGGCGCGGCGCGCGCGGCGCACGGTGCGACGTGCCAGTGCACAACCGGCGGCACGTCGCGCCACGGAATCGCGTGGCGCGACGTGCCTCCGGTTGTGCAGACGGGTGCAGACGCGCGCGGTGAGCGACGCGGGCGCGGTGGGCGACGCGGGCGCGGCCGAGCGCAACGGACGGGAGGCGCGGCACCCGCTGGCACCGTGCCTCCCGTCCGTCGGGTGATCGCGTCTAGCGCGCGGCCAGCACCTCGCCGAGGGTCCCGATCGCCAGACGCACCTCGTCGTCGGTGACGACGAGCGGCGGCGCGAAGCGGATCGTCGACCCGTGCGTGTCCTTCACGAGCACGCCGCGGTCGGCCAGGTCGTGCGCGATCTCCTTGCCGGTGCCGAGCGCGGGGTCGATGTCGATCCCCGCCCAGAGCCCGGCGACGCGGTGCGAGACGACCCCGTGCCCGGCGAGCTCGTCGAGCAGCCCACGGAGCAGCGGTTCGCCGTCGAGCGCGCGCTGCTGGAACGTGCCCTCGCCGAGCATCGCGACGACCTCGGACCCGACGGCAGCCGCGAGCGGGTTGCCGCCGAACGTCGACCCGTGTTCGCCGGGACGCAGGACGCCGAGCACCTCGCGGGAGCCGACGACCGCGGATACCGGGACGATGCCACCGCCGAGGGCCTTGCCGAGCGTGATCAGGTCGGGCGTCACACCGACCCGCGAGACCGCGAGGGTGTGCCCGGTGCGCCCGAGTCCGGACTGGATCTCGTCGGCGACGAACAGCGCACCGAACTCGTCGCAGACCGCGCGGACCTCGGGCAGGTAGGACTCGGGCGGGATGACCACGCCGCCCTCGCCCTGGATCGGCTCGAGCAGGACGGCGACGACGGTCTCGTCCATCGCCTCCCGCAGGGCCGCTGCGTCGCCGTACGGCACCGTGCGGAAGCCCGGCGTGTACGGCCCGAAGTCCTCGCGCGCGGACGGGTCGTCCGAGAACGACACGATCGTGGTGGTGCGCCCGTGGAAGTTCCCGGACGCGACGATGATCGTGGCCTGCCCCGCCGGGACGCCCTTGACGCGGTAGCCCCACGCACGCGAGACCTTGATCGCGGACTCGACGGCCTCGGCACCGGTGTTCATCGGCAGTACGAGGTCGGTGCCGGTCAGCGCGGCGAGCGCCGACGCGAACGGGCCGAGCCGGTCGTTCACGAACGCGCGGCTCGTCAGGGTCACCCGGTCGAGCTGGGCCCGGGCGGCGTCGAGCAGCCGGGGGTTGCCGTGGCCGAAGTTCACCGCGGAGTACGCGGCGAGTCCGTCCAGGTAGCGCTTGCCGTCGACGTCGGTCACCCACGCACCCTGGCCGGACGCGATGACGACCGGCAGCGGGCTGTAGTTGTGGGCGAGGGAGCGGTCTTCGACGGCGAGCGCGGCGGCGGTGGCACCACCGGCTGCGGTGGCGTCGCCGGACGCGCCGGCACCCGCGTGGGTGCCGGCTCCGGTCGCGGTGCTCACGGTTACCGCGCGACCGAGGTGCCGGTGCCGACGGGGTGCAGGTCGAGCGTGCAGCACTTCACGCCGCCGCCGCCGAGCAGCAGCTCGGACAGGTCGACGCCGATCGGGTTGTAGCCCTTCTCGCGCAGCTGCTCGGCGAAGGTCGTCGCACGCGATGCGATCACGACGTTGTAGCCGTCGGAGTACGAGTTGAGGCCGAGGATCGCGGCGTCCTCCTCGGTCGCGATGACCGCGTCGGGGAAGCGCTCGCGCAGGATCGCCAGCGAGGGCTCGTCGAAGGCGCTCTCCAGGTAGGCGATGTTCGAACGACCCGACGCGTCGGGCTCCGGGTCGAGCACGGCGATGGCGGTGTCGAGGTGGTAGAAGCTCGGGTTGATGAGCTTGAGGGTGACGACCTCGCGGCCGTAGATGCGGGCGAGCTCCTCGTGCGAGGTGCTGTCGGAGCGGAAGCCGGTGCCGGCGAAGATGGTGTCGCCGATGAGCAGGAAGTCACCCTCGCCCTCGTTGGTCTCCTCGGGCTCGGCGACGGTGAGGCCGGCGCTCCGGAACCAGTCCATGTACGCGGGGCCCTCGGGCTGGCGCTCGGGGTACTGGAACTTCGCGCCGTACGCGACGCCGTCGAGCACGAAGCCGCCGTTGGCCGCGTAGACCATGTCGGGCAGGCCCTCGATCGGCTCGATGTACGAGATGTCGAAGCCGAGCTGCTCGTAGACGTCGACGAGCGACTGCCACTGCTCGACGGCCTTCGACGTGTCGGTCGGCTCCTCGGGGTGCATCCACGGGTTGATCCGGTAGCTCACCGTGTAGTGCGTCGGCTTGCACATCAGGATCGTGCGCTTCGTGGCGACACGGGCCGGTGCGGCCTGCGGTTCGGTTGCGGTGTTCGACATCAGTCCTCCTGGGACCGGGGCCCGAGCCTGCCAGGAACCACCACGGGTGAAGCACTCCGATGAGATGCAGGCTCACTCACCGCAGCGGACCAGGTCGACGCCAGCAGCAGTCTGACACGAACGGTCCGGTCGGTGCAGTACCCCGTCCACGAGCGCATGGCACCCGTTCGGGTGACGCACGATTCCTGCGTCGGACGCACCTGGCTCGCAAGAACCCCGCGTACGATCGACGAACATGGACACGCTCGACCACCGCATCCTGGACCAGCTCCGGGAGAACGCCCGAGCCGGCTACGGCGACATCGGGTCGGTGGTCGGTCTCTCCGCGTCGGCGGTCAAGCGTCGGGTCGACCGCCTGGTCGCCGACGGGGTCATCCAGGGGTTCACGATCAAGGTCGACCCCGCGGTCGAGGACCGTGGGACCGAGGCCTGGGTCGAGCTGTACTGCCGCGGCACCGTTTCCCCCGACGAGCTCCGCACGCTGCTCGACACCGTGCCCGAGGTCGTGGACGCCGGGACCGTCACCGGCAGCGCCGACGCCGTCGTGCACATGCGCTCCCGTGACCTGCCGGCGCTCGAGCTCGCACTCGACCGGGTGCGCCTGGCCCCGCAGGTCGACCACACCCGCAGCGCCATCGTCCTGTCGAAGCTCGTCTCCCGCGAGTCCGCGTAGCCCCCGTCTCCTCCGCGGAACGCAACGTCGGCGACGGTGCGCAGCGGCACAGCGGTGCGAGGGAGCGCGCACGTTGCGTCTTGCGAGCGTCCCGCGCGTAGGGTCGCGGTCGTGGGGATCGGGAGGACGGCCGGGAGGCGCGGCGCCACGCCCACGCGTCCGCCGGCGGCCCGCCGCCTGGTCGCCGCAGCCGCCGCCGCGTACGTCGCGAACTGCCTCTGGGGCACCGCGGTCGCGGTCCGCGCGATCCGCACGGAGAAGCTCCGCGTCGTGCACCACGGCCTCTTCGTCGTGACCGCGACCCTGACCGGGGTCGCCGCGACCACCCCGGCCTGGACACGGGACCGCTCCGCACTGTTCCTGCTGCCGGCGCTCGTCCCCCTCGCCCTCGCTCCACGCACGAACCCCCGCTCCGGAGCACACTGGAGAGTTGCGGTCGCCGCCGCACCGTCCTACCTGGGGGCGTTGCTCGCACGACGCTGACCGCGACGACGAGACACGAGGGATGCAGTGGAGCTCTTCGAGGCCATCCGACGCCGGCGCACGACCAACGGGGCGTTCCTGCCCGACCCGGTGTCCGAGGAGCACCAGCGGCTGCTGATGGAGCTCGCAGGACGTGCACCCTCGCAGTTGAACAGCCAACCGTGGCGCTTCGTCATCGTCGAGGAGCGCGACACCATCGACCGCATCGCCGACATCAGCGGCCGGTCGATGACGCAGACGATGGCCGAGGGATCGTTCTTCACGCGCTACCGCCCGTACTTCCGGTTCTCGCAGGCCGAGATGGACGAACGTCGGGACGGGATGCTGTTCGACAAGCTGCCGGGACCGCTCAAGCCCTTCACGAAGCAGGTGTTCACCACGCGCGGGCAGCTCCTCATGAACACGCTCCGGGTACCGCAGACCCTCGGCGAGGAGAACCGGAAGCTCGTCGCCGGGTCGCCGCTCCTGCTCGGGGTGATGCTCGACCGCGACGAGTACCGGAAGGAGGCGCGCAACGCCTTCTACTCCGTGTTCAGCATGGGCGCGGCGATGGAGAACGTCTGGCTCGCGACGACCGAGCTCGGCCTCGGGATCCAGTTCGTGTCCTTCCCGATGGAGGTCGAGGAGGCCTGGGCCGAGATCGAGCGGCTCCTCGCGGTGCCGCCGGAGCTCGAGCTGATGGCCGTCTACCGGATCGGCTACCTGCCGCCGGAGCGTCGACGTCCCGCCATCGACTGGGTGTCGAACGAACGGAAGCGCCCGTCGCAGTACGTGTTCCGCGGGACCTGCGCCACCCCGCAGCAGGGGTGGGACGACCTGCCGGACGCTGCCCGCGCGACCGACGGGACCGTCTCGTGACCGCCGGACAGCGGGCCGGGGGCGAGCCGGACCTCCCGGCCGTCTCGCCGGAGGCACCGCCCCTGCGCGGGACGCCGTGGATCTCGCAGGACTGGCTCGACGTGGTCTTCGTGCACTGGCGCGTCGACGTTTCGGCGGTGGCACCGCTGCTGCCCGCCGGAGCGCACCCGGACACGATGGCGCCGGACGGGACGGACGACGGCGTGACCACCTGGGCGGGCCTCATCGGGTTCCGGTTCACGGACACGCGCTTCCCGCCGCTCGGCGGGCTCGGACGGGCCGGCAGCGTCGGCGACTTCGTCGAGGTCAACGTGCGCGTCTACACGCGCGACGACCAGGGCCGTCGGGGCGTCGCGTTCCTGTCACTGGACGCCGGGAAGCTCCTGCCGACGATCGGCGCACGGGTCGCGACGGGCCTGCCGTACTGGTGGGCGCACGCGGCGATCCGGAAGACCGACGGCCGGGTGGGCTACGCGATGCGTCGGCACGGGACGCACCTGCGGTCGACCTTCGACGTCCGGGTGGGCGACGCGGTCGACGAGCCGACGCCCCTCGAGACGTTCCTGACGGCACGGTGGGGCATGCACGTGCGGCGGGTCGGCGCGACGCGCTACTGGCCGAACGAGCACGAGTCGTGGCCGCTGCACCGGGCGTCACTCGTGTCGCTGCGGGACGACCTGGTGGCGGCTGCGGGGCTGCCCTTCGGACTGTCCGGACTGGAACCGGACTCGGTGCTGTACTCGCCGGGGGTGACCACGCGGTTCGGGCGGGGACGCTGACGGTCGTGCCGATCGTGCCGGCCGGGAGGGGCGGGGCGGCTCCTGAGACCGTCACGGTGGGCGGTGGGTAGCCTCCTCCGCGTGACCGGTGGAGCGCAGCAGCAGGACGTCCGACGCCGAGCGGGATGGCTCCCGCAGGACCAGAGCGGGCTCGAGGCCTGGCTCCGCGGGCGTCGCGAACGCCACCAGGAGCGCGACCCCGACCGGGCCCTGCACCCGGCGGTCTCGGCCCTCCGCGACCTCGTCGAGGGCGACCCCGTGCTGCGGATGCACGCGCACCAGATGATCGAGCAGGTCCCCGCTGGTCGCGCGTACCAGGACCGGCACCTCGAGTCGTTCGGGGAGCTGCTCGAGCTCGTCGACGAGGTCATCACGACCGCGCCCGAGTACAGCGACGAGCAGATGGTGATGACGCCGCTCGACGGGGTGCTCGACTGGACGAAGGCGACCCCGGCGGGCTTCGCCTTCTACCGGGACCCGCGCGTGAACGACGCGCTCCGGACGATCCTGCAGGGGTGGTGCGACTTCCTGTCGAGCGACAAGTCCCTCGAGGTGCTCGTGGACGCACCCTCGGGGTGGTGCAGCGATGCCGCTCGTCGGGCGGTCGGCATGGACCGGTTCGAGCACGATGCCGATGCCGAGCACTGGGGCTTCGGGTCGTGGAACGACTTCTTCACGCGGCGCTTCCGGGACGGCGAGCGCCCGGTCACCTCGCCCGACGACGACGCGGTCGTGGTGAGCCCCTGCGAAGCCACCCCGTACCGGATCGCCAGTCGCGTCCACCGGCTCGACGCGTTCTGGGCGAAGGCGGAGCCGTACTCGGTCGAGGAGCTGCTCGCCGGCGACGAGACCGCCGACCTGTTCGTCGACGGAACCGTGTGGCAGGCGTTCCTCAGCGCACTCGAGTACCACCGCTGGCACAGCCCGGTCGCCGGGACGGTCCTGCGCGCCTGGGTCGAACCGGGGACCTACTACTCCGAGGCCTCGTCGCAGGGCACCGACGCCGCCGAGCCGCAGCTGTCACAGGGCTACCTGGCACACGTCGCCACCCGCGCCATCGTGCTCATCGACGCCGACGACCCCGCGATCGGGACGATCGCGGTCGTGTTCATCGGGATGTCCGACGTCTCCTCGTGCGTGATCGGCGAGGGGATCTCGGCCGGTGCGCACGTCGGCAAGGGCGACGAGCTCGGGTACTTCCAGTTCGGCGGGTCGTCGGTGTGCGTGCTGTTCGGGCCGGACGTCGTCGAGTCGTTCTCGC
The DNA here is from genome assembly GCF_044755625.1 of Curtobacterium sp. NPDC092190. Lineage (NCBI taxonomy): Bacteria > Bacillati > Actinomycetota > Actinomycetes > Micrococcales > Microbacteriaceae > Curtobacterium > Curtobacterium sp. NPDC092190. Next base: position 372,569 of record NZ_JBIVRJ010000004.1, on the reverse strand, counting down.
TGGGGGCGCTGCCGCAGGCGCCGGAGGAGGAGCCGGCGGTCCTGCCGGTGCGGTCGCACCTGGCGACGGCGCGGCGGCGGTCGTCCGACTGACGGCAAGACCCAGCGGTCACTCCAGCGCTGCACGGGCGACGGCACGGGACTGCAGGATCGCGACCACCGCCGTGAAGACACCGATGAGCGGAACGACCCGGGTCCAGACGGTCACGCGCCACTCGGGTACGGCGCCGGCTGTCAGACCGACGACCACCAGGACCAGGGACACCGCCGCGACGACGGCGCAGGTCACCGACACCGCCAGTCGGTCGAAGCGGGTCAGTGAGCGCGCAGACCACATCATGATGGGTAGCCCGCCGAGGGCGCCCGCGGCGACCCCGACCGTGCCGCCACCGATCATGCTCGCGACCAGCACCGCCGCGCCGCTCGCGCCACCCGTCACGACCGTGGTGCGGTGCAGGTCCCACGAGGCGCCGCGGGTCTGTTCCCCGTACGCACGCCATCCTGCTGAGGCCAGCGCCACTGCCCCGGTCGTCACGACGACCGCAGCCGTCGTCCAGACCACGCGCGCGAGCAGGTCCCCGGCTGCGATCCCCGCGACCATGACGAACGCGGCGACGGCGACCGCGACCAGCGGCAGGGCCCACACCTCGTACGTCCGTGTCGGGGTCCGCAACACCCAGCCGGGAGGTGCCTCCTCGGCCTGCGCCTGGTCACCCGTCTCCACCGCGCCATCCTGCCCCACGCCGTCCGGCGGCCGGGGGACAGCGGCTGGACCGGTGCGGACACGAGCCCGCGTACAACGGACAGCATGACGCGCGTGGCAGTGGTGACCGGTGGTTCGGCAGGGCTCGGACGGGCGACCGTCCGCGAACTCGCGGCCCGGGGGTGGGACGTCGCCGTCCTGGCCCGTGGACGCGACGGGGTCGACGCCGCGGTCGCCGAGGTCGAGGTCGCGGGACGCCGAGGCCTCGCGCTGATCGCCGACGTGGCCGACCGACAGGCCGTCGAGGCCGCCGCCGAGCGCGCCGAGCAGGAGCTCGGACCGATCGACCTCTGGGTGAACTGCGTGATGGTCGGGGTCTTCGGGCGCTTCACGGACACCGGCCCCGGCGACTTCGAGCGCGCTGTCGACGTCAACTTCCTCGGCTTCGTCAACGGCACCCGCGCGGCGCTGGCCCGGATGGTCCCCCGTGACCGTGGGCACGTCATCCAGGTCGGTTCCGCACTGGGCTTCCGGGGCATCCCCCTGCAGGCCGCCTACTGCAGCGCGAAGCACGCCATCGTCGGGTTCACCGAGTCGGTGGTGTCCGAGCTCACGGAACAGGGCAGCAGGGTGGCCGTGAGCCGCGTCGACATGCCCGCGCTCAACACGGTGCAGTTCAACTGGGTGAAGTCGCTCCTGCCGCACCACCCGCAGCCCGTCGCACCGATCTACCAGCCCGAGGTCGGCGCCCGCGCGATCGCCGTCACCGCGGAGCGGCCGCGCCGCCGCACGTGGGTGGGCGAATCGACGGTCTACACGATCCTGGGCAACCGGATCAGTGGACGCTTCGCCGACTGGTACGCCGCGAAGACCCTGGTCAGCGGACAGCAGGCCGAGCAGAAGGACGGACAGTCGCTGCCGACGAACCTGCACGAGCCCGTCCCGGGCGACCACGGTGCACACGGGGTCTTCGACGACTCCGCGCACGCCTGGTCGCCGCAGACCTGGTGGGTCGAGCACCGCAGGCTCGGCAACGGGATCATCGGAGCCGCCGTCGGCGTCGCGGGCGCGATCGCCCTGGCCGCGGGGAAGCGCCGATGAGCCGCCGCTCCCGCAGGGACCGCCGGCAGCGTGCGCGGTGGGTCGAGGGGCTCCGCGCCGGCATCGGCATCGCACACCTGCTTGCCTCGCGTGGGTCGACGGGCCGGGTGGCCGTGTTCGGTCGGGTGCTCGGCGCCCGGCAGCTCGTGCAGGCCGCACTGCTCACGCGCGCAGCGTCACCGGAAGCCCACGTCCTCGGCGCAGCGGTCGACGCCACGCACGGCGTCTCGATGGTGCCGCTCATCGCCCTCGACCGGCAGACACGGGGGTTCGCGGCACGGCAGCTCGTCGTCGCCGTGGCCCTCACCGTGCTCGAGGTCGGCCTCGTCGGCACGGGACACGGTCGCCCCGGCCGACGTTGACCGCCGCTGCCTACTCGACCTCGTCGTTCGGCTGCTCCTCCTCGACACCCGTCTCGTCCATCCGGTCGCGCAGGTGGTCGGCCATGGCGCCGGCGCCCTCGTGTCCGTGGTCGTGATCGACCTGCTCGACCAGCCCGGCGAGCTTCTCCTCGTTGGTCGCCTCGGTGGCACCGTCCATCACGGGGGCGGTCTGGACCTCGTCGTCGTTCGCTCGTGCGTTCATGCACGGGACGCTACGCCGCTCGGCCCGCGCGTCGGCGGCGGACGGTCAGGCACCGCCGCACAGCGGAGCGCGCAGACCCCGCTGCTAGCCTTGCCGGATGTCCGACCTCGGGATCGAGTCGCGGACCGGATCCGATCCCGCGCCGGTCACGCGCCGTCGCGCCAGGGGGCCCCGTCGCTCCCTGCTGGCCGCTGTCCTGGTGGGTCTGATCGCTGCAGCCGTGTCCTTCGCCGGCGCCTGGAGCACCCCGTCCGCGCTGGACGAGGCGGCCACGATGAGTGCCGCGAACCGGTCCCTGGTACAGCTGTGGCAGATGGCACAGCACGTGGACGGCGTGCACAGCCTGTACTACGCCCTGGTGCACGTGTGGCTCGACGTCGTGCCGTTCGAGTTCTGGACACTGCGACTGCCGGGTGCCGTGGGCATCGGGGTCGCCGCCGGGCTGCTGGTGGAGCTCGCGCGCCGTCTGGTCGACCTGCGGACCGGGATCGTCGCCGGGCTGGTGTTCGCGGTCCTCCCCCGGGTGACGTCGGCCGGCATCCAGGGGCGCTCGTACGCGTTGACGACCACCACGGCGGCCGCCCTCACGCTCGTCCTCGTCATCGCCGTGGACCGCTCTCTCGCCCGGCGGCGCAGCGCTTGGGCCTGGTGGTCCGCGTACGTCGTCGTCGGCGGACTGAGCACCTACCTCTTCCTCTACTCGGCGCTGCTCGTCGTCGCGCACGCCGTCGCGGTGGTCGTGTGGTTGCTCGTGCGGCGTCGGCGCTCCGACTGGATCGAGGTGGCCCTGCCCTTCGCGGCCGCGACGGCCCTGGTCGCTGCATCCACCGTGCCGCTCGCCCTCCTCACCTCCGGGCAGGCATCCGAACAGCTCTACTGGATGAGCTCGCGCCTCGCCCTCGACGGACGGCTCGCGGACTCGGTCTTCGTCCAGCAGTACTTCGCCCGGTCGCTGCCGCTCGCGCTGGTCGGATGGGCCCTCGCGGTCCTCGGGGTCGTCGCCGCGTTCGTCGACCGCCGGTCGCGCTCCCGACGGCCCGCAGTGTGGCTCGCCCTCTGTACCGTCGTCGTCCCGACCGCAGCCGTCATCGTCGTGTCGGTGGTCGTGCAGCCGTACTACAACTCCCGGTACCTGACCTTCGCCGCACCCTTCGTCGCCCTGCTCGTCGCCCTCGGCGCGACGTCCTTCCGCGCGCGGCTCGTGGCACCCTTGGCGGTCCTCGCCGTCGTGGCACTCGCCACGCCCGCGATCGTCGCGCAACGGGCCGGCGAGGGATCGCCGGGGGGCGAGTGGGAACGGGTCGCGGCGTACGTCGCCGCGGACCGGGCCGCCCACGACGACGGGGACGGCCTCGACGCCGTCTACTACGGACCGTTGCCCGGGCACCCGAAGCGGACGACGGAGTACGTGTCGTCCTCCTACCCGGCCGCCTTCGCCGGCATGCGCGACCTGACGGTGGTCCGCAGTGCTGCGAGCATCGGCCAGCTGTGGGCCGACCGACTCGCTCCGGGGGACGACCTGCCGCTCGAGGGTGTCGAGCGTGTCTGGTACGTCGGCGGACGGACGAGCGTTCAGCCCGCTGCTGCACGCGAGGCGCTCGCACGGGCCGGCTGGTCGGAGGACGACCGGGAGCGCATCGGCGACTTCTACGTGATCGCCTACACCCGGTGAGGCCCGGACGAGACGGTGGGTCGTCGACCGGACGGTAGGCTCGGCTCCGTGCGCCGATCCCTGACGACCAGGGACGCGGGATCGGACGACGTGTCCGACGTGCCCGCGTCCGACACCACCCGACCGGCCTGGCGTCACCCCGCGGTGCCGGCCTCGCTCGTCGGCATCGCGGCGTTCCTGGTCTCCTTCGCGGGGACGTGGGCTGCGCCGGCAGGGATCGACGAGGCCGCGACCATGTCGTCCGCGCGCCGCTCCCTGCCGGAGCTGTGGCACATGGCGCACAACGTCGACGGGGTGCACAGCACCTACTACGCGCTGATGCACCTGTGGTTATCGGTCGTGCCCTACGACATGCTCACCCTGCGGCTGCCGAGCGTGATCGCCTCCGCCGTCGCGGCAGCGCTCCTCGTCGAGCTCGGCCGACGGGTCGCCGACGCTCCGACGGGGGTCGTGGCGGGACTCGTGTTCGCCGTCCTGCCGCGCGTCACCTCCGCGAGCGGCCAGGGGCGCTCGTACGCGTTCAGCTTCACGTTCGCGGTCCTGCTCACCCTCGTCCTGGTCGTCGCCGTGCAACGCACCCGCGACCGTGTGCCGCGCGCCTGGGTGTGGTGGCTGGGCTACGCGCTCGTCGCCGCAGTCGGCTCGTACTTCTTCCTGTACTCGGCGCTGCTGGTCGTGGCGCACGGTGTGACGGTCCTGGTCTGGCAGCTGACCCGCCGTCGGCCCGCCGGGATCCTGCGTGCCGGGCTCTGGTGGCTCGGCGCTGCGGCGGTCGCGGGGCTCCTGGTGCTGCCCCTCGTCCGGATGACCTCGGGGCAGGCGGACAAGCAGCTCTACTGGATCGGCACCACGTTCGACTTCAACCGCAAGGTGGTGCAGTCGATCCTGGTCGAGCAGTACTTCGGCGACTCGGAACGTCTCGCACTGGTGGGGATCGTGCTCGCCGTCGTGGGCGTCCTCGTGACGGTCGCGGTCCCGCGTCTCCGCCGACGGGTCCGCGCCGTGGAGCTCGCGGTCCCCGCCGTCGTCGTGCCGCTCGTCGCGGTCCTCGCCGTGTCGATCCTGGTGAAGCCGCTGTACAACGCGCGGTACCTGACCTTCACGACCCCCTTCGTCGCTCTCGCGATCGCGCTCGCCCTCACCGCGTTCGGTGCACTCCTGCGCTGGCGTCTGACCCTCGCCCTCGCGACCGCGGGGGTGGTGGTCATCGCCCTGCTCGCCTACCCCGTCATCGCCGCACAGCGCGCACCGATCGGCAAGACGGGCACGCACTGGAAGATGGCGACGGACCACCTGGCCGCCGAGCGCGCGCAGGAGCCCGCCGGCAGCCGCGACGGCATCTACTACGGTCCGCTGCCGCGGCACGAGATCCGGACGACCGAGTACGTCTCCTCGGCCTACCCCGACGCGTTCGCGGGCATGCGCGACCTGACGCTCGTGCGCCCGGCATCGGAGATCGGCGAGCTGTGGGCAGAACGCGAGCCACGCGACCGCGAGCCCGACGTGTCGGGGCTCGACCGAGTCTGGTACCTCGGTGCCGAGACGAGCAGCCAGCCCGCGACGCTGACCGCGCAGCTCGAGGCCGACGGATGGCGGGTCGAGTCGCGGAAGTCCGTGCAGACGCTGGAGATCATCAGTTACGTCCGCTGACGGAGGTCGGCAGGCGCGAGGGCAGCAGGCCGAGGACGGCCGGCTGAGGACGCCCGCCGCACGCCGCTGGCCCGTCAGAGCCGGAGGCGGCTGACGACCCGGGAGACGTCACCGTGACGGTGCGCGGTGACGGACACCGTCTGCTCCCGCAGGAAGTGCAGCATCTCGACGATGCCGGACTCCACCACGGGGTCGTCGTGGATGGTCGTCTCGGTGCCGGCGCCCAGGGCCTCCTCGAGGGCACGGGCGTCACCGCCGAGCAGCCGGACGCGTGACCCGGGGCCGCCGAAGGCCGCGTGCCGTCGGGGCTCCGCTCCCTGCGCGAGCACCAGGTCGATCGGGTCGACCTCCGGCTCAGCGCCGTCCGACCACCCGTCCTGCAGCAGGGTGCCCGCCGCAGCCCGTCCCAGGAACGTGGCGTCGTCCTCGACGACCTGGTCGACCACGTCGAGGGGCGAGCGCGCCGTCGAGAACAGCGGCAGGAGCTCGGCGGGCAGCGGACGGGCGGTGCTGAGGAGCACGTGCGCGCGCGCTGCGGTCGCGGCGACGAGCACGCGGACGAGGTCGCCGGCGCCGACCCCCGAGGACTGCCGGACCACGACCGACTGCGGGCGGAACCGGATGACGTTCCGCTCGACGACCAGGTCGGCCGTGTCCCGCGATCGTCCGTACAACGATGCCCGGGCAGCGGCATCGCTCTCGGCCCCGGCACGGACGCGGTCGAACTCCTCGAAGGACAGTCCGGCCCGGGCCGCCTCGATGACGGCGGTGACGCGGTTGCCGAGTCCCTGCAGCTGGATGTTCCGGTGCGGCTGACGTCGGGTCGGGTCCCACCGGTCCGCCCCGATCACGGCCAGCGGCCCGCCGCGGTGCACGGTCGGACCGACCGCGGTCCCGCGCCACCCGCCGACGGGCTGGCGTCCCGGCCGGGCCCCGGTGGTCGGGCGGTCGACCACGAGCACGCCGGCCCGGGTCCGGTCGGACCAGGTCGCGACCTCGTCGGGGTCGAGGGTGTGGAGCGCCGCGACGGAGCCGCCGTCGACGGAGTGCTGCAGGGCGATCGCCTCGTCGAGGGTCTCCACGCGGACGACGTCGAGGACGGGTGCCGGCACGGCCGTCCGCGCGAGGTCGCCCGTGGCGCGGACGCCCTCCCGCACACCCGGCGACCAGAGTCGGCCGGTGTCGTCCAGCGCGACCGGTTCGACGAGCCAGGACTCCCCCGGGCGCAGCTCGGTGAGCGCGGTCCGGACGGCGCCGGTCGGCTCGGCGACGAGCGGCCCGACCTGGGCGGTCGCGTCCGTCGGCCACGCGGTGCGCAGGCCACGGACGGCATCGGCGAGCTGCTCGCGGAAGCGCGGGCTCTCCCCCACGGACCCGACGAGCACGAGCAGCGACACCGCCGACGACGCCTGTCCGGAGCGGGCGAAGGCGGAGGCGACGACGTCGCGCACCGCCTGGTCGAGGTCGGCCGAGGGGGTGACGACCGCGGTGACGACCCCGGTGAGCTCCGCCACGAGGGGCAGGTCCGCGCGCCACCAGCGGTAGGACCGAGCGGTCTCCGGGGTGCCGGTCAGGACGACGCGGTCGACGGCGGGGTGCGCCACGAGGTCGCGTGCGAGGTCGCTGCCGTCGAGGTCGACGAGCTGGAGCAGGGAGTGCGGGACACCGGCGTCCCAGAGCACGTCGGCGAAGACGGCACCGGTGCGTCGGGCGGCGGTGGCGGGCTGGAGCACGACCCCGCTGCCCGCGGCGAGCGCGGTGAGCACACCGTCGGCGGCATCGAGGAGCGGGGCGTTCCACGAGGGCACGACGACCGTCAGGCGTGGCGGGACCGGGACCGCCCCGTTGATGTCCTCGAGGTGTCGCGTGCGGTCCGCGGCGTGCGTGGCGGCGTCGACGGCCCGGCTGACCTCGCCGTCGGCGTCGGTCAGGGTGAGCCCGAGCTCGGCGATCATCGTCTCGACGAGTGCACCGCGGTGGGTCTCGAGCGCGTGGCCGATCAGGTCGAACAGCTCGGCACGGTCCTCCGGGTCCTGGCGGCCCCAGTTCACACCGGCCTGGGCGGTGCGGGCGACGAGACGCTCGAGGCGTCCGCGGTCGGTGATGCGGGCGGCACGGATCGTCCTGGTGCCGCGCTGCGACTCCGGTACCCGGGCGAGCACCTCGGCGGCCCACGCGCGGTTGCCCGGCGTGGAGGGGTCTGTGTCCTGCGTGTTCTCGGCAGCCGAGCGCAGCACAGGGTCACCCGGCGGCCGTCGGCGGTCCTGGATGCGGCGCGTGGGCGGCGCGGGACGGAGGAGCGCGGCCACGGCGTCGACGTGCTCGGCGGTGGCACGCTCGACGGCAGCGGTGTCGTCGGTCGAGCCGGTCGTGTCCGCCGCCGTCGACCCGGCCGTGGTCGAGCCGCCCACCGGGCGGTGGCCGGCGACCTCGCGCAGTCGACGAGCGAGGTACGGGACGGCAGCGTCGAACTCGTCGGGCCGCACCAGTGGCACACCGAGGACCACGTGGCCGAACGCCGTGCGCAGCACCTCGGCGTACCGCGTCGTGCCGAGGAGCAGCTCGGGTCCGACGACGTCGAGCACGCCGCGGCGCTCGGCGAGCACGTGCGCGGTCGCGAGGGCGAACGGGTCGTCGGTGGCGACACCGACGTGCACTGCGTCGGTCCGCTCGGGGTCGATCGCCGTGTCGAGCAGGCGCAGGAACGCGGTGTCCGTCGTGCGGGTGTCCGCGGTCACGGCGAGCGGCCGGCTCTCGAGCACGGCGTCGACCCCTTCGGTGGCGAGGAGCGTGCCCTTGGTGAAGCGGACGCGTACGGGTGCCCCGCCGGATACCCGACGCTCCCGTGCTGCGGTCGTCACCCGGTCGAGCAGGTCGAGCGACTCGGGGAGTTCGGCGGGCAGGGTCACCCCGAGGGTGAGCTCCCGCGTGCCGTCCTGCTCGAGCAGCGCGCACAGGACCGCGACGGCGCGTTGGACGCCTCGGGCCCGGCCGGACTGCAGGGTGACCACGGGCGGTGTCGGCCGGCTCGCCGCGGTGTGCAGGAGCGGTGCGAGGTGCCGGATCGCGTCGGCGACGGTGGCGTCGAGGTCCCACGGGGACACCGGCGGCAGCACGGCGTCGAGGTCGACGGTGACGGCGGCGACCTCGTGGTGGAGCAGGTCGTCGAGTGCCGCGAGCCGTCGGTCGCGACCGGCCGGTCCGAGCACGGCGGGGCCGAGGAGGTCGACGTCGAGTCGGGTGTCCGGCCCGCCGACCTTCGCGAGTGCCGCGGGGGTCCGGGCGGGCGTGGCGTCGACGACGAGGTGTCCCGCGAGTCGCCGGAGCACCTTCCGCGCGGAGGGGACGACCGCCCACGGCGCCATGGTCGCGAAGCCGCCGCCCACCGTCACCGCGCCGCGGAGGTACCAGGCGAGGTCGTCCGGTACCGCCCGGCTCGCACGCTCGAGGTTCCGGGCGACGACCTTCGGGTCCTCCGGCCGGACCACGACGTCGACGAACGCGCGGGCGAACTCGGCGCCACGGGGGTCGGCGAGCAGCTCGGCCAGACGTGCGGCCGCGGGCTCCGGCTTCACCCCGCGGGCGGCCTCGATCCACCCCTGTGCCCGCATGACCGCGTCGTCGGTGCAGTCTCGGAGGTGCGGGGTCGGCATGGAGTGATCGTATTCCGGGCGTCCGACGTGACCTCTGAGCGCGCCGAGTGCCGCCCTGGAGTCAGCCGAACGGATGATCCTCGGTCCCGCGGCACGCCCGCTGGTTACGCTGGCGGTCATGGCGGAGCAGGGCGGCGAGGGGCACGACTGGGCGACCTGGGACGCGTTCCACGACGTCTGGCGTCGGCTCGACCGGGCGCTCGACCAGGCCGTCCAGCAGGGTGCCGGCATCTCGATCCCCGAGTTCGAGATCCTGATCGGCCTGCACCGTGCTCCCGACCACCGGTTGCGGGTCCGTGACGTCGCCGCGGGCATCGGGTGGGAGAAGTCGCGCGTGAGCCACCAGGTCACGCGGATGGTCGGGCGCGGGCTCGTCGCCCGCGCGGACTGCCCGGCGGACGGGCGTGGCAGCTGGGTGACGATGACGACCGAGGGTCGGCGCGCGGTGCTCGCCGGCATCCGCGCGCACACCGCGGCACTCGAGGAGCTGTTCTGGAGGCCCGTGGCTGCGGATGCGGACACCCTGCGGTCCGTCTCCCACCGCGTCCTCGACGCACTCGGTCCGGTCGAGCCGGAGGCCTGAGGAGCGCCCGCTCGGCGGGACCGGCTCAGCTGGACCCTGCGAGCACCTCCGCGACGGCCGCGGCCGTCACGTCGGCACGCTCGTGGTCGTCCGCGGTGAGGGTGACGACGGCGTCGGCGACCGGGTCCAGGAGCACGAGCTGCCCGTACGCCCCGTGCAGGCGCCAGGTCCGCCCCGGGCCGCCCCAGCCCGCGAGGGCGTAACGGTCGTACGACGGTGACGACCCCGCCGCGACCCAGTCGGTGTGCATCGCGTCGACGACCGCAGCGGGCGCGAGCTGGCGCCCGTCCGACGCTCCGCGGTCCCGCAGCAGCCGGCCGATGCGCGCGACCTCGGCGGTGCGGAGCCACAGGCCGCCGCCGGCGACGACGTGACCGAGCGGGCAGCGGTCCCAGCGGACGTCGTCGATGCCGAGCGGGGTGAAGATGCGGTCCTGCGCGTACGCGCCGACGTCGCCGACCCGTGCCGCCAGGGCCCGCGCGGCCGTGTAGGTGCTGGCGTTCGCGTACCGGAACGACCGTCCGGCGGTCGGGCGTCCGAGGAACTCCCGTGCCAGGTCCGGCCAGTCCGTGGTCTGCGTCGGCGACCACGGCATGTCGATGCCGCTCGTCATGGTCAGCAGGTGTCGGAGCGTGACGTCCCGCACACCCGGTCCGAGCACGACGTCGGGCAGCAGCGTGCCGACGGACTCGTCGAGCGCGAGCAGCCCGTCGTCCACGGCGGTCCCGACGGCCAGGACGACCACGCCCTTCGCGACGGAGTGCACGTCACGGCGGACGTCGGCGGACCAGTGGTGCTCGGCGGTGTCGTCGCCGACCAGCACGTGCAGGCCGTGGGCGCGGAAACCCGTCCGCGCGACCGCGCGGACGACGTCGTCGAGCACTGGTGCGGCGCGGTCCACCCCGCCATCATCCCGTGTGTCGAGCGAGGTCGGTGCTCACCAGGGACCCGCGTTCGCCGCGCAGTCGGACCTGCACCTCGGCGATGTCGTCGCGCGGCACGTCCGTCGACGCCGACAGCCCGCGGGCCTCGGCCCCGGCTGCCGACCACGAGGCCACGGTCTGCACGGAGCCGTCCTTCCGGACCACCACGAGGTCGTACATCACCGAGCCGTCCGCCGACCACTCCCTGCCGCGGTACGAGCACCCCCAGTCGAAGCGCGTGCCCCACTGCTCGCCGCTCACGGCCAGGTCGACGTCGAGACCCTGCGACCCGGACATCGTGTAGCGGTCACCCGCGGTCGTCGGTGCGGACGCCGTGGGCGCGCCACCGGCCTGCACCGTCGCACCTCGTCCACCGGCCGTGCCGACGGCGAGCCCGCCGAGCACGGCGGCGACGACCGCCAGCCCCGCGGTCACGGCGACCCATGTCCGACGGCGGCGGCGGCGGTGTCGGACGCGGTGCGCGACGGCGGCGAGGGTGCTCTCGGGACGCGTGTCGGGCCTCCCGTCCGGTGCCGCGATCTCGACCGCCTGGTCGGCCGGGAGCTTCGCGAGCAGACCGGGCAGGCCGACGAGCTCGGCGACGGCCGCCGTGCAGCGGTCGCACGTCTCGAGGTGCCGCTCGTACTCGAGCCGCTCGTCGGGCGTGAGCGAGCCGAGGACGTACGCCGCGTCCCACTCCGCGTACCGGTCCTCGCTCATCGGGTCACTCCTCGTTCCTGCAGTGCGAGCCGGAGGGCCCGGAGCCCGTAGTGCAACCGCGACTTCGCGGTGCCCTCGGGGATGTCGTGTCGTCGTGCGATCTCCGGCACGGTGTGGCCGAGCCAGTAAGCGTCGACCACCACGCGGCGGTGGTCCGGGCTGAGCGACGCGAGTGCGTCCGCCACGACGATGCGGTCGAGCACGGCGTCGGTGCGGTCGGCCTCGGCACGGTCGACCGGGTGCTCGGACCCGTGCTCACGCCGGTTGCGTGCCGACCGGGCGTCGTCGACGACCAGGTTCCGGGCGACCGTGAAGAGCCAGGCCCGTGCGCTGTCGGGCGCCCGCTCGAGCACCGCCGGACGCTGCCAGGCGCGGACCATGGTCTCCTGCACGACGTCCTCGACGGTCGAGCCGTCCCGCGTCAGGTGCCGGACGTACCGGGTGAGCGCGTCGCCGTGCTCGCGGTACAGCGTCGCCAGCAGCTCGTCGGCGGAACGGCTCGTCACGGTCACTTCGCCAGGTCGAGGGAGAACTCGACCGAGCCCTTCCCGTCCACGGTGACGAAGCCGAGCGACGGGGCCTCGACCCCGTAGTCGGCGAAGGTGATCGGGACCGAGCCGACGACCTGGACGCCGCCGTCCTGCGTCACCGCGACCTGCGCGTCGGCCGTGACCGGCTTCTCGACGCCGTGCAGGTCCATCGTGCCGGTGAGCGTGACGTCCTGGGTGCTGCCGCCGAGGGCCTTCGAGACGTCGACCGGCTCCGTCAGCGCGAACATCGCCGTCGGGTAGCGGTCGGTCTGCAACGCGGTGCTCCGGAAGTACTCGTCACGGGCCGATTCGGGCGTCGTGATCGTCGCGACCTGCACCGTGACGGTCGCCTTCGTGAGCGAACCGCCGTCGACGGTCGCCGTGCCCTGCACGTCCTTCGTCCGACCGACCACGTCCACATCATTCCCCTGCAGGACCTCGTGCACGCGGTACCCGGCGTACGAACTGCTCGTGCTCGTCCAGGTGCCGTCGGCCTGGCGGGCATCGAGCATCCCACCGGAGCCGGACGGGGCGGCACTCAGCGAGGGGGCGGCGGCGGCCTGGCCGTTGACGGTGTTCGCGTAGATGACCGGGCCGGCGGTGACGGCTGCGGCGCCGATGACGACGACACCGGTGGCGATGCCGATGACGACCTTCGTACGTGTGCGGAGTCCCATGCCCTGACGACGAGACAGGGGACCAGATCGTTCACCCGGACGTGCGGAAGGCGCCGCTCCCGTGGTCGGGAGCGGCGCCTTCTCGTGGTGGTGCGGGTGCGGCGGGTGTGCCGCGGGGTGCTACTTGATCTGCGCGGTGATCGTGGCGGTGCCGACGAGCATGCCGCGCTTGACGGCGTCGGTGCTGAAGGTCTTGTTCAGCAGGCCGGCAGCGTCCTCGGAGATGTGGACGGTGGTGCCGGTCAGCACCGCGTTGTCACCCTCGAGCTGCAGCGGCTTGAGCGAACCACCCCAGAGCTCGAACAGGTAGGCGTTCGACGCGGCGACCTCGCCGTTGACGAGGACGTCACCGTAGAGCTTCGACGAGCCCGGGTTCACGACGAAGTTCTCGAGCGTGACCGTGGTGTCGCCGGCCTTGAGGGTCAGGCCCGAACCGTTGTGGTTCAGCAGGCCCTGCACGTAGGGGCGGTAGTCGCCGTCCGGGCTCCAGTAGGTGACCGAGCCGGCGGTGATCGGGAACGACACGGCGCCGTCCTCGAGCTTCGCGTCGCCCGAGACGCCCGGGGTCAGACCCAGCGAGGTCAGCGCGTCGGTGAAGCTGCTGTCGAGCGCGACCGAGGTGTCGCCACCGAGGACGTCCGGCACGGATGCGACCGGGGCGGGGATCTTCGACGCCTCGGACGAGGAGGACACCGTCTGCACGTTCGGGGTCGCGGCGTTCGCCGTGCTGATGCCGAACGCGGCACCACCGAGGACGAGGGCGCCGGTGGTGGCGAGGGTGATCGAGGTCTTGAGGGACTTGCGCATGAGATGCGTTCCTTTCGTCGTCGCGCTCGGCGCGGACACTGTGTGTGCGCCGAACACACCCCGGAAAGGGGTGGAGAACCAGCTACCTGCGGCTGGTGAGCGCTCCGGGTGTTTCCCGGTTGATGCAGGTGATTCGGGACCCTCCGCCGAAGGGTTTGGACGAGTTCTGAGTCGTTATCTCCCCGTTACAAACCCGGGGGACGCGCAGGAGCTCCGCGCCACAGAGGTACGCTCCGACCGTGCCCGAGATCATGGAGGTCCGCGACGTCCTCGCGGTGATCCGGCCAGCCGTGCTCGCGATGCTCCGCGAGCACGAGGCCGCCACGCTGCAGCTGTTCCTCATCGCCACGGGGGACACCGACCTCACGCCACTGGCGGAACACGACGTCGTCATCGAGAACGGCGCCATGGCGCGTTGGTCGGTCCTGGGCGAGGACGGCGGCTCGAGCTCGTTGTGGATCGAGGGCGGAGCGGAGCAGCTCGTGGCCGACGTGTAGAGCGACCTGCAGGACTTCATCGCCGAGAGCGGCTTCGCGTGGGGTGAACTCCGCCCGCTGCCTCCCCGATGACGACCACCGTGCTCGCGCGCAGCCGGACGGTGGTGGAGGCGCTCCCGCGTAGCGTACGCCACATGAGCGACCAGCAGCACGAGAACACCCCGACCGACGGCTCCACCGACGCCCCCGAGAGCGAGTTCCAGCGCACCGAGGACCTGCCCGACGGTTCGTCCACCGGCAACGCGACCGAGGACCCGCAGCAGGACAGCGACGTCGACTCGGGCGGCGAGCCCGAGTCGCCGGACAACGAGCAGGTCTGACAGCCGACGGCCCGGGCCCTCGCGCTCGGGCCGCTCCGACGCTCACCTGACAAGCTCAGGGCATGCAGCACCGCTCCCCCGTCGTCATCGCCGGCTGCGGCGACCTCGGTACCGAGGCCGGCCTGCGCTTCGCAGCGCTCGGCCACCCGGTCACCGGGCTCCGCCGTCGCGCCGAGCGCATCCCCGCCCCGATCACCGGCCGCAGCGTCGACCTCCGTCAGGAGGTCCCGACGATCGATCCGGAGACGGGCGTGGTCGTCGTCGCCTCCGCCGCCGGCTCCCGTGCCGTGGACGAGTACCGCGCGACCTACGTCGACGGCCTGCGGAACGTGCTCGACGGCATCGCGGCGTCCGGCGCCTCGCCCCGGCTGCTCGTCGTGTCCTCGACCGCGGTGTACGACGTCGACGACGGCAGCGACGTGACCGAGGAGACCCCGGCGCGGGCGAGCACCCCGACCGCCGGCGTCCTGCTCGAGGCCGAGGCGCTGCTGCGGGAGCGGGCACCCGAGGCCGTGCTCGTCCGGCTGTCGGGCATCTACGGGCCCGGCCGCGAGCGACTGATCGACCAGGTGCGGTCCAGGCAGGCCCGGCTGTCGTCCGGCACGTCACCCCACACGAACCGCATCCACCGGGACGACGCCGCCGCGGCACTCGTCCACCTGGCGGGGGTGGACGACCCCGCACCGACCTACATCGGTACCGACGACGAACCGGTCCGACTCGACGACGTCCTGACGTTCCTGGCGTGCGAACTCGGCGTCGAGCAGCTGCCGAGCGCCGAGCCCGAGGGGCGGCAGGCAGGCGGCGACAAGCGGCTCGCGAACGCCCTGCTGCGCTCGACCGGCTGGGAGCCGCGGTACCCGACGTTCCGCGAGGGCTACCGGGCCGTGCTCGCCGGCGAGGGCACCCGGCACCTGTGAGCGCCACTGCGCGGACGCCGGCCGGGAGGCACGTGGCGGCTCCGCCACGCCCCTCCCGGCCGCCGCCGGTCACGTCAGTGCCGCTCAGTGCTCGTCGTAGTGGTCCTCGTGACGCGCGTGCCGGTGGCCGTCGTGCACGAAGTCGACGTGGTCGCCGTGCTCGACGGTCTCGTGCTCGCCGCCGTCCTGCTCGTGGTCGTGGTCGGCGACGTCGTGCTCGGCGACGCGGTGCTCCTCGGCCTCGGCGGCGGGGGTGGTGTTCGGGTCCGACATGGTTCCTCCTCCGTGAGATCGGTTCTCACATGGAGCCTACGTCGCAGCTCCGGTCCTGTCCGGGCTCAGTGCCAGCGGTGGTCCTGGATCGTCATCCGCGGGCCGAACGTCGGCTTCCGGAAGCCCGAGCCCCCGATCAGTCGGACGATGCGCTCGCGGTGCCCGCGCCAGGGCTCGAGGAGCTCGAGCATCCCGTCGTCGTCGACGGGGCCGCCCGTCAGCGCCCACCCGACGAGGGCCGGCACGTGGTAGTCGCCCACGCTCGGTGAGTCCGGGTCCCCGTGCGCCCGCTGCGCCGTCTCGGCAGCGGTCCACTGTCCGATGCCCGGGACGGACTGCAGCCGCTGCGACACGACCGCGCCACTCCCAGCTCGGGGTCCGCGCCCACTGCTCGGGGGCCGGCGGGACGAACATCTCCGCGGGCGCCGGACCGGGTGCCGGCTCGCCGAAGCGCCGGAGCAGGTACCGCCACGCGCGCCAGGCCTGTCGCGAGGTCACCTTCTGCTCCGTGATCGCCGGCACGAGCATCGCCACGACCGTGTTCGTCCGGAGCAGCCGTTCCTACGGGCGTGGGTCCCCGAGGGGCGCGCTCATCTGCACCCGCCGCCCGTACCGATCGAGACCGTGCTGCGCCTCGACCTCGAGCAGCGACCGGTGGAAGGACGTGGCCGGCTCCTCCTCGAGGAAGCCGACCGTCGCGTAGAAGGGAGCGTTCCACGGCACGTCCGCGTAGGTGCGGAGGGAGATGCGTGCGTACCCACGCTCGCGGGCTCCGTCCTTCGCGGCCTCCACGAGCGCTCGGCCGAGGCCCCGCCGCGACAGCAGCGGGTGGACCGACAGCTGTTCGAGATGGCAGACACCGTCCACCTCCAGGACGTGCGCGAACCCCGCGACCTCGCCGTCGGCCTCGGCGACGAGCAGGAAGCCGGGTTCTGCGAGCCGCGCACCGCCGTGTGGAGCCGGAGACCAGACGTCGGCGCGGAGGCGGTCGACCAACAGCAGGTCGGCATCGTTCTCGATCCGCTCGACGGCCTCCGCGTCACTCGACCGAGCGGAGCGGATGAAGGTCGTCATGCGGCCAGCGTAGGAGGCCCGAGGCCGCACGGACGGCGGCGGGGAGGCACGTGGCGGCTCCGCCACCCCCCTCCCAGCCGCCGCCGGTGACGCCAGTGCCGCCCGGTGCTCGTCGTGGTGGTCCTCGTGGCCGGCGTGCCGGTGGCCGTCGTGCACGAAGCCTCCTTCGAGGACCAATGATGCACAGGACGAGATCGATGTGCCAGCCGGAGATCGAATCCACAAAGTGGGCGGAAGTGCGGACTTGACGCCTTCCATCAGGACCTATAAAGGCCAGATTTCATGTGATTGTCATCCTTGACAGGCATCGATTCCGCTCCTACGTTTTCTCCAACGAAGCCGAAAGGGGGGAACCATGAACATCGAGACCATCGTCCGCGAACTCCAGGACACCGCGGCAGTATTCAGCACCAGCCAGGTCGTCTGGCGCCACTGAAATCCAAAGCGGGTGCGGCGTGAGCCGCACCCGCTTCTCTTTCCCTGGAATAGTGATGATCCTCGAAACACCACTGACAGAACTGGCCGATGAACTCGCCTCTGCACCTGCGCATCTTGCCTTGCGAGAGCGTGCGACGATTGCCCGGTTGGCAAGAGTGCCGTTGACGCGGTCACACCGCGCGCCCAACCACGCAAGTGATCTCGGTCTACGGCGCAACGACGACCCCGCAGAATTCCTGCGAGATGCCGCCGCTGCTGTGGGTATCGACTCATCGCGTGCTTGTGCGTCGTACGATCCAAGCGCAGTCGCTGACGCGTGGATCGGAGACCAGATATCTGAAGCCGAGCTTGCGGGCCACATCGACGTGACCATCAACCTGGCTGGACTCTGGGACGCAGCCGGGCACATCGCCCGTGTACTCGTCGATGCGTCGAGGCTTCCGTCGCAGCCTCGGGCGCTCACCTACGTTGCAACCGCTCTCGCGGCCACTGGTGATGATCGAGCCGAAGTGATCTTCAAGACCTTGGCAGAGGGAACCACCGCCAGTGAAGCAGAATCAGCCATGGCAAGCGTGCGTCGCGCGGCATGGCTCACCAAACGCAGGGGGCAACACGAACGTGCCGCAGCTCTTCTGGTTGGACTTCGCGGAGACCTCGACAGGTACGCCGCTCAGCGTCGCATCGCGCCTGGTGATCGAGATGCACTCGCTGGAGTGACCTTCAACCTGGAAGCGTTGACCGCTGTGCGACGAGGACAGCATTCGCTCGCCGCGGAACTCCTGGACCAGGCGGTGCGGCTGTTGTCTGCGGGAGCCGTCGCCATGGTTGACGAGGATCAACGTCGACGGTACCTCGCGCAGGTACGCGTGAACGACGCGCAACTCACCGCGCAGGACCCCCACCGCTTGGAGGAAGCAAGCTCGAAGCTTGACGAGCACCTCGAATGGACTCGGGCACATCATCGGGAGTCCCTGTCAGAAGCTGTGGCCCTGTCCGGTTACCTCCACTACCGATGCGAACGCTGGAACAGCGCTGCGGAGCTGCTTCACGAAGCCGAGGGCTTGATTGCGGATGAGGGTGCGCCCAGTCGCCTCCTGAGTGTGCGGAAGAACCTCGTGGCGACCTTCGCCGGTGCTGGCAGTACGGCCGCTGCGGAAGACGTGATGGCGCGGATCTCCAAGGACCCGTCCGGCATGGACCCGCGGACCTCGTGACTCCAGCAACACTCGAGATGCGGGGCGTCCGGCGCGCCTTCCGAGCATCGGGCAAGGTTGTCGAGGCAGTCCGAGGGATTGATCTCACGATCAGTCGCGGCGAGGTCGTGGCCGTCCTCGGACCGAACGGAGCTGGAAAGACGACGACCGTGAAGATGGCGGCGACTCTGCTCGAACCCACAAGCGGAAGCGTCCGTGTTGCGGGCGTCGATGCCGTCCGACAACCGAGAGCGGCGCGACGACACCTGGGCCTCGTCCTCGGTGGCGACCGAGGGTTCTACATGCGGGCGACCGCCCTGCAGAACCTGCGTTTCTTCGGAGGACTCCAGGGCGTCAGCGGACCCAGAGCCCGTGCACGAACCGTTGCAGTCCTCGAGACAGTAGGTCTCTCCGGACGAGGAGACGATCGCGTCGAAACGTACTCGAGAGGCATGCGCCAGCGTCTGCACATCGCCCGCGCCCTCATGTCCGATCCCGAACTCCTGCTGCTCGACGAACCGTCGATCGGCCTCGACCCCGAGGGCGCGGAAGATCTTCGCAACATCATCCGCCGCCTACGGACGAATGGTCATGCCGTCCTTCTGACTACTCATCACCTGCGGGACGCGGACGATCTTGCCGACCGGATCGACATAGTTGCGGGGGGTCAGATCGTCGCACGTGGAACTTCGGCTGACATAGCCGCGGCAGCAGGGATAGGCACCGTGACGTCGCTCACGGTGCAGTCAAGGACAGACCCGTCGCCGCTCTTCCGATCACTTGCCGGTGTCGCGCATGTGCACAGCGAAGATCGCCGAGGGCTGTGGTGGGTGGACATTCTCTGGGCACATCGAGCTCCGCTCGTCGATCAGACCGACCTCGATGCCCTTGCGGACATTCGATCGGTCATTTCCCGGCCCACGACCCTGGAAGAGTCCTACCTCGCCTTCCTCCGCAACAACGACGGTATCGCGAGTGACCGATGACCGCGGTCCTGCGGATCACACTCTTCCATTGCTTCGCGCTACTTCGGACCCCATTCTTCGTGCAGCAGGCGATTGCCGCCCCTGTCGTATTCGTCCTGTTCCGACTCATCGGGGCGCTCGGTGCTGGGGCACACGTGCCAGAGGACCTCTGGCTCCACGGCTCGGTTGCGGGACTCTGGGCGTCGACGACGACCGCGGTGGGGATCATCGGCTACCAACGCTTTCAAGGAACCCTCGAGCACATGGCGATGAGTGTGCTCCGACCCGGTGTCGTCTTCGGCGGCCTCTGCGCTTCGGCCGCCATGATCGGACTGATCGGCGTGCCGGTTGCGCTGGTGCTGCAACTCATACTGACGGGCGGCTTGAGAACAGAACCAGCTGCTGCTCTGACACTCCTGGGTGCCCTGCTCGCGTGCGTGAGCTCTGGGTGCGTACTTGCCGCGGTCTTCGTCGTGAGCCGAGCAGCCACCGTCTTCGAACCACTTCTGCTCACCCCCATCTGGCTACTGAGTGGCATCGTCATCCCGTTCTCGTCACTGCCAGGTTGGGTTCTCCCAGTCGCATCCATCCATCCGCTCCTCGGCGCGGTTGCCTCGTACCGGACAGACGGCACCACCGACTGGTTCTGGTTGGGTCAGTCGGCCGTCATGTCGCTCCTCTGGACAGGCGGCGCTGCAGCCCTGCTGGGTGCTGCCCTACGGAAAGCTCGTCGCGATGGTTCGTTGGCGCTCGCATGAGTAGCTTGCTTCCCGCTTTCAGGTCCGGCGCCGCCGTTGCCTGGGCGACATTGCCGGAGTCGACCAGTACTGCGGTGCGTCTGGTGCGCCTGGGCCTGATCCCGCTGTTGACTTCCCTCTTCTACCTTGCAATCGCCTCCGGCGCCGGGCTGCGGGCGCCGACGACCGGCGATGCCGTAGCAGCCGCTCTGGCAGTTGGATCAGTGACAGCCAGCGTCGCAGTCGCAACGCTGATGGCTGAAGATCGATTCGAAGGTACGACGGCATTCCTGTTCATTGCGCACACGAACAGGATCGCCTCTTGGGTCGGGCGGTTCGTCGTCGTGTCCGGCCTCGGAGTCTTCGTCGCCTGCATCGGGCTCGTGCCCAGCCTCCTCGTGGTCGGTGTACCGCAAACCGGTTCGACGTGGATCGCGATCCTCCTCACGGTCAGCGCAGTCGCTCCGACTGCCGTCGGCATCGGATTCCTGCTCGGGGCAGTCAGCCTGTTCCTTCGGGACAGCCTCGTGCTCGCGAACCTGTCCGAGTACCTGATTCCACTCCTTGCCGGAGTGGTGGCACCGATCGAGATCCTCTGGGACCCCGTCGCCGCCGTGGCAAGAGCGATCCCGCTCACAAGTCTCATCGCATCTGCGCGGATCGGGGTCACCGCAGAGGGCCTCGCGGGAAGCTTCTGGCTGAACTACTCCGGTGCACTCCTCATGGGACTGCTCTGGGCCGGTGCCGCAGCCGTCACTTGGCACGCATCCGAGAAGAGCGCCAGGAGAGGCGGGACAGTCGACACGCTTCTCTTCTGACCGTCCCGCGACGACCGGAACGAGTCATCGGCTCGCGCGCTCAAGCGGCGGGGTGATCGGGTTCGGCGAGTGTCACCCATTCCTCATCCCGCACGTACCCGAGGCGGGCGTTCGCACCGATGATCGCGGCATTGTCCGCAGACCCTCCGGTGCGGAACAGCAACGCACCTTCCCCGAGCAGCGCCAGGATCGAGTACGCCTTCACTGCTGCTCCGAGACCGGTACGGCGGAAGCCCGCCCGCACCACAGTGAAGTCGGTGTCGACCACACCGCCCTCGACCTCGCCCTCGACCTCGACCTCGACGAACGTCATGGCAAGGAGGACCCCTTCCTTGTCCACAGCTCCGAATGCGCGTCGGCGATCCGTCGGCCGGGCTTCGTCAGCGGTCATCTGCTCGTGCTGCGTGGCGACGCTGCCCGGGTAGTCGTCAGCAGTGGCCTGATCGAGCTCGAGAATCATGTTCGCATCACCGGCATCGAGTTCCGTGAGCTGTACGGGGTCGCTGATCTTGCCGATCTGCTCCTGCAGGACAGTCTGATCCACGTCGGCAGCTTCGAGTCGCGCCCCGAAGGATCGCGCGATGACCACCCATCCCTCGCTCTCAAGCTCTCGGCGACGTGCATCTTCGGCTCGCATGACGACAACGTTCCCCATGCGGTCGATCCTGACACAGCAGAAGCAGGTGCATGAACAAGTGCCACTCATGGTCGAAACGGGCTCAGTGCCAGCGGTGGTCCTGGATCGTCATCCGCGGGCCGAACGTCGGCTTCCGGAAGCCCGAGCCCCCGATCAGTCGGACGATGCGCTCGCGGTGCCCGCGCCAGGGCTCGAGGAGCTCGAGCATCCCGTCGTCGTCGACGGGGCCGCCCGTCAGCGCCCACCCGACGAGGGCCGGCACGTGGTAGTCGCCCACGCTCGGTGAGTCCGGGTCCCCGTGCGCCCGCTGCGCCGTCTCGGCAGCGGTCCACTGTCCGACGCCCGGGACGGACTGCAGCCGCTGCGACACGACCGCGCCACCGCGACCGAGCCCCAGCGTCCGCTCGAGCGCGGGCGCGACCTTGACCGCCCGCATCACCGTCGCCGAGCGACCGGGCTCGATGCCCGCCCTGTGCCACTCCCAGCTCGGGATCCGCGCCCACTGCTCAGGGGCCGGCGGGACGAACATCTCCGCGGGCGCCGGACCGGGTGCCGGCTCGCCGAAGCGCCGGAGCAGGTACCGCCACGCGCGCCAGGCCTGTCGCGAGGTCACCTTCTGCTCCATGATCGCCGGCACGAGCATCGCCACGACGGTGTTCGTCCTGAGCAGCCGTAACCCCGGCTGCCGGTGTCGTGCCTCGGCCAGGAAGGCGTGCGCGCTGACGTCGAGGTCGGACCAGTCGTCCCCACGTCCGAGCAGGTCCGGTGCGTGCTCGACCGCCCAGGCGGCACCGGCACCCCACGCGGAGACCGCGACGGCATCGCTGCCCGCACGGCGCACGAGCACCGAGGCAGCCCCCGCCGGCGTGCGCAGCGCGAGCCACGTGTCGGACCCGACCACCTGGAAGGCGGGGTCACCGGAACCGCGCTGCAGGGGCCGGAGGGTCGCGCGGACGTCCACCGCGCCTCCAGGCCGATACACGGTGTCGACCCGGACCGCCGCAGCGGAGGTCTGGCCGGACCCGGAACCCCGGCCGGACGCACCCGGCCGCCGACCGGACGGACCGGATGCGACGGAGGACGGCAGGGACACACGGGGATGGTAATGCCACACCACCGTCAGACATGATGGGGAGGTCCCCGCAACCCGACGACGTTGGAGTCTCCGTGCGCATCGGCATCCTCACCTCCGGAGGCGACTGCCCCGGCCTCAACGCGGTCATCCGCGCCATCGTGCTCAAGGGCATCGCGATCCACGGCCACGAGTTCGTCGGGTTCCGCGACGGCTGGCGGGGCGTCGTCGACGGGGACATCGTGCCCCTCGGCCGCAAGGACATCCAGGGCATCGCCAAGCAGGGCGGCACCATCCTCGGAACCAGCCGCACGAACCCCTTCGAGGGGCCGAACGGCGGTGTCGAGAACATCACGAAGACCCTCGAACGGCACGGCATCGACGCCATCGTGGCGATCGGCGGCGAGGGCACCCTGGCCGCGGCGAAGCGCCTCACCGACGCCGGCCTGCGGATCGTCGGCGTCCCGAAGACCGTCGACAACGACCTCGGTGCCACCGACTACACGTTCGGCTTCGACACCGCCGTCGCGATCGCGACCGAGGCCATGGACCGCCTCCGCACCACGGGTGAGTCCCACTCGCGCTGCATGGTCGCCGAGGTCATGGGCCGGCACGTGGGCTGGATCGCGCTGCACTCCGGCATGGCCGCGGGCGCGCACGCGATCCTCATTCCCGAGCAGAAGACGAGCATGGAGCAGATCGCGGCGTGGGTGCGTGCCGCCTACGACCGGGGACGGGCGCCGCTCGTGGTCGTCGCCGAGGGCTTCGTGCCGGACCACGAGGACAACGCGCACACGGAGCGCGGCCTCGACGCGTTCGGGCGGCCGCGGCTGGGCGGGATCGGCGAGCGTCTCGCGCCGATGATCGAGGAGATGACGGGCATCGAGACCCGCGCCACGACGCTCGGGCACATCCAGCGCGGTGGGACCCCGACCGCGTACGACCGGGTGCTGTCGACGCGGCTCGGGCTCGCGGCGATCGACTCCGTGGTCGAGGGGCGGTGGGGTCGGATGGTCGCGCTCCAGGGCACGGAGATCGTGCACGTGTCGTTCGAGGACGCCCTGGGCGAGCTCAAGACGGTCCCGCAGGCGCGGTACGACGAGGCCGCCATCATGTTCGGCTGAGCGGCGCGGCGCAGTTCCGCGCGTAGGAGGCCGTTCCTTCCTGCTCACCATGCGCAGATCGTCCTTCCATCCTCCGTGCGATGGGTCGGAACGACGGCCGGGAGGCACGGGGTAGCGTCCGGTCCATGACGCGCGCAGTCCTCGTCTCCCGTTCGACCCCACCCGCGATCACGCAGGTCGACCTCCCCGACCCAACCGAGGGCGAGGCGTGCGTCGACGTCACGTACTCGAGCGTGAACTACAAGGACGGGCTCGCCCTGGCGGGCAACCCCGGCGTCGCCCGGATCGACCCGCTGGTCCCGGGCATCGACGTCGTCGGCACCGTGTCGGCGCTCGGCCCCGGGGTCCACGACGTCGCGATCGGTGACCGCGTGGTGTGCAACGGCGCCGGCCTGGGCGAGACGCGGCACGGCGGGTGGGCGGAGCACGCCGTCGTGCCCAGCGGTTCGCTCGTCGTGCTGCCGGACACGGTCGAGGACTCGTTCGCGGCGGCGATCGGCACCGCCGGCTTCACCGCGATGCTCTCCGTCCTCGCCCTCGAGCGGACGGTCTCCCCCGAGGACGGGTCGGTGCTCGTGACGGGGGCGTCCGGCGGCGTCGGCACGGTGGCGATCGCCCTGCTCGCCGCCCGCGGGTACCGCGTGACCGCCTCGACCGGGCGGCGGGCGAACGAGGCATCACTCCGTGCCCTCGGCGCGTCGGACGTGGTCGACCGCGCGGCGATCGCCGAGCTCGGCAAGCCGATGCAGCGCGCGACCTGGGCCGGCGCCGTGGACAGCGTCGGCGGCGCCACGCTCGCGAACGTCCTCGCCGCGACGAAGTGGGGTGGCGCGGTGACGGCGTGCGGCCTGGCGCAGGACTCCGCCCTGCCGACGTCGGTGATGCCGTTCATCCTGCGCGCGGTCTCGTTGCTCGGCATCAACTCGGTCGAGGCGCCGCTGCCACTGCGACAGCGGGCGTGGGAGCGGCTCGCGACCGACCTCGACCCGGCACTGCTCGCCGACGTCACCCGCACGGTCGACCTCGAGCACGCCGTCGCGGTCGGCGCCGAGGTGATCGCCGGACGGGTGCACGGCCGGACTGTGGTCGACCTGCGACGCTGATGCGATTCCCTTTCAGGTGATTTTCCGAACGCTTGCCAACTGACACGCTAGGTTTGGCACACAGAACATCCGAACCTGTGAGGAGCAGCCATGCCGGTACCCAAGTCGTCGATGGAGCCGTCCCCCCGGAAGCTCCTGCGCGATGTCGTGCTCGAGAAGATGCTCGCCGCGATCCAGGACGGCACACTGCAGGCCGGTGAACGCCTCAACGACGACGAGCTGGTCGCGTGGCTCGGCGTCAGTCGGACCCCGATCCGCGAGGCCATCGCGAAGCTCGTCGACTTCGGGCTCGTCGAGATGGAGGCGAACCGGTACACCCGCGTCGTGTCCCCGACCCGCGAGCAGTACGACGACGCGTTCCAGCTGCTCTTCGGCTTCGCCGAGCTCGCCGCCCGATGGGCCGTGCCGAACCTCGACGAGACCGCCGTGCAGCAGCTCGGCAAGCTCCTCGACCAGGCCCGTGAGCATGCGAACGCCGAGGACCGTGCCCTGAACGACGACGCCGGCGCGCTCATCGCGTTCCTGGTCGAGCACTCGGGCAACGAGCTGCTCATCAAGACGGCCGAGGGCGTCGTCAACCGCGCGAAGTTCGTCCGCCTCCAGCAGCCGGAGTTCGTCTTCTGGGACGTCGAGCACGGGCTCGAGTCGTTCCGCGCGGCGGCGAAGGCCCGCGACGGCGAGGCCGCCGGTGCCGTCATCCGCGGCATGTCCCGCGCGATGGCCGAGCACATGGCGGAGATCCGCGCCGCGAACGCCGACGCCGACGCGACCGCCTGAGACGGGCTGGCCGGGGTACCCGACCGGGCAGACTGGCCGGGTGACCGACGTCCTGCTCAGAACCGAAGCCCTCCGTGTCACCCGCTCCGGGCGGGACCTGCTGCACGACGTGGCGTTGACCGTCCGCAGCGGCGAGCACTGGGCGCTGCTGGGTCCGAACGGCGCGGGCAAGTCGACCCTGCTCGCCGTCCTCGGCGCGAACGGGCAGCCGACCGCGGGCACCGTCGAGCTGCTCGGGCGTCGGCTCGGCCGCGTCGACGTGCGGGAGCTCCGCGAGCACATCGGGCACGTCGACCCGCGGCACCGCATGCTGTCGCCGCTGACGGTCACCGAGACCGTCCTGACCGGGCTGACCGGCACGACGGACCTCATGATGCGGTGGGAGCCGACGCCGGACCAGCTCGAGACCGCCCGACGGCACGTCGCGGACGTCGGCCTCGCGGCACGGGCCGACGCCCGGTGGCCGGTGCTGTCGCAGGGCGAACGCGGGCGGACCCTCATCGCCCGGGCGTTGATGAGCGAACCGCGCCTGCTGCTGCTCGACGAGCCGGCCACCGGACTCGACGTCGCCGCGCGCGAGCACCTGCTCGAGACGGTCGACGCCCTGCGCCAGCGCCAGCCGGACATCGGCAGCGTGATGGTGACCCACCACCTCGAGGACCTGCCCGCGTCGACCTCGCACGCGATGCTGCTGCGCGACGGCGCCGTGGTGGCCCAGGGCCCGGCCGACGAGGTCGTCACGTCCGAGGCGGTGTCGCACGCCTTCGCCTTCCCGCTGGCCATCGAGCGGACCGCTGGCCGCTGGCAGGCGCGCCGCGCGGAGTAGCCGCACCGCGCCTCCCGTCCGCCACCTGGCCCGCGAAACGCAACGTCGGCGGCATCCCGCAGCGCTGTACTGCTGCGAGGAACCGCCGACGTTGCGTCTTGCGGAAGGGAGCGGGCGCGCTACGCCGTGGCGGCCGCCGCTGCCCGCGCGGCCGCGGGCAGCGCGTCGAGCACGCGACCGACGGCCTCGTCGTCGTGCGCCGCCGTGACGAACCACGCCTCGAACACGCTCGGCGGCAGGGTCACGCCCTGGTCGAGCATGCTGTGGAAGAACGGCGCGTAGCGGAAGGCCTCCTGCGCGCGGACGTCGTCGTAGTTCCGCGGTGCCTGCTCCACGAACGCGAACGAGAACAGGTTGCCGGCGTGCTGCACGGTGTGCGCGACCCCCTCGGCGGACAGCGCGGCGCTCGTGGCGTCGGCGATCGTCGCCGCGGTGCGGTCCAGGTGCGCGTACACGTCGGGCGTCGCGGCCCGGAGCGTGGCGGTGCCGGCCGCGACCGCGAGCGGGTTCCCGGACAGCGTGCCCGCCTGGTAGACCGGCCCGAGCGGGGCGAGGAAGTCCATGACCTCACGACGACCACCCAGCGCGGCGAGGGGCATGCCGCCGCCGATGACCTTGCCGAAGGTGACCAGGTCGGGCTTCCACCCGGTGCCCTCCGGGACGGTGCCGTCGGCCTCGAGGCCCCACCAGCCGGCCGGGCCGACGCGGAAGCCGGTCAGGACCTCGTCGACGATGAGCAGCGCACCCTGCGCCCGCGTGATCTCCGCGAGCGCCCGGTTGAACCCGGGCTCCGGCGCGAGGACGCCCATGTTGGCGGCGGCGGACTCGACGATCACGGCGGCGATGCGCTCGGAGTGCTCGTCGAACGCGGCGCGGACGGCGTCGAGGTCGTTGTACGGCAGCACCAGGGTCTGCGCGGCGGTCTCGGCGGTGATGCCCGCACTGCCCGGGAGCGCGAGCGTCGCGACACCCGATCCGGCCTCGGCCAGCAGCGAGTCCGAGTGCCCGTGGTAGTGCCCGGCGAACTTCACGAGGAGGTCACGGCCGGTGTACCCGCGAGCCAGGCGGATGGCGGTCATCGTCGCCTCGGTGCCGGTCGACACCATGCGGAGCTTCTCGATCGGCCCGTCGCCGTCGACCTGCACGCGCTGCTTCACGAGCTCGGCGAGCTCGGTCTCCCCCGGGGTCGACGCCCCGAAGGACAGGCCGCGGGATGCCGCCTGCTGCACGGCCTCGACCGTGCCGGGGTGCGCGTGCCCGAGGATCGCGGGGCCCCAGGACGCGACGAGGTCGACGTACTGCCGCCCCTCGGCGTCGGTGACGTAGGGGCCGTTCGCCGCGGTCAGGAACCGGGGCGTGCCGCCGACCGAGCCGTACGCGCGGACGGGCGAGTTCACCCCGCCGGGGATGCTGTCCTTCGCGCGGCCGAACAGCTCGTCGTTCGACACCGGAGCGGTGCCGGTGGAAGCGGTGGTGGTGGTCATTCGGGGGCCTTCCCGGTCGAGGCGACGCCGGACACCGCCGCGGTGCTGCCGGACGTGCGCAGGCCGGCCTCCTGGTTGAGCTTCCGTGCGATGTCCACGGCGAAGTACGTCAGGATCGCGTCCGCACCGGCGCGCTTGATGCCGACGAGGGCCTCCATCGCGGCGGCGTCCCGGTCGATCCACCCGTTCTGGGCGGCGGCCGTGATCATCGCGTACTCGCCGGAGATCTGGTACGCCCAGACGGGGACCTCGGAGACGTCGGCGGTGCGGGCGAGGACGTCGAGGTAGCTCATCGCAGGCTTCACCATGACGATGTCGGCGCCCTCCTCGATGTCGAGCAGGACCTCGCGCAGGCCCTGCCGGCCGTCGGCGGCGTCGATCTGGTACGTCCGTCGGTCGCCCTGCAGGGTCGATGCGACGGCCTCGCGGAAGGGACCGTAGAACGCGGACGCGTACTTCGCCGAGTACGCGAGCAGCGCCGTGCCGCTGTGGCCGGCGGTGTCGAGCGCGTCGCGCGCGGCGGCGATCTGGCCGTCCATCATGCCGCTCATGCAGACGAGCTCCGCGCCCGCCTCGGCCTGGGCCACCGCCATGTCGCGGTACCGCAGGAGCGTCGCGTCGTTGTCGACCGAGCCGTCCGCCGCCAGCACGCCGCAGTGGCCGTGGTCGGTGAACTCGTCGAGGCACAGGTCGGACTGCACGACGAGTGCGTCACCGACCTCCTCCTTCGCCACGCGGATCGCGACGTTCAGGATGCCGTCGGGGTCGGTCGCACCGGAGCCCTCGGCGTCCTTCGACGTCGGCACGCCGAACAGGTTCACACCGCCGACGCCCTGCGCCGCGGCCTCGTGCAACGCCCGGCGGAACGAGTCGAGCGAGTGCTGCTGCACGCCCGGCATGCTCGAGATGTCGATCGCATCGGTGGCGCCCTCGCGGATGAACATCGGCAGCACGAGCTCGGCGGGGTGGATCCGCGTCTCGGCGACGAGTCGTCGCATGGCGGGGGTGGCCCGCAGTCGGCGGGGGCGGACCTGGGGGAAGCGTCCGGTCACGATGACCTTCCTGTTCTGGGGTTCGGGTGGAGGGTCTCGACGACGGCGTCGAGCAGGGCTTCGGCGGACCGAGCGGCGGCGACCACGTGCACGGGGAGTCCCGCGGCACGGGCGGCGTCAGCGGTGGACGGTCCGATGCACGCGACGTGCGTGCTCGGGTCGAGCGGGGTCATCCGCGCTGCGACCTGTCGGGCGACGCTCCCGCTCGTCACGAGCACGGCGTCCGGTGGGGGGTCGAGGACGATCGGATCGTGGCCCGTCCCCACGGTACGGTACGCCACCACCTCCGACACGGCGATGCCGCGGGCGCGCAGTGCGTCGACCAGGGTGGTCGCGGCGATCTCGGATCGGGGGAACAGCACGGGTGCGGCGTCCGTCGGCAGGGCCGCGGCGAGCCCGGCGGCGGACTCCTCGTCCGGCACCAGGTCGACCGGCCACCCCGCCTGCCGCGCAGCACGCGCGGTCGCGTCACCGACGCAGGCCACGCGGACGCCGGCCGGGAGGCGCGGCACGCGCCCGGCGACCACGCGCACGGCCGTCGCACTGGTCACGACGAGCCAGGGGGCACCGGAGCCGGCTTCCCCGGGACGCGTGCCGACGGCGGGTGGTGCGTCGTGCCTCCCGGCCGGGGCGTCGACGACGGACGGTCCCGACGCGTGGTCGACGGACGGGGCGAGCGCGGCGTCTGCGAACCGGACGAGCGCCGCGTCGAGATCCGCCGGGTCGGCGGGCGGAGCGTCCGTGATGAGCGGGACGACGACGGGCGCGAGCCCGCGCTCCCGGGCCGCGGCGGCGACCGCGTCCCCCCACGCACCGCCGCGCGGGACGAGGACGACCGGGGGCCGTGCCTCGTCCGCGACGCGAGCGGTGTCGTCCGTGGTGACCGCCTAGGCCGTCGTCGTGGAGGTGTCGTCCGCCGGCTGCTCCGCGGCGGGGGTGGCGAGACCGGGCCCGGCGGAGTGGTCACCCTCGGCAGGGGCACCGGACACCGTCGACGCCAGGTCCGCCAGCTCGGCGGCACCGTTCTCGAGGAGCTCGGCGGCCACGCGACCGGCGACCTCGAGCGCCTCGTCGAGACGGTCCTGCGCAGACCCGTCGAGGTGTGCCGCGTGCGACGCCGTGCGGTACTCGGATCCGTCCGGGCGGTAGACCGTCGCGGACACGAGCAGCAGCTCGGCGTCGACCACGGCCGTGGCCCCGATCGGTGCCGAGCAGCCGGCCTCGAGCTTCGCGAGGACCTCGCGCTCGGCCGTCACCGTGAGGCGCGTCAAGGCGTGGTCGAGCTTGCGGAGCGCAGCGAGCAGGCCCTTGTCGGTCTCGTCCGCCCGGATCTCGACCGCGAGTGCTCCCTGGCCGGGCGCACTCGGCCAGAAGCCGAGGTCGAGGAGCTCCGTCGCCGCGTCGAGCCGATCGATGCGCCCGAGCCCGGCGGCGGCGAGCACCACCGCGTCGAGGTCGTCGTCGACGCGGCCCAGCCGGGTGTCGATGTTGCCGCGGATGTCCACGACGTCGAGGTCGGGACGCTTCGCCCTGAGCTGCGCGACGCGGCGGGGCGACCCCGTGCCGACCTTCGCGCCCTCGGGCAGGGTGTCCACCGTCGCGCCGTTCCGGGCGACCAGGACGTCACGGGCGTCCGCGCGCTTCGGCACCGACGCGATCGTGAGCCCGTCGTACGGAGCCGTGGGCAGGTCCTTCAGCGAGTGCACGAGCACATCGACCTCGCCGGCGACCAGGGCCTCGCGCAGGGCGCTGGCGAACACGCCGGTGCCGCCGAGGCTCGCCAGCGAGGCGCGGTTCGTGTCGCCCTCGCTCGTCACCGTGACGAGCTCGACCGGACGCCCCGCCGCCTTCGCCAGGCGGTCGGCGACGTCCTGCGACTGCGCCACCGCGAGCCGGCTGGCACGGGTGCCGAGCCGGATCGGGGCGGGACCGTCGGCCGCGGGACCGTCCGTCACGGGGCGACCCCGGCGGCCGCCGGCTTGAACCCGGCGCGGACGTTCTCGCAGCAGCCCGGGCGGCAGACGTCGTACCAGGGGCCGATGTCGGTCAGGTGCGGGCGCTCGGCCTTCGGCGTGCCGTTGACGCGCTCGAGCACGAGGTCGACGAGACCGGACACGTAGGCCGGGTCGACGCCGGGCGTCTGCGTGCGGAGCGACCAGAAGCCGAGTTCACCGGCGGTCTCGGTCGCCTCTTCGTCGAGGTCCCACATGACCTCCATGTGGTCGCTCACGAAGCCGAGCGGGACGATGAGCACGGCACGGGTCGGGCCGCCCTTGAGCTCCTCGTTCATGTAGTCGTTGATGTCGGGCTCGAGCCACGGCTGCGTCGGGGGGCCCGACCGCGACTGGTAGACGAGCTTCCACGCCGGCTTCGACGTGCCCTGCAGGTGGGCGAACTCCGGCTGCTCGAGCAGCTCGTTCCACGCCTGGTCGAGGACGACCTCGCCGACGGCCAGGTGCTGCGCCTCGTACGCACCGTGCTCGTCGAAGCCCCGGTAGTCCGGACCGGACTTGGCCGCGTCGGTCGACGGGATCGAGTGCGTCGAGAACAGCACGTGCAGCTCGGTGGCGACGTCGATGCCCTCGTTCTCGGTGATCGCGCGGGCCATGCCGTCGCGGACACCGTCGACGAACGGGCGGACGAAGCCCGGGTGGTCGAAGAACTGCCGGACCTTGTCGATCTGGATCGTGTCGATCAGCCCGGTCTCGGTCAGCACGCGGGCGTAGTCCTCGCGGTACTGCCGGCAGCTCGAGAACGACGAGTAGGCGCTCGTCGCGATGGCGATGAGCTTGGTGTACCCCTTGTCGGCGGCCTCGGTGAAGGCTTCCTCGAGGTAGGGCGCCCAGTTGCGGTTGCCCCACAGCACGGGCACGTCGATGCCGCGCTTCGCGAGCTCGCCCTCGAGCGCTGCCTTGAGCGCACGGTTCTGCGCGTTGATCGGGCTGACGCCGCCGAAGTGTCGGTAGTGGTGTGCGACCTCCTCGAGACGCTCGTCCGGGATGCCCCGGCCGCGCGTGACGTTGCGGAGGAAGGGGATGACGTCGTCCTGGCCCTCGGGGCCGCCGAAGCCGGCGAGCAGGATCGCGTCGTACGCGGTCGGGACCTCGACGTGCTCGGGGCCGTCCGCCGCGGCGGGGGTCGCGGCGAGGACCTTCCCGTTGGTGATCTGGCTGGTGTCGGTCACGACAGCACCTCCGGCAGTTCGGCGGTCGTCACTCGACGACCGGTGAAGAAGGGGACCTCCTCGCGCACGTGCAGGCGCGCCTCGGTGTAGCGCAGGTCGCGCATGAGGTCGACGAGGTCGACGAGCTCGGGGCTCTCGAGCGGCAGGATCCACTCGTAGTCGCTGAGGGCGAAGGTCGCGATCGTGTTGGTGAGCACGCGGCGGTACTTCGCGCCGGCGATGCCGTGGTCGCGGAGCATCTTCGAGCGCTCCTCCTCCGGCAGGAGGTACCACTCGAAGGACCGGACGAACGGGTACACCGTGATCCAGGCCTCGGGGTCCTTGCCGCGCAGGAACGCCGGGGTGTGGCGCTTGTTGAACTCGGCCTCGCGGTGCATGGCCATCGCGTGCCAGACCGGCTCGGCGTCCTGGAACAACGCCGTGCGACGGAGATCGCGGAGCGCAGCCTGGATCGCCTGCGCGTCGTCGCCGTGCAGCCAGATCATGACGTCGGCGTCGGCCCGGAAGCCGGAGACGTCGTAGAAACCGCGGATCGTCACGCCCTGGCCGGCGGCGCGGGCGACCGCGGCGTCGAGCTCGGCGACGGCGTCGTCACCGACGCGGTGGATCGGCCCGAGCGGACGCCGGAACACGGCCCACAGCGCGTACGCCGTGAGGAGGTTCGGGTCGATCCCGCTCGCCGGGTCGGTCTCGTGCGCCGGGCTGCCGCCGTGCGCGGCGGCGTTGTCGGGGACGTTCTCGTGCGTGGCTGCGTGCACGTCGGAGCTCATGGTTCCTCGTCTTGTCGGTTGCCTGGGTCGTGGCTGCGCGCCGCGTCCGGGAGACCACCGATCAGAGGCGGTCTACCGCCGTCGGAGCACCGCTACGACGATACTCCCGACCACCGCCACACCGGCTGCGAGGCCGGCCAGGTACGGCACCGGCTTCTCGTCGATCCCCTGCTTGACCCTGGACGCCGCGATGCCGAGCTGCTTCGGGACGTTGAGCTTGTCCTCGATGGCGTCGAGGGTCTCGAACAGCTGCGTGCGGGTCGCCGCGACGCGGTTCGCCAGGTCGTCGTGCTGATCGGTCACAGGGGTCCTCCGGTGGGGGTGTCGGTCGCCCCGCTCAGGAGCGGGTGATCCGGTCGTGCTGGCCGGGCTTGTTACCCATGCCCTTCACGGCGTTGATGTCGTCCTTGACGCTGTCGATCGTGCGCTTCGGGGTGAGGGGCAGGCCCTTCTTGAAGCGCTTCCAGCCGACGAATCCGAGGATGCCGGCCACGATGAGCATGACGACGGCGAGCAGCAGGGCTGCGAGCCACGCCGGCATCACGGTCGCGAGGCCCATCACGGCAGCGGTCAGCAGCACGCCGATCGCGTACAGCACGATGACGAGCGCGCCGATTAGGAGCCCGGCGGCGAGGCCGAACACCTTCGCCTTGGCGATCATCTCGGCCTTCAGCAGGTCGATCTCGCCCTTGACGAGGTTCTTGACCAGCTTCGGGATGTCCCCGACCAGACCGAACAACGATCGCGACTTGCGGTCGCGGGTGTCGGTCATGAGGTGGTCGAGTCCTTCTTCTGGCTGACCTTGCGGACGACCTTCTTGGTCTGCTCACCGACGAACTCGGCGACGTCCGGGCCCTTGTCCTGGATGAACTCCTCGGCCTGGTGCACGCCCTTCTGGACGTTGCCGTTGTTCCAGATCTTGCCGCTGACGGTCTTGATCTGCTCGTACCGCGCCCGTCCGGCTCGCGATCCCAGGACGTACCCGAGTGCGGCGCCGGCGACGAACAGGAGCTTGCCTCGCATGTGCGATCCTCCGTTGTTGAGGGTGTGCGGTGGTCATGCGCCGAACGGAATACGTCCGGCGTGGTCCACAGTAGCCCTCGGGTGCTCCTCGGTCCGCTCAGGATCCCAGGATGCGTGCAGCGGACGCGCGGGCGGCGGCGACGATGCCCGCCAGACCGCGGCCGGAGGAGGTCTCGCCGATGCCGACGACCCCCTCGGCCAAGCCGGCTGCGGTCAGGTCCGGCCCGTACCAGCGGACGCGGGCGGCGCCCTGCACACGGTCCGCGGTCACGGGGACGCCCAGGAGCGCGGTCGCGTCCCGGACGGCGCGGGCGCCGACGGTGTCCTCCGGGTCGACCGGGAGGCTCGTCCCCACCCCGTCGTCACTGGTCACCGGATCGTGGGGTGCGGTCGCGTAGCTGAGCCGCAGGACGTGGCGGCCCGCGGCCGCCTCGGCCAGCCAGGGCCACTTCACCGTCGCGTGCGTCAGGGCCTTCGCCCCGACCCCGGCGGCCTCCGGGTGCACGAGCATCCCGGTCCCGCGCGGCCCGGCGTCGAGCTCGGGCTGGTCGACGACCAGGGTGACGAGCTCGATGCCGGTGCGGTCGGCCGCCGCGGTCCGGCCCGGGTCGGCCGTCGACGCGAGGACGTGCTGTGCGGGCAGGCGCTCGCGGGTACCGTCCGCTGCCACGGTCTCGACGGCGAAGCGCTCGACCGCGGTGGCGCGGGTGCCCGTCCGGACGTCGACGCGGTAGGTCTCGAGGTCGGCCACGAGCTCGTCCACGAGCCGGGCGATGCCGCCGCGGATGCCCTGCACCGCCGAGCCCGCGGTGGACCGGGAGCGCAGGGCGAGCACGGCGCGGGCGAGGGAGCCCTCGCGCTGCAGGGCCGCACGGAGCCCGGGGGCGACGCGATCGGGGTCGAGCTGGTCGGGGTGCGTCGAGTACACGCCGCCCGCGACCGGGACGACCAGGTCGTCGAGCACGCGCTCCCCCATGCGCTTCCGCACGAGGGCGCCGAGCGACTGCGCCCGGGCACCGACGGGCGACGGCAGCAGCGAGTCCATCTGTGCGCGGAGGCCACCGCCCTGGCCGACCACCGCGAGGACGTCGGCGGCCATCGGGCTGCCCGGGATCCCGAGGAAGCCGGTCTGCGGGATCGGGGCCGTCCGGCCGTCTCGCGTCATCAGCCACGCACCGCGGGGGTCGGGCGACACGACGTCGTTCCCGAGGCCGAGCTCGGCCGCGAGCCGCTCGACGGCGTCGGTGCGGGTCGCGAAGGACTCCGCGCCCATGTCGAGGTCGAGCCCGGCGACGGTGTGCCGGCGGATCATCCCGCCCAGGCGCTCCCCGGCCTCGACGAGCACGACGTGCGCGCCGCCCTCGGCCAGGTCACGGGCGGCGACCAGGCCGGCGACCCCACCGCCGACCACGACGACGTCGGTCACGCCGCGGCTCCGGTCCCGTCGCCCCGGCCGTCGCCCAGCCCGTGGACCAGTTCGACCACGCGGGTGAGCACGGTCGGGTCGGTCTCCGGCGGGACACCGTGGCCCAGGTTGACCACGTGCGCCCGGGCAGCGCCGCCACGGCGGACGACGTCGCGCACGTGGGCCTCGAGCACCTCCCACGGGGCGGCGAGCATCGCGGGGTCGATGTTGCCCTGCACGGTGACGCCGGTGCCGACGCGGCGGACGGCCTCGTCGAGCGGGACACGCCAGTCGACGCCCACGGCATCGACCGCGACGGCGTCCGACGGGTCGCCGAGCGTCGTCATCTCGTGCAGGACCTCGCCGCTGCCGACGCCGAAGTGGATGCGCGGGACACCGAGGTCCGCCACGTGCGACAGCGCCGTCGCCGAGTGCGGGGCCACCGAGGCGACGTAGTCCCGGCGGGAGAGCGAGCCGACCCACGAGTCGAAGAGCTGCGCGGCCGAGGCACCGGCCGTCACCTGCGCACGGAGGAAGGCGCCCGAGACGCCGGCGGCCCAGTCGAGCAGCCGTGCCCAGGTCTCCGGGTCGCTGTGCATGAGCGTGCGCGCGCGGATGTGGTCCTTCGAGGGGCCGCCCTCGACCAGGTAGGCGGCGAGCGTGAACGGTGCACCCGCGAAGCCGATGAGCGGGGTGTCCCCGAGCTCGGCGACGGTGCGCTGCACGGCCTCGGTGATCGGCGCGAGGGCACCCGGGTCGAGCGGGGCGAGCGCGTCCACGTCGGCCGCCGTGCGGATCGGGGACCCGAGCACCGGGCCACGGCCGGGGACGATCTCGACGTCCACGCCCGCGAGCTTGATCGGCACGACGATGTCGCTGAAGAAGATGCCGGCGTCGACCCCGTGCCGACGGACCGGCTGCAGGGTGATCTCGGACGCCAGCGCCGGGTCGAGGCACGCGTCGAGCATCGCGGTGCCGACCCGCAGCTCCCGGTACTCCGGCAGTGATCGGCCGGCCTGCCGCATGAACCACACCGGCAGCGTCTCCGGACGGTCCCCGCGGAGCGCCCGGACGAGCGGTGACCCCGAGGTCCTGCCGGTCACGAGCGGGTGGCTGTCGGGCAGGGCGGCGGGTGCGGCGGAGGTCACCCGTCGATTGTCCCATCCGCGGCCGAGCACGACCCGCCCCGGACACGGGCGCCACCGCACAGTCTGCTGTGCACGCGGAGGGCGAACAGCCGGTGGCCCGAGCGCGAGTTACGATGGAAGACGTGCTCATCTGTCTCACGGCGTCGCACCGCAACGCCAGCTTCGACCTCCTGGAGCGACTGAGCATCGGCGCACCGACCGCCGCGAGCCGTCTGGTGACGGACTCCGACGTGCTCGACGGAGCCGTCGTCCTCGCCACCTGCAACCGCTTCGAGGCCTACCTCGACATCGCGGGCGACGACCGTGACTCCGCCGTGTCGGCCACCGTCGACGCCGT
This sequence comes from Curtobacterium sp. NPDC092190, assembly GCF_044755625.1. Classification (NCBI taxonomy): domain Bacteria; kingdom Bacillati; phylum Actinomycetota; class Actinomycetes; order Micrococcales; family Microbacteriaceae; genus Curtobacterium; species Curtobacterium sp. NPDC092190. Next base: position 335,789 of record NZ_JBIVRJ010000004.1, on the reverse strand, counting down.
CGCCACAGCCAGCGACCTCGTCCCCGCCGAGGTCCTCGACTCCGTCAGCGTGCTCGGCGGCGGGGACGTCGTGCAGCACCTGTTCGCCGTGTCCAGCGGGCTCGAGTCCGTCGTCGTCGGCGAGACCGAGATCTCCGGCCAGGTCCGCCGGGCACTCGAGGACGCCCGCGCCAACGGCACCACGACGTCCGACCTGGAGCGCCTGTTCCAGGAGGCAGCGCACACCTCCCGCGGCGTCAAGACCCGCACCCGCATCGGTGCCGCCGGCAGGTCGCTCGTCCGTCTCGGGCTCGAGCTCGCCTCGTCGCGGATCACCGACTGGGCCCGGACCCGCGTGCTGCTCGTCGGCACCGGCAGCTACGCGGCCACCACCATCGCCGCGCTGCGTGACCGCGGCGCCGCCAACATCCAGGTCTTCTCGCCGTCCGGCCGCGCGCCCTGGTTCGCCGCGAAGCACGACCTGGTCGCCGCGACCGACCTGCGCCAGGCGATCGGCACGAGCGACGTCGTCATCACCTGCACCTCGAGCGAGGTCCCGGTCGTCGAACCGGCCGACCTCGCCGACGGCCAGCGCCGCATCGTCATCGACCTCGGGCTGCCCCGCAACGTCGACCCCGACGCGGCCCACGTCGAGGGCGTCGAGCTGCTCGACCTCGAGACGATCAGCATCCACGCGCCGATCGCCGAGCTGAACGCCGAGTCCGAGGCGCGTCAGATGGTCGACGACGCCGTGTCGCGCTTCCGTGCGCAGGCGCTCGAGCAGTCGACCACGCCGGCGCTCGTGGCCTTCCGCAAGCACGTCTTCGACATCCTCGACGACGAGATCGACCGCGCGAAGCGTCGCGACGGCGACCCGGAGTCCGTCGAGCAGACCGAACGGGCCCTCCGGCACCTGGTCGGGGTCCTGCTGCACCGCCCCTCGGTGCGTGCGCGTGAGCTCGGTCGCGCCGGTCGCGGCGAGGAGTTCGTCGGGGCGCTCGACGCCCTGTTCGGCGTGCACCCGGAGCCCGAGGCGGAGCTGCCGTCGCCGATCGTGCCGCTCGCGGAGCGCACCGCGCCCGAGTGCCCCGTCTCGACGGACCGCACCGGCGAGGCGGACGCGAGCTGAGCCTCCCGGCAGTCCCCCGCACGTTGCGCGTCAGCGCGCTGCTGCTGGTCCGTGACCGGCAGGTCCTGATGGTGCGTGCCCGCGGACGCGACGTGCTCTACCTGCCCGGCGGCAAGGCGGAGCCGCACGAGACCGACGTCGAAGCTGCGATCCGCGAGGCGCGCGAGGAGACCGGGCTGCACCTGACCGAGGCGGACCTCGAGCCGTTCGGCACGGTGACCGAGGCCGCGCACGGCCAGGGCGAGGGGACGATGGTCGCCATGGCCCTGTTCCGGGTCCGGCCGGGAGGCACCGCCGATGCCGCCTCGCCCGTCGCCTCCGCAGAGGTGGACGAGGTGGAGTGGGTCACCGCGGCGGACGCGGACCGGTGCCCGCCGGCGGGCGTCGAGACGCTCCGCCGGCTGGTCGCCGCCGATCTGGTCGACTGAGCTCCTGTCGCCTGAGGATCCGGTCAGCTCCGACCGGTGCCCCTCGGCGCCTCACTCGTCCTTGTCGACGTAGTGCCCGGCCTCGCCGTCCGGCGTGGGCTCGGCCTCGCCGGGGATGTCCGACTCGACGTACTCACCCTCGTCCGCGCCGCCCGCGCCCTGGGGCCGCGTCTCGCCGGGGATGTCGCTGGAGACGAACTCTCCCGCGGGCTCGTGCGACTCGACGTGCTGCTCGCCCGGGATCTCGCTGTCGGTGAAGGCGCCGGCGCGGGTGTCGACGCCGTCCGCCCGACCGTCCTCGCCGCGTGCCTGCTCGTGCTTGCCTGCCATGTTCCGACCTCCGTCGCTCGTGTTCCTGGCTGTGACGCGAGTGTGCCCGTGACGACTGGACGCTCACCGAGTCCCGAGGACCGCGGCGGGTGTTGCGTCGAGGCATGCACCGCAGCACACGTTCCGCCATCGTCCTCGCGAGCACCGGGGTCGTGCTCGCGCTCGCGCTCTCCGGCTGTTCGTCGGGCGGCCCGGGCCCGGCGCCGACGGCGACCCAGACCGTGACCGCGTCGGCCGGGGGCTCGTCGCCCTCCGCCGCGACCTCGGCTCCGTCCTCGTCGTCGGCGGCGTCCTCGTCGTCGGCGTCGTCCTCGTCGTCGGGCGGCTCGGCGGGTGGCGGGTCCGGCGGGGACGGTGGCCGGTGCACCACCGCGTCGCTCGCGGGCAGCGTCGAGTCCGGCAGCGGTGGGGCCGCCGGCAGCACGTACGTGCACCTCGCGCTCCGCAACACCGGCTCCACGACCTGCACGCTGCAGGGGTGGCCCGGGGTCTCCTTCGTCGGCGGCGGCTCGGGTGAGCAGATCGGCGCCCCGGCCACCCGTGACGAGGCATCGGCGCACCCGACCGTGACGCTGGCGCCCGGCGCGGTGGCCGTCGCACCGCTGAAGATCACCCAGGCGGAGAACTACCCGACGGCGACGTGCGACCCGGTGTCCGCGGACGGGTTCCGCGTGTACCCGCCCGGGTCGACCGAGTCACTGTTCGTGCGGGACTCCGGCATCACGGCGTGCCGGTCCACCGACGCGGGGCTGCTCAACGTGCAGGGCCTGGTGCCCGAGGGGCAGGCGGCCGACTGAGCCGTCGCGCCCGCCGGCGCCCGTCTGCGCCCGCCCGTCCGTGCTCGTCCGTGCTGGTCAGCGGCGGGCGGGGGTGTGCACGGCCTCGAGCACCTCGGTGCCCATCGTCCGCAGGGCCTCGACGACCGCGAGCCGCCGCTGCAGTGTGGCGTCGTCGAAGGTCACCGTGACCGCGTAGCTCACCGACGATCCGGGTCCCCGGAGGATGCCGGCCTCGGCGCGGACCCCGGTCGACGAGCCGGTCACGACGACGGCCTGCAACCCGTGGTCCAGCGCACGGTGCGCCAGGGGGTCGAGGCCGAACGAGGCCGCCACGAGCGTGGTGTCGCTGGCCAGGCTCAGCCAGCCGAGCACCCGGTTCGACACCGCCTCGTCGACGACCTCGCCGAGGGCCAGGCCGCGCATCAGCCAGGCGAGCTCGCCTGCCGGCGCCACGGAGGCGTCGGGGGCGTCGTCGGGACCGCGCCGGTCCCGCACGCGGTCGATGAGTGCCGTGCGGTCGATGCCGAGCGCCTCGGCCCGCTGCCGCACCGCGTCGATGCCGACGGTCGACAGCAGTGCGTTCATCGCCCACGCGTCCGCCGTCGCCCCGACCAGGGTCGCCAGGTCCGGCACCTGCATCGTCGGTTCCTGCAGGAACTGCCACAACCCGGCACCGGTGGCGGTGTCCCGTGCCATCCGCTGGAGCCGGTCGCCGTGCAGCCGGCCGTCCTCGAGCTGCGCCGCGACCTCGATGAGCAGGAGCACGCGACCGAGGCTCGCGACCGGCTGCACCAGGGTGTCGTCGACGGCGAGCAGGGCCTTGCCGGTCGACGTGTCGATGATCGACGCGCTGACGGCGGCACCGTCACGGGCGACCGAACCGAGGGCGTCGACCGTCGCGCCGAACCGCTCGTCGGCCCCGCCGCGGTGGCGTCCGCGCGCACGAGCGCCGTTCCCGCCGCCGACCTGGTGTCGGCGGCGGGGACGGCGGGCGGCACCGGTGTCGGCACCCGGCGCCTCGCCCGGCGCAGCGCTGGGCGTCCCGCTGTGGTCAGCGCTCGGCTCGGACGACGGAGCCGCGTCCGGCTCGGTCATCACCAGATCGCGACGCGCTCGGCCGGGTCGAGGTACATCGTGTCCGACTCGGTGACGCCGAAGGCCTCGTAGAAGCCGTCGATGTTCCGCACGATCTGGTTGCAGCGGAACTCGTTCGGCGAGTGCGGGTCGATGCTCAGCAGACGCGCTGCCTCCTCCGGACGGATCGCCATCCGCCAGGCCTGTGCCCAGCTGAGGAAGAAGCGCTCGGCGCCGGACAGCCCGTCCACGACCGGGGGCTCCTGGCCGTCGAGGGACAGCAGGTACGCCTTCCACGCGATCGACAGCCCGCCGAGGTCACCGATGTTCTCGCCGATGGTCAGCGCGCCGTTGACGTGCCCGTCCGGCACCTCGGTCGGCACGAGCGCGTCGTACTGGGCGATGAGGGCCTTCGTGCGCTCCTCGAACGCCGTGCGGTCGGCCTCGGTCCACCAGTTCTGCAGTCGGCCGTCACCGTCGTACTGCGAGCCCTGGTCGTCGAAGCCGTGTCCGATCTCGTGCCCGATGACGGCACCGATCGCGCCGTAGTTCGCGGCGGCGTCGCGCGACGCCTCGAAGAACGGGAACTGCAGGATCGCCGCCGGGAAGACGATCTCGTTGAACCCCGGGTTGTAGTACGCGTTGATCGTCTGCGGGGTCATGAACCACTCGTCGCGGTCGATCGGCTTCCCGATCTTGCCCAGCTCGCGGTCGACCGCGAAGCTCGCGACGGCCCGGACGTTGCCGATCAGGTCGTCGGGGCTGACCGACAGGGCCGAGTAGTCGCGCCACGTCACCGGGTAGCCGATCTTCGGCGTGAACTTGTCGAGCTTGTCGAGGGCACGGGCGCGGGTCTCGTCGGTCATCCAGTCGAGCGCGGTGATGCTCTGCCGGTACGCCTCGACCAGGTTGGCGACGAGGTCGTCCATCTCGGCCTTGGACGTCTCGTCGAAGTGCTCCTGCACGTAGATGCGACCGACGGCCTCGCCCATCGCGCCCTCGACCAGCGAGACGCCGCGCTTCCAGCGCTCGCGCTGCTTCGGCGCACCGGTGAGCGCCGTGCCGTAGAACGAGAAGTTCGTGGCGGACATCGCGCTCGTCAGGTACGCCGCGGAGCCGCGGATGACCTGCCAGCGCAGCCAGTCCTTCCACGCGTCCAGCGGCTGGGAGCGCAGGAGCTCGGCCAGGCCGGAGATGAACGACGGCTCGCGCACGACCACGGTCTCGAAGGCGCCGGCCGGGGCACCGATCGCCTGCCACCACAGGTGCAGGTCGGCGCCGTTCGCGAGCGCGGCGACCTCGTCCCAGGTCATCTTGTTGTAGGTCTTCTGGCTGTCGCGGGTCGTCACGTTGTCCCAGTGCGCCGCGGCGAGCGCCGTCTCCAGCGCGATGACGGCCTCGGTGCTCTGCCCGGCGTCGGCGAAGCCCGCGAGCGGGAACATCGACGCGACGAACTCGCGGTACTTCGACCGGATGTCGGCGAAGCGCTCCTCACGGTAGTACGACTCGTCGGGCAGGCCCAGGCCGGACTGCTCGAGGAAGACGACGTACGACTCCGGGTCACCCGGGTCGTTGTCGACGAAGAGCTGGACGAAGCCGGGCAGGCCCAGGCGCTCGAAGCGTCCGACCATCGCGATGACGTCGTCGGTGGTCTCGACGGCGTCGATCTCGCCGAGCAGCGGGTCGATCGGTCCGGTGCCGAGGGCCTCGAGTCGCTCCTCGTCGGTGAAGGACGTGTACAGGTCACCGACCTTGCGCTCCTCGGTGCCGGGTGCGGCCTGCTGGGAGCGCTCGACGATCTCACGCACGGCGACCTCGGCGTCCTCGGCGAGCACGGTGAACGAGCCGTACCGCGCCTTGTCGTCGGGGATCGGCGTCTGCGCGATCCACGTCCCGTTCACGTGCCGGTAGAGGTCGTCCTGCGGGCGGACGGCCGGGTCGAGCTCGTCGGTGTGGATCCCTGAGGTGCGTGCGACGTCGGTCATGCGCTCCACGATAGCCACCGGGTCCGCGTCGGGACGGAGCCAGCAGCCGCGCAGCCGCTACGGTGCTGCCATGGGACTCGGCTGGAAGCTGCACGGTGACGGCGCGACCGTCTCCTCCTCGACCATCGTGGCGCCGGACGAGCGCCTCTCCTGGGGTCGCACCATCGGGCTCGGCGTCCAGCACGTCGTCGCGATGTTCGGTGCCACCTTCCTCGTGCCGCTCATCACGGGCTTCCCGCCCTCGACGACCCTGCTCTTCAGCGGCGTCGGCACGATCCTCTTCCTGTTGATCACCGGCAACCGGCTGCCGAGCTACCTCGGCTCGTCGTTCGCCTTCCTCGCGCCGATCGGCGCCGCGACGAAGATCGGCGGCATCCCGCTCGCGCTGTCCGGGATCATCGTGGTCGGCGTGCTGCTCGCCCTGGTCGGCGCGATCGTGCACCTCGCCGGGGCCGGGTGGATCGACCGCCTGATGCCCCCGGTGGTGTCGGGAGCGATCGTCGCCCTGATCGGCTTCAACCTCGCGCCGGCCGCCCGCGACAACTTCGCGAAGGCCCCGGTCGTCGCGCTGGTCACCCTCGCGGCGATCATCCTGGTCACGGTGCTGTTCAAGGGACTGCTCGGTCGCCTGTCCATCGTCATCGGCGTCCTCGTCGGCTACGTCGCCGCCCTGCTCTCCGGCCAGGTCGACCTGTCGACGGTCAGCGCGGCCCCGTGGATCGGCCTGCCGACCTTCACCGCCCCGGCCTTCGACCCGGGCCAGCTCGCGATCTACCTCGGCTTCGTGCCGGTCGTGCTCGCCCTGGTCGCCGAGAACGTCGGTCACGTCAAGGGCGTCGGACAGCTCACCGGCCGTGACCTCACCCCGCTGACGGGTCGCGCGCTCTTCGCCGACGGCGTCTCGACCGTGCTCGCCGGTGCCGGCGGCGGTTCCGCCACCACGACCTACGGCGAGAACATCGGCGTGATGGCCGCGACCCGCGTCTTCTCGACGGCCGCGTACTGGGTCGCCGCGATCGTCGCGATCCTGCTGGGGCTGTCGCCGAAGGTCGGCATGGTCATCTCCTCGGTGCCGGCCGGGGTGCTCGGCGGTGCGACCACCGCCCTGTACGGCCTGATCGGCGTCATCGGCATCCGCATCTGGGTCGAGAACCGCGTCGACTTCGCCAAGCCGAAGAACCAGCTGACCGCCGGCATCGCGCTGATCATGGGCATCGCCGACTTCACGTTCTCGTTCGGCGGCGCGACCTTCGGCGGCATCATCGTCGGCACGGTCGCCGCGATCGTCGTCTACCACCTCATGGACCTGGTCGGGCGGGCCCGCGGCACGGACCCGGCGACGCCCCGGGCGTCGGACGAGGCGCGCGCCGCCACCGGGGCGATCCCGGCAGAGCCGCGCGCGGACTGACGGCGGGACCACCGGACGGGAGGCCCGTGGCGACCCCGCCACGGGCCTCCCGTCCGTTCCGTCCCCGGTCCGGTCCTGCGCGCACCCGCCCTGTCGGCCAGCGTCAGCGGAGACCGACCACGCCGACGGTGAGCTGGACCACCGCCAGGACGGCGAGCACCGCGACCAGTCCGACGGATCCCCACCGGGCGATGCCCGCGCGCATCGCGGCGAGCGGACGGCGAGCGCGACGACCGGCCGCGAGCACGAGGACCACGGGCAGCACCGTCGTCGACGCGGCGACCACGACGAAGGCTGCGCCGGCGAGCAGTGCCTCGCCGAGGTCGGGCTCGGCGCCCCCGAACGCGAGCCCCGCGGTCAGGGCGAGCACGACCGCCTTCGGGTTGCAGAACAGCAGCATCCCGAGCCCGAAGCCGTGCACCGGACCGACCCGCTCGACCACGTCCGCCCAGCGGGTGCTCGACGGGGAGCCGTCCGGCAGCCGGCGGACCGTCCACTGCCAGACCGCGAGCGCGGCGAGCACCACCCCGGCGACCACGGCGACGATCGCCTGGACGGACGAGCCACCGGCCGTCTGCACGGGGAGCCGCTCCCCCACCGCGACCGCCAGGACGAGCGCCGCGGCGACGGCCACGGTCCAGCCGGCGGCGCAGGCGACGGCCGGGGCGGAACCGCGACGGTGCCCGAGCAGGACGACCACGGACGCGACGGGCAGCGGGCTCAGGGCGATGCCGACGGCGCCGGGCGCGAGCGCGAGGAGGTCCACGCGCGCAGCGTACCGACGGCGGGACGGACCGGTGCTGCTCCGACTCCGGCAGGATGGTCCGGTGCCACGACCGACCTCGCCCGCCGCGACGACCGAGCGTCGGTCGGTCGACCGGGACATCGTCCGGCTCGCGCTGCCGGCACTCGGCGCGCTCGTCGTCGAGCCGCTCTTCCTGCTGACCGACACGGCGCTCGTCGGACACCTCGGGGCGACGGCGCTGGCTGCCGTGGGCCTCGCGAGCGTCGTGCTGCAGACGGTGACCGGACTGCTCGTCTTCCTGGCGTACTCGACGACCCCCGCGGTGGCCCGGGCGCTGGGCGGCGGCGACCGTCGCGGAGCGGTGCACGCCGGCATCGACGGCATGTGGCTCGCGCTCGGGCTCGGTGTCGTGCTCGCACTCGTCGGCTGGCCGCTCGCCGGACCGCTCGTCGAGCTGTTCGGCGCCTCGGCGGAGGTCTCGACCGCGGCGACCGCGTACCTGACGGTGTCGCTGATCGGGCTCCCCGGGATCCTGGTCGTGACGGCCTCGACCGGACTGCTGCGGGGCCTGCAGGACACGCGGACACCCCTCGTCGTGGCGACGATCGGCTTCGTGGCGAACGGGCTGCTCAACGCCGTGCTCATCTACGGTGCGGGCTGGGGCGTCGAGGGGTCTGCCGCGGGCACCGTGATCGTGCAGTGGGCGATGGCCGCCGTGTACGTCGTGATCGCCGTGCGTGCGGCCCGGGCATCGGGTGCACCGCTGCGACCGGGGGCGTCCGGCGTCGTGCGGGCGCTCCGGTCCGGGGCATGGCTGTTCCTGCGCACGGCGTCGTTGCGCGTGGCGATGCTCGCGACCGTGGCGACCGCCTCGGGCCTGGGCACGACCGGCCTGGCGACGACCCAGGTCGGTCTCACGGTGTTCTCGACCCTGGCCTTCGCACTCGACGCCCTGGCGATCGCCGGACAGGCGCTCGTCGGCCACGGGCTCGGCGCGCGCGATCCGGCCCGGGTGCGGCTGGTCACGCGCCGGCTCGTGCTGCTCGGCATCGTCGGCGGGACACTGCTCGGGGTTCTGACCCTCGCGGTGAGCGGACTGCTCGGACCGGTCTTCTCCGACTCCGCCGCGGTGCGCTCGGCCCTGCCGCTCGTGCTCGTCCTCATCGCCGTCGGGATGCCCGTCGCCGGCTACGTGTTCGTGCTCGACGGCGTGCTCATCGGTGCCGGGGACGCGCGCTACCTCGCCGTCGCCGGGCTCGTGAACCTGGTCGTGTACCTGCCGCTGCTCTGGTGGGTCGGCGGGACGCTCGCCGGGCTCTGGGCGGCCTTCGCGCTCGGCTACATCGGCGTCCGGGCGGTGACCCTCGGGGTGCGGGCGCACCGTCGGGGCTGGGTCGAACAGGCGCTGGCGCGGTGAGCGGGCACACGCGCGGGCGCGCGCACGGGCACGGGCGCGTCGCGTCGTCGGCGCTGCTCGCCACCGTCGGCATCGGCGTGCAGGGGCTCGCGAAGCTGCTCGTCACCGTCGTCGTCGGCCGGGTGTTCGGCACCGAGACCCTCGGGCAGACCACCGCCCTGCTCTCCCTGTCGGTCTTCACCGCGCTGCTCTGGCCGAACGCCGCGGGGAACACCGCGTCGAGGGTGCTGGCGATCGCTCTGCGCGGACGTCGCTCGGACACCGCGGTGAACCGGCTGCTCGGGGCCTCGATGGCGGTGTCGAGCGCCGTGCTCGCCGCCGTGACCGTGCCGGTCGCGCTCGCCTGGGGAGCGAGCCCGGGCATGGTCGTCGGCGGGGTCGGGGTCGTCGTCGGGTACGGCCTGTACTGCTACGCCCGCGGAGCGCAACTCGGGTACGACCGTGCGCCACGCGTCGCACTGTGGGACACGGTCACGAGCCTGCTCGCCCTCGGCCTGCTCGTCGCGGCGTGCGTCACCCGCCTCGAGCCGCTCGTGCTGCTGCCCCTGGCGATCGGCTACACCGTGTTCGCGATCGCCTGCTGGCCGCGGGGGAACCGCGCCGTCGGCGCACCGGAACCGACCGCGGGGGTGCTCGCCTTCGCGGCCTGGAACGTGCTCGCGGTCGTGACCTCGAACGGGCTGCTGCAGCTGACGATGATCTCGGCGCAGGTCTCCGTCTCGGCGCACGAGGCCGGTGTCTACGCGGCGGCGTTCACCCTGGCGACCCCGGCGTCGATGGTCGGCCAGGCGCTGGGCCAGGTCCTCGTGCCCGCGTTCGCCCACCGCTCGGACGGCGGGTCGCTGCGCTCACGCGGGGTGCTCCTGCTCGTCGGGGGCTTCACCGGCGGGACCGCCGTGGTGTTCGGGCTCGTGGCGTGGCTCGCCGGGTGGTTCCTGCCGCTCGTCTACCCCGCCGAGGGGGCCGAGGCCGTGTCGGACCTGCGGTACCTGATGGTCGGCGTGTGGGTGTTCACCGTCGGGCTCGTGCCCGCGGCACTGCTGCTCGCGTCCGGGCGGTCGCGGCAGGTGGCACTGGCGTCGGTCGCCGGGTTCGTCGTCGGGGTGGTGCTCATGGCGGTGCTCGCTCCGACGTGGGGCGTGGCCGGGGGCAGCACGGGGTTCCTGGTCGGGAGCGCGGTGAACCTCGTCGCCGTGGTCGTGCTCGGGCTGCGCGGGCCGCGGGTGGGAGGAGTGCGATAGATTGTTATGAAAGACGTCTTTCATAACAGATCATCGGAGGCCCATGCAGCCGAGCCCCTACACACCGGGTGAGATCGCCCGCACCGTTCCCGGGCGCGCCCTCCAACTCGCCGATCTGGACGAGCGCCTGTCAGTCCTGGTCGACCTCCACCGTCTGGTGGGTCGGATCCGGGTGGACCACGCCGCGCGAGGCTTCGGGAAGACGTCACTGCTCCGCGAGTACCAACGCCGGGCTTCTGCGCGCGGCGCGGCCACCGTGTGGGTGACGGCAGGTGAACCGCAAGGGCTCGTCGAGCAGATCCTCGACGAGTTGCGGCGGACCGTCGGAGCTACCGGCGCCCCGCACGGCAGGGCTCTCCGCGAGAAGGTCGAGTCACTCCGGCTCTCGCTCGGGGTGCCGGGCGTCGCCACCGCGACGGGGACCTTCCGCTCGAGGGCTCCGGAGGACGAGCGCGCTCGTGCGGGCGCCCGCGGCCTTGAGGACGTCATCCAGGCCGCCACGACGGAGCGCCCGCTCGTCATCTTCGTCGACGAGATCCAGTCAGCGGACGCGGCAGGCCTCCGCACGCTGGTCTACGCCTGGCAACACCTCCAGGCGGAGGGCACGGACGTCCCCGCCGCGGTCTTCGCTGCTGGACTGCCGAACGCGCCGGAGACCATCGCCGAGATCGTCACCTTCAGCGAACGCCTCGCGTACCGACCGCTCGGCCCCCTGCATCGTGATGCCGAGGAGATCGCGCTGGTCGGACCGGCTCGCCTCCTCGGAGTGCAGTGGACGCCGGAAGCCGTCGACCGCGCGTTGTCGATCGCGCAGGGTTACCCGTACTCCGTCCAGCTCATCGCCGACTCCGCGTGGGCGGCTGCAGGGCGGCCCGATCCGGGAGCGGTGATCGACGTCGGTTCGGTCGAGACCGGACACCGTTCCATGCAGGCCGACCTGGAGGCGCTCTTCCGGGCGAGGTGGTCGGCGTGCTCGACCTCGGAACGGCGTCTGCTGACGGCGATGGCACGGCTCGGCGACGGTCCGACTTCGCGGGCGTCGATCGCGGAGGCGCTGGGGACCGGGACGAACCAGCTCTCCACGCCGCGGGCGCGGCTCATCGACAAGGGACTCGTGCAACCAGCCGACCGGGGGATGCTCCAGTTCACGATCCCCGGATTCGCCGCCTTCATCCGTTCCGAGTACTCCTGAGCGACCGGCGGCCGGAGCCCTCGAGTGGCGAGCGAGCCGTCAGGACGCCGCGAGTCCCACGCGCGGCTCCAGCCACGCCATCCCGGCAGCGATGGCCGCGCGTGCCATCGCCCAGTCGTGCCCACCTCCCGGCACGATCCACCGCGTCACGTGCATGCCCGCCGCAGCAGCGTGCGCGGCGACCACGGGCATCGCCGGACCGTAGTGCCGGTCCAGCTGCGCAGCGGTGAAGAACGCGGACGTCCCGGTGTAGGAGCCGTGCTGGGCCATCACCGCGATCGGTTGCGCCGCACGCCAGGCCGCGACGCTGCCACCGAACCCGTGCAGGGTCTCGGCGCGGGTCAGCTCGGTCGGGCCCAGCTCACCGGAGACGTCGATCACGTTGCCGAAGCGCTGTGGGTCGCCCGCCCCGAGCTGGATCGCGCAGGTACCGCCCTGCGAGAAGCCGCCGACGGTCCACGCCGTGGCACCGGTCTGCACGCGCAGGTGACTCGTGATCCACGCGGGGACGTCCTGCTCGAGGTACGTCCGGCTGTTGCCGAGCGGCCCGTCGACGCACATCGGGTTGCCCGATCGTGGACCGAGCTGATCGGGCACGACGACGATCGGCGCGAGGCCGCGGTGCAGGCCGGCGAGCGCATCCATGGTGTGTGCGATGTGCCCGCCGGTCTCGACGTCGTCGGGGCCGGCGCCCCGTGACTGCCCCGACATGAGGACGGTGACGGGGAGTGGCGGCGGATCGGCGACCAGTGCCGCCGGTGGGAGCCAGAGCAGGGCGTCCCGCGCGACGAAGTGCGACCGGGTGCCCGGGATGGCGACGTGCAGCAGGCGCCCCTGCTGCGGGAGGTCGGCGGGCGGGGTCCACGTCGTCGCGAGGTCGACGCTCGACGGTTCGTGCGACGTCGGGCGCTCCGTGGCGGGGATGCCGCGGGAACTCGTCGGCACACTCCGGGTGCGCTGCGGCGCGATCAGCGTCGCGCTCGGTGCCGGAGCAGCAGCCGCCTGGTCCGACGACCCCACCGATCGCACGACGACGACGGTGAGCGCGACCGAGACGAACGCGACCACGAGGACCACGACGAGCCACACCAGGTCCCGGGAACGATCGATCGGCTGCACGTGACGGAGCGTAGGGAGCGCTCCTCGTGAGCAGTCGGTGGCAGGGGCCTGCGGCGCTGAGGAAACCCCCAACCGACACCCAGCCGGGGCCGCGCTCTGCCATCCGCTACCGTTGGGGCACGCGACAGCGGACTCGACGAGGGGGAACCGATGAGTGACGACCAGCACCCGGGCCAGGGGAACCAGGGCCAGCACCAGCCGCAGTACGCGCAGCAGCAGCAGTACGCGCAGGCACCGCACTACGGGCAGCCGACGCACGTGACGGTCGGCTACCAGCCCGCTCCGCCGCGTGGTCTGAGCATCGCGAGCATGGTGCTCGGCCTGGTGTCGATCGTCCTGGGGTTCACCTTCCTCGTGCCGCTGGTCGGGTTCGTCCTCGGCATCGTCGGCCTCCGGAAGGAACCCGCCGGTCGCGGGATGGCGGTCACCGGTCTGATCCTGAACGGGCTCTTCGTCGTGGGGTGGGCGCTGCTCGTCATCTTCGTGATCGGCATCGGCGCAGCAGGCATCGCCACCAGCGGCACCTCGGGCGCCTAGCCCCCAGCGCTCCAGCAGGAGGCGCGCGGGTCGCGGACCCGGGCGCTCAGTCGCCGATCGCCCGGCGCACCGGCCCCGTCGTGTCGCCCACGCGCAGCTCCGACCGGAAGGCCGCCGGCTGGGGCTCGTCGCCCTCGAGCATCGCGAGCGCGGCGCGTGCGGCGGCGCGACCCTTCTGCTCGAACGGCTGCACCAGCGTCGTGAGCTGCCGGATCGGCGAGCGGTGGAGCAGGCTGTCGTCGACCGTGATGCCGTCGAAGCCGACGACGCTGACGTCCTCGGGCACCCGGAGTCCCGCGTCGAGCGCTGCCGAGACCACCCCGACGGCGAGCAGGTCGCTCTGTGCGATCACCGCGCTCGGGACCGGTCCGTCGCCGGTGAACAGTGACTGTCCGGCGATCCGGCCCTCCTCGACGGAGCTGGCGGCGGCCTCGACCGCGACGGCGTCGGGGTAGACGCCGCGCACACCACGGAGACGCTCCAGGGTGGTGTGGGCGACCCCCTCCGCCTCGCGCGCTGCGTCGACGGGGCCGCGGCGGCGCTCGGCGTCGAGCGGGAGGGTGACGACGGTGACCGCGGTGTGCCCGAGCTCGCGCAGGTAGTCGGCGGCACGACCGGAGGCCTCGCGGTTGTCGAGCTGGACGGGGACCGCGCCCTCGATGTCGTCGGCCTCGATCGCGACGACGGGCATCTGCCGTCGGCGGAGCACGGCGACCGCAGGGTCGATCCGCACGTTGCACCCGACCAGGACGACGGCGTCCATCGGGGCGTCGACGATCGGCCCGGCGCCGTGCTCGTCGTCGAGGGGACTGCGCACGAGGAGCAGGGAGGCGCCCGCCTCGCCCGCGACCTCGGCGATGCCGTCGAGCGTCAGGACGTTGACCGGGTCGCGGAACGCATCGCTCAGCCGCTCGTCCATCACGACACCGATCACCCCGGACCGGCCCCGGCGGAGCGAGCGCGCCCGCGGGTCCGGGCCCCCGTAGCCGAGCTCGGCAGCGGCGGCGAGCACCCGGGCCCTCGCGTCCTCGGACACCGGGCCGGCACCGCTGAAGGCGAGGGAGGCGGTCGACGGTGCGACCCCCGCTGCACGGGCGACCGCGGCGAGCGTCGGTCTGGGCCCACGGCGCACGGGACCGTCGGCGTGGTCGCGGGGGTTCGTCGCCCCGGACGCGCCGGGTGCTGTTGCCGGGTGGTCCATCGCCCGTTAGCGTAGTCACATGAACCGGTCGAATCGATTCGACCGGACAGCCGCAGGCAGGAACCCGATCAGGGACGGCCTCGCCGGCGGCCCACGACACGACCAGCACGAGACCGGAAGCTCCGCATGACGACGACGTCCACCCGAACCGCCCCGACGACCCGCACCTGGATCATCGCGGTCTTCGTGGCCTTCACGCTGTCCGGTCTGGCCATCGCCACCTGGCTCGGCCGCATCCCCAGCGTGCGCGACTCCCTCGGTGCCACCACCTTCGAGATGGGGCTGCTGGTGCTCGGCATGGCGGTCGGTTCGATCGGCGGCCTGACCTTCGCCGGCCACATCGTCGCGAAGGTCGGCGCCCGCCGGGGCGTGCAGGTGGCGTCGGCTTGCCTGGCGGTCGGCCTCGTCTTCGCGGGCGTCGCCGTCTCCGCCGGCTGGGGCTTCGCCGCGATCTGGATCGGTCTCATCGCGTTCGGCTTCGGCAACGGACTGGTCGACGTGTCGATGAACGTCTCCGGCGCCGCCGCCGAGAAGGCCGGTGGGCGCACGATCATGCCGCTCTTCCACGCCGCGTTCAGCGTCGGCACGCTCGCCGGTGCCGGGCTCGGCGCCCTGACCGAGGCGCTCGACGTCCCCGTCGTGCTGCACTTCGCGGTGCTCGGCGTCGTGGTCTGCCTGGTCATGCTCGCGGCGGCGTCGCGCTTCGGGGACGAGCACCGGTACGAGGAACACGAGTCCACCGCGACCAGCCCGACCCCGGTGCAGCTGACGCGCTGGCAGGTCTGGGCACAGCCGTCGACGCTCCTCATCGGTGTGATCGTGCTCGGCATGGCGCTGGCCGAGGGCTCCGCCAACGACTGGCTGCCCCTCGCCATGATCGACGGGCACGGGCTCGACAACGCCGCCGGCTCCGCCGTGCTCACGGTGTTCCTCGCCGCGATGACCGCCGGACGCATCGCGGGCAGCCCGCTCATCGACCGGTTCGGCCGGGTGCCCGTGCTCCGCGTGAGCGCCGCCGTCGCCGTGGTCGGCCTCGGGCTGCTCATCTTCGTGGACGTGATCCCGATCGCGATCGTCGGTGTCGTCCTCTGGGGCCTCGGTGCGAGCCTCGGCTTCCCGATGGGCATGTCCGCCGCCGCCGACGACCCCCGCTCGGCAGCGCTCAAGGTCAGCGCCGTGGCGACGATCGGCTACGTGGCGTTCCTCGCCGGTCCGCCGCTGATCGGGTTCCTCGGCGAGCACATCGGCCTGCTCGGCGCGCTGCTCGTGGTGTTCGTGTTCATCATTGCCGCCGGCCTGGCATCGGGTGCGGCGCGCGAGACCGGCGCGGCGGCCGAGACGCTGCGGAAGCGGCGCGGACGCGACGACGGTGACCACGGGGCGGCACGCGACCAGCAGCCGGACGCGGCGCAGTCCGGCGGGGGCGAGCCGCGCCTCCAGACCGACCGCCCGCACCACGGGACGGACGACACGGTGGCGGACCCCGCCGCGTCCGGTGGGACGCGCACCGACCGTTAGGATCGCCGGGTGCGTCTCGTCATCGCCCGCTGCTCCGTCGACTACGCCGGACGCCTGTCGGCCCACCTGCCGCTCGCGACCCGTCTGCTCATGCTCAAGGCGGACGGCTCGCTGCTCGTCCACTCGGACGGCGGCAGCTACAAGCCGCTGAACTGGATGAGCCCGCCGTGCTCGATCGAGATGACCGAGCCCGACGAGGAGCAGGCGAGCGCCGGCATCACCCAGGTCTGGACCGTCACGCAGAAGAAGACGCAGGACAAGCTCATCGTCAGCCTGTACGAGGTCGTCGCGGACGAGAGCCACGACCTCGGCGTCGACCCCGGTCTGGTGAAGGACGGCGTCGAGGCGCACCTGCAGCAGCTGCTCGCCGAGCAGATCGAGCTCCTCGGCGACGGGCACACGCTCGTCCGACGTGAGTACATGACGGCGATCGGTCCGGTCGACATCCTGGCGCGCGACGACGCGGGCGCGAGCGTCGCGGTCGAGATGAAGCGCAACGCCAACATCGACGCCGTCGAGCAGCTCACGCGGTACCTCGAGCTCATGAACCGCGACCCGCACCTGCGGCCGGTGCAGGGCGTCCTGGCCGCGCAGACGGTCGCACCGCAGGCCCGCACGCTCGCCGAGGACCGCGGCATCCGCGTCCTCGTGCTCGACTACGACGCGATGCGCGGCATCGAGGGCGGGCACACCCGCCTGTTCTGACGGTCGCCTGGCGTGCTCGGCACGCGTTCTGCGACACCGCACCCGTCGATCGACGCGTGCGATGTCGCAGGACCGGCACCGAGCCGGGAGGCTCGCCCCACCGCCCTGCGCGCCCACCGGCCCGCCCCGTGGCCGGCCCCACCGCCGCGACTAGGCTGGTCAGGACATGACGCGCCCCTACACCGCCATCCTGTTCGACCTCGACGGGACCATCAGCGACTCCGCCCCGGGGATCCTCGAGAGCATGACGCACACCTTCCGCACGGTCGGCGTGCCCGTGCCGGACCACGCGACGCTGATGTCGTTCGTGGGCCCGCCGATCATGGACACCTTCCGGACGGCGATGGGCATGGACGACGCCGGTGCGGAGCGGACGCTCGCCGTGTACCGCGAGCACTACCTGTCGCACGGGGCCCTCGACTCGGCGATGTTCACGGGCGTGGACGTCGTGCTCCGCACCCTGCACGAGGCCGGACTGCCGATGTCCACCGCGACGAGCAAGCCCGAGACACCGGCCACGGTGATCCTCGACCACTACGGCCTGACCGGGTACTTCGACTTCGTCACCGGTGCGAGCGACGACGAGGTCCGGAGCGCCAAGGCCGACGTCGTCGCCGAGGCCCTGCGACGACTCGAGGCGGCCGGCCACGACGTCAGCCGCCCGGTGCTCGTCGGCGACCGGCTGCACGACGTCGAGGGCGCCCGCGTGCACGGCGTGCCGGTCGTCTTCGCCGAGTGGGGCTACGGCTCCCCCGCCGAGGCCGAGGGCACCGTCGCCCGTGCCGCCACCCCGCTCGACCTGCTGCCGATCCTGCTGCCGGACGCGGCGGCGTGAGCAGGGACCGGTGAACACCGTCGCCCGTCGCGGACTCCGCGGTGCGGCCTGGCTGCTGCCGGCGGCGATCGTCCTCATCGCCCTCAACCTGCGCGGGCCGATCGTGGCCCCGGCGCCGGTCATCGGCGACCTGCGCGTGGACCTCGGGCTGACCGCGACGATCGCCGGGCTCCTGACGACGATCCCGGTCCTGTGCTTCTCGCTGGCGACGCCGTTCGCCAGCTGGGTGATCGCGAAGGCCGACCCGGAGCGTGCGGTGTCGCTGGCGCTCGTGATCGTGCTCGCGGGCACGGTCGTCCGGTCGACCCCGTCGGCGGCGGCGCTCCTGGTCGGCACCGCGATCATCGGCATCGGCATCACGATCGGCAACGTCGTGATCCCGGTGGTCATCCGACGGGACACCTCGCCCGAGCGCGTCGGGCTGGTGACCGGCGTGTACACGTCGGCGCTCAACGTCGGGTCGATGATCACCTCGCTCGGCACCGCCCCGATCGCTGCCGCGTGGGGGTGGCCGGTCGCCATCGCCGTGTGGGCGGTGTTCGCCGTCGTCGCCGGGGCCGCGTGGACGTACGCGGTCGGGGCGCGCGCGGCGTGGCTCCGGCCGTCCCGGGTCGAGCCCGTGGTCGCGACGGGTCCGGTCGAGCTCCTGACCGAGACCGGGTCGATCCGCACGCTGCCGGCAGCGTCGGAGCCCGTCCGACCCGCGCGCCGGCTCATCACGTGGGGGCTGACGCTGGCGTTCGGCGGGCAGGCGTTCTCGTACTACGCCCTGACCGCGTGGATCCCGACGCTGCTGCACGACGAGATCGGCTTCTCGGCGGAGTCCTCGGGCGCGAGTTCGTCCGTGTTCCAGATCCTGGCGGTGGTCGGCGCGCTCGGCGTCCCGGTGCTCGCGACCCGCTGGGCGCCCCGCGCGATCATCGCCCTCGTCGCCTTCCTCTGGCTCGCGATGCCCCTCGGGCTGCTGTTCGCGCCGCAGCTCTGGCTGCTCTGGTCGGTGCTCGGCGGAGCGGCGCAGGGCGGCGGGATCACGGTCGTCTTCATCATCGTCGTGCGGATCGTCACGAGCGACGACGACGCCCGGCGGATGTCCGCGTTCGTGCAGGGCGGCGGGTACCTGATCGGCTCGGCGGGACCCCTCGTCGCCGGGGCCCTGCACGGCGCGACCGGGAGCTGGACGGCCCCGCTGCTCGTCGTGCTCGTCGCGGTGCTGACGCTCGGCGTCGCGGGGACGCTCGCGGCCCGACGCGTGCGCTGACGCGGCGCAGCGGCGCAGCGCGACGCGGCGGCGAAGCGCGGCGATCGGCCCGTACTCGAGGACGTGGTTCGACGCGCTCGCGAACAACCGACGGCACGTCGCACCACGGAAGGACGTGGTGCGACGTGCCTCCCGTCGTGCAGCAGCACCCGCAGCAGTACCCGCGGTCGACACGGCGGACGCGCCCCGTGCCTCCCGGCCGGGTCAGTCCGCCTGCAGCACCTCGCGCAGCGACAGCGGCCGACGGCCGGTCACCCGCTCGACGTCCGTCGAGACGTGCGCGAGCGCACCCTCGGCGATCGCCGTGTAGGTGCTCACCCACGCGTCCGCCTGCCACGGTTCCGGGTTCCATCGCGCACGCGAGGCGTACGCCTCCGCCACCGTCTCCGGCTGGTACGTCACGGCGCGGCCGCGCACCTCGGACACGGTGGCGGCCGCCTGGGCGAGGGTGATCGCCTCCGGTCCGGTGAGCTCGTACGTCCGGTCGACGTGGTCCGACGGGTGCAGCAGCACCTCGGTCGCGACGCGCGCGACGTCCGCCCGCGCGACAGCGGCCATCGCGCCGACACCAGCCGGTCCGCGGATCACGCCGTCCTCGCCGACCAGGTCCTCGACGAAGTCCAGGTAGAACGAGTCCCGCAGGAACGTGTGCCGCATCGAGGTCTCCTCGATCGCCTGCTCGGTCGCCCAGTGGTCGCGGCCGAGGGTGAAGGTGGCGTCCGGTGCCGCACCCACGAACGACGTGTAGACGACGTGGGCGACGCCCGCGTCCGCGACTGCGGCCACGAAGGCGCGGTGCTGGTCGAGGCGGTCCTGCGCCTCGGCGCCGGAGACCATGAGCAGCAGGTCGGCGCCCTCGAGCGCGGCGCGGGACGCGGTCGCGTCGGCGTACGAGGCGACCGCGACCTCCGCTCCCGGCAGCTCGGGTGCCCGGGCCGCGTCGCGGACGAGCATGCGGATCGGCGTGCCCGCCCGGGCGAGCGCGCGGGCGACGGCCCCGCCGATGTTGCCGGTGGCTCCGGTGATGGCGATGGTCATGGTCGCTCCTGTCCTTCGGTGCTGCTGGTCGGGTGGCTCGGGTCGGGCCGCCCTGGTCGTCCGGCTCCGGTCAGGTCCGGACCGTCCGGGAGGCTCGGGTCACCGTGGCAGCGACCCTCGCCGCGTTCACGCCGTCGACCTCGAGCGCCCAGGTCCGGGCCGACTCGTGGTCGCGTCCGTGCCGCACGTGTCGGCCCACCAGACGGTCGACGCGGACACGATCGTCCACGACGCACGCCCACGTCTCGGTGAAGAGGTCGGGCAGCACGGACCACGGCGCGTCGGTGTCGAGCAGGTAGTTGCCCTCGGAGACGACGAGCCGGGTGCTCCGCGGCACGGCGATGCTGCCGGCGACGGGCTCGTCGACGCGGCGGTCGAAGTCCGGCGCCCAGACGACGTCGTCGTCCGCGACGACCAGACGACGGACGAGGGCGACGTAGCCGGCCGCGTCGAAGGTGTCGATCGCGCCCTTGCGGTCGTGCCGGCCGAGGGCGTCGAGTGCCGCGTTCGCCAGGTGGAAGCCGTCCATCGGGACCTGCACCGCGGTGCCGGGCCCGTGCGCGGCGTCGACGGCGACGACGATCCGGCGTGCCAGCGTCGACTTGCCCGCCCCGGGCGCCCCCGCGATGCCGAGCACCGCGCGGCCGGGAACCGCGGCGAGCGCCACCGCCCGCTCGACGGCGGCGTCGACGGACAGCTCGGTCGGGGTCACCGTCCCATCCTGACAGGAGCGGTGGTTCACTGGCCGCATGGTCGATGCGACGACGGCGTTCAGCGGGTTCTCGGTGCGTGACGTCCCCGGGGCGCGGGCGTTCTACGAGGGCGTCCTCGGGCTGCCGGTGAGCGAGGACCACGGCATGCTCGTGCTGCACGTCGGCTCCGGCGCCGGGGTGCTCGTCTACCCGAAGGGGCCCGCGCACGAGCCGGCGTCGTTCACGGTGCTGAACTTCCCGGTGCCGGACGTCGACGCCGCCGTGGACGAGCTGTCGGTGAAGGGCGTCACGTTCCTGCGCTACGAGGGCGTGACCGACGAGCGCGGGGTGAACCGGCACGGCGGTCCGCTCATCGCGTGGTTCACCGACCCGTCGGGCAACGTGCTCAGCGTGCTCGAGGGCTGATCCGGTCCCACGCGTCGCGCACGGGGCCGGGTGGCAGCACCGCGGCGACCTCGGCGGTCAGGCTCGCCAGGGCTGTCAGGTGCTCGGGCAGGAGCAGGTCCCA
Source organism: Curtobacterium sp. NPDC092190 (assembly GCF_044755625.1). NCBI lineage: Bacteria > Bacillati > Actinomycetota > Actinomycetes > Micrococcales > Microbacteriaceae > Curtobacterium > Curtobacterium sp. NPDC092190. The sequence goes on along the minus strand of NZ_JBIVRJ010000004.1, from coordinate 314,650 downwards.
CGGCGGGGGTGCGACACGCTCGAGCGACCGGAGCGTGGCGGTGTCGGGACCGGTGCCCCACTGCTCGGCGAGGGCGTGCACGAGGACGTCCTGCTCCAGGCGCAGCTCGCGCAACCGGTCGAGCAGCCGGCGGACGCGGTCGGGGTCGGGGTCGGCCGCAGCGGTGACCAGGTCGCCGAGCAGCGCCCGCTCGTCCCAGAGCCGGGCGGACAGGTCGGTGGCCTCGCCGCTCACGGTCGTCGAGCCCAGCCGAGGGCGATCGGCACGAGCAGCCCGTGCCGCCGGTGGGGCAGCTCGGCGACCGGGACCCACGCGGCCTCGTCGGTCGAGCCGTCCGTCTCGCTGCGCAGCTCGCCGCCGGTGACGGTCACGCGGAACACGACCTGCACCGCCTTCATCGGCCGCCCGTTGTCGTGCATCCGGCGCTCCTTCGGCACGATGTGGTGCCGGACGCCGAGGAGCGGACCGCACGTCGCCTCGTACCCGGTCTCCTCGAGGACCTCGCGCACGACGGCCTGCTCGACGGTCTCGTCGAACTCGACCCCGCCGCCCGGCAGCGTCCACGTGCCGGCCTCGGGGACCCGCAGTCGGGCCAGGAGCACACGGTCGCCCTCGGTGATCACGCCGTAGGCGGCGAGCCGGGTGTCGTAGTCCGTGTACTCCATCCGCCGACCTTGCCAGGATCCCCTGGAGGGCACACCCAGACGCGCCGCCCTCCACCGTCCGGTGCGGGGACGGTGCGGTCCTCCGCACGGTCGGCGGACCACCCGGGCCTGGCCGCTCGGACAGCTCCGGACCGTCGGCCGGCCACCCCCCGTGCAGGATCGCTCAGGATCAGCCGGGAGACCGCCGGGGACGGGCTCCCCGCTGCCGGTCCGGACACCTCGGCTCGCTACCGTCGCTGGACCACGCCGCTCCTGTCCCGTCACCCGCCGGGTGCCCGAGAGCGTCCCGACCGTCGGACCCGCCCGTGACCACCCTGCCGCTCCTGTCCGCCCACGTGCTGCTGCCCGTCGACGCCCTGACCCTGGTCGCCGCCGTCCTCGTCCTCACCGCCGTCCGCCGCTCCTGGCGCTGGGCAGCCGTCGCGATCGTCGCGGGTGCGCTGGTCGGGACCCTGCTCTCGTGGTTCCTCGGCGACGTCCTCGACGTGCTCGGCGTCCCGCCGACCTGGGTCGACCGGGTCTGGACGGGTGTGGTGTGCGCACTGCTCGGGGTCGCGGTCGTCGGACTCGTCCGCGGTGGCCGGGCACCGCGGCGCCGGTTGCTGACCCGGGTGGTCGCCGCGCTGCTGGTCTCCCTCGCCCTGGTGTCCGGCGGACTGGCGGTGAACCGGGACGCCGGGCTCTTCCCCACGATCGCCGACGCACTGGGGCAGTCACACGTGCCGCCCCTCCGCCTGCCGGACGACCCGGCCCCGGGATCGGCCCCGGTCGACGCCGCGAGCTGGCGACCGCCGCGCGACATGCCGGCCCACGGCCGTTACGGTTCGGTACGGATCCCGGGCACCGTGTCGCACTTCCACGCCCGACCCGCGATCGTCTGGCTCCCCCCGGCCGCCCTCGTCGAGCACGCCCCGGAGCTGCCCGTCGTCGTGATGCTCTCCGGGCAGGGACCCGGCGCCGCTCCGGCGAACATCGTCGAGGCCGGCCGCATGGCGACCCGGCTCGACGCGATCGCCCACCGGCACCGCGGACTCGCACCGATCGTCGTGATGCCGGACCAGCTCGCCCGGGCATCGAACAACCCGATGTGCGTCGACGGTCCGCTCGGGAACAGCGCCACCTACCTGACGCGCGACGTCCCGACCTGGGTCCACGAGCACCTGCACGCTGCCGCCGGCGGGGCGGACTGGGCCATCGCGGGCTTCTCGCAGGGAGGCACCTGCGCCCTGCAGCTCGGGGCCGGCCGGCCCGACCGGTTCGGTTCGTGGATCGACGTCTCGGGACAGATCGGGCCGGTCCTGCAGGGTCGCGACGACACCGTCTCGAGGGGTTTCCGCGGTGACCGGGCGGCGTACGAGGCCGCGCAGCCGCTCCGAGTGCTCGCCGAGCGGGCGCCGTACCGCGACTCCGCCGCGTTCGTCGCGGCCGGTGCGGACGACAGCCGGTACGGACCGGTCGTCCCGCGGGTCGTGGCGGCCGCACGTGCAGCCGGCGTCACGGTGACGGAGCGCATCATCGAGGACGGTGGCCACGACTGGCACACCGCCGGTGTCGCCCTGGCCGAGGGCGTCGAGTGGTTCGTGCACCGTACGCACCTGGCCCGATGACGAGGACGTGACGGTGCCCTTCACCGTCAGCCACGCGGTCGTCGCCCTGGCAGCACGTCGCCTGCCCGTGCCGGTCGCCGCCGTCGCGATCGGTTCGATGGCGCCGGACACGGTGCTGTTCGCGCCGTTCCTGCCGCCCTACGAGGACGCGCACTCGTGGTGGGGCGTCCCGACCATCGACCTCGCCGTCTCCCTCGTGGTGCTCGCCACGTGGTGGTTCCTCGTGCGGCCAGCATGGTCACCGGTCGTCCCGGGGCTGCGTCGGCGTCTGCCGCGGGGCTGGGGTCGCCGGCCGTCGCTCGGTGCACGCGACGTGCTGCCGGTGGTCGTGGGCTGCCTGCTCGGCAGCGTCACGCACGTCGTGTGGGACAGCTTCACCCACGAGCACGGCTTCGTGGTCCGGGCCTGGCCCGCACTGCGGGACGCCGCCGTCGGCGGGTACCCGCTGCCCTTCCTGCTGCAGGACCTGTCGAGCGTGCTCGGGCTGCTCGCCCTGCTCGTCGTCGCGGCGGTGTGGTGGCGACGCGCCGACGTCCGGCCGGTCGGGCCCCTGCGCCCCGTCGAGCGGGTCGTCCCGGTCGCGGCCCTGGCCGTGGTCGTCGTCCTGGCGCTGGCCGTCGGGGTGCGGTCGTTCCTCGCCGGCGGCGGGATCGGTGGCGTGGTCACCGCGCTGGCGTTCCGGGTGCCGGCACTCGTCGCGGTCGCCCTGGTCGTGGGTGCCGTCGTGCTGCTCGTCGGGCGTGGACTCCGCGGCCACGGGACACGCGGGTCCTAGGACCCGGCACCGGCAGGGCGCTGCGTGAACGTCCGGGTGCCCGCGGGTACCGGCAGGGCGCTGCGCGAACGTCCGGTGCCCGCGCTGCCGGCTCCCCTCAGGCTGCGACGGCGGCGGCGGCGGCCCAGCCGGCCCGCATGCGTGCGACCGCCCGGTCCCACCCGGCGAGCAGGTCGGCGTCGTCGCGGAGCATCGCCTGCAGCTGCAGCCCCTCGAAGAGCGCGACGAGCTGCTCGGCGGCGTGCCGCGGAGCAGCCCCGCGGGACTCACGACCGGCGACGACGTCCCGCACGAGGGCGAGGGTCACGTCCTCGAAGAGCATCGTGTACTGCTGCCGGAACCACCCCGACGCCGGGTGGCCCGGGGTCGAGGTCGCGCTGAGCAGCGCGACGCGGACCCGCACGACCGCGGGGTGTCGGTGTCCGCGGTCGAGCCGGGCTCGGAGGTACGCGACGGCCCCCTCCTGCTCGGCGACCCCGCGGAGCGCATCGCGGCCGTCCTTGGTCCACCGGTCGACGACGGCCACGACGAGCAGCTCCCACGACGGGAACACGCGGTGCACCTCGGCCACCGTGACGTCGGCGGCCCGGGCGACGTCGTCCGGGCCGACCGTGTGGAAGTCGCCGTCACGGAAGGCATCGGCGGCACCGGAGACGATGCGGGCGCGGAGGTCGGCGTCGGGCATGTGGTCGATCCTGCCCACGGAGCGGTGTGCGCGCGACCTCCCGTCCGGGGGCGAGCGACGTCGGGAGCAGCAGTGAGCGCCCCACGTCACGGATCGTCACCGTCGGACACAGTGCGACACAACCCTTCCGCGGCGGTCCCCTCGCTGCCACGGTCGTCGCCATGGCGTACATCTGCTTGGTGCTCTCCGGAGCGGCACTGCTCATCAACGGGCTCACCCTGCTCGGTCGGGTCCCCGGCCGTGACAGCGGTGTGTTCAACGTCCTGATCGGCGGGCTGCAGCTCGTGCTGTGCACGGCCGTCTCCGTCACGGCCGACGGGTCACTGCCCGTCCTGCTCTCGATCGCGGAGACGTTCCTCTTCGGCCTCACCTACCTGTACGTGGGGATCGACGCGCTCGCGGGGCTCGGCTCGACGGGGCTCGGCTGGTTCTGCGGCCTCGTCGCAGCGATCGCCGTCGTCTTCGCGGTCACGAACGTCACCGTCGACCCGGTCCTCGCCGTGCTGTGGGCGACCTGGGCCGGGCTCTGGACGCTCTTCTTCCTCCTGCTCGCCCTGGGTCGTGACCTCGGCCGGTACACCGCCTGGGCCCTCGTCCTCGCCAGCCAGACCACCACGACCGCGCCGGCGCTCCTCGGGCTCTCCGGTCGGTGGCCGGCCGGGGCCGCGTGGACCGTCGGCGCCGCCCTGGTCGCGCTCGTCGTCTTCGTCGGCGCGGCCGTGCTCTCCCGACGCGGGGGTCGCAGAGCACCGTCGACCCCCGCCCAGCCCCAGGTCGTCACACCGACGGCCACCGCCTGAACAGCACACGCAACCCGGAAGGCACGACACCATGACCGACACCACGGCCGACCAGCTCGGCACCGCCCAGACCACCGCACCGGTCGACTACGAGACCCTTGCCGGTCGCTTCCGGCCGATCTTCGACCGCATCGCCGCCGGCGCCTCCGAGCGGGAGCAGGACCATCGGCTCCCCTTCGACGAGATCCGCGAACTCGCAGCCGCCGGGTTCGGCGCGGTCCGCGTCCCCGTCGCGTTCGGTGGCGCGGGCGCGACCCTCCCGCAGCTCTTCCGCCTGCTCACCGAGCTCGCCGCCGCGGACAGCAACATCCCGCAGGCCCTGCGCGGGCACTTCGCCCTCGTGGAGGACCGTCTCGTCGGGCGCTCCGGTGAACGCGATGCCTGGCTCGGACGCTTCGGTCGGGGCGAGATCGCCGGCAACTCCTGGACCGAGGTCGGGGCCGTGCAGGTCGGCGACGTCGTCACGAAGGTCACGCCGCAGGACGACGGCACCTTCCGCGTCAGCGGGCAGAAGTACTACTCGACGGGCAGCATCTTCGCGGACTGGATCGACACGTACGCGGAGCGCACCGACACCGGCGAGCGGGTCATCGCGATCGTCGACGCACACCAGCCGGGGGTCGCCCACTCGGACGACTGGGACGGCTTCGGCCAGCGGACCACGGGCTCGGGGACGAGCACGTTCACCGACGCCGTCGTGCAGGCCGACGCGGTCGTGCTGTTCGACGACCGGTTCAAGTACCAGACCGCGTTCTACCAGGCGGTGCTCCTCACCGTGCTCGCCGGCTCCGTCCTGGCCGCCGAGCGGGAGATCGCGCTGCAGGTCAGGAACCGCAACCGGGTGTTCTCGCACGGCAACGCCGACACCTTCGCCGCGGACCCGCAGATCCTGCAGGTCGTCGGCGAGGTGTCCGCGGCCGGATTCGCGGCGACCGCGATCGTCGACCGGGCAGCCGAGGCGCTGCAGGCCGCGTACGAGGGTGCTGCCCTCGACGAGGCAGAGGACGAGCGACGCAACGACCGCGCCGAGCTCGCGACCGCACAGGCGCAGGTCTCGCTCACGTCCCTCGCGACCACGGCGACGTCACACCTGTTCGACGCCCTCGCGGCCTCGGGTGTGAGCACGACGAAGAACCTCGACCGGCACTGGCGGAACGCCCGCGCCGCGGGGAGCCACAACCCGTGGGTGTTCAAGGCCCGGATCGTCGGCGACCACGCCGTCAACGGGGTCGAACCGCCCCGGGTCTGGGCGATCGGGGCGACGCGTCGCGGCTGAGCACCGCGACACCGCAGCACACCGTCGCAGGGGTCGGGGCCGAGTGCCCCGGCCCCTCGCGGTGCAGCCGGTGCGGGCCCGGTGGAGGTCACCCCCGGTCGAACACCAGCGTCTCGTCGTCCGCCGCCGTCACCCGTCCGGTCCGCGCGAACTCCGCCCAGACCGCCCGGAACGCCCGCCCGCGCCGTTCGACCTCCGGCCAGTCCCGCTCCGGCACGAAGCGACTGCCCACCCACGCCGACCGACCGCCGAGCAGCAACGGCAGGTCGCTCATGTGCACCGCACCGACCGGCGCCACGGACGGGTGCCGCAGCAACCGGTAGACCGTCGCCCGTCCACCGGCGGCCCGGTGACGGTCGGCGAAGCGCCGCGCATCGCGGCCGTAGATCACCTCGGACAGGGGCCGCACGAGCAGCCAGCGCAGCAGGGGTCGGACCAGGCGGGACCGCGCGGCCGTCCGGAGCCCCGGGACGAGCGGCACGTACATGCCCGCCTCGTCCGAGCCGGACCCGATGAGCACGTCGACCTCCGGTGCGACCGACCGCCAGGCCCGGTCGGTGTCGCGCTCGGCGGGCAACGGTGCGAACCCGTACTGCGTGCCGAACGGCATGCCGCCGGCCAGGCCGTACCGGCCACCGGCCTTCGTCGCGAGGGCCTGCCGCTCGAGGACCTCGTCGAGCGACGTGTCCGCCGCGACCGACCCGACGGCCCGGACCATCGCCCGGTTCATCCGCGCCCGCCCTCGCGAGAGCCCGAGCGGCGCGCTCTGCACGATCGCGCGGCGGAACAGGCCGCGGGCGCCCTCGCTGATCATGAGGTGCGCGATCGCGTCGGCTCCGGCGGACTGCCCGGACGCGGTGACGGAGTCGGGGTCCCCGCCGAACGCGGCGATGTTCCGCTGCACCCACCGGAACGCCTCGACCAGGTCGAGCAGTCCGAGGTTGGCCGGCACCGTCTCGCCGTCACCGAGGAACCCGAGCACCCCGAGCCGGTAGGTCACCGTGACGACGACCACGCGCTGCTCGGTCACCAGGTCGTGGGCGTCGTGGATCGGCAGGTCACCGCCGCCGAGCACGTAGGACCCGCCGTGCACCCAGACCACCACGGGCAGGAGCTCGTCGGGTCGGACGTCCGAGGGCACCGTGATGCTGAGTCGCTGGCAGTGCTCGTCGACCTGCAGGTGGTCCATCGACGGCAGGAGCTGGTCGACGAACTGCGCGCTCGGCTGCGGTGGGACGGGCGCCGGGGTGTCCGCGCGGAACGGCCCGCTGAACGGCGGTTGCGGCGACGGCGGCGCGAAGCGGTCGGCCTGCGCGTAGGGGATCCCGAGGGCGCGGGTCACGTCGCCGTCGACGACCGCCTCGATCGTGCCGGCCGGGGAGTCGAAGGAACGGGTGTCGGTGGAGCGCACCGACCCACGGTAACGACGCGACCTGCGGACCGACGGTGGACGCCAGACGAACGGACCGGAGGCGCGGTGCCAGCTGGCACCGTCCTCCCTCGCAGGCTCGGTCGGCGCGCCCCGCCCAACGCTTCGCGTTGCCGCTGAGCGGGGCGCGCCAGTCCGTCAGTGCGACGGGCGTCAGCGGACCCGCTTGATCGGGATGACCACCAGCGCACCGAGCAGGGCGACGATGCCGGCGGCCCAGCACATGAGCTCGTAGTTGTCCGGGTGGCTGCTGCCGATCTTCAGGAAGAAGAGCGAGATCGCGGGTGCGAGCGACTGCGGCAGCGCGTTCGCGATGTTGATCACACCGAGGTCCTTGCCCGGGCGGTCGGCGTTCGGCAGGACGTCCACGACCAGGGCCGTGTCGATGGCCGAGTAGATGCCGTAGGCGAAGCCCATGACGACCTCGGCGACGTAGAAGCCCGTCACGGTGTCGGCGTGGGCGAGGATCACCAGGCCGACCGCGAACAGCGCCGTCGATCCGCCGACGAAGACCTTGCGGCGGCCGATGCGGTCCGACGCCCAGCCGGAGAGTGCCGCGCTGACGAGCAGGGCGAGCGTGTAGAGGAGCACGCCGAACGCGACCGCCTCGGTGGCCTCCTTCAGGTCCGCGATCCCGAGGTGCTCCTGCATGTAGAGCAGGCGGTAGGTCGTGAACATGAACGTCGCCAGGATGATCAAGAACCGCGACCACCACGCGAACGCGAAGTCGGGGTTCTTGATCGGGTTCGTCCAGAACGACGAGATGAGGTTGATCCAGGTGAACGGCTTGAGCTTGTAGGTGGGCAGGTCGTCACGGGCGACCAGGGCGTACACGACGACCAGGACGATCGCCAGGATGCCGGGAGCGATGAACAGCACCGGCAGGTTCGCGACGAAGAACACCGACAGGTAGGTGCCGGCGAGCACGGCGATGTTCTGCGCCAGGGCGATGATGCTCGACGCCCGGCCGCGCTGGAGCTGCGGCACGTTGTCGGCGAAGCTCGCGAGCAGGGTGGCGAGCGTGGCGTTCGCGGCGAGCTGCGCGAGCAGCCAGCCGAGCGTCAGGTTGAGGACGTCGGGCGCGTAGGCGATCCAGGCGAGCGCGATCGCGAAGACGACGACACCGCCGAGCAGCCATGGGCGGCGGCGGCCCCAGCGCGTGCGGGTCCGGTCGGACAGCGCGCCGGCCAGCGGGTTCATGATGAGTGCACCGAACGCGCCGATCGGCAGCACGGAGCCGATGACGTTCGCCGCGTCGTCGCCGACCAGGGCCTGTGCCTTGATCTGCATGCTGACGTAGACCGGGGCCATGAGCGCCACGAACAGGCCGAACTGTCCGAGGAACAGGGCGACCTGGTAGCCGATCCCCACCTTGACGGTGCTGACGGGCTGGGTGATGCCCGCTTCCGGGTCCAGCAGTGCGGGGCTGCCGGGTTCGGGTGTGCTCATGACGCCTCCTTGAGTCGATCGGAAACCTTGTACTGCAAGGTTTTCCGTCGGCGAGCATACATCGCCCGAGGGGTGATCGACACGTGTCGTCCAGACGGCGCGCGAGTGCGGCACCGGCGACGCGCGACAAAAACTACACAGCGGGTGGTTTTTGGGGTAGCGTCGGTCTCGATCTCGCCGGGGAGCATCGATCCTCGACGGGCCCCGACAACCTGACAGGACCGAAGGAGCCCTCTGCCATGCCCACCACCTCTGTGCAGCTGTACTCGCTGCGCGACGCCATCGCCGAAGACCTCGACAAGGCCATCGCCCGGGTGCGCGAGATCGGCTACGAGAACGTCGAGCCGTACGCGTTCGTCGAGCGCGCCGCCGACCTCGAGAAGGCCTTCGCCGCCACGGGCCTGAAGGCCCCGTCCGGCCACGTCGCCGTGATCGACGCCGAGGACACCGCCCCGATCTGGGACGCCGCGGAGCGCCTCGGCATCCAGACCGTCATCGACCCGTTCATCCCGACCGACCGCTGGCAGACCGCCGACGACGTCGCGAAGATCGCCGAGCGCGTCAACGAGCTCACCGCCGAGGCCACCGCGCGCGGCCTGAAGTTCGGGTACCACAACCACCAGTGGGAGTTCACGAACAAGGTCGACGGCGGGACCGTCTACGAGCTCTTCGTGTCGCAGCTCTCGCCGGAGACCGTCCTCGAGGTCGACACCTTCTGGGCGACCGTCGGCGGCGCCGACGCCCCGGCCGTCCTGCAGTCGCTCGGCGACCGCGTCGTCGCCATCCACGTCAAGGACGGCAAGGTCGACGGTGACATCCTCACCGCGCTGCCCTCGTCCGAGAGCGCCCTCGTCGTGCCCGAAGCACTGCAGCGCGCCTTCGAGAACCAGACCCCGGCCGGCCAGGGCGACGTCGACGTGCGGGGCATCCTCGCCGCCGCACCGCAGGCCATCCGCGTCGTCGAGTTCGACGCGTACTCGGGCGACGTCTTCCAGGGCATCACCGAGTCGCTCGAGTGGCTGAAGGGCAACGACAAGTGAGCCGCGTCGGAGTCGGCGTCATCGGTGCCGGCAACATCTCGGACCAGTACCTGACCAACCTGACGCAGTTCGCCGACGTCGAGGTCCTGATGGTCGCCGACCTCATCCTCGAGCGCGCGGCATCGCAGGCCGAGAAGTACGGCGTGCCGTCGTCGGGCACGGTCGAGGAGCTCCTCGCCCGCGACGACATCTCGATCGTCGTCAACATCACGATCCCGGCCGAGCACGCGAAGGTCGGCCAGCAGATCATCGCCGCCGGCAAGCACACCTGGAGCGAGAAGCCGGTCGCCACCACGGCCGAGGACGCCCAGGCGCTCCTGGCCGCGGCTTCGGCCGCCGGTGTGCGGTACGCGACCGCCCCCGACACCGTGCTCGGTGCCGGCATCCAGACCGCGATCCGTGCCATCGCCCGCGGTGACATCGGCACGCCGCTCACCGCGACGACGATGTTCCACGTGCCCGGCCCGGACCAGTGGCACCCGGACCCCGAGTTCCTCTACGCCGAGGGCGCCGGTCCGCTGTTCGACATCGGCCCGTACTACGTGACGACCCTGCTCCACGCGTTCGGCTCGGCCTCGCGCGTGCAGGCCGTGTCGTCGAAGTCCCGCGAGACCCGCGTGATCGGCTCCGGCCCCCGTGCCGGCACCGAGTTCGCGGTCGAGGTGCCCACGCACCACGCCGCGCTCATCTCGTTCGCCGACGGGCAGTCCGCACAGACGACCCTGTCGTTCCAGCACGCCCTGCCCCGCAACGGCTTCGTCGAGATCAACGGTTCCGAGGGCACGATCGTGCTGCCGGACCCGAACGTCTTCGACGGCGACAGCACGCTGTGGACGCTCGGCAAGGACGAACCGACGACCCTCGAGCACAAGGGCTCGACCTGGGGTCGCGGCACGGGCGTCGTCGAGATGGCACGTGCGATCGCCGAGGGCCGCCCGGAGCGCGCCTCCGGTGCCGTCGCGTCCCACGCGCTCGACGTCATGCTCGGCATCCGGGACGCCGCCGACTCCGGCCAGCCCGTCGAGATCACCTCGCGCATCACGAAGCCGGAGCCGCTGCCGGAGGACTTCGACCCGGCTGCTGCGGTGCTGGCGGAGGGCGCGAACGCCTAGCCAGCCATCTGACCGGACGGGAGGCGCGGTGCCAGCTGGCACCGCGCCTCCCGTCCGTCCGCGTCGTGGGCGCGTCCGGCCCACCGAGCGGGCCAGATCCGTCACGTCCGGAGCCGCGCACCGACGTCCTCCGCCCTCCGGGCGGAGGACGAGCGGCGTGTCCTGCCGGCTCGTGCGGAGCGGAGCGGGACGAGCCGACCGGCCGACCGGCCGTCGGCTTCGTCCCGCAGGGGGATGCCGACGGGAGCGCTGCCATGTCAGGGTCGAGCAAGGGGGATCCGACCGCTGTCGAAGGAGGCGCCACGGCCACGACGCACGACCGAGCGCCACGACGACGGGTCCTGCCGGTCCTCGTGTCCGCTGCCGCGCTGGCAGTCCTCGCCACCGGGGCCGGCATCGGCGTGCACCTCGAGCACGCTGCCGAGACCGCGCGACGCCTCCCTCCGGCGGGTGCCTCGTCGGAGCAGGTCCTCCGCGTCTACCTCCGCGCAGCCGAGGCCCACGACTGCGCGGTGACCGAAGCCCTCACGGCTGCGCACGCACCGTCATCACCCGACCAGGCGTGGTGCGGGCAGCGGCAGCCGACGTCCTGGTTCGACGAGCACCCGGACCTGCTCGTCCACCGGAACGTCGGCGCCGTCGAGCGGATCCCGGCCGACGAGCGCGGCGGGGTCGCCGAGGAGTGCATCCCCGTCGACGTCACGGAGACGAACATGAGCGGCGCCGACCCCGGGACTCTCGAGGGGTGGCAGTTCTGCTTCCGCCACACCGCCGACGGGTGGCGGCTGTACGACGAGGGCTACGGGTGAGCGGCTCGTTGCACCGAGCGGCTGACCTCGGCGATCACTCTCCGCCGGTGACGAGCGCCGACAACCGTGCCATCAGTCCGCGCGGGACGAACCGGTGGGCGTTCGCCGTCACGGCGTTGCCGAGGCCGGACACCACCGTCGGGCCGCCCTGCCGAGCGAACGCCCGGAGCCCCACGGCCGCGACCTGCTCCGCCGACTGCCGCCCGCGTTCCATGACGCCCGCCGATCCCGCTCCCCGGGCGGCCTCGTCGAAGAAGCCCGTCGCGGTGGGGCCGGGGCAGAGTGCGAGGAACCGGACCCCGCTCCCCCGGTTCTCCTGCCACACCGCCTCGGTGAACGAGAGCACGAACGCCTTCGTCGCGCCGTAGACGGCCATCTGCGGCGTCGGCTGGAACGCGGCCGTCGATGCGACGGTCATCACGCCACCGAGCCGGCGCTCGAGCATCCCGGGCAGGAACGCGTGGACGAGGCGGACGACCGCGGTGCAGTTGAGGTCGACCTGGGTCCGGAGGCGCTCGTCCGTCGAGGCGGCGAACGGGCCGTGGTCGCCGACGCCGGCGTTCGCGACGAGGATGTCCACCCGGGTGCCCCCGAGACACGCGACGACCCCGTCGACGCCGTCCGCCGTCGCGAGGTCCGCGGGGAGCACCGTCGCCGCCACACCGTGGTCGCGGCGGATCCGCTCGGCGAGCGCGTCGAGCCGGCCCTCGGACCGGGCGACCAGCACGACGTCGGCGCCGGCTGCGGCGAGCCCGAGGGCGAGCGCCTCGCCGATCCCCCCGCTGGCGCCGGTGACGAGGGCGCGGAGGCCACGGAAGGGGCTGCGGGGACGGCTCATGGGTCCTGCGTACACCCGGTGGTGGCGCGGTCGACCGCGATCGCGGTACAGTCACGCCCAGAGGGAAAAATCCCGCTCCGCTCCGGCGGACGGGAGCGTGCACGCGTCTCACGGGAGTCGCCACTTCTTCATCGAAGGAGTGCACCCGTGTCTGCACACACCCCACCCGCCCGTCTCCGTGACGCGTGGATCGCCCTGTCCGGGCTGTCCGCCGTGTTCCTGTTCGAGATGCTCGACAACTCGGTCCTCACCGTCGCCCTGCCGACGATCGGTCGGGACCTCGCCGCGTCCACCGCCTCGCTCCAGTGGGTCTCGAGCGCGTACTCGGTCGCGTTCGGCGGGCTCATGCTCCTGTTCGGGGCGGTCGCCGACCGGTTCGGCCGTCGCCGCACGATGCTCGTCGGGCTGGTGCTGCTCGCCGCGGCGAGCGCCGCGACCGTCCTGGTGACCAGCGTGGAGCAGCTCGTCGTCGTCCGGGTCCTCACGGGCCTCGCCGCCGCGATGACCACGCCCGGCTCGATGGCCCTGACCTTCCGGCTCTTCTCCGCCGACGACCTGCGCGTCCGGGCGTTGACCGTGGTGTCGACCGCCGGGCTCGTCGGGCTGGCGGTCGGCCCGACGATCGGCGGGTTCGTGCTCGCGGTGGCACCGTGGCAGGTGCTCCTGGTGGCGAACGTGCCGATCGCCCTCGTCGCGCTCGTCGGCATCCGCTCCGGGATCGTGGCCGATCGGCCGGCGGACCTGCACCGGCAGCCGCTCGACCTCGTCGGCGCCGTGCTCGGCACGGCCGCCGTCGTCGGCGTCCTGGTGACCCCGACGCTCGCCGTGTCCACCACCGGCTGGCCGACCTGGGCCGCGGCGACCGCCACCGTCGCCGCCGTCGCGGGCTTCGTGGTGCGGGAGCGGACGGCCCCGCACCCGCTGCTCGACCTCACCCTGGTGGCACGGCCCCTCGTCGCGAGCGGTCTGGCGTACAAGGCCGCCGCCGGGCTCGCCACCGCCGGGCTGTCCTACGCGGTGACCCTGCAGCTGCAGGCTGCGTGGGGGTGGCCGCCGGCCCTCGCCGCGCTCGGCACCCTGCCCCAGGTCGTGGTGCTCCTCGCGAGCGGCCGCTTCGTCGGGCCCTTCGTCCGGCGGGTCGGGCTCGATCGGGCCGCGTGGACGAGCGCGACCGCCGTCGTCGTCGGGCTCGCCGTGTTCACCCTGTCCGGGCGCACCGGGTACCCGGCGGTCGCGGTCGCCCTCGTGCTCGTCGCGGCCGGGATGCGTGTCGTCGGAGCGGTCGCCGGGGCCAGCGTCCTGTCCGGGCTCCCGACGGACCGCACGTCGATCGGGGCGGCACTCGTCGACACCGCGAGCGAACTCGCCACGGCGGTGGGGATCGCTGCGACCGGGACGGTGCTCGCCGCGCTCGTCCCCGGCAGCGTGACCGTCGCCCGGACCACGGCAGCGCACGCTGCCGCCGTCGTCGGTGCGCTGCAGGTCGCCGGGGCCGTGATCACCGTGGTCGCAGCGCTGCTCGTCGCCGTCGGGGTGCTCCGCGCGCGACTCGGCGTCGGCACGCCGGAACCGACGCCGACCTCGACCTCGACCCCGCCGATGCCGTCCACGTCCTCTTCCTCTTCCTCTTCCTCTTCCTCGACCACTTCCACCGACCACCACCAGGAGTCCTCCCGTGCCTGAGACCACCACGCCCCGCCCGCCCTTCGACCCCGAACTCGGCGTCTTCCTCACCGCACTCGAGGCCCGCGGTCCCTTCACGATCGACGCCGCAGCCCTCCCCCGCATGCGTGCGCTCGAGATCACCGAGCACGAGCTCGACGACCGCCTGCGCGCCCGCGGGCTCGAGCGGCGGCGCGTCACCGTCCCCGGACACGGCGGTGACCCGATCGACCTCGCGGTCATCCAGCGCGCCGGCCGGACCGGTCCGACCACGGGCGTCTACACGATCCACGGCGGGGGCATGGTGATGGGCCACCACCTCGGCAACCTCGACTCGTACGACGACTGGCTGCTCGACCACGACGTCGTGCTGGTCAGCGTGGACTACCGTCTCGCCCCGGAACACCCCGACCCGACCCCGGTCGAGGACTGCTACGCCGGACTCGTCTGGGTCGCGGAGCACGCCGACGAGCTCGGCATCGACCCGGCGCGCATCGTCGTCGCCGGCCAGAGCGCCGGCGGGGGCCTCGCCGCGGGGACCGTCCTGCTGGCCCGGGACCGCAGCGGCCCCGAGGTCCTCGCGCAGGTCCTGGTCTCCCCGATGCTCGACGACCGCGACGCCTCCGTGTCGACCCGGCAGATCGACGGCGTCGGCGTGGCCGACCGCCAGGCGATGCACTTCAGCTGGGGCGCGTACCTCGGCGAGCGCCGGGGCACCGACGACGTCTCCCCGTACGCGGCACCGGCGCGCGCCGAGGACCTGTCCGGACTCCCCCGCACCTACGTCGACTGCGGCAGCGCCGAGGTCTTCCGCGACGAGACCGTGGCGTTCGCGAGCGCACTGTGGGCCGCCGGGGTCGACGCCGAGCTGCACGTGTGGCCGGGCGCGTTCCACGGCTTCACGAGCATGGTGCCGGGAGCGGCGGTCTCGCGGTCGGCGGTCGCGGCCCTCGCCGACTGGACGACCCGGCTGCTCGGGGAACCCGACCCGGCGCCGCGCACCTGACGCGCACGGACGGGAGGCACGGTGCGGGCCCGCACCGTGCCTCCCGTCCGTCGCGTCAGCCCTTCACCGCTCCCGCCGACATCCCCGAGACCAGGTTGCGCTGGATGATCATGAAGAACACCACGACCGGCAGCGAGAACAGCACGGACGCGGCCATCTGACCGGTGAAGTCGGTGCCGGTCGTCTGGGTGGTGAACGACGCGAGCCACACGGGCAGCGTGTAGTGCGCCTGGTCCTGCATGAACGTGTACGCGACGATGTAGTCGTTCCACGCGGCGATGAACGCGAAGACGCTCGTCGCGATCATGCCCGGCATCACCAGGGGGAAGAGCACCTTCGTCAGGACCTGCCACGTACTGGCACCGTCGATGCGCGCTGCCTCCTCGACCTCCATCGGGATCGCGAGGAAGAAGCCGCGCATGACCCAGATCGAGAACGGCAGCACCGCAGCCACGTAGGCCAGGATCAGCCCCGCGTAGGTGCCGGTGAGGCCGACCTGGTTGAAGATGAGGAACTGCGGGATGAGCAGTGCGGTCCCCGGCAGCATCTGGACGAGCAGGATCGTGACGAGGATCGTGCGACGGCCACGGAACCGGAACCGCGAGAGTGCCGCCGACGCCAGGATGCCCAGGGCCAGCGAGAGCACGACGGCCCCTGCCACGACGATGGTCGAGTTGCCCAGGTAGACCAGGAAGTCCGCTCGGGTGAAGGCCGTCACGAAGTTGTCGAGCGTGGGGTGAGCCGGAGCGAAGAGTGGGGTGCTGGTCAGGGCCTCGGAGCGGGGCTTGAAGGCCGTGTTGATCATCCAGTAGACCGGGAAGATCCAGACGACGCAGAACACGATCGCGATGGAGCTGCTGATCCAGCGCACGGGGCGCCGGCGACGGCGGATGCGTCTCGTCGCCGCGACGCCCTCGGGGGTGGGGGCGGCTGCGGGGACGTCGGCTCGGACGGGGACGCCCGTCGGCATCGCGGTGGTCACAGCTCTTCTCCCGATCGGACGAGGTTCCGGATGTAGAGGGCACTGAGCGCCATGAGGATCAGCGCCGCGATCACGGCGACCGCCGAACCGGTCCCGATGTCGTGCCCGACGAACGCGGTGACGTAGGTGAAGACACCGAGGGTGGACGTCGCACCGTCCGGACCACCCTGCGAGACGAGCCAGATCTGGTTGAAGACGTTGAAGTCCCAGATGATCGAGAGCATCGTGACGAGGAGCAGGGTCGGTCGGAGGTACTCGATCGTGACGACGCGGTACACCGTCCACTCGGAGCCGCCGTCGAGCCGGACGGCCTCCTTCACCTCGATCGGGATCTGCGTCTCGGCGGCGTACAGGGTGAGCGCGATGAAGGGCACCGCCTGCCAGACGACGAGCATCCAGATGGACGTGTACGCCAGGCCGGCGCTGTTGCCCCAGTCGGTGTCGGTCATGTCGCCGAAGACCCGGAGCTGCGTGAGCGCCCAGTTCACGACCCCGTAGCCCGGCTGGAAGAGCCAGTTCCACACGAGCGAGGACGCCACGTTCGGCATGCCCCACGCACAGATCAGGACGATCGTGACGGCGTAGCGGAGCACCACGCCCAGCCGGGTCATCAGGTGCGAGACGCCCGCGCCGATCAGGATGCTCCCGAGGACCATCGCCGCCGTGAACAGCACGGTGCGGACGAGCGATGCCCAGAAGGCCGGGTCGGAGAGGATCTGCCCGTACTGCGCCAGCCCGACGGCGTCGTACGCACCGGTGAAGAGCGAGCGCTGGTCGTAGTCGGTGAACGACGTGAAGACCAGGAAGACGATGGGGGCGACCGTCACGAAGACGAGCACGAGCCCTGCTGGGGTCAGGAGCCAGAGGGGGGCGAACGAGCGGGTTGCCCGGCGCTGCAGAGCGCCGCCGGGACGATCCCCGGGCGAGCGGTCGGGGCGGCTGCGGCGCTCCGTGCTCGGGCGGGTGGCTGAGACGGTCACGTCTGGCCTTTCCGGTCGGGGCGGGCGGTGCGGGAGCCGTCGCGTGACGACGGCGCCCGCACCGTCCTGGTGGGTCGTCCTACTGCTTGTTCAGGACGTCGTCGGCGGCCTTGTCGAAGGTCGCCGCGGCTTCCTCCGGCGTCTTCGAACCGGAGACGATGCTCGAGAACAGGGTGTTGATGCTCTGGTCACCCTCGAGGTCGGCCCACCGGGCGTTGGCCGGGGTCGCCTTCGAGTTCAACGCCGCGGTGAAGAAGGCCTTGTTGATCTCGCTCAGGCTGGAGTCGGCGGCCTTGATGCCCTCGGTGCTGTTCGGGATCCAGCCGTTGTCGCCGTAGACGTACTTGCTCTGGACGTCCGGGCTCGACGCGATCTCGACCCACTTGAGCGCCAGGTCGGTGTTGCCGGACTTCGCTGCGATGCCCCAGTCCGATCCACCGAGCATGACCGGCTGTGTCTTCCCGGACTTCCCCGGGAACGGGAAGGTGCCCATCGTGTCCGCCGTCATCTCCGGGTTCGCCTGCTCGATGAGGCCGAGCGTGCCGCTGGTGCTGAGGATGGCCGATGTCTTGCCGTCCGCGAAGACCTGGTTCATGTCCGGGCTGTCGGTGTTGAGGGTGGCCGAGGCCTTCGTCGAGTACGCGTTCGCGAACGCCCGGAAGTCCTCGAGGCCCTGCTGCGCCTTCGCGTCGCCGAACCCGGCCTTCCACGTCCCGCCGTCCTCGGTCGCGATGTCACCGCCCGCGTCCCAGACGAACTGCATCCCGGCGTACCAGTACTGACCGGGCATGTAGAAGGCGGAGAAGTCCTTCGCGGTGTTCGCTGCCTTGACCTTGTCGAGGTCGGCCGTCAGTTCCTCGTAGGTGGTCGGGACCTCCGTGATGCCGGCGTCCTTCCACATCTGCTTGTTGTAGATGACCGATCGGGCGCCGGCGAAACCGGGGACGCCGTAGAGCGAGCCCTCCACCGTGGCCGGGTCGGACAGGCCGTCGAGCCAGGTCTGCCCCTGAGCCAGGTCCGACTCGTACGGGGTGAGGTCCAGCAACGCGCCGTTCGCGGCGTAGCTCGCGACCTGCGTGTTGCCGAGGTCGAGGACGTCCGGCGGCGTGTTCGTGGCCAGCGCGGTCGAGACCTTGGTCGTGATGCCGTCCCACTGCTGGATCTGCACCTTGACCTTCGCGCCGGTCTCCTTCTCGAACTGGTCGTTGATCGCGGCGATGGTCTTGTCGGAGTAGTCCCCGGTCATCGCCCACACGGTCAGCGTCTTGCCGTCCCCCTTGACGTCCCCGATCTCCTTGGTGCCACCGCTGCCGCCAGCACCGGTGTTGCCGGCGCTGGAGCACGCGGTCACCCCGAGGGCGACGGTCAGGGCCACGGCAGCTGCTGCCGCGAACTTCTTCGTACGCATTGCTTCTCCTTGGTGGTCGTTCTGCTGTGTCGGATCAGCTGACCCCGAGCTCCGCGGCGAGCAGGAACGCTGCCCCGCCCCGGAGGATCAGGTCGCTGTTGGTGGACGTGGCCGTGACGGCGAGGTCGTCACCCACGCTCGCGAGCGTGCGGGCCGAGACGGTGTCGTGCACGGCTTGCACGAGGGGGCCCTCGACGAGGTCGGCGGGCCCGGTGACGACGATCTCGGTGATGTTCACGGCACTGACGATCGGAGCGAGCACCCGGCCGAGGGTGTCCCCCGCGGACCGGAGGAGGCCGGCACGGTCGCCGACGGGGGCAGCGTCGAGCCGCCGAGCCAGGTGGTCGGCCCCGATGATCACCTCGAGGCACCCGCGACGCCCGCAGGGGCACGGCTCGCCGTCCTCGTCGATCGTCAGGTGGCCGATCTCACCTGCCGCGTAGCGCTCACCGAGCACGAGTCGTCCGCCGAGCACCATCCCCGTCCCCACGCCGTGCTCGAGCGCGACGACGAGCACGTCCCGGGTCGGGTCGACCTCGAAGGCGTGGACGCCGAGCGCCGCGACGTTCGCGTCGTTGAGGACGTGCACCGGGAGCCGGAAGTGCTCGGCGAGCTGCCGCTGCAGGGGCAAGCCACCCCCGAGTGCGACCGAGTCGAGGACCGTGCCCGTCTCGTCGATGACACCGGGGCACCCGACGGCGATCCCGAGCAGGCGACGCGACGTCGTCGCCGCCAGGCGCTCGACGAGTCGGATGATGCGGTTGAGGGCCTGGTCCCCGACGGCACCGTCGACCTCGATCTTCGCGCTGTCGACGACGTCGCCACGCAGGTTCGTGACCGCCCCGACGAAGTGGTCGGGGACGGAGAGGTCCACGACGACGATGTGGAAGGCGTCGACGTTCAGGTTGATCAGGGTTGCGGGCTTCCCGACGCGCAGGTCCTCGCGGGGCCCGAGCTCGGTGACGAGGGCATCGGCCTCGAGTTCGGCGACCAGACCGGAGACGGTCGGCCGGGTGAGCCCCGAGTGCCGGGAGAGGTCCGCTCGGCTCATCGCGCCGTCGGTGAAGAGCGTCTGCAGGATCAGGGAGCGGTTGAGCGCCCGGCTGTGCTGCGGCAGGGCCTTGCTCCGTTGACGCCGTACCTGCGCCGCGAAGGGTGCCGGAGCATCCGTGTCGTTCGCCAATGGGGTTCCTCCCTCCGAGTGGTTGCCTTAGTAAAGGACCGTTCCTAATCCGATGTCAAGCACCGATCTGGAGCCGTAACAGCCCCGTGATCTCGCGGAAACACTGCTCGACACGCTCTTGCCAGCGTCGAGTTAGGCGTGTTTACTAACCCGCATGCGCAGCCTTGACGCCGCGTCCTCGCTGACGAGGCCGCGCACCCCCAGGACGGGAGCACCATGAGGATCGGCCTCGACATCGGCGGGACGAAGATCGACGCCGTCGCCGTCTCACCGGCGGGCGACGTGGTCGATCGGGTCCGGGTCCCGACCGGCTTCGGGCCCGACGCGGTGGTGGCCGAGACGCTCGCCGTCGTCCGGTCGCTCGAGGTCCGGACGCGCTCGACCGCGGACACCATCGGCATCGGTGTCCCCGGTCTGGTCGACCACGAGACCGGCTGGGTGCGACACGCTGTCAACCTCGGGCTCTCGGAGGTCGCACTCGGTCCGCTGGTGGCCGCTGCGACGGGCGCGGCGGTCCAGGTCGAGAACGACGTGAACGTCGCCGCGCTCGGTGCCGCGCAGGCGATGCAGCTCGACGGGCCGCACGCGTACCTGAACATCGGGACGGGACTCGCCGCCGGACTCGTCGTCGACCGGCGCCTGTGGCGCGGAGCACGGGGCAACGCCGGCGAGGTCGGGCACATCCCGGTCGTGCCGGACGGGCAGCCCTGCGTGTGCGGTCAGCGCGGCTGCCTCGAGACCCTCGCATCGGGGTCCGCCCTGGCAGTCGCGTGGCCGGGCCACGGCAGCTCCGCAGCGACGGCCCTGTTCGACTCGGCCGACGCGGGTGATCCCGCTGCCGTCGCCGTCCGCGACCGCTTCGTCTCGGGCCTCGCATCGGCCGTGCGCATCCTCGTCGTCACGGCCGACGTCGAGTCGGTCGTCGTCGGCGGTGGGCTCGCCACCCTCGGCGAACGCCTGCTCGCCCCCGTGCGCGCCGGCTTCGACGGCGCCGCGCGCACGTCCCCCTTCGCCGCCTCGCTCGACCTGTCGTCCAGGGTCCACATCGCCCCCGTCGACCGTCCGCTCGCCGCGCTCGGGGCCGCGTTCCTCGCGCCCGCGCCAGCCGTCTCGACCGCCTGACCGCGGTCGACCGGCCGCCCGCACCACCGAAGCCTCGAACCCACCGATCGCGTCCCGACGCAGCGGAAGTGAGCACGCCATGACCGGACCATCCCGTCCCTCCGACCACGACAGCCCCCGAGCGAGCGGCACGCTGACGCGCCGAGGGATCGTGCTCGGCGCCGCGGCGACCGTCGCGTCCGCCGCGGTCACGCTCGGCGCCCCGGGCATCGCCGCCGCGACGCCGCCGGCCGTACCGCGCGGGGGTGCTCGACCCCCGACCGGTCCGGTGTCGCACGCCCGTTCCCGCGACCTCGCCTACGAGTACCTCGACCTCCGCATGGACGAGTACGGCTCCGGCACGGAGCTCCGCCTCCCCCGCAGCTACTTCGGTGGGTACTTCGCGTCGCTGCCCACCGAGTTCGTGTCGTCGTTCGCCTACGACGATGCCCTCATGGTGCTGGCCTGGCTCGGCCGGGGCCGGCACCGCGACGTCCAGCGGGCCACGGTGCTCGGGGACACCCTGCTGGCGCTGCAGGCTGCGGACCCGATCGGCGACGGTCGGACCCGGGCCTCGTACCAACCCGACACCTTCCCCGTCGCGACGCCCCCGCGTCCGATCGACATCGGTTCCCCCGCCGCCTACACGGGGAACCAGTCGTGGGTCGGCATGGCGTTCTGCCGCTTGTTCGTGGTCACCCGGGAACGTCGGTTCCTCGACGGCGCGCTCCGGCTCGGCGCCTGGATCGAGACGAACGCCCGCGACGACGTACGGCAGCCCGCCGGGTACACGGGCGGACGGAACGCCGACGACCAGCCGATCACCTACAAGTCGACCGAGCACAACATCGACGTGACGGCGTTCTTCACCCAGCTCGCCCGGCTCACCGGCGACCGCACCTGGTCCCGACGAGCGACCCTGGCGGAGACCTTCGTCCGCGCGATGCAGGACCGGACCGACGGGCACCTCTGGACCGGCACCGACCCGGACGGCACGACGATCAACCGCACGCCGATCCCCGAGGACGTGCAGGTCTGGGCGTACCTCGCCACGCTCGATCGCCGGTACTCCGCATCGGTCACCTGGGTGCTCGACCACCTCATCGCCCACGACGGTCCGTACACCGGCCCGTCCTTCTCGGACACGGACGTCAGCAAGGTCTGGTTCGAGGGGTCCGGTCAGCTGGCGCTCGCCCTGGAGGCGCGGGGCACGCGAACGGACCGCACCCGGTCCGCCTCGGTCCTCGACAGCGTCCAGCTCGCGCAGCGCACGCAGGCGAACGGCGACGGGAAGGGCATCGTCTCGGCGTCGTCCGACGGACTCGACACCGGGTTCGGCGACCTCTACCACTCGAGCCTGCACACCGGTGCGACGGCCTGGTACCTGCTCGCCGTCACCCGCACGAACCCGTTCCGCCTCTGACCATCCCGATCCGTCCCCGACCACCCCGGAAGGACATCACCGCATGCTCATCCCCAGCCCCCGCTCCCGCGTCGACGGCGCCGGCTCGTTCACCCTCGACGAGCGGACCCGCGTCACCGCCGACCCCGCGGCCGAGCCGGTCGCGCAGTACCTGCAGCAGGTCCTGCGCGCCTCCACCCGTCTCCCCCTGTTCGGCGCCGCCGGCGCGACCGACGTCCCCCTGGTCGCCCTCCGGATCGCCGCCGATCCGAGTGACCTGCCGGAGGGCCCCGGCGGTGACCGCTCGGAGGCCTTCCGGCTGGAGGTCACCACCGAGGGCGTCGTCGTCACCGGCGGCGGCCCCGCCGGCGTCTTCTACGGCGTCCAGGCACTGCTCCAGCTGCTCCCCGCCGACGTGTACCGCCGCGGCCAGGTGCGCACCGAGGGGTGGATGCTCCCGGTGACGGTCGTCGAGGACGCCCCGGCCTTCGCCTGGCGCGGCGTGATGCTCGACGTCGCCCGGCACTTCCGCACGAAGGCGGAGGTCCTGCGCCTCGTCGACCAGCTCGCCGTGCACCGGCTCAACCGCCTGCACTTCCACCTGACCGAGGACCAGGGCTGGCGCATCGAGATCACGAAGTACCCGCGGCTCACCGAGGTCGGGTCGTGGCGCACCGAGTCGCAGGTCGGCGCACACGTGCCGGACGCGGACGGCACGCTCCGGGTCGCAGGGAAGGACGGACGCCCGCACGGCGGCTCCTACACCCAGGACGACATCCGCGAGATCGTGGCCTACGCGGCCGACCGGTTCGTCACGGTCGTGCCGGAGATCGAGACACCCGGACACGTCCGCGCCGCGCTGGCCGCGTACCCGGAGCTCGGCGTGCACCCGGAGCGGCAGCTCGACGTGTGGACCGAGTGGGGCATCGCGCACGACGTGATGAACGCCGAGGACAGCACGGTGCGGTTCTTCACGGACGTGCTCGACGAGGTCGTCGCGCTCTTCCCCTCCGAGTACATCGGCCTCGGCGGCGACGAGTGCCCGAAGGACCAGTGGGAGGACGATCCCCGCACCCAGGAGCGCATCCGGGAGCTCGGCCTCGCGGACGAGGAGCAGCTGCAGGCCTGGATCGTCGGGCAGCTCGCGGCGCACCTCGAGTCGCACGGACGCCGGGCGTTCGGGTGGGACGAGATCCTCGAGGGCGGCACGCTGTCCCCGTCGGCGACCGTCGTCTCGTGGCGCGGGTTGCAGGGTGCGATCACCGCCGCACGGCGTGGGCACGACGTCATCTCGACACCGGACGACCAGGTCTACCTCGACTACCGGCAGAGCGACCTGCCGAACGAGCCGATCCCGGTGTCGATCGTGCTCACCGTCGACGACGTGTACGCCTTCGACCCGGTGCCCGCGGAGCTCACCGAGGCGGAGCGGGCACACGTCATCGGTGGGCAGGCGAACATGTGGACCGAGCACGTCGACACCGTCGGCCGACTCGACTACCAGCTGTTCCCGCGCGTGGTCGCCCTGTCCGAGGCGCTCTGGTCGGCGGACGTCGCCCGCCCTCGCGACATCGAGGAGTTCCGGCAGCGGTTGACGCACCACCTCGCCCGGCTCGACGCGCTCGGCGTCGCGTACCGGCACGAGTCCGGCCCGCGCCCGTGGGAGGAACGGCCCGGTGTGCCGGGTCGCCCCCAGACGCGCGCGGAGCGCGCTGCGTACATCGACGCGGTCACCGCGAACATCGCGGACGGCGCGTCGACGCCGTAGTCGCGACCGGGCGGCGGACGGGAGGCTCGTGGCGGCACCGCGCCGCGCCTCCCGTCCGCCACGCGTCGAGACGGAGCCGTGGTCGCGTCGCCGGGACCGGCGTCAGTCCTCGGCTGCGGGGATGATCGACTCGAGCAGGCGGAGCACCCGCTCGCCGTCGACCGCCTCCGGGTCGAGCAGCCACTGCACCTGCAGGCCGTCGGACGCGGCGATGCCGAGGCTGGCCAGGTCGACCGGGTCCAGGTCGGCCCGGATCCGTCCGGCGGCCTGGTCCGCGGCGATCAGCTCGGCGAGGTCGGCGCGGAGCCGGGTGAAGCGCTCGCGCATGAAGTCGCGCGTTGCGGGGTGCCCCTCCTGCACGGCGTCGGCCGCAAGCGTCGTGTAGAGCTGCACGAGCCCGGGGACCGCGCGGTTCCGCGACGCGCTCTCCCGCATGTCGCCGATCGCGGACCGCAGGCGGTCCGGGGCGTCCTGCTCACGCACCTCGTGCTCGCGGTAGACGGCGAGCAGCAGTTCGTCGCGGCTCGGGAAGTAGTGCCGGAGCGCCGCGTGGGTGATCCCGAGCGCGTCGGCGACCGAGCGGAGCGACGACGCGTCGACGCCCTGCGCCGCGACCATGCGGATCATCTCGTCGAGGATCTGCGCACGGCGTTCGGCGCCCTTGCGGTACCCGCCGCGCCGGGGCGGGGTCGCGCCGTCCTCGTCGACCTCGTGCGTCATCCCCCCAACTTACCGCTGGAAGGTTTTCGCACCACCCTGCGGTCGCCGCTAGGAGTCGTTCGGCTCCGCAGCGCCGTCGGGGTCGACCGTGTACTCGTCGACGGGTGTCGGGGTCCCGACCGCGAGGGCATCGGTGATCTGCGACAGGCAGCGCGCGAGCACCTCGTTGTCCTCGCTCGACAGGTGGTCCATCACGCCGACCACGGCCTCGTGGAACCGGGCGTACGACGAGTCGATCTTCTCGGCGGCCTGCACCGTCGGCTCGAGCACCTGCGCCCGTCGGTCGGTGGGGTGCGGGACGCGGACGATGTCGCCCTTCGCCGCGAGCCCGTCGACGATCTTCGTGACCGACGCGTTCGAGACGTTGAGCATGACGGCGAGGTCCTTCGGGCCCATCGCCCGACCGTCCCGGTGCGCCTGCAGCATGTACCGCACCGTCAGGAACTCGTTCTTCGTCAGGCCGCTCTCGGTGCGGGCCTGCTCGAGCTGCTGCTCCTCGACGTGCTGCAGACGCAGGAGCGCGTCGACGGCGACCTTCGCGGCCTTCGACCGCGGCTCCCTGGCGTAGAGGTGGACGTGCTCACGGCGGACGACGGTCAGGGGCATCGGCTGGTGGGGTCTCTCTGTCGGGCGGATCCGGTCGGAGCGGGTGGCTACGCGGTGGGCGCCGTGAAGAAGTCAGCGTACGACGGTTCGCTGCGCGTCGACAGGAGCGACGGGTCCTGGATGCGCCGGGACACCCAGGCGTCGATCACGGCGGGGTCGGTCAGGCCGACCCGCGTGTGGGTCGCGGACATCCGTGTGGTGCGCGGCATCCCGGAGTACGTGCTGTGCATGACTGATCCCGCCTTCCTACGTCGTTGCCGTCCTGGTCGGACGACTGAACTGTTTCACGACGCGAACGATCAGTGCAACGAACCTTTCGCGTTCTGTACGGTTCGCGCGGCACTCGACCGGGCGAGGCCAGGATGGGTCCCATGTCCTACATCGCCGCGGACGACCGCTACGACTCCATGCCCTACCGCCGGACCGGCCGCTCCGGCCTCGACCTGCCACTGCTCTCGCTGGGTTACTGGCACAACTTCGGCGACGACAAGCCCTTCGAGACGCAGCGGGCGATCAGCCGCCGGGCGTTCGACCTCGGCATCACGCACCACGACCTCGCGAACAACTACGGCCCGCCCTACGGCGCCGCCGAGGTGAACTTCGGTCGGCTGATGCGGGAGGACTTCCGTCCCTACCGCGACGAGATGGTGATCTCGACGAAGGCGGGCTGGGACATGTGGCCCGGGCCGTACGGGCAGGGCGGCGGCTCGCGGAAGCACGTGCTCGCCTCGCTCGACCAGTCGCTCGAGCGGATGGGCCTGGACTACGTCGACGTCTTCTACTCGCACCGCCTCGACGCCTCGACCCCGCTCGAGGAGACCATGGGCGCACTCCACACCGCGGTCCAGCAGGGCAAGGCGCTCTACGTCGGGATCTCGTCCTACGACGCGGAGCGCTCCCGACAGGCCGCCGAGATCCTCCGCGACCTGGGCACGCCGCTCCTCATCCACCAGCCCTCCTACTCGATGCTCAACCGCTGGATCCAGGACGAGGGCCTGCTCGACGCCGCGGGCGACCTGGGCTTCGGCGTGATCGGCTTCACCGCGCTCGCGCAGGGCCTGCTCACCGGGCGGTACCTCGACGGCGTGCCGGAGGACTCGCGCGCCGCCGCCGGGAAGTCCCTCGACGCCGGGTCCCTGACGGACGAGGTCGTCGGACACCTGCGGGCGTTGAACGACATCGCGTCCGACCGCGGGCAGAGCCTCGCGCAGCTCGCACTCGCGTGGGCACTGCGCGACGAGCGGGTGACCTCGCTCGTCATCGGGGCGTCGCGCGTCGAGCAGCTCGAGCAGAACGTCGCGGCGCTCGGCAACCTGTCCTTCACGGACGACGAGCTGCGCCGCATCGACGAGCACTCGGTCGGCGTGCTCGACGTCGACCTGTGGTCGGGAGCCCGTTCCGGTCAGGTGAGCTGACCCCGGACCGGCTCCGTCCGGCCTGGCCCGGCGCGGATCACGGAACGCAACGTCGGCGGTCGCTCGCAGCGCTGTACCGCTGCGAGTTGCCGCCGACGTCGCGTCGTGCGGGACGGTGGCGTCAGCGCAGGCCGAGCCGCTCGTCCAGCAGCGCCAGGAGCCGCTCGCGGAAGGGCACCGAGGACCAGGCGTGGTCCGCACCGTCGACGACCGTGAGTCGCGCACCCGGCAGGAGGTCGGCGTACCGGCGACCGTACGACACCGGCACGATCGCGTCCTCGCTGCCGTGCACCACGTCGGCCGGTCCGCCGTAGCCCGACACCGGCCCGTACACGTCGAGGTCGTCCTGCACGTCGGCGATGAACGCGCCACCGAGGGGCATCCCGCCGAAGTCGAACCAGCCGCGCTCGCGCACCGGGGCGAGCGGCTGCCCCTGGATCACGTCGTGCTCCGTGATGTCGTCCACGACGACGCCGGCGGGCGACCACAGCGTGAGCGTCCGGACGAGCGAGGGCTCCCGCGCCGCGGCGAGCGCCGACTCGACGGCCCCCAGGCTGTGCGCGACGACGTGCACGCCCTGCCCACGGTCGGCGGCGCGGATCATCGTGACGACCTGCTCCACCTCGTCACGGATGGTGATGTCCGCGAACTCCCCGTCACTGACGCCCTGTCCGAGTCGGTCGTGGCTGCGGACGACCGCGCCTCGGGCGACCAGGTGCCGCGCGGTCTGCACGAACAGCTGGTGCCCGCCGAGCGCACTGTCGCTGAAGCCGTGCACGAGCAGCACGACGGGCGCATCCGCGGCCGCACCGTCCTGCGGCTCCCACTGCCATCCGCGGACCGTCCGACCGTGGTGGTCGAGCGTGGTCGGGGTGGTGCGGGGATCGGCGCCCCGCAGCGGCACGACGGACATCAGTTCGTCCGGTCCGCCCAGCCGGCCGGCAGGTCACCGGGAGCGGTGTCGATCACGGTCTCGTCGTCCGCGCCGACGTGCTCGAACAGCGTGATGTGCGCGAACTCCGGCACGACGTAGATCGGGTAGATCGGACCCTCGTCGCGGAAGCGCTGCATGTCGTCCAGGTGGTCGTTCTGGAACAGCACGGTCTTCTGCCCGTCGAGCTCGATCCAGCGCGGGAAGAAGATCGTGCCGTGCAGGACGCGCTGCTCCGGAACGACGTTGACGACGACGCTGGTGCCGGTCGGCTCGTTCCAGGACACCTTGTAGACGCCGGGGGCGAGGGCGACGAGGTCGACGGTCTGGTCCTTCACCCAGCGACCGCCGACGTGGCCGGTGTGGATGCGGTAGTCGATGGTCGTCGCGTTCTTGACGTACATCTCGTACTGCCAGCCGTTGGCGTACGTGTAGACGAACCGGTGGCCGACGATGCCGGTGAGGTCCTGGGGCGGTTCGGGGTGCTCGACGGAGGTCTGCGTGGTCATGCGTCGAGTTTGCTCCCGAACTGGTTTTGTTGCAAACAAACCTCGCTGCTAGGTTGCCGTGTGTGCAGGGTACGGACGGACCGGGCGGCACGACGCAGGTCGCGCGCAGGCTGAGCGACCGCATCGGCCCGTTCCGACGCGCCCTCCTCCGCACGTCGCGCGAGGTCGCCGACCTGCCGGACCTGCCCGACGCCCAGGTCGAGGTGATGCGGGCCCTGACGGGGACCACGACCACGCCCTCGGCCCTCGCCGGCCGACTCGGACTCGCTCGCTCGACGGTGAGCAACCTCGTGTCGGCGATGGAGACCGCCGGGCTCGTCGAGCGACGACTGGCAGCGGGTGACGGACGCCGGACCGAGCTCCGCCTGACCCCCCTGGCCGAGGAACGGCTCGCCGCCTACGACGACGCCTCGACCACCGTGCTCGTCGAGGCGCTCGATCGACTGTCCCCCGAGGACCGAGCCGCGCTGGCCGCAGCGCTCCCCGCCCTCGAGCACCTCCACCGCGAGATCGCGCACCGCGGCGACCACTGATCGTCGGCGACCCGGTGCTCCCAGCGCCCTCCGAGCGTTCTCTTGGCACTCCTGAGGGGAGAGTGCTAGAACATGACGCAGTTGAGTCGAAGGGACTCAACGAGGACCACGAAGGAGTTGATCTCGATGACGATGCAGTTCGACCCGTTCCGCGAGCTCGACCGACTCGCCGGCTCCCTGCTCGGTGCCGGCGCCGGTGCTCCCCGCTCGATGCCGATGGACCTGTACCGGACCGGCGACCACTACGTCCTCGACGTCGACCTGCCGGGCATCGACCCCGGATCGGTGGACGTGGACGTCGACGGCTCGGTGCTCACCATCCGCGCCGAGCGCACGCTCGGCGCCCCCGAGGGTTCGCAGTGGCTGACCCGCGAGCGCCAGCCGGGCACGTTCGTCCGGCAGCTGACGCTCGGTGACCACCTGGACACCGCGCGCATCAGTGCCGCCTACGACAACGGCGTGCTGAGCGTCACGATCCCGGTCAAGGAGTCCGCGAAGCCCCGGAAGATCGACGTCACCACCGGTGGTGGGGCGCAGCAGCTCGCGGTCGGCAGCGGTTCCGCCGAGTAGTCCGGGGGCGTGCGGTGACGACGATCATCAACGCCTTCCTCGCCGTCGCGGTCGTGACGGGAGCGCTGGTCGCGACGAGCCTGGACCGTCGGGTGGCCGTGCTCCTCGGCGCGGCCGGCAGCACGGTGGGGAACTTCCTCACCTGGCTGGTCGCGCCCGGTGCGTGGGCACAGGTCCCGCTCGTCCCCTGGCTCGCCGCGGTTGCCGGCACGGTCGCGCTCATCGCACTCTGGAGCGCGACGCGCCTCTGGTCCGGCATCTTCGAGCCACCGCGCGCACCGCGCGACGACGACACCGCCGCGCTGGCGACGGTGGGCGTGGAGTCGTGACGGCGTGACCACGTGACGGACGGGAGGCCCGGTGCCAGCTGGCACCGGGCCTCCCGTCCGTCTCCCGGTCGCGTCGGGTGGTGACGCCGCGCGACCGGCGGACCGTCACTCCTTGTTGAGCTTGTCCTGCACGAGCCCGGCGGTCTTCTCGACGACGTTCGGCAGCTCCGTCGTGCCGTAGAACCGCACGTCCGGGTGCGTGGGCGGCGGCATCGGCACCGACGACGTGGGGCCGTCGTGGTACGAGTACTCGCCCTTGCCGTCGAACGACGGGCCGCTCGCCCAGGGGCCGTCGCCGGCCTCCTTGCCGTCCGAGAAGTTGAGGTACTGGTAGCTGAACTCGGTGTGCTCCTTCGACTGCGGGAAGTTGCTCGGCACCGGGAAGCCCTCGACGCCCTTCTCGCGGAGCTCGGCTGCGGCGGTCGCCCACATGTTCTGGTGCATGGTGTCGCGGGCGATGAGGAACGACAGCAGGTCCCGCACGCCGTGGTCGTCGGTCATGTGGTAGAGCCGGGCTGCCTGGACACGGCCCTGCATCTCGGCGTTCTCGTTGGCCGTGAAGTCCGCGAGCAGGTTGCCCGACGCGGTGATGTAGGAGCCCTGCCAGGGGTTGCCGTTGCTGTCGACCGGACGGGCACCTGCACCCGCGACGATGGCGTGCTGCACGTCGGTGCCGCCGACGATCGCGGCCACGGTCGGGTCGTCCTGCAGCGCGTCCTCGGTGATGCCGAGCGGGCTCTTCTCGAGCAGCTGCGCGATCATCGTCGCGAGCATCTCGACGTGGCCCATCTCCTCGGCCCCGATGCCGAACACCATGTCGCGGTACTTGCCCGGGATGTGCATGTTCCACGCCTGGAACTGGTACTGCAGGGCGACGGAGATCTCGCCGTACTGACCCCCGAGCACCTCCTGCAGCTTGCGCGCGTACACCGCGTCGGGCTTGTCGGGGGTGGCCTTGAACTGGAGCTCCTGCTTGTGGAAGTACAACTCGTTCTCCTGTCTCGATGGTCGTCACGCCGTCGTGGTGCACGGCGGCGCGGCGGGGTCCGTCGTCGTGGCCGACGCTCCGCTCGGATGACTGGGCGGGCGTTCGGGGTGGACGGATCGCGCGGGTCCGTTGGCCGGATCGCGCGGACGACGTCCCGCTGCCCCCGGTCCGAGCGCGGGTGATCGGCCTAGCGTGTGGCGCATGGACCTCGAACTCACCGGCCGTGTCGCCCTCGTCGTCGGCGGACGGGGGTACATCGGCTCCGTCGTCGCCGAGACCCTGCGTCGCGAGGGCGCCCGGGTCGTCGTCGCGTCGCGGAACGCCGACGGGGACGACGCCGTGGCGATGGACACCGCGTCGCAGGAGTCGGTGGACGCCGGGGTCGCCCGCGTCCTCGACCAGCACGGACGCATCGACGTCCTCGTCGTCACCGCCGCGCCGGCGGCCGGGACCCTCGACCCGGAGCGTGCGTCGGACCCCGAGCAGGTCGCCGCGGCGATCGACGGCAAGGCACTGGGCTTCCTCCGGGTCGCGAACGCCGTGCTGCCCGTGCAGCGCGAGGCGGGCTTCGGCCGCGTGGTGGTGGTGAGCGGGCAGAACGCCTACCTGTCCGGCAACGTCACGACCTCGCTCCGGAACGCGGCGACGAGCATCATCGCGGGGAACCTGGCCGACCAGTCCGTCGGCACGGGGGTCACCGTGAACGTGGTGAACCCCGGTGCGGTGACGGACGAGCCCGCCAGGACGGTGCAGCCCGGGGCCGGTGGCGAGTCCAGCCCGCAGCAGATCGCCGACCTCGTCGCGTTCCTGTCGTCCCCGCGCTCGGTCGTCAGCGGGGAGTCGGTGTCGATCGGGCACCGCGTGCTGGGACAACTGACGATCTGACGGGTTCGTCCTGCAGGACGACCCCGTTCGTCCCTCCGCACGATGCCCGACGACCGGGTCGACCGACAGGCTCGGTGGCATGGAGAGCTCGACCAAGCACGTGATCGCCACCCTCGCCACCTGCGCGGCGATCATCGTCGTCACCGCGGTGGCCCTCGTCGCGATGTCCCCCGTGCCGTGAGCCCGCGTCGTGCGATGATCGAGCCGTGACGGACCGGCGCACGTTCCTCCGGCCGATGCGGACCCGGTCGGTCGTCGTCGACCTCCTCTGGGCGGGCCTCGCCGCGCTGGTGTCCGCCGCCCCGATCGACGTCGAGCTCGAGCACGCCAGCCCCCTCGCCGTCGCGATCGCCACCGTCGCCATCGCCGTCCGCCGCCTCTCGCCGAGCGCGGCGATGACCGCGACCGTCGCCCTGGGCGCGGTGCAGGTGGCCGGCGGCGAGCGACCGTCGTTGGTCGACCTCGCCATCGCCGTCGTCATCGGCACCGTCGCCGTCGTCGGGACGCGGTTCGAGGCCGTGCTGGCCGGTCTGCTCGCCGTGGTCGCCGGGGCTTCGGCGTCGATGTACCTCTCCACGACCGGTTACCGCTACGCACTGCTGCTGAACGGGCCGCGTGACCAGGTCGTCCTCGTCCTGGCCGCCCCGGCACTCGTCCTGCTCTCCTTCTGGGCGGCTGGTCTCGCCGGTCGGGCGATCCGGTCGCAGAACGCCGAGGCCGTCCGGCGCGCCGACGCCGAGGCCGCCGCCAGCCGGGCGGAAGCGGTGGCCAACCGTGCCGAGGCCGTGGCCACGCGCGCGGTCGACGAGGCCGAGGCGGAACGCATCCGTGCAGACATCGCCCGCGACGTGCACGACGTCGTCGGCCACTCGCTCGCGGTCATCATCGCGCAGGCTGACTCGGTGCCCTTCCTCGACGACGAGGCGCGGATCCGCGAGGTCAGCGCCACCATCGCCAGCACCGCCCGGAGCTCCCTGGTCGAGGTGCGACAGGTCCTCGGGCACATCGACGGGTCGGACACCGCGAGCGACCCGACGTCCTTCGAGGAGATCGTCCGCGGCATCCGCGACGCCGGGGTGGACGTCGAGCACGCCGTGCGCGGTGTCGCCCGACCGCTCGGCGCGGTGCACGGCACGGCTGCCCGCCGGGTCCTGCAGGAGATGCTCACGAACGCCCTCCGGCACGGGGCGCCGGGCGGTGCCGTCGAGGTCCGGGAGACCTGGCGGTCCGCCGACCTCGTGCTCGAGGTGGAGAACGCCGTCCCGTCGGACGCGCTGCCGGTCGGTCCCGGGCTCGGGCTCGAGGAGCTCGCCGCGGCGACCACCGGCGCCGTCCCCGTCCGCGCGACCGCGACCGCGACCGCAGGACAGCCGACCGCGACCGCCGAGCAGCCGACGGTCACGTCGACCCGTGGCTCCGGCCGGGGCCTGACCGGCATGCAGACCCGACTGACCACGATCGGCGGGTCGTTCGACGCCGCCGTGCTGGACGCCGTGTTCGTCGCGCGCGCCCGCATCCCGTTCGACGTCCGAGGGGGGACGACCCGATGACCGACCCGATCCGCATCCTGCTCACCGACGACCAGGCGCTCTTCCGGGCGGGCCTGCGCGTGGTGCTCGACGCGCAGCCCGACATGCAGGTGGTGGGCGAGGCCTCGGACGGCGCCGAGGCCCTCGACCGTGTCCGGGAGCTGCGGCCCGACGTCGTCCTGCTCGACATGCGCATGGCCGGGATGGACGGCGTCGAGACGGTGCGCCAGCTGTTCTCCGGCGCCGTCCCGGGGCCGCTCCCCCGCGTGGTGGTGCTCACGACGTTCGGCCTCGACCCCGCTGCCGCCACCGCAATCCGGCTCGGTGCGAGCGGGTTCCTGCTCAAGGACACGACACCGCCGTTCCTGTTCGCCGCGGTGCGGGCCGTGCACGAGGGTAGCTCGGTGATCGCCCCGAACGACCTGTCGCAGCTGTTCGGCGCCGACGTCGACCGTGCCCCTGCTCCCCAGCCCGAGGCGTTCCAGACCCTGACGGACCGGGAGCGCATCGTCTTCGGGTGGGCGTCCCGAGGGCTCTCGAACGCCGAGATCGCAGCGAAGGAGTTCGTCACCGAGTCGACCGTCAAGTCGCAGATCTCGAGCATCCTCGGCAAGCTCGAGCTCCGCGACCGGGTGCAGCTCGTGGTCTACGCGCACGACCACGGGCTGGCGGGCGCCCGGGAGGGGTGACCGGCGACCCGGTCAGGACGCCAGGGCCGCCGCCTCGTCGAGCACCGCACCGACCGCCGCGGGATCGTGCGCGAAGCGCCCGAGGAACAGTCCGCTGATCCGCCCGCGTCCCCGGGTGAGCAGCCCGGGTCCGGCGCTGCCCCCGTAGACCACCCGCGACCCGGCGAACGCCGGCCGGGCCGCCAGGGACTGCTCGATCCCCTCGAGGACCCCGACGACGTGCTCGTGCGGCGCCGGCTCGGCGGCGCCGATCGCCCACACGGGCTCGTACGCCACGGTGACCCGTCCGGTCGTCCCGGCCGCCGCGGCCACCGCCAGCGCCCGGTCGAGCTGCCCGGTGACCTCCGCCACGGCCTCCGCACGGGAGGCGCGGACGGCCTCACCGACGCACACCAGCGGTTCGAGGTGGTGCCGGAAGGCCGCGTGCACCTTGCGCGCGACGACCTCGTCCGTCTCGTGGAACCGGGAGCGCCGCTCGGCGTGCCCGATCTCGACGAGGTCGACGCCGATCTCGCGGAGCTCGGCGCCGGACACCTCGCCGGTGGACGCGCCCTCGTCCGACGCCGACAGGTCCTGGGCCGCGAGCCGGATGCCCGACCCGGCGAGCAGCTCGCGCACCGGGACGAGCGCGGGGAAGGTCGGCGCGACGAAGAGCTCCACCGCGCCGGCGGCGACCGCGGGGTGCCGCCGGGCGACGTCCGCCACCGCGCTCGCCCACGAGAGCGTCTGCGCGTGCGAGAAGTACATCTTCAGCGACACCCCGACGATCGTCATGCGCCCGGGTCCGTCCCGTCCCCAGGGGCGTCGGTACCGACCGGCGCGGAGCCGTCGTAGCCGCAGATCGCGGCGACCTTCTCCGCGCTCGCGCTCGACGGGTCGAACGTGTACCCGAGCCACTCCTTCGCCATGCGCCGGGCGACCTCGACACCGATCACGCGCTGGCCCATGCAGAGCACCTGCGCGTCGTTCGACAGCACCGACCGCTCGACGCTGAACGAGTCGTGCGCCGTGACGGCCCGGATGCCGGGGACCTTGTTCGCGCTGATCGCGACCCCGAGCCCGGTG
Organism: Curtobacterium sp. NPDC092190; assembly: GCF_044755625.1. Classification (NCBI taxonomy): domain Bacteria; kingdom Bacillati; phylum Actinomycetota; class Actinomycetes; order Micrococcales; family Microbacteriaceae; genus Curtobacterium; species Curtobacterium sp. NPDC092190. Next base: position 279,904 of record NZ_JBIVRJ010000004.1, on the reverse strand, counting down.
CCGCAGACCAGGATCGCCCGGTCGGCCTCACCGTCCGCGACCATCCGGGCGGCGTCGACGGCGACGTGCGGGTACGCCGTGTGGCCGTCCGCGTCGACGCCCACGTCGACCACGCTGGCCACGCGGTCGTCGGCCTCGAGGTCCCGCTTGATGACCTCCTTGTAGTCGAAGCCCGCGTCGTCCGAGCCCACCACCAGTCGTAGCGTCATGCGTCCACTCCTTCCTCGTCGATCGTCGCCGTCAGGGTCTCGACGACGAGCGCGAAGGACACCGCGCCCGGGTCGGGGGTCCCGACGGCCTGTTCCGCGTGCGTCCGCGCGCGGCCCTTCCGCGGCAGCAGGTCCGCGCTCGCGTCCGCTGCCCGGCGGGCGGCGTCCACCGCCGTCCGCCACGCGGCGCCCAGGGCATCGCCGGCCTCGAGCCGGCGCCGCAGTTCCTCGTCGAAGGGGACGAGGGCGTCCACCATCGTCTTGTCGCCGGGCACCGCCCCGAAGGCCAGCACCGCCTCGGTGGCGGCCCGCACCGCGTCCGCGACCGTCGCCGACGTCGGACGCGCGTCGTCCCCGACGACGCGACCCAGCGCCTCCAGGGCGGCACCCCAGATCGCACCGGACGTCCCGCCTGCCCGGTCGGACCAGGCGTCCCCCGCGACCCGCAGGAGCGTCCCCGCGCCCGCACCCCGGGCGCGCGCGTCCGCGGCGGCGGTGTCCGCCGCGTGCGAGCCGCGCTGCATCCCGATGCCGTGGTCGCCGTCCCCAGCGACCTGGTCGATGCGGCCCAGTTCGTCGGCGTGGTCGTCGAGCACCGCGCGCACGGCGCTGATGCCCGCTGCGATGCGACCGGCCGCGGCACGCGAGTCGTCGCCCGCCGGACCGATCACGATGCCCTCCTCGTCGGCGGCGACCACGTCCTCGGCGACCCGCTCCTGCGGGACCGCCCCGCCCTTGCGGACGGCGGGCGTGTCCGCGGGTGCCGACCACAGCTCCTCGAGCTCGTCGTCGAGCCAGAACAGCGTCAGCGAGACCCCGGCCATGTCGAAGCTCGTGACGAGCTCGCCCACCTCCGGCTCCACGATCACGACACCGGCGTCCCGGAGCCGTCGCTGCACCGAGCCGTAGACGACGAAGAGCTCCTCGTACTTCACGCTGCCGAGCCCGTTGAGCACCGGGACCACCCGGGCGCCCTCGACCGTGACGCCCGCGGGCACCTCGTCGAGCAGCCGCTCGACGAGCAGCGCCGCCAGACCGTCGGCGCTCGGCACGTCGGTCTCGTCGATGCCGCGTTCACCGTGGATGCCCATGCCGATCGCCATCCGTCCCTCGGGCACCTCGAACAGGGGCTCCTCGGCACCGGGCAGCGAGCAGCCCGAGAACGCGACGCCGAAGCTCCGGGTCCGGTCGTTCGCGCGGGCCGCCACGGCGGTGACGTCGTCGAGCGGGCGCCCCTGCTCGGCCGCGGCCCCGGCGACCTTGAACACGCAGAGGTCGCCCGCGATCCCGCGCCGGTCGGCCTCGGAACCGGCCGGGGCGGACACGACGTCGTCGGTCACCCGGACCGTGCGGACGGGGATGCCCTCGTCCTCGAGCGTGCGGGCCGCGGCGTCGAAGTTCAGCACGTCGCCGGCGTAGTTGCCGTAGCTGAGCAGCACACCGCCACCGTGCTCGGCGGCACGGCAGACCGCGGCGACCTGCTGCGCGGACGGGCTGGCGAACAGGTTCCCCATCGCCGCGCCGGCGGCCAGCCCGTGCCCGACGAGACCGCCGAACGCCGGGTAGTGCCCCGAGCCGCCGCCGATCACGACGGCGACCGTGCCGTCCGGACTGGTGGTCGCGCGGGCGACACCGCCGTGCACCCTGCGGACCCATCGTTCGTTCGCCGCGACGAAGCCGTCGGTGGCCTCGTCGGCGAAGGCTGCCGGGTCGTTGTACAACCGGGTCATCGCGTCGTCCCCTTCGTCGAGGTGGTGGCCACGTGCGAGGTGTCGAGCAGCTCGTCGGCCTTCGCGCCCCGGAAGAACCTGGTGCAGGAGATCATCACGGCGGCGACGAACGCCAGGACGCCGAGCGACACGATGCCGAAGGCCCCGCTGTCGGTCGGGACCGCCTCGTTGATCGCGGTGCGCATGATCGGGGCGACGAAACCACCGAGGTTGCCGAGCGAGTTGATCAGGCCGATGCCCGCGGCCGCCGCCGCACCGGTGAGGAACGCCGTCGGGTAGGCCCAGGTGATCGGGCCGACCGCCAGGAAGCTCGCGACGGCGAGGGTGATGAACAGGATGCCGAGGACCGGCTGGCCGTTCGCACCCGCCCACGCCGACCCGAGGATCGACAGTCCGGTCGTGATGTAGAACATCGTCCCCCAGCGGCGGCGACGACCCACGGTGTCGGCCTTCGACCCGACGAGGTAGCAGGCGACCAGGCCGACGAGCCACGGGATCGCCGCGACGAGGCCGACCTGCCAGCCGACGTCCTGCCCGAGCAGCGACGACACCTGCTGCGGCAGGTAGAACGTCGTGCCGTACACGGCGACCTGCAGGCAGAAGTAGATGATCGTGAAGTACCAGACGCGGCCGCTCGCCATCGCCTTCCAGATGCCCTTCGGGCCGTCCTCGTTGCGGGCGGTGTCCTCACGGTCCATCGCCGCGGTGAGCGACTGCTTCTCCCCCGGTTCCAGCCACTTCGCCTGCTGCGGGCTGTTCGTCAGGAAGAACAGCGCCGCGACGCCGGCCAGCACCGCGAGGATGCCCTCGCCGAAGAACATGACCTGCCAGCCGTGGAACGGGGTGACCTGGTCACCGACGCTGATGAGCCCGCCGGACAGCGGTGCGCCGATCATCTGCGAGAACGGCTGCGCGAGGTAGAAGATCGCGAACATCCGCACGCGGACCTTGTTCGGGAACCACTCGGACAGGTACATGATCACGCCCGGGAAGAGTCCCGCCTCGGTCACACCGAGCAGGAAGCGCAGGACGATGAACATCGTGTCGTTCGTCGTGAACGAGAACAGTGCGGCGACGATGCCCCACGTGACGGCGATCCGGGCGAGCCAGAAGCGCGCCCCGAAGCGCTTGAGCAGCAGGTTTGACGGGATCTCGAAGATCGCGTAGCCGATGAAGAAGATGCCGGCGCCGAGGGCGAAGGCCGCGTCGGAGATGTTCCGGTCGACGCTCAGGGCCTCCTCGGCGAAGCCGACGTTGGTGCGGTCGAGGAAGGCGACGAAGTACAGGATGACCAGCATCGGCATGAGGTGCTTGGTCGCCTTGGCGATCGCGGACCTCAGTGCCGGGTCGTGGGTGGACCCCAGGGCGGGGCTGCTTGCGGACACGAATCGCTCCTTCGCGATCATGAGTGGTCGTTCTGGTGGTCGGAGCCGTCGGCTCCGGTGCGTGCCGTCGGGTTCAGTGCATGTAGAGGCCGCCGTCGACGTTCAGGGTCTGACCCGTCACGAACCCGGCGTCGGCGCTGACGAGGTAGGCGACCGCGGCGGCGACGTCCCGCGGCGTGCCGATGCGCGGCAGGACACCGTCGGCAGCCATCTCGGCCTTGCGCTCCTCGGAGAGGGTGCCGCCCATGATGTCGGTGTCGATCGGGCCGGGCGCGATGGCGTTCACCGTCACGCCGTGCTGCCCGAGCTCGCGGGCCATCCCGCGGGTGAGGCCGATCACGCCGGCCTTCGCGACCGAGTACGGCGTCTTGCTGAACGTCCCGCCGCCGCGCTGCGCGGAGACCGACGACAGGTTGACGATGCGGCCGTACCCGTTCCGCACCATCGACTCGGCTGCCCGGAGACCGGCGAAGTGCACCCCGTCGAGGTTGATGCTCAGCACCCGGTGCCACTCCCCCTCGGGCAGGTCGAGGTAGGCGTGCGCCGACGAGACACCCGCGAGGTTCACGAGTGCCGCGATCGGCGGGAGCCCGGCCTCGATGGTGTCGAAGGCGGCCCGGACGGCGGCCTCGTCGGCGACGTCCGCGCCCGCGCCGACGGCCTGCACGCCGTGCTGCTCGCGGAGCTCGGCGGCGACGGCCTCGCTCGCGGCCTGGTCGAGGTCGACGATCCCCACGTTCCAGCCCTGCTCGGCCAGGTGGTGGGCGGTCGCACGGCCGATGCCGCGCGGCGACGCTGCGCCGGTGAGGACGACGGTCTGCTGCTCGTTGCGCATCGTGCGCTCCTTCAGTGGATCGGGGCCGGGCCGAGCTCGTCGAGGAGCTCCTGCATGGCGACGTAGGCCTTGTTCCGGTACGCGACGAGCTCCGGCGTGCGGTCGGCGGGCACGTCGAGGTAGCCCGATCCGGTCTTCGTGCCGAGCTCGCCGGCGTCGACGTGCTGCTGCAGCGTCGGCGGGGTGGCGAAGCGCTCGGGCCAGCGGGTCTGCAGCGACTCGAAGCAGAACGCGTAGACGTCGAGTCCCGCCATGTCCGCGATCGCGAACGGGCCGAAGAAGGGCAGGCGGAACCCGAAGGTCGTCCGGACGATCGTGTCGATGTCGTCGGGGCTGGCGATGCCCTCGTCCGCGATCTTCGATGCTTCCTCGAACAGGGCGTACTGCAGGCGGTTCAACACGAACCCGGTCGAGTCCTGCACCCGTGCGGACTGCTTGCCGGTCGCCGCGACGACTGCTTCGCCGACGGTGACGGCGTGCTCGCCGGTGGTGGGGTGCGGGATGAGCTCGACACCGGGGATGAACGGCGCCGGGTTCGAGAAGTGCACCCCGAGGAAGCGCTCCGGACCGGTGACGGCCTCGGCGAGGCTCTCGATGAGGATCGTCGACGTGTTCGAGCCGATGACGGCGTCGGGTCGGGCGGCGGCGCTGATCCGACGCAGGGTCTCGTGCTTGATCGCGAGCTTCTCGGGGACCGCCTCCTCGATGAAGTCGGCGTCCGCGACGGCGGCCTCGATCGACTCGGCGGCACTGAGGTGCGCGGTGACCCGCTCGACGGCGTCGTGTGGGAACAAGCCGTCGGCGACGAACTGGCCCGTCTCCCGGATCAGCCGCTCGAGGTTCTGCTGCGCGATCTCGGCCGAGACGTCGGCGATGCGGACGGTGTGACCGGCGAGGGCGAGGACCTGGGCGATCCCGCCGCCCATGTACCCGGACCCGACGACGGCGATGTCGAGGGTGCTCATCGGACTGCTCCTCCGTGCTTCGTGCCGATGCTCGTCGTGGCGAGCACCGACCGGATGTACTGCTGGTTGGTGGCGCAGACGCCGAGGCTGTCCCCGCCGTACTGCTCGGTCATGACGATCCCGCGGAAGCCGTCGGCAACCGCGTCCCGGAGGACCTGGCGGTAGTTGATGAGCCCGGTCTCCATCGTGCTCGGCGCACTCGTCGCCCAGCTGCCGTCGCCCGCCTCGTCGCGCGTGTAGTTCTTCACGTGCAGGTAGTTCGTGTGGGGCATCGTCTTCGCGAAGAGCTCCCGCCAGTCCTCGACCGGACGGTGCAGACGGATGAGGTTCGCCACGTCGGCGTTGAGACCGACGGTGTCGAGCCCGATCTCCTCGACGAGCCGGACCGCGCTGTCCGCGGTGCCGAGGTAGGTGTCCTCGTACAGTTCGAGGGCCATCGGCAGGCCGACGCTCGCCGCGTGCTCCCCGAGTTCGCGGAGGCGACGGACGGCCGCGTCCCACACGTCGGGGTCCTCGGGGTCCTTCGGCCCGGGAGCCGTCCAGAACCAGAGCGCGCGCTGCTGAGCCTCCGAGAACGGCTGGTGCAGTCCGGTCGAGAACACCTGCATGCCCCACTCGGCCGCCGCGTCGATCGTGCGGTGGGCGTAGGCGAGGTTCTCCTCCTCGTGCCCGGGTTGGATCACGCTCCGACGCTGCAGGTGCACCGACGGGATCCCCACGCCGTGGGCCGCCGCGACCGCGAAGAGCTCGTCGCGCCGGGACCGTTCGAGGTCCGCGGGTCGGACGTGGCTGTCGGCCATCTCGGCGAGCGAGAACCCCGCTGCGGCGATCTGGGCGAACACGTCGTCCCACACCTCGGCGGGGGCGTCGTGGAAGGCGGCGCCGTCCCGGGTGACCCGGTCGAAGCCGTGCAGGCAGACGGCGATCGGCCACGTCCGGTCGGTCCAGCTGTCCGGGTCCCAGTCCTGCTCGACCCAGTCCTGCGGTGTGCTCACGGAATGCTCCCTTGCATGACGCGGTTCATCCTTGAACCTCTTTCCTATAGGAAAGATACTCGCGCTGAGCCAGAGCGCAACCCCGTTCTGTCAGGCGGAGTGTGACGCGTCGGCCCGGGAGCGCACCCGCACCGCGTCGATGTGGTGCCGCATCGCCGCCACGGCGGTGGGCGCGTCCACGGCGAGGGCATCGAGGACCGCACGGTGCTCGGCGACCGCCCGCTCGGTGTCGTCGTCCCCGCCCTCGACGATCTGCCGCATGCGGTGCACCCGCGTCGTGATGATCGCGGACATCTCCTCGAGGAAGGGGTTCCTCGTCGCGTCGAACACGAGCTGGTGGAACCGCCAGTCGGAGCGGAAGAACCGGGCCATCAGCTCCTCGGACGCACAGCGGGCACCGACCCGGGCGACCTCGGCGGCCACGGCCTCCTGCTCGGCGAGCGCCACAGCGAGCCGCTCCCGCAGCACGGCCACGTCCCCGCGTGCCGCGAGCTCGACCGCCCCGCTCTCGACGATGAGCCGCGCGTCGAACAGCGCCTCGAGCTGGTCGCCGGCGAGCGGCGGCGCGACGCGGTACCCCTTGTTGGCCTCGCGCGTGACCAGGCCGGTCCGCTCGAGCTGCACGAGGGCCTCGCGCACCGGGGTCGGGGAGACGCCGAGCGTCCGGGCGAGACCGTCGATCGACAGGCGCATCCCGGGCTCGACGTCGTGCCCCATGAGCACCTCGAGCACCCGGTCGTACACGCGGTCGCGCAACCCGATCTGGGTGATCCGCGCGGAGCCGAAGCCCGGCATCGTGCTCGTCATGCGGTCGATCCTAGAGAGTGCAGGGTCCTGCGACCTGCGCGTCGGGCGGCGGCGGTGGCCGGTGTGCGCCGGCGCCGGGCACCGGTGGCGATCGTCAGTACCGGGCGTCGATGCCCAGGGCGTCCCCGAGCCCGAGGCTGCGCTGGGCGACGTCGCACGGCGCGGCCGCGGGCTTCATGACGAGGGCCGACGAGGCTGCGGTGTGGCCGAGGCCGTACGCGTGGCCCCACTCGTGCGTCGCGACGCCGCGCAGGTCGTACCGGTTGCCGGAGCACGTCGCCGTGGACGACCACGCGTACCGGGTCGAGTAGCGCTGGTCCGCCTCGACCGCGATGCCGTCCTGCGACCACACGCACGTGGTCGCGAGCGTGCGCGTGGGCAGGGAGCCCCAGCCGGTGACGCTCCGACGGTCGGGGTCCCCGCAGCCCCCGGTGCTCGAGACCGCGGGGGTCTTCGCCGTCGTGCTGACCCAGGTGTTCGCCGCACTCGACGTGATCGAGCGCCCGCAGGTGCCGAGCCGTCCGCTCCACGCCGTCGCACCCGCACGGATCGCCGCACGGTCCGCAGTCTTCGCTCCCGTCGGGTTCGACCACCACCGGACGTCCCTCGTCCAGCGGTACGCCAGGAGCGTGTACGACCGGTCGGTGCAGCTCGAGGCCGCAGATCCGGTGCCGGTCGAGGCCGCACCCGCACCGGCGTCGTGCCCGGCGGCGATGCGGCCCTCACGCAGTGCGAGCACCCGCCGGACGGCAGCAGGGGCGCCGGACCAGCGCCCGTCGACCGCCACGGCGATGCCTGCCGCGCCGGTGTTCGTCACCGAGGCGTCCCCGGGATCACCACCGGTCGTCGTCGCCACGGGCAGCGCGGTCACCGTCGTACCGGCGTCGGGCACCGCGAAGACGCGACCGTCGGGGAGCACGACCGAGCCCGACGCGACGACGCAGCCACCCGACAGCTCGGCGACCGTGATCCGGTCACCGCGGCACGACGGCGCGGCGTGCGCGGGGGCGACCCCGACGCTGGTGGTGACGACCGCGACGAGCGCGGTCCCGAGTGCGACCACGGCAGCGGTCACGGACGACGTCCGCATGGGTCCTCCAGGAGCAGGCGCACCGGCCCGACCCGGTACGACGCCGATCAGTGTGCGGAGAGCGGCAGCGGAGGGGCAACCCCCAGAACGGGCAGGCCGGCGGTCGCCACCGGGTCGGTGTGCCGACCCGGTCGGCGCGCCGAGGGGGACCCGATCCGTGCACGGCTGCGGCCGACGGACGGAGGTGGGACGAGCCTCCAGGCCGGTCGTGGGGAGCGTCGCGCCGGAACGCGGAACGGCCCCCGGATTCCTCCGGGGGCCGTTCCTCATACCTGGTGCGCGAGGGGGGACTTGAACCCCCACGCCGTTTCCAGCACACGGACCTGAACCGTGCGCGTCTACCAATTCCGCCACTCGCGCCAGCCCGGCAACACTAGCACGCGACAGAGGGTGCCCGTGACCACGCACAGACGGGCACGAGCGCCACCCACTACCATGCAGTGGTCCCTGACCGACGAACACGGAGACACATGGGCCTCTTGGACAGCTTCGAGCGAGGGTTGGAGCGCGCCGTCAACGGCACCTTCGCGAAGACCTTCCGCTCCGGCGTGCAGCCCGTCGAGATCTCCAGCGCGCTGCGGCGGGAGCTCGACACGAAGGCCGCCGTGGTCTCCCGCGAGCGGATCCTCGTCCCGAACGAGTTCACGGTGCGCCTCGCGCCACCGGACCACACGCGGATGAACGACATCGGGCGCCCGCTCATCGACGAACTGTCGCAGATGGTGCAGCAGCACGCGGTGGCCCAGAACTACTCCTTCTCCGGACCGGTCTCGATCACGCTGCAGCAGGACGGCACGCTGTCCACCGGCATCCTGCAGGTCGACTCGTCGACGGTGCAGCGTGACGTCGCCTGGGTGGCCGTGCTCGACATCGGATCGCAGCGCCACCGGCTGCACCGCGGCCGCACCGTGATCGGGCGCGGCACCGACGCGGACATCACCGTCGCCGACACCGGGACGAGTCGGAAGCACGTCGAGATCATCTGGGACGGCAAGCACGCGCAGGCCAACGACCTCGGGTCCACGAACGGGTCGAAGCTGAACGGCGAACGCTTCCAGCAGGCCATCGTCGAGCCGGACTCCACCATCGAGATCGGTCGTACCCGTATGGTGTTCCGGGTGATCCCGGAGAACGACGGAGGTGCGCGATGACCACGGGCCTGACCCTGCTCGTCCTGCGCTTCGCCTTCCTCGCGGTGCTGTGGCTGTTCGTGTTCGTCATCGTCTTCGCCCTGCGGAGCGACCTGTTCGGCCAACGTGTCCGCACCATCCCGACCGACCCGAAGGCCGGGGCGTCCGCACCGACGACGCCGACCGTGCCCGCCACCGCAGCTCCTGCCGCCGCAGCGCCCGGCGCGTTCACGGAGCTGATCGGCCAACCCGCGGGCCCGACACAGCAGCAGTCCGGCTCCGCACCGCCGACCGGCGTCGCGACGCGCCTCGTCATCACCGAGGGCTCCCGCGAGGGCATGGAGATGCCCCTCGGCGGCGGTCCGATCACCATCGGACGCTCCAGCGAGTCGAACGTCGTCATCCGCGACGACTACACGTCGACCAACCACGCCCGCCTCGACCTCCGCGGCGAGGGCTGGGTCCTGTCCGACCTCGAGTCCACGAACGGCACGTTCGTCAACGGTCAGAAGGTGACCGGCCCCGTGACCATCGCGGAACGGACGCCGATCACGATCGGGACGACGACGTTCGAGCTGCGGCGGTAACCGGGACATGACGGCTCGCACGCTGAGCGCCGCTGTGTCCCACGTGGGGCGCATCCGCGCCAACAACCAGGACTCCGGCTACGCCGGCACGCACCTCTTCGCCGTCGCGGACGGCATGGGCGGCCACGCCGGCGGCGACGTCGCGTCCGCGATCGCCATCCGCCGCATCCGCGAGGTCGACCGCGAGTTCCCGTCCGCGCACGACGCCGAGTTCGCCCTGCAGTCCGCGCTCATCGCCGCGAACCAGCTCATCACCGAGACGGTGTTCGAGCACCAGGAACTCACCGGCATGGGCACCACGGTGTCCGCACTCATCCGGGTCGGCGAGCAGATCGCCATCGCGCACATCGGCGACTCCCGCATCTACCGCCTGCGCGACGGCGAACTGCAGCAGATCACGTCCGACCACACCTTCGTGCAGCGACTCGTCGACAGCGGTCGCATCACGCCGGAGGAAGCCGCCGTCCACCCCCGGCGCTCGGTGCTCATGCGCGTGCTCGGCGACGTCGACGCCGCCCCCGAGGTCGACACCGCCGTCATGGACATCCAGACCGGCGACCGCTGGCTGCTCTGCTCGGACGGTCTGTCGTCGTACCTGGCCGAGGAGCGGATCCGGCACGCGCTCGCGTCGACCATGGACGCGAACCAGGTGACGCAGCGCCTGGTCAAGGAGACGCTCGACCACGGTGCCCCGGACAACGTGACCGTCGTCGTGATGGACGTCACCGACACGGAACCCGAGGACGACGACGCCGCCGCCACCACGGTCGGTTCCGCCGCGGCACCCCTGACCTTCGAGGCGTCGACCGGTCGCAAGCCGATCCGCCTCCCCACGATCCTGCTCCACCCCCTCAAGGTGAGCGCCGTGCCGGAGGACTCCCACTTCGAGCCCGAGTCCGACCAGTACTTCGCCGAGCTCATCGCCGAGGACCGCCGTCGCCGCATCCGGCGTCGCGTGGCCTGGTCGATCGCGCTCGTCGTCGCCGTCGCAGCCCTCGTGGGGGCGGTGTTCCTCGGTTGGCGGATCACGCAGGCGCACTACTACGTCGGCACCGACCGCGGCACGGTCGCCATCTACCAGGGCGTGCAGCAGTCGATCGGGCCGATCGCGCTGTCGGACGTCTACGAGGACACCGACATCTCGGTCACGTCGCTCCCGGACTACACGCGCGAGAACGTGCGGTCGACGATCAACGCGACCTCGCTCTCCGACGCGCGCGACATCGTGGACCGGCTGCGGAAGGCCGCCGAGACCGGCCAGGACCAGGCCGGCACGGGCGGCGATGCGGATTCGTCGCCGTCGCCCACCCCGACCCGGTCGGGGTCACCGTCGGGCAGCGCCTCGCCGTCCGGCAGCGCCTCGCCGTCCGAGAGCCCGGGGGACGGCCGATGAGCACCGCGACCGCGCAGTCCTTCACGCAGGCGATCACCATCAAGCTGCGGGAGCCGGCCCGCGCCCGGAACCTCGAGCTCGTGCTGCTCGTCATCGCGTGCGGCATCTGCGCCGGCGCGATGGTGCTCGTCCAGCTCGGCACCAAGGGCCGCATCTTCGACACCGGTGTGCTCTGGGTCGGCGGCGGGATCCTCGGCCTCGCGCTCGTCATGCACGTGGTGCTCCGCGTCGTCGCGAAGCACGCGGACCCGTTCGTGCTGCCCATCGCCCTGGTGCTCAACGGCATCGGCATCGCCGAGATCTACCGCATCGACGTGCACAACGGCCTGACCGGCTGGGACGCCATCGGGGTGAAGCAGATCGTCTGGACGATGCTCGCGATGGTGCTCGCGACGATCACCGTCGTCGCGGTCCGCAACCACCGGTTCCTGCAGCGGTACCGCTACATCTTCATGTTCGCGACGATCGCGCTGCTGCTCCTCCCGATGCTCCCCGGGATCGGGGCGAACGTCGGGGGCGCCCGCGTGTGGATCCGCATCGGCCCGTTCTCGTTCCAGCCCGGCGAGCTCGCGAAGATCACGATGGCGCTGTTCTTCGCCGGGTACCTCGTCACCGCCCGGGACTCGCTGTCCATCGTCGGCAAGAAGTTCGCGGGCATGACGTTCCCGCGCGCCCGTGACCTCGGCCCGATCCTGGTGATGTGGGCGTCGGCCATGGCCGTCCTGGTGTTCCAGCGCGACCTCGGCACGGCGCTGCTCTACTTCGGCCTGTTCCTCGTGATGATCTACGTCGCGACCGCCCGGCTCGGCTGGGTCGTCATCGGCCTCGGGCTGTTCGTCGGTGGTGCCCTCGTCGCGCAGTCGGTCCTGGTCTACGTGCGGGGTCGCTTCGAGCAGTGGCTCGACCCGTTCGACCAGGCGATCTTCGACCGACAGACCCAGGGCAGCTACCAGCTCGTCCAGGGCCTGTTCGGCTTCGCGAACGGCGGGATCACGGGCACCGGCCTCGGTCAGGGCCGTCCGTACATCACACCCGTCGCCAACGCGGACTACATCGTCGCGTCGCTCGGCGAGGAACTCGGGCTGATCGGCGTCTTCGCGATCCTCGCCCTGTTCATCGTCCTGGCGTCGCGGGGCCTCCGCGTGGCCTTCACGGCGCAGGACGACTTCGGCAAGCTGCTCGGTGTCGGCTTCGGCTTCATCATCGCCCTGCAGGTCTTCGTCGTCGTCGGCGGCATCACCCGGATCATCCCGGTGACCGGTCTGACCACACCCTTCATGGCCGCGGGTGGCTCGTCGCTCATCGCGAACTGGATCATCGCGGCGATGCTGCTGCGACTGACCGACTCGATCCCCGCAGAACAGCGCGTCCAGCAGGGCGCGGTCCCCGCCGCCCGTGGCCGTTCCGGACGCGGTGCGACGACCAGGAAGGAGCGCACCCGGTGAACCGACAGCTCCGCGGAGTCTCGACCGTCATCGTGCTCATGTTCGTCGCGCTCTTCGTGTCGACGACCTCGATCCAGTTCTTCGCCGCCGACACCCTGCGTGCCGACTCGCGGAACTCCCGCACGATCCTGGACAGCTACTCGACCAAGCGCGGCGCGATCCTGGTCGACGGCAGCCCGATCGCCGAGTCGACCCCCTCGGACGACCAGTACCAGTACCAGCGCAAGTACACGAACGGTGCGCTGTACTCCGCCGTGACCGGCTACTTCACGATCGGCCAGGGCAACACGGGCATCGAGAGCGCCGAGAACGCCGTGCTCTCCGGCAACTCCGACGCATCGTTCTTCCAGAACCTCAACGCGATCCTCACCGGTCAGGACGTCCAGGGCGACAACGTCAACCTCACCATCGACCCGGACGTGCAGCAGGCCGCGTACGACGCACTCGGCGAGAACAGCGGTGCGGTCGTCGCGATCCAGCCCAGCACGGGCAAGATCCTGGCGATGGTGTCGAAGCCGGCGTACGACCCGAACGCCCTGACCTCGCACGACACCGCGCAGGTCAAGCAGCAGTACGACGCCCTGCTGCAGCAGACCCCGACCCCGCTGCAGAACCGCGCGATCGGCGGCGACCTGTACACGCCGGGCTCCGTCTTCAAGCTCGTCGTGGCCTCCGCCGCGCTCAAGGACGGCAAGTACTCGCTCGACTCCGAGTTCCCGAACCCGTCGCGCCTGCAGCTGCCGGGCACCAGCTCGTACATCAACAACGCCGAGGGTGGCTCCTGCGGTGGTGGCGACACGGTGAAGCTCCGGACGGCGATCCAGTTCTCGTGCAACATCCCGTTCGCCGAGCTCGGCCAGAAGCTCGGGTACGACCGGATCAAGTCCGTCGCGGACGAGTACGGCTTCGGTGACGCGATCGAGGTCCCGATGCGCGCCACCGCGAGCCAGTACCCCGACGTCGACTCGACCGCCCAGCTCATGCTGAGCGCGTTCGGGCAGGCCAGCGTGCGCGTCTCGCCGCTGCAGATGGCGATGGTGTCGGCCGGCATCGCGAACGGCGGCAAGGTCATGCAGCCCTCGCTCGTCGACTCGATCACCACGAGCGACCTGAAGACGGTCGAGTCGTTCTCGCCGAAGCAGTACAGCGACCCGCTGTCCGGCTCCGAGGCCGCCGACCTGACCGAGGCGATGCAGAGCGTCGTGAGCGGCGGGACCGGCACCAATGCGAAGATCGACGGAGTCGACGTCGCCGGCAAGACGGGTACGGCGGAAGGCGGTACGGGTGATCCGTACACGCTGTGGTTCACGGGGTTCGCCCCGGCGAAGAACCCGGAGGTGGCCGTCGCGGTCGTCGTCGGGAACGGCGGCGGACTCGGGCAGTCCGGCGTCGGCAACACGGTCGCGGCCCCGGTCGCGAAGAAGGTCATGGAGGCGGTGCTGAACAAATGAGACCCACCAGCGGACTCACCTTCGGTGGGCGGTACCAGCTCTCCTCGCGGGTCGCGATCGGCGGCATGGGTGAGGTGTGGCAGGCGACCGACCTCGTCATCGGCCGGACCGTCGCACTCAAGATCCTCAAGGACGAGTACCTCGGCGACCCGGGCTTCCTCGAGCGCTTCCGGGCGGAGGCGCGCCACGCTGCCCTCGTCAACCACGAGGGGATCGCCAACGTCTTCGACTACGGCGAGGAGGACGGCAGCGCCTACCTGGTGATGGAGCTCGTCCCGGGCGAGGCCCTGTCCACCATGATCGAGCGGGAGCACACGCTGCCGGTCGACAAGGTGCTCGACATCGTCGCCCAGACGGCGAACGCCCTGCAGGCCGCGCACGCCGTCGGCCTGGTGCACCGCGACATCAAGCCCGGGAACCTGCTCATCACGCCCGACGGCCGCGTGAAGATCACCGACTTCGGCATCGCGCGCATCGCCGACCAGGTCCCGCTCACCGCGACGGGCCAGGTGATGGGCACCGTCCAGTACCTGTCCCCGGAGCAGGCGAGCGGCCACCCGGCATCGCCGTCGACCGACATCTACTCGCTCGGCATCGTCGCGTACGAGTGCCTGGCCGGGCGTCGTCCGTTCACCGGTGAGTCCCAGGTCGCGATCGCGATGGCGCACATCAACGAGCAGCCGCCCGCGCTGCCCGGTGACGTGCCCGAGCCGGTCTCGGCACTCGTGCTGTCCTGCATCGCCAAGAAGCCGGCGGACCGTCCGGCGACCGCGGCGAACCTGGCCCGCGCGTCCCAGGCGCTGCGGCGCGGGGACGTCGCCGCAGCGACCGTCGCCGTCCCAGCTGTCGGCGGCGCGGGCACCGTCGCGTTCAACCCGCCGCAGCGTCCGGGCAACGACGCGGCGACCGCGCTCATCGGCACGCAGGCCGGAGCCGTCGCCGGCCCTCCCGGCACGCCGCGGTCACCGGCAGCGCCGGAGGACGAGGAACCGAAGAAGAAGCGCGCCTGGATCTGGTGGCTCGTCGGGGTCCTCGCGGTGCTGCTCATCGGCGGCGCGATCGCCGCGTTCGCGCTCGGCGGTCAGGGCGAACCCGACCCGGCACCGTCCTCGTCGCGGCCGGCTCCCTCGCAGTCCGCGCCGTCGTCGACCCCGTCGCCGACCGCGGACCGGGTGTTCATCAACAAGGGCGACTACGTCGGCCGCAGCGCCGACGAGGTCCGGAACGAGCTCCAGGGCCGCGGCTTCGAGGTCACCGTGCAGGACGGCAGCCCCGCGCCGACCGCGGAGCAGGCCGGCACCGTCGCGGACCTCACCCCGACGGGCAGCGTCGTCGAGGGCACCCTCGTGACGCTCACCCAGTACACGACCCCGCCGACGGCCAACAAGCCGAACACCCCGACCGCGGGGACGGTGTCCGAGTCCGGCCAGGTCACCTTCAGCTGGTCGGGCGCGACGTGCCCCGACGGCTACGACGTGTCGAAGTACACGTGGACGGTCACGGGCGGCAAGGACGCCTCGGGAGCCACCTCCGGGGACACCAGCTCGACGGCCGTCACCATCCAGGCGGACGCCGTGGACGACGAGGTCTCGTTCACCTACACGGTCACGTGCGGCTCGCTCGCTGCCTCTGAGTCGTCCGACGCCGCGACGGCGACGTGGGAACAGGCGGAGGACCCGACGCCCTCGGGCACCCCGACCCCGACCCCGACCGGCCCGCAGGACGCCAACTGATCGTCACCCGAACGGGGGCTGTCGACACCGTTGTGTAACGGTTCGTCGGCAGCCCCCGTCGTCAGCGTTCGGGCAGGAACCCCTGCCGTACACTTGCCCGGACGAACATTCGGAGGAGTACGTGCCAGAAGGTGTGACCGCGGGGATCACGCTCCTCGCCGACCGCTACGAGATCGGTGACGTCATCGGTCGTGGGGGCATGGCGACGGTGCACGTGGGCACCGACACGCGACTCGGTCGCAAGGTGGCGGTGAAGCTCCTCAAGCCGAGCCTCGCCTCGGACCCGACCTTCCGGATCCGCTTCCGGCAGGAGGCCCAGGCGGCGGCCCGCATGGCGCACCCGACCATCGTGCGCGTCTACGACGCGGGCGAGGAGACGGTCACCGAGCCCTCCGGCGCCCAGGTCCAGGTGCCCTACATCGTCATGGAGCACGTCGACGGTCGCGCACTCTCCGACGTGCTCGACGACGGCCCGCTCGACCCGGCCGAGGCGGTCCGCTTCACCGAGGGGATCCTCACCGCCCTCGAGTACTCGCACCGCGCCGGCGTGGTGCACCGCGACATCAAGCCCGCGAACGTCATGGTGACGCACAGCGGCCAGGTCAAGGTGATGGACTTCGGCATCGCCCGTGCCATCACCGACACGTCCGCGACGGTCGCGCAGACGACCTCGATCCTCGGGACGGCCTCGTACTTCTCGCCGGAGCAGGCCCGCGGTGAGACCGTCGACGCCCGGACCGACCTGTACTCGACCGGCGTGCTGCTCTTCGAGCTGCTCACCGGCCGCCCGCCCTTCGTCGGCGACTCCCCGGTGGCCGTGGCCTACCAGCACGTGAGCGAGCAGCCGGTCGCGCCCTCCACGCTCGTGCCCGAGGTGTCCCCGGCGCTCGACGCGGTGACGCTGCACGCCCTGGTGAAGGACCGCACCCGTCGCTTCCAGACCGCCGCGGACTTCCGGACCGACCTGCAGCAGGCCGCCGCCGGCAAGGTCCCGGTGTCCACGCGCACGCTCCAGCAGAACGCGGCACACGACGCGTCCACGATGCTCTTCGGCGTGAACCCCCGCACCACCTCGAACCCTGCGGTGGCGTTCCGCGAGCTCGACGACGACGCGGCCGACCACCGACCGCAGCGCACGCAGAACCGCCCTCCGGTCGCCTGGATCTGGCTCGGCATCATCCTCACCGCCGCCGTCATAGCGGGCGTTGTGTTCTTCGTCGCGAACCTGCAGCCCGGCAAGGCACCGGTGTCGTCGTCGGTGTCCGTACCGAACGTCGTCGGCGCCACGTGGGACTCGGCGCGGACCGAACTCGAGAAGCGGGACCTGAGTGCCGTCGAGGTCGGCGAGAACTCCGACGACGTCACCAAGGACACGGTCATCCGGACCGAGCCCGGGGAGGGCACGAACGTCGCCCGCAAGCAGAGCATCCGCGTCGTCGTCTCCCTGGGACCGGAGCAGGTCGCCGTCCCGGACGTCGCCAACCAGACGCAGGACGCGGCGGAACAGGCACTGAAGGACGCCGGGTTCGCGGTCGGAGCGATCAACAGCGACTACTCGAGCGACGTGCCCGAGGGCACCGTGATGAGCAGCGACCCGGGGAGCAGCACGCAGCTGACGAAGGGTTCCGTCGTCAACCTGACGGTCTCCAACGGCAAGGTGCAGATGCCGGACGTCACGCAGCAGCCGATCAGCGCCGCCAACGAGGCACTCGCGAACCTCGGGCTGAAGGTCGTGGCGTCCCCGACCTACACGTGCACGGGCAGCACCGTGGTGCAGCAGAGCGTGCCGCAGGGCGACGTCGCGCAGGGCAGCACCATCACGCTGACGTACTGCGCAGCTTCGGCACAGCGGCCGTCACAGGCGCCGTCCGTCCCCGAGCAGGGTGGCGACGACAGCAGCGGCAGTGACGGTGGCGGCGGCGGGGGCAGCGGGACCGTCCAGGGCGGCGGCGGACAGTAGTCCACTCCGTCAGGTCGGCTGCGGCGGGCTCCGTCCGTCGGCCTGGAGGCACGCGGCACCATCCCCGCGGGCGTCGCCTGCGCCGGTGGTCATCGGACGCGTCGGCGGTCGTACCGCTCCGGCGTCAGGACCGGTGTTCGGCGATCAGCGGGTTGAGCGCTGCGGCCCGCTCGGCAGCACCGGTCAGACCGGTGGTCTCGAGCCAGTTGCCGACCATCCGGTACCCGCCCTCGGTGAGGACGGACTCCGGGTGGAACTGCACGCCGTACACTGGGTGGTCACGGTGCTGCACGCCCATGATCACCCCACCTGCGGTCCGCGCCGTGACGGTGAGCTCGTCGGGCACCGTCCCGTCGACGATCGCGAGCGAGTGGTACCGCGTGGCGGTGAACGGGTGCGGGACACCGGCGAAGAGCACGCTGTCGTCGTGGTCGACCTGCGAGGTCTTCCCGTGCATGAGTTCCTCGGCGTGGGTCACCGTGGCACCCATGGCCTCGGCGATCGCCTGGTGCCCGAGGCACACGCCGAGCAGCGGGGTCTCGGCATCGACGGCGGCACGCACGGTCGGGATCGAGACACCGGCGTCCGCGGGGGTGCCCGGCCCGGGCGAGAGCAGCACTCCGTCGTAGTCGGCGATGCGCTCGGCGAGCTCGTCCTCGGGGAACGCGTCGTTCCGGACGACGTCGGTGTCCGCGCCGAGCTGCTGCAGGTAGCCGTTGAGCGTGTAGACGAAGCTGTCGTAGTTGTCGACGACGAGGATCTTGGTCATGGTCGGATCACCGTACTCGTGGGGGATGTGCGCGGGCTGCTGAGGGTCTTCCCACAGACGTGGTCACGGTAGGATACCGGCCATGGCCAAGGACAAGGACCGCACCAAGCCCGCCCGGAGGACCCGAGCCGACTCGGTCGACACGGCGGGCGACCAGCCCAACCCCGTGTGGTTCAAGCCGGTCATGTTCGGCTTCATGCTCATCGGCCTGGCCTGGGTCATCGTCTTCTACATCTCGAACACGACCCTGCCCGTACCGTCGCTCGGGTCGTGGAACATCCTGATCGGCTTCGGGATCATGTTCATCGGGTTCCTCATGACCACGCGGTGGCGCTGACCGCCGCCCAGCATCTCCCGACGCCCGTCGTACCGCCAGGTACGGCGGGCGTCGTCGTTCGTCCCGGCCTGCCGGGCCCGTCCCCGCCCGGCCCGTCCCGTCCCGTCCCGGATCGGATCCCGGCTCGCTCTCCACAACCCCGACAGCACCCGGACGCATCCGTCCACACCCGGGACCGCATTCTCCACAGTTGTCCACACTTTCCACACAACCATCCACACCGTGGCCCCCGAGTTGTCCACAGGCTCGTCCACAGTGGGGATAATCACACCCGTGTAACTCACCGAGTTGTCCCCAACTGTGGAGAACTCACCGGAGGGCTGTGGAGAGCGGCCTCTGGAGACGCAGAACGCCCCGCCCCACACTGTGGTGGGACGGGGCGTTGCGTGCGGCGGCGAACTCGTCAGCCGATCGCGTAGCCACCGATGCTGATGTACGCGGCGCCGATCCCAGCCACGAGCAGGACCGCTTCGGCGACGAGCAGCCCGATCTGCAGGCCACGCTGCCGGACGTTCCGGGTCTTCGAGAAGACGAAGCCCGTGAGGAACCCGAGCACGATGCCGCCGACGTGGGCCTGCCACGAGATGTTGGTCCCGGGCAGGAAGCCGACGACGAGGTTGAGCCCCATGATGACGAGCAGCTGGACGGCGTTGTAGCCCAGGCTGCGCTGGATCACGAAGAACGCCGCGAACAGACCGAAGATCGCACCCGAGGCGCCGACCACCGGCGTACCGGGGGTCAGCAGGGACACCGCGAGGTCACCGCCGAGGCCCGCCAGGAAGTACAGCGCGACGAAGCGCCACGTGCCGAGGAGGTTCTCGAGGATCCGCCCGAAGATGAACACCGCGAGCATGTTGAACCCGATGTGGAAGATCGACGAGTGGACGAACAGCCCCGTGACGAGGCGCCACGGCTGTGTCCCGACCAACGGTGTCCAGTAGCTGAGCCACTGGTTGACGACGCCGCCGGACAGCAGGTTCAGCAGCCAGATCACGACCGAGACGGCGATGATCACCGTGGTCGCCTTCTGGTCCATCATCGCGAACCGACGGCGGGCGACGGTCAGGCCGCCCGGGGCCCCGGAGGCACGGCGGTTCGCCTGGAACTGTGCGCGCTGTTCACGCACGCACTCCGGGCAGTGCACGCCGACGGCCGCCGGTGTCTGGCACTCGGTGCAGATCGTCCGCCCGCACCGCTGGCACAGGATGAAGCTCTGCCGGTCCGGGTGTCGGTAGCAGTAGTTGTCCCGCCCCGGGGCCTGGTCGGTCACCGGGTTCAGACGTCCTCGACGTCGATGCTCTCGATGACGACGTCCTCGACGGGCTTGTCGCGACCGTCGGTCGGGACGCCCTCGATCGCGTCGACGACCGCGCGCGACTCGTCGTCGGCGACCTCACCGAAGATGGTGTGCTTGCCCTGCAGCCAGGGGGTCGCCACGGTCGTGATGAAGAACTGCGAGCCGTTCGTGCCGCGCCCGCCCTGGATGCCGGCGTTCGCCATCGCGAAGATGTACGGCTCCTGGAAGGTGAGCTCCGGGTGGATCTCGTCGTCGAAGCGGTAGCCCGGACCACCGATGCCCTGACCGAGCGGGTCGCCGCCCTGGATCATGAAGTCCTTGATGATGCGGTGGAAGACGACACCGTCGTAGAGCTTGTCGGTCGAGACCTTGCCCGTGCCGGGGTGCGTCCACTCCTGCTTGCCGGTCGCGAGGTCGACGAAGTTCTTGACGGTCTTCGGGGCGTGGTTGCCGAACAGGTTGACGCGGATGTCGCCCTTGTTCGTGTGGATCGTTGCGACAGCGGTGTGCAGAGACATGTGTCGATTCTCGCATGCACTCCTGACGGTGACACCGATCACACAGCCGACGATCCGTGACCTGTCAGGGTGCTCGGTGGCAGGATGGGGTCACGCCGATCCGATGGAGGTACCAGATGACGACGATCGAGATCCCGCGCAAGCGTCGGAAGCAGATCAAGAAGCTCAAGGGCAAGACGGCCTCGCTCCTCGGCGAGCAGCGCAAGGTCCTCGAGCACGCGAACGCGATCCTCGCCGAGGCCCGCACGCACGCTGCTGACGCAGCCCGGAAGGACATCGCCCCCCGCGTGCAGAACGCGATCGACAACGGGATCCGTCCCGCCGTCGCGACGGGCGTGCACGCAGCGACCTCGGCCGCGCACAGCGCGTCGCACCGCTTCCAGACCGAGGTCGTCCCCGGCCTCGTGGCGACCGCTGGTTCGGTGATGAGCGTGAAGGACCTCGCGAAGGACCCGCGCGTCAAGAAGATCGTGAAGGACGCCCAGAAGAAGGGCAAGAAGGCGAAGAAGGCCGCGGCGAAGTACACGCCGGGGCAGCAGAAGAAGGGCCTCGGGTTCGGTGGGGTCGCCCTCATCGTCGTCGGTGTGGTCGCCGTTGCCGGTGCCGCGTACGCCGCCTACCAGACGCTCCGCGCCGACGACGACCTGTGGGTCGCCGACGACGCCGACACGGCGGAGAAGCCCGCCGCCTGACCTCCCGGTTCGTACGAAGGGCCCCGGCACCGCGCCGGGGCCCTTCGTCGTCCCCGGCTGTCCCGTGCGCCGCAGAACCTGCCCCTGGCCCCGTGCGCGTGCCACCTGCCCCGAGCCGCGAACGGGCGAAATACGGCCCGCTCACCGCCGAGACTCGACGAGAAGAACCCCCTCGACGCCCCGCTCGCGGCACGTCCTGCCCGCTCGCCAGCCCCAGCCTCAGCCTCAGGCACAGCACCGGTCCCAGCCTCAGGCACAGGCCCGGCCCCAGCCACCAACTGGAGGCATGCCCCCCGTCCCGTCAGCCGCTGATGCGCCGTCGCGCAACATGCCGCGGTCGCTCGCCCAGGTGCCACGACATGCCGCGTCGAAGCACCACAGACGGCAGGTCGTGCGCCAGCGCCGGGCCGAACGCCCGCAGTGGCGACACCTCACGCCCGAAGACCACCGAGGCGACCACCCCACAACGGCCACACCTCACGCCCGAAGACCACCGAGGCGACCACCCCACAACGGCCACGCCCGGAGGAAGACGACCATCGCGGAGCGGCGCGCCGGAGGCGCCGGCCAGCACAGAACGAAGCCCCCGCGAAGCGACGAAGTCGCGAGCAGGGGCTTCTCGAGTGGAGCCTGGGAGAATCGAACTCCCGACATCCTGCTTGCAAAGCAGGCGCTCTACCAACTGAGCTAAGGCCCCGTGAGGACCAGCGTACTGGTCCCGGTGGGAAGTGGTGGGGCTACAAGGACTTGAACCTTGGACCTCTTCGTTATCAGCGAAGCGCTCTAACCGCCTGAGCTATAGCCCCTCAGACCAGATGAAAGCCTACCGTACCGATCTCGGAGAACGAAATCGAGGGGCGACTGCCGTCCGGCCCGGGTGTGTCAGTTGTTCGTGAAGCCCACGAGCAGGCCGCCCGTGATCCGCACACTGAGGTTGTAGAGGACGCTCACGATCGCACCGAGCACGGTGCCGACGACCACGTTGAGGATGCCCACCACGACCGAGAACCCGAGGACCTGCCCGAGCGAGAACTGGTCCATGATCGAGTAGCTGTTCTGCCCGGTGACGTCCTTGAGCAGGGCGTCGATCTGGGTGAACACGCCGGTCTGGTTGAGGATGACCCAGACCAGCGCGGTCGCGACGATGATCACGATCGAACCGGCGAGCGCGATGAGGAAGCTCAGCTTCACCATCGACCAGAAGTCGAGGTACACCAGACGCAGGCGGACCTGCCGGGTACCGCTGGGACGTTTCGCCTTCTTCTGGAGCTTCTCGGCGACACTACTCATTGTTCGACTGGTCCTCTCCGGCCTCGTCCTCGACAGGCTCGGTGTCGGCGGTGTCGGCGGGGTCGGGGGCCGCTTCGTCAGGGCTCACCGTCTCCACCGGGCCCGCAGGCTCGATCTCGGGGTCGGCGTCGTCCTGGTCATCCAGGTTCCGCTCGCTGTTCCGGGCCACCGCGATGATCCGGTCGTTCTCCGCGAACCTCGCGAAGACCACACCCATCGTGTCGCGACCCTTGGCGGGCACCTCGGACACGGCAGACCTTACCACCTTGCCCGATTGCAGCACGACGAGCACCTCGTCGTCCTCGCCGACGATGAGCGCCCCCACGAGGTCGCCCCGATCGGCGGCCAGCTTGGCCACCTTGATGCCGAGACCACCGCGGCCCTGCACCCGGTACTGGTCGACCGAGGTGCGCTTGGCGTAGCCGCCCTCGGTCATCACCCACACGTAGCCGTCGTCCGACACCACACGTGCGGCGAGCAGTGCGTCGTCGCCGCGGAAGGACATGCCCTTCACGCCGGAGGTCGACCGGCCCATCGGACGGAGGGTGTCGTTGGTCGCGGTGAAGCGGAGCGACATGCCGTGCTTCGACACGAGCAGCAGGTCGTCGGTCTCGTCGACCAGCAGCGCCTGGCGGAGCTTGTCGCCCTCGCGGAGGTTGATCGCGATGATGCCGCCGGTGCGGTTGGTGTCGTACTCGTTCAGCGCGGTCTTCTTGACCAGACCCTGCTCCGTCGCGAGCACGAGGTACTGCGCCGCCTCGTAGTCGCGGATGTCGAGCACCTGCTGGATCTGCTCGTCGGGCTGCATGGCGAGCAGGTTGGCGACGTGCTGCCCCTTGGCGTCACGGCTCGCCTCCTGCAGCTCGTACGCCTTGGCGCGGTACACGCGACCCTGGTCGGTGAGGAAGAGCAGCCAGTGGTGGGTCGTCGTGACGAAGAAGTGCTCGACGATGTCGTCCGCGCGGAGCTGCGCACCCTTGACGCCGCGACCGCCGCGGTGCTGCGACCGGTAGTTGTCGCTCCGCGTGCGCTTGACGTACCCGCCGCGGGTGATGGTGACGACCATCTCCTCCTCGGGGATGAGATCCTCGATGGACATGTCACCGTCGTAGCCGAGCATGATCTCGCTGCGACGGTCGTCGCCGAAGCGGTCGACGATCTCGGCGAGCTCGTCACCGATGATCGTGCGCTGCCGGGTCTCCGACGCCAGGATGTCCTGGAAGTCGGCGATCTTGCGCTCGAGTTCCTCGGCCTCGTCGTGGATCTTCTGGCGCTCGAGGGCGGCCAGGCGGCGGAGCTGCAGCTCGAGGATCGCGCGTGCCTGGATCTCGTCGACGGACAGCAGGTCCATCAGGCCGGTCCGCGCCTCCTCGACGTCGGGCGACCGACGGATGAGCGCGATGACCTCGTCGAGGGCGTCGAGCGCCGCGAGGTAGCCGCGCAGGATGTGCGCGCGCTTCTCGGCCTCGCGGAGCCGGTACTGGGTACGGCGGACGATGACGTCGATCTGGTGGTCGACCCACGCCGAGATGAAGCCGTCGAGCGACAGCGTGCGCGGCACCCCGTCGACGATGGCGAGCATGTTCGCGCCGAAGTTCTCCTGCAGCTGCGTGTGCTTGTACAGGTTGTTGAGCACGACCTTCGCCACCGCGTCGCGCTTCAGCACGATGACCAGGCGCTGACCGGTGCGGCCGGAGGTCTCGTCGCGGATGTCCGCGATGCCGGCGAGCTTGCCGTCCTTCACGCCCTCGGCGATGCGGATCGCCAGGTTGTCCGGGTTCACCTGGTACGGCAGCTCGGTGACGACCAGGCACGTGCGACCCTGGATCTCCTCGACGTTGACGACCGCGCGCATCGTGATCGAGCCACGACCGGTGCGGTAGGCGTCCTGGATGCCCTTCGTGCCGAGGATCTGCGCGCCGGTCGGGAAGTCCGGGCCCTTGATCCGCTGCATGAGCGCGCCGAGGAGCTCCTCGCGCGTCGCGTCCGGGTGTGCGAGCGCCCACTGGGCGCCCTCGGCGACCTCGCGCAGGTTGTGCGGGGGGATGTTCGTGGCCATGCCGACCGCGATGCCCACCGATCCGTTGACCAGCAGGTTCGGGAAGCGCGCCGGCAGGATCGACGGCTCCTGCGTGCGGCCGTCGTAGTTGTCCTGGAAGTCGACGGTGTCCTCGTCGATGTCCCGGACCATCTCCATGGCGAGCGGTGCCATCTTGGTCTCGGTGTACCGCGGGGCCGCGGCGCCGTCGTTGCCCGGGGACCCGAAGTTGCCCTGGCCGAGCGCGAGCGGGTACCGGAGCGACCACGGCTGCACGAGGCGGACGAGCGCGTCGTAGATCGCGCTGTCGCCGTGCGGGTGGAACTGGCCCATGACGTCACCGACGACGCGGGAGCACTTCGAGAACGCCCGGTCCGGCCGGTAGCCGCCGTCGAACATCGCGTAGATGACGCGGCGGTGGACCGGCTTCAGGCCGTCACGGACCTCCGGCAGCGCACGTCCGACGATGACGGACATCGCGTAGTCGAGGTACGACCGCTGCATCTCGAGCTGCAGGTCGACCTGCGAGATGCGGTCGCCGGAGACCACGATGTCGCCTACCTCGCCGTGCACGATCTCGGGCTGCTCGTCGGCGCCGTTCTCGTTGTCGTCAGCCATGTGGCTTGGTCACCTTTCTGGTGGCCCTCCGGTCGTCGGCCGGGAGGCACTGGTTCCGTCGGTCGCGCCGGGCGCGACCACAGGGGGTCGGGACTGGTCGACGCGGTTGGCACCGCGCCTCCAGGCCGGTACTAGATGTCGAGGAAGCGGACGTCCTTGGCGTTCTGCTGGATGAACTGGCGTCGCGACTCGACGTCCTCACCCATCAGCGTCGCGAAGACGCTGTCGACCGCGGCGGCGTCCTCGAGCGTGACCTGCAGGAGCGTGCGGGTGTCCGGGTTCATCGTGGTGTCCCAGAGCTCCTTGTAGTCCATCTCGCCCAGACCCTTGTAGCGCTGGATCCCGTTGTCCTTCGGGATGCGCTTGCCGGCGGCGATGCCCGCCTGCATCAGGGCGTCGCGCTCCCGGTCGCTGAACACGTACTCGTGCGCCGCGTTCGACCACTTCAGGCGGTACAGCGGCGGCTGTGCGAGGTACACGTACCCGCGCTCGATGAGCGGACGCATGTAGCGGAAGAGCAGCGTGAGCAGCAGCGTCGTGATGTGCTGGCCGTCGACGTCGGCATCGGCCATCAGCACGATCTTGTGGTACCGGGCCTTGTCCGGGTCGAAGTCCTCGCCGATGCCGGCGCCGAACGCCGTGATCATCGACTGGATCTCCTGGTTGGCCAGGGCGCGGTCGAGACGGGCCTTCTCGACGTTGAGGATCTTGCCGCGCAGCGGCAGGATCGCCTGGGTCATGGGGTTGCGACCCTGCACGGCGGAACCACCGGCGGAGTCGCCCTCGACCATGAAGATCTCCGACAGCGTCGGGTCCTTCGACTGGCAGTCCTTGAGCTTGCCGGGCATGCCGCCCGACTCGAGCAGCCCCTTGCGCCGGGTGGTCTCGCGGGCCTTGCGGGCGGCGAGCCGGGCCTGCGACGCCTGGATCGCCTTCCGCACGACGTCGCGCGCCTGGGACGGGTTGCTCTCGAACCAGTGGGTGAGCTCGGTGCCGACGACGCGCTGCACGAACGACTTCGCCTCGGTGTTGCCGAGCTTGGTCTTCGTCTGGCCCTCGAACTGCGGCTCGCCGAGCTTCACGGAGATGACGGCGGTCAGCCCTTCGCGGATGTCGTCACCCGTGAGGTTGTCGTCCTTCTCCTTGATGATCTTGGTCTCGCGGGCGTACCGGTTGACCAGGCTCGTCAGGGCCGCACGGAAGCCCTCTTCGTGGGTGCCGCCCTCGTGCGTGTTGATCGTGTTCGCGAAGGTGTGGACGCTCTCCTGGTAGGAGGTGTTCCACTGCATGGCGATCTCGAGCGCGATCTTGCGCTCGGTGTCCTCGGCCTCGATCGCGATGACGTCGGGGTGGACGAGGTCGGCCTTCTTCTGCGCGTTGAGGTACTCGACGTAGTCGGGCAGCCCGCGCTCGTAGCGGAAGGAGTCACGGCGCGACTCCTCGCCCTCGTCCGGGGTGCGCTCGTCGGTGAGGTTGATGCGGAGGCCCTTGTTGAGGAAGGCCATCTGCTGGAAGCGCGTGCGCAGCGTCTCGTAGTCGAACTCGACGGTCTCGAAGATGTCGGCGTTCGGCCAGAACGTGATCGTGGTGCCGGTCACGTCGGTCTCCTCGTCCTTCGAGACGGGGGCGACCGGGACGCCGTCGGTGTAGCTCTGGCGCCAGACGTGGCCCTGGCGGCGGACCTCGACGTCGAGCTCGGAGCTCAGGGCGTTCACGACGGAGGAGCCCACGCCGTGCAGACCACCGGACACCGCGTACCCGCCGCCACCGAACTTGCCGCCGGCGTGCAGGACGGTGAGGACGACCTGGAGCGTCGAGACGCCCTCGGCCGCGTGGGTGTCGACCGGGATGCCACGGCCGTTGTCGACCACGCGGACGCCGCCGTCCTCGCGGATGGTGACGTCGATCGTGTCGCAGTAGCCGGCCAGTGCTTCGTCGACGGAGTTGTCGACGATCTCCTGCACCAGGTGGTGGAGACCACGCGGACCCGTCGAACCGATGTACATGCCCGGGCGCTTGCGGACCGCCTCGAGCCCCTCCAGCACCTGAATCTGGTCTGCGCCGTACGATGGTTCCGTCGGTGGAGCCTGCTCGGTCTCGTCCTGCGGGATCGTCCGGTCGTCGTCAGATTCTGATGCCATGTCGGGATTGCTCCTGCCTGCGCGCGGAACGCCCGCACACTGCACTCGCCAGTCTACCGCAGGAGCCCCTCTCCACGGGGCTCATCCGCCCGCTGGACGGGTGTTCTTCATCCCCGAGGACGATTTCGTCGCGTCAACCGTAGGTGTCGCGAGGACCACGCCCCTGGACGGTCCTGGGACCGCGTTTCCAGGTGGGGACGTCCGGGCCGGAAACCCGGATCGACTGCACGCCCGCTCCCGGGTGCCGTTCGGCGATCGTCGTCGTCACGGTCGCGCGCATCAGACGGAGCTGCGTCGCCCACGCCGTCGAGTCGCAGCGGATGACGAGCGTCCCGTCGTCGATCGTCATCGGGCGGGAGTGCTTCGCGAGTTCGTCGCCCACCACCGCGGGCCAGTCGACGAAGAGCTCCGAGCGCGCCAACGGCTCCGACCACCCGAGTTCCTGGGCCAGCGCGCCGACCACGTCACCGAGCCCCCGGGGTTCGCGACCCTTGCCGTACGGGACCGTGTCGGCGTCGAGCTCGCGGGACCGGCGGCGTCGAGCGTCGACGGTGCGGAGGGACGGGTCGCCGAACACGGCGCGCAGGTGCCGGTACACCCGCGAGGGCTCGGAGGGCTTCCACGGCTTGGGCATCAGGCGCGAGCCTCGTCCGTCACGATCGTGCCCGCCTCGATCCGGACGGTGTGGGCGGCGAGCTGGTCGGGCACGTCCCCGAACACCGCGGCGGTGATGAGCACCTGCTCGTAGTCGGCGACCGCCCCCGCGAGCCGTTCACGCCGTGACTCGTCGAGCTCGGCGAACACGTCGTCGAGGATGATGATCGGATCGCCGAGCGTCGACTCCGCCCGGAGCACCGCGGCGCCGGCGAGCTTGATCGCGAGGGCGAACGACCACGATTCTCCATGGCTGGCGTACCCGCGCGCAGGTAACCCGTTCAGCTGGAAGAGCACGTCGTCGCGGTGCGGTCCGACGAGGGTCAGTCCGCGGTCGAGTTCGTCCCGACGCCGACGCTCGAGCGCACCACGGAAGGCCTCGGCCGCAGCGGAGACGGACACCGGTTCGTCCGGCGTCCCGAGCACCGGGTCGGTCGCGGCAGCGTCCTCGGGGTCACCGCCGCGCACGCTGAGCACACCCGAGATGGTCGCCTCGTGCCGTTCGCCGGCGACCGTGGCGTAGGCCTCGGTGACGAACGGCGCGAGCCGACGGGTGAGGTGGTCACGGGCCGCGATGATCTCGGAACCGAACGCGACGAGCCGGTCGTCCCAGACGTCCAGCGTCGCGAGGGACCCGGACCGCGCACCGGTCGCCCGTGCCGACTTCAGCAGGGTGTTCCGCTGCTTGAGCGTCCGGTCGTAGTCGGCGAGCACGCCCTGCATCCGGGGTGCGATCTGGCCGAGCAGCTCGTCGAGCATGCGCCGACGGCCCGAGGGCTCACCGCGGACGAGGGCCAGGTCCTCGGGGGCGAAGAGCACGCTGGTGCAGTACCGCGGCAGTTCGCGGGGCTTGATCGCGGCCCGGTTGACCTGGGCTCGGTTCGACCCGGTGCGGTTGATCTGCACCTCGGCCAGGATGCTGCGGTCCTCGTGCGCCAGTCGAGCGCGCACGATCGCGGCGTCGCAGCCCTGACGGACGAGGGCGGCATCGGTCGGCACCCGGTGCGACCCGAGGGTCGAGAGGTAGCCGATCGCCTCGACCAGGTTGGTCTTGCCCTGTCCGTTCCGCCCGACGAACAGGTTCGGCCCGCGTGCGAGGTCGACGTCCGCCTCCCGGTAGTTCCGGAAGTCGGTGAGTTGCAGGTGGTCGACGTGCACGCGGGCCGGGACGAGCTCAGGTGGTGACCTGAACTACGCCTTCTTCACGGCGTGACCGCCGAACTGGTTGCGCAGGGCCGCGACGGCCTTCATCGTCGGGGACGCGCTGCCCTGACGCGAGACGAAGCGCGCGAAGATCGACGCGGAGATGGTCGGCATCGGCACGGCGTGCTCGATGGCCTCCTCCACCGTCCAACGGCCCTCGCCGGAGTCGTCGACGTAGCCCTCGATGGCGTCGAGCTTCGGGTCCTCGTTCAGCGCGAGGACCATCAGGTCGAGCAGCCAGGAGCGCACGACGGTGCCGCGCTGCCACCCGGCGAAGACCGCGGGGACGTCCTTGATGATGTCCTTGGCCTCGAGGAGCTCGTAGCCCTCGCCGTACGCCTGCATGATCGCGTACTCGATGCCGTTGTGGACCATCTTGGCGTAGTGACCGGCGCCGACGGGGCCGGCGTGCGAGAAGCCCTCCTCGCGGGGGCCCTCGGGGCGGAGCGCGTCGAAGACCGGCATGGCGAACTCGACGTCCTCGGGGGCGCCACCGACCATCAGGCCGTAGCCGTTGTCCTTGCCCCAGACACCGCCGGAGACACCGGCGTCCATGTACCGGATGCCCTTGGCGTCGAGCTGCTCGGCGTGGATCGTGTCGTCCAGCCACTTCGAGTTGCCACCGTCGATGACGAGGTCGCCCTCGCCCAGGACGCCGGCGAGGTCCGTGATCACGTCGTCGGTGATCTTGCCGTGCGGGACCATGACCCACACGAGCTTCTTGCCCTCGGGCAGTGCGGCTGCCAGGGCGCCGAGGTCCGCGACGTCGGAGACGGCGGGGTTCGCGTCGTACCCGGTGACCTCGATGCCTGCGTTGCGGAGACGGGCACGCATGTTGTTGCCCATGCGACCGAGGCCGACAAGACCGATGTGCATGATTTCCTCTTCTGTTCGTCGTCGCGCTGGTGGCCAGAGGCGCGTCAGCGCAGTGGTACGGCTGTTGCGCTATCGCAGCAGGAGATTGGGCTGCAGCAGGTACCGGTATCCGTCCGTCGCCGCGGCCTCTTGCGAGGTCTGCCCGGTGATGAGCACCGGACCCGGCTTGTTGGGGTTCTCCGTCTTGGTGAAGGAGATGCGGACGAACTCGGAGTGCACCGCGTTCAACCCGTCCAGGAGGAAGGCGGGCTTCAGCGAGACCACCGTTTCCTCCCCGGTCAGCAACGCACTGATCGACTCTGACGCCTGCGCTTGTTCGGATCCGATCGCCTCGAGCGTGAGCCCGTCGACCGAGAAGGAGAACCGGAGCGCCGCTTCGCGCTCCAGGACGAGGGAGACCCGTCGGACGGCCTCGACGAGTTCGGCGGTGTTGATCACCGCGTGGTCGTTCACCGTCTCGGGGAAGAGCCGGCGGACCGGCGGGTAGTTGCCCTTGATGAGCAGCGAGGTCACGGTCTTGTCGTCGGCGTGGAACGCGATGAGTTCGCGGTCCGACGACCCGCTGATCGAGACCGACACCGTGGACGCCGACCCGAACGTGCGGCCGACCTCCTGCAGGGTGCGGGCGGGGACGAGCGCGTGCAGCGGGTCGGATCCGACACGACCGGAGTCCCACGCGATCGTGCGGACCGCGACGCGGTAGCGGTCGGTCGCGATGAGCGACAGGTCGTTGTCGCCGACCTCGAGCTGCACACCCGTGATGACCGGGGTGACGTCGTCGCGGCTCGCGGCGACGGCCACCTGGGACACGGCCTCGGAGAAGGCGTCGCCGGGGACGACCCCGGTCTGCTCACCGATCTCCGGCAGCGTCGGGTACTCCTCGACCGGCATGGACAGCAGCGTGAAGTGCGCCGATCCGCAGGTGACGGAGATCTTCGTGTCCTCGGTGGTGAAGGTCACCGGGGCGTTCGGCAGTCGGCTCGAGATGTCGTTGAGCAGACGGCCGGAGACGAGCACGGTGCCCGGTTCGTCGATCTGCGCCGTGATCGAGGTCTGCGCCGAGACCTCGTAGTCGAACGACGACAGCGTGAGCCGATCGCCCTCGGCGTGGATGAGGACTCCGGACAGGATCGGGAGGGTCGTGCGCTGTGGGAGGAGCTTCACCGCGAAGGAGACGGCTTCGGAGAAGACGTCCCGGTTGACCTCGAACTTCACAGCTGGGACCCCTGTCGATCGGTGCGGACTGTCCGGCCGCCCCATTGTGGCACAGCGGAGCAGGGCCCGGATTTCTTGTCATCCCGCCGTCCACAAGGTTGGCCCGCGGAACTTCATCGTTAACCAGGATCAATGGTGTTAACGCCTGTGCACAGTGTGGATAACTCTGTGCATCCCGCTTCTCCACAGGGAACTACACACGTGTGAGTTGTGAGTCCCGTGTTGGCAGCGTCCGGATGAACAAATCTCATCTATCCGCTTCCATCCCCAGTCTCCACAGGTGGGTACAGAACTGTGAACAACCGGACCGCGTGTCCTCCACAGTTATCCACAGGCTTTCCACACTGGGGGAAACTCGGCGCATGGAACCGTCTCAGATGGTGGATGCGCGCCGAGGCGGGCCGATCCGGGGCCGTGGGGCGGGCCTCCCGGTCGGACACCGGTGCGACGGATGTCGGGTCGAGGGGAGACGACGGACGGGAGGCACGGTGCCGTGTCGCACCGTGCCTCCCGTCCGTCAGCTGCTCGCGTCCGCGTCCTGCTCGCGTCCGCGTCAGCGGTAGCGGCGGTCCTGCTTGATGCGGCTCGTCAGCTCGGTGACCTGGTTGTAGATCGACCGTCGTTCCTTCATCAGCTCGGTGATCTTCTTGTTCGCGTACATGACCGTGGTGTGGTCGCGGTTGCCGAACAGCTGCCCGATCTTCGGCAGCGACAGGCTCGTCATCTCACGGCACAGGTACATGGCGATCTGCCGCGCGGTCGCGATCGCCTGCGACCGGGACGAGCCGTACAGGTCGTCGACCGAGAGCTTGAAGTACTCCGCGGTGTGGTTGATGATGTCCGTCGGCGCGATCACGTTGTCGTCGTCGAGGGTGATCAGGTCCTTGAGGACCGTCTGCACCAGGGCCATGTCGACGGCCGTCCGGTTCAGGCTCGCGAACGCCGTGACGCGGATGAGCGTCCCCTCGAGCTCACGGATGTTGCTCGAGACCTTCGACGCCATGAACTCGAGGATGTCGTCGGGGACCTGCAGGTGGTCGGACTGCGCCTTCTTGCGCAGGATCGCGATGCGCGTCTCGAGGTCCGGCGCCTGCACGTCCGTGATGAGGCCCCACTCGAACCGTGAGCGCATCCGGTCCTCGAAGCCGGTCAGGTGCTTCGGCGCGACGTCCGACGTGATCACGACCTGCTTGTTGTGGTCGTGCAGCGTGTTGAACGTGTGGAAGAAGGCCTCCTGCGTGGAGTCCTTCCCCTGCAGGAACTGGATGTCGTCGATCAGCAGGATGTCGATGTCGCGGTAGCGCTGCTGGAACTGGTTCGACCGGTTGTTCGCGATCGAGTTGATGAAGTCGTTGGTGAACTCCTCGCTCGACACGTACCGGACGCGGATGCCCGGGTAGAGGCTCTCGGCGTAGTGGCCGATCGCGTGGAGGAGGTGCGTCTTGCCGAGACCGGAGTCGCCGTAGATGAAGAGCGGGTTGTACGCCTTGGCCGGAGCTTCGGCGACCGCGACCGCGGCGGCGTGGGCGAAGCGGTTCGACGAGCCGATGACGAAGTTGTCGAAGTTGTACTTCGGGTTGAGTCGCGACTCGGGGCGACCGCCGGTGCCAGGGGAGTCGATCTGGCTCGGGACGAACGGTGCCTCGATGTACTGGCGGGGTGCCGCGCTCTGCTCCACCGGCGCCTGCACCGGCTCGGCGTACTCGGGGACGTGGCTCGGGACGACCGCGTCGACCCGCGGTTCCGACGCCATGTCCGGGTTCACCGTGATGGCGAAGTTCGCGACCGAGTCGTCACCGACCCGCGAGACGGCCTCGGTGATCGGGACGCGGATCCGCTGCTCGAGCATGCCCCGCGTCAGGTCGTTGGGGACCTCGAGGTAGAGGGTGCCGGCGAGCACGCCCTTCGG
Source organism: Curtobacterium sp. NPDC092190 (assembly GCF_044755625.1). Classification (NCBI taxonomy): domain Bacteria; kingdom Bacillati; phylum Actinomycetota; class Actinomycetes; order Micrococcales; family Microbacteriaceae; genus Curtobacterium; species Curtobacterium sp. NPDC092190. Next base: position 246,632 of record NZ_JBIVRJ010000004.1, on the reverse strand, counting down.
TTCGACCAGGTTGAGGAAGCCGTGCAGCTGCGGGGTGATGCGGTCGTCCTCGGAGAGGAGGCCCAGGACGGAGGACCAGAGGTCCTCGACGGGGTCGGCCGGCATCGTCATTCGCGCTGGTCTCCTGGTCTGGTGTCGGTGTGCTGGTGTCGTGGTGCCGGTCCCGTGCCGTGGTGCTCGCTACGGCGGGACACGGGCGCGCCCGGTCGGTGCCGTTCCGCGAGCAGTGTCCGGCGCGGCCGATCCACGGGCCGGACCGCCGTCACGCCGTGGCGGTGATCCACAGGGTTGTCCACAGTCCTGTCCACGGTGGCCCGGCTGCGGACGGTGAGGTGACTCCCCCGTCGCTCCGCGGAACGGGCCGATCGATCACACCACTGTAAAGGGTCCGACCGAGTCGTACCGAACGCACGTTTTCCCCAATGTGGATGATGATCGTGCGCTCACCTCGGACGAGGGCGGCCGTCGCCGCCGTTTGACCTCACCGCCGCTGTCACGTACCGTTAACCAGTTGACTGCGGCCACCTGGTCGCGCCCATCGTGTCGTTCGGCCTCGTCGAGCGGCTGTCCAGACATACGTGTCGGCTCGCGCTGAGCCCGTCCTCGAGCGCAGCCGTGTGGAGATCATCATGAGCAAGCGCACCTTCCAGCCGAACAACCGTCGTCGTGCCAAGAAGCACGGCTTCCGCGCCCGCATGCGCACCCGTGCCGGCCGCGCCATCCTGGCCGCGCGCCGCGGCAAGGGCCGCACCGAGCTCAGCGCCTGATCGGGCTGCGCCCCTCGGGGCAGCGCCTGATCCGGTCCCGAATCGGAACCCGGTAGCGATCGTGTTGGCTCGCGCCAACCGCATCGTCCGCGGTGAGGACTACCGGTCCGTCGTGCGTCGTGGTCGCAGGAGCGCCACGGCGCACGTCGTCGTATCCGTGGTCCGTCGACCCGTCGGGGCCGAGCCCGGTCCGGACGACCCGACCCGCTTCGGGTTCATCGTCGCGAAGACGGTCGGCAACGCCGTCACCCGCAACACGGTGCGACGTCGGTTCAAGGCGATCGCCCACGAGCTGCTGACCGAGGTGCCGAGCGGCCACGACGTGGTCATCAGGGCCTTGCCAGCCGCGGCGCAGGCCGGATGGCCTAGCCTGCTCGGAGACGTCTCGCGCTCCTTCGCGCGCGGGGTGGAGAAGGCAGCATGAACCGCATCCAGTGGACCCGGCTGGCGTTGAACCGACTGGCCTGGGTCGTCGCGTTGCTCCCGCGCAACGTGTGCGTCGTCGTGCTGCGCGCCTACCGCGCGGTCATCTCTCCCCTGTACGGGAACGTCTGCCGCTACCACCCGTCGTGCTCACGGTACGCGCTCGAGGCCATCCAGCAGTACGGCGTCGTGCGCGGGTCGGCGATGGGGGCCTGGCGGATCGCGCGGTGCAACCCGTGGGCCGCAGGCGGGATCGACGACGTGCGTGACCGCCGCCGTCCCTACCGCCTGACCCGGTTCGGGTTCGTGCTCCCCCCGTCCCAGCTGCACCCCCAGCCGTCCGGCGATGCCCGTCGTCCGGTCCTGCTCCCCCAGCGCACTCGAAAGGCGTGACCGTCCTCATGGACTTCATCGGAACGATCCTCTGGCCACTGAAGTGGGTGGTCTCGGCGATCCTCGTGGCCTTCCACTGGATCTTCGAGTCGATCGGCATGGACCCGTCGGCCGGCATCACCTGGGTGCTGTCGATCATCTTCCTCACCTTCGTGGTGCGGGCCGCGCTCATCCCGATCTTCGTCCGGCAGATCAAGTCGCAGCGACGCATGCTCGAGGTGGCGCCGCAGCTGAAGAAGATCCAGGACAAGTACAAGGGCAAGAAGGACCAGTTCTCGCGTGAGGCCATGAGCCGCGAGACCATGGCCCTCTACAAGGAGACCGGGACGAACCCGCTGAGCTCCTGCCTGCCGCTGCTCATCCAGATGCCGATCTTCTTCTCGCTGTACTCGGTGCTGCACGAGGCGCAGATCAACAAGACCGGCATCGGTCTGCTCACGAACACCCTGGCGCAGGACTTCGGCAACGCGGCCCTGTTCGGCGCTCCCCTGCACGAGACCTTCACGAACGCCTCCGGGTGGGAGGTCCGGGTCATCGCGGGCTTCATGATCGTCGTGATGACCGCGTCGCAGTTCGTCACCCAGCTGCAGCTCGTGGCGAAGAACATGTCGCCGGAGACCAAGGCGTCGCCGATGTACCGCCAGCAGAAGATGATGCTGTACATCCTCCCGCTGGTGTTCGTGATCTCGGGTCTGAGCTTCCCCCTCGGCGTCATGTTCTACTGGCTGGCCTCCAACATCTGGACGATGGCGCAGCAGTACTTCGTCATCCGCAGCATGCCGACCCCGGGTTCCGAGGCCGCACTCGCCCGTGAGGCCCGCCTGGCCAAGAAGGCCCAGCGTCGCGGCACCCCGGTGCTCGCCGAGGCCGGTGCTGGCTCCACCGCGGTCGAGGTCGAGCCCGTCCGCGTGACCACGCAGCGTCAGCAGCCCGTCGGCAAGAACCGCTCCAAGAAGAACGGGAAGAAGTAAGTGACCGAGCAGGACACCGCACCCACCGTCGACGCCGCGGCGGAGACCGAGACCGACGAGGTCCGCGACGAAGCGGACATCGCGGCGGACTACATCGAGGAACTCCTCGACATCTGCGACCTCGACGGGGACATCGAGATCGAGGAGCGTGGCGGACGGGTGTACCTGTCCGTGAGCGACGAGGGCGGCGCGCTGCGGGTGCTCTCGAAGCCGGACACGGTGTCGGCCCTGCAGGAGCTGACCCGCATCGCCGTGCAGGCCGAGACCGGCGAGTTCAGCCGCCTCATCCTGGACGTCGGTGGGTCGCGTGACGCCCGAGCGACGGAGCTCCAGCGTCTGGTCGACACGGCTGTCGAGCGCATCGAGAGCGGTTCGTCGTCGGCGGCGCTCCCCCCGATGTCGTCCTACGAGCGCAAGCTCGTGCACGACCTGGTTGCCGAGAAGGGCTTCCACTCGGAGTCCGAGGGCGAGGGACGAGACCGCCACACGGTCGTCACGCGATGACCGACGAGGTCACGCCGGTCCTCGAGCGGGAGCCGGCTGCCGCTGCGGAGCTGTTCGGCGACCGGATCGAGGTCGCGCGGTCCTTCACGGCCGAGCTCGCTCGTCGCGGCGAGGAACTGGGCCTCATCGGACCCCTCGAACTCCCCCGCCTGTGGACGCGACACATCCTCAACTCTGCCTTGCTCGCGCCGCTCCTGGAGGCCGATGGTCGCGTCGCGGACGTCGGTTCCGGAGCGGGGCTCCCGGGCCTGGTGCTCGCGATCGCCCGTCCCGACGTCTCCTTCACGCTCATCGAACCGATGGAGCGTCGCTGCGACTGGCTGAACGCCGAATCCGAGCGACTCGGGCTGGGGAACGTCACCGTCCTCCGCGGGCGGGCTGAGGACGTCGCAGACTCGGTCGTCGTCGACCAGGTCACGGCTCGTGCGGTGAGTGCGCTGTCGAAGCTCATCCCGCTCACGGTCCCGCTGGTGCGGTCGGGTGGTCAGCTCATCCTGATGAAGGGTGCGCGGGTCGACGAAGAGATCGAGAAGGCTCGGAAGGTGATCCTCCGGAAGCGCCTGGCCGATGTCGAGGTGCTCGAGCTCGGAGACGGTGTGGTCGAGGAGACCACGCGAGTCTTCCGGGCTACAGTTGACTGACGCCGCGGCTGGGTCCGGCTGTGCTGGACCAGAGAGCCCGACGTTCCACGTGGAACACTGACCCGGGGAAGAGGTCTTCGTTGAGTTCATCGACCGACTACGACTCGTCGACGCCCCTGGCTCGCGAGATCGCTGACCTCAACCGGCGGCGGCGAGCGATCGCCACGCAGCAGTTCCCGCTCCCCGCGAAGACTCGCGTGTTCACCGTGTCGAACCAGAAGGGTGGCGTCGGGAAGACGACCACCACGGTGAACCTCGCGGCTGCCCTCGCGCACGGTGGTGCCCGTGTCCTGGTGATCGACCTCGATCCGCAGGGCAATGCTTCGACCGCGCTCGGGGTCGAGCACCAGGCCGAAGTGACCAGCGTCTACGACGTGATCGTGGACGAGGCGCCGATCGCCGATGCTGTTCAACGATCGCCAGAGTCCGAGACGCTCTGGTGTGTCCCGGCGACCATCCACCTGGCGGGCGCCGAGATCGAACTCGTCTCCCTCGTGGCGCGCGAGCAGCGGTTGCGCACGGCGCTCGACCAGTACCTGTCGTCGCTCGAGAAGCCGTACCACTACGTCTTCATCGACTGCCCGCCTTCGCTCGGCCTCCTGACGATCAACGCATTCGTCGCCGCGCAGGAGGTGCTGATCCCGATCCAGACCGAGTACTACGCGCTCGAGGGCCTCAGCCAACTCCTGCGGAACATCGAGCTGATCGAACGGCACCTCAACCCGAACCTCCGGGTGTCGACGATCCTGCTCACGATGTTCGACGGGCGCACGAACCTGTCCAACCAGGTTGCAGCGGATGTCCGTGAGCACTTCGGCGAGCAGGTGCTGAAGGCCGTGATCCCCCGGTCGGTGCGCGTCAGCGAAGCACCGAGTTACGGACAGAGCGTCGTGTCGTACGACGTCAACTCGTCGGGCTCGCTCTCGTACCTCGAGGCAGCCGCCGAGATCGCAGCACGAGGAGCGCAGGACTGATGGCACCCAAGCGAACTGGACTCGGACGAGGCATCGGCGCCCTGATCCCGACGGCGTCGGACCAGCAGGACCGGCCCGTCGACGTGTTCTTCCCCACGGGCGGCTCCCCGGCCTCGGCGCCCTCCGCCGGTGCGACCGCTGAGGACCTCGTCGCCGTTCCCGGCGCACGTCTGGCGAACCTCAATCCGCTCGACGTCGTGCCGAACGCACAGCAGCCGCGCAAGGAGTTCCGCGAGGAGGAGCTCCAGGAGCTCGTCCACTCGATCCGCGAGATCGGTGTGCTCCAGCCCATCGTCGTCCGTCCGATCGCCGGCGCATCCGGAACCGAGGCGCAGTACGAGCTCATCATGGGCGAGCGTCGTCTGCGTGCCACGAAGGAGCTCGGGCTCGCGACCATTCCCGCGATCGTCAAGGATACCCCTGATGACGCCATGCTTCGGGATGCGCTGCTCGAGAACCTGCATCGTGCACAGCTCAATCCGCTGGAAGAGGCGTCGGCGTACCAGCAGCTGCTCGCAGACTTCGGGATCACGCAGGAGCAACTCGCGCAGCGTATCGGCCGGTCGCGTCCGCAGATCACGAACACGATCCGTCTGCTCCGGTTGCCCTCCCCCGTTCAGCGCCGCGTCGCTGCCGGGGTGCTGTCCGCGGGACACGCACGTGCCATCCTCGCGGCGCCGGACGCCGAGGCGATGGAGTACCTCGCCGAGAAGATCGTCAACGAGGACCTGTCCGTGCGGGCCGCAGAGGCGATCGCGCAGCAGTTGTCGGCGAAGACGCCGGTGAAGCCGAAGGCGGAGCCGACGAAGCGACAGGCGCACTTCAACGACCTCGCCGAGCGCATCGGTGATCGGTTGAACACGCGCGTGAAGATCGCGGTGGGTGCTCGCAAGAGCTCGGTGACGATCGACTTCGCGAACGGCGATGATCTCAACCGCATCCTCGGCGAGCTGGGCATCAGCGACATCGCTGGCTAGTCGCGCTCGGAGGCCGTCGTTGGTGCAGGGACGGCGCCCTGTGGCCGTGTGCGGGGCGTACCGTGCGTCCCCGTCATCCAGTCCACGATCGGACCTGTTCGGCCGCCTGCGGGGCGTACGGCGGCGTTGACGAGGCGCCGAGGGCGACAGCTGCGCTCGCGCGTACGCCAAGGCCGTCCGAGGCAGTGTTCCACGTGAAACGTCTGGATCCGGTTGTTCAGGTCAGCCGTCTCGTCTCGCGAGGTTGCTCGGGCGCTCGCGGCCTGCACATCTCGACGATGTGACGATGTGCCTGCTTGCCTGCCGGTGGTCCCTGCAAGCTGGAGAAGGCTGCGTACGTCGCCGAGTTCCTCAGGTGCTACCGATCGGAGTCTGCGCCGGCGTACGGCTCGCGGAGTGCAGCTGGGGTGAGCGGGCGGCAGTACGCGGATCGCATGGTCGGTAAGCGATGAAGGGCCACCGGACGTGCTGGCAGCATCACTGCTCCATGGTCTCTCTCCCTCTTGTCCTCCGAGTGCGTCGGTCGTCGACCTCGACCACGATCCTCGTGTTCGCGGTACCGGCGGTGCGCCCATCCAACGAGTGGTCCTACGCGACAGAAACGGCTTGGTGCTCGGCCTCCCTGGCAACGGCGACGGCGACGGCGCAGCGATGCTTGTGACGGCGTTCGATCGGAACACCCGGAACGGGTGCGACGCCGGACCTCGGGCGGACGACGGCCGCGTGGCTTGGTGCTGAGACCCGACCTCACCCCGTAAGCGGGCAGCGCATCCTTCGTCCTCACGCTGGCGGCACGAGCGAGCGGGCGCTGTGGACTTCGAACTGAGTAGGTCGGCCCAATCCGGATGTGCGCAAGGTGTGACACCGAGCGGTCCGTCTGCGGCTACGGGTGGCACGGCTCCCTGGCCGTCGGCAGCACCGTCGGGCGCCGCGGACGGTCGGCGGTGGTGCGACGACCTCGACGGCGCCAGGTGATGCCTACCTCGCAGCCTGGTGACGGTAGCGGGACGTCCGGGATGAGGATGCAGATGCCCGGACCATCCACGGGAGGCGACCTGCGAAGGGTGTCGTGCGGATGGCCCGCATCCCGTGGCTGCGCTGCATCAGGGTCGGAAGGGGCTCGCTCTACTCGAACTCGTCCGCACTGATCGTTCTGCAGCGCCGCCCTCCCCCGCTCGGCCCGCGACGCGTGCGAAGTGAACCGGGCCGCGGGATACGGCTCTGGGCTGGCGGGGGTTCATCGAGGAGGACGAGGATCGCTGCGACCGACGGCATCGGCTCAGGTGAGGCTCGAGCCAAGCCGTTCGGAGGTGCGAGCGCGAACCCGATGCATCCTGCGACGCCCGTAGGCCACCGTCAGGGTCGACCAGGACCGGAGCGATGTGCGGCACCTGTGCTCCGGATGCACCAATTCACGACCGGCTTGCCCGTGGTGCACGAGGCGCCCTGAGTCCGCTCCTGAAACAATGCGAGGGTCGGGGCTGCACGAAGGGTCGAGGTTGGAGACTCGGCGGCGCGGTGCACCTCGACGACGCCGTCGTGCGAGAGCTGTCCGCACCCGGTCAGCAGCAGAGGGACCGATCGGCGCAATCTCCGCTTGGGAACCGGCAATGCAGTAGCCCTACCGCGCTGGCGAGCGTGACCGGCCTCCGCGCCCCTCGCCCGATGGAGATGACGAACGCACGCCGGCTCTGTTCACCGCGTCCGGATCACCTGGTTCGGCGCGCTCCCCGGAGACGTCCTCGTCAACCGTCCCACGACGGGCGACAGTGCATCCGGCGACCAATCGCCGGGGTGTTTCACGTGGAACGGCGCGTCCGCAGGAGCTTCCAGATTGCGACGGCGGCGAAGACCGGCTTCGCCCAGAGCATCTCTCCGACGCGATAGTCCAGCGCTGGGGCCAGTTTCGACGCCAGATTCGCGTCCTGGCGGCGGAGGTACGTTCGCCCCTTCGCGGCGTGGAGTCCGTTCGAGCAGATGACGACGCGGTCTGCGGCGGCGATCATCGGCCTCGCGTTCGCGATGTTCTCCCATGTGGAGACGCTGTCGCGGTCCTTCCTGACCGCACCGGTCCACCCGAGCCGGCGCACCGCATTCTCGAGCAGATCAGCCTCAGGGAACGCCCCGCGCACCGCTCCGCCGCAGCACACGATGATGGCCGTGTCACCCGCTGCTTCGTACCGCCGCGCGGTGCGCACGGCGATACGGGCGCGCCATCGGTTCACCGCGTTCGGGTCGGGGCCTGCATTCGCGAAACCGAGGACGACGATGGCCGTCACCGCTCCGGTGCCCGCTGTCCTCCCTGCGGTGCGAGTCCGAATCGTGCCGAGCGCGCGCCGCGCAGTCATCGCCGCCACAGCATGAGCAACCTCGCCGACGATCGCGGCAGCGCCCAACGGGACGGCCACAACGAGCAGGGGCAGTGTTCCACGTGGAACACTGCCCCTGCGTCGTACTGACATGGTCAGCTGCGGTGGTCGCGGATGGCCTGTTCCGCGAGCTCCGCGTAGGTCCAACCGAGGTCGAAGCCGGAGGCACTCAGCGCCTGCGGAACGAGGGAGGTCTCGGTCAGACCCGGGAGGACGTTGGCTTCGAGGAACCACGGCGTCCCTGCCGCATCGATGATCAGGTCGACGCGCGAGATGTGGCGGAGACCGAGCGCCGTGTGCGCTGACACGGCTGCGTCTGCGGCGGCGGAGGCGAAGTCGCCCGACAGTCGGGCGGGCGTGAAGAAGGTCGTCTCCCCCGCGTTGTAGCGCGCCTCGAACCCGTACGTCCCGCTCTTCGGGACGATCTCGACCGCCGAGAGCGCCACCGGGCCGTCACCCGTGTCGATGATCCCGACGGCGACCTCGGTGCCGCGGATGAGCTGTTCGACCACGACGTCGTCGCAGTAGGTGTACGCGCTGACCATCGCACGCGGGAGATCGTGTGCGTCCTCGACGAGCGTGACCCCCTGTGCGCTCCCGCCTCGTGCCGGCTTCACGGCGAGCGGCACCGGGTGTTCCGCGGCGATGGCGTCGAGGACGCCCACGGCACCGAGCTCGCGGAAGACGTCGTGCGACAACGTGACCGACCGAGGGGTCCGCACACCGGCCCGCGCGACGAGCGCGGACGAGGTGGGCTTGTCCCATGCAAGCCGGGCTGACGTGGAACGGGAGCCGACGAACGGGATGTCCAGCGCCTCCAGGATGCCCCGCAGCGCGCCGTCCTCGCCGGACGCGCCGTGCAGGGCCGGCCAGACGACGTCCGGGCGTGACTCGCGCAGCGCGGGCAGGAGCGACGCGTCGGCATCGCGCAGGTCGACCGTCCAGCCGTAACCGGTCAGTGAGTCGGCGACGCGTCGCCCTGACCGCAGGGAGACGTCTCGTTCGTGCGAGATCCCTCCCGCGACGACGACGACGTGACGACGGGTGAGCTCGGCCATGCGAGGGTCCTCCGGGAAGAGCGAACGGTGAAAGTGCTGATCAGGACACGTTCGGCGGCGGCGCGACGACGGTGGAGCGCGACTCGGACACCGCGCTCGGACGGGTTGTGTGTCCGAAGGTCTCGAGGAGCTCGAGCTCGTCGTTGATGACGGTGGCGAGGCGCTTGACGCCGACCCGGATCTGATCGGGGGTCGGGTAGCAGAAGGACAGGCGGATGTTGCCGCCGCCACGGCCGTCGGCGTAGAAGGCGGTCCCCGGTGTGTACGCGACGAGTTCCTTCACGGCACGGGGCAGCATGCCCTTCGAGTCGAGGGCGTCGGGCAGCGTCAGCCAGACGAAGAACCCCCCGTTCGGCTTCGTCCAGGTGAGGTCCGGCAGGAACTCCCCCAGGGCGGCCATCATCGCGTCCCTGCGCTCCGCGTAGAGGCCCCGGAAGGTGTCGACCTGCCCCTTCCAATCTGCGGCGTCCAGGTAGGCGTTGACGACGTACTGACCGAAGGAGTTCGGCGCGAGGACGGCCGACTCGTTGGCGAGCACGAGCTTCTCGCGGATGGCGTGCGGGGCGAGGGCCCAACCGACACGGAAGCCGGGAGCCAGGGTCTTCGAGAAGGACCCGAGGTACACGACGCCCTCGTCGTCGATCGATCGGATCGCCTGCGGAGCGGGCTCGTCGAACCAGAGCAGTCCGTACGGGTTGTCCTCGAGCACGAGGATGCCGTTCGAGCGGCAGATGTCGAGGACCTCGATGCGGCGCTCACGGCTCATCGTGACACCCGCCGGGTTGTGGAAGTTCGGGATCGTGTAGAGGAACTTGATCCGCTTGCCCTGCGTGCGCAGGTTCGCGATCGCCTCACGCAGCGCTTCGGGGACCAGGCCGTGCTCGTCGGTGGTCACGTGGACGGTCTCCGCCTGGTACGAGCGGAAGACGCCGATGGCGCCGACGTACGACGGCGACTCGGCGAGCACGACGTCGCCCGGATCGATGAAGAGCCGCGTGACGAGGTCGAGCGCGTGCTGCGAGCCGGTGGTGACCACGACGTCCTCGGCGCTGGCACGGATGCCCTCGAGGCTCATCACGTCGACGATGTGCTCACGGAGGGAGCGCAGGCCCTGCCCACCGCCGTACTGCAGCGCCATCGCGGCGTCCTCGGTCATCACGCGGTCGATGGACCCCGTGACGAGCTCCCGCGGGAGCGCCGAGACGTACGGCATGCCGCCGGCGAGCGAGACCACCTCGGGCCGCGATGCCACGGCGAACAGGGCTCGGACCTCGGAGGCGCTCAGCCCGGCGGTGCGCTGGGCGTAGGAGTCGTACCAGGGGTCGAGGCTGTTGCCGTTCGTCATCGTGTGCTCCGTTCAGTGGGACATTCCCGCCACACTACGACATGCGTTGCCGGATCCGCGGTGGGAGGCGGGGGCCGATCCTGAAGCTGTGGCCCTGGCGCGCGCAGCCGGCATCCGGGAACGGCGACGGCCCCGCCCTCCGAGGAGAGCGGGGCCGTTCGCGGTCTGTCGGTCGGACTACGCCAGGAACTCGGCGAGGTCGGCCTCGAGCGCCGGCTTCGGCTTGGCGCCGATGACGGTCTTGACGACCTCGCCGCCCTTGAACACCTTCATCGCCGGGATCGACGTGATCTGGTAGTTCATGGCCGACTGCGGGTTGTCGTCGACGTTGAGCTTGACGATCTCGATCTTGTCGGCGTGCTCCGCGGCGATCTGGTCGAGGATCGGGGAGACGGCGCGACACGGGCCGCACCACTCGGCCCAGAAGTCGACGAGGATGGTCTTGTCGGACTTGAGGACCTCGTCCGAGAAGGTGGCGTCGGTGACGGCCTTTGCGTTGGACATGTGTGCTCCTTCGAGAAGTTCAGTTGGTGCAACGGCTGGGCCGCTGCGGTATTCCGGTCTGGGTCAGGCCCGTGCGGCCTCGACGTCGATGATCGCCGGCCCCGCGGGCGTGACGCCCTCGGCCTGGTCGACCAGCGCGTCGTCGAGTTCGGCGAGGTACTTCTCCGCGTCGAGGGCGGCGACGGTACCGGAACCGGCTGCCGTGATCGCCTGGCGGTAGGTCGGGTCGATGACGTCGCCCGCGGCGAAGACCCCGGGGAGGTTGGTCTTCGACGAACGACCCTGGACCGCGATCGTGCCCTCGGGAGCGAGGTCGATCTGCCCGTGGATGAGGTGCGTCCGCGGGTCGTTGCCGATCGCGATGAACAGGCCGTCGAGCTGGAGCGAGGACTCCTCCCCGGTGACCGTGTCGCGGAGGGTGACGCCCTCGACCGAGGAGTCACCCGTGATGCCGGTGACCTCCTTGTTCCACGCGAACTCGATCTTCGGGTCGTTCATCGCACGGTCCTGCATGATCTTCGACGCGCGCAGGCTGTCCTTGCGGTGGATGACCGTCACCTTGTCGGCGAACCGGGTGAGGAACGTGGCCTCTTCCATCGCGGAGTCGCCGCCGCCGACGACGGCGATGTTCTTCTGCCGGAAGAAGAACCCGTCGCACGTGGCGCACCAGCTGACGCCGTGGCCGGAAAGACGCTCTTCGTCGGCGAGACCGAGGTGGCGGTACGCCGATCCGGTCGCGTAGATGACCGCGAGGGCCTCGTACGTCTCGCCGGACCCGACGGTGACCTTCTTGACCTCACCGGTCAGGTCGACCGAGACCGCGTCGTCGTACAGGACCTCGGCGCCGAACTTCTCGGCCTGTTCCTGCATCTTGATCATGAGGTCCGGGCCCTGGATCCCCTCGGGGAAGCCCGGGAAGTTCTCGACCTCGGTGGTCTTGGTGAGCTCGCCGCCGGTCTCGACGCTGGACGCGACGATCAGGGGCTTGAGCTCCGCGCGCGCGGCGTAGATGCCGGCGGTGAACCCGGCGGGACCGGAACCGATGATGATGAGCTGGCGCATGCCTCGCTGCCCTTCCGTTGAGTGCTGACCGGGTCAACACATGGTAGCGGCGGGACATTCCGGCCCACCGGTGAGCGGACAACCGATGAGCGGACAGCCGATGTGCGGACGATCGGCGGTCAGCGTCCGAGCCGCTTGCGGAGCAGCGCGACCGCGTTCGCGATCTCGCCGTTCTTCGACACGACCAGGGCGCCGAAGTACACGAGCGCCATGACGGCTCCGGTCAGCGCGATGGTGACGAGCGCGCCCGTCCGGTCGGACATGGCGAAGCCGTCGGGCGAGAAGGTCCCGAGGGCGGTGACGACGGCCGCCCCGGCGACGCCGGCGATGAGTGCCGCGATGACGAACTGCACGTGGGAGCGGGTGACCACGGGGCCCTCGATGCCGTTCAGGCGACGACGGACGAGCACGAGCGCGATGATCGTCTGCGCCGTGCCGGCGAGCGTCGTGCACGCCGCGATGGAGACGCCGACGATGCTCTGCGGGAACGTCGCGACGGCCAGGGCTCCGATGACGAACAGCACCGACTGCACGCACTGCATGAGGAACGGCGTGCGGTGGTCGTGCATCGCCCAGAAGACGCGCTGGATGATGAACAGCATGCTGAACAGCACCAGGCCGGGCATGTAGGCGAGGAGCACCGCGCCGATGGAGAGCGCCTGCTCGAAGGTGCCGGCGAACATGCGACCGAACGGCACGGAGACGACGATCAGCGCCACCGACGCGAACACCGTGAACAGTCCGACGATCCGCAGGGACAGCGACAGGTTGCGCCGGACGGCGTCGAGGTCGCCGCGGCCGGCGTCGTGGCTCATCCGCGTGAAGTACGCCGTCGCGATCGACACCGCGAAGATCGAGTGCGGCAGCATGAACAGCAGCCACGCGTTCTGCAGCACCGCGTTGCCTGCGGCGCCCGTACCGAGCGACGCGACGCGCGACTGCACGATGCCCGCCAGCTGCGTCACGAGGATCATCGCGAACAGCCAGCCGGCCGCCGTGCCCGTCGCCTTGAGGCCCACGCCGCGCCAGCGGAAGTCCGGGCGGAACGACAGGCCGGCGCGCCGCCAGAAGAACGGCAGGAACGCGGCCTGCGCGAAGACGCCGAGCGAGGCACTCCCCGCGAGCACCGCGATCTTCAGCGGTGTCCAGCCGTCGACCGAGGAGTTGACGTCCTGACCGCCGAACATCGCGATGAAGACGACGAGACCGGCGATGGCGATGACGTTGTTGATGAGCGGTGCCCACGTGAAGGGGCCGAAGACCTGCTTGGCGTTGAGGACCTCACCGAGGAGCGAGTACAGCGCGTAGAAGAGGATCTGCGGGAGGCACCAGAAGGCGAACGCCACGGCCAGGTCGGTCTGTGCCGGCGTGAAGCCCTTGCCGTCCCCGGTCGCCTGCTGGCTGTAGACGAACACGAGGAACGGCGCGAGGACCGTCGCGACGATCGTGATCACCACGAACACCGTCGCGCCGAGCGTGACGATCTTGTTGACGTAGGCCGTACCGCCGTCGCTGCTCTCCCGCATCGACCGGACGATCTGCGGGATGAGCACCGCGGAGAGCAGACCACCGGCGATGAGCGCGTAGATGTTGTTCGGCAGCTGGTTCGCGAGCGCGAACGCGTCGGCGCCGGGCGACTTCGCCTGACCGATCGCGTAGGCGAGCACGAACGTCTTGCCGAAGCCGAGGACCCGCGAGAGCATCGTGCCCGCCGCGAGCATCGCGCTCGCCCGACCGAGGTTCCGTTCGGCCGCGGGCTCCGCGTCGACGGCGGGTTGCTGCTGCGTGCTGATGGTCGGCTCCTCGGGATCTGGCGGGGTGTCGTCCTGGTCCGGACGGCCGGCCTGGAGGCGCGGCTCGCCGCCGTCGCGCACCGTCGCGTCCGCAGGGCGTGCACCGGCCTGCTGCGGTGCGACGCGCGCGGGACCGGACGCGCCAGTGGTGCCGACCACGGCGGCGGCGGGCGCCGCCTGTGCGACGTGGGACGGGCCTCCCGATCGGGCAGGGGCGCCGGGGGCATCGGGCTGGACCGCGAGCGGACGGTTCGGGTCGTCGTCGTCCTCGTCGTCGAGCTCGCCGTTGCGGCGGCGGATGCGCTTCCGGATGCTGCGGAAGATCCCGAAGCCGAAGATCGCGACGAGGCCGATCGCGGCCACCGCGGTGATCACGGTCTCCCACTGCGCCTGCACGTTGAGCTCGACCGTGGTGGGCTGCGACACGGTGACCCCGGTCGGCGTGGTCAGGGACATCGTCAGGTTGACCGTGCCGTTCGCGACCGACCGGACCGGGATGGTCGTGCGGGCGGAGGACTGCGGCTGGAGCTTCACCTCGATGTCGTTCCGCACGACCTGCAGCGCCGAGCTCGACGGCTGGACGTTGAGGCGCACGGTGACCGGGTAGTCCGTCCGGTTGCGGACCGACACGGGCAGCGACGATCGGTCCCCGAGCAGCGTCAGCGAGCTGGAGTCGGGGATGCTCACCTGGTCGGTGGTCTGCGTCCAGGACCGGGCCTGCCGGTCGACGGCGGTGGTGAGGGCGTCGGGTTCGTCCCGCCAGGCGTTCGACGCCAGGGCGAGCAGCTGGAGCCGCGCAGGGGCGGTGACGGTCGCGGGGTCGTCGACGGCCGATGCGAAGGCGACGAGCTCGCGCTCGCTGTCCACCAGGGTCCGCAGGCGGTCGAGGCGGGCGTCGCCGTCGTCGGCCGGCGCCAGGGTGAGCGAGCCGGCGGTCGCCTTCGCCGCGGTCGACAGGTCCGAGGGCGACACCCACGGGGTGTCCTCGAGCGCGTCGAGCACGGCGCTCAGTCGACCGGTCTCGGTCGGCCAGCTGCGGCCGAGGGTCAGGAGCACGGGGCTCTGCGCGGTACCGGCACGCGCCGCCGTCGCCAGGGTCGCGGTGAGCTCCGCCACGGACGCGTCGTAGGCGCGCTGGTCCGTGGCGTCGGCGGCGTCCCGCAGCAGGGCAGACATGCCCTGGTCGGCGACGAGGACCTTCTGGTCGCCGATGCGCTCGGCGGCGGAGACGGTGGTGTCCGGGCCGGCGGAGGTGTTGCCGCTCGCGATGATCGTCGTCTCGGTGCCGGCCTTCGCGAGTGCGGGCAGGTCGTCGGTGGCCACGGTGTTCTCGACCGGCCACGCGACGTCGTCGAGTGCGTACGGGAAGTCCAGCAGGCTGGCGGTGGTCGGCAGCGTCGTGGTCGTGCCGTCGGTGTCGTCCTGCCCCGAGCCGTCCTGACCTGTGCCGTCCTGGGTGCCGGCGGTCGCGTCGTCCGAGGGGGTCGGTGTCGCGTCCGGGGTCTCGTCGACGGGGGCACCCGCGCTGGCCGAGGCCGTCGGCGTCCCGGTGGCCGTCGGGGTCGGGGTCGGCGTGCTGGCACCGGGGAAGTTCTGCTCCTTGACCGCCTGGTCGAGCGAGATCACGCCCGGGATCCCGTCCGCGCCGGCCTGGCGCAGCCCGGTGACGTCGGCGTCGGCGTACGACAGCGCGAAGGTCTCGTTCCGGAGCCCCTCGAGCCGGTCGAGCCAGTTGCGCGCACTCGACGGGGCGTTCTCGCCGAGCAGCCGGATCGAGGCGATGATCCTCGGGTCGACGCCGACGGCCACGTTGTGGTCCACGGCGGCGTCGAGCTGCTGCGTGAGGGTGCCGTCCACTGCGGTCGCCGCCGCGAGGTCGTTGGCACCGATCACGCCGTCAGCCGTGCTCGGCAGGGTGATCGGCATCGCGACCGAGACACCGACCGGGGTCTGCTGGAAGTCCGGGTACCAGGTGATCGCGGACCGGGCGACGGCGAAGGTGTCGCCCGCGGTGTACTCGGCCGCGATGCGTCGGGCGCCGAAGGACGAGTAGCCGCCGAGTGCGACGTTGCCCGGCACGATGGTCACCGTCTGGGTCACCGAGCGGTGCGCCGGGACGATCGGGACGTCCGCCGAGTCCATCGGGGCGCCGAGGTAACCGGTCGTGGTGGTGTCGGACAGCCAGTCGGAGAGGACGTCGCGCGTGCTCTCGGAGCGGAAGATGTCGAGCTCGACCGACCCGGCGGGGACGTCCGTGTCGGTGTCGTTCGTCACCGTGACGCTGACCTGGAGGTCCTCGTCCCGTCGGACGATCCCGCGGTCGGCCGGGGCGATCGACACGGTGGTCTTCCCCTGGTCGGCTGCGGCCGGAGCAGCGGTGCGCGTCGTGGTGCGGTCGACCGAGGCGGCGTGCGCCGGGTCCGGACCTGCGGGCGTGACGACGAGGCCGACGGCGACGAGGGCCGTGGCAGCGGCGGCGAGCGTGGAGCGGAGGATGTGCATACAGGAGGGCCCGAGGGTCGGTTCCGGCCGAGCACGAGTGTACGAGGGGCGGACGGGGACGATCCCGTGCGCGCGGGCCGTGTGGAGAACTCGGCGCACCGATCTGGGAGGATGAGGTCCGTCATGCAGTCCGTTGCCCAGGCCGTCGAACGACTCGACGCACTCGCAGCCACCGAGCCCGTCGCCGTCCTCGCTCGGGCGTTCGCCGACGCCGGACACGAGCTGGCGCTGGTCGGCGGCCCCGTCCGCGACGCCTTCCTCGGCCGTGCCGTCACCGACCTCGACTTCACGACCGACGCCCGCCCCGACGACGTCCTGCGCATCGTCGAGCCGATCGCGAGCGCGACGTGGGACGTCGGTCGGCAGTTCGGCACCATCGCCGCCCGGGTCGCCGGCGAGCAGGTCGAGATCACGACCTACCGCAGCGACGTGTACGACGGCGAGACCCGCAAGCCCGAGGTGGCGTTCGGCGACACCATCGAGGACGACCTGCTCCGCCGTGACTTCACGGTGAACGCCATGGCGCTCCGCCTCCCCCAGCGTGAGCTCGTCGACGTGCACGGCGGGGTCGAGGACCTGCTCGTCGGGCGCCTGCACACCCCGCAGGCGGCGCCCGTCTCGTTCCGCGACGACCCCCTGCGCATGATGCGCGCCGCACGCTTCACCGCGCAGCTGGGCTTCACGGTGTCCGGCGAGGTGCGTGCCGCGATGACGGACCTCGCCGACTCGATCGACATCGTGTCGGCCGAGCGGGTGCGTGACGAGCTCGTGAAGCTGCTGAACACGTCCGAGCCGGTCCCCGGCATCCGTCTGCTCGTGGACACGGGGCTCGCCGAGCGCTTCCTGCCCGAGCTCCCCGCGATGCGGCTGGAGATCGACGAGCACCACCACCACAAGGACGTGTACGAGCACTCGCTGACGGTGCTGTCCCAGGCCATCGGGTACGAGGCCGAGCGGCACCCGGGCGAGGCCCCCGACACCGTGCTCCGGCTCGCGGCCCTGCTGCACGACATCGGCAAGCCGGCCACCCGCAAGCTCGAGCCCGGCGGTGCCGTCAGCTTCCACCACCACGACCTGGTCGGCGCGAAGCTCGCGAAGAAGCGACTGCGGGCGCTGCGGTTCGACAACGACACCATCGCCGCCGTCTCCCGACTGATCGAGCTGCACCTGCGGTTCTTCGGCTACACCGAGGGTGCCTGGACCGACTCCGCCGTCCGCCGCTACGTCCGGGACGCCGGCCCGCTGCTCGAGCGCCTGCACGAGCTCACCCGCTCGGACGTCACGACGCGGAACCGCCGCAAGGCCGACCGGCTCGGCTTCGCGTACGACGACCTCGAGGACCGCATCACGGCGCTGGCCGACCAGGAGGAACTCGACTCGATCCGTCCGGACCTGACGGGCGACGACATCATGCGGATCCTCGACATCCCGCCGGGGCGTGCTGTGGGCGAGGCGTACCGCCACCTGCTCGAGGTCCGCATGGACGAGGGTCCCCTCGGCACCGACGAGGCCGAGCAGCGCCTGCGCGCCTGGTGGGCCGAGCGCGACGCGACCACCTGACGGCGCGACCGCCTGACGACGCCGGCCGCTCTGCACGACCGGTGGCGCGCCTCCAGGCCGTGGGCTAAGCTACTCGAGTTGTCCACGCGCTCCTGCGCGTCCGGACACATGCATCAACCCTCCTGCTCCGGGAACCGCCCGGAGCCGCCGAGACCAAAGGAGGTGGGTTCCGCATGCACCAGTACGAACTGATGGCGATCCTCGACCCCGAGATCGACGAGCGCACCGTCGCTCCCAGCCTGGACAAGTTCCTCGCGGTCATCCGCAACGACGGTGGCACCGTCGACAACGTGGACGTCTGGGGCCGTCGTCGCCTGGCCTACGAGATCGCGAAGAAGTCCGAGGGCATCTACGCCGTCGTCGACTTCACCTCGACGCCCGAGGCCGCCAAGGAGCTCGACCGTCAGCTCGGTCTCTCCGAGGCCGTGCTCCGCACGAAGGTCCTCCGCGCCGAAGAGGCGATCGCCCAGGTCGCCGCGCAGAAGCAGCGCGACGAGGCCCGCGCGGCCCGCAAGGCCGCGAACGCGACCGCGAGCGCCGAGTAGCTCATGGCCGGCGAAACCGTCATCACGGTGGTGGGCAACCTCACCGCAGACCCGGAGCTGCGGTACACGCAGAACGGGCTCGCGGTGGCGAACTTCACCATCGCCTCCACCCCTCGCACGTTCGACCGTCAGGCGAACGAGTGGAAGGACGGCGACGCGCTGTTCCTCCGTGCGAGCGTGTGGCGCGAGTTCGCCGAGCACGTGGCGGGCTCGCTGACGAAGGGCTCGCGCGTCATCGCGCAGGGTCGTCTCCGTCAGCGCTCCTACCAGGACCGTGAGGGCCAGCAGCGCACGAGCATCGAGCTCGAGGTCGACGAGATCGGCCCGTCGCTCCGCTACGCGACCGCCCAGATCACCCGCGCTGCGGGTGGCTCCGGTGGCGGTCGTGGCCAGGTCGGCGGCGGCAACGCCTCCGGCGGTGGCCAGGGCGGGAACGGCGGCGGCGGCTGGAACAACAGCGGCGGCGGTCAGTCGGACGCACCGTGGTCGCCCCAGGGCGGCCAGCAGGGCGGCAACGCACAGTCGAACGACGTGTGGAGCCAGCCCGGCGGCTCGTACGACGACGAGACCCCGTTCTGATCCTCAGCGGTCTGACGGACACACAACTTCTTCTTCTCTAAGGACAAACAATGGCTGGAAAGAGCACCGGCGACCGCCGGAAGCCTCGCGGCAAGGGCGGCAAGAACGCCGCTCCCGCGAAGTCGATCAAGGTCGGCGTCATCGACTACAAGGACGTCGCGACCCTGCGCAAGTTCATCTCGGAGCGTGGCAAGATCCGCGCCCGTCGCATCACCGGCGTCTCCGTCCAGGAGCAGCGCCTCATCGCCCGTGCCGTGAAGAACGCCCGTGAGATGGCGCTCCTCCCCTACGCCGGCTCCGGCCGCTGATCAGGAGGATCACCATGTCGAAGCTCATCCTCACCCACGAGGTCTCCGGCCTCGGTTCCGCCGGTGACGTCGTCGACGTCAAGAACGGCTACGCCCGCAACTACCTCATCCCCCAGGGCTTCGCCGTCGCGTGGTCCAAGGGCGGCGAGAAGCAGGTCGAGTCGATCCGTGCGGCCCGTGCCGCTCGCGAGCTCGCCACCATCGAAGAGGCCCAGGACCTCAAGATGAAGCTCGAGAACGCGACCATCAAGCTGACCGTCAAGGCCGGCAAGGACGGCCGCCTGTTCGGCTCGGTCCGCCCGGCGGACGTCGCCGACGCGGTCCAGGCGCAGGGCGTCGGTTCGCTGGACAAGCGCAAGGTCGAGGTCCCCGCGACCATCAAGACCGTCGGTGACCACGAGGCCACCGTGCGTCTGCGCGAGGACATCACCGCGGTGATCTCCCTGCAGGTCGTCGCCGCCAAGTAAGCAGCGTCACCACGTCGAAGGGCGGGTCTCCTCCGGGAGGCCCGCCCTTCGTCGTGCGCGCGGCTCGCCGCGCGCGGGTGTTGCTGTGGGACAGGTGTTGCTGCGTTGGCCGGTTACCCCTCGCGCCCGTCCGGGCTTGCTGGGAACGAACCGAGAACGCTCCCCACAGGAGGGCCTGTTGTCAAGTCGTTTTACACAGTCGAAACGCCCCGAATCGGAACCTTCAAGGTGTACTTGAACCGCGGTTCTCCACACACGGTGTGGAACGGAAAAGCGCAGGTCAAGGGCAAGAACACGTGTTCGAACGCCGACTTGTCCACACGTCCATCCACAGTTGTGCACATGCGTGTCCGGCGTGTTCCGCATCCTCTCCACAGAGTTATCCACAGGGCCGTTTGCTGGGGATAACTCTGTCCCCGTAGCTTGGCCCAGCGACTCGGCGGAGGGCAGGGGATGTCGGTCGTCCGGGGTAGGAAAGCCGGTGTGGGCCGAGGCCCGCACCGTCACGACAAGAGGGAGTCCGTGTGTCGATCGCGCATCTCGATCCGTCCCCGCAGGACCTGTCCGAACGGGGTTCGGAACGGACGCCGCCGCACGACCTGCTCGCGGAGCAGTCCACCATCGGCGGCATGCTGCTGTCGAAGGACGCCGTCGCCGACGTCATCGAGACCGCGCGCGGGGTGGACTTCTACATCCCGAAGCACGAGGTGATCTTCGACGCGATCCTGTCGCTGTACTCGCACGGCGAGCCCACCGACGTGATCGCCGTCACGGACGAGCTGACCAAGACCGGACTGCTCTCCCGCGCCGGCGGTGCCGAGTACCTGCACAGCGTCACGAGCATGGTGCCGACCGCGGCGAACGCCGGGTACTACGCAGCGATCGTCGCCGAGAAGGCCGTCCTCCGCCGTCTGGTCGACGCGGGCACCCGCATCGTGCAGATGGGCTACGCGTCCGAGGGTGAGGTCACCGACCTCGTGAACAGCGCGCAGGCCGAGGTCTACAACGTCGCCGGCGGCGTGCAGACCGAGGACTACGTGCCCCTGACCGACGCCATCGGCGCCGCGATCGACGAGATCGAGGCCGCCAAGGGGCGCGACGGTCAGATGACCGGCGTCCCGACGGGGTTCAGCGGCCTCGACGCCCTGACGAACGGCTTCCACCCCGGGCAGCTCATCATCGTCGCCGCCCGCCCCGCGCTCGGCAAGTCGACGCTGGCCCTCGACCTGTGCCGCGCCGCAGCGCTCAAGCACGACCAGACCGCCGCGTTCTTCTCGCTCGAGATGGGTCGCGCCGAGATCGCGATGCGTCTGCTGTCCGCCGAGTCGAGCGTGCCGCTGCAGAACATGCGCAAGGGCACCGTCGACTCCCGTGACTGGACGACCATCGCGCAGACCCGCGGGCGCATCAACGACGCCCCGTTCTTCATCGACGACTCCCCCAACATGACCCTGGTGG
Source organism: Curtobacterium sp. NPDC092190 (assembly GCF_044755625.1). NCBI lineage: Bacteria > Bacillati > Actinomycetota > Actinomycetes > Micrococcales > Microbacteriaceae > Curtobacterium > Curtobacterium sp. NPDC092190. Next base: position 225,432 of record NZ_JBIVRJ010000004.1, on the reverse strand, counting down.
AGATCCGGGCGAAGTGCCGCCGGCTCAAGCAGCAGCACAACCTCAAGCTCGTGGTCATCGACTACCTGCAGCTGATGACCTCGGGCAAGAAGGTCGAGAGCCGTCAGCAGGAGGTCTCGGAGTTCTCGCGTGCGCTGAAGCTCATGGCGAAGGAGCTCGGCGTGCCGGTCATCGCGCTGTCACAGCTGAACCGTGGTCCGGAGCAGCGCGCCGACAAGAAGCCGATGATCTCGGACCTGCGTGAGTCGGGCTCCATCGAGCAGGACGCCGACATGGTCATCCTGCTGCACCGTGAGTCGGCGTACGAGAAGGACAACCCGCGTCAGGGTGAGGCGGACCTGATCGTGGCGAAGCACCGCAACGGTCCGACGGACACGATCACGGTGGCGTTCCACGGGATGTTCTCGCGGTTCGTCGACATGCCGCAGTAGGGCGTCGTTGTTGTCGTCCGCCAGCTGACTTGTCCGACTGCCAGACAACGTGTCTGGAGTACGGATGTGGGCACGTTGTTCGGCAGCACGGAGCAGCCACGTCGACGAACGTCCAGCTCAGCGCTGGTGCGTCAAGAGGCGTCCGTACGGGGTGCGTGAACTGAGATGGTTCGCGGACCACCTATGTGAGACAGGGTTCGCACCGGAGTGGGTCCGTAGGGGTCCGAAGCTCCCGCAGGCGAGCCGTGACCCACTGGTGGACCGGCATTCGCACACGTCCTCGGGGTCTGGTGTGCGTATCCGCTCGCTGGTGCTGCGCGTCCATGATCGGTAGACAAGGAGCTACGGCCAACGAAGGAGTCGTCGATGCTGGTCCAGATCTGCGGGCTTCCCGGTGCAGGGAAATCGACGCTGTCTGCCGCGATCGCTGAGTTGACGCCCTCGCTGACCCTCCGCGTCGACGCGATCGAAGGCGCCATGTGGAAGTACGGTATCCCACGCGAGCAGTCCGGGATCGCCGCGTACTCGATCATGCATGCCATCGCAGTACCCAACCTGCGGCGAGGACAGACGGTCATCGCGGACGCGGTGAGCGGCGTAGCGGCCGCTCGGGCTGGATGGATGTCGACAGCAGATGCCGCCGGTATACCGCTTCGCGTGATCGAGGTCGTGTGCGCGGACGCCGACGAACACCGCCGCCGCGTGGAACAGCGTGCGAACGACCTGCCAGGGTTCACGTTGCCGACGTGGGACGAGGTACAGCGCACCGCCGACGAGTACGAGCCCCGCACGGACGAGCGGCTCGTCATCGACAGCACCCGTGCGCTCGAAGAAACGGTCCGCCAGGCACTCGACTACCTCGAACTCCGCGCCCGGTAGCCGATCAGCTGTCGGACACGGATCTCAGGTCGATTCCGCTCCGGCGCTGGTTCTGCGGACTTCTGCGCGGCGCACAACGAAAGAGCCGATCGTTGCAGGGACCGCGAGGAGCACGGAACTCAAGGAAGCGCCGGAAGCGATCACGAGGGACCGCTCGGCGCGCTCAGGGTCCTCCCCGGGGAGGTTGCCGATGACGGCGAGCAAGTAGATCGGCAGCGCAAGCGCGAGGAGCCAGAAGAATCTGGCGACGAGCGCCAGCACGAGTGCCAGGTTGGGCATGCGCGTGTTCGGTTCTCCGGGTTGTCGTCGCACAGTTCATCAAACCAGTCGGCAATGCAGGCTACGGCTCGCATCTCGACAGCCAATCCGTTCAACATGCGGCGAGTGCTTAGCGGTGGGTCAGGGGTGCGGGGCTGGTGGGGGTCTGGGGGTGCTGCTGGGGCACGGACAGGCTTCGAGAGTGATGGTGGCCGGCAGGCCCGAAAGGAGGGGTGACCCGAGCGGGAGTCGGCTCGGAGAAAGGGGTGTGGGACAGGTCGTGGGCCGCGGCGGGAAAGGGGGACCCCGCCGTGACCCATGCCGGGGTTTAGAAGGACGAGAGCATGTCCTTCATCTGGGTGATCTGCTCGGTCTGGCCCGACACGATCGACTTCGCCATTCTCACGGCGTCGATGTTCGCGCCCTTGGTGACTTCGGTCTTGGCCATGTCGACGGCGCCCTCGTGGTGCTGGACCAGCTGCTCGAGGTAGAGCTGTCCCGCGTTCTTCGCGGACGACTTGTCGAGGTCGCTCATGTCGGAGTCGGACATCATGCCGGACATGGAATGCCCCATCCCGAGGTGCCCCGACTCGGTCGGCTCACCCCAGCTCTTCAGCCAGCTGGTGAGCTGCTTGATTTCCGGGGACTGCTCGGCCTTGATCTGCTTCGCGAGGTCGGTGACGCCGGTGTCGACGCCCGAGCCCTTCGCGAGGAGCATGTCGCTCATCTCGACGGCTTGCTTATGGTGCGGCAGCATCATCTGCGCGAACATCACGTCCTGGTCGCTGTGCGCCGACGCCGACGCCGACGCCGACGCCGACGCCGTCGACGTCGACGACGAGGACGAGGACGAGTCGGCGTCGGAGCTGCTGCTGCCGGCGGAGCAGCCGGCGAGGGTGAGGCCGAGGGTCAGCGCGGCAGCGATAGCGAGCGTGCGCGTGGTGGTGGTGTGCATGATGATCTTTCCGTTCCCGTGGATGCGTCAGGTGTTCCGGGTAGGCGGACGCCTCCCGGATCTGGGCATGCGAGAGCCGCCCTTCGGGGGTGGGTTCCCGCAAGGGGCGGATCAGATGCGGATGATCTGCAACGCCGTCAGAGACGGTGGTTTCGGCGCCGCGATGCGGCGCGGCACCCGGTCAGCGAGCGCGAGCAGCCGCGCGATCAGGTAGAGGATGCCGCCGGTCCGTGCGCGCAGCAGCACCCACATGAACAGGGCGACCGTCAGCGCACACGCCATCCCCATCAGGGAGCACATCAGCGCGCACAAAGCGCTGTCACAGCCAGTATCGGTGAGGACGGTCATCACCGCAGTCACGGGAGCCGCGTGCTCGTCGTCGCCAGCGGCCGCGACGTGGCTGTGCTCGGCGGTGCCCGCGGGAGCAGCCATCGGGTGCTCGTGGCCAGCGGTGTGCCCGGCCGTCGAGTGCATCAGGACCGTGAACCCGACCAGGAGCAGCAACGCCAACGTCGCCGTGGGCTGCAACAGCAGCCGACGACGCGGAGAGGCGGTGGTGGCGAGCATCAATCTTTCAAGCAAACGGGTCGAATGAGCGCTTCCATGGTGCGGTACCCCAGACGGCGACGGCAACCCGGTGTCCGAATCTCACCGAACCCGCCGCGACCGGGCGGATCGGGAACACAGAAAAGAGTTCTGCGTTACAGCGCATGGTACCCCCCAGGGGTATCGGTGAACTGTTGGCGTCAGCCGCGTCAGATCGGAGCAGCATGGACACGCACGAGCACCACCAGATGAGCGCACACGAGCACGCCGACCACGGAACGACGACGTGGTCGATGGCAGCGCAAGCGACGCTGCACTGCCTCACCGGGTGCGCGATCGGTGAAGTCTTCGGCATGGTCATCGGCACCGCTGCTGGCTTCCACAACGCCGGCACCATCGTCCTGTCGATCGTCCTCGCGTTCATCTTCGGCTACGCACTCACCATGCGCGGCGTCATCAAGTCCGGCCTGACACTCGCAGCGGCGTTCAAGGTCGCTCTCGCAGCAGACACGGTCTCGATCGCGGTCATGGAGATCATCGACAACACGGTCGTGATCGCGATCCCGGGAGCAATGGACGCGCAGCTCAACCAGTGGCTGTTCTGGGGGTCCCTCGCACTCTCCCTCGCCGTCGCGTTCGTGGTCACCACCCCCGTGAACCGGTGGATGATCAGCCGCGGCCTCGGCCACGCCGTCGTCCACGGCCACCACTGATTGGGTCTCGATAGCCGATCGGTCAGCGAGACCGCTGCTCGGCATCGGCTGACGGCCAGACGGCCGCCGTTTCATCAGCCGATCGCTACGCAGTGTCCTTTCGGGGCAGGATCAGGAGTACTGCCGGGAGGGCGGCGGCGCAGATGATTGCCACACCGGTGATGTCGGAGCTCAAGCTCTGACCGGTCAAGATGTCGATCGGCTCGCCGATACAACCGAGGGCAACGATGAGTCCGAGGGGGATGAGCGCTGGAAGCCCCCTCGCGCCGCGCCATGCTCGGACGCTGCCCGTCATCAGCAAAGCAGCGCCGGCGATACACGCAACGATGAAGTACACGACCCCGCGAGACGCAGCGAGGCTGTGGAGGTGGCCGACGTTTCCTCGATGGAGGGCCCAATCCGTGGCGAGCACGATTGCCAGCGCGACGAGCGAGAAGCCGTACGCGGCGGCGAGCACCGCTGCGATCCGTACCGCCGGAGTCAAGCGAAGCGGTGCATTGCCATGCCCGGTACTCATGGGCTGAAGGTAACAGCGGTCTGACGGCCTGACGGTCGTCTGAGTCAACGAGAAGCATCCGCTCGCGCCGCCCCGAACGCCGGATCGAGATGCTGCGTCGCGCAGGGGGCGCTGCCCGGGGGGGGGGCGTGCTGGCCCGACTCCCGCCTGGTCGGCTCGCGAAGGTGTGAGCACCGTCGCACCGCAGGGCGCTCGGGGACCCGACGTCCGCGGACCGGTCCGCCCTGCCCGATGATGGGTCCGTGAACCGCACCGACCGCCTCTACGGCATCGTGGAGGAGCTCCGGGCCGCCGCACCCCGGCCGCGGAGCGCACGCCGTCTCGCGGAGCGGTTCGAGGTGTCCGTGCGGACCGTCGAGCGGGACCTGGCGGCGCTGCAGCAGTCGGGTCTGCCGATCTGGGCCGAGCCCGGCCGCACCGGCGGGTACGTCATCGACGCATCGGCGACGCTCGGCCCCGCCGGCTTCACGCCGGACGAGGCCCTCGCGGTGCTGATCGGCCTCGGCGCCCTCGGCAACAGCCCGTTCCGGCAGGCCGCCCGGACCGCGGCACGCAAGGTGCTCGCGGTCATGCCGGACCGCGACGCGGCTCGCGCTGGTGCCGCTGCGTCCCGGGTGCACTTCCTGGAGGCTGACGAGGACCCCGTCACGCCGGTCGCCTTCGCGGAGGCGCTGGGTGCGGACCGGGTGGTGCGCCTGCGGTACCGGGCTGCGGACGGCGCGGTCTCGATCCGGGACGTCGAACCGCTGGGATCGATCGAGAAGGACGGGCAGTGGTACCTGGTCGCGTGGTGCCGACTGCGTGACGGCGTCCGTGCGTTCCGCGCCGACCGGATGGTGGCGATCGAGGTCACCGACGAACGACCACCGAGGCGCGTGCTCCGGACCGAGGACCTGGGCATCGCGTACGGGCGGCTGCGCCCGGTCGTCGACTGACCGCGGCCGCGACCGCACGACGGGATCGCGCGGACACCGACGGGATCCCGCGAACACCGACAGGACGGTGTCGCGACCTCCGGTGAAGCTGGGCGCCGACCACAGCAGCACCATCACCACCGGAGGAACCCCTTGTCGTTCGCATCCATCCGCATCGTCACCGACGACCTCGACCGCCTCGTCGCCTTCTACGAGCGGGTCACCGGCCAGCGCGCCGAACGCCCCGCGCCCGTCTTCGCGCAGTTCACCGGACCCAGCGCGACCCTCGCGATCGCCGGTACCGCCACCGTCGCGATGCTCGGCGGGGCCCTGGCGCCCGCCACGAACCGGTCGGTGTTCATCGAGTTCGCGGTCGCCGACGTCGACGGCGCCTTCGCGGAGCTCCGGCTCGGACCGGAGGACGTCGTCCTCGAGCCGACCACGATGCCCTGGGGCAACCGCTCCGCGCTGGTCCGTGACCCCGACGGCAACGTCGTCAACCTGTTCAGCAGGCCGGCGCCCGACCGCGCCCGGTGACCACGAGGTCGGGCCGCGCCCCTCCCGGCGGACCGGCTACAGCGCCGGTCCGAGCAGTGCCCGTGCGGCTGCCGCTGCCGCCCGGGCCCACGGTCGGGACGGGTCGGCCTGCGCACTGGCCATGGCGCCGTCGTAGAGCAGGCAGAGCTGGAGCGCGGTGCCGTCGACGTCCGCGGAGCCGGCTTCTGCCAGGAGGCCGCTGAACAGTCCGCGCACCCAGTCGCGGTGCTCGAGCGTCACCTCGTGCGTGGGGTGTCCGGCGCCGTACTCGGCCTCGACGTTGATGAACGGGCACCCGCGGTAACCGGGCTCGTCGAACCACTCGCCGAGCAGCGCGAACACGGCGACGATCCGCTCCTGCGGTGTCGCCCCGCGCTGCGGGAGCTCGGTCGCGACGTGGTCCTGCCAGGCGGTGCTCCGGCCGCGCAGGTAGCCGAGCACGAGGTCGTCCTTCGTGCGGAAGTGCGTGTAGAGGCTCGCCTTCGAGATGTCCGCTGCTGCCGCGACCTGGTCGACCCCGACGGCGTGGATGCCCTGCTCGTAGAACAGCCGGTCGGCGGTCGCGACGGCGCGTTCGTACGCGGGACGGCGGCGTGTCTTGGTGGGCTCGGCCATGGTTTGACTTTACTGCACCGATCTGTACAGTTACCAGCACCACAAACCAAACAGATCTGTTCAGTTAGGACTGTCCCATGAGCACCACCGCCCTCATCACCGGTTCCACCAGCGGCATCGGCCGCGCGACCGCCGAGCTCCTCGCCTCGCGCGGCGTGCACGTCGTCGTGTCCGGCCGCAGCGCCGAGCGCGGCGAGGAGGTCGTCCGCGGCATCCGCGCGGCCGGCGGTACCGCAGACTTCGTGCGCGCCGAGCTCGGCGACGCGGAGAGCGCCAGGGCCCTCGCCGCTGCGGCGCTGCGCATCGGTGACGGTCGGGTCGACGTGCTCGTGAACAGCGCGGGCATCTTCCCGTTCGGCCCGACCGCCGACACCACGCCCGAGGGGTTCGACGAGGTCTACGACCTCAACGTCAAGGCGCCGTACTTCCTCGTCGCAGCGCTCGCGCCGGGCATGGCGGAGCGTGGCACGGGTGCGATCGTCAACGTGACCACGATGGTCGCCGAGTTCGGCGCCGCCGGCATGGGCCTGTACGGCTCGACCAAGGCGGCGCTGGTCCTGTTGACGAAGTCGTGGGCGGCCGAGTTCGGTCCCTCGGGCGTCCGCGTGAACGCGGTCAGCCCCGGACCGACCCGTACCGAGGGCACCGCGGCCATGGGTGAGGCACTCGACCAGTTGGCCGCGGCCGGTCCGGCGGGTCGCCCGGGCTCCGCGCAGGAGGTCGCCGAGGCGATCGCGTTCCTCGCGGCCGACGCGGCGTCCTTCGTGCACGGCGCGGTCCTGCCCGTCGACGGCGGCCGCATCGCCGTCTGACCCACCTGTCCACGGACGCGCGACGGCCCCGCTGCGTCCGGGAGGGACGTGGCGAGGCCGCGGGAGGAGCCTCCCGTCCGTCAGGTGGGCACCTGACGGACGGGAGGGACCGGGTCAGGAACGGGCGCGTCGACGACGCAGCGTGCGTGCGCCGATCAGGCCGGCACCGGCGACGAGCAGACCGAGTGCCCATGCGATCGGCGAGGTCTCGTCGGCGCCGGTGTAGGCGAGCCGGCCGTGGCCCTTCGGCGCCGACGCGGTGCCGTGCTGCACCGCAGCGGGGGTCGTGGTGCCGCCCGGGACGGCCGCGACCGGCGTCGGCGTCACCTGCACGTCGAACGCGGTGCTGAAGTCGGACGCGCTGACCGTCAGGCGGTGCACCGAGGCGTGCGGGAAGGTGACCCCGACGAAGCCCGAGTCACCGAGCAGGGAGTCCTGTTCCACGACGTCGGACGCGACGTTCGAGCGGACGTCGATGGTGGTCACGCCGAGGTCGTCCTCCTCGTCCTCGACCGCGTTGCCGAACTCGTCGACCAGGGTGCCGGACAGCAGCAGCGTGCCGCCCTGCGGGACGGTCGGGGTGCCGCCGGGGACCTCGTCGATGAACTCCGACCCGGCGAAGGGCGTCTGCTCCCAGTCGGTGTGCTCGGTGACGACCGACCCGTCGGCCTTGATGATCCAGGACCGGAGCGAGCCGGACTTCTTCGTCTCCTCGTCGTCGAACCAGCCGACCGGGAAGCCGGCCTTCGCGTAGTCGATGAAGTCGGCGCGGTCGACCGCGGTCGCCTCGAGCCCGACCGGTGCGGCGGCCTGCACGTCGAGCTCGACGGTCTGCGTCACGGTCTCGGTCCCGCTCGTCGCGGTGACGGCGAAGTCCCAGTACGAGGCATCGACGGTCGTCCCGCTGAGCACGCCGGTCGCCGGGTCGAACGAGATCCCCTCGGGCAGCTGGTCGGCCGGGGTCCAGCCGTCCGCGTCCTCGCCGTCCTCGGTGTTGTAGTAGTCGAGGGCCAGCACGGGCTTCGGCGAGCCGGTCGCGCGGAAGGTGTACGAGAACGCCTCGCCCGCGGTCGCGGTGAGGGCCAGGTCGCCCTCGGTCGTGGTGCCGTCGGTGACCGGCTCGCCGTCCTCGTCGACGAAGACCGGGGCCTGCGTGATCGGGTCGGTCTGGGCCGACTCGGACTCGACGGCGATCCCGCCCTGCGTGTTCGTGACGGTGACCATGACGACCTTGCCGGCGTCGGTGGGCTTCACCACGTAGCTCTGGCCCTGGCTGACGGACGTGCCGTCGACGGTCCACGAGTAGCTGAGGTTCGTCGGGGCGGTGAAGCCCGAGGGCTCGGCCGTGAGCTTCGACCCGACCGCGGCGACGCCGTCGATCGTCACGGTGCCGGCGGCCGCGGGGCGGTCGGCGGTCGTCGAGGAGCCGGTCGGCTCGTCGCCCTCGGACGGGGTCGGCGCGTCGGTGGCGGGGGTCTCGGTGGCGGGGGCGTCGGTCGTCGGAGCAGCCGTCGACGGTGCATCGGTGGCGGGGGCGTCGGAGGTCGGGGTCCCCGTCGCGGGTGCCTCCGTGCTCGGCGCGTCGGTACTCGGGCTGTCGGTGCTCGGGGCGACCGTCGACGGGGCGTCGGTCGACGTGGTCCCGCCGTCCGCGACGGCGGTGCTCGTCGTCGGCTCGACGGCGGAGGCCGACGTCGCGGTCATGATGCCGAGGCCGGTCGTGAGGCCGACGAGGGCGATGGTCGTGCCGACGGCGCAGGCGCGTCGGGCGGTGGAGGTGCTACGGCGCACGGGTTCCCCCAGGGGTCAGGTGACAGAACGGGAATCTGTCGGTTCGCGCAGAGTAGGAGGATCCTGGGCGCGCGGCTGGTCCCCCGCGCGAGGGGCAGAGGGGAAAGTCCCGGTCAGCACCGGTCGTTCCACCGTGGGCTGAACGGGGGCTCAGGCAAGATCCTCCGCGCGGATGACCCGGGTGGCCGGGTGGCGATGCGCGAACCGGCGCACCCGCACACCTCGGGACGACCTACCCTGTACGGATGCTCTCCCGCCGTGACGCCGCGATCCGGCTCGACATCCCCCTCGAGATGGCCGCTCGCCACGGCATCCCGTCGCACATCGGCGAGGCCGAGCTCGAGCGCATCGAGCAGGACCCGCCCGCCTGGCTGGTGCAGTCCCGGGGCAACCGCACGGGGACGAAGAAGGTCTGGACGCACCTGGAGTGCGCCGTCTGCGGGTTCTCCGAGCAGGAGCGGCCGAAGAAGTGGTGGCCGGACTGGACGCTGCTCGTGTGCGACGACCACGACCAGGTGCCGCCGCCCGCGGCCGGGACGACGCGGCACCTCGTGTACGGCGTCGGCAGCCGGTTCACCGCCCTGGTCGACGAGCCGTCCTGATCGTGACGAGTCGGGCTGATCGCGACGACTCCTCGGTCAGTCGTCGAGCGTGACGGCGTCCCACGCGAACGTCGTCACCCGACCCGTCTCCCAGTCCCGCCGGAGGACGCCGTACGCCACCGACGCCAGCGGTGCTCCGCCCTCGACCGGCCACGACTCCCGGTAGTGCGCCTCCTGCACCCACCCGGCGCGCAGGAACACGCGTCGCATCGCGGTGTTGTCCTCGCGCGTCTGCCCCTCGAAGCGCGTCACGTCGGGCATGGTGCGGAACACGTGGTCGGTCACCGCTCGGAGCGCCGGCACCCCGAGTCCCTGCCCACGGAACGCCGGGGCGAGCCGCAGGTCGAGCAGCGGTGCCGGGTCCTGCAGGTCCTCGAGCACGACCAGCCCGACGCGTCCGAGGCGCTCGTCGTCGAGCCACCACGAGTCGTGCTCGTCGTCGCGGAACGCACCGCGGTCGATCGCGCGCTCCAGGTCGACGCGGGTGGGCTGCGGACGGACGTGGAAGGGGAAGCGGGCCGACGTGTGGAAGGTGACCAGGGCCTCCCGGTCGGCGCCCTGCGGGTCGGTCCTGGTCAGCGTGATCGTCACGCCCCCACGGTACGACCCGGGGATCACCGTCCGGGTGGGGTCGCGAGCAGGAGCTGTGCGTCCAGCACCGGGTCCGCGACCGCGGTGCGCGCCAGCGCGTCCGCCGCCGTGCGCACGGCGGACCGCTCCTCGGGGGTCATCCGGCGCAGCGCCGCCCGGAACTCGACGGCCCGACGCGCCAGCACGTGCTCGACGAGCGCGAGGGCGTCGTCACCGGCGGTGACCAGGACCTCGCGACCGGAGGTCCTCCGGGTCACCCACCCGTCGCGGACCAGACGGTCCACCATCCGGGTGATGCCGGACGGGAGCAGCCCGAGCTCGACGGCCAGGTCCCCGGCCCGCAGCGGCCCACGGGTGGCCAGGAGGACGAGGATCCGGTACTGCTGCAGCGTCACCTGCTCGAGCGCGGGAGCGAGGGAGCGGAGCACGATGCCGAGCCCGACGACCGACGCGTCCACGACGGACGACTCCGTTCGTGACTGCTGCTCATCGTCGTCGCCCACCGGGCCAGCCTACGGCGACGTGGCCCGGTCGACGCTGCGGTGGTCGGGCCGGAACCCGTGGTCGGTCCCCCACAGCACCGCGTCGACCCTGGTCCGGGCGCCGATCTTGCTGTAGAGCGTGCGGATGTGGGTCTTCACCGTGTTCGGGCTGAGGTGCGTCAGGTCGGCGATCTCGTCGTTGCGCTTCCCCTGGGTGATCAGGGCGAGGATCTCGGACTGCCGGTCCGAGATCCCGAGCTCGCGGCCGGGCCAGTCGACACCCGGCCCGCTCGCCACCCGACGTCGCGGCTCGTCCAGCACCCGCTCGCCCGCCGCGACGCGGAGGAGCCCGTCGGCGAGCTGCTCGGCGGTCGAGCTCTTCGCGAAGTAGCCCGTCGCGCCACGGGACACGGCGGCGTCGATGAGGTCCTGGTCCATCTTCCACGTGAAGACGGCGACGGCCCGGATGCGGGGGTTCGCGGCCAGCCGGGTCACGTCCTCGTCGTCGGGCTGCGGCTGGGCGAACGTGTCGTAGAGCGCCACGTCGACGTCCACGGTCACCCGGTGGCGGGCGTCGAGCTGCACGACCTCGAGCCGGTCCGAGAACGGGGCGAGCAGGTCGGCGAGGCCGCGCAGGACGAGCTCGTAGTCGTTGACGAGTGCGACGCGGATGCGCTCGGACATCTGGATCCTCTCAGGACCACCCCTGGGGGTGAGACGGGCGCGATCGTGCCCTGGTTCGTTCGGGATCACCACGCTACGGACGGCGCTGTACCCCATCCGCAGCCGGGCCTGGGAACCGCGACGGTTGCCCAGGAGCAAGTTTTCCTGGTCGGCGGCGTCCCGCTGACCCTCGATCCCCCGGAAGGACCCCCATGTCGGATGCACTCGCTCCGTGGAACGCGACGCTGACGCTCGCGGAGCACACGCTCATCGTCTACGCACTCTCGGTCGCGGGACTCGCGCTCTTCGCGTTCTTCGTGAAGTCGTGGGTCTCGGTCAGCGAGGTCACCGGCCGGTACCGCAGCGGCGTGTACGCGGGGTTGTGCATCACCGGCATCGCGTTCCTGTCGTACGTCCTGCTCGTGCTCGAGTTCGCCATCGGCTACGACCGCAAGGGTGCGTCCTGGGTGCCGAACGCGAACGCGATCCTGTCCTGGGCGCCGCGCTACTTCGACTGGACCGTCACCGTGCCGCTGCTGGTGATCGAGCTCATCGCCGTCGCCACCCTCGCCGGTGCCGCGGCCCGTCGACTGCGTGCGGTGGGCATCGCTGCCGCGTTCCTGATGATCAGCACCGGCTTCGTCGGCGGCGTCGTCATCGACTCCGGCACGAACACGGGCGCGCTCTGGACCTGGGGCGTCATCTCCGGCGTCTTCATGGTGATCCTGTACGTCCTCGTCGTCTACGTCGTCGTCAAGGGCGGCCGTGACCTCACGGGGACCGAAGCCGCCGGGACGCTCCGCAACGCCGGGATCCTGCTCATCGTCACGTGGATGGCGTACCCGGTCGTCTTCGGCCTGCAGGGCTGGGGGCACGGGGGCGCGGTCATCACGTGGATGCAGATCGTCCTGTCGGCAGCCGACATCGTCGCGAAGGTCGGCTTCGGCTCGATGATCCACAAGATCGCCAAGCTCCGCTCCGCCGAGGACGTCCGCACCGGCGTCGACACCCTCCCCGAGGCGCTCTGGATCTCGTCCGAGAAGCTCTCCGACGGCACGCTCCCGAACACCGCCACGGCGCACCACTCGCAGCACGCCACCGCCCCCGGTGCGCAGCGTGCTCGTCGCTGACCCGACGGTCGCGACCAGCCAGGGGGTCGGAGCGCACGGCGTTCCGGCCCCCGGCCTCGTCCGTCCGGCCCTGCCCGGCACCGTCGACGTCGCGATCGTCGGGGCCGGCTGTTCCGGCCTGGCCACCGCGATCCGGCTCGCCGAGGCCGAGGCCGAGGCCGAGGCCGCGGCCGAGACCGGTGCCGGTGTCGGTGCCGGTGTCGGTGCCGGTGTCGGTGCTGGTGCCGAGGCCGGCGCACCGACCGTCCTCGTGCTCGAGGGGCGCTCGACGTCCGACCCGCGCTCGTGGTGCTCGTGGGACGACGGCAGCGATCCCCTGCCGGAGGCACGGTCGGCGAGCTGGGACCGGTGGGAGGTCCGCACGGACCACGGGACGAGCACCGGGACCGACCCCGCACACCCCTACGTGCTCGTCCGGGCCGCCGATCGTCGGGAGGCCGCCGAGCGACGGATCGCCGCGGGTGGCCACGACACCGCCGGGACCGTCCGCGTCGTCGGCGGTGCCCCCGTCTCGACGGTCGTGCGCACCGACGACGGGTGCGTCGTGACCTCCCGGCTCGGGACGGTGCGCGCACGGCAGGTGCTCGACGCCCGTGGCCCCCGGTGCCCGGACCACGTCGGAGCAGGCCGCGTGCTCCTGCACCAGCGGTTCGTCGGACACTGGGTGACCGCCGACCGACCCGTGTTCGACACGTCGACCGTGACGCTCATGGACTTCACCGGGCAGGACGCCGTCGGACCCGTCCGGTTCGTCTACGTCCTGCCGGTCTCCCCCACCGAGGCGCTCGTCGAGAGCACGGTCTTCACCCCGGACGCCGCCCACCCGTTCGACCACGAGGGCCACGTCGCCGCCTACGTCGGGCGACGGTGGGGGCTCGGTCCGGACGAGTGGCGCGTGGTCGACGAGGAACGCGGGTGCATCCCGATGACCGACGCACCGGCACGGCCCGACGCCCGGTGGTCGGCAGCGACCGCCGTCGTGGGGACGACCCGACCGAGCAGCGGCTACGGCTTCGCCCGGAGCAACCGGCACAGCGCCGTCGTCGCGCAGCACCTCGCCGCCGGGACCGCGGTGCCGCCGTTCGTCGACGGGTGGCGGACGCGCTTCCTCGACGCGGTGTTCCTGCGGTTCCTGCGGGACCGGCCGGAGCAGGCAGCGGAGGCGTTCCGGCGGCTCTTCGCGCTGCCCGGTCCCCTCGTCGTCCGGTTCCTGTCGGAGCGGTCGGGCCCGATCGACGAGCTGCGCATCGTCCTGGCGCTGCAGAAGCGCCCGTTCCTGGCGGCACTGGCGCGGACCGTCCGTGACGCGGCCGTCCGCAGCCGGACGGACCGGGACACGGTCGCCCGGACCCGGACGGACCGGGACGCGCTCGCCCGGACCCGGACGGACCGGGACACGGCCGTCCGGTCCGGGGGCCGATCGTGACCGCGGTGCCGGCGGGCGTCCTGCCCGACCGCGGGCTCGCAGCGCCGCCCGCCCTCCGCACCTGGGTCGCCGACCGCGTGCTCGCGCCGGTGACCGCGGTGCTCGCGCTCGTCGCACTCGCCTGCGCCGTCACGACGCTCAGCGGCGCTGCCGTCCCCGTGGCGGTGCAGCTCGTGCCCTTCGCGGTGAGCGTGCTGGTCTTCGGGCTCCCCCACGGCGCCCTCGACCACCTGGTCCCCGCGCGCCTGCGTCCGGGGACGAGCACCGCGCGGTCGGTCGTCACGGTCGTGGCGCTCTACCTCGTCGTCGGCGCGGCGACGGTCGCGCTCTGGACCACCGCACCGCTGCTCGGCTTCGCGGTGTTCGTCGGGATCACCTGGTTCCACTGGGGGCAGGGCGACCTGTTCGTCGACCGGCTGCTCGGCGACGGAGTGCCGGGTGCGCTCGGGTCCACCCTGACCGTGGCGGTGCGCGGAGCCCTGCCGATGACCGTGCCGTTCGTCGCGCAGCCGGGTGCCGCCGCGCACGTGGTCGTCGAGTCGGCGGCGGTGGTCGACGGCGGGCTCGACGGCGCCGTGCTCGTGGTGCCCGGCGCGGTCCGGCTCGCCGGCGCCGTCCTGGTCGCCGCGCTCGTCGTGCTGCACGTCGTGGTCGTCGCCCGTGCCGGCGGACCGCGCTGGCGGCAGGTCTCCGAGGACCTCGTGCTCGTCGCGTTCTTCGCCGTCGTACCGCCGGTGCTCGCGGTCGGCCTCTACTTCACGCTGTGGCACGCGGTCCGGCACATCCTGCGCCTCGAGCTGACCGAGCCGACGAGCGCGGGACAGCTGCACCGCGGGCGGCTGCTCGCGCCGTTCCTCCGCTTCGCCCGCCAGGCGTGGCCGATCACCGCGATCGCGGTGGCGATGCTCGTGGCACTCGCCGTCGTGGTCCGCCGAGCCGACCTCGGCGTCTACCTGGTCCTCATCGCGGCGCTCACCACCCCGCACACCGTCGTCGTCACGTGGATGGACCACGTGCAGCGCACCTGGGCCCGACGCACACCGGACCACGTGACGCACCCCCGTGCCGAGCGCTCGACCGCTCCCGCGGCACCAGCACCCCGAACGAAGGACACCCCGTGACCACCACACCCGCTCCCCGCCCGTCCGGCCTGCGCACGGGCGCGGTGTTCGCCGGTCGCATCCTCGTCATCGCGGCGGCCGTCGGTCTGGTCGGGTGGATCGCCTTCACCCTGTCGAACGTCGTGGTGCCCCTGCTCATCGGGCTGGTCGTCGCCGCGCTGCTCGTGCCCTTCAGTGCCCTGCTGCAGCGTCACGGTGTCCCGGGGTGGCTCGCGATCGTCCTCGCGCTGCTGTCGCTCGTCGTCGGGATCGCCCTGCTCGTCTTCCTGGTCGTCTGGCGCGTCAGCGAGCAGCTCCCGAGCCTCGAGGACCGCACGGTGGCGCTCATCGGCACCGTGCAGGACCTGCTGCGGCACCCGCCGTTCGGCCTGCCGTCGGTCGACCTCGACACGCTCTCGACGGACGCCAGGACCTTCGTCGAGCAGCACGCCGCCGAACTGCAGCAGGGCGTCGTCGTCGCGGGCGCCACCCTCGTGCACCTCGGCGAAGGGCTCTTCATCGTGACCTTCGTGACGATCTTCGCGCTCACCGGCGGGCG
The DNA here is from genome assembly GCF_044755625.1 of Curtobacterium sp. NPDC092190. Lineage (NCBI taxonomy): Bacteria > Bacillati > Actinomycetota > Actinomycetes > Micrococcales > Microbacteriaceae > Curtobacterium > Curtobacterium sp. NPDC092190. Next base: position 209,911 of record NZ_JBIVRJ010000004.1, on the reverse strand, counting down.
GCGGATGTGGGAGTGGGTCGTCTCGCTCTTCCCCCGAGCCGCGCAGCACCGGATCGGCGTCGCCGGCGAGGCGGGGTGGACGACCCTGACGCACTTCATCCGCGTGCAGGTCGTCATCGCGGCGACGGACGCGATCGGCATCGCACTCGGCGCGTTCCTGCTCGGGGTGCCGCTCGCCGGGCCGATCGGTGTCGTGGTGTTCGTCGGGGCGTTCATCCCGGTCGTCGGGGCCTTCGCCGCCGGGGCCGTCGCGGTGCTCCTGGCACTGCTGTTCAAGGGCTGGGTGGTCGCCCTGGTCATGCTCGGGGTCGTCGTGCTCGTGCAGCAGCTCGAGGGCCAGGTGCTGCACCCGTTCCTGACCGGGTCCGTCGTCGCCGTGCACCCGCTCGCGGTGCTGCTCGCGGTGATCGCCGGCACGACGATCGGCGGGATCGCCGGCGGGTTCTTCGCCGTACCGCTCGCCGCGACCGCGAACTCGATGATCCGGGCGGCCCGGCAGGACGACCCCGACGTCGAGATCGCCCTGCCGATCCCGCAGAGCGCCGAGCCCGCCGCCTGACGCGGCCGCCCGGTCAGCGCCGACCGACCACCGCGGCCCGGACGGTCAGCGCCCGCTGACCACCGCGTCCCGTCGCATCCGCACGAGGCTCGCACCGGTCGCGCCCGCCATCGCGACGAGGATCACCACGAGGGACACCCACGTCGGGATCTCCGGCGCCCACGAGAACCCCTCGCCCCCGTTGAGGAACGGCAGCTCGTTCTCGTGCAGGGCGTGCAGCACGAGCTTCACCCCGATGAACGCCAGGATGAGCGCGATCCCGTACTTCAGGTAGACCAGGCGCTCGAGCAGCCCGCCGAGCAGGAAGTACAGCTGCCGCAGACCCATCAGGGCGAACACGTTCGCGGTGAAGACGATGAACGCGCTCTCGGTGATGCCGAAGATCGCCGGGATCGAGTCGAGCGCGAACAGCAGGTCCGTCGTGCCGATCGCGATGAGCACGATGAGCAGCGGTGTGAAGTGCTTCGCCCCGTCCTGGGAGACGCGGAACTTCATGCCGTCGAACTCGTCCGTGATGCGCACCCGACGGCGCAGCAGGCGGACGAGGGCGCTGTCCTGCTGCTCCTCGTCGTCGTCCTCGCGGAGCTGCTGGACCGCGGTCCAGATGAGCCACGCGCCGAACAGGTAGAAGATCCAGGTGAAGTCCTCGATGAGCTGCGCGCCGACCAGGATGAACACCCCGCGCAGGACCAGGGCGATGATGATGCCGAGCATCAGCACCTCCTGCTGGATCGCCTTCGGCACGCTGAACCGCGCCATGATGATGACGAAGACGAACAGGTTGTCGATGCTCAGGCTGTACTCGGTCAGCCAGCCGGCGACGAACTGCCCCGCGGCGTCCCCGCCGGCGAAGACGAGCATGAGCACCGCGAAGACGAGCGCGAGCCCCACGTAGACACCGACCCACGCGCCCGATTCGCGCAGGCTCGGGACGTGCGGTCGGCGGGCGACGATGAGCAGGTCGACGAGCAGGATCGCGACGAGCGCGATGATGGAGCCGACCTCGAAGACGACGGGGAGCTGGGGCATCGTTCCAGTCTGGGGCATGCGGACGGGAGGCGCGCGGCGGGCCCGCGCCGTGCCTCCCGTCCGTCGCGTCCCGGTTCAGTCCCCGCGGACGCCGATCGCGTCGGCCGCCTGCTCGTACAGGCTGGTCGCCAGGGAGTTCAGCACCTCGTGGAGCTCGCCGCCGTGCGCGCCGTCGACGGCGCGCAGCATCGCGCCGTAGCGCGTGCGGTAGTCGTCGACGACGGCGTCGCCAGCCGGGAGCAGGCGCAGCAGGGACCCCCGTCGGTCCGCGGGGTTGGGTGCGCGCTCGATCAGCCCGGCGGCCGTCATGCGGTCGATCATGTTCGTCACCGCACCCGAGGTCAGCCCGAGGTAGCCGGCGACCTCGGTGGGGGTCGAGTACCCGGTGTCGCTGACGAGCACGAGCGCACGCAGGGCGTTCTCGTGGATGCCGGCGCGCGCGCTGAGCTGGCCGACCAGGCTCGTGTTCGCGCGGACGACCGCGGCGAACGCCGCCATCAGGTCGGCGTCGTCGGTGGAGGGGGCCACAGGACCTGCTTCCGTCGAAGGGGGGGACACGGGGCGTCCCCCGCTCTGGGGTAAGTATACGAGTGGTCAAATTGGTGAACAACTGACTATCTTGATCATTGAAGCAAGTGAGCCCGAACCTCTTGCTCCGACTGCCCGCACCACCACCGAACGATGAGGTACACCGTGTCCACCAAGCTCCGCACCTCCGCGATGAAGCGGATCCGTTTCGCCCCCGTGGCACTCCTCGCCGGCATCTTCGCCGCCGTCCTGCTGTCGCTCTCGCTCACCGGCACCCTCTCCGGGTTCGCCGCGAGCATCACCAACTCGAGCAACACCGCCGCGACCGGCACGCTGGTCATGCAGGAGCAGAACGCCGGCGCGACCGTCACCTGCCTCAGCACCGACGGTGGTTCGGTCTCCACGAACGCGGCGACCTGCTCCACCATCAACAAGTTCGGTGGCAGCACGACGATGACGCCCGGCAACACCGTCAACACCGCGATCTCGATCAAGAACACCGGTACCGCGAACGCCGCGACCTTCACGCTGACCCCGGGTGCGACCTGCACGCAGTCGGCCAACGGCACGCAGAACGGCACCGCGACCGACCTGTGCGCGAAGATGAACCTCGTCATCACCTCGGGCTCGACCACCGTCTTCAGCGGCACCCTCGCCAGCTTCAAGGGTGCGCCGGCCTCGTCCTTCACGATGCCCCAGGCCCCCGCCGCCGGCGCCACCGTGCCGTTCAACTTCGCGGTCACCCTCGACCCGTCGGCCGGCAACACGTACCAGGGCCTCGCAGCGTCCGTCCCGATGACCTGGACCTTCACCGCCTGACCCGCAGGGAGCGAGCCGGCGTGACGCCCTGATCCCGTCCCGCCGGCACAGCACCCCCCGCTCCCAGACCGAACTCCACAGACCGACGCCCCTCGACCGGCCTCCCCCCCTTCCGGCCGGGTGACGTCACCCCCGGCGCAGTCCGACCGTCATCCCCCCGTCCGGTCGGACGCGTCCACCCCGGCGGCGCTCGGACGTCCCCCCACGCCCGAGCGCCGCCCCCCTTCCCCACGCACTCCCCGCACCCGCACCACCCGCCGTCCCTCCGGGGCGGCCGACCCCATCGGAGCAGCAGATGAGCCAGACCGCAGCGATCCCGCTCAGCGGCACGCTCGACCGTCCGGTCCTGCGTGGTCGTGCCGTCAGCCGCTCCGAGACCGTCCTCGCCTGGACGGTCGCCGCGGTCGCCGCCGTGCTGCTGACGGCCGCGGTGCTGTTCCTGTCCGCCGGTGGTCGCTGGTTCGTCGTCGAGACGCCCTCGATGGGCGTGGCCGCCCCGGTCGGCACCCTCGTGCTCGACATGCCGGTCGACGTGGACACGCTCGCGGTCGGCGACGTCGTCTCGTTCGCGACCGATGCGAACCCCGGCGTCGTCTACACGCACCGCATCATCGGCATCGACGCGCAGGGCCTGCACACCCGCGGGGACATCAACGGTGCCACCGACCCGTGGACGCTCACACAGCACGACGTCATCGGCGCACCGGTGCTCCTCGTGCCCCACCTCGGCTGGCTGTTCCGCGCCGCACCGATCCTGCTCGTCGGCACCCTGCTGATCTGGACGCTCACCAGCGCCTTCACCGACCGCGTGACCCGCACCTGCCTGCGCATCGCCGGTGGTGCCCTCACGACCTCGTACGCAGCCTTCGTCCTCAAGCCGTTCGTGAACGTGACCACGATCACGAACACCTCGAGCCCCGAGGGTGTCGAGGCGACCATCGTCTCCTCCGGGATGTTCCCCGTCCGCGTCGAGGCCCACGGCGGCACCACCGTGCACCTGGTCGACGGCCAGGTCGGACGCGTCGTCATCCACGAGCTCACGGCGAACGGGCACTACCAGCTGACCTCGAACATCCACCTCGACCCGGTCGGCTGGGCTGCGCTCGTCCTGGTGTGCCTCGTGCCGCTCGTGCTCTGCCTGGCCGTCGGCCGTGTCGAACCGGTGCGTGCCTCGTGAGGGCCCTTCGCCTCCGCGACGGCCGGGTCGTCGCCGCACTGCTCGTCGTCGCCCTCGCCGTGGTCGTGCTGCTCAACCAGTTCGCCCCGACGCGGTCCGCGTACAGCGCGACCGTCACGAACAGCGGCAACACCGCGGCGACCGCGCCGTACTTCACCTGCGGTGCCGCAGCGCTGGCCGACGCCTCCGGCGCGCTGTTCGCCTACGACCTCGACGAGGCTGCCGGCGCGAAGACCGCGGCGGACTCGTCGGGCAAGGGCAACGCCGGCACCTACCAGGGGTCGATGACCACGACCGCGAACCCGGCAGCGTGCTCCCGCGACGGTGGTCCGGCGTACACGCTGAACGGGTCGACGAGCTTCGTCTCGACGCCGCGGGCCTACGCGAACCCGACGACCTTCAGCGAGGAGGTCTGGTTCCGCACCACGGTGGCCGGTGGACTGCTCATCGGCTTCGGCAGCAACCAGGTCGCCACCTCGGGGCAGCACGACCGGCAGATCTACGTCAACACCTCGGGGCAGCTCGTGTTCGGCTCGTACAACGGCACCACGCAGGTGATCACGTCCCCGAAGGCCGTCACCGACGGTGCGTGGCACCACGTCGTGTCGACGATGTCGCCGACGAACGGGATGCGCCTGTACCTGGACGGCACCCTCGTCGCGTCGAACACCGCGTTCAAGGCCCCGGAGAACTACACCGGGTACTTCCGCATCGGGTACGACACCATCAGCGGGTGGCCGGGGGCGCCGTCCAGGGAGTACTTCACCGGGTCGATGCGGTACGCCGCGGTCTACTCGACGGAGCTGTCCGCGACGCAGGTCGCGAACCACAACGCCGCCGGTCGCTGACCCACCGACACGGCGGACGGGAGGCGCGTGGCGGGGTCGCCGCGCGCCTCCCGTCCGTCCGTGGGCGGGTGGGGGAAACCCCCACCCGATCGTGCGGTCACCACCGTCGAGCGGTGCTCGCGTCCGCCCCTACTGTGAAGCCGTGCAGAAAGCGATCGCCCTCTGGAGCTCCGCCGTGGACCTCCTCCTCGACGCGTTCCTCGGCCTCGTCTGGACCGTCCTCCTCGTCACGTTCCTCGCCACCTCGATCGGCAGCATCCCCGCCGCCGGGGTCGGGGTGCTCCTGCTGGTGGCCACGACCCTGACGGCCCGGTGGGCCGCCGAGCTCGAGCGCCGCCGCGCCGCGGCCCTCCGCGACGTCGAGATCCCGCGGCCGATCCGCCGGACGACCCGCACGACCGGGCTCTGGCGTCCCGTGGTGCAGGCGTTCGTCGACCTCGCCGACCCGGTGACCTGGCGGGCGCTGGCGCACCACCTGGTGTCCACCGTCCTCGGGTGGGGGTTCCTCTCGCTCGTGACGCTCGCTCCGTTCATCGTGACGACGGCTCGATCCGGTCCCCTGCCGGGACTGCTCCCCGGTGGCACGGCCGGTGGTGTCACGGCGAGCGTGGTGCTCCTCGTGGTGACCGTGCTCTACGTGTGGGGCGCCGGCAGTCTCGACCGGGCGCTCGCACCGCTGCTCCTCGGCTCCAGCCGGACCGCGGCGCTGCAGGACCGCATCCACGCCCTCGCCGACGCCCGGCAGGGTGCGGTCGACGCCGCGACCACCGAACGACTCCGCATCGAGCGCGACCTGCACGACGGCGTCCAGCCCCGGCTCGTGGCGCTCGCGATGACCCTCGGCATGGCCCGGTCGCGCTTCGACAGCGACCCCGCGGCCACCCGGGAGCTCCTCGACCAGGCGCACCGCGACGCGAAGGACTCGATCACCGAGCTCCGACAGCTCGCCCGAGGCATCCACCCGGCGATCCTCACCGACCGGGGGCTCGACGCCGCGCTGTCCGCCGTGGCCGCACGCAACGCCGTCCCGACGACCGTCGACGTGGTGCTCACCGGTCGACCGCGGCCCGAGGTCGAGGCGGTCCTCTACTTCGCCGTCGCCGAGGCGTTGACGAACGTCGCGAAGCACTCCGGTGCCACGCGGTGCTCCGTCACCGTCGACCAGGTGCCCGGCGGTGTCCGGACCGTCGTGTGGGACGACGGGGTCGGTGGCGCCGGCACCGACGGTCACCCCGGCGGCGGACTGAGCGGGATGCGCGACCGCGTCCGCGCCGCCGGCGGCACCCTGCTGACCGAGAGCCCCGTCGGCGGCCCGACCCGAGTGACCGTGGAGCTCCCGTGCGCATCGTGATCGCCGAGGACGCCGTCCTCCTGCGGGCCGGACTCGTCCGCCTGCTGACCGACGCCGGGCACGAGGTGACGGCGGCCGTCGACACCGCTCCCGCCCTCCTCGACGCCGTCGCTGCCGACCGCCCCGACCTGGCGATCGTCGACGTACGGATGCCCCCGACCTCCACCGACGAGGGGGTGCGCGCCGCGGTCCTCATCCGCGCGCAGCACCCCGGGGTCGCGGTGCTCGTGCTCTCCCAGTACGTCGAGGAGCGCTACGCGGCCGACCTCATCACGAGCGACACCGCAGGACTCGGGTACCTGCTCAAGGACCGCGTGGTCGAGGTCGACGAGTTCCTCGGCGACGTCGCGCGGGTCGGTTCGGGTGGCACCGTGTTCGACCCCGAGGTGGTCGCGCAGATCCTCGCTCGCTCGCGCCGCACGGACGGCATCGACACCCTGTCCCCGCGGGAGCTCCAGGTCCTGCAGCTCATGGCCGAGGGTCGGTCGAACAGCGCGGTCGCCGCTGCGATGCACATCACCGAGAGCTCGGTCGAGAAGCACGTCTCCGCCGTGTTCACGAAGCTCGGCGTCCCGGCCGAGGGCACCGGCAACCGCCGCGTGCTCGCCGTGCTCCGCTACCTGTCCGAGGCCGCCGGCCGGGGACGCTGACCGCGCACCCGCCCCGCCCGCCCATCCCGCACCAGCACCCGAAGGAACGAGATCCCCGTGACGACCACCGCCCCGCCCACCAGCTCCACGCCCCCACCGGCTCCCCGACGTCCCCGCACCCTGCGGACCGTCCTGCTCGTGGTCGGCTCCGTGCTGCTCGTCGCACTGCTCGCCGTCGTCGTGGTGCAGTCCGTCGCCGCCAGCGACCGGCAGGACCACTCACGGACGAGTGCCGTCGACGAGTCCTTCGACCGCATCCGGATCGAGACCGGAGCCACCGACGTCCGCGTCGAGCGGGTCGACGTGGACCGCACGGAGGTCGTCTTCGTCGCCGGTGACACCCGACTCCGTGAACGGCACGCGGTCCGCGACGGGGTGCTCGACCTCACGGTGTCCGGTCCGGCGTGGAGCATCGTCGACCTCTCCGTCGGGGTCCGACAGGGCGCCCACCTGACCGTGCGGGTGCCTGAGGACGCCGCGGACGTCCCGGTCGAGGTCGACGCCACCGCCGGCGACGTGCTGCTCGCCGGCAGCTGGGGTGACGTCGCACTGACGAGCACCGCCGGTGACGTCACGCTCGACGGGCGGGCGGACGCCCTCGCCGTCGAGGCGACCTCGGGCGACGTGCAGCTCACCCTCGCTGCGGCGCCGCGGAGCATCACGGTCGAGACGACGTCGGGCGACCAGGTGGTCAGCCTGCCGGACGGCGACTACCGGATCACCGCCGAGGCCACCGTCGGCGACGTCGACAACGAGCTCGGTACCGATCCCGGTGCCGCGCAGCAGTACCGGTTCACGGCGGTAGCGGGCGACGTCGAGATCCAGCGCGGGACCGACCGCTGACCGGTCGGCGGACGGACGGGAGGAGCGTGGCGGGGTCGCCACGTTCCTCCCGTCCGTCGCCACCGTCGTTCGCCGATCGGACAGCGTGTCCCTCGGACACCCGGGTCGTTCCGGGGTGTCCGGCGTAGCCATGACCCTCACCGTCCGACCACGGGAGGAACCCACATGACCAAGGACGCGAACGCCGCCACGCAGGAGAAGCTCGGCGGGATCCTCGAGGCCCGCGACTGGGGTCGCATGCACGAGGCCTGGCACGAGGACGTCGTCGACCACGACCCCGCACCCGGGCAGGCGCCCGGACTCGCCGGCATCGTCGACTTCTGGACGGAGTTCACGACGGCGTTCCCCGACGTCACGCTCGAGGCCGACCCGCTGATCGTCACCGACGACTTCGTCACCGCGGTGTTCACGATCCACGGCACGCACACGGGTCCGTTCCAGGGGCACGAGCCGACCGGACGCTCGTTCACCGTCCGTGGCATCCAGGTGTCGAAGTTCGTCGACGGCAGGATCGCGGAGCGCTGGGGCTCGACGGACCAGCAGGGCATCGAGGAGCAGCTGCAGCTCGGCTCGTCCGACGTGCAGTTCGTCAGCAAGGGCTGACCGGGCCGCTCTGCCGGACGCCCCGGGTACGCTCGGGGCGTCCGGTACCAGCCGGGTCCGCCCTCGTCGAAAGGCACCCGTGCGTCTCCGAGCCCTCCTCGCCACCGTCGTCGTCGCAGCGCTCGCGCCCGTCCTGTTCGTCGCCGGACCGGCATCGGCCCACGACGTGCTGGTCGCGTCCGACCCGGTGGCCGACGCGACGGTCGCGGGTGACCTGGACCGCATCACCCTGACCCTCTCCGAACCGCCGCTCAGCGGCCTGCAGACCGGCATCGTGATCAGCGTCACCGACGCCCAGGACGCCGAGCACACGTCCGGCGAGGTCACGGTCGAGGGCAACACCATCGGCAAGGACCTCGACATCTCCGAAGCGGGGTCGTACTCGGTGCGGTGGCGGAGCGTCTCCGTCGACGGGCACCCGATCTCCGGCGAGTACCGGTTCGCGTCGAGCGGCCCGGCAGCGCTCGACTCCTCGACGACCTCGGGCATCGCGGAGACGCCGACCCCGACCGCTGCTGCGTCCTCCGCAGCGCCGACCGCGACGGCGACGGCGGACGCCGCGTCCGGCACCTCCGACGAGGTGTCGGCCACCCAGGCGGCCGCCGCCCCGGTCGACCACCGACACCACACGATCCTGCTGCTGATCGTCGCGCTGGTCGTCGTCGTGTTCGCCGGCGTCGTCGGCGTCCGCGCCCTGCTGGCCCGTCGGAACGGTGTCCCCGCCGCGGGACCGGACGTCGAGGACGGCACCGCCGGGCACGACTCCGGCGAGCACGGCACGGTCGGGCACGGCACGGACGAGGGCGGCGCACGGCGGTGACCCGGGCGGCGCAGGTCCCGCTGGCCGACGCTGCCCGCGCGGCGCTCGCCGCCGTCGCCGGTCCCGACGCCGCCCCGTTCGTGCCCGCGATGCCGAGCACGCCGGACCCCCGGGCGGCGGCCGTGCTCATGCTCTTCGGTGTGCTCGACCGCACCCCGAGCACACGCCCCGCCGTCGCCGACGCCGTGCACCGTGACCTCGACGTCCTGCTGCTCGCCCGCGCCTCGACCCTCCGCTCGCACCCGGGCGAGATCGCGTTCCCCGGCGGGCGCATCGACCCGGACGACGTCGACGCGCCCGCTGCGGCCCTGCGGGAGGCCCGCGAGGAGACCGGGCTCGACCCGTCCGGTGTCGAGGTCCTCGGCGCACTGCCCGCCGTACCGCTCGCGCACTCGAACCACCTGGTGCGGCCCGTGCTCGGGTGGTGGCGCGAACCGACGCCCGTGCGGGTCGTCGACGAGCGGGAGTCCGCCGCCGTCTTCCGGACGCCCGTGGCCGACCTGCTCGACCCGGCGAACCGCGGGGTGACCGTCCTCCGCCGCGGCGGCCGGGAGTGGCGGGGGCCGGCCTTCACGGTACGGTCGGACCACGGCGTGCACACGCTCTGGGGGTTCACGGCGATGCTGCTCGACGCGCTCTTCGACCGGCTCGGCTGGACGGAGCCGTGGGACGCGGCGCACGAGCTCCCGCTCCCTGCGCACCGAAGGACCTGACCCCTGCTCTCCACCCTGCTCGTCGAGGTGCCCTGGCTCGCCTTCGGCGTCCTCGTCCCGGTGGTGTTCCTGGCCGGGCTGCGCACCGGCCGGCCACTGCTGACGGCGGCTGCCGGCATCGGCCTGTCCGCCGGTATCGAGGCGGTGCAGGCGTTCGTGCTCGGCATCGGCCGGGCCTGCGACACGAGCGACCTGGTCACGAACGGCATCGGCGCGGTGATCGGCGGCCTGCTCGCGGCAGCGGCGCTCGGGCTCGTGCGACGCCGGGCCACGCGACGTCGCTGACCGGACGTCGTAGGGTCTGGGCATGACCGTCGTCGCCCTGGTGCTCGCCGCCCTCGCCGCGCTCCTGCACGTCTGGATCTTCGTGCTCGAGTCCGTCCTCTGGACCACCCCGCGTGCGCGGAACACCTTCGGCACCTCCGAGCAGGAGGCCGCGGCCACACGCTCGCTCGCGTTCAACCAGGGCTTCTACAACCTGTTCCTCGCCGTGCTCGTCCTGGTCGGCATCGTCGTCGTCGCGTCCGGTGGCACCGCCGTCGGCCTGACCCTCGTCGTCGCCGGCACCGGGAGCATGCTGGCCGCCGCGCTGGTGCTGTTCACGAGCGACGCGACGAAGCGCCGTGCCGCCACCACGCAGGGCGCGCTGCCGCTCCTCGCGCTGCTCCTGCTCGGGATCGCCGCGCTGGTCTGAGTGAGCGGTCGCGGCGCTGGTCTAGAGCAGCTCGGCGAGCAGGGCCTCGACCCGGCGGCGGACCTCGTCGCGCACCGGGCGCACCTGGTCGATCGGCAGGCCGGCCGGGTCGGTGAGCGCCCAGTCCTCGTATCGCTTGCCCGGGAAGACCGGGCACGCGTCCCCACAGCCCATCGTCACGACGACGTCCGCCTGGTGCACCGCGTCGGTGGTCAGGACGGCGGGCTGCTCCCCCGCGATGTCGATGCCCTCCTCGGCCATCGCCTGCACCGCGACGGCGTTGATGCGGTCGGCGGGCTCCGACCCGGCGGAGAAGACGTCGACGCGGTCGCCGCCGAGGTGCCGGAGCCACCCCGCTGCCATCTGCGAGCGGCCGGCGTTGTGGACGCAGACGAACAGGACGGCGGGCTTCTGGTCGGGCACGGTGACTCCGGGGGTCGTCGGGACGGGGTGGGGTCATCCTGCCGCACCGAGGTGGACGAACGGGCCCGGCGGCGGACGGGAGGCCCGTGGCGGGCCGGCACCGTGCCTCCCGACCGTCCCGTGGCGCGTCCAGATCGTGACCCACCCGAGCGGGTGCGGTAGCGTCCGCGGGGTGATCGTGTGGATCAACGGCACCCACGGAGCCGGCAAGACGACGACGGCCCGCCTGCTGCAGCCGATGCTGCCCGACGCCCACGTGCTCGACCCGGAGAAGATCGGCGAGGTCCTGATGGACGTCCGACCGGCGCTGCCCGACCACGGGGACTTCCAGCACTGGGCCCCGTGGCGCCCCCTCGTCGTCGAGACCGCGCGACGGGTGCTCGACCACATCGGCGGCACCCTCGTCATGCCGCAGACCGTGCTGGTCGAGGCCTACTGGCGGGAGATCGCCGACGGGTTCGCGCAGCACGGGATCCCGGTGCGGCACGTCGTCCTGCACGCCGATCAGGACACCCTGCGCCGACGGATCGAGGACGACGCCGTCGTCGGCTACTCGACCTTCCGGATGAGCCGCCTCGCCCCGTACGCCGAGGCGGCGGACGGCTGGCTGCACGAGGCCGCCGAGGTCGTGTCGACCGTCGGACGCACGCCCGAGCAGGTCGCCCGCGCCATCGCGGACGGTCAGCCCACGGCGGTCCCGACGAGCCCGACCGCCGCGGGCTGACAGCGGGGACACCACCAGACGCGTCGGGGCGCTGAGCCGACCACCTCGACGTCGTCGCGGGCGCGCACCCGCGTGCCGCAGCGCAGGCACGGTCGCCCGGCCCGCCCGACGACCCAGTGGCGCTCCCCACGACGGAGCACCCCCGTCGTCACCTGGTAGGCGTCCGGTGTCGTCGCCGAGTGGCGGAGCATCCGCTGCGCGGTGTCGAGCAGGGTCCCGACGTCGACCGTGCCGATCGGTCGGTCCGGGTGCAGCCCGCGGACGAAGCCGAGCTCGTTCGCCCAGAGGTTGCCGAGCCCGGCCACGCGCCGCTGGTCGAGCAGGACCGTGCGCACGGGCAGGTCCGGGTCGGCCGTGCAGCGTCGGACGGCCTCGTCGCGGTCGAAGTCCTCGTGGAGCAGGTCCGGTCCGAGGTGTCCGACCGCCAGGTACTCGTCGCGGGTGGGGAGCAGCTCGACCACGGGCAGCGCGATCCCCCACACCGTCCGTCCGTCGTCGAGGGCCATGCGCACCCGGGCGTCCTGCGCGGCGCGGACCGGCAGCCGCTTCCCCGCACCCGTCGTGGTCCACGAACCGGTCATCCGCATGTGGGTGTGGAGAGTCGTGCCGTCGTCGAACCGCGTGAGCAGGTGCTTGCCGTGCGTGGCGTGCTCGACGATGCATCGACCGCCGAGCGGGGTGCCGGCGTCGGCGCCGCCGCGGAGCTCGCCGCGGGCGACCAGGGCCCCGTCGACGGCACGGAGTCGAGCTGCCAGGCGGTGGACGGAGTCACCCTCGGGCATGCCCTCACGCTAGGCGGGGCCACCGACAGCGTCGGCGTCCCTCAGGCCGCGGCGGCGTGCTCCCGGAGTGCCGGACAGTGCTCGGGCGTCGGGTGCTCGGTGATCGCGATGACCTCGTCGAGCCGGTCGCGGGCGGTCTCGAGCTCCGCGAGCTGTGCGGTGATCCGGTCGCGCTCGGCGACCAGCAGCGCGAAGGACTCCGGCGTCGCCACCCCCGCGTCGACGCACGGCAGCAGCTGCACGATGGTCCGGCTCGGGAGTCCGGCGGCGAAGAGCTGCTGCACGAGCTGCACCCGTTCGACGGACGCCGCCGCGTAGGACCGCTGGCCACCCGCGGTCCGCTCCGCGCTGAGCAACCCCTGCTCCTCGTAGTACCGCAGCGAGCGCACGCTCGCACCCGTCGCCGCAGCGAGGTCACCGATCCGCACGTCGTCTCCGATCCACACTTGCACCTGACACCGATGTGAGGTCCTACCGTAGCCGAGCCGCCGCGGGAAGTGCCCGCCCGGCAGGAGGACACCATGGACATCGCCGGATCCGTCGCACTCGTCACCGGGTCGAACCGGGGCATCGGCCGCCGCTTCGTCACCCAGCTGCTCGAGCGCGGCGCGACCAAGGTCTACGCGACCGCTCGCCGCCCCGAGCTCGTCGACATCGACGGCGTCGAGGTGCTGCCGCTCGACATCACCGACGAGACGTCGGTCGCCGCTGCGGCTGCCGCCGCGCAGGACGTCACGCTGCTCGTCAACAACGCCGGGATCGCCGGGACCGGCTCGCTCCTGCGCGACGACCTCGCCGACGCGCACCGGCTGCTCGACACCCACCTCTGGGGCACCCTGTCGATGCTGCGGGCCTTCGCACCCGTCATCGAACGCAACGGTGGTGGCGCGGTGGTCAACGTGCTCTCCGCGCTCTCCTGGTTCGCGTACCCGGGGTCGGGTGCCTACGGGGTGGCGAAGGCCGCGGAGTGGAACATGACGAACGCGGTCCGGCTCGAGCTGCGCGACGCCGGGATCACGGTCCAGGGGCTGCACCTCGGTGCGGCCGACACCGACATGATGGCCGGGTACGACGGCCACATGACCGACCCGGCCGACGTCGCACGCGCGTCGCTCGACGGGGTCGAGCAGGGGCTCGCGGAGGTCGTCGTCGACGAGTGGAGCGCGATGGTCAAGGCGTCGCTCCAGCAGACGCCGGACGTGCTCGCGGCGCAGCTGGGCTGACGGCAAGACGGACGGGAGGCGCGGTGCCAGCCGCCACCGCGCCTCCCGTCCGTCACCCGGTCGCGTCAGGACCCGGGCCGCTCCTCCGGTCGGCCAGCGGACGTCTCCGCGGGTGCCGGGTCGAGGGTCGCGTCGACACCGGGGTCCGCCGAGACCGTGTCCGTGTGGGCGACCGGGGTGTCCGAGGTCGCCGTGCCGCCCCCGTTCGGCTCCGACTCCACCCGGCCGCGCAGTCGGCGGCGCAGCGCGCGGAGCGGGCCACCCCCGGCGGTCCGTTGCGCGGGGGCCTCGACCTCGAGGCCGTAGTAGGCGCCGACGTGCTCGAGCAGCACCTCGCGCTCGGCCCGGTCGTAGGCACGGCGCTCCCGTCGGAAGGCGATCACCATCGACCAGCAGGTCAGCAGCAGCACCACGCTGAAGGGCAGCGCCGTCGTGATCGCCGCGGTCTTCAGCGCGTCGAGCCCGCCGGTCAGGAGCAGGGCGATGGCGAGCAGGGCGGTCACGAGTGCGAAGAACACCCGGAGCCAGTTCTTCGGCTCGAGGTCACCGCCCGAGGCGATCATCGCCATCACGAGGGACCCTGAGTCGGACGAGGTGACGAAGAAGATGCCGATGAGGATGATCGCGCCGAAGGTCAGCACGACACCGGCGGGCAGGTCCTGGAGCAGACCGAACAGTGCCCCCTCGACGTCGACGGTGCCGTCGGCTCCGACCAGACCGCCCCGGCCCGAGACCTCGCGGTTGATCGCCGCACCACCCAGCACCGAGAACCACAGGAAGGTCAGCAGGGTGGGGACGAGCAGCACGCCGAAGACGAACTCGCGCACCGTACGGCCCTTCGACACCCGGGCGATGAAGATCCCGACGAACGGGGCCCACGACATCCACCAGCCCCAGTAGAACGTGGTCCAGGCGCCCTGCCACTGTTCGCCGGCGGCACCCTGCTGGGCGGTGACGTTGAAGGACAGGCCGACGACGTTCTGCAGGTACGCGCCGATCGACTGCACGAAGTCGCGGAGCAGGTACTGGGTCGGTCCGACGATCAGGACGAACACGAGCAGCGCGGCGGCGAGCAGCAGGTTGACGTTCGACAGGATCTTCATGCCCTTCGCCACACCCGTGACGAGCGACACGATGGTCAGCGCGGTGATCACGGCGATGATCGCGATCTGGCTGACGGTGCTGCTCTCCGCGATGCCCGCGCTCTCGAGGCCGGCGCCGATCTGCAGCACACCGAGGCCGAGCGACGTCGCGACGCCGAACAGCGTGCCGATGAGCGCCACGACGTCGATGACGTTCCCCCAGCCGCCGCGGACGCGGTTGCCGAGCAGGGGTTCGAGGGCCCACCGGATCGACACCGGTCGGCCGCGGCGGTGGATCGCGTACGCCAGGGCCATGCCGAGGACGACGTAGATCGCCCAGGCGTGCAGGCCCCAGTGCAGGAAGGTCTGGGTCATGGCCTCCTGGGCCAGGTGCTGCTCCGACCCGGAGACACCGGGACGCGGATCGGCGAAGTGGCTGAGCGGTTCGGAGACGCCGTAGAAGACGAGGCCGATGCCCATGCCGGCGGCGAAGAGCAGCGAGAACCACGACCGCGTGCTGAACTCCGGCTCGTCCTGGTCCTTGCCGAGCTTGATGTCGCCGTACCGGCTGAAGCCGACGAAGAGCGCGAACGCGACGAAGAACGCCGCCGCCAGCACGTAGTACCAGCTGAAGTTCCGCACGATGCCGGCCTGCAGGGTGGTGAAGACGGCCTCCGCCGATGCCGGAGCGACCAGCGTCCAGGCCACGAACGCGAGCACGATGACGGCGGCGGGCCAGAAGACCCAGCGGGAGAGCCCCGGCGTGGTCCGGACGGGCTCTCCGGGGCGGAGTTGGTCGGCGGCGGGTGCGGGTGGTCTCGTCGTGGCCATCCGTCCATGGTGCCCGACGACCTGTGGGACCGTTCAGCCAGGCGTACCCGGACCGCGGTCGGCGTGGTGCGGGCGCATCGTCGCGACGAGTCCGCGCCGCGGCTGGGACGCCTGCTGCTCGAGCCGATCGGCCAGCCTGTCGGCGGCACGCTCGACGAGCGGCTGCCCGGCGCCGTAGTGGCCGACGGTCGCGAAGAGGCCCGCCACGAGGTCCTCCGGTGCCGGCCAGTGCTGCAGGACCCGCGGCGCTCCGTCCGGTCCGAGCAGTGCCGTGACGGCCGCCCGGTCCCGCCAGAGCGGCACCAGGACGGGCGTCGCCATGTCCAGGGCGCTGACCGCGGTGTACGGGTCGTTCGATCCGGAAGCGAGCCCGCGGACGGCGATCTCGACCAGCTGCTGCAGGGCGAACTCGACGTCCTGCACGGGCGTCCTGGCGGTGCCGAGGACCACCGCGGCGCGCAGCGTCCGAGCGGTGGCGGTGTCGACCGTCGGCCTGCTGCCCCCGTCCGCGCGGACGCGGACGACGACGTCGCCCTGGATCACGTACCGGCCCGGGGTCGCGACGACGTCGACCAGACGGTCGTTGCGGCCCGCCCAGGCCGTCAGGGCCCGCCACTCCACCGACTGCACGGAGCCGTCGGCCGCAGCCCGGACCGCGGACCACCCGTCCTCGGGCACGACGACGGGGGCGATCGTCCGTCGATCGTCGTCGCCGTCCCGGTAGGCCTCGTCGACCGCTGCACGCAGGTCGGTCTGCACCTGCCGCTGCAGCGACGTGATCTGCGTGCTCGACGCGATGTGGTGGATGAAGAAGACGAGCACGCCCACGTCGAGCACGGCGAGCAGGACCGCGACGTGGATCGCGACGACGGGGACGAACGGGTCGCCGTCGTCGACGTCGGTGTGCACCGTCCGCAGCACGACCATCGCGTAGAGGAACGTCGACGTGAACGCCGCGAGCACGAGCTGGTTCGCCCGGTCGGCCGTGAAGTTCCGCACGAGCCGCGGGCCGTACGTCGAGGACGTGGTGGCGAGGACCGAGATCGTGATCGAGAACGACGTCCCGGCGACCGTGAGCATCGCCGTGCCGATCGTCGTCAGGATCGACCGACCGCCCCCGGCGCTCAGCGCGTCGAGGAACGGCACCGCGGGGACCCGCCCGTCGAGGACCTCGCGGTCGAGGGTGACGAGCAGCTGCGCGGCGACGATCGCCACCACACCGAGCACGGCCGGCAGGAACCAGAAGGACTCCCGGATGCGGACGAGGAGAGCGTGCATGGACTGGTCCGTTCGTCCCGGTGGTCAGGAGTCTCGCGACGTTTCGGTGACGGGGCCCCCGATCCGTCGGAGGTGGACGCGCCGCACGAGCCGGATGACCAGCTCGTGGTCCCCGATCTCCAGCGTGAGCGACCGGGGGGCGTCCGCCACGCGGTCAGCCCCGGAGGAAGTCGGCGATCGCCGTGTCGCCGCCGTTGAAGCGGATGGTCCGACCGGCCGTCGACGGGTCCTCGAGCACGTCCGCGACCACGTGGGCCACGTCACCGCGCGGGACCTGCGACGCCGAGCCGTCCCAGTCGACCGAGCCGGTCGGCTCGTCGTCGGTCAGGGTGCTCGGCGCGACGACCGTCCACTGCAGCCCGGAGTCCCGGAGCACGGCGTCGGCGATCATCTTCGACTGCGCGTACGCGAAGAAGTCCTGGTCCTGGGGGATCCCGTGGTCGAGCTTCGACCCGGACCACGAGACCATCACGTAGCGGTCGACCCCGGCCTGCGCGGCGCCCTGCACGGACAGGACGGCGGCGTCGCGGTCGATCGCCCAGGTGCGGTCCGCGGAACCGCCGCCGGCACCGGCCGACCAGACGACGGCGTCGTGCCCGCGGACCAGGTCGGCGAAGTCGGTGAGCGACTGCTCCTGCACGTCGGCGACCCGGGGCTCGCCGCCGTGGGCGCGCACCTCGTCCTGCTGGTCGGGGTCGCGGATCACGGAGGTCACGCGGTGCCCGCGCTCGGTGAGGATCCGGGTGGCGAGGAGCGCGACCTTGCCGTGGCCGCCGAACAGGATGACGTTGCTCATGGCCCGGACGGTACGCGGTGCGGCTCGGAAGGGCGGGAGCGGGTCCGTCCCCCAGCGCCCGGCGAGTACCGTCCGGTGCGACACGACGGGAGAACCGATGAGCAAGCACGACGAGCAGCACACCCTGGTCCGCACCCTGGCACTCGGGTTCCTCAGCGGTGGACGGAGCAGCACCCCGCTGGCCGTCCTCGCGCTGAACCACGACAACAAGGCCGTCAAGGGCGACTGGCAGCAGTGGAAGGCCTTCAGCTCGCCGCTCGGCCGCGGCCTGCTCGTCGCGTCCGCCATCGGCGAGCTCGTCGGCGACAAGTCCCCGAAGGCCCCCGCCCGCATCTCGCCGCTCGGCCTGGTCGGCCGCATCGGTGCCGGTGCGTTCGCGGGTGCGGCGCTCGGGACGACCGGTCGGCGGGACCTCCGACTCGAGGGCGCGATCCTCGGAGGCGTCGGCGCGATCGTCGGCAGCTTCGCCGGGTGGGCCGCCCGCAAGCTCCTCAGCAGCTCCGGCCTGCCCGACCCGGTCGGCGCGCTCGCCGAGGACGCGGCGGTCATCGCCGGCTCCGTCAAGGTGGTCAGCGGGTCCTGACCGGACCGACACCGGACGGGAGGCACCTGGCGGACCCGCCACGCGCCTCCCGTCCGTCCGGTGTCCGGTCCGTCGCCGTCCCGCCCGCCGGGGAGCACCGGCAGGGCCTGCCGCACACGGGGACGCGCGCCTAGCGTGGCCCGCATGGACATCGTCGTCATCGGAGCCACCGGCCACATCGGCACCTTCCTGGTCCCCCGCCTCGTGCGCGCCGGGCACCACGTCAGGGTCGTGACGCGCGGCACCAGCAGCCCGTACGCGGAGGCTCCCGAGTGGGAGCAGGTCGAGCGGATCACCGCCGACCGCGAGCAGGAGGACCGGGACGGCACGTTCGGCGACCGGATCGCCGCTCTCGGCGCCGACGCCGTGGTCGACCTCGTCTGCTTCACGCTCGGGTCGGCCGAGCAGCTCGTCCGGGCGCTCCGCGGCAGCCGGACCCACCTGGTCCACTGCGGGTCGATCTGGCGCGCCGGCGTCTCGCACGTCCTGCCGATCACCGAGGAGACCGCCACGCCGCCCTTCGGCGAGTACGGCACGCAGAAGGACGCCATCGCCCGGATGCTCCTGCAGGAGACCGCCGACGGCGGGGTCGTCACGACGTCGATCCACCCCGGGCACATCAGCGGTCCGGGCTGGATGCCGATCGGTCCGCTCGGCAACCTCGACCCCACGGTGGTCGAACGGCTCGCCGCGGGCGAGGTCGTCGAGGTCCCGGGCCTCGGCGCGGAGTCGATGGCCCACGTGCACGCCGACGACGTCGCGCAGCTGTTCCAGCTCGCGGTCGAGCAGCGGGACGCCGCCACCGGGCAGGACTTCTTCGCGACCGCCCCGACGGCGCTCACGGTGCGCGGGTACGCCCACCTGGTCGCGTCGTGGGCCGGCCGGGAGGCACGGCTCGAGTCCGTCGACTGGGACCGGTTCCGGCAGACCACGGCTCCGGAGCACGCCGACGCGAGCTGGGAGCACCTGTCCCGCAGCCAGGTGTTCAGCACCGAGAAGCCGCGGCGGGTCCTCGGGTACGCACCGGCGTACACGGCGTCGGCGACGGTGCGCGATGCGCTGCGGTGGCAGGCGGAGCACGGCGACCTCGACGTGCCGGAGTCGTTCCGCCCCTGATCCCGCGGCGCGCCGACGTCAGCCCGGGCGCTCGGCCCTCAGTCCGCCTCGGTGAGCGGCACGGACAGGATCCGGTCGTCGCCGTCGCGTGGGTCGCCGCGGCCGTCGGTGTTGTTCGTCACGAACCAGAGGGTGTCGTCGGGGCCGGGCAGCACCGTGCGGATGCGCCCGTGCTCGCCCGGGAAGTACACCGTCGAGCTCGACGGGTCGGAGACCGGGACGGCGCGGACGGACTCCCCCTTGAGGTTCGCGACGAACACGGTGTCGCCGATCACGGTCAGCCCGCTCGGCGAGGCCTCGTCCGTCGACCACTGCTGCACCGGGTCGACGAACCCGCGGTCCTCGCCGCCGGTGCCCTCGACCTCGGGCCACCCGTGGTTCCCCCCTGGCTCGATGACGTTGAGCTCGTCCCAGCGGTTCTCCCCGAACTCCGCGGCGAACATCGTGCCGTCCTCGGCCCAACCCATGCCCTGCACGTTCCGGTGCCCGAGCGACCACACCGGCGAACCGTCGAGCGGGTTGTCGTCGGGTACCTGGCCGTCCGGGGTCAGCCGCAGGATCTTGCCCGCCAGGGAGCCGCGGTCCTGCGCCTCGGACCGCTGCCCCGCGTCGCCGACGCTCGCGTAGAGCATGTCGTCGGGGCCGAACGCGATGCGCCCGCCGTCGTGGAAGGTGTTCGCGGGCAGCCCGTCGATGACCGTCGTCACCGCACCGAGCCGGTACGAGCCGGTGTCCCCGGTCAGGTCGTACCGCTGGATCCGGTTGCCGTCGTCGGCGGTCGAGTAGACGAACAGGTCTCCGTCGTGCAGGGCGAGGCCGAGGAGTCCGCCCTCGCCGCCGTGCCGGACCCCGTCGACGGTCCCGACCTCTCGCGTCGACCCGTCCGCGCGGAGTTCGAGCACGCGCGCCGAGTCCCGCTCGCTGACGAACGCGTCGCCGTCGTCGCCGACGGGGACCACCGACCACGGCGCCTCGAGGCCCGAGACGACGTCCGTGGTCCGGCCGTCCGGCGCCAGCTGGCCGGCAGCGAGGTCGGCGGGCGGGCTCGCGGTGCTGCCCTGCCCGGCGGGGTCGCCCGGACCGGTCGGCGCGCGGTCGTCCGAACAGGCGGTCAGGCCGAGGGCTGCCACGGCGGCCAACCCGAGGGCGGACCAGGTGCGGCGGCTGCGGCGTGTGCGGGTGGTGTCCACGGTGATCCTCCCGGGTCGTGCCCCGAGTCCACACGGCCCCGTCGGGAAACGGCTGGGGGTTCCCGGCGGAACCCCTCACCGCTGCGCGCCGCGGCCTACCGTCGGCGCCACACCCACGGAAGGACCACCGCATGACCACCATCGCCATCGTCGGCGCCGGCAAGGGCCTCGGGCTCGCCGTCGCGGACCGCTTCGGCCGCGAGGGCTTCGACGTCGCCCTGATCTCCCGCAACCAGGACCGGCTCGACGCACTCGCCGCCGAGCTCCGGTCGTCGGGGTACCGCGCGCAGGGCTTCGCCGCGAACGTCCGCGACGGGGACTCGCTCCGCGCCGCGCTCGAGGCCGCCACCGAACAGCTCGGCCCGATCGAGGTGCTGCAGTACAGCCCGCTGCCCGCGAAGGAGTACATGCGCCCGGTGCTCGAGACCACCGCCGAGGACCTGGTCGGCCCGGTCGAGTTCTCGGTCTACGGCTCGGTGAACGCCGTGCGCCAGGTGCTCCCGGGCATGCGGGCGATCGGGACGGGCACGATCCTCTTCGTCAACGGCGGCAGCGCGGTCCGACCCGGCGCCCGGGTGACGGGCACGTCGGTCGCGTTCGCGGGCGAGAGCGCCTACGCGCAGCTCCTCCACGACGCGGTGGCCGACGAGCACGTGCACGTCGGTCAGCTGATCATCCCGTTCGGCATCGACGACGGACAGGACGACC
Source organism: Curtobacterium sp. NPDC092190 (assembly GCF_044755625.1). NCBI lineage: Bacteria > Bacillati > Actinomycetota > Actinomycetes > Micrococcales > Microbacteriaceae > Curtobacterium > Curtobacterium sp. NPDC092190. Next base: position 188,541 of record NZ_JBIVRJ010000004.1, on the reverse strand, counting down.
ACTCGTCGGCTGCGGTCGCCGAGCGGCTCTGGAGCATCCACACCGAGCGCGGGGACTTCCGGACCTACGCCGAGCCGCTGCCGGAGTGAGCGACGACGGACGGGCGCGGCCCGCTGAGCGGTGACGCGCCAGCGTCACGCGGGCCGCGCCGACCGAGCCTGCGAGGGAGGCCCGTGGCGGGATCGCCACGGGCCTCCGTCCGCCGCACGGTGCGTCGCTGCGCCCGAGCCGGCAGCGTCAGCGCGCGGTGCGCTCGATCGCGTCGGCCATCGCCGCGGCGACCGAACGGTTCGCCTCGGCCGTCGGGTGGATGCCGTCCGGCGTCGTCCCCGCCACGTAGGCTCCGTCGGCCGCCCGGAGCGAGCGGAACGGGTCGACGAACGCCCACCCGTGGACGTCGGCATCCGCGTGCAGCGCATCGGTCAGGACGATCTGACCCGAGCGACGGTCGGCACCCCACCGGCTCCACGTCCAGTCGGAGGGCGGACCGGCGACGACGAGGACCCGCGCCGCACCGACCTTGCGGACGATCGCGTCCACACCGGCGATCGTCCGGTCGAGCGGGACGGCCTGGTTGACGTCGTTCGTGCCGACCTCGACCACGAGCACGCGCGCCTGCGGGACCGGACCGATCTCCGCGAGGACCTGGTCGGCACGGTACCCGCTGTGCGCGTAGCCACCGACGGCGCGCAGCCGGTCGTCGGACTCCAGCTCGTGCAGCCACGAGTCGGGTCGGGCGGTGATCGAGTCGCCGGCGTACGCGAACGGCACGGCGTCCGGCAGCGCCGGGGTGCTGAGCGCTCCGGAGACCACCTGGTCCGGCGTGCTCGGACGAGCGAGGTCCGTGGTGCCGCGTTCGACGCGGGTGTCGGCTGCTGCGGCGACGGGGCGGTCCTCGGCGCTCGCCGTGTGGGGTGCGGCGACGACGAAGACGCCGGCCCCGACGAGGCAGACTGCGGAGACGATGCTCGCGACGACGGCGAGACGGGTGGTGCGGGTCACGGGTACAGGTATCCTCCGGATCGCCCGCCGGGACCAGGCCCCAGACCTGGGGAACGCGCAGCGTCGCTGAGGGTCCTCGCGGCCGTTCTCAGGTTCGGGCTCACGGGGCACGGCGCACCACCGGGCGGGAGCTGCGTCCGGCGGTCGCCCAGGTGCCCGCCGTCACGACGAGCGGGAGGCCGAGGGCGAGCAGCGCCAGCACCGGCCAGTCCGCCACGAACGGCAGGTGCGTGGTCCCCGTCGGGCCGCCGTCGAACCGCAGGGTGAGCGCCCGGATCGGCAGCAACCCGAGCAGCGTGCCGACGACCGCGCCGACCGTGGTGAGGATCGCCGCCTGCCACGCCGACACGCGGCGCCGCAGGACCGGTTCCGCCCCGATCGCGTCGAGCACCTCGTCGTCCCGGCGTCCGTCGGAGCGGGCGAGCCCGACCGCGACGGCGGTGGCACCGATCGTGACGGCGGCGGCCAGTGCGAGGACGAGGGCCTGCACGGCGGCCTGGTCGTCGACCGGACCGCGCTCGTAGGCGAAGCCCGGACCACCCCACCGTTCCCGGTCAGCGCCGCCACCGCTCTGCCACGCGGACGACAGCGCGTCGTACTGCGCCGGGGTCAGGTCCTGCGGCAGGTGCATCGCGAGCAGGCCGTCGACCAGCGGGACCCCGTGGGCCGCTGCCGTGTCCCGGGTCATGAAGACCCCGACCTTGATCCGTGGCGTCTGCACGTCGACGACGGCCGGGATCGTCGTCGAGGCATCGGGGCGGGTGTCCTCGAGCTGCGCGGTGTCGTCGATCGTGCGGTTCCGGAAGGTGTCGATGCGGACCGCTCCGTCGCGGACGTACTCGGGCCAGAGCGACACGGCCTCGCCGTCCTCGAGCGCCCGTCGGACCTCGGCGGACGGACGGTGCCCGGTGAGCAGGGCGTAGTCGTCGACCGTCCCCGCCGCGATGTGCGGCTCGCCGCTCCCGACGCTCTGCAGGAACTCGGCGCAACCGGTCGTGTCGTACGTCTGGCAGTCCCGCTGCACGAAGTCGTGCGGCGTGGTGATCGTGGTCGGACCCTTCCCCGGATCCTCGCGGTCCACGGCGAGCACGTGCAGCCGGACGCCGTCCAACGCTCCGGAGAGCACGCGCGCTGCCCGGTCGGTGACGGCGGCGTCGTACCCGTCGCTGTACCCGTCGCGGTCGGTCAGCGAGACGTTCGCGGTCGCGACCCCGACGGCGGTCGTGTACTCGTACCCCCGGACGAAGCGGGCGTGCTCCGAGGCGCTCCACGTGATCACGACCGAGGCGACGAACACGACGCTCATCACGCTCGCGAGCACCGGGACCGTGCGGACCGGGTTGCGTCGAGCGTCCCGCGCGGCGATCCGGGCGGACAGGCCGAGGCGCGCCGAGAGCCGTGCGACGCCGGCCAGGACCCACGGCGACGCGAGGGCCACACCGAGCTGCACCAGGCACGGCCCGAGCGCGACCCCGACACCGGCGAGCACGGCCCACCGGTCCTGCTGCACGGGTCGGTCGTTGAGCAGGAGCACGCCGACGCCGCACGCCAGTGTCATCGCCGTCCCGCTGACGACCAGCACGGGGACCCAGGTCCGCCGCCGCCGTTCCGCTCGGGGACGGGGTGCAGCGGGGCGCAGGGACCCGCGGAGGGCCGCGAGGACGTCGATCCTGGTCGCTGCACGTGCCGCGACCAGGGCCGCCACGAGCCCGGCGACGACGGCGACCGCCGCGATCGTGACGAGGGCGAGTGCCGGCACGTGCAGCCCCGGCCAGGTCCCGACGTTGCCGTCGTCGAGCAGGTGGAACGCCAGCACACCGATCCCGGTGCCCAGGGCCGTCCCGAGCACGGCGCCGACGAGACCGAGCACCAGCCCGGAGCCGGCGACGACCGCCCGCACGAAGCCGCGCTCACCGCCGAGGCTCGTGACGATCGCGTACGTGCGGGTGTCCGCCCGGGTGCCGACCAGGAACGCGGCACCGGCGAGCAGTGCGACCTCGAAGGCGGCGAACACCCCGACCAGCGCCAGGGCACCGAGGTACGCGTTCACGGTCGTCCCGGTCGGGACGCCCTCGAGTCGGTCCGCCGGCGGGTCGAGCACGACCGGACGGGACTCGACGACGATCCCGTGCGCGTTGAGCGCGCGGATCTCCGACCACGTCGGGGCGACCTCGGGCAGGTACACGGTCGTGTCCGACCCACCCCGCTGCACGGAGTACGGGAGCTCGGCCGGCAGGGACCCGGGCGGCAGGAACACCCCCTGGGCACCCGGGCCTGAGGCGGCGTCGCGCATGGTGCCCGTGACGGTGAACCGCTCGCGGACCGGATCGGTCACCGTCAGGGTGTCGCCGACGGACAGGTGGAGGCGCTCGAGCGTCGCGGGGGTCAGCATCGCCTGGTCGGGGGAGGTCGGTGCACGGCCGGACAGCACGTGCCAGTGTCCGTCGAGGGCGGGCGACCACGTCGCTCCCTCGTCCGCGGAGACGGCGACGGGGACCCCCGGGCCGGCGACGACGACCTGCGTGGTCCGGACCGGGATCGCCTCGGCTCCCGCCGGCACGTGGTCGAGCAGGTCGGCCCAGGGGGAGTCCTCGTCCGCCCTCGTCACCGGGCTGTCCCGCGCCGAGTCGGTCAGCTGCCACTGCAGGGGGTCCTGCCGCATCCCGGGCAGGTCCGGGCCGGACAGGCGCATCTGGGCGGCTGCGTGGCCGAGGTCGTACCGGAGTTGCTCCTGCACGGTGGGCAGTGTGGACTGGATCACCACGGCCGCCGCCGCGAACCCCGCGGTGGGGATGCCGATGAGCGACACGATCAGCACCGCGCGGCCGATCTTCGCGAAGGCCAGGCGGCGACCGAGTCGGAGCGCCGGCCAGAGCCTCACGAGGCTGCTCGGCCGACGAGCGACTCGACGCCGGCGTAGACCGTCTCGTCGACGACCCGACCGTCGCGCAGGAAGACGACCCGGTCCGCCCAGGCGGCGTGCCGTGCGTCGTGCGTCACGAGCAGGGCGCCCGCTCCGTTGTCGACGTGCCGGCGGAGCATCCGGAGCACCACCTCGCCGGTCTGCGAGTCGAGCGCACCGGTCGGCTCGTCCGCCAGCACCAGTCGCCGGTCACCGACGACGCCACGGGCGATGGCGACGCGTTGCTGCTGCCCGCCGGACAGGTCGTCGGGGAAGGCGTCGGCGCGGTCACCGAGCTCGACGTTCTCGAGCGCGAGTTCGGCCGCGCGGCGGGCCTTGCTCGCCTTCCACCCGTCGAGCTCGAGCGGGAGGGCGACGTTCTCGACCGCCGTGAGGGACGGGATGAGGTTGAAGTCCTGGAACACGAACCCCACGAGGCGTCGGCGCAGCGCCGCGAGCTCCCGCGCCGGGCGGTCGGAGACCCACTCGCCGCCGATGCGCACCTCGCCGCTGGTCGGCGGCAGCAGCGTTCCGGCACACGCGAGGAGGGTCGACTTGCCGGACCCGGAGGTCCCCATCACGGCGACCATCTCTCCTCGTCGGATCGTCAGGTCGACACCCGCCAGTGCGGTTACGGACCTTTCACCGGAGCCGTACTGGACGCTGACGGCATCCAGGGTGAGGAGCGCCTCGGTGTCGACGGCGCTCATCGGACGCCCTCGTGTGCCGTGTCGGCGATGGACTCGACCGGTGCCTTCGGTAGATGTGCCGCCGACGGCATGTACCGCGCGACGGAACTCTCCACGTGGTCGAGCCACCGGACCTCGGCCTCGGCCTGGAAGACCATCGACTCGAGGACGAGGGACCACGCCAGGTCCTCCGCCGGGTCGGCGGAGCGCTTCAGCCGCGTCAGGTCCTGCAGTGCATGCATCGCCGAGGCGCGCTGCACCTGCACCAGTCGAGGGACGTCGATGCCGGGGACCGTGACGGCCAGCGCGCACTTGATCGCGAGCTCGTCGCGACCGCGCTTCGCGGGCACCGGCTCGCTGAACCAGCGTGCGACCTCCTCGCGGCCCGCGTCGGTCGCCGTGTAGACGACGTGTCCGTCGTCGTCGGCGTCGCCGCGGGCCACGAGTCCGTCCCGTTCGAGACGGTCGAGCGTCGTGTAGACCTGGCCGATGTTGAGCGGCCAGCTCCCCCCGGTGCGGTGCTCGAACTCCCCCCGGAGCTGGTACCCGTACCCGGGTCCTCCCACCAGCAGCGCGAGTACGCCCATCTTGACGCTCATCGTGACTCCCCCGCCTCGGTCCCTCTCGGACATACCGAGTATGCACATACCGGGTAGCCCCCGACAAGCCCAGACGGGTCACGAAGTGGTCACGAGACGTGACGGGAGGCCCGTGGCGGTGTCGCCACGGGCCTCCCGTCCGGTGCCTGGTGGGGTCACTCCCCCAGCTTCGACAGCTCCGCGAACTCCTCGTCCGTGAGCTCGATCGTCGCGCCCTGCATGTTGTCCTCGAGGTGGTCGACGCTCGAGGTGCCCGGGATCGGCAGCATCACGGGCGAGCGCTTCAGCAGCCACGCGAGCGCGAGTTGTGCCGGCGTGGCGCCCTTGCGCTGCGCGATCTCGGTGAGCGGCGAGTCCTCGCCGGTCAGTCCACCGGTCGCGAGCGGGAACCACGGGATGAAGCCGATGCCCTGCTCCTCGGACCAGTCGAGGAGCTCCTCGGCGTCGCGCTTCTGCAGGTTGTAGAGGTTCTGGACGGTGACGATCTCGGCGTGCTCCTGCGCGGCCTTCACGTCGTCGACGGAGACCTCGGACAGGCCGATGTGGCGGATCTTGCCCTCGTCCTGCAGCTTCTTCAGCTCGCCGATCTGGTCCTCGAGCGGGACCTTCGGGTCGATGCGGTGCAGCTGGAACAGGTCGATGCGCTCGAGGCCGAGGCGGCGGAGGCTCATCTCGGCCTCCTGGCGGAGGTACTCCGGGCGGCCGACCGGCGGCCACTCGTTCGGGCCGGTGCGGGTCAGGCCGGCCTTGGTCGCGATGACGATGTCGTCGCCGTAGGGGTGCAGGGCTTCACGGAGCAGCTCCTCGGCGACGTACGGGCCGTAGGAGTCGGCCGTGTCGAAGAAGTCGACGCCGAGGTCGACCGCGCGCTTGAGGACACGGACGGCCTCGTCGTGGTCCTTCGGTGGCCCCCAGACGCCCGGGCCGGTGAGCTGCATGGTGCCGTAGCCCAGGCGGTGGACCTCGAGGTCACCGCCGATGCGGAACGTGCCCGAGGCGGCGGCAGGACGGTTCGTGGTGTCGGTACCAGTGGTCATGACCCCGGTCTACGCCCGTGGAGTGACCCGTTGCTGGATCGGTGTCCCCCTGGCGCGTGCGACGGGCAGCGCGGGCGCCCTGGTCAGCGACCCGGGCGTGGGTACGGCGTCTCGCCGGTCGCGAGCCCGGCGACGAGCTTCGCGATCCGGTTCGCCCGTGCGGAGACGCTCGGTGCCGTGACGACCCGGTGCAGCACGGCGTACCGGTTCGTCGCGTCGAGCTCGGCGAACAGCGCGGCCGCAGCGGGTGCGGCGTCGAGCGCGGCCCGCAGGTCGTCGGGCACGGTGGCGGTCGCCGCTCCGGCGTAGGCGCGGTCCCACCGTCCGTCGCCCTTCGCGCGGTCGACCTCGGCGCGACCGCGTGGGCGCATGCGGCCGGCGTCCTCGAGTGCCGCGACGAGCCCGATGTTGCGCTGGGACCAGAGCGACGCCCGGCGGCGCGGGGTGAAGCGCTGCCGGAAGGTCGCCGTGTCCCGGCCGCGCTTCTGCCCGTCGATCCACCCCGAGCACAGGGCCTCGTCGAGCGCCTGGTCGTACGTCAGCGACGTCGGCTCCGTCGTGCCCTTCTTGGCGAGCACCAGCCAGACGCCGTCGGGATCGTCCTCGTGCTCGTCGAGCCAGGCACGCCAGGCGGCTGCGTCGGGGAGCACCAGGTCGTCGTCGTCCACGCCGTCATCGTAGGACGGGCACCGCGGCCGCGGGCGGACCGGTCAGCGAACGCCGCCGCCGCTGCTGATCCGCACGGCGTCGGCCCACTCGTGCACCCAGCCGGGCAGCGTGAGGTCACGCGCCGCGCCGCCCGCCGCGGCCACCACGTCGTCGGGTGTCACCTGGCCGCCCTCGCGCCGCAGGAACCGTGCCTGGACGACCGCCCGAGCGACGACCGCGCCCTGCCGGACGAAGGTCTGCTCCATGTACACGGCGCGCTCGTCGACGCCGAGCACCCGGGTGTGCAGGGTGAAACGTTCCCCGAGCGTCAGGGAGCGCTTGTACGTGATCGTCTGCGCAGCGACGACGGCGTACCAGCCGCGGCGGGCGGACTCCTGCCAGAAGCCGGACCCGTACAGCAGGTCGTAGCGGCCGAGGTCCATCAGCGTCAGGTACCGGCCGTTGTTCACGTGCCGCAGCGTGTCCAGGTCCGTCGGCAGCACGCGGAAGGGCGTGCGGGCCTCGTCCCACAGCGAGGGGCGCCGCCCCGGTCGCAGGGCGGCCAGCCGGAGGCGCAGACCGAGGAGGAAGAGCCGGAGGTACAGGTTCACGGGTCGATCACACCAGTGCCGGGCTGTGCGTCCGATCCCGTTGGAGGAACCGCACGAGCGCGTCCGGTGTCGAGTGCAACACCGTGCAGCGGAACCTGCAACCGCCTGGTCGGGGCGGTTCAGCCGAGCGGGCCGCCCCCGGCGCCGCTGATCCCCGGGTGCGCCGACTTCGCCACGCCTTCGATGATCGCGTGCTCCCCGGATGCCTCGGACATCGCGCGCTCCCCGACGCGCGGGTCGACGGGCTCCAGGTGCGCCAGGGCCTTCCGACGCCGGGCGTTCTGCACCTCGAGCACGACGAGCAGGGCGCCGACGACCACCACGAGGCCGATGACGATCCAGACCACGGTCATGACGTTCCCCTTCCGTCGCGGACACTGTCCGTGCCCTCAGCGTAGCCGTGCCGGTACCTCCCTGACGAGGTGCCGGCAGGAGTAGACCTGCACCCATGCAGACACGCAAGCTCGCAGACCTCGAGGTCGGTTCCGTCGGCCTCGGCACCATGGGCATGAGCGCCTTCTACACGGGCGCCGGCACCGACGACGACGAGTCGATCCGCACGATCCACCGCGCGATCGACCTCGGCGTCACGCTCTTCGACACCGCCGAGGCCTACGGCCCGTACACGAACGAGGAGCTCCTCCGTCGTGCCCTCGGCGACCGCCGCGACCAGGTCGTGATCGCCACCAAGTTCGGCCTCTACCGGCACGAGGCCGGCGAGCAGACCCCCACGCAGCAGCGCGGCATCTCCAGCGCGACCGAGTCCGTCCGCGAGGCGCTCGAGGGCTCGCTCCGCCGCCTCGGCACCGACCACATCGACCTCTACTACCAGCACCGCGTCGACCCGGCCGTCCCGATCGAGGACGTGGTCGGACAGCTCGCCGGCTTCGTGCAGGAGGGCAAGATCCGCCACATCGGGCTCTCCGAGGCGAGCGCCGCCACGATCCGCAGGGCGCACGCCGTGCACCCGATCACCGCGCTCCAGAGCGAGTACTCGCTGTGGACGCGCGACCCGGAGGGCGACGTGCTCGACACCCTCCGCGAGCTCGGCATCGGCCTGGTGCCGTACTCGCCCCTCGGCCGCGGCTTCCTGACCGGCGCCATCACCAAGCCGTCCGACCTGGACGAGGACGACTTCCGCCGCCAGAACCCCCGCTTCGCGGAGGAGGCGTTCGCCGAGAACATGCGGATCGTCGACGCCGTCACGGCGATCGCCGACGAGGTCGGCGCGAAGCCCGGGCAGGTGGCGCTCGCCTGGCTGCTCGCGCAGGGCGACGACGTCGTGCCGATCCCCGGCACCAAGCGGGTCTCGCGGCTCGAGGAGAACGTGGGCGCCGCCGACGTGACGCTCTCCGCCGACCAGCTCGCGCGCCTGTCGGCGCTGCCCGTGCCGACCGGTGACCGGTACCCCGACATGTCGTCCATCGGTCGCTGACGCGACCACGAGACGGACGGGAGGCGCGATGTCGGCCGACACCGCGCCTCCCGTCCGTCACGGTGTCGGCGGTCACTCCGGAACGCGCGTTCCGGGGCGGCGGTGCGTGATGCGCGCGACCCGTGCTCGTCACGGGGCGGAAACAGGGGCTCCCTAGCGTCGAGGTGACACGTGACCGGCACCGCGACGGGGGCACCATGACCAGCACGACACCACCACGCACGACCACCGGACCGGACGGGGTGGACACGGTCCCGCCGCTCGGTCGGCTCCTGCCGCTGGGCCTGCAGCACGTCCTGGCGATGTACGCCGGGGCGGTCGCCGTCCCGCTCATCGTCGGTGGGGCGCTCGGGTTCGACCGGGCCGACCTGGCCTTCCTGATCAGCGCCGACCTGTTCGTCGCCGGGCTGGCGACCATCGTGCAGTCCGTCGGCTTCTGGCGCTTCGGGGTCCGCCTGCCACTCGTGCAGGGCGTGACCTTCGCCGCCGTCGGTCCGATGATCGCGATCGGCAGTGCGCACGGCATCACCGCGGTCTACGGGGCGACGATCGCCTGCGGGGTGTTCATGGTGCTCGTGGCGCCGTGGTTCTCGCAGCTCGTGCGGCTGTTCCCGCCGATCGTCACCGGCACCGTGATCCTGATCATCGGCGTCTCGCTCACGAGCGTCGCCGCCGGGTGGATCACCGACGGTGGGGAGGACGGCGCTGCCGATCCGCTCGACGTGGCCTTCGCGGCCGGCGTGCTGCTGGCCGTCGTGCTCGTCGAGCGCTTCGCACCGCGCGGGCTGGCCCGGGTCTCGGTGCTGTTCGGGCTCGTCCTCGGCACCGTCGCGGCGCTGTTCGTCCCCGGCATGGTCGACGGGTCGGGGATCGGTGACGCCGCCTGGTTCGCCGTCGTCACGCCGTTCCACTTCGGGCTGCCGACGTTCGACCTCGCGTCGATCGTGTCGATGCTCGTCGTCGGGCTCGTCATCATGACCGAGACCACGGGGGACATGGTGGCCGTCGGCGAGGTCGTCGACCGTCCGGTGTCGCGCCGCACGCTGGCCGACGGACTGCGGGCCGACGGCCTCGGCACCGTGCTCGGCGGGGTCTTCAACACGTTCCCGTACACGGCGTTCGCGCAGAACGTCGGGCTGGTGGCCCTGACCGGGGTGCGCTCCCGGTACGTGGCGACGGCCGCCGGCGGCATGCTCGTCGTGCTCGGACTCGTGCCGAAGGTCGCAGCGGTCGTCGAGGCGGTGCCGCACGCGGTGCTCGGCGGTGCCGGGGTCGCCCTGTTCGGCATGGTCGCGGCGAGCGGCATCCGGACGCTCTCCAAGGTGCGGTTCGACAACCGGAACGTGCTCGTCGTGGCGCTGCCGCTCGCGATCGCGCTGCTGCCGACCGTCGCGCCGGAGATCTACGGGGCGTTCCCGACGTGGTTCACGCTCGTGTTCGACTCGGGCATCTCGGCCGGAGCGATCGCCGCGATCCTGCTCAACCTGCTGCTCGGGTCGCGCGGGCTGCGGGAGCGCTACGGCGCCGACCCCGCCGTGGGGTCGTACGACGCGGTGCGCTCGACGGCGCCGGTCGCGACGGTCGGCGACGGCCGGTCCTGACGCGCGGCGCGCCGCGCGGGCGTGCCGCCGCCGCGCGCGCCGCCGCCGCGCCGGGCGCGCCGCCGCCGCGCCGCGCCGCCGCCGCGCCGCGCCGCCGCGGCTCCCGCGAGACTCGGCTCCGCGGACACGTTCGCGGTCGTGGGACCACGAACGTGTCCGCCTGGGCGAGACTCGGCGCCGGGCGCCGGGCGACCGCCTGGTCAGCTGCCGCGGTAGGTGCTGTGGGCGAAGGGGCTGAGCAGCAGCGGCACGTGCAGGTGGTCGGTCCCGGTCACCGTGAACGCGACGACGACGTACGGGTGGAACGTCGGGACCCCGGCGGCGCGGTGGTGGGCGCCGGTGTCGAACCGCAGCTCCAGGTCCCCACGGGGCAGCACGTCCGGCCCGAGCCCCGCACGCCCGTCCGCGTCCGTCTCCCCCGTGGCCAGGACCTCGCCCTCGGGGGTGCGCAGTGTCAGCGCGACACCGACGGCCGGGGTGCCGGTGCGGGCGTCGAGCACGTGCGTGGTCAGGTGCGGGACGCCGAAGGTCGCTCGGATCCGGTGCACGGCGATGTCGGCCAGGGCAGCGGTGGCCTCGGTCACCTCGGCGTCCGGCTCCCCCGCGAGGCGCCGCTCGAGCTCGGCGAGGAGTTCCTCCGGCGTCCGCCCGGCGGCACGCACGAGGAACACCCGGCCGAACCGGTCCTCGTACGCGGCGTTCCCGCGGGCGATGGCCGCTGCGACGTCGTCCGCCGCCGTCGCCATCGCGCCCTGCTCGCGGGCCGACGACGCCTCGGTGGTGCGCTCGCCGATGCGGGGGTGCTCGGCGAGGGCGGTGTCGAGGTCCGCCGCGGTCCACTGCGCCGCCGCCTCGGTGGCCGCTGCGACCAGGGCCGGCACGGTGCGGAACGGTCGAGCGGCCACCAGGGCGTCGGCCCACGCCGTCACCGCTGCCCAGTGCAGGGCGGTCCGTCGGGCGTCGTCGGCGGGGGCGGAGTCGAAGTCGCGGAGGTCCACCCGCCACACCCTAGGGACCGCGCGTTACGCCGGCGTTTCCCGCGGCTTCGGCGGGCTCAGAGGTCGGCGGCGAACGAAGCCGCGCGGAGCTGCAGGTCCTCGATCCGGCGGACCCGGGCGGCCTCGACGTCGTAGCCCTCGTACGCCGGGGGCACCGGGCGTCGGACGTTGCGGGAGCACTGGAAGTCCTGGCAGACGAGCGTGCCGACGGTGTTGCCGTTCCGCCCGGCCTTCCCCGAGCGCTTGGCGGCGTAGAAGACGACGTCGTTGGGCAGCTTGACGTCCTGGCACCACGAGCACTGCGCCCGTGCACGCGGCGACGCCTCGGCCTGCCGGAACAGGATGCCGACGAGGTCGCCCTCGAGCGTCGGGACGACGGCGTAGGCGCGGCGCGCGGTCTTCGGGTCGCGCCAGCCGAGGAAGTCGAGCGACTCCCAGTCCAGCGTCTCGAGGTCGGTCGGCAGGGTCAGGTCGGTGACCTCCTTGCGGGAGGCGTTGACGAAGGACGAACGGATGGTCTTCTCGCTGATGGGCAGCACGGTGTGGTCGCTCTCGACGGGCCCGGGCGCGGGTGCGCGCCGCACGGGCGGAGGTGTGGTCAGGGTTCGACGGACGCGGCCGTGCCGGACGGCACAGCCGGGGGCGTCACGCCCTGATGCCGGCGCTCTGCGCGCCGACCACCTCCTGCTGACTCACGGTCCCAGCCTACGACGGCGTGTCAAGCCGGGCGTGTCACGTCGTCGACCTGGTCGGGGAGTCGCCGTCGCTCCGGTCGGGGAGTCGTCGTCGACCCGGTCAGGGAGTCACGGAGTGGGCCGCAGCAGGACGACCGACCCGTCGAGCGCGGGCCGCCGGCGGAGTGCCCCGTACCGGCTGTCCCACTCGCCCGACGCGAGCGCGCTCCGCAGGGCGGCGACCGATCGGCGAGCGGTGAGGTCGTCGACCAGGCTCCACGCCGGGTCGGCGGCGCGGACATCGGCGTCGAGGAGCCGTTCGGGTCGCGCGTAGTAGCCCTCGCCGAAGCCGTCCACGCAGGTGAACGGCACCGGGAGGCGCACGACCTCGACGGACGGCCCGACGAGCGTCGCCAGCCGCTCGACCGTCGGCAGCGTGTCCGCCTCGGCGGCGACCACCGCGGACGCGTACTCGGCGAGCCAGCCGGTGCGGAGCCGGTCCGGGTCGCGCGCGAGCACGACGACCCGGCCGTCCTCGGGCCGTGCGAGCCCGGCGACGGTGTCCACGCTCGGGAAGGTCAGCAGCACCGCGTCGGCGTCCCCGTCGGAGACGACCTGCCGGTCCGCGGGCACGTACGAGACCGGACCAGGCCGTTCCTCGCGCACGGTGCGGGCATCGGCCAGGGACCCCGCGACCGCACGGACGAACGTCGGCTCCGGGCGGCGGTGTCGTCGCAGGAACGCCGCTGTGTCCTCGTCCACCGGCATCCTCGTCACGGCCCCACCCTACGAACGCTCCCTGCTAGCGTCGTCGCATGGTCTCCGGGGGATTCGCCGTCGTCAGCATCGTCTACCTGGCGGTCGTGCTGCTGTTGCTCGTGCTCGTCGTCGCACTCATCGTGCTCGTGTTCGCCGCGATCCGCGTGCTGCGGTTGACCGCGACCGAGAAGGAACTGCGCATCGACCGGCTCCGCGTGGACTCGCTCGTCGACACGCTCGGGAGCGACGACGTCACCGACGGCACCGACGCCACCGACGGCACCGACGGCACCGACGGCGCCGACGGCGCCCCTCGCCCCGAGGGACCCGCAGGACCGACCGCGCCGTGACGACCGACCGCTGACCACGGCGGTCGTCCGGGCGGCCCGTCAGTCGTCCAGCTCGGCCTCTCCCGCGCGCACGGCGGCGAGCCGCTCGGACCGCTCCGTCGCGGCCCAGGTCCCCAGCAGCGCGAGCGACCGCTCGGACTCGCTGCCCGGCTCCGCCGAGTAGGTGAACATCGTCAGGCCCGGGTCGGCGACGAGCTCGAGCGCCTCGAAGTCCAGCTGCAGCTCCCCGACGACGGGGTGCGCGATGCGCTTGCCGCCCCGTCGGTGCACCCGGACGTCGTGGGCAGCCCACCAGCCACGGAACTCCTCGCTCCGTGTGGAGAGCTCGCCGACGAGCGTCACGAGACCGGGCTCGCAGGGGTTCGCGACGGCCGCGGCGCGGAGGACGGCGACGGCCTCGCGCGCGGTGGCCGACCAGTCGGGGAAGAACTCGCGCGCGGCCGGGTCGAGGAACGTGAACCGTGCGGTGTTCACGGGGCGCCCGGGGCCCGCGAACATCGGCGCGTACAGGGCCCGGCCGAGCTCGTTCGTCGCGACGACGTCGCCGCGCTCGTTCCGCACCCACGCGGGCGCGCCGGTGATCGCGTCGAGCAGGCGCTGCACGCCCGGTCGGACACGCGTCGGTACGTTCCGGTGCATCACCTTGACGCCGGCGTTGGCCAGACGGGCGAGGTCGAACAGGTGCGTCCGTTCGTCCTCGTCGAGCTGCAGCGCGCCCGCGAGTCCCTCGAGCACGCTGTCCGAGACGCCCTTGAGCGAGCCGCGCTCGAGCCGCGTGTAGTAGTCGACGCTCACCCCGGCGAGCATCGCGACCTCGTGCCGACGCAGACCGGGCACCCGGCGGACGCCGCCGCCGAACGACGGCATGCCGACCTCGTCGGGGGTGAGCCGCGCCCGCCGCGAGGACAGGAAGTCACGGATCTCGTTGCGCACGTCGATACCCATGGCACGAGCGTACGTGGCGGCACCGTCGCGACGACAGGCACCGGCGGTACCCGTGACGGACGGGAGGCGCGGTGCGGGTCGGCACCGCGCCTCCCGTCCGGTGGTGGCCCGGCTAGGAGACGGGCGGGACCGCGTGCACCGGCTCGGTGGCCGCCGGCGCCGCCGTGGCGGCGTCCGCCGCTCGGGGAGTGACCCGCACACGCGCCACCCGGTGCCCGTCCATCTCGGTGACCTCGAGGCGGTGCTCGCCGGTCTCGACCACGTCACCGACCTCGGGCACGCGGTCGAGGTGCACCTGCACGAGCCCGCCGACGGTCTCGTAGTCGCCGTCCGGCAGCAGCGGACCGCCGTCGGCCGCGAGGTCCTCGAGCACGGTCGCACCGTCGATCCCGTCGGACTCGGCGGCCGGCGGGTCGTACTCGTCCCTGATGCGGCCGACGAGGTCCTCGAGCAGCGCCTCGAGCGTGACCATGCCCGCACTGCCGCCGTACTCGTCCACCACGAGCGCGATCTGGTGTCCCTCGGTGCGCATGTCCGCGATGGCACTCGACAGCGACTTCGTCTCCGGCAGCGCGAGCACGGGGCGCACGAGCGTCGAGACGGGTGCCGTCGGGTCGGTCGGGCGGAGCAGGTCGCGGAGGTGCACGAAGCCCGCGACGTCGTCCCGCGAGCCCTCGGTGACCAGGTACCGGGTGTGGCCGACCTCGATGGCGTGGTCGGTCGCGTCGGCGATGCTGAGCGAGGCGTCGATGGTCGAGACGTCGTACCAGGGGCGCATCGACTCGCGGAGGATCCGGTCACCGGCGTCGAGGGCGCTGCGGGCGATGCGGCGGCCCTGCGCGTCGATGGCGTCGTGGTCCTCGACCAGACCGCGGAGCTCCTCCGTGCTCATCGACTCGCTGCGGGCGTCCGGGTCGCCACCGAGCAGCCGGACCACGCCGTTCGTGGTCTTCGACAGCACCCAGATCACCGGGCGCATCGCGGTCGCGAACCGGTCGAGCGTCGGCGCGACGGCCATCGAGAAGCCCTCGGCGCGCTGCAGGGCGAGGCGCTTCGGCACGAGCTCGCCGAACACGAGCGACAGGTAGGCGATGACCAGGGTCATCAGGACGAGGGCGACGGCCTCGGCCGCCCCCTGGTCGAGTCCGAGGCCGGACAGCAGCGGCGCGACGTCCGGCGCGATCGACGACGCACCGTACGCGGCCGAGAAGAACCCGGCGACGGTCACGCCGATCTGCACGGCGGACAGGAAGCGGTTCGGGTCACGCCCGAGCGCGGCGACCCGGGCTCCGCGGGAGCCACGTCGCTCGAGCTGCTGCAGCTGTGACTCGCGGAGCGAGACGAGGGCGATCTCCGCCGCGGCGAAGACACCGCCGACGAGCACGAAGAGGATGACGAGCCCGAAGGCGATCCAGGTGTCGGCGTCCATCAGCGGGACACCACCGTGGGTCGGCGACGGGCGGGCGGTCTGTGGTGATCGTCCATGCTGTGATCCTGTACAGCCATGCTGGGACGCCGCCGCGCCGGTGCTGCACGAGTGCTGTGGGTCCGGGGTGCACGGACCGGGACGTCAGCGGTCCCGACGATCCGCCGGGTCGCCCGGGTCGGATCGAGCCCGGGTCGGATCGTGCTCGGGCCGGGTCGTGCTCGGGTCAGATCGTGAGCGAGCGGCCGATGCGGGCCTCGAGCCAGGCCTCGGGGTCGATCGGCGTGACGCCGTCCATCAGGACCTCGAGGTGGAGGTGTGCGCCCGTCGAGACGCCGGAGGAGCCGACGCTGCCGATGAACTGGCCGGCCTCGACGGTGTCGCCGGCCCGCAGCGGCGACGACCCGGGGATCATGTGCCCGTACAGGGTCGAGACCCGGCGGCCCTCGATCACGTGGTCGATGATCACCGTCGTGCCGTACGAGAAGTACGTGCCCGAGACGCGGACGGTGCCGGCGGCGACGGCGCCGATCGGGGCGCCCATGCCCGGGTTGAAGTCGAGACCCTGGTGGAGCGAGGAGCACGCGGCGCACGGAGCGGAGCGGTACCCGAACCCGGAGCTCATGCGCACCGGGCCGGGGAACGGCGAGCGGACCTCGCCACCGTACGACACCGCGCCCTCGGCGCCGCCGTCACCGGCGACGACGACCTGCTGCCCGCCGCCGACCGTGAAGTCGTCGCGGTCGAGGGCGGCCGCCGTGACCGCCTGGGTGACCGCGTAGTCCTGGGTGCGGACCTGCGGCGCGAGCGTGGACGTCGCTGACGAGGTGCCGGCGCTGGCGTGGGCGGGCATCGCGGACGCGGCGAACATCGCGAGTGCGGCAGCGGCGCTGGTCAGCGTGATGCGGCTCGCGCGGTGCGAGCGGGACGGGCGCGTTGCACGTGCCGCGGGCGTCGCGGCGACCGGCAGCGCGGCACTCCGTCGACGGACGACCCGGGTGATCCGCGCGTCGACGTGCTCGGTGGTGGCCCGGGCCTCGGTGGTGCGACGTCCCGACCGCGCAGCGACCGGGACGGTGTGCGGAGCCGGAGCCGGAGCCGGAGCCGGAGCGGCCGACGACTCGGGCGTGCGTCCGGGCGCCGGTGCGGGGGAGACGGTCGCGACCGCCGGGGCCGCGTCCGAGCGGGACGGGCGGGGAGCGCGGGTGCGACGCGCTGCCTTGCCAGCCGCTGCGCGCTCGGCCTCGAGGGCAGCGCGACGGGACAGGTGCACGACCGGGGTCTCCGGCTGCTGCTGGTCGGTGTCGTGTGTCGTCGTCATGGCCGCAGACCATTCTGCACGAGTCTGTCGCTTTGTACAGGGGTGATCGTGATCTTCCCGTTACCGAACGGCTGGCAGTCCGCTGACGTGTCACCGCGGTTGCGTGCCCGCTGGACGTTGCGTCGGTAGTGTCCGAGACCAGCGACCGGAAGGACCTGCGCCATGGCCCGAACGCCGCGGGAACGCCACGAACCCATCGACCTCGCGACCGCCGAGGTCGTGCTCGCCGGCACCCAGGAACTGCTCCCCGTCCTCCGGGCGTCGGCCGTCCGTGCGGGCGTCGACGCCGCCAGGATGCGGGTCGTCGGGGTGGACGACCTCCCCGATCCCCACGAGCACGCCGATGCCGACCTCGCGGTGATCGCGATCCGCCGACCGGGCGACGACCCCGCGTTCCACCGGGCACAGGAGGCCGCGGAACTCATCGCGCCGCTGCTCGCACCGAACGCCGTGCGCATCGTCATCACGGTCTCGGGGGTGACCCGGCTCGCCCCGAAGGTCGAGCGGACGCTGACGTCCGAGGTGCTCCACCAGATCGGCGTGGCCTCGGCCCGCTCGGGCTTCAAGCGCCCCTTCCGGAGCATGCGGACCCGCCTCGGCACCGCCGGACTGCGGGCCGCCGGGGTGCGGGTGTTCCGGATCACGATCTGACCCGACCCCACGGCAGTGCCCGACCGGGTATCTTGACGTCGAGAGAAACCGCGCCGCGAGTACCGTGGACGGACCGAGGTCCGGCACGGTCGAACAAGGGAGTACCCGCCAGCATGGCCAAGATCATCTACACGCTCACGGACGAGGCACCGTTCCTCGCCACCCACTCGTTCCTGCCGGTCGTCGAGGCGTTCGCGCGCACCGCGGGGGTCGACGTCGAGACCCGCGACATCTCGCTCTCCGGTCGGATCATCGCCCAGTTCCCGGAGCGGCTCACCGACGAGCAGCGCCTGGACGACGCCCTGGCGGAGCTCGGCGAGCTCGCGGGGACGCCCGAGGCGAACATCATCAAGCTGCCGAACATCTCGGCGTCGATCCCGCAGCTCAAGGCGGCGGTCAAGGAGCTCCAGGCGCAGGGCTACGACCTGCCCGCCTACCCCGACGAGCCCACCACCGCCGAGGAGCGCGACGTCCGGGCCCGCTACGACCGCGTCAAGGGCAGCGCCGTCAACCCGGTCCTGCGCGAGGGCAACTCCGACCGCCGCGCGCCGCTGTCGGTGAAGAACTACGCCCGCAAGCACCCGCACCGCATGGGCGCCTGGAGCCACGAGTCGCGGACCAACGTCGTGACGATGGGCAAGGACGACTTCCGCTCGAACGAGCAGTCGTGGATCGCCCCCGCCGACGACACCCTGACGATCGAGTTCGTGGCCGCCGACGGCGACACCACCGTGCTCAAGCAGTCGATCCCCGTCCTCGCGGGCGAGGTCGTCGACGGCACCGTCCTGCACGTCCGCGCGCTCGAGGCGTTCCTGCAGGACCAGATCCGTGCCGCGCAGGACCAGGGCGTCCTGTTCTCGGTGCACCTCAAGGCCACGATGATGAAGGTCTCCGACCCGATCATCTTCGGCCACGTCATCCGGGCGTTCTTCCCGACCGTGTTCGAGCGCTACGGGGCCGACCTCGCCGCCGCCGGCCTGAACCCGAACGACGGCCTCGGCTCGATCCTCGCCGGGCTCGACAGCGTGCCGAACGGCGCGGAGATCACGCAGGCGTTCGCCGACGGGATCGACGCAGGCCCCGAGCTCGCGATGGTCGACTCGGACAAGGGCATCACCAACCTGCACGTGCCGAGCGACGTCATCGTCGACGCCTCGATGCCCGCGATGATCCGCACCTCCGGCCACATGTGGGGCCCGGACGGCGAGGAGCACGACACCCTCGCGGTCATCCCCGACTCGAGCTACGCCGGCATCTACCAGGCCGTCATCGAGGACTGCCGCGCGAACGGCGCCTTCGACCCGTCGACCATGGGCTCCGTGCCGAACGTCGGGCTCATGGCGCAGAAGGCCGAGGAGTACGGCTCGCACGACAAGACCTTCGAGCTCCCCGGCGACGGGAAGGTCCGCGTCGTCACGAGCTCCGGTGAGACGGTCATCGAGCACGAGGTCGAGCAGGGCGACATCTGGCGTGCCTGCCAGACGAAGGACGTGGCGATCCGCGACTGGGTGAAGCTCGCCGTCACGCGCGCCCGTGCCACCGGTTCGCCCGCCGTGTTCTGGCTGGACGAGACGCGTGCGCACGACGCGAACCTGATCGGGCTGGTCCGGCAGTACCTCGGCGAGCACGACACCGACGGCCTGCAGATCGAGGTCATGGCACCCGAGGACGCCATGCGCTTCTCGCTCGAGCGCATCCGTCGCGGCGAGGACACCATCTCGGTCACGGGCAACGTGCTCCGCGACTACCTCACCGACCTGTTCCCGATCATGGAGCTCGGCACCTCGGCGAAGATGCTCTCCGTCGTCCCGCTCCTGGGCGGCGGCGGGCTGTTCGAGACCGGTGCCGGCGGGTCGGCCCCGAAGCACGTGCAGCAGCTGGTCGAGCAGGACTACCTGCGCTGGGACTCCCTGGGTGAGTTCCTCGCGCTCGCGGTGTCGCTCGAGCACCTCGCGGGTGTGACGGGCAACGCACGGGCGAAGGTGCTGGCGGACACGCTCGACCGTGCCACGGGGACGTTCCTCGACGAGGACAAGTCGCCCGGCCGCAAGCTCGGATCGATCGACAACCGCGGCAGCCACTTCTACCTGGCGAAGTACTGGGCCGACGAGCTCGCCCGGCAGACCGAGGACACCGAGCTCGCAGCGGCGTTCCAGGGCCTGGCGGCGCAGCTCGACGAGCACGAGCAGACGATCGTCGACGAGCTGGTGGCGGTCCAGGGCAAGCCGGCCGACATCGGCGGCTACTACCGCCCGGACGCGGCGAAGACGAACGCCGTGATGCGTCCGTCGGCCACCCTGAACGAGGCGCTGGCCGCGCTCTAGGCGCGCACCGACGACGGACGGGAGGCGCGGTGCCGGCTGGCACCGCGCCTCCCGTCCGTCCTGCGGTCCCGTCGGGCCCACCCTGGTGCCCGAGCGGGCCTCTTCCGTCACGCTCGGCGGTGCCCGGCGACTGCTCTCGCCCGCCCAGCGGACGTGAGCAGCATGTCCCGCCCGCTCGACGCACGGCGGTGCGAGCACGGCAGCCGACCGTCCGGTGTGTCCGAGCGGGCCAGATCCGTCACGCTCGGCGGTCCTCGGCGACGGTTCTCGCTCGTACGGCGGACGTGAGCGGCATGTCCTGCCCGCTCAGCGGAGGCCGCGCGCCGCGCCGCGCCGCACGCGCCGGGCCCGCCGCGTCAGCCCTTCGGGACCGGGGGACCGACGACCAGCAGCGCCGAGAACACCAGCGCGACCGCCACGACCCCGATCGCCACCGACACCCCGGGCCGACGCACCACGAAGAAGAGCAGGCGGTCCCAGACCCCGGACCGCTCGTCGGCGGTCCGTCGCCAGGGGCCCTCGAGCATGCCGCGCCGGGCGACCGCGACCTCGAACGGCACGGTCGCGTACGGCACGACGGCGCTCGCCCACCCGAGCACGAGCGCCCCGACCGACCAGCGCTGGTTCACAGCGACGACCGTCGTCACCACGAGGTACGCCAGGAACACGAACCCGTGGATGCTCCCGCCGATGCGCACGCCCAGGTCGCCGGCGTCCAGCCCGTACTTCAGCACCATCCCGGCGATCAGCAGTGTCCAGGTCACGAGTTCGGCCACCGCGGCGGCACGGAACAGGGAGCGAGGGGTCATGCCGACATGGTCGCGCACCCGTCCGGGAGAACCCCCGACACACCGCCGGTCGTATCGATTCGACCAGGGGAGCGGGTAGCGTCGGGGGCATGTCAGCGCCGACCGAGAGCCGTCCCCTGAACATCGTCGTCTGGAACGAGAACGTGCACGAGAGCCGCGGTGACGCGACCGTGCTCGGGCACTACCCCGACGGCATGCACACCGTGATCGCCGCCGCGCTCCGGGAGCACCACCCCGAGGCATCGGTGGGCACCGCCACGCTGCAGGAGCCCGAGCACGGTCTGACCGCCGAGCGCCTGGCGGAGACGGACGTGCTGTTCTGGTGGGGACACGTCGCGCACCAGGACGTGTCGGACGAGGTCGTCACCCGCGTGGTCGAGGCCGTGCACGCCGGGATGGGCCTGGTCGTCCTGCACTCGGGGCACTACTCGAAGCCGTTCACCCGGCTGATGGGCACGACGTGCTCGCTGAAGTGGCGGAACGACGGAGAGCGCGAGCTCGTCTGGACGATCGCACCCGAGCACCCGATCGCCGCCGGCGTCCCGCACCCGATCGTCATCGACCGCCAGGAGATGTACGGCGAGTACTTCGACATCCCGCGCCCCGACGAGGAGGTCTTCCTGTCGACCTTCGCCGGCGGCGAGGTCTTCCGCTCCGGTGTCGCCTACCGCCGGGGACTCGGCCGGGTCTTCTACTTCTCGCCGGGCGACCAGGAGTACCCCGTCTACCACCACCCGGACATCCAGCGGGTGCTCGCGAACGCGGCGGCCTGGGCGGCCCCGGTGTCCGAGCGACGCGAGCTGACGGCTGACCCCCACCCGCGGGACTGGTTCCTCGCCGGTGGTGCGGGTACACAGGAGGGGTGACCAACCATCTCGACGGTGCGGCCCGCCGCACTGCGGTGATCGAGGCGCTCGAGGTACTCGGATCAGGGCCCGAGGAGCGCTTCGACCGCATCACCCGCATGACGCACGAGGCGTTCGGCGTCCCGCTGACCTTCCTCAACCTCGTCCACCACGACCTCGTCACCACGCAGTCGACGTTCGGGTTCCAGCAGGGCACGAGCGTGCCGGCGACCGGGCAGTTCTGCGCGACGACGGTGCTCACCCCCGAGCCGATGGTCGTCCCGGACACGCTCCTCGACCTCCGCTTCGCCGACACGCCCGCCGTGACCGAGTACGGGGTCCGGTTCTACGCCGGCGCACCGCTGACGATGTCCGACGGCACGCGGGTCGGGACGCTGTGCGTGATGGACGCGCAGCCGCGGGTGTTCTCCGACGAGGACCTCGCGCTCCTCGGGGACCTCGCCCGGTGGGCGGAGCGCGAGCTCGGCCACTCGATCGAGCGGGGCCGGGTACGACGTGTCCTCACCGGGCTCGTGCCCGACCCGGTCACGACCGGGGGAGCCGCGGTCGACGGGTTCCTCGAGCCGGACGAGGACGGGGGCGACCTGGTCGACTGGCGCACCGCCGCGGACGGGTCCGTCCAGGCCACGATCGGCACGGTCACCGCGGGCGGCCGGGCCTCGGCGCTCCTCGCGGCGTCGGTCCGTGCCGCCGTCGTCGCCCGCACGGACCTGCCGCTGCACGACGCGCTCGCCGGCCTGGAGGCGCAGCTCGCCCCCGACCTGTCGGCCGGCGGTGCCGTCGGGTCGCTCCTGCACGTGCGCCTCGACCCGACGACGGGTCACGCCGAGTGGGTGGACGCCGGGCACGGTCCGGCGCTGCTCGTGCGGGCCGACGGGACGGTGGCCGCGCTGCGGCCGTCGGACCTGCCGATCGGCCTGCAGCCGGACACGGTGCCGCGCACGGTCGGCGCGCTGGACCTCGGGCCGGGGGACCGCGTGGTGCTGGCGACCGACGGCGCGCTGGCGCTCGACGGCGTCGGGGACGTGCAGGGGCTCGGAGCGCTCGCGGTGGAGCACCCCGAGGACCTCGTCGCGCACGTCCGGTCGCTCGTCCCCGTCGGTGGCGACGGCGCGGACGTCGCCGTCGTGGTGCTCACCCGCACCTGACCGCGCGGAGCCGGGGGCGGGTGCCCCTCCGGGTGGACGTGCTGCGGCGTCAGCGGCCGCGGGGCGCCGGTCGTCCGGTGGCGGCCGCGACGAGCAGCGTGGCCAGGAGCGCGAAGCCGGCGAGCTCGACCCCGAGGCCGGCGGTCTTCCAGTAGGCGCTGCCGACGACCTGCGGCTGCGTGATCGCGTCCGGCCACCACGGGTCGAGGAACGGCACCGTGCCGGGGAAGGGGTCGAGCCCGAGGACCACGAGTCCCCCGAGGAGGAGCACCACGCCGAGGCCCGCCATCGCGCCACGGGACCGGTGCAGCATCCGCACGACGAGGGCTGCCGCCATGCCGGCCATGCCGGCCACGGCGAGCAGGAAGGCGATGACGACGACCGGTTGCGGGGTGAGGGCCACCCAGTCGAGCACGGCGATCGGCAGCAGCAGCCACCGTCCCACCCGTACCCAGCGCCGCGGGTCCCGCCATCCGTCCATGCCGGTCACGGTACGGCAGCGCTCGGGGGGTCCCCTGAGGGCCTCCTCCGGGCAGGGCCGGCTGGCTACCATCGAGCACATGGCGCAGGACGGCCGGATCAGGCAGGAGCGGGCGGTGGCGACGCGCGCGGCCCTCATCGAGGCCGCGGCGGCCGAGTTCGACGAGCGCGGCTACCTCGGCGCGTCGATGGACGGCGTCGCCGAGCGTGCCGGCATGACCAAGGGGGCGCTGTACTTCCACTTCCGGTCGAAGGCCGACATCGCCAGCGCGGTGATCGCCCGGCAGGACGAGATCTCCCGGCACTACGCGGAGGTCGCCGCCACGCGTTCGGCATCGCCGCTGGAGTCCCTGATGTGGATGTCGCAGGGCGTGGCGACGCAGATGACGCGGGAGGTCGTGGTGCGTGCCGGGCTCCGGCTCGCCGCGGACCCGAACGCCCGGGAGATCCCGCGCGAGCACCCGTTCGGCCGCTGGGTGGACCACACGGCCGACATCATCCGCCGGGCGATCGAGGTCGGCGAGGTCGACCCGTCGTGGGACCCGGAGCTCGTCGGGCACGTCGTGAGCCCCGCCGTCGCCGGTGTGCAGATGGTGTCGGACATGCTGCACGACCGGGCGGACCTGTACGACCGGCTGCAGGAGCTCTGGACGATGCTGCTGTCGGCGATGGCGACCGAACGGACCCGGGCCGAGGTGCCCCGACTCGTGGCGATCATCCGGCCGGAGGGCCCCGGGGAGGTCTGAGCGACGCGGGTCCCCCCAGGGACACCCACGTCGCTTCTCTTGGAGGATACCAAGGAGTACGTTTCCGCAGCAGCCCCACTTCGCGGGGATGACGACGACGTCGTACCCTGGCCCGATGGGCACCCCGGCGGCCGAGTTCCACGTCGACGTCGAGCTGGTCGTCGCACTGCTCCGTGACCAGCACCCGGACCTCGCCGACCTGCCCCTGCGGGTCGTGGCGAGCGGGTGGGACAACGTCGTGGTCCGTGCCGGTGACGCCCTCGCCGTGCGGCTGCCCCGCCGCGCCGCGGCCGCCACCCTCGTCGAGCACGAGCAGCGGTGGCTGCCGACGATCGCTGCGCTGGTGGGGGACGCCGCACCCGTCCCGGAGCCCGTGCGCACCGGCCGTCCCGCGCTCGGCTACCCCTGGGCGTGGAGCATCGTGCCGTGGTTGCCCGGGCGACCGGCGGGTGAGCAGGCCCAGGGCGTCCGGGTGGCACGGGACCTCGCCGCCGTCGTGACCCGCCTGCACGTGCCGGCACCGGCGGACGCCCCCGCGAACCCGGTCCGCGCCGTCCCGCTCGCGACGCGGAGCGAGGCCGTGACGACGCGACTGGCGACGGACGACGTGCCCCGCGCCGTGGAGCTGGCCACGCTCTGGCGGACCGCTGCCGGTGCGCCGACGCACGTCGGGCCTCCCGTCTGGGTGCACGGTGACCTGCACCCGTTCAACCTGCTCGTCGAGCCGACGCCGCTCGGTGACCGACGCCTGTCGGCCGTGGTCGACTTCGGTGACCTGACCGCGGGCGACCCGGCGGTCGACCTCGCCACCCGGTGGTTGACGCTCGACGACGCCGGTGGGCGGACGTTCGCGTCGCTCGTCGACGCGCACCCCGCCACCTGGACCCGGGCGCGCGGGTGGGCCGTGTCGATCGCGTCGGCGCTCGCCGTGACGGACGACGACGCGTTCCGGACGGTCGCGGCCCGGGCGATCGACGCGGTGCTGGACGGCTGAGCCCGCAGGGGTTACCGTTCCCTCACCTGTCCGTGCACTGGAGATCGGAGGGGCCTGATGACCCTCGAGTTCCGCGTCCCGCACGACGTCGACACCGACGCCTCTCCCGCCCCGTCCGCCCGACCCGACGCCGTCCGTCGCACCGGTCTCCGCGGTCTGCTCGACCGCCTGGCCGTCCGGCGCGCGGCAGCCCGCGACCGACGGCTGGTCGCCCACCTGCACGAGCTCGACGACCTGCAACGGCTGCTCAGCGGCGCACGGGGCGTCGTCGAGCAGGGGTGGATCCAACACTCCTGGTTCGCCTACCTCGACGAGCACGGACGCCTGCGCAAGGCGTCGAGTGCTGCGGCGCTCGCCGCCCAGGGCCGACCGCTCGTCGCCGCCTGCCTGGTGGGGGCCGTCGTCTCGGCGGCGGGTGGCCCGCAGGTCGTGCACTCGCAGCCGGTGCAGCGGGCCCTCGACCTGGTGTGGCACGCCCTGGCCGCCGACGAGGGGCAGTCGGTGGTCTGGTGCCCGGCGCCGGACGTCCGGATGGCCCGGGTCCGCGACCTCACCACCTGGAACGACCGGCCCGGGCGGAGCGCTGCCGAGGTCGCGTCGCTGCTCCTCACCGCGGAGCGGGTCGCCGTGCACGAGGCCGAGCGGGTCGCCGCCCGACGCGTCCCCCTGCCGGCCTGATCGGGGAGCCGGACCGTCCCGGGTCCCACCGGACGACCCGTCGTACCCCGTGCGGCGGGTCGTCCCCGCTGCGGGCAGGATCCCGCAGTAGCCGACCGCTGCTCGACATCGTTACCGTTCTCCCAGGTGACACCGCTCCCTCGCCCGCTGAACTGGGGTTTCTTCCTGCGCGAAATTGCAGGAACTGCACGGATCGGACGTTTGCCGTTGGTCAAGTACCCCGACCCCTGCGTACGGTCGGTCGAGTTCGTGCCCCGTCCGGTGGGGCGTTCGGCCGACCAGGGAGGGGCGCCCAACCGTGTTCCAGTACGTCGTGGAGCGATGGGACCAGATCTGGTTCTCGTCGTGGCAGCACTTCTCACTGGTCGTCCAGTGCACCGTGCTCGCCACGCTCATCGCCGTGGTGCTCGCAGCACTCGTCTACCGCAGTCCGCAGCTGACCTCGATCGCGAACGGGGTGTCCGCCGTCGGGCTGACCCTGCCGTCGTTCGCCGTGATCGGTCTGCTCATCGTGCCGCTCGGGTTCGGCGTCGTGCCGTCCGTCGTCACGGTCGTGTTCTTCGCCACGCTGCCGATCCTGCGGAACGCGGTGGTCGGCCTCGCCGAGATCCCGCCGACGGTCGTCGAGTCGGCGCGGGGGATCGGCATGAGCCGGATGCGCACCCTGCTGCAGGTCGAACTGCCGATGGCGTGGCCGATCATCCTGAGCGGCGTGCGGGTGTCCGCGCAGATGGTGATGGGCATCGCCGCGATCGCCGCCTACGCGCTCGGCCCCGGCCTCGGTGGCTTCATCTTCTCCGGCCTGTCCCGCCTCGGCGGCGCCAACGCCCTGAACTCCGTCGTCGTCGGGGTGGTCGGGGTCGTCCTGCTCGCCCTCGTCCTCGACCTGCTCCTCATCGGCCTCGGCCGCCTGACCACCCCGAGAGGTATCCGTGTCCAGCACTGACTCCGCCACCACCACCGCCCCCGAGGGCGACGTCACCGGCCGCAGCATCCTGCTCGACGAGGTCACCAAGCGGTACCCGGGCCAGCAGAAGCCCGCCGTCGACGGCATCACGCTCGAGATCCCGGCCGGCAAGATCGTCATGCTCGTCGGCCCGTCCGGCTGCGGCAAGACCACCACGCTGAAGATGATCAACCGGCTCATCGAACCCACCGAGGGCCGCATCGTCGTCGGGGACGAGGACGTCACCGGCATCGACGCCGACGAGCTCCGCCGACGCATGGGCTACGTCATCCAGGCCGGCGGCCTCTTCCCGCACATGACCGTCGCGGCGAACATCGGGATCGTCCCGAAGATGCTCGGCTGGTCGAAGGAGAAGATCGCCGCCCGCGTCGACGAGCTCCTCGACCTGGTCTCGCTCGACCCGGCCACCTACCGCGACCGCTTCCCCCGCGAGCTCTCCGGCGGCCAGCAGCAGCGCGTCGGTGTCGCCCGGGCGCTCGCCGCGGACCCGCCCGTCCTGCTCATGGACGAGCCGTTCGGCGCCGTCGACCCGATCACCCGGCAGCGCCTGCAGGACGAGCTCCTGCGCATCCAGGAGGAACTGCACAAGACGATCGTCATCGTCAGCCACGACTTCGACGAGGCCGTGAAGCTCGGCGACTGGATCGTGATCTTCACCGAGGGTGCGCACATCGTGCAGTACGACACCCCGGAGCGGATCCTGGCCGAACCGGCGAACGAGTTCGTGGAGAACTTCATCGGCTCCGGCGCCGGCCTCAAGCAGCTGACCCTCAACCGCGTGCGGGACGTCGACGTCGTCGACGCCGTGACCTGCTCGCCGGGCGAGGAGGCGAAGGCCGTCCTGCAGCGCATGGACGAGGCCGGACGGCACGGGCACGCCGTCGTGGTCGACCGCCGTCAGCGCCCGATCGGGTGGCCGTCCCGGCGGCAGCTCGAACGCCTCGACCGCATCCCGGAGGGCATCGACCCCGCCCTGCCCGTCGTGGGCGAGGGGGCGACGCTCAACGACGCGCTCGACACCATGCTCGTCTCGAGCGCCGGTGCCGCGCTCGTCACCGGGCGCCGTGACGCCTTCCGCGGCGTCATCACCGTCGAGACCGTCATGGAGGCCATCACCCGGTCCCGTGCGGCCGCCGCGGACGAGCAGGCGTACACGCCGGTCGGTACGAACACGAACCCGATCGAGACCCTGCCGTCCTCGCCCGTGGCCCCGACGGTCGCGACGTCCGGGGAGGACCTGTGACCGCCGTCGCGACCGACGCGCCCGCCGCAGCCGGCCCGGGCACCGCGCAGCGCATCCCCTGGAAGGGCCTGCTCGTCCAGCCGATCGCGATCCTGGTGGTCCTGGCCGCCTGGGTCCTCTGGCTGAACACCGCGGACCTCAGTGCCACCGAGCGTTCGACCCTCAACCCGTCGGGCATCCTCGAGCTCACCGGACAGCACCTCGTCCTGACGCTCCAGGCCACCGTGCTCGTGCTCGTGATCGGCATCCCGCTCGGGGTCCTGCTCACCCGCGGGCCCTTCCGGCGGGCGAGCACCACGGTCATCGCCGTCGCGAACTTCGGACAGGCGGCCCCCGCGGTCGGGCTCATCGTGCTGCTCGCGGCCTGGCTCGGCCTGAACAGCTGGTCGGCGGTCGTCGCCCTCGTGCTCTACGCGATCCTGCCGGTGCTCCGGAACACCATGCTCGGTGTGCAGAGCGTCGACGACCGGCTCGTCGAGGCCGGCCGCGGCATGGGCATGAGCGCCCTCAGCGTGCTGCTCAAGGTCGAACTGCCGCTGGCGGTCCCGGTCATGCTCTCCGGCATCCGGACGGCCCTGGTGCTGCTCGTCGGCACCGCGAGCCTGGCGACCTTCGTCGGCGCGGGTGGCCTCGGGCTCCTCATCACCACGGGCGTGAACCTGTTCCTGCCGAAGGTGCTCGTCTCCGGAGCGCTCCTGGTGGCGCTCCTCGCCCTGACCATCGACTGGATCGGCCGCGTGGTCGAGACGGTCGCACGACCGAAGGGACTCCGATGACGCCCGACGACACGACGCACGCCGACGAGACGACCCGCGAGCAGGGCGCACGTCGCGCCCGCCGCTCCGACGGGACGGGCGCCCGCCGCGCCTCCCGTCCGTCCACCGGTCGCCGCTGGGTGGCCGCCGCCGCCGTCGCGGGGGCGAGCGCCCTCGTCCTGACCGGCTGCGGCCTGCAGCCGGCCGCGTCCTTCGTACCGGGTGCCGCGCCGGGATCGATCCAGCGGATCGACGACCTGCCGGACGACGCGAAGCTGACCGTGACGTCGAAGAACTTCACGGAGCAGCTCGTCCTCGGCAAGATCGCCGTCCTCGCCGCCAAGGCGGCCGGGTTCGACGTCACCGACGAGACGAACGTGCCGGGGTCCGTCGCGGTGCGCGAGCTGATGACCTCGCACGGCGCGGACTTCACGTACGAGTACACGGGTACCGCCTGGCTGACGTTCATGGCGCACGAGCAGGGGATCCCCGACAAGACCGAGCAGTGGCAGGCGGTCAAGGACGAGGACGCCGGCAACGGGCTGACCTGGCTCGAACCGGCGCCGATGAACAACACCTACGCGTTCGCCGTGCGCGACGAGGCGGTGTCCGAGCTCGACGACGTGAAGACGCTGTCGGACATCACGAAGCT
Source organism: Curtobacterium sp. NPDC092190 (assembly GCF_044755625.1). Taxonomy (NCBI): domain Bacteria; kingdom Bacillati; phylum Actinomycetota; class Actinomycetes; order Micrococcales; family Microbacteriaceae; genus Curtobacterium; species Curtobacterium sp. NPDC092190. The sequence continues at coordinate 159,231 of NZ_JBIVRJ010000004.1, read as the reverse complement.
GCCGGTCGACCAGCGGACCTTCTGCGTCGAGTCGGAGTTCAACTCGCGTGCGGACGGCTTCAAGCCGATGCTCGAGAAGTACGGCCTGGAGCTCGGCGGGTCCGGCGAGAACGGCGTGCCGACGTCGAACGTCAGCATCCTCGACACCGGCACGGTCTACACCGCGACCGACCGGGGCAAGTGCAACTTCGGCGAGGTCTTCACGACCGACGGCCGCATCAAGTCGCTCGGCCTGACCGTGCTCGAGGACGACCGCGGGTTCTTCCCGGCGTACAACGTCGCACCCGTGATCGACTCCGAGACGCTCGAGGAGTACCCGCAGCTCCGTGACGTGTACGACCAGATCTCGCCGGAGCTCACCGACGAGGCGCTGCAGGAGCTGAACCGCCAGGTCGACGTCGAGGGCCGCGAGCCGGCGGACGTCGCCTTCGACTGGATGGTGGACAAGGGCTTCATCACGGCGCCCTGACGGGTGACTCGGTCGTCCGGGCGAACCGGGTGACCTGTCGGACGGGAGGCGCGGTGCCGGTGGGCACCGCGCCTCCCGTCGTCCGCGGGGTCGCGTCGCTGCTCCCGAGCTCCGGACGGGCTGCATCGCGTGGCCGCGTGGCCGCGTGGCCGCGTGGCCGCGTGGCCGCGTGTCCGCGTGTCTGCGTGTCCGCGCGGCCGGCTCCGGACGGCGCGCACGCCGCGTGCATAGTCTCGGACGCGTGGCGGCTTCGGGACGGGACCTCGGCGACGGGTGCACGCTCACGCTGCGCGACCTGAGCACCGTCGACGCCGTCCACGACCTGGTGCAGGCCAACCTCGCACGCCTCCGGGCCGCGGAACCGTGGGCCTGGGCGCCGGTCTCCCGGGACTCGCTCGTCCTGCACACGGAGCAGCTGCTCGGGCAGTACGCGATGGACCGGGCGGTGCCGTGCGTCGTCCGGGTGGACGGGAGCATCGTCGGCTCGGTGTCGCTCGCGCTCGACCCGTACCTGGGCCAGGCGTCGCTCGGCTACTGGATCGACGAGCGGTACGAGGGGCGCGGCATCGTCCGACGGGCCGCTTCTGCACTGCTCGAGGTCGCGCGCGAGCGGGGGAGTGCCCGGGTGGAGGTCCGCACCGGCGTCGACAACGCCCGGAGCCGGGCGCTGGCCGAGCGGCTCGGGTTCGTGCACGAGGGGACGCTGCGCAGCGCGCTCCCGCTCGGGCCCCGACGGGTCGACGTGGCGGTGTACGGGCTGTTGACCTGACGGTCCTCGGCGGTGCTCCGCCGGGCCCCCGGCGGGACGAACGCTGCGTCAGCGGCCCTGGGACACGCCCGCCCACACGGCGAACGCGCCGCCGAGCAGGAGCAGCACGCCGACCACGATCCAGACCGCCAGCGCGACGAGGTTGAGGAGGATGCCCCACCCCGCTCGGCCACGGGCCATCGGCTCACGACTGCGGGAGGCGATCCCGAGGCACAGGCCGACGACGGGGGCGAAGAAGGTCCACCCGGCGAGCAGCGAGCAGACCCCGAGCACGAGGCTCGCGGTGCCGAGGCCGGTCCGAGGGGTGTGCTGCACGGTGGTCATGTCCCCGACGCTACGGGGTCCTGCTGCCGCGGCGCGTCCCCCGGTGGTGTGACCGCGGGTCCTCCCGGGGACGGACCTCCTGCGGACGGACGGCCGCACGCCGGTATCGTCGGAGCATGGCCCTGTTCGGACGACGCCCCAGGAACGACGTTCGCGACCGCCCGGTCAGCCAGGTGGAGCTGAAGCGGGCCGTCGACGAGGGCTTCCTCATCGCCAGGGCCGCCGTCACCGTCGCGGTGGCGAACCGGATCATCACGAACGCCCTCCGCGACCAGGGGTACTTCGACCACGCCGTCATCGCCGAGGCCACCCGCGAGGAACTGCACCGCATGGCCGAGGAGCAGCGCGGGGACGCCGCCCGCATGCGGGAGATCCGGTCCACGTCGAGCAACAAGCGGGGGCGCTCGCAGCACCAGCACGACTACAAGCGCGGCGACGACCTGAAGCTCCGCACGCGCGAGGCCACCTACGAGCAGCTCGCCGCCATGCTCGACCGGCGGCGCGACGACCAGGGCTTCGTCGACCGCATCGTGCTGCAGGCCCGTGCCCGGGCATGGGACGACATCGGCACGACCGTCGTCGGACGTCTCGGGTGGGCGCAGCGCCCGACCGAGGACTACGAGATCGGCCGCGACGAACGTCTGCAGCAGATGCTCGACGAGGACTTCGCGGCGCTGCTCGCGGAGCACCCGGCGGGCGCCGAGGCCCCGGTCGCGACGTCGGCCGACGCGGACGAGCCCGACGAGGGCGACGCCGCCGAGGACGGTACGGATCCCGCCGACGCGGACACCGCGCGCCCCTGACGACGGGAGCGCAGGACTGGTACTTGATGTACCACCGAGGTTCGTCTACGGTAGAGGTGTAACGCCCCAGGACCATTCGGCACCGCCGGACTCCTGGGGCGATCGTCGTCTCCGGGGGAGTTGATGTGACCGGTCGGGCAGCCGTCGATGCGCTGGACATCGCCGCACTCGCGGGCCTCCCGCGCCTCTTCAGCGCTGCCCGTCTGTGCCCCTACCTCGCCGCGTGCGACGGTGATCGAGCTGGCGCTCTCCGGCTCTACGCCTGGAACATCGAGATGACCGCCGCGTTCTGGGGTCCGATCGCCGTGCTCGAGGTCGCCGTGCGGAACGCGATGCACGACGCCCTGCGTGCTGGACGGAACGACGACTGGTGGAACGACGAAGCGGTGCACCTCATGCCGCGAGAGCGCCGCGCCGTCGACGGTGCCACGGACACGCTGATGCGACGAGGCTTCGCCCGACCGACCGCCGACCAGGTCGTCGCCGCGACGAGCTTCGGGTTCTGGGTCGGGTTGACCGACGCCGGGGTGCCTCGCCACCCGACCCTCAGCTACGAGACCGTGCTCTGGCAACCGCGCCTGACGACGGCGTTCCCGCACCGCGGCACGCTCCGCCGCAAGGGTCTGCACCGCTTGCTCGACGACGTCCGCCGGTTCCGCAACCGCCTCGCGCACCACGAGCCGATCCACACCGCCCCGCTGGGGCACATCCGTGACGACATCGCCAGGATCGCGGGGGCCGTGAGCCGGGACGCCGAGCGACTCATCGTCGCGTCGAGTCGCATCGACGCCGTGCTCGATCGTCGCGACGAGGCGCTGCAGGCGGGTCGGACGGTCATCTGACCGCCCGCGGGGGCGCGCGTCCCTAGGCTCGGGCACATGGTTGATGCGGTGGTCGTCGGTGCCGGACCGAACGGACTCGCGGCGGCGGTGACGCTCGCGCGGGCCGGGCTGTCGGTCGAGGTCGTCGAGCGGAACGACACGATCGGCGGTGGTGCCCGCACGGCACAGCTGACGCTGCCCGGGTTCCACCACGACGTCTGCTCCGCGGTGCACCCCATGGCGCTGCAGTCCGAGTTCTTCCGGCTCTTCCGCATGGAGGACCGCATCGAGCTCCGGCTGCCCGAGGTGCAGTACGGCCACCCCCTCGACCGTGGCCGCGCCGGCATCGCCTACCGCGACCTCGAGCGCACCGCCGAGGGCCTGGGCATCGACGGCCGCGCCTTCCGGAACCTCATGGCGCCCCTGTCCGGCAGCGCCGACCAGGTCGCGGACTTCGCCACCGACGCGCTGCTGCACGTCCCGCGACACCCGCTCACCGTCCTGCGGTTCGGTCTCCGCGCCCTCGAGCAGGGGAGCGCCGCCTGGAACGCCCGGTTCCGCGACGAGGTCGCACCGGCGATGGTCTCCGGCGTCGCGGCGCACTCGATCCAGCACATGCCGTCCCTGTCGACCGCCGCGGCCGCGCTCTCGCTCGGCTCGTACGCCCACGCCCGCGGTTGGCCCGTGCCGATCGGGGGCAGCCAGGCGATCGTCGACGCGCTCGCCGCCGACCTCGTCGCCCACGGCGGCACCATCGAGACCGGGCGCGAAGTCCGGTCCCTCGCCGACCTGACCCCGGCGAAGGCCGTCCTCTTCGACACGAGCGTCCCGGGCATGCTGCACATCGCCGGGAAGCAGATCCCCACCCCGAAGCGCGGGGCGCTGCGCCGCTTCCGGTTCGGCAACGCGGCGGCGAAGGTCGACTTCGCGCTGTCCGACCCGGTGCCGTGGACGAACACCGAGCTGCGGAAGGCCGGTACCGTGCACATCGGCGGCACCCGTGCGGAGATCGCCGAGGCCGAGCACGCCGTGGCGCAGGGTCGGCACGCCGAACGCCCGTACGTCCTCGGGAGCGAGCCGACCGTGGTCGACCCGAGCCGGGCCCCGCGCGGCAAGCACGTCTTCTGGGCGTACGCACACGTGCCCGCGGGCTCCGACGTCGACCCGACCGACGCGATCGTCCGGCAGGTCGAGCGTTTCGCGCCCGGGTTCCGCGACACCGTCCTGCAGTCGAGCAGCCGCACGGCCGTCCAGATGGGCGAGTACAACCCGAACTACGTCGGCGGCGACATCGCCGCCGGGGCCGCGAGCTTCTGGCAGCTCGTCAAGCGGCCCGTCCTGTCGTCCGATCCGTGGCGGATGGGCGGCGGCATGTACCTGTGCTCGGAGGCGTCCGCGCCCGGCCCGGGTGTGCACGGCATGGCGGGCTGGCACGCGGCCCGCAGCGCCCTGCGGCACACCTTCGGCCTGTCCGAGCACGTCGACCTCGCACCGGAGGACTGAACCATGGCGAAGAACGTCCGCATCGTGCACTGCAGCCCGGAGGCCGTCTTCGACGTGCTCCGGGACGGCTGGCTCTACCCGACCTGGGTGGTCGGCGCCTCGCGCATGCGCGGTCAGGACCCGGGGTGGCCCGCCGTCGGTACGGAGCTGCACCACTCGTTCGGCATCTGGCCGTTCCTGATCAACGACACGACGATCTCGCTCGAGGTCGACGAGCCCCGGCGGCTCGTCATCCAGGCGAAGGGCTGGCCGGTCGGCGAGGCCCGGGTCGAGCTCGAGGTGGAACCGCACCCGCGGGGGAGCCGGGTGACGCTCCGCGAGAACCCCGTCCGGGGTCCCGGATCGTTCGTTCCCGGGTTCATCGCGCAGCCCGGCATCTGGATCCGCAACAACGAGAGCATCCGGCGGCTCCGCTGGGTCGCGGAGGGGCGCGCGGGCGCCCAGTAGACGGTCTGGAGGCTCGTGGCGGCACCGCCACGAGCCTCCCTACCGTCATCCGGTCACTACTCCGCGCGACTGAACTCGCTCGCTCGACGCACCTGGTCGTCCGTCAGGGCGACGCCCGTGTACCGCTCGAACTGGCGGGCTGCCTGCAGTGCGATGACCTCGGCGCCGGTGATCACGCGCGCACCCGCGGCGCGACCGGCGTGGACCAGCGGGGTCTCGGCGGGGAACGCGACCACGTCGAAGACGGTCGACGCGGCCTCGACACGGTCCTGCGCGAAGGCGAGGGCGTCCTCGTCCGCACCGCGCATGCCGAGCGGGGTGACGTTGACCAGGACGTCGGCCTCGGGCGCCTCCTGCTCGCTCGCGACCCAGTCGAAGCCGTACTGCTCGGCCAGGGCAGGACCGGTCTCCGCGTTGCGCGCGACGACGGTGAGCTGCTCGAAGCCCGCACCGCGGAACGCCGCCGTGACCGCCTTGGCCATCCCGCCGGAGCCACGGAGCACCACGCGGGCCGTCGGGTCGACGTCGTGCGTGCGGAGCAGGGACGCGACGGCTTCGTAGTCGGTGTTCGAGGCGGTGAGCACACCGTCGTCGTTCACCACGGTGTTGATCGACCGGATGGCGGCCGCGGACTCCTCGACCACGTCGACGAGGGGGATGATCGCCTCCTTGAAGGGCATCGACACCGAGCAGCCCCGGATGCCGAGCGCGCGGATCCCGGTGACCGCGCCGGGCAGGTCGGTCGTGGTGAACGCCTTGTAGACGAAGTCCAGCCCGAGCTCGTCGTAGAGGAAGTTGTGGAAGCGCGTGCCGATGTTGCTCGGTCGGGCCGCGAGCGAGATGCAGACCTGCATGTCCTTGTGGAGGATGGGCATGGCACGAGTCTCCCACGCCTGTGCCGATGGAGCGGTCCACTCTCGGTACCCGACAGCAGTGCCGTCCGGACGGGTTAGTGTGGCGGGATGCCGGTCTCCGTCTTCGATCTGTTCAGCGTCGGGATCGGCCCGTCGAGTTCCCACACCGTCGGGCCCATGCGTGCCGGCGCGGCCTTCGCGGCCGGGCTCGCCGACGCCCCCGTGACCGGGCTCGACGTCCACCTGTACGGCTCGCTCGCCTCGACCGGGCAGGGACACGGCACGCTCGGTGCGGTGCTCGCCGGGCTGATGGGCTCCGACCCCGAGACGGTCGACCCGGACGCGATGGCAGCGGCCCTGGACGACCTCGAACACACCGGTGTGCTGCGGCTCGCGGGCGGGGCGACGGTGCCGTTCCGCCAGGCCGACATCGTGCTGCACCCGCTCACCATGCTGCCCCGCCACCCGAACGCGATGCGGCTGCGGGCGACCGGTGCCTCGGGGGCGGTCCTCGCCGAGGAGACCTACTACTCGATCGGTGGCGGGTTCATCACGAGCGACACCGAGGGTGCCGTGGCCGAGGCCGCGATCCCCGTCGACGACGCCGTCCCGCACCCGTTCTCGAGCGGCGCCGAACTCCTCGCCGCGTGCGCCGCGACCGGCCTGCCCGTCAGCGGCATCGCGATGGCGAACGAGACCGCGACACGGACCGGTGCCGAGGTCCGCGCCGGACTCCTGCACGTGCACGACGTCATGCGCGCGAGCGTCGACCGCAGCATCCGCCGCACCGGCACGCTGCCCGGCGGCCTGACGGTCCGGCGTCGCGCGGCGAACTGGCACGAGCAGCTCACCCGCGACGACCCGCACCACGACCCGCTCTTCGCGATGGAGTGGGTGAACCTCACCGCGATGGCGGTCAACGAGGAGAACGCCACGGGTGGCCGGGTCGTCACCGCCCCCACGAACGGTGCCGCCGGGATCATCCCCGCGGTGCTGTACTACGCCCTGACCTACGTCTCCGAGGTCCTCCCGGAGGACCGCGACGACGCCGTGGTCCGCTTCCTGCTCACGGCCGGGGCGATCGGCTCGATCTACAAGGAGCGGGCGTCGATCTCGGGCGCCGAGGTCGGCTGCCAGGGCGAGGTCGGCTCCGCCGCGTCGATGGCGGCGGCCGGGTTGGCCGAGGTCCTCGGTGGGACCCCCGAACAGGTCGAGAACGCCGCCGAGATCGCGATGGAGCACAACCTCGGGCTGACCTGCGACCCGATCGGCGGCCTCGTGCAGATCCCCTGCATCGAGCGGAACGCGATCGCGGCGAACAAGGCGATCAACGCGGCCCGGATGGCGCTGCGCGGGGACGGTGTGCACCACGTGTCCCTCGACCAGGTCGTCGAGACGATGCGGCAGACCGGTGCGGACATGTCGACGAAGTACAAGGAGACCGCGATGGGCGGACTGGCGGTCAACGTCCCCCTCTGCTGAGTCGTAACAGGCAACGTATGCTTACGTTGTGTTTCTGACGATGCCTCAGTGGAGACGGCGGGAGCAGGCAGCGAAGCCACTGTCATCGGGCGGGTGGTCCTCCTGGGTACTGACTGCCCTTGGAACTGTCCTAGTTACCTTCGGGTCAATTGCAGTCGGTTACTTCATCTCGAAGGACGACGTGGCGGAGAAGGTTGCTTGGATTCTCGGCACCTCGCTCCTTACGCTTCTCGGGATTTTTCTGGTCGGTCTTCCGCAAGTGCTCTCTCAGCGCCGAGCACGAAGGCTCGCGAAGCAGATGACAGACTATAACGACGGACTGAGTTCCGTGCATGAGGGTCTCGCGCGACTGCTGCAGTCTGATCGTCGGCGGAGTGCGCGCAACGAGTTTTTTCGGGCCATGTTGCAAGGAGCAGTTGGCCTTTTCGGCTTGCGAGGCGCGCGAGTCTGCGTTTACTTGCTCGACGGACGCGAGGATGATGCTCAAGAGGCGTCGGATGCAGACTTCTATCTCAAGCTTCAGGACTACGCCGGTCGCAATGATGTCCCCCGTTCGAGCTTTCACCCCGACACGGACTATGGTGCAGCAATCATCGAGGCGGCTATTCAACAGCGTCAAGTGACCGTTTCAAATCGCTACGCAACTTCCGTGCCGCTGAACTACCACACCGGCACCGTCTGGAAGTCTTTTTTTGTGATCCCTCTTGCTGGAAAGGATCACGTGGCCCGCGGCGTTCTCACCGTAGACACGAGAGAATCGACCGTCTTCACTGAGGAGGACATCACGGTTGGATACTTGGTGGCGCGCCTCATCGGGGTTGGTGTGGAGGAGATCTATGATGCGGCAAACGAGGCGAGACCCGACGCGGCGATGACGATCGCGCAGCTGTTCAATTCCGGAATTTCGAAGGACCGAGGGATGGAGGGAAAGTGATGGCGACAGTGCATGATGTGGCGGCCAAGGTGCTCGATCATTTCGATCGCGGCATCTCCACCATGAAGCTTCAGAAGCTTTGCTACTTTGCCCAAGGCTGGTCTCTTGGCCTTCGCGAAGTGCCCCTGTTTCCCGACGACTTCGAGGCCTGGCGTAATGGTCCGGTTTGCTATGCGCTCTTTGATGGCCATCGCGGTCAATTTACCGTCAAAAATTGGTCGCGAGGGTCATCTGAGGCTTTGGGTCATCAAGAAGCGATCATTGTTGACGCGGTGGTGAGCAATTACGGCAGTCTATCGGGGCTGGAGCTCAGTGAACTGACGCATCGATCGGGAACTCCATGGGCTCAAGTGAGGCTAGAGAATGGGGTTCCAGACAGGGCTTCTTCTTCGATAAAAATCCCGCAGGCGGACATGAGGAAATATTTCTCTAGAACGCTGCGGGGTAGTTGACGGGCCGGTCAGTGGACCTGCATCTCCAGCGGGATCGCGCGCGGTGCGACGTGGTGCTGCCCGTCGTCGGTGCGGACGATGAGTGCGGGACGCCCCGGGGTGTCGAGGACGTCCACCGCCGTCCCGGCGACGAGTCGCCCGCGGTCGCGGTAGCGGACCACCGCGTGGATCGGGACGTCGTCGGCGGGGACCGGTCGCCACCGCGGTGCTCGTGCGCGCTCCGTCTCCATCACTCCACCATGGCGTCTGTCCGATTCGCGCACCAAATCGCTGAACGCTGCTCACGTGCACTGCCGGGAGGCACTCCGGCCGCCGCGGGTACGGTCGGACGCATGAGCGACACGGACCACGACCACCTCGGCGACGGCGTCGACATGTCCTTCGAGGAACGCCGACAGGACACCCTCCGCAGGATGTCCGGGTCGGACGAGCACGACGCCGACCCGCGCGTCGAGGTCTCCCGCGCCGAGGACGGGGACGTGCGCATCGACGTCGCGGACTCCGCGGCCGTCCGCCCCGGGGACGCCGACGGCACCGACCCTCGGACCGACGCGACGCAGGACCCCCACCCCGCCGACTGAGCCCTCCCTCGCACGACGCGACCCCGGCGACACCTCGCACCGCGGTACCGCTGCGAGCACCCGCCGACGGTGCATCCCGCGGGAAGGAGGATGATCGTCGGGTGCACCTCGTCCTCCACCGCGTCGACGGCGGCGTCACCGCGACGCCCCTGACCGACGCGGGGGAGCCGGCCGGCGAGCCGACGCGCCTGGACGAGCCGGGCCTCCCGGCCTTCGTCGCCGCGCACGACGCACCCGACGTGCGCTGGGTCTGGGACGACACCGCCCGCTGGTACCCGGCCGTCCTGGCGGCCGGAGGACGCGTCGGCCGCTGCGTCGACCTCCGCCTGTGCCGTCGCATCCTGCGCGGCGCGCTCGCCGCGCGGGGGACGGCCCTCGCGACGGCACCACCCGACACGTGGGACGACCCCGGCCAGGAGGCCCGCCCCACCCGCCCGACGCAGGCCCGCCTGTTCGACGACGCGCTCTTCACCGTCGCACCGGCCGACGACGCAGCCGATCCGGTCGCCGAGTTCCGCCGCCAGCTCGACGCGGTCGCCACGTCGACGACGCCGGGCGCACTGCGCCTGCTCACCACCGCCGAGTCGGCGGGAGCCCTCGTCGCGGCCGAGATCCTGTCCGCGGGTCTGCCCTGGCGTCCGGACGTGCACGAGCGCCTGCTCGAGGAGGAACTCGGCCCCCGGGTACCCGCCGGGGTGCGGCCGCGCCGGCTCGAGGAGCTCGCGGGGGAGATCCGCGCACACCTCGGCGACCCCGCACTCAACCCCGACTCGCCCGCCGACGTCCTGCGGTCGCTCCGGGCCGTCGGCCTGATGGTGACGTCGACGCGCAAGTGGGAGCTGCAGGAGCTCGAGCACCCGGTCATCGCGCCGCTGCTCGAGTACAAGCGCCTGTCCCGCCTGCTCACCGCGAACGGCTGGGCATGGCTCGACGAGTGGGTGCAGGACGGGCGCTTCCACCCGAAGTACGTCGTCGGCGGGGTCGTCACCGGGCGCTGGGCGGCGGACGGCGGCGGTGCCATGCAGCTGCCGAGGACGGTCCGCAGTGCGGTGGTCGCCGACGACGGCTGGGCCTTCGTGGTGGCGGATGCGGCGCAGCTCGAACCGCGGGTGCTCGCGGCGATGGCCGGTGACCGGGCGATGGCGACCGCGGGCGACGGGCGGGACCTGTACGACGGGGTGGTCGCCTCGGGCGCGGTCGAGACGCGGCAGCAGGCGAAGGGCGCGATGCTCGGCGCGATGTACGGCGCGACCCAGGGTGACGCTGGACGGCTCGTCCCGCGGCTGGCGAGGGCGTTCCCGGCGGCGCTGGGGCTCGTCGACCGGGCGGCCCGGGCGGGCGAGCGCGGCGAGCCCGTGACGACGCTGCTCGGCCGGACGTCGCCCGTCCCCGACGAGGCCTGGTTCGCCGCGCGCAACCGCGCCTGGTCGGTGGACGGCACGCCGGCGCAGCAGCGGGCGGTCGAGGGGCGTGCCCGCAGCTGGGGGCGCTTCACGCGGAACTTCGTGGTGCAGGGCACCGCGGCCGAGTGGGCACTGGCCTGGATGGGATCGCTCCGGACCCGGCTCGCGACCCGGTTCCCCGGCCCGCTGACGGCCGGGCCGCACCTGGTGTTCTTCGTGCACGACGAGATCGTGGTGCACACGCCCGTCGAGCACGCCGCGTTCGTGGCGGAGCAGGTCCGGGCCGCGGCGGTCGACGCCGGACGGCTGCTCTTCCGGGACTTCCCGGTGGTCTTCCCCCTGACGGTGTCGACGGTGCGCGACTACGGGGCAGCGAAGGACTGAGCCGGGCCGGCGCGTGCGGGTGCTCGCCCGCCGAGAGGACTGCGTCCGGGCAGGCGCGTGCGCGCTCGCAGCCTGGGACGGGCAGGGTGGGTCGATGGAGCGACACCACGACGAGGACCCCTCGGCTGCCGGTCGGGTCGACCGTGCGGAGCAGGCGGCGGTCGTCGAGGACCGGCGCGTCGGCGACCTCGACCTCACGACGTGGCGGTCCCGGGCCGGCCACACGGTCGCCGAGGGCTGGGCGGCACTCGGCCGTCGCTACGGCGCCCTCCCCCTGCTCGTCCTGACGCTGGCAGTCGGTGTCGGCATCGCCGCGACCGCGACCTGGGCGGCATCGGAGGTGTACGACGCCGTGCGGGCGTCCGACGACGTCGCGGTGCTCGACCGCCCCGTCCTCGACTGGATGCTCACCCTGCGCTCGCCGTTCGCCGACCAGGCGGTCACGTGGTGGACCGACATCGCCGGGACGATCGGGATGCCGATCGTCGCGGTCTGCTTCCTGATCGGCTTCACGGTGCAGCGCCGCGCCTGGACCCCGCTCGTGCTGCTCGTCGCGGCGAGCGGCGGCTCGCTCCTCATGACCATCGCAGGCAAGGACCTGATCGGCCGTGCCCGACCGCCGCTGTCCGACGCGGTGCCGCCGTACGAGCACTCGCCGTCGTTCCCGTCCGGCCACACGCTCAACGCCACGGTCGTCGTCGGCACGATCGTGTACCTGCTCATCCTGCGGCAGTCACGCACGGTCACCCGGGTGTGGACGATCGTCGTCGGCACGCTCTTCGTGCTGTCGATCGGCGTCTCGCGGGTGTTCCTGGGCCACCACTGGACGACGGACGTGCTCGCCGCGTGGGCCCTCGGTCTTGCGTGGCTGGCGCTCGTGATCACGGCGCACCGGCTGTACCTGACCGCCCTCCACCGGGGTGCCGACCCGGTCGTGCGCGGCCGCGGACCGGCACGCCCGGTCAGGTCGTCACGGTAGGTTCACCCGCATGGAAGAACGGGTCTTCGGCGGCAGGTACCGCGTCACCGGCACGCTCGGTCACGGCGGCATGGCCTCCGTCTACCGCGCCGTCGACGAGCAGCTCGGCCGCGAGGTGGCCGTCAAGGTCTTCCGGATCGGCGCGGTCGACCACGGCGAACGTGCGCGCGCCGAGGCCGAGATGCACACGCTGGCCGCGCTCCGCAGCCCCTCGCTCGTCACGCTCTACGACGCCGCACTCGACGACGGCAACGGCGACTCGTACCTCGTGATGGAGCTCGTCCCCGGCAGCGACCTGGACACCCGGCTGCGCGAGGGCCCGCTCGACACCACGACGACCGCGCGCACCGGCGCCCAGGTCGCCGAGGGACTCGCCGCCGTGCACGCGCAGGGCATCGTGCACCGCGACGTGAAGCCCGCGAACGTGCTGCTCGAGAGCGACGGCCAGCACGTCAAGCTCGCCGACTTCGGCATCGCGCTGCTCCGGGACGCCGCCCGCGTGACCGGGACCGGCACCGTCATCGGCACCGCCGCCTACATCTCACCGGAGCAGGTCCTCGGGCGCGAGGTCACCGGTCAGGCCGACGTCTACGCCCTCGGGCTCGTCCTGCTGCAGTGCCTGACGGGTGAACGACCGTTCCCCGGCACCGCCGTCGAGTCCGCCACCGCGCGGCTCACGCGGGGCCCCGACATCGACCAGCACCTGCCCACCGCGTGGCGGACGCTGCTGCACGTGATGACCGCCCAGGACCCGGCCGAGCGCCCGACCGCGGCCGAGGCGGCCCGACGTCTCCGTGCGCTCGAACGCGACGGGACGGCACCGGCGACCCAGCTGCTCCCGGGCGGACCCGGCACGCTCACCCGTGCTGCCGGCGGAGCGGCCGGTGCCGGAGTCGGTCTCGCCGGTGCCGCGCTCGGCGCCGGGGGACCGGACGCAGCCCACGCCGACCAGGCCACCCAGGCCGTGCCGGGCGCTGTGGACGGCGACCAGGCCACGCGGGCGATGCCGACCGCCGGCGGTGCCGACGCCGCGACCCGGGCGTACGACCGGACGGGTGCGCAGGACGACGTCGCGACGACGGTCCTCGGTGCCCAGCGGGGCGCCGGTGGAGCGGGCGCCGCTGCTGCTGCTGGCGGTGGTGCGGTGGCCGGTGGTGCCGCGTCGCGAGGAGCCGGTGGTCCAGCGGGGGCTGCCGGACGGGGCGGTCCCGGTACGGACGGATCGAAGCGACGGCGTGCGGGGATCATCACCGCGGTGGTCGTCGGGATCCTCGTCCTCGCGGGGATCGGCGTCGCGCTCTTCGCGCTGGGCGGGGGAGACGACTCGACGCCCGCGCCGACCGACTCCAGCGAGCCCTCGTCGCCGACGGAGCAGCAGACGAGCGAGCCGGAGCAGCAGCCCAGCCAGGAGCAGCAGCAGCCGAGCGAGCCCGCGCAGGAACCGAGCGAGCCGGCAGAGGAGCCCACCGAGGAGCAGCAGCCGAGCGAGCCCGCGGAGGAGCCGAGCCAGCCCGCCGACGACCCGAGCGTCGGCCCCCAGCCGGGCGGTCCGGCGTCGAACCCCGTCGAGGCCCCCCAGGGCGGCGCGGGCAACAGCGGCAACGGCAACGGTCCCGGGAGCAACAGCGGCAAGGGCAAGGGGTCCGGTGCGGCGGACACGACGGTCGACACCACCGTCGGGTCGCTCACCCAGGGGCCGGCGACGGGCCCCGGCCGCGGCTGACGCGGTCGCTGCTGACCCCGGCGCGGTGGACGGACAGCGTCGAGCCGACGCCCACCGTCGCGGGAGCACGCTCGGAGCATGTCGATGAGCACACCGTTCGATCCGCAGCAGCCCGGCGCCGACCTCCCCGTGGACGGCGACGACCAGACCGAGATCGAGGTCGAGGAGGACCGCGGCGCCGACGTCGGCCCGGACTCGGTCGACCCGTCGGTCTCGCCAGCCCCGCACGAGGACGAGGACGAGGCCGGCGGGGGCCCGGTCGCCCGGTGACCCGAGACGGCTGGCCGCTGACGGACACCACCGACGCCTGACACCTCGCTGCCAGCCACGGACGGCAAGCTCGTGCGCATGTCGTTCGCGAACGCGTGGGACCCGTCGAAGGGTCGCGCCATCCCAGAGGACCAGGTCACCGAGCACGGGCTCGAGCTCGACGAGGACACCGCCGCCGAGCTCGGCATCTCGTTCGACGTCGTCGGCGGAGCGTCGGCCGACCCCTCGCGGGTCTCACCCGTCGACGTGCGGGTGCCGAGCGCCTCGACCACCGACGACTGACCGCCCGCCCCGACCGAGCCGAGCAGAGTCGAGCCGAGCCGAGCAGCCCGGGGCACGACGTGCTTCAGCACAACGGGGAGCACGTGACACCACGGACTTCCGTGGCGCGACGTGCTCCCCGTTGAGCGGAGCCCGGCACGCTCAGGGCCGAGCTCCGGAGCGCGGCACGGTCAAGGCCCAGCCCCGCAGCTCGGTCAGGGGACGGTGTGCCCCGCCGCCGTCAGGACGCGGTACCACTCCTCGCGCGAGAGCCGGACGTCGGAACCCGCGGCCGAGTCCCGCACCCGCTGCGGGTTCGTCGTGCCCAGGACGACCTGGAAGTGCGCGGGGTGTCGGGTGATCCAAGCGACCGCGATCCCCGTCGGGGTGACGCCGTGTGCCGAGGCGAGCTCCTCGAGCACGTCGTTGAGCTCGGCGTACTGCTCGCGGTCGCCGAGGAAGACGCCGTCGAAGAAGCCCTTCTGGAACGGCGACCAGGCCTGCAGCGTGACGTCGTTCAGGCGCGCGTGGTTGAGGATGTCGTTGTCGCGGTCGATCGACTGGTCGAGCCCGGCCATGTTCGCCGTCAGGCCCTGCGTGATCACGTTGGCGTGCGTGATGCTCAGCTGCACCTGGTTGAACGCGAGCGGCTGCCGCACCGACCGCTTCAGCAGCTCGACCTGACCGGGGGTGTGGTTCGAGACGCCGAAGTGGTGCACCTTGCCGGCGGCGTGCAGCTCGTCGAACGCCCGGGCGACCTCCTCGGGCTCGACGAGGGCGTCGGGACGGTGCAGGAGCAGCACGTCCACGTAGTCGGTCCGCAGCGCCTCGAGGGACTCGTGCACGGACTCGATGATGTGCTCGTACGAGAAGTCGAAGTACGCGCCGTCCGGCGTCGGGCGGATGCCGACCTTGGTCTGCAGCTGGATGTCGGCGCGCTCGGACGGCGACAGGGTGACGGCGGAACCGAACCGCTGCTCGCACCCGTGCCAGACGCCGTACACGGCGGCGTGGTCGAACATCGTGACGCCGGCGTCGCGCGAGGCGGTGTACAGCTCGCGGATGTCCTCGTCGCTCATGTCGTTGATCCGCATGAGGCCGACGACGACGTCGGACGCGGTGAGGTCGGTCTGTGGCAACTCCAGTGTCTTCACGCGCTCGATCCTGCCAGCAGCTCGCCGTGCGCAGAGAGGCCCTGCCGGTGCCCGTCGGGCCGCGCCCGGCAGTCACGCCCGATGCGACCGGGTGACGGACGGGAGGCGCGGTGCCGGACCGGCACCGCGCCTCCCGTCCGGTGCTCAGCGCGTGGGCGACGCGGCCGGGCCGAGCAGACCGAGGAACGTCAGGTCGTCCGCCACCTTGGTGACGAGCGCGTGGTCGAGCGACGGGATGTCCGGTGAGCCGAGCGGACGCACCGAGCGGACCGCGGCGGCGAACGCGTCCGCGGGGATCGCGGACCCGGCGTGCGGCACCTCCGGGGTCGCGAACGCATGCAGCAGCGGCAGCACCGAGCGTGCACGGTCCTCGTCCGGCAGCGCCTCGAGTGCGGACCGGAAGCGCTCGACCCACTCGGCGTGGTCCGCGACCCGCTCGATCGCGTACCCGTCCTCGACCAGCCAGTCGACGAAGGTGTCCAGCGAGACGCCGTCGTCGTGCGGGTTGACGACGTTGAACGTCCGGTGGCCTTCGACCACCGACGCGCCGATGGCGTCGATCGCGGCGGCCGTGAAGTCGGCGGGCAGGCCGTCGTAGTGCGAGCGCTGCACCCGGCCGTCCGGGGTCCGCTGCACGAAGGACACGGGTGCCAGCCCGGTCGCGAGCACGCTCCAGACCAGACGGGTGAACACGTCGGGCAGGTTCACCTGGCCGCGCCAGCGCGGGTGCGCCAGCACCATGTCGGAGCGGAACACCGCGACGGGGACGCCGTGCTGCTCGTGCGCCTCGCGGAGCAGCACCTCGCTCGCCCACTTGCTCGCGCCGTACCCGTTCGCGTACTCGTCGGCGATCGTCCACTCGGGGATCGTCGCCCGGAGGTCCGCTCGCTCGTCGAGTGCCGCGGGGGCGCCGGGGGCGACGTCCTCGGTCGCGCTCGGGCGGGCTCCACCGGCGACGGCGACGCTCGACACGAAGGTGACGGGCACACTCCCGGCGGCGATCGCGAGCCGGACGACCTCGGCGGTGCCGACGACGTTGGGCCCGAACAGCGCGGTGTACGGCAGGACGTGGTTCACCAGGGCGGCGGCGTGCGTGACGAGGTCGACCCGCGCGGCGAGGTCCTCCCACCGCGGTTCCTCGAGGCCGAGCAGGTGCTCGCTGACGTCCCCGGCGACCACCTCGAGCGACCCCGAGAGCTCGGCGAACCGGTCGGCGAACGCGGGATCGGCCGCGAAGGCCGCGTCCAGTCGACGGCGGGCAGCGGCGTCGTCCGACCCGCGCACGACGCAGACCAGCGTGCCGCCGACCGGTGCGAGCCGCTCGAGCCAGTCCATCGCGGTGAAGCGGCCGAGGTAGCCGTTCGCGCCGGTGAGCAGGACGGTGCGCGGCCCGTCCGAGGTGGGGCGGGGTGCGCGTGCCACCGGCGCGGGGACCGCACCGAGCAGGCGGTCCACCCGCAGGTCCGACGCCCGCAGCACCGTCGGGTCGGCGCCGTGCACGCGGGCGACGGTCGGCCGGTCGTCGGCGGCCGAGCGCTCGACGTACGCGGCCACGGCCGCGAGGTCGTTCGTCGGGTCGGTGATGACACCGACGGGCACCTCGGTCTCGAAGACGTCCTCGAGGACCCCGGAGAACGTCAGGGCCGACAGCGAGTCACCGCCGAGGTCCGAGAACCGGGCGGCCGAGGCGGTCTCGGTGCTGACCTCGGCACCGAGCAGGTCACGGGCGGCACGGACGACGGTGTCGACGGTCGGTTCGTCACCCACGTGCTCGCGCAGGGTCGCGACGAGGGTGCCGCTCTGCTGCTCGGCGACCGCGTCGTAGAGCGCCGCGAACCGGTCCCCGTAGCGGGCGGTGACCCGGGGGCGGAGGAGCTTGCGGGCATCGGAGAGCATGCCGTTGTCGACCGTGAAGGGGTCCGGTTCGACGATGATCGCTCGGGGCACCTCGTACGGCGCGAGCCCGTGGGCGCGGGCGGTGCGCTGGAGGGCGGCGAGCAGGTCGCCCTCCGTGGCCTCCGGGTCGACCGGCACGACGACCGCGACGAGGAACGCGTGCCTGCTGTCCCCGTGCAGGGCGATCTGCCGGACCTCCGGCGTCCCACCGAAGGTCGCCTCGAGGGCCGAGACCGCGACGAACTCGCCCTGTGAGAGCTTGATGACGTTGTTCCGGCGGTCGAGGTACTCGTACGTGTCCGGACCGGTCTGCGCCATCACGTCGCCGGTCCGGTAGAACCCGTCCTCGTCGAACACCGCGGCGGTGACGTCCGGGCGACGGAAGTACCCGGGGATCACCGCGGTGCTCTTCACGAGCAGCTCGCCGCGCGGGTGCGGTCGGTCGGTGGTGCGGTAGCCGAGCTCGGGGACGTCCACCAGCTTGTGCTCGGTGACCGGTGGCTGCTGCACCACGCCGTCGCGCAGGATGCTGCCCGCCTCGGTCGAGCCGTACAGGTCGTGCAGCGGGACGCCGAGGCACTCCTCGAGGTACGTGCGGAGCTCGGGCGTGAGCGGGGCGCTGGCGCAGACGGCCTGCCCGACGCGACCACCGAAGGCACGTGTCCGGAGGTCGTCCTGCACCTGAGCACGCACGGCCGGGGCGTCGGTGGCTCCGGCCGCGAGTCGGCGCTGCTCCTCGCGGGCGCCCTCCTGGCGGACCATCTCGGCGATCCGCGGGACGAGCACGAGCTCGGTCGGTGCGTAGACCCGCAGGTCCTCGAACAGGGCCGACAGGTCGGTCGAGGTCGCGAGCGCCACGGTGCCGCCGCGGCCGAACGTGGCGAGCAGCGCCGCGCGACCGGTCAGGTGGCTCAGCGGCAGGTAGGCGTAGCCGACGGTCACGGCGTCCGGGTGGTCCGGCGGCAGTGCGTGCCAGAGCCGCTCGACCATGGACCGCGTGTACATCGCGCCCTTCGGGGTCCCGGTGCTGCCCGAGGTGTACAGCAGCAGGGCGAGCGGGTCCTCGTCGGGCGCCGGTCGCCACGGGGTCGGCTGGGGCAGGTCGCGGCCCCGTGCCACGAGGTCGGCGAGCGTCGGCAGCGCCGCCGCACCGTCGGTGCCCTCGGCCCCGGTCGCCCCGCAGGCCGCACCCGTCGTGTCGAGCAGGACGGTGTGCACCTCGGCGGCGGCCGCGTCGGTGACCGCCCGGGCCGTCGCGGCCTGGTCGGCGGTGACGCCCAGCCACACCGGCGTCGTCTCGTCGACGATCGCACGGAGCTGCTCGACGGCCGCGCTGGTCTGCAGCGGCACGCTCACCGCGCCGAGCACCGAGCACGCGAGCTCGAGGAGCACGACGTCGGCGCTCGGCGGACCGAGCACCGCGATCCGGTCACCCGGGGCCACGGACTCGCCGAGCACCGCCGCGAGGGCCCGCGCACGGTCCCGGAGCTCCCGGAAGCTCGTGTCGGTGACGACCTCGCCGTCCCGCTGTCGGATCGCCGTTCGGTCGGCGTACCGGTCGAACACCGCCTCGACGGAGGTGTCCTCGTCCTGCTGCACCATGGTGGTTCCCTTCCTCGTTGGTCCGACGCGCCCCCGCGCGCGGCCTCTCAGCGCGCGGCGAGCACGATGCCCGCACGCGCCGTCCCCCGGTCCACTGCCCACCGTCCCGTCGCCGCGAACGCCGGGCCGCGACGCGCGCTCGCCGTGAAGGTCCCGTCCGGGCGCAGCTCCACGTGGGCACCGTCGATGCCGAACCAGCCGTCGTGCGCGGCCGAGCGGGCCTTGGCGACGGCCTCGGTCGCGGCGAGCAGGACGCTGTCCGGACTCTCAACCCCGGTTCGCCGGAGTGCGGCGAGACCCCGTGCGACACGGCCGTCCGTGACGTCCGCGATGCGCCGGAGCACTCCTGGCGGCAAGGGGAGGGCATGGGTGGCGTCGATGCCGATGCCGGCGTGGTCATCGCGCCGGGCGACGGCGCAGGCGCGCAGGCCGGGGCAGTGGGTGATCGTGCCGACCACGCCCTCGGGCCAGCGGGGAGCCCCGCTCCGACCCACGGGCAGTGCCGTCACCGGGGTGCCGATCGCCGTCAGGGCGCGGCGGGCGAGCAGGCGGCCGGTCCGGAACTCGGCACGCCGCGACGGGACGGCACGGGCGATCGCAGTGCGTTCGTCGTCGGCGAGGGGGCCGCTCAGGTCGTGGTCGGCGGCGGCGGCGACGACCGAGGCAGGGAGCAGCCCCACCCAGTCGGTCCCGCCTTGAAGTTGCACATTGCAATCAGACGCCCGGAAGCTCCGAGTCCCCCGGACGGGGCACGTCGCGGAGCGGCCGCGACCGGGTCCGTCAGGCGGGCAGGACCGCGACGACGGCCGAGCGGTCGCGCCAGGTCGCGGTCAGTGTCTCGCCGTCCGGCACGGGCAGTCCGATCACCCGCAGCACGACGAGGTCGCCGTGGTCGGTGTGCACCGTCGTCTCGGTCCCGTCGGTGCTGGCCGTGGCCGACGTCACCGTGGGGGAGTCCGGCGCCGACCCGCTGCCGACCGCCGTGCCCTCCTTGTCGAACCGTCCGGAGCCGTCGGCGCGCTCGAGCTCCGCTTCGTGCCCGCCGGTGGCGATCGCACGACGCAGGACGTCGGCGTACACCGGGTCCGCGACGGCGTCGTACACCCAGCGCTGCCCGAGCACCGAGTGGTGCATCTCGCACACCAGGGAGCCCCGGGCGCCGTCGAGCGGAGCGCCGCGGTAGGTCAGCGGCGTGTGCAGGAGCCGTCCCTCGGGCGTCCGCACGACGATCTCCTCGACGCCGACCTCACCCTCGGGGTCGTCGAACCGGAAGCGGGTGACGATCTCGACGGCGGCACCGGCGGTGAGGCCGCTCCACGGCTGCGCGGGCAGCCAGGCGGCGAGGGCCTCGGCCTTGGGCGGTCGGAGTTCTGCGCGGTGGATGACGGCCATGCACCGACGCTACCGAGCAGACCTCGGCTTCCATGGTCGGCCCGCCGCACCGCGGTCAGCGCGTGGCGGTCAGCGCACGGCGGTCAGGGCACGGAGGTCAGTGCACGGAGAAGCCGCCGTCGACCGCGATCGACTGGCCCGTGACGTACGCGGACCCCGGTCCGGCCAGGAACACCGCCGCGGCCGCGAAGTCCGACGGCTCGCCGTTGCGCCCGACGAGCGTGCGCGCGGCGAGCGCCGCGACCCGCTCGGGGTCGGCGGACAGTCGCCTGTTGAGCGCGGTCTGCACGAAGCCGGGGACCAGGACGTTCGAGGTGACTCCGCTGCCCGACCAGGCCTCCGCCTGGGAGCGTGCCAGTGCCTCCAGGCCGGCCTTCGACACCCCGTACGCGCCGCTCGCGGCGAAGGGGCGGTGGGCCTGCTGCGAACTGATGCCGATGATCCGGCCGTACCCGCGTGCGGCCATGCCGGGCGCGAGCCGCTGGCCGAGCACGAAGGGTGCGTCGAGGTTGACGGCCATCGTCGCGTCCCACGTGCCCTCGTCGAGGTCCGGCATCGGCGGTCGCAGGTTGATGCCGGCCGAGTTGACGAGGACGTCCACCTCGCCGACGGCGTCCGCGAGCGCGTGGGCGCCCGCCCGGGTCGACAGGTCCGCGACGACACCGGCGGCCGATCCGCCGTCGGCGGTGATCGTCGCGACGGTCTCGTCGATCGCCTCCAGCGTGCGCGCCGCGACCAGCACGTGGGCGCCCGCGTCCGCGAGGGCGAGCGCGATCGCCCGACCGATGCCGGAGCTGCCCCCGGTGACCAGTGCACGGCGTCCGTCGAGGCCGAAGAGCTGCTCCAGTGCCATCCGGCCAGGCTACCGACGCCCGTACGCTGGGTCGGTGCGCGACGACCTGCTCCCCGTGCTCGCCTGCCCCGTCTGCGCCGAGCCCCTCGCCCGTGTCGACGGCGGGCAGGTCGGCTGTGCCGGCGGCCACCGGTTCGACGAGGCGAAGCAGGGCCACCTCACGCTCCTGCCCGCGAAGCGCCGCGCCCTGACCGCGGACACCCCGGACATGGTCGACGCGCGGATCCGGTTCCTCGGGCGGGGGCACTACGCACCGGTCGAGCGGGCGCTCGCCGCGGTGGTCGCCGCCACGGAGGCCCCGGGCGTCGTCCTCGACGTCGGCTCCGGCCCCGGCACCTACCTCGCGCACGTGCTGGACGCGGACGGACCGGACGAGACTGCGTCGGCCGGGAGGCCCGGCTCGGCCCCGGCAGGCCCCGTCGCTGCCCGCCTCGGGGTCGCGCTGGACCTGTCACCCGTCGCCATCCGGCGGGCGGCACGCGTCCACCCGCGGGCCGGCGCCGTCGTCGGGGACGTGACCGAGCGCCTCCCGGTCGTCGACGACGCGGCGGCCGTCGTGCTGGACGTCTTCGCCCCGCGCAACCAGCGGGAGTACGCGCGGGTGCTCCACCCGGACGGCGTGCTCGTCGTCGTGACGCCACGGACCGGACACCTGGCGGAGCTCGCCGAGGCGACCATCGCGGTGGACCCGGAGAAGGAGCGGCGGCTGCGGGAGTCGCTCGAGCCGACGTTCGCGCTGCAGGGGTCCGAGGACCTCACGTGGACGATGGAGCTGTCCGCGGAGGACGTGCACGACGTGGTGCACATGGGCCCGAGCCACCACCACGTCGATCCGGACCGGGTGTTCGCGCCGACGGCCGTGACGGCCGCGGTGACCGTGAGCACGTGGACGGTCGCCAGGCAGCACTAGGCGCTGCCGCCGGCCGTCCACGTGCCGAGGTCGGGTGTCAGCCCTGCGGCGCCGCCACGTCGAACTGCCACACGACGCCGAACCGGTCGCGCAGCTGCCCGGCGAGCGGGGCCCACGGCGAGGGCGCGAGCGGCTGTCGCACCTCCGCACCCTCGGACAGGGCCTCCCAGTACCGGGTGACCTCGTCCGCGTCGTCGCCGTGCACGAAGACGTAGCAGGCGTTCGTGCCCTGGTCGTACGGCTGGTCCGGCCAGACGTCGAACGCCATGATCCGGAAGCCGGCCTCGGTGCTGACCTGGCCGAACACGATGCGGTCCGCCCAGGCGGGGTCCTGGGACGCGCCCATCTGGCCGTAGGTGGCGGCGGTCACGGTGCCGCCGAACGCGGATGCGTAGTGGTCCAGGGCCTCGCGGGCCTGTCCGTCGAAGTTGAGGTGGGTCGTGGTCTCGATGCTCATGGATCGAGTGTCGCGAGTGTTGCGGTCAGATCGTGACCGCTTCTCCGACGAGGATGGACGACGTGTCCGGACCCTCCTCGCGCATGCTCGCGCTGCTCTCCCTGCTGCAGGTGCACCGGGAGTGGACGGGCGACGAGCTCGCCGGTCGCCTGACCGTGAGCCCGCGCACCCTCCGCCGCGACGTCGATCGCCTCCGGGACCTCGGCTACCGCATCGACTCCGTCCGCGGTCCGGCCGGCGGCTACCGACTCGCCGCCGGATCGGACCTGCCGCCGCTGCTGTTCGACGACGACCAGGCGGTGGCGATCGCCCTCGCCCTCGCGGTCGCGCCGGGGTCGGGTGCCGACATCGCCGAGGCCGCCACCCGCGCGCTCGCGACGGTGCGACAGGTCATGCCCGAACGGCTCCGGAACCGGGTGGACCTGGTGGATGCCGTCGTGGGATCGTCCGCCCCGCGGGTCGATCCGGACGTGCTGGTGGCCGTCAGCGAGGCCGTGCAGCGCCACGAGGTGTTCCGGTTCGGGTACGGCACGGACGACCGTTCCCGCAGGGTCGAACCGCACGCGGTGGTCGCCCGGCACGGTCGGTGGTACCTGCTGGCGTGGGAGCCCGAGCACGACGACTGGCGGACCTACCGGGTGGACCGGATCGCACCGCGGATGCGGACGCGGCTCCCGTTCGTGCAGCGACCCGTACCCGGTGGGGACGTGGCAGCCTTCGTGGCGGCCCGCTTCAAGGGGTCCGACCGCGACGACGCGTGGCCGTGCACCGGGTCGGTCTCGCTGACCGCTGCCGACGCCGCGCGGGTCGCCCCGTTCCTGCCGGAGGACGCCGTGCTCGAGGAGTCCGACGACGACCGTCGACGGCTGACGCTCGGGTCCTGGTCGTGGGACGGGCTCGCCGGCGCGGTCGCCGGGATGACGGTGCCGTTCGTGGTCGAGGGGCCGGAGGAACTCCGCGCCGCCGTCCGCAGGTCGGCGGAACGGCTGGAGCGCGCGGCGGTGCGTTAGGGCGGTGCACGCGTCCGTCAGGACGGCGTGAGGATTCCGTGAGGACCGGCCTGGAGGCACACGGCCGGAACCAGCATCGGTACCGCACCACACGTGGTGCGGTCCGCGCCGCCCGGCGTCGGACCCGCAGCAACCAACGGAGTCCTTCGTGTTCGACGTCTTCGTCGTCGCCGGTGTCCTCGCCGTGTTCGGTGTCGTGGCACTCATCGCCAAGGGGGTGGAGCGGCTGTGATCGTCGTCACCATCGCCGCCGCCGTCCTCGGCATCGCCTCGGTCGTCTACCTCGTGTGGGCGCTCGTGCACCCGGAGCGGTTCTGATGAGCGCTGCCGACACCTGGGCCGGGATCGCCCAGGTCGCCACCCTCGTCCTGCTCCTCGTGGTCGCCTACCGCCCGGTCGGTGACTGGATGGCGCGTGTCTACACGCCCACGGGGCACGCCCGCATCGAGCGCGGCGTCTACCGCGTGATCGGTGTGGACCCCGACGCCGAGCAGTCCTGGCCCGCGTACCTGCGCGGCGTGCTGCTCTTCAGCGCCGTCGGCGTGCTGCTCGTCTACCTGCTGCAGCGCATCCAGGTCGTGCTGCCCGGTGACCTCGGGCTGCCGAACGTCGGCCCGTCGCTCGCGTTCAACACCGCCGCGTCCTTCGTCGCCAACACCAACTGGCAGTCGTACTCGCCCGAGGCGACCGTCGGCTACTCCGTGCAGATGGCAGGCCTGGCGGTGCAGAACTTCCTGTCCGCCGCGATCGGGCTCGCGGTCGCCGTGGCCCTGGTGCGCGGGTTCGCGCGGCGGAGGAGCGGCACGCTCGGCAACGTCTGGGTCGACGTCGTCCGTGGCACCGGCCGGCTCCTGCTCCCCGGGGCGTTGGTCTTCGCGATCGTCCTGATTGCCGGCGGCGTCGTGCAGTCGTGGGGCACCGGCACGGACATCACCACGCTCGCGGGCGGCACCCAGCACATCCCCGACGGCTTCGTCGCGTCGCAGGAGGCGATCAAGGAGCTCGGCACGAACGGCGGCGGGTACTTCAACGCGAACTCGGCGCACCCGTTCGAGAACCCGCAGGCGTGGACGAACCTCGTCGAGGTCTTCCTCATGCTCGTCATCCCGTTCTCGCTGCCCCGCACGTTCGGGCGGCTCGTCGGTGACGACCGCCAGGGGTACGCGATCCTCGCCGTGATGGGCGCGATCTTCCTCGTGTCGCTCTCGGTGATGTCGATCGCCGAGCTCACGGGCGGCGGCAGCGCCACGCAGGCGGCCGGTGCGGCGATGGAGGGCAAGGAGATGCGCTTCGGCATCCTCGGCACGACGCTCTTCGGCACGACCTCGACCGCCACGTCGACGGGCGCCGTGAACGGCATGTTCGACAGCTTCACGCCGATCGGCGGGATGATGGCGCTCCTCAACATGATGCTCGGCGAGATCAGCCCCGGGGGCGTCGGCTCCGGCCTGTACGGCATGCTCGTGCTCGCCGTCATCACGGTGTTCATCGGCGGACTGCTCGTCGGCCGGACCCCGGAGTACCTCGGCAAGAAGATCCGCGCCCGTGAGATGACCTTCGCGGCGCTGTACATCCTCGTCACGCCGACCCTGGTGCTGCTCGGCACCGGACTGTCCCTGGTGATCCCGGGTGTCCGTGAGCAGGTCCTCGGCACGAGCATCTTCAACCCCGGCAACCACGGGCTGTCCGAGCTGCTCTACGCCTTCACCTCCGGCGCGAACAACAACGGCTCGGCGTTCGGCGGTCTCACCGCGAACACCACGTGGATGAACTCGGCGCTCGGCGTCGTGATGCTGCTCGGCCGCTTCGTCCCGATCGCGCTCGTGCTGGCGCTCGCCGGGTCCCTGGCCGCACAGGACAAGGTGCCCGCGACCGTCGGCACCCTGCCGACGCACCGGCCGCTGTTCATCGGCCTGCTCGGTGCCGTCGCCGTGATCGTCACCGCACTCACCTACTTCCCCGTGCTCGCCCTGGGCCCGCTCGCGGAGGCCCTCTCCTGATGGGAACCGAACCCGTGTCCACCCCGACCCCCTCGTCCACCGTGACCAGCGCGCCGGAGGCGAGCAGTGCCTCCCGGCCGGTCACCCGATCGTCCGCGTTCGGTCCCCGTCAGCTGGCGGCGGGCCTCCCGGGCGCCCTCCGCAAGCTCGACCCGCGCCTGATGTGGCGCAACCCCGTCATGTTCATCGTCGAGGTCGGCGCCGCGCTCACCACCGTGACCGCGTTCGTCGAGCCGTCGGTGTTCACCGCCGCGATCGCGGTGTGGCTCTGGCTGACCGTCGTCTTCGCGAACCTGGCCGAGGCCGTCGCCGAGGGCAGGGGCAAGGCGCAGGCCGACACCCTGCGGAAGACCCGTTCGACGACCAGCGCCCGCCGGGTGCTGCGATGGGACGCGTCCGACGCCGCCGCACTGTCGAACGACACCGAGGAGGTCGCCTCGGTGGACCTCGCGAAGGGCGACGTCGTGGTGGTCGTCGCCGGCGAGGTCATCCCCGGCGACGGTGACGTGATCGAGGGCATCGCCAGCGTCGACGAGTCCGCGGTCACGGGCGAGTCGGCGCCCGTCATCCGCGAGTCCGGTGGTGACCGCAGCGCCGTCACCGGTGGGACGCGGGTGCTGTCCGACCGGATCGTCGTGCGCATCACCTCGACGCCCGGCGAGACCTTCATCGACCGGATGATCCGGCTCGTCGAGGGTGCCGCGCGGCAGAAGACGCCGAACGAGATCGCGCTGAACATCCTGCTGGCGTCGCTGTCGATCGTCTTCGTGATCGTCTGCCTGACGATGCAGCCGATCGCCGGTTTGGTCGGCGCGACCGTCAGCGTGCCGGTGCTCATCGCCCTGCTCGTCTGCCTCATCCCGACCACCATCGGCGCGCTGCTCTCGGCGATCGGGATCGCCGGCATGGACCGGCTCGTGCAGCACAACGTGCTCGCGATGTCCGGGCGCGCGGTCGAGGCGGCCGGGGACATCACCACGCTGCTCCTCGACAAGACCGGCACGATCACGTACGGCAACCGGCAGGCATCGCGCGTGGTGCCCGTCCCGGGCGTCACGGTCGCGACGCTCATGGAGGCCGCAGCCCTGTCGAGCGCCGCGGACAGCACGCCGGAGGGCCGCTCCATCGTCACGCTCGCCGAGCAGGACGGCATCACGCCCGGCACCCCGGCGGGTGCGCTCGAGGTGCCCTTCACCGCGCAGACCCGCATGTCCGGGCTCGACCTGGCCGACGGATCGCAGATCCGCAAGGGTGCAGCGGCCGCCGTGCTCGCCTGGTCGGGGTCTGCCGACGCCGCCGTGGTCGCCGCGGTCGACACCGCGGTCGCCGAGATCTCCGACCAGGGCGGGACGCCGCTCGTCGTCGGCCGTCGCTCGGCCTCGGGCGCCGTCGACCTGCTCGGGGTCGTGCACCTGAAGGACGTCGTGAAGGACGGCATGGCCGAGCGCTTCGCGGAGCTGCGGTCGATGGGCATCCGCACGGTGATGATCACCGGCGACAACCCCCGCACCGCGGCCGCGATCGCCGCCGAGGCCGGCGTCGACGACTTCCTCGCCGAGGCCACGCCCGAGGACAAGCTCGCCTACATCCGGAAGGAACAGGAGGGCGGGAACCTCGTCGCGATGACCGGTGACGGCACGAACGACGCCCCCGCCCTGGCACAGGCCGACGTCGGCGTCGCGATGAACACCGGCACGACCGCTGCGAAGGAGGCCGGCAACATGGTCGACCTCGACTCCGACCCGACGAAGCTCATCGACGTCGTCCGGATCGGCAAGCAGCTGCTCATCACCCGCGGGGCGCTCACCACGTTCTCGATCGCCAACGACGTCGCCAAGTACTTCGCGATCATCCCGGCGATGTTCCAGGCGGCGTTCCCCGGCCTCGCGGCGCTCAACGTCATGGGGCTGCACAGCCCGGCGTCGGCGATCCTGTCGGCCGTCGTGTTCAACGCGCTCGTCATCGTGGCGCTCATCCCGCTGTCGCTGCGGGGTGTGCGCTACCGGGCGGCCTCGGCATCGTCCGTCCTCGGACGCAACCTGCTCGTCTACGGGCTGGGCGGCGTCATCGTCCCCTTCATCGGTATCAAGCTGATCGACCTCGTGGTCGGTCTCATCCCGGGGTTCTAGACCATGGCTTCCTCATCACGCTCCTTCCTCCGTTCCACCGGTGTGGCGATCCGTCTCGCCCTGCTGTCCACCGTCGTCCTCGGCGTCGCCTACCCGCTCGCGGTGTGGGGCGTCGGGCAGGCGGCCTTCCACGACCAGGCGAACGGCTCGATGGTCACCGACTCCTCCGGGAAGGTCGTCGGCTCGTCCCTGATCGGGCAGTCCTTCGCGGGTGCCCAGGCCGACCGCTGGTTCCAGTCGCGTCCGAGTGCCGCGGGCGAGGACGGCTACGACGCGAACGCCTCGTCCGGCTCGAACCTCGGGCCGAACAACCCCGACCTGCTCAAGAGCATCGAGGAGCGGCGGGCCGCCGTGGCGGAGGCCGACGGGGTCAGCGCTGCCGACGTACCCGCCGACGCGGTGACGGCCTCGGGCTCGGGGCTCGACCCGGACATCAGCCCGGAGTACGCGCTGCAGCAGGTGGCCCGGGTGGCCGACGCCCGGGGTCTGTCGGAGTCGACGGTCCGCACGCTTGTCGAGCGGCACACCGAGTCCCGGCAGGTCGGGTTCCTCGGCGAGCCGGTCGTGAACGTCCTCGAGCTGAACCTGGCCCTGGCCGCCGAACGCTGACGGTCCGGCCTGCCGGTCCGGCCGGTCTGGCCCGGCCTGGCCCGAGCCGAGGGCGGCCCGGCCGTGGCCGGCCCGGTCCGGCCCGGTCCGGCCCGAGGGCGGAGCCGCCAGCACAACCGGAAGCACCTCGCGCCGCGGAACCGCGTGGTGCGACGTGCTTCAGGTTGTTCGGCAGCACGGCGCACCACGCACCACAACCACACCACACCACACCGAACCGCGGGAGGATGAGCACGTGAAGCGCGGGAAACTCCGGGTGCTGCTCGGCGCCGCTCCGGGTGTCGGCAAGACGTACACGATGCTCGAGGAGGGCCACCGGCTGCGCGCCGAAGGCCGGGACGTCGTCGTCGCCGTCGTCGAGACCCACGAGCGAGCCGCCACCGCAGCCCTGGTCGACGGTCTCGAGCTCGTGCCCCGCCGCGTCGTCGAGCACCGCGGCGTCGCACTCGACGACATGGACCTCGACGCGGTCGTGGCACGGGCACCCGACGTCGCCCTCGTCGACGAACTCGCGCACACGAACGCCCCGGGCAGCCCGAACGAGAAGCGCTGGCAGGACGTCGAGGAGCTCCTCGCCGCCGGCATCAGCGTCATCTCGACCGTGAACATCCAGCACATGCAGTCCCTCGGCGACGTCGTCCGGGAGATCACCGGCACGGTGCAGCGCGAGACCGTCCCCGACGCCGTGGTCCGCGCCGCCGACCAGATCGAGGTCGTCGACCTGTCGCCGGCGTCCCTGCGCGAACGGCTCTCGGACGGGCTGGTCTACCCGGCCGCCCGCATCGACGCGGCGCTGTCGAACTACTTCCGCCTCGGCAACCTCACCGCGCTGCGCGAGATCGCCCTGCTCTGGCTCGCCGACGAGGTCGACGACGCGCTCAAGGCCTACCGCGCCGAGCACGGCATCGACCATCGGTGGGAGACCCGGGAGCGCGTGCTCGTCGCGTTGACCGGCGGTCCCGAGGGCGAGACCCTGCTGCGCCGCGGTGCCCGCATCGCCGCCCGCAGTGCCGGTGGAGAGCTCGCGGCTGTGCACGTCACGACGAACGACGGGCTGCGCGAGCGCCACCCCGGCGCGCTCGGCAAGCAGCGCGCCCTGCTCGAGCAGCTCGGCGGGACGTACCACCAGGTGGTCGGCGACGACGTGCCGAGCACCCTCGTGCGCTTCGCGAAGTCGGTCGACGCGACCCAGATCGTGATCGGCGTCAGCCGTCGCAGCCGCCTCGCCGCCGCACTGACCGGACCGGGCATCGGCAACACGGTGGTCCGCGAGTCCGGCGACATCGACGTGCACGTCGTCACGCACGAGCGCGCCGGCGGCGGGTTCGCCCTGCCGAAGCTCGGCGGCAGCCTCTCGCGCGGCCGCATCGCCGCGGCGTTCGCGGTCTCGCTGCTGCTCGGCCCGCTGCTGACCTGGCTGCTGTCGCTCGGCAGCGATCCCGACTCGATCACGGTCGACGTGCTGTCGTACCAGCTGCTCGTGCTCGTCGTCGCCCTGACCGGCGGGATGTGGCCGGCGGTCTTCACCGCGGTGCTCTCCGGCCTGAGCCTCGACTACTTCTTCGTGCAACCCCTCTACATGGTCACCGTCCAGCAACCGTGGCACCTGGTGGCCCTCGTGATGTACGTGATCAGTGCCGTCCTGGTCAGCTTCGTGGTCGACCGGTCCGCCCGCCGCAGTCGAGCCGCCCGTCGCGCGGCCGCCGAGTCCGGGCTGCTCGTCGGGATCGCCGGCAGCGTCCTCCGCGGTGACGACGCCCTGCAGGCGCTGCTCGACCGCACCCGCGAGGCGTTCGGGTTCACCGGCGTGCGGATCCGGCAGGGCGAGGAGGTCCCGGCCACGTCGGGGACGTTCGCCGACGGGCCGGACGCGACCACGAGCCTCCCGTCCGGTGCCGTCCTGGAGTTCTCCGGCGCACCCGACGACCCGACCCAGCGCCGGCTGCTGCGCGTCGTCGAGCAGCAGCTCGACGCCGCGGTCGAGCACCGCCGACTCACCCGCACCGCGGTCGACGCCGAGCGGATCGCGGCGGCCGACCGGGTACGGAGCGCCATCCTCGCGGCCGTCGGCCACGACGTGCGCCGGCCGATCGCGGCGGCCTCCGCCGCCGTGCAGACGTTGCGGGCGTCCGACATCCAGCTGTCGGCACCCGACCGGGAGGCACTGCTCGCCACCGCCGACGAGAGCCTCGGTCAACTGGCGGTCCTGCTGGCCGACCTGCTCGACGTCAGCCGGGTCCAGGCCGGGGTGCTCGCCGTCACCCCGCTGCCCACCGCGCTCGAGACGGTCGTCGCCCCCGCGCTCGACGAGCTCGAACTCGGGCCGGACGACGTCGACCTCGACCTGCCCGCCGACCTGCCCCCGGTCCTCGCCGACCCGGTGCTCCTGCAGCGCGTCGTCGTCAACCTGCTCGCGAACGCGCAGCGCTACGCCCCCGAGGGCACCCGGGTCCGGGTCGCCGCCAGCGCCTTCGGCGGCGGGGTCGAGCTGCGTGTCGCCGACCACGGACCCGGCATCCCCGAGGACCGCCGCGGCGAGGTGTTCCAGCCCTTCCAGCGGCTCGGCGACACCGACAACGAGACCGGCCTCGGCCTCGGGCTGGCCCTCGCCCGTGGGTTCACCGAGGGCATGGGCGGCACCATCGAGGTCGACGACACCCCGGGCGGCGGGCTCACCGTCGTCGTGCGGCTGCCGATCGCCGGACACCTGGGAGTGGATGTCAAGTGAGCACGAAGGTCCTCATCGCCGACGACGACGCACAGCTCGTCCGCGCCCTGTCCGTCACGCTCGCCGCGCGCGGGTACGACGTCGCCACCGCCCGGGACGGTCGGGCCGCCATCGACGCCGTGATCACCGAGCGCCCCGACATCGTCATGCTCGACCTCGGCATGCCCCGCCTCGACGGCATCGGGGTGCTCGAGGGCATCCGCGCGTGGTCGCAGGTGCCGGTGCTCGTGCTCTCCGGGCGGACCGACTCGTCGGACAAGGTCGACGCGCTCGACGCCGGTGCCGACGACTACGTGACGAAGCCCTTCCAGATGGACGAGCTGCTCGCCCGGCTCCGGGCCCTCGGGCGACGGCAGGCGACCGCGGCGGCCACCGCAGGCGCGACCCCGACCGTCACGATCGGGGACCTCGTGGTGGACCTCGTCGCGAAGCAGGTCACCCCGCCGACCGGCCCCGCGATCCGGCTCACCCCGACCGAGTGGCGGCTGCTCGAGGTCCTCGTCACGAACCCCGGGCGGCTGATGACCCGCGAGATGCTCCTGACCGAGGTGTGGGGTCCGACGCACGGCAACGACTCCGGGTACCTGCGGCTCTACATGGCGCAGCTGCGGCGGAAGCTCGAGCCCGAGCCGTCGCACCCGCGGTTCCTCGTGACCGAGTCGGGCATGGGGTACCGGTTCGACCCGAGCGGGGCCTGAGCCCTCCCTTCAGCGCCGGTTCAGGCCGCGCCGCCATGCTCGGACGATGCGTGTGCTGGTCGTCGACGACGAGGTGCGGCTCGCGGACGGCATCCGCGCCGGGCTGCAGGCCGAGGGCTTCGCCGTCGACGTCGCGCACGACGGGGTCGACGGGCTCTGGTACGCCCGTGAGCACCCGTACGACGCCATCGTCCTCGACCTGATGATGCCGGGCATGAGCGGCTGGAAGGTGTGCGAGACGCTCCGCGCCGAGCAGGACTGGACCCCCGTGCTCATGCTGACCGCGAAGGACGGTGAGTGGGACCAGGTCGACGCCCTCGACGCCGGTGCCGACGACTACGTGACCAAGCCGTTCTCGTTCCCGGTGCTCGTCGCGCGTCTCCGTGCGCTCGTCCGCAGGGGGTCCCGGGAACGCCCCACGGTCCTCCGGGCCGGCGACCTGCGTCTCGACCCGGCGGAGCGACGGGTGTGGCGGGGCGAGGACCTGCTCGACCTGACGAGCCGGGAGTTCACGGTCCTCGAGTACCTCATGCGGCA
Source organism: Curtobacterium sp. NPDC092190 (assembly GCF_044755625.1). Lineage (NCBI taxonomy): Bacteria > Bacillati > Actinomycetota > Actinomycetes > Micrococcales > Microbacteriaceae > Curtobacterium > Curtobacterium sp. NPDC092190. Next base: position 126,797 of record NZ_JBIVRJ010000004.1, on the reverse strand, counting down.
CGCGGGTCAGGTGCTGTCGAAGCGCGACGTCATCGCGAACGTCTGGGACGACGACTTCGCGGGCGACCCGAACATCGTCGAGGTGTACGTCGGGCACCTGCGCCGGAAGGTCGACCGGCCGTTCGGCCGGACCGCGATCGAGACCGTCCGCGGGGCCGGCTACCGCCTGGACGCCGACGGTGGCTGACCGGTCGCGGCGGGTCCGACGGCCGCGCAGCATCCGTGCACGCGCGACGGGAGGCGCGGCGGTCGTCGTCCTCGTCGCGCTCGTGATCGGGGCGGTCGCCTTCGTCGGGGTCCTCCGGGGCTCGCTGTCCGACGGCGTCCGGTCGTCGGCCGAGCAGACGCTCGACGGCCTCTCCGCACGGGTGGAGACTGACGGTGCCGCCGCCGTCGAGGCCGAGGGCGACGACGTGCTCGCCCAGCTGCAGGACGGCACCGGCCGGGTGCTCGCGCGGGCCGAGGACAGTCCCGACGCGGCCCTCTCCGGCGCCGAGGAGTCCCGGTACCGGCACGACGGCGAGCGCTGGTCCCTCGTGTCCGACGACGTCGAGCTGCCGGACGGCACCGAGAGTGTGCTCGTCGTCGGGCTGCCGCTCGAGGACGCCGACGCCGCCGTGCGGACCGTGTCCGTGCTGCTCGTCGTCGCCGTCCCGGTCGTCGTGGCCCTCATGTCGCTCGTGACGTGGTTCGTCGTCGGTCGAGCGCTCCGTCCGGTCGACCGGATGCGCCGCGAGGTCGACGACGTCGAGGGCGCGAACCTGCACGCGCGCGTGGCGGAACCGGGCTCGGGGGACGAGGTCGACCGTCTCGCCGCCACGATGAACCGGATGCTCGCGCGGCTCGAGGCGTCGCAGGAGGCCCAGCAGCGCTTCGTCTCCGATGCGTCGCACGAGCTGCGGTCCCCGCTCGCGACGATCCGGCAGCACGCCGAGGTCGCCCGGGCGCACCCCGACGTCACCGGGACGGCCGAGCTGGCCGCGGTCGTCCTCGACGAGGGTGCCCGGCTGCAGGACCTCGTCGAGTCGCTCCTCCTGCTCACCCGTGTCGACGAGCGGGGCCGTACCCGTGACCGGGCGGTGGACCTCGACGACCTCGTGTTCGCGGAGGGGTCGCGGTCCGCGGGGGCCGGGGCCGTCCGCGTGGACGTGTCCGGTGTCGCTCCCGCGCGGGTCGGCGGGGACGACCGGCTGCTCGCCCGGGCGGTGCGGAACCTCGTCGACAACGCCGTCCGGCACGCCGCGAGCACCGTGACGGTCACGCTCGTCGGGACCGGCGACGACGCGGTCCTCACCGTCGACGACGACGGACAGGGGATCCTGGAGCAGGACCGGCAGCGCGTGTTCGACCGTTTCGTGCGGCTCGACGAGGGCCGTGCCCGGGACGCGGGTGGGTCGGGTCTGGGGCTCGCGATCGTCGACGCCGTCGTCCGGGCGCACGGCGGCAGCACCGCGGTCTCGACGGCCCCGGCGGGCGGGGCCCGGTTCACGGTCCGGCTCCCGCTGCTGCACGACTGACGCGCTGCCGAGGGCGGTCCCGGACACCCCCGGCGTCGCCCCAGGTGGCTTCAGGCCCGCTTCAGCGCCCGTTCCGCAGGCTTGCCGCATGCAGACCACGACGAAGACCACCGCCCGCCGCATCGCCCTCCTCTCCGCGCTCCCACTCGTCGGGGCGCTGGCGCTCGCCGGCTGCGCCGGTGACGACGACCGCGACGACACGGCCGCCCCGGCTGCCTCGGCACCCTCCGTGACGGCGACCGACGGCAGCGCGAGCGGCAGCACGGGCAGCGGTTCCGACGCCGCCGGGAACGACGCCCTCGGAGCCGCTGCGGAGACCGCACGGGAGGCCGTCGGCTCGGGCACCGTCACCTCGATCGAGCAGGAGGCCGGCGGTACCTCGTGGGAGGTGCTCGTCGTGACCGCGGACGGCAACGAGCAGGAGGTCCACGTGGCCGCCGACGGGGAGCGCACCACCGCCGGTCCGACGAAGGACACCACGGACGCCGAGGACGTCGCGGAGAACCAGCGGTTCGTCGACGCCGCAGACCTGTCCGTCGCGCAGGCAGCATCCACGCTCGTCGAGACGATGCCCGGCACGGTCACCGAGCTCGGACTCGACGACCTCGCCGGCACGGTCGTCTGGGAGGGTGACGTCCGCGACGACGCCGGGACGAAGCACAGCATCCGGATCGACGCCGGCAGCGGCGAGGTCGTCACGAACACGGTCGACACCGACGACTGACCCGCAGAAGGGCGCCGGCGCCCGGGTGGCGGGGCACTGGCGGGTGCGTGTCGTGTCCGTGTCGTGGTGCTGTCGCCCCGGGCGTTCCTAGGCTCGGCACCATGAACGAGATGCGGATCGCCACCCTCCGACGTGAGCGCGGCTGGACCCAGGAACGGCTGGCCGAGGCGAGCGGCGTGGCCGTCCGGACCGTGCAACGACTCGAGGGCGGGAACGACGCGAGCCTCGAGACCCTGTCCGCGATCGCCCGGGCGCTCGAGGTCCCGGTGCGGGAGCTCTTCGCGCAGGACGACCCCGCGGAGCTGGAGCCGGGCGTGCGCGGGCTCGACGAGCGGACCGAGGCCGCCGCGGCTGCGGCTGCGTCGGAGCAGGCCGCGCGTGACCGGTTCGTCAGCGGGTTCTGGTCGCTGTACTCCGCGGCCGGGATCGCCTTCGGGATCGTCACGGTCCTGCTCCTCGTCCTGCACGTGTGGTCCTCGCTGGTGTTCCTGCTCGTCGGGGCGTACTGGGTGGTCGGGCGGCTGGCCGGACGGTTCCTGCTCGACTCGGTGCTCGGCCCCTGGCTCGACCGGCGCTGGCCGCTGTCGTCGGCGACCGACGTGCCGGTCCGTGCCGCTCGCTGAGCCGACGCCGGTCCGCGTCGGGCCGGACGACGTCGACGAGGTGCACGCCTTCCTGTCGGCGTGCGACCTGACGGTCGCGGGGCTGTCGGACCCGGGCGTCCGGCTCTGGGCGCTCCGTGGTCAGGGCGGCGCCGTCGTCGGTACCACCGGGTACGAGACCGGGCCGGACGGGAGGCACGCCCTCCTCCGCAGCGTCGCCGTCGGACCGGCACTGCGCGGCTCGGGTCGCGGTGCGGCGCTCGCTCGGTTCGCGATGGCGGAGGCGACTGCGGGCGGGGCGCGACGGGCGTGGTTGTTCAGTCGGCGGTCCGGGCCGTTCTGGCAGGGCCTCGGCTTCGCGCCGGCCGATCGCGCGGAGCTCGCGACCGTGCTCGCCGGCACGACGCAGGTCGAGCTGTTCCGCGCGACCGGGCAGCTCGGGCACGAGGTCGCGTGGAGCCGGCTGCTGGTCCCGCCCGTGCCAGTCCCTTAGGAGGGTCCAAGGCTGCGCCGACGATCCGCGCACGTGGCGGTCGCACGCTCGTGGGCATGACCGAGACGATCCCCACCGAGCGACCGCGCCTGCTCCCGCCACCCATCCGTCCGCTCGGCGTCCGCGACCGCCTGGTCGGTCTCGTCCGCGGCGGTGCGGACACCGCGCGGTGGGAGCGCCCCGCGTTCCTCGGGCTGCTGCTCGTGACCGCTGTCCTCTACGTCGTGAACCTCGGCGTGAACGGCTGGGCGAACGCGTTCTACTCGGCGGCGGTGCAGGCGGGGAGCCAGAGCTGGGAGGCGTTCTTCTACGGCTCCTCCGACGCCGCGAACGCGATCACGGTCGACAAGCCGCCGGCATTCCTCTGGGTGATCGGCATCTCCGTCCGGTTGTTCGGGCTGAACTCGTGGTCGATCCTCGTGCCGCAGGCGTTGATGGGCGTCGCGTCGGTGGCGGTCCTGTACCGGATCGTCCGGCGCCGGTTCTCGGCCGGCGCCGCCCTGACCGCGGGTGCGGTCCTGGCCACGACCCCGGTCGCGACCCTCATGTTCCGCTACGACAACCCGGACGCCCTGCTCGTGCTGCTCACCGTCGGGGCGATCGCCCTGACGCTGCGCGGGGTCGAGTCCGGGCGGATGCGGTGGGTCGTCTGGGCCGGCGTGCTCGTCGGGCTCGGCTTCCTGACGAAGCAGCTGCAGGCGTTCCTCGTGCTGCCGCCCCTGGTCGGGGTGTACCTCCTCGCGTCGCCCCGCCCGGTGCTCCGGCGGATCGGGCACCTGTCCGCGGCGGCGCTCGCCGTGGTGGTCTCCGCCGGGTGGTGGGTCGCGATCGTCGAACTCGTGCCGGCCTCGGCTCGGCCGTACGTCGGCGGGTCGCAGACGAACAGCTTCCTCGAGCTGACCTTCGGTTACAACGGACTCGGCCGGGTCACGGGCGACGAGACGGGGAGCGTCGTGCCCGGCGGGACGACCGGGGCGGGCTCGTGGGGCTCGACCGGCCTGACCCGGCTGTTCGGCTCGGAGTTCGGCACGCAGGTGACCTGGCTGCTGCCGACCGCGCTCGTGCTGCTCGTCGTGTCCCTCGTCGCGATCGGGGTCCGTCGCCGCCGTGACCCGCGGCTCGCGACCGTGCTGGTGCTCGGCGGCTCGTTGCTCGTCACCGGGCTGGTCTTCAGCTTCATGGGCGGGATCTTCCACCCGTACTACACGGTGGCGCTCGCGCCGTACATCGCGGGCGTGGTCGGCATCGGTGCCGGGCTCCTGTGGCAGCGCCGCGCGGTGCTCGCCTGGCGCATCGCCGCCGCCGGCGTCGTCGCACTCTCCGGAGCGTGGTCGTCCGCGCTGCTGTCCCAGGCGTCGTCGTGGCAACCGTGGATCCGGTGGGTGGTCCTCGTCGCGGCCGTCGTCGGGACCGTCCTCGTCCTGCTGCCGCCGCGCGGTCGGGGCCTCGCGGGGGCGACGGTGGCGACCGTGCTCGTCGCGGCGCTGCTCGGGCCGACGGCGTTCTCGGTGCAGACCACCACGGTCGGGCACACGGGTGCGCTCCCGTCGGCCGGGCCGAGCGTCACGACGAGCGGGTCCGGCGGGGGTCGCGGCGGCGCGCCCGGTGGTCAGGGTGGTCCCGGCGGCCAGGGAGCGCCCGGCGGCCAGGGAGCGCCCGGCGGTCAGGGCGGCCCCGGCGGAGCACCGGGCGGCCAGACCGGCCAGAACGGGACCGGCCAGAACACGACCGGACAGAACGCGACCGGCCAGAACGGGACCGGCCAGAACGGGACGCGCCAGAACGCGAACGGCCCGGGGACCGCAGGCGGCACCGACGGCCGCACGAACGCCCCCGGCGGCGGCACGAACCTGCTCGGCGGTTCGACCGAGGTGTCCGACGAGGTCGTCGCCGCGCTGTCCGCGGACGCCGACCAGTACACCTGGGCCGCCGCGACCGTCGGGTCGAACAGCGCCGCCGCGTACCAGCTCGCGACGGGCGACCCCGTGATGGCGATCGGCGGCTACAACGGCACCGACCCGGCCCCGACCCTGGCGGAGTTCCGGGCCCTCGTCGCCGCGGGGAAGGTGCACTGGTTCGTCGGTGGCAGCACCAGCACCAGCAGCAGCGGGAGCGACGCCGCAGCCGAGATCGCCGAGTGGGTCGCCGCGCACTTCGAGCCGACGACGGTCGACGGCGTGACGATGTACGACCTCACACCGGCGTCCTGACCACGCACACCGCCGGTACCGCCCGCGTCCCCCGGACACGAGCGGGCGGTACCGTCGATCCGTGACCATCGAGCTGCGCCGGGTGACCGCCGAGGACTGGGCCGTCTGGCGCCCGGTCCGCCTCGCCGCCCTCACCGACGCGCCTCAGGCGTTCGGCTCCCGCCTCGAGGACTGGCAGGACGCTCCGGAACACCGCTGGCGCACCCGGTTGTCGCTGCCGGGCGCGGTCGACCTGCTCGCGGTCGAGGAGGGCGACACCGTCGGGATGGCGAGCGGGGTCCCCGACCCGGACGACCCCGCGCTGGCCGAGCTGATCTCGATGTGGGTCGCGCCGGGCGCCCGCGGTCGGGGGCTCGTCGCACGCCTCGTCGACGAGGTCGCTCGCGTGCTCGTCGCGCAGGGGACCGAACACCTCGAGCTCTCGGTGATGCCGGACAACGACCGCGCACGCCGGGCGTACGAGCGCATCGGGTTCACCGCGACGGACACCCCCGGCGACCGGCTGCCGGACGGCCGGACCGAGACCGTGATGCGCCGCGACCTCACCGCCGAGCGCACGCTCCTCGCGTACGAGCGCGGCGCCGACCGCTGGACGGAACGGACCGACGACCACCGCGCGGGACTCGTCGACGACCTGCTCGGCCTCGTGCCCGACGGCGCCCACGTCCTGGAACTCGGCTCCGGCCCAGGTCGGGACGCGGACGCGCTCGAGGCAGCGGGACTCCGTGTCGACCGGACCGACGGCACCACGGCGTTCGTCGACCGGCTCCGCGTCGCCGGCCACGAGGCCCGCGTGCTCGACGTCCGCCGCGACGGCTGGGGCGGCCCGTACGACGCCGTCGTCGCGAACGCGGTCCTCCTGCACGTCGCGCGGTCGGACACCCCCGCCGTGCTCGAGCGCGCGCGCCGGGCGGTCCGCCCCGGTGGCGTCCTCGCGGCGACGGTGAAGCGGGGCGACCGCGACGGCCAGGGTGATGGCTGGAGCGACCGGAAGCTCGACGACCCCCGCTGGTTCACCTACTGGGACGAGGACGCCCTCGCGGCAGCCGTCACGACCGCCGGGTGGACCGACGTCCGGGTCCGTGAGACCACCCGCCCCGGCGCCGAGGAGCGCTGGCTGACCGTGACGGCCCGTCGGCCCGACGAGGACCGGCCCGACGAGGACCGGCCCGACGAGGACCGGCCCGATGAGGACCGGCCCGACGAGGACCGGCCGGACGAGGAGGACCGACCGTGAACCGAGCACTCCGCTGGACCGCCTGGGTCGTCACCGTGGTGGTGCTGCTCGCGGTGGTCTTCCTCGTGTACGCGAACATCGTCATGCAGGGCACCAGGAGCGCTGCGCTGCAGGTCTGGCGGGACGACCGTGTGGCCGTGCGCGACGTGGGCGACAGCGTCGTGATGACCCCGACGGGCAGCGACGACGGCAAGGGGATCGTCTTCATCCCGGGCGCGAAGGTCGACCCCTTCGCGTACATGGCGACCTTCCGCCAGGTCGTCGCCTCGGGCACCACCGTCGTCATCACGAAGCCGACGCTGAACCTGGCGTTCTTCGACACCCGCCCGCTGGCGACCTTCGAGGCGCACGCACCCGGTGTCCGCACCTGGGCGGTCGGCGGCCACTCGCTCGGCGGGGTCCGCGCGTGCCAGCTCGCGCAGGACGCGGACGGTCTGCTGCTGCTCGGCAGCTACTGCGCGAACGACATCGCTCGTTCGTACGTCCAGGTCCTCAGCGTCTCCGGCTCCCGCGACGGCCTCTCGACGCCCGACAGAGTCGCCGCCGCCCGCGACGAACTCCCCTCCACGGCGCGGATGGTCGAGATCGAGGGTGCGAACCACGCCGACTTCGGCGCGTACGGCGACCAGCCCGGCGACCGCACGGCGACGATCTCACGCGAGGACGCGCGGGCGCAGATCAGCGCGGCCGTCCAGGACTGGGTGCGCACCCTGGGCTGACGCGACCACACGACAGACCGGAGGCTCGGTGCCAGCCGGCACCGAGCCTCCAGACCGTCGGCTGATCGGGGAGTGATCAGTGGATGCGGCCCGCCTCGTGGTCGCGACCGGTCCGGCGGCCCGTCGCGCGGGCGACGAAGTACAGCACCACGCCGACGGCCAGCAGCAGGGCGGCGTACAGCCAGACCTGCCCGCTCTGCTGCGTGAGCAGCAGGATGCAGGACGCCACCCCGAGCACCGGCACCCACGTCCACACACGGAAGTGGCCGTGCTCGACCCTGTCCTTCCGCAGCACCAGCACGGCGACGTTCGTGCTGATGAACACGAACAGCAGCAGGAGCACGACGGTCTCGGCGAGGGTTCCGACGTCACCGACGAGCGTCAGGAGCATCGCGACGACGGTGGTCGCGACGATGGCGACCCACGGGGTCTTCCGGTTCGGCAGGACCTTCGCGAGCAGGGCGGGCAGGAGCCGCTGCTCCGCCATGCCGTACGTGACGCGGCTCGCCATGATCATCGTGAGGAGCGCGCCGTTCGCGACGGCGACCAGGGCGATGAGGCTGAACACCCAGTCGGGGATCGGCACGCCGGTCGCCGACACGACGGCCAGCAGGGGGCCGCTCGAGTCGGACAGCTCCGAGGCGGGCAGGGCGATCGAGCTCGCGAGCGCGACGAGCACGTAGACGACGCCGGCGGTGGCGAGGGATCCGAACAGCGCGCGGGGGTAGATGCGACGGACGTCGCGGACCTCCTCGGCGATGTTCGCCGAGGTCTCGAAGCCGACGAACGAGTAGTAGGCGACGATCGCGGCGCTCAGGGTCGCGAGCGCGGGGTTCGCCTCGGCGGGGAAGGCGCCGATGCGCGAGACGTCGCCGCCGCCACCGCCCAGCATGACCGCGACGACCACGATGACGATGACGAGACCGGAGACCTCGATGATCGTCATGACGACGTTGCTGCGCAGCGAGTCGGAGATGCCCCGGGCGTTCAGGCAGGCGACGAGTGCGAGGAACACGATCGCCGTCGGCACCGGCGGCAGGTCCACGAAGGTGCCGAGGTAGTCGCCCGCGAACGCCAGCGAGAGCCCCGCGGCGCTCGTGACGCCGGCGGCGAGCATGCTGAAGCCGACGAGGAACGACACGATCGGCGTCCGGTACGCCCGCTCGGCGAACACCGCGGCGCCACCGGCCTTCGGGTACTTCGTCACGAGTTCGGCGTACGAGCCCGCGGTCAGCAGGGCCAGGAGCAGCGCGAGGACCAGCGGTGCCCAGAGCGCACCGCCGACGTCCTTCGACAGGGTGCCCATGAGGGCGTAGATGCCGGCGCCGAGCACATCGCCGAGGATGAAGAGGAACAGGAGCGGGCCGGTGATCGCCTGCCTGAGCTTGGAGCCCGAGCCGTCCTGGTCCGTCGTGGTGGTGCTCATGTGGTGCCTTCCGTCACGCCCAACCTCGACGGGGAGCGGTCCGAGCGCTCCCGGAAGGTCCGCTCGGCGCGGTCGACACGGGTCCTCCCGAGCCTGAGCGTCCGAGCCGGGGCGGTCCTAGACTCGATCGGAGCCGAACCGACCACCGAGACCAGAGGAACTCCGATGACGATGCCGGACCGGCGCACGCCCGCACGACTCGCCGACACGCGGGCACTCCTGTTCGACCTGGACGGCGTGCTGACGCCCACCGCCGACGTGCACATGCGCGCGTGGAGCCGCCTGTTCACGTCGTTCCTGTCCGAGCACGGCGCTGCGCCGTACAGGGAGCAGGACTACTTCGACCACATCGACGGCAAGCCCCGCTACGACGGGGTCCGTTCGTTGCTGGCGTCCCGGGGCATCGAGCTCCCGCAGGGCGCGCCGGACGACGCCCCCGGGAGCGACACCGTGTGCGCGCTCGGCAACCGCAAGAACGCCGAGTTCACGGCCGAGCTGACCGAGCACGGCGTCGAGCCGTACCCGGGGTCGCTCCGGTTCCTCGTCGCCGCGATCGCCGCCGGCATGCAGGTCGCCGTCGTGTCGAGCTCGGCGAACGCGACGCAGGTCCTGCGGACGGCGGGGATCCTCGACCACTTCCCGGTGGTCGTCGACGGCCTGGTCGCGCGTCAGGACGGCCTCGCCGGCAAGCCCGCGCCGGACACCTACCTCGACGCCGCCGGGCGCTTCGGGCTGGCCCCGGCCGAGTGCGTCGTCGTCGAGGACGCCACGAGCGGGGTCGAGGCCGGTCGGAACGGTGCCTTCGGGCTCGTCGTCGGCGTGGACCGCGGCGCCGGAGCCGACGCGCTGCGCGAGCACGGCGCGGATGTCGTCGTCCAGGACCTCGCCGAACTCGTCGACCAGCTCCCGGCCCCGCGCACCAGCTAGCCTCCCGTCCCACCGGAACGGCCCCGACGGCGTGGCCAGACCGTCCGACCACCGCACGACTCCTCCCTCCCACGGAGCACACGCCATGAACCCCATCACCTCCGACCCCCTCGACCGCGTCCGCTACCCGGTCGACGAGTGGGCGCTCGTCGAGACCGAGTACGCCCCGGACGAGCAGGGCGTCGCGGAGACGAACTTCGCGGTCGGCAACGGCTACCTCGGCCTGCGCGGCAACCTCGACGAGGGCCGCGGCGGCGTGCAGTACGGCACGTACGTCAACGGCTTCCACGAGACCTGGCCGATCCGGCACGCCGAGGACGCCTTCGGCTTCGCCAAGACCGGGCAGACGATCATCAACGCGCCCGACGCCAAGGTCATCCGGTTGTACGTCGACGACGAGCCGCTGGTCCTGGCCGAGGCCGACATCCTGCGGCACACCCGTCGGCTCGAGTTCCGCGGCGGCTACCTGTACCGCGAGACGGAGTGGTCGACGCCGTCCGGCAAGCGGGTGCTCATCCGTGCCCGTCGACTCGTGTCGTTCACCGACCGGCACCTCGCCGTCATCGACTACGAGGTCACCGTGCTCGACGGGGACGCCTCGATCCTGCTGTCGAGCCAGATCCTCAACCGGCAGGACGTGCAGGACGAGTACCACGCGGGCATGCGGGCTGCGGCGAACGCCTTCGACCCCCGCAAGGCCGAGGCGTTCACCGAGCGGGTGCTCGAGCCGAAGCTCAAGCGCAGCACGGGCGGCCGTTCGCTGCTCGGCTACCAGGCGTCGAGCTCGGGCATGACGATCTGCGTCGGTGTCGAGCACCACCTGGAGACCGAGAACTCGTGGGACGAGGCGTCGTCGATCGAGGACGACCTCGCGAAGCACGTCTACCGCGTGCAGGCCCGCGCCGGGGTGCCGATCCGACTCGTGAAGCACATGGTCTACCACACGTCCCGCGGGGTGCCGGCGCGGGAGCTCGCCGACCGGTGCGAGCGGACGCTCGACCGTGCGCGCGCCGAGACGGTCGAGGAGACCTTCGCCAAGCAGCGCGCGTGGATGGACGACTACTGGACGCGCAGCGACGTCGAGATCCCGGGGCAGCCCGCGATCCAGCAGGCGGTCCGGTGGAACCTGTTCATGCTCGCGCAGGCCACCGCCCGCACCGACGGGCACGGCATCGCGGCGAAGGGCGTCACGGGCTCCGGGTACGGCGGTCACTACTTCTGGGACATGGAGATCTACGTCCTGCCGTTCCTGTCGTACACGGCGCCGATCGTCGCGCGGAACGCGCTGCGCTTCCGCTACAACATGCTCGACGCCGCTCGGTCGCGGGCGCGGGAGCTGAACCAGCGCGGAGCGCTCTTCCCGTGGCGGACGATCAACGGCGAGGAGTCGAGCGCGTACTACGCGGCCGGCACCGCGCAGTACCACATCGATGCGGACATCGCCCATGCGCTCATGCAGTACGTGCGGGCCTCGGGCGACACCGACTTCCTGAAGCGCGGGGCGATCGACATCCTGGTCGAGACCGCCCGCCTGTGGTCCGACCTGGGCTTCTGGCGGTCGAACGGCGACCGGAAGTTCCACATCGACGGGGTCACCGGGCCCGACGAGTACACGACGGTCGTCGACGACAACCTCTACACGAACGTGATGGCGCGGGCCAACCTGTGGTTCGCGGTGAACGCCTGCCGGCAGCTCGCGACCGACGACCCGGAGGAGTACGGCCGCATGGTCCGGCGCACCGGGCTCGTCGACGACGAGGTCACCGAGTGGGAGCACGCCGCCGAGTCGATGGAGATCCCGTTCGACCCGCACCGCGGCATCCACCCGCAGGACGCCCAGTTCCTCGACAAGGAGCTCTGGGACCTCGAGAACACGCCCGAGTCCAAGCGGCCGCTGCTGCTGCACTACCACCCGCTGGTGATCTACCGGTTCCAGGTGCTCAAGCAGGCCGACGTCGTGCTCGCGCTGTTCCTGCAGGGCCACGAGTTCACCGCGGCCGAGAAGCGTCGCGACTTCGACTACTACGACGCCCTGACGACCGGTGACTCGACGCTCTCCGCCGTGGTCCAGTCGATCATGGCGGCCGAGGTCGGGTACCACGACCTGGCGGCGCAGTACTTCCTGACGGCGCTCTACGTCGACCTCGCCGACCTGCACGGCAACACCGCGGACGGCGTGCACATCGCGTCGACGGGCGGCATCTGGGGTGCGCTCGTGAACGGCTTCGGCGGCATGCGCGACCACGGTGGCCGGATGACGTTCAACCCGCGCCTGCCGAAGGACTGGGAGCGCCTGACCTACCGCATCCAGGTGCACGGCTCGCGCGTCCGGGTCGACCTGGAAGAGGACGCGATGACCTTCACGGTGGAGACCGGCGAGGGCTTCACCGCGTGGGTGCACAACCAGCAGTGGGACGTCACCGCGGGGGCGCCGACGGTCGTGCCGCTCGCCCACCACGGGCCGCGGATGAGCGGGCACGCGCCCACCACGAGCGACATCCAGGGCACGCTCCGGGCGGACGGCTCCGTCATCACGGCGTCGATCCCGATGATCTCGCTGGACCGGAACCTCGACCTCGACGAGACCACCGCCTGATCGTCCGGCCGGGAGGCGCGGTGCGGGTCCGCCCCGCGCCGCGCCTCCCGTCGTCTCCGTACCCTCCACACCGGCACCGGTGCCGCCTCCGTCCCGCCTGCACACGCGCCCAGGCGGGTGCGGGCACCGTGGTCGTCCGTGCCCCCGGGCCGACGGCGTCTCCTGCGGCACGAGCAGTGCATCGAGAGGAGACACACATGGACAAGCGGTTCGAGGGCAAGGTCGCGATCGTCACGGGAGCCGGGTCGGGCATCGGCGAGGCCACCGCGCGGGCGTTCGTCGACGAGGGAGCTGCCGTGCTGCTCGTCGACAGTGTCGAGGACAAGGTCCGTGCCGTCGCCGACAGCCTGCCGACCGGTCGTGCGGTCGCGCTGCAGGCCGACGTGGCCGACCCGGCGGCGTGGGAGACGATCGTGTCCAACGCGGTGGATCGGTGGGACCGCGTCGACGTGCTCGTGAACAACGCCGGCACCTTCACCTCCGGCGACATCACCGACATCGAGCCCGACGAGTGGCACCGGGTCATCGAGACCGATCTGTCGAGCGTGTTCTACGGCACGCGGGCGGCGCTGCCGTTCCTGCGGGAGACCAAGGGGTCGGTCGTGAACACGTCATCGGTCTCCGGGATGGACGCCGACTGGCGGATGAGCCCGTACAACGCGGCGAAGGGCGGCGTCTCGAACTTCACGAAGGCCGCGGCGCTCGACAACGGGCAGTTCGGTGTCCGGGTGAACGCGGTCGCGCCGGGCCTCATCTGGACGGACATGACCCAGCAGCAGGCCGAGGACGAGGAGCTCCAGCACGCGTTCGCGGAGCGTGTCTCGCTCGGTCGCGGCGGGCGCTCGGAGGAGGTCGCTGCAGCGGTCCTGTTCCTGGCCAGCGACGCTGCGTCCTACATCACGGGAGCGATCCTGCCGGTCGACGGCGGGACGACCGCGAGCAACGGGCAGCCCGCGCAGTCCTGACCGTCCGACGCGCGGCTCAGAGCAGCTTGCGCAGGGTGTTCGTGTTGCGGGTCGTCGTCGTGCGCCGGAAGCGCGCGGCGGCGGCCCGCTTCGCGAACGCGGTGTCGGTGCTCGAGCCCTTCGGGCAGGACCAGTAGACGACACCGTCGCCCCGGGCCACCCGCTCGACACCGTCGTCGAGCGACAGGTCGGCGACCAGGCCGTCGAGGGCGGCGTCGTCGGAGCCGAAGACGACGTGGTCGTGCCGGTCGGGGGCGGAGTCGAACGGGAAGCCGTCGATGACCTCGGCGAGTCGCTCGTGCGGGACGAGGACGATCCGGGCGTCGTACCCGAAGCGGTCCCGCAGGGCCTGCTCGACGGCGGTCTGCACCGCCGACGCGTCGCCCGGTGCCGTGAACACGACGTTGCCCGAGGCGAGCACCGTCCGCACGTCGGTGTACCCGAGACCCCCGAACAGCGCCGCGAGCTCGGCGTTCCGGATCGTGATCCCGTTGACGTTCACCCCACGCAGCAGCGCGACCCACCTGGCCATGCCGGAACCGTAGCCTGCCCGGCGGCGGTGGGGCGAGCCTCCCGACTGATCCGCAACGACCATTGCGCAAGAAACGTTGCACAAGACGTGTTGTGCACCTATGGTCGAGCCATGGATGTGCAGCGACTCGACGACGCGGCGCAGATGCGCGCGCTCTCCCACCCGACCCGGCTGCGGCTCGTCGGGCTGCTCCGGACCGGTGGCCCGCAGACCGCGGCGATGCTCGGCGAGCAGGTCGACGAGGCACCGGGGACGATCAGCTACCACTGCAAGCGCCTGGCCGACGCCGGCTTCATCGAGCCCGCACCCGAGCTCGGCACCGACCGACGTGAGCGCTGGTGGCGGGCGGTCGCGCAGCACACGTCGTGGGACCTCGCGGACGGCTTCGACGACCCCGACCGGATGGTCGCCGGCACCGCGCTCGACCGGACCGTCGCGCAGGCGTACGCCGACGAGTACACGGCGTTCCTCGACCACGTCCCGGCCTTCGGGCGCGAGTGGGTCGCGGCGTCGAACAGCGGTGACCGGACCCTCCGGCTGACGGTCGACGAGCTGGGTGCCCTCGGGTCGGAGCTGCAGGGCGTCCTCGACCGGTGGGAGGCGCGGAGCGCCGAGCACGAACCCGGCGATGGTTCCGAGCGGGTCACCGCGGTCGTCCAGAGCTACCGGTCGGCGCGCCCGTGAACGCGCACTGGCGGCTGCGGTCCCTGCTCGCCGTCCAGGTGGTCTCGCGGACCGGGAACGTCGCGACGACGATCGCGGTGCCGTTCGTGGTGCTGTCCCGCGGCGGGTCGGCGACGGACGTCGGCATCGCGGCCTTCGCGGCGACGATCCCGATCGTGCTCGGCGGGGCCTTCGGCGGCGTGCTCGTCGAGCGCTTCGGGTTCGTCCGGTCGAGCGTGGCGTCCGACCTGGTCAGCGCGGCGACGCTCGTCGCGATCCCGCTCCTGGCGTGGACGGTCGGGCTGCCGGCCTGGGCGCTGCTCGTGCTCGTGTTCCTCGGCGGCCTGTTCGACACCCCGGGGGAGTCGGGCCGGCGGGTGCTCCTGCCGGGACTCGCGACGGCGGCGGGGATCCCGCTCGAGCGTGCCGTGGGTCACTTCGAGGCGTCGGTGCGCTTCTCGGTGCTGCTCGGCGCCCCCGCGGCGGGACTGCTCGTGGGCGCCGTCGGGCCGTTGCCCGCACTGGCCGTGACCGCCGCCGTGTTCGGTGCGGCAGCGGTGCTCGCCGCCGTCACGCTGCGGGGTGTCGTCGTCGCTCCCGCGACCGACGCGGGCGCCGCCGCGCCGTCCGCCGGGTACTGGCGCGACCTCGGCGCCGGGCTGCGCTTCTGCGTGCGCGACCCGCTCTTCCGGCTCGTCATCGCGGTCGTGCTCGTGACGAACCTGCTCGACGCGGCGCGCTCGACAGCGCTGCTCCCGCTCTACGCCGACCGAGTGCTCGACGGCGCGCAGTCGCTCGGGATCGTCAGCGGGACCTTCGGTGGTGCGGCGTTCCTCGGGTCCCTCGCGTTCGGGTACGTGGCGCACCGGGTGCCCCGGCGGATCACGTTCGTGGTGTGCTTCGTCCTGGCCGGCGGGCCGTCGCTCGCGGTGCCGGCACTCGGACTCGGGCTGCCGTGGGTGCTCGGCGCGTGCGTGCTGTCGGGCTTCGCGGCGGGCGCGCTCAACCCGATCCTGGGGGCCGTCGAGCTCGAGCGCATCCCGTCGCACATGCGGGCCCGGGTGTTCGGGCTCCTGTCGGCGGGGTCGTGGGCGGGCATCCCGCTCGGCGGACTCTTCGGGGGCATCGCTGCGGACGGCATCGGCGTGACCGGGACGTTCGCGATCGTGGCCGTGGTCTACACGATCGTCACGCTGTCGCCGCTGCTCGGTGGGTCCTGGCGGCTCATGGAGCGCCCGACGGCGACGGCGCCCGCGGCCGTGCCGCCGACGGTCCCGGTCCCGTAGCCCGGCCGGCCGACCGGTCGGCCGGCCGGCCGGCCAGCCGGTCGGCAGCGCTCGCGGGGCGGCCGGCCGCGGCGCTCGCGGCGGCGCGGTCCGTCGTCACGTCGCACAACCGGAAGCACGTCGCACCGCGGAATTCCGTGGTGCGACGCGCTTGCGGTTGTGCGCGAGCGAGTCGAACCAGCGCACGACCGCACCAGCCGAACGCGACGAAGGAGCCCGTCCCGCACTTGCTCGGAGCGACCCGAGCGACGCTCCGGTAGACGAGGAGCATGACGGACGAGCGCAACGCAGACGGCCAGGCAGCAGACGGACAGGGACCGGACGACGCACACGTGGTGCCTGAGGGGGTGTCCGAGGCGACGGTCGAGGCGCTCGGCACGCTGTCGGCCGCACTCGAGGTGCTCGAGCACGCACGGGGCCTGCTCTACGGGTTCCACCGACTCACCGGGACCGCGGACCTGAACCTCGGCGAGGCCGTCGAACAGCTCCGGAAGGCTGGCCACACCGAGCTCGCCGAGCGGATCGACACCGAGCTGGTCGGCCGCAACGTCATCGACGGGCGGTGGACGTTCCAGATCGTCGAGGACTACGACGACAACTACTACGCCCTCGCCAAGGAGCTCGAGCAGACCGCCCGCGACCAGCTCGTCGGCGGCAAGCGCCACCTGTACGAGGCGGGCATGAAGGAGGACCGGCGCACCCCGGGCCGACGCCGCCACGAGGCCAAGCCGGCGGACGTGTCGGACTGACGACGCGCCTCCAGGCCGGACGTACCGGACGTACCGGACGCACTCTCGCGGAACGCACCGTGGGCGGTCCCCCACAGCGGAACGTCGCTGCGAAGGACCGCCCACGTTGCGTCGTGCGGGAAGCGCGGGACGCGGAAGCGGGAGCGCGCTACCCGACGCCGAGCAGCGCCTCGAGCGGCCCGCGCGCGAAGTACAGCAGGAAGCCCGCCGCGACGACGTAGAGGAGCCAGGAGACCTCGCGGCCGCGGCCGGACAGCAGCTTGATGAGCACCCAGCTGATGAAGCCGGCGCCGATGCCGTTCGCGATCGAGTAGGTCAGCGGCATCACGACGATCGTCAGGAACGCCGGCAGCGCAGCCCCGAAGTCACTCCACTCGATGTCCTTCACCTGCGCGACCATGAGCGCACCGACGACGACGAGTCCGGCGGCCGCGACCTCGAGCGGGACGACCTGGGTCAGGGGCGTGAGGAACATCGACGCCAGGAACAGCAGGCCCGTCACGACCGAGGCCATGCCGGTGCGGGCTCCCTCGCCGATGCCCGACGCCGAGTCGATGAAGACCGTGTTCGACGACACCGAGGCGCCACCACCGGCGATGGCGCCGGCACCCTCGACGACGAGCGCCGACTTCAGGCGGGGGAAGGTGCCGTCGGGCTTCGCGACACCGGCGGCCTTCGCGAGCCCGGTCATCGTGCCCATCGCGTCGAAGAAGTTCGTGAAGACGAGGGTGAAGACGAGCATCGACGCGGCGACCGGGCCGATGCGGGTGAACGCTCCGAAGACGTCGGCGTGCCCGACGAGCGACAGGTCCGGCAGCGCGAAGAGGGCGTTCGGCAGGCCGGGGGCGTTGAGGTTCCAGCCGGTGGGGGAGTCGACCGAGGTGGGGACCTTGAAGATCGCCTGCAGGACGATGGCGATCACGGTGGTGCCGATGATGCCGATGAGCAGCGCGCCCTTCACCCGGCGGGCCATGAGCGTGCCGATGATGACCAGGCCGATCAGGAACACGATCGTGGGCAGGGCCGCGACGGAGCCGTCCTCACCGAGCTGCAGCGGCGGCGAAGCGTTCTTCGTGGTGCGCACGAACCCCGAGTCGACCAGACCGATGAACGCGATGAACAGGCCGATGCCGACGGTGATCGCGGCCTTGAGCTGCGCGGGCACGGCCGTGAAGATCATCGTCCGGATGCCGGTCAACGCCAGGATCACGATCACCACGCCGTTGATCACGACGAGGCCCATCGCCTCGGCCCAGGTGACCTGGTGCACGACGCTCACGGCGAGGAACGAGTTGATCCCGAGGCCCGCGGCGATGCCGAACGGGAGGTTCGCGACGAGGCCCATCGCGATCGTCATCACACCGGCGACGAGGCCGGTCGCGGCGGCGACCTGCGCGTTCTGCAGCCAGCCGCCGAGGACGTCCTGCGGCGCCTGGTCCTGGCTGAACCCGCCGAGGATCAGCGGGTTCAGGATGACGATGTACGCCATCGTCACGAAGGAGACGAGACCACCACGGATCTCACGGGGGATGCTCGATCCGCGTTGCGTGATCGAGAAGAAACGGTCGAGGCCGGATGCGAAGCGGTTCCGGGGCGGGGTGTCGGTCTGCTGGGCGCTCACCGAACGAGTTTACAGAACGCTGGGAGTCCGGACGGCGCGCGTGTCGCTGCGCGGGCACCGGCCTGGAGGCGCGGGTCACCGACCCGGGGGACGGTGCGTCCGACAGGCGGCCGCGTTCTGGGGCCATCCGACGGTGTTGGATGAGGGCGTGAACGAACGTCTGGACCGCGCGCGGGTCGAAGCCGCCGTGCGTGAGCTCCTCCTCGCCGTCGGCGACGACCCTGACCGCCCCGAGCTCGAACGGACCCCGGCACGCGTCGCCGACTCGTACGCCGAGTTCTTCGCCGGCATGGGGGTCGACGCCACCGCGATCGCACGCTCCGGCGCCGTGCACTCCGAGGACGGGGAGCGGGGGCAGCTCGTGGTCGTCCGCGACGTGCGGTTCCGTTCGATGTGCGAGCACCACCTGCTGCCGTTCATCGGCGTCGCCCACCTGGCGTACGCGCCGGGCGAGCAGCTCATCGGCCTCGGGACCCTGTCGCGCGTGCTCGACGCCGTGGCCTCGCGGCCGCAGCTGCAGGAGCGGCTCGGCGAGCAGGTCGCCGCAGCCGTCACCGAGGGGCTCGACGCCGACGGCGTGCTCGTCGTGCTCGACGCCACGCACCAGTGCGTGACCGCCCGCGGCGAACGGCAGTCGGGCTCGTCGACGGTGACCGTCGCGGCGACCGGTTCCCTGGCCGACGCGGCGGGGCGGGCCGAGGCGATCGCGCTCATCGGTGCCGGTGCTGGTGCCGACCACGGGGCGGACGCATGACGCGCGAGCAGCTGGCCACGGGCCTCCAGGCCGTCTCACCCGCACCCGGCTGGGTCGTGCCGGCCCTGCGCGACCCGGTCCGCACCATCGGTCGCCGCACCTTCGACTTCGACCACCGCATCGCCGTCATGGCGATCGTGAACCGCACGCCGGACTCCTTCCACGACAAGGGTGCGACCTTCGCCCTCGACCGGGCCGTCGAGGCCGCCGTGCGTGCCGCCGACCAGGGGGCCGACTGGGTCGACATCGGCGGCGTGAAGTTCGCGCCGGGGCCCGAGCTGTCCGCCGACGACGAGATCGACCGGGTGCTGCCCGTCGTGTCCCAGCTCGCCGAGCAGTCCGACGTCGTCATCTCGGTCGACACCTTCCGGCCCGAGGTCGCTGCGGCGACGATCGCCGCCGGTGCCAGCGTCGTCAACGACACGACCGGCCTGTCCGACCCGAGGATGGCGTCCGTCGTCGCCGACTCCGACGCGACCGTCGTGATCACGCACTCGACCGCCCCGCCGCGCCAGCAGCTGCCGACGCCGCCGACGTACGCCGACGTGACCGCCTCGGTCGTGGACTTCCTGCGCGAGCGGGTCGACCGTGCGCTCGCAGCGGGGATCCCCGAGTCGCGGATCATCGTCGACCCCGGGCACGACCTCAACAAGAACACCGTGCACACGCTCGAGCTGACCCGACGGCTGCCCGAGGTCGTCGCGCTCGGGTTCCCGGTGCTCGCAGCGGTGTCGAACAAGGACTTCGTGGGGGAGTCCCTCGGACGCCCTCGCGGAGAGCGACTGCCGGGGTCGCTCGCCGCGGCGACCGTCAGCGCGATGCTCGGCGCCCGGATCGTCCGCATGCACGACGTCGTCGAGAGCGTCGACGCGATGCGCATGGTCGAGGCGGTCCTCGGTTGGCGCGAACCCGTGGAAGCGAGGCACAACACGTGAACAGCCCCTCCCTGCCGGCGTCGATCGCCGACCTGTCCGACGACGAGCTGCTCGACCGGTACACCGCGGACGTCCCCGACGGCCCCTGGCTGCGGGTGAACTTCGTCGCGACGCTCGACGGTTCGGCGTCCGCGTCGGGTCGCACGGCGTCCCTCGGCGGGGACGACGACCTGCGCGTGTTCGACCTGCTCCGCCGGGTCGCCGACGTCGTGCTCGTGGCCGCCGGCACCGTGCGCGACGAGGAGTACGGCCCGATGGTGCTGCACGACGAGGACGTCGCCTGGCGCCGCGCGCACGGGATGCCCGACCACCCGGTCTTCGCGATCGTCACGAACTCCGCGTCGGTGGACGCGGGCTCGCGGGTGTTCACCGAGGCGCCGGTGCGGCCGATCGTGCTGACGTCCGGGTCCGGTGCCGCGTCGTCGTCCGGGCAGGCCCTGGCGTCCGTCGCGGACGTGGTGGACTGCGGCTCGGATGCTGTCGACGTGGGTGCCGTGCGGGACGCCCTGGCCGCTCGGGGCCTCCACCGGATCCACTGCGAGGGCGGTCCGTCGTTCCTCGGGGCGCTCGTCGCCGCCGACGCGGTCGACGAACTGACGCTGACGATCGACCCGACGCTCGAGGGCGGCGAGGGTCCGCGCATCGCGACCGGGTCGTCGCCGGAGCTGCGCCGGATGCGGCCCGCGCACGTGCTGCTCGGCGACGGCGGTGTGCTGCTGACCCGGTGGGTGCGCGACCGGTAGCGGCTAGGGTCGGACGCGTGATCGACGTCGTGGTGTCCGGGGTGCTGTTCGACATGGACGGGACGCTCGTCGACTCGACCGCCGTGGTCGAGGAGGCCTGGAGCCGCTTCGGTGCGGAGCACGGCATCGACCCCGCCGAGATCCTCGGGTTCTCGCACGGGCGGCAGACGATTGACACCGTGCAGCGCTTCCTGCCGCACCTGGCCCCGGACGAGCAGCGGGCGATCGTCGAGACGATGATCGCCGCCGAGATCGGGTACACCGAGGGCATCGTCGAGGTGCCGGGAGCGGCCGCGTTCGTGCAGCGCCTGCTCGACACCGGTGTGCCGGTCGCCCTCGTCACGAGCGCGCCGCGGGAGCTCGCGGTGGAACGGATGCGGGCCGCGGGGGTCCCGGTGCCCGAGGCACTCGTGCCCTCGGAGGACGCCGAGCGGAGCAAGCCGCACCCCGAGGGCTACCTGCGTGGTGCCGCGCTGCTCGGGGTGCCGCCGGAGCGGTGCCTGGCGTTCGAGGACGCCCCCGCCGGGGTCGAGGCCGCCGTCGCCTCCGGAGCCACGACCGTCGTCGTCGGGACGCTCGAGGCACCGGTCACCGCAGGGCTGCCGCGCATCACGGGGTACGACGGCATCGAGGTCGCCCGCGAGGGGTCCGCTTTCCGCATCCGGGGCTGAACGTCGGCTCCGGACTGCGAACGTCCCCAGGCCGTCCGGACGACCGTGGAGGTCGCGCCGGGAGACCCCCGGCAGCGGAAGGAGCGACCATGGCAGCCCTCGACGGCAAGAAGATCCTCGTCATCGCGACGAACTACGGCGTGGAGCAGGACGAGATCGTCGTCCCCACCGACCAGCTCCGCGAGCGCGGTGCCGACGTCACGGTGGCGGCGCAGGAGTCCGGCTCGATCGAGACCCTCGTCGGCGACAAGGACCCGGGCAAGTCGGTCTCCGTCGACACCACCATCGGCAGTGTCAGCGGCGCAGGCGACTACGACGCGCTCGTCGTCCCCGGTGGCACCATCAACGCGGACACCATCCGCCAGGACTCGGACGCGGTCGCACTCGTGAAGGCCTTCGCCGAGGCGGGCAAGCCCGTCGCCGCGATCTGCCACGGCCCGTGGACCCTCATCGAGGCCGGTGTGCTGCAGGGCAAGACCATCACCTCGTTCCCCTCGCTGCAGACCGACGTGCGCAACGCCGGCGCCGAGTGGGTCGACCAGGAGGTCCAGGTCGACGGCGGCCTGATCACATCGCGCAACCCCGACGACCTGCCGGCGTTCGTCGACGCGATCGAGCAGGCGCTCACCGCCTGACCCGCTCGCACCACGCACCGTGGGCGGCACCTCGCAGGGCTACAGCGCTGCGACGTGCCGCCCACGGTGCGTTTCCCGGAGCGGCCGGAGCGGCCGGAGCGGCCGGAGCGGCCGGAACGGGCGGGGAGCGCGGGGAGCGCCCGTCCGTCAGAGCGCGACGGGGCGCGCCGTGCGGAGCACCGCGGGCCCGAGGGTGAGCACACCGTCGGACTCCGGGTCGCAGCGCACCCCGCCCAGCCCGCGCATCGCCCGGAACGCGCCGGGAGCCACCTCGTGGTCCATCCAGGCGCACGGGTTCGCCGGCCGGTACCCGCGGAAGGACACCGGACCGCCGGACCCCGGGCTCTCGAGCGAGAACGGCGCACCCCGGAGTGCCTCGACGTCGGCACCCCGCAGGTACACGTTGCGCCGGGTCGCCGCGGGGTCGACGGTGGCACCCACCGCCTCGGCCACGGCGTCGAGCCCCTCGAGACCGATCACCGTGACGGTGGCGTGCACGTGCGCCCGTGCGGCGAAGTAGCGGTCACCGACGATGCCGAGTCCCGCCCGCAGCTCGATCCGGTCGCGGAGCTCCGGGCCCTCGGCGGGCAGCGCGCCGTCCGCCGGGCGCCCCTCGTAGCGGTGGTGCGGGGAGACGAGCAGCATCGCGACCTCGACGTCGGTGCGGAAGGGCAGGTCGCCGGGGCCGGCCACGTCGTCGACGGAGGTCACGGCGCCCACGGTAGTCGTGCCTCCCGGCCGGCACCGCCGCCCCGCTGTCGTGTCCGATTCCCGCCAGTACCTGTCGGGGGCCCGTGCCAGGCTGACCGCGTGACGAACCCCGCACCCGGCACGGAGCCGCAGCCCGACGCGCAGCCCGACGAGCTGCACGCCGAGCGCCACCGCGCCGTCGCCTCCCGCGACGCCCGGTTCGACGGCCAGTTCGTCACCGCCGTGCACTCCACCGGCGTCTACTGCCGCCCGAGCTGCCCCGCCCGGACCCCGCGCGCCGAGGGCGTCACGTTCTACCGCACGAGTGCCGCCGCCCACCTCGCCGGCTTCCGCGCGTGCAAGCGCTGCCTGCCCGAGGCGACGCCGGGCAGCCCGGAGTGGGACCTCCGCGAGGACGTCGCCGGCCGCGCCGTCCGACTCGTCCTCGACGGCGTCGTCGAGCGCGAGGGGGTACCCGGCCTGGCCGCCCGCGTCGGGTACTCCGAGCGGCAGCTGAGCCGGATCATGACCGAGGAGCTCGGGGCCGGACCGAAGGCCCTCAGCCGAGCGCACCGCGCGCAGACCGCCCGGACGCTGCTGACCTCGTCGGACCTGCCGGTGGCCGACGTCGCGTTCGCCTCCGGCTTCACGAGCGTCCGGCAGTTCAACGACACCGTGCGCGAGGTCTTCGCCCTCACCCCCTCCGAGCTCCGCGCGCGCCGGACCGACCGGCCGACGTCGGCCGACGACGGCTGGCTGCACGTCCACCTCCCGGCCCGCGCGCCCTTCGACCTGCAGGGCCTGCTCGACTGGCACGCGCTCCACGCCCTCAGCGGGCTGGAGCACGTCGAGCGCAACGCTTCGGGTCGGGTCACGGCCTACGGTCGCCTCGTCGCCCTGCCGGGAGGCCCGGCCCGCTTCACCGCCTCGGCCCCCGCTGCCGACGGGGTCGGCAGGGGCGCGGGGCGCGTCGGGGTCGCCCTGCGCGTCCGCCTCACCACGCTCTCCGACCTGCCGACCCTCGTGGCGCGGGTGCGGGCCCTGTTCGACCTCGACGCCGACCCCGAGGCGGTCGACGCCGTCCTCGCCACGGACCCCGTCCTCGCCCCGGCGGTCGCCCGGGTCCCCGGCATCCGCCTCCCCGGCGCCGTCGACGCACACGAGGTCGTGTTCCGCACCCTGATCGGGCAGCAGGTCTCCGTGGCCGCCGCCCGCACCGCACAGACCCGGCTCGTCGCAGCCCTCGGGGAGTCGGTCGACCCGGGGCTGGCCGAGGACGGGCTGCTGTTCCCGACCGCGACGACGATCGCGACCCGCGGGCACGAGGTCCTGCGGGGACCCGCGGCACGGGTGGACACGATCCTGCGCGTCGCGGCGGCGCTCGCCGACGGGTCGCTCGTCGTCGACGCGGGACAGTCCCTCGCGGAGCTGCGCGCCGGGCTCCTGGCGGTGAAGGGCATCGGGCCGTGGACGGCGGACTACGTGGCCCTGCGGGTCCGGCACCACCCGGACGTGTTCCTGCACAGCGACCTCGCCGTGCGGAACGGTGCACAGGAACTCGGACTGCCCGGTGGCGCCCGCGAGCTCTCCCTACGGTCGGAGCAGGTGGCGCCGTGGCGGAGCTACCTGACGATGCACTGCTGGCGTCCGATCGTCGACCGCGCGAGCGCGACGGCGGAGGCAGCAGCGGCGACGGACCACCAGGAGGAGACAGCATGACCGAGCCCACGACGACCATCCAGACGCTCGACACCCCCGACGGCCCCTTCACGGTGCTCGAGGACGACGAGGGGTACGTGCTCGCGTCGGGGTGGACCGACGACTCCGCACGGTTGCTCGCGCGGCTGGCCGACCGGCACCGCCCACGACGGCTGACCGACGGCCGGGTGCACGCGGCCGAGGCGGTCGAGGCCTTCTACGCCGGCGAGGTCGAGGCGGCGATGCGGGTCCCGGTCCGGCAGCACGGCACCGACCTGTTCGCCGAGGGCTGGCGGCAGCTCCGCGCGATCCCGGCCGGCACCGTCCTGACGTACACCGAGCTCGCGGCGGCCATGGGGCGACCGGACGCCGTCCGCGCGGCTGCGAGCGTCTGCGCGCGGAACGCCCCGGCGCTCTTCGTGCCGTGTCACCGGGTGCTGCGGTCCGACGGGACGCTCGGCGGCTTCGCGTGGGGGCTCGACGTCAAGCGCTCCCTGCTCGAGCGCGAGTCGGTCGGCGTGACCGCGCTCGCCTGAGCCGCTCCGTGCGCGGGAACCGAGCGGCGACCGAGCGGGAACCGAGCGGCGATCGAGCAGGTTCGACCGAGCAGAGTGCACAGGGAACGTGGAGCGCTCCCCCTGGTTGCGGGTGGTGACGCTCACGGTCCGGACTGTCATGCTCTGGGTACCGACCCGCACGGTCCCTCCGCAGGACCCGACGCAGCGCCGTCGCGCACCTCGGAAGGACCCATGCCCCCCGACCAGCACGCCCCGCCCGGACAGCAGCCGGGGGACCCCTCGCACGTCGACCGCACGGTCGTGTCCGCGGACGGCACACCGCTCGCGGTCGCCGAGAGCGGCTCCGGGCCCGCCCTGGTGCTGGTCGGCGGCGCCTGGGACCACCACGGCAGCCCGGCGGTCGACCGGATGGTCGCGGCCCTCAGCGACCGCTACCGTGTCGTCACCTACGACCGGCGGGGTCGGGGTGCGAGCGGGGACACCGCGCCGTGGTCGGTCGAGCGCGAGGTCGAGGACCTGGCGGCGGTCGCGGCGTCCGTCGATGGCCCGGCCGACGCGGTGGGGTGGTGCGTCGGTGCAGGGGTGGTGCTGCGTGGCCTCGCCGCCGGCGTGCCGTTCGGGCGCGCGGTGCTCTGGGAGCCGCCGTACCGCGCCACGGTCGACCCGCAGGGCGACGACGTGCTGTTCGCGGACTTCCTCGACGGGCACGTCGCGGCCGGACGCCGGGCGCAGGCGGTGCGGGCCTTCCTGTCCCGCGTGCTCGGCATCCCGATCCCGCACATCACCGCGGCGCGCCTGAAGCCCGGACTGTGGCGGTCGCTCCTGGCCGACGCACACGTGCTCTCCCGGGACGTCCGGGTGCTCAACGGCCTCTCCGTCCCCGAGCGGGTGGCGGCGTCGGTCGGCGTCCCGGTGCTCGTGGCCTCGGGCGACGGCGGCGCCGAGTGGATGCGGCAGGCCTCGGTCGCGCTGGCCGAGGCGGTGCCCGGCTCGCGGCACCTCGTCGTCCCCGGTCAGGGGCACGTGCCGGAGCCGAAGGTGCTGCGGCACCTGGTCGACCGGTTCGTCGGGCTGCCCGCGCCCGAGTGACGTGCGCGCCCGGAGCCGCTGCGGTCGGTCGTCACCGGCCGACGCGGGAGGGTGGGCATCGCGGGTGCGAGAGGATGGTGGCGTGACTGCTCCCCGCCTCGGCCTGCTGCTCGACGTCGACGGACCCATCGCGAGCCCGGTGACCCGGACGATCGCGATCCCCTCGATCGTGGCGGACCTCGTCGCGCTCGCCGCCGAGGGCGTCCCGATCGTCTTCAACACCGGCCGCAGCGACGCGTTCATCCGCGAGCAGGTCGTCGGTCCGCTGATCGCCGGAGGGCTCGCGGAGGGCGGCCGGGTGCACGCGGTGTGCGAGAAGGGTGCCGTCTGGTGCTCGATCGGCCCGCAGTACGAGGGCGGGATGAGCGACCTGGTGATCGCCGAGGACCTCGCGCTCCCGCGGGACTTCGCCGACGAGATGCGCGACCTCGTCCGTGACGAGTACGCCGACCTGGTGTTCTTCGACGAGACGAAGCACGCGATGGTCTCGATCGAGCAGCGCGTCGAGGTGCCGAACGCCGCGTACCTCGCCCGCCAGGCCGAGTTCGACGCGAAGGCGATGGCGGCGCTGGAGCGGCGCGGGCTCGGTGTCCGCCGGCTCGACGACGTCCGACCGGACGCCGACGGCGCGGTGCAGTGGCGCGTCGACCCGACGATCATCTCCACCGACGTCGAGTCCGACCGGTCCGGCAAGGACATGGGTGCCGAGCGAGCCCTCGAGCTGCTCGCGCAGGACGGGGAGCTGCCGGTGACCTGGCGGACCGTCGGCGACTCTCGTAGCGACTACGCCATGGCGGACTGGTTGCACGCCAACGGGCACGACGTCGCGCACGTGGACGTCCGGCCGGCGGACGGGGTGCCGGCGACGCCGTACCCGGTGCTCACCGCGGACGACGGCGTGATCCACGACGAGGCGGGCGCGCGCTTCCTGGCCGACTGGCGCCGCGGCGCCTGAGCCGCCCCGCGTTCGGGCGGGCCTCCCGCGCCGGACCCGCGCCGAGCCTCCAGGTCGATGCCGCGATGCCGCGTCTGCACGGGTGCCCGGGTGCCGAGACGCCGGCGTCTGCACCAGACGCCCTGAGTGCCTCGAGACGGTCCCGGATCCGGCGGTGTCTCGACGCGTCGACGGCGTCTCGCCGGGACGCCGTCGTCTCGCACCCCACGCCGTCTCGCCCGGACGCCAGTGCCGCCCTCGCCCGGACGCCAGCGCCGCGCACCGTCCGGACGGCTGGTGCTGCTGGCCCCGTGTCCCGGGGCGACACCGTTTGCGAGCCGGGGTGGTACACCAGTACCCTCACGGGGTCCATCGCCAGCCGTTCGACGGGAACCCCCATGGCATCACCGCTCCGCATCAAGTCGATCGAGGCCTCCCTCGCCGACTCCGAGGAGGAGGGCCGCTCGCTCAAGCGGTCCCTCAAGACGTTCGACATCGCCGCGATGGGCATCGCGGTCGCCGTCGGCGCCGGCATCTTCTCGGTCGGCGCGAACGCCGCCGCGAACTTCGCCGGCCCGAGCGTCATCATCTCGTTCCTGCTCGCAGCCGTCACGTGCGGCCTGGCGATCATGTGCTACGCCGAGTTCGCCTCGACCATCCCGGTCGCCGGCTCCGCGTACACGTTCACGTACGCCACGATGGGCGAGCTGCTCGCGTGGATCGTCGGGTGGGACCTCATCCTCGAGACCCTGACCGCGAGCGCCGTCATCGCGAAGTACTGGGGCATCTACCTGAGCACCGCGTTCGGGGTCTTCGGCATCGACCTCCCCGACACGATCCAGCTCGGCCCGATCGGCTTCACGTGGGGCCCGGTCCTCATCGTCGGCGTCTTCACGCTGCTGCTCGCGTTCGGCACGCGTCTGTCCTCGCGGGTCTCGGCCGTCATCACGGTCATCAAGGTCGCGATCGTCGTCTTCGTCATCGTCGCCGGGGCGTTCTTCGTCAAGGCCGCGAACTTCACCCCGTTCGTCCCGCCGGCCGAGGCGTCGAAGGGCGCCGAGGGCGGCGTCCTGACGCAGTCGCTCGTGTCCTTCGTGACCGGTCAGGCCCCGGCGCAGTACGGCGTGTTCGGCCTGCTCGCCGCGGCCTCGCTCGTGTTCTTCGCCTTCATCGGTTTCGACGTCGTGGCGACGAGCGCCGAGGAGACCGAGAACCCGCAGAAGACCCTGCCCCGAGGCATCTTCATCGGCCTCGGCATCGTCACGCTGCTCTACATCGGCGTCAGCATCGTCATCACGGGCATGGTCTCCTACCAGCGGCTCGCCGACGAGGAAGCGCCGTCCCTCGCCTCCGCCTTCGACATCGTCGGACTGCCGTGGGCCGCGGGCATCATCGCGATCGGCTCGCTCATCGGCCTGACCACCGTGGTGATGGTCCTGCTGCTCGGCCTGTCCCGCATCGTCTTCTCGATGAGCCGCGACGGACTGCTGCCCCGCTGGTTCTCGAAGACGAACCCGAAGACGCAGACCCCGGTGCGGGTGCAGGTCGTCGCCGGTGTCGTCGTCGCGTTCATCGCCGGGTTCACCGCCGTCGAGCGCCTCGAGGGCATGATCAACATCGGCACGCTCTCGGCGTTCGTGCTCGTGTCGATCGGCATCGTGGTGCTGCGCAAGACCCGTCCGGACGCACCGCGAGCCTTCCGGGTGCCGTGGGTGCCGGTCCTGCCGATCCTCTCCGCGGTGCTGTGCTTCTGGCTCATGCTCAACCTCGAGGTCGAGACCTGGCTGCGCTTCATCGCCTGGCTGGCGATCGGGTTCGCGATCTACTTCGGCTACAGCCGACGCAACAGCCGGGTGGGCAAGGGCCTGCAGTAGCGGGCGGCGGCCTCGCCGGCGGCTTCGCCGCGCGCACAACGGGAAGCACCTCGCGCCACGGATCGCCGTGGCGCGAGGTGCTTCTGGTTGTGCCGGAGCAGCCCGCGCCGCCGTCCGCCGCCCGCGCCGCCGTCCGCCGCCCGCGCCGCCGTCCGCCGCCCGCCGTGCCGGATGCCGCACGCCCCGCGCCGCGGCGGCTACGCCCCGACGGCGAGCGCGACGCCGAACGACAGCATCACGACGGCGACGAGCCCGTCGAAGACCCGCCAGGTGAGCGGCTTCGCGAACAGCGGTCGGAGCAGTCGTCCCCCGAACCCGAGTGCGCCGAACCAGAGGCAGCTCGCGGCGACCGCGCCGACGGTCCACCACCAGCGGTCGTCGACACCCTGCTGGTTCGCCACCGAACCGAGGAACACGAGGGTGTCGAGGTACACGTGCGGGTTCGCCCACGTGAACACGAGCATCGTCGCGACCGCCGCACCGAGGGTCGGGACGGCGCGTGCTGCGGAGGCGACTCGTGTCGCGACCGCAGGTGTCGTGGTCCGGCCGGGAGGCTCCTCCGCGCTCCGTCCCGCAGCCCCGCCCCCGCCGTCGGGAACGACGGTGTCGTCGGCCCGCCGCGCGGCTCGGCCCGCGGCCGGTCCGGGGTCACCAGCCGCCTGCGCGGCCGTCTCGGACGAGGCCGTCGCAGGCGCCGCGACCGCCGTGGGCGCGACCGTCGTCGGCGCCACCACGCCGTCGTCCGCCGCCTCCTGCTCGACGGCCATGGCCTCCCCGGTGGGACGGAACGCCCGGCGGGCCGCGAGCACCCCGTACACCACGAGGAACGCCGCACCCACGAACCGCACCACCACGAGCGCGACGGGGAACCGCTCGACGACGACCCCGACGCCGAGCACCCCGGCGACGATGAGCACCGCGTCGGACACCGCACAGACGGCGACCGCGGCGGCGACGACCCGCGCCGGGGCGCTGACCGCGAGCCGGAGCAGGTACGCGTTCTGCACCCCGATCGCGACGATCAGGGCGAGGCCGGTGCCGAGGCCGGCGAACAGGGGGAGGAGGACGGTCACGGTCTCGACGGTAGGAGCGACCCCCGGTGCAGTCCAGCTCACGTTCCTGAAGGTCCGTAAGCTCTGCTGCATGCTCCGTCTGCAGCGGGACCACCTCGAGACGCTCCTCGCCGCCGTCGACCACGGCACGCTCGACGCTGCGGCCCGCGCCCTCGCGATCACCCCGTCCGCGGTGTCGCAGCGCATCAAGGCGATGGAGCAGCAGCTCGGCCGGGTGCTGCTCCAGCGGACGACGCCGGTCGCGCCCACCGCCGACGGTGCGGTCGTGCTCCGGCACGCACGGCAGGCCCGGCTCCTCGAGGACGAGACCGCCCGGGCGCTCGGCGCGGTCGGGGATGCGGACGCGCCCGTCGTGCCGTCGATCCCGCTCGCCGTGAACGCGGACACGCTCGGCACGTGGTTCCTCGACGCACTCGCGCTCGTCCGAGCCGACACCGAGGTCGTGTTCGACCTGCACCGCGAGGACCAGGACCGCACCGCCGAGCTCCTCCGTGCGGGTACCGTGATGGCCGCGGTCACCGCCGAGGCCGACCCGGTGCAGGGCTGCTCGTCGGTGGCACTCGGGGTCGACCGCTACCGGGCCGTCGCCGCGCCTGCCTTCGTCGACCGGTACCTCGCCGGTGCGGTGTCCGAGCGGCAGATGACCGCACGGCTCGACGCGGTCCCGCTCGTCGACTACGACCGCGACGACGACCTGCAGCAGGGGTACCTCCGCCGGGTCCTCGGGCACGCCCCTCGCGGGCCGCGGCACTTCGTCCCGACGTCGGCAGACTTCGCGCGCGCGGTGTCGCTCGGCTTCGGGTGGGGGATGCTGCCGGAGGCCCAGTGCCTCGACGGCCTGCGCAGCGGAGCACTCGTCGAGCTCACGCCGGGGCGTCGGGCGGACGTGGCGCTGTGGTGGCAGCGGTGGAACCTGGCGTCACCGCTGCTCGAACGGGTGACCGAGGCCGTGCGGGCGACCGCGCACGAGCGACTGCACCAGCCCGGCTGACCGCGGACGCTCTCCGCCCCGCCCAGCGGGTTGCGGACCCCGCCGGCGGTGCCGGATCAGACGGTCGCCCGCCAGCGCAGCCCGTCGACGAGCAGTCCGACCAGCTGCTGGCTCTGCTCGGTCGTCGGCGCCCCGTGGCAGAGGTCGGCGACCGCGCGGAGCAGCTGCGTGGCGTCGATGTCGTTGCGGATGGTCCCCGCTGCCGAGGCCGCGTCGAGCAGTCCGGTCAGCGCCCCGCCGAGTCGACCGATGAACCAGGGGTGCAGTCCCTCGAACGCCGGGTCACCGGACTGGAGCGCCGCAGCGAGCCCGCGCTTCGTCGCGACGAACCCGGTGAACCGCTGGAGCCAGAGCGCGAGGGCGTCGTCCGGCGCGTGGTGGTCGGCGAGGTCCGCGGCGGCGTCGGCGCACTCCTCGACGGCCTGCTGGAACACCGCGACCACCAGGTCGGAGCGCTGCGGGAAGTGGCGGTACAGCGTGCCGACACCGACGCCGGCGAGGTCGGCGATCACCCTGGCGGGAGCGTCGACGCCCTGGTCGGCGAACACCTGACGGGCAGCATCGACGAGGGCGTCGAGATTGCGGCGGGCATCGGCGCGCACGGTTCCTCCGAACGGGGTCGCGGTGAGGGCTTGCGGAAACGGAACAGCTTTCCGTATCGTTGCGGAAGAGCGTTCCGCTTCGAGCCAGCCTACGACGACCGGCCTCGGGACGCCACCGACAGGAGGCACACAATGCAGTACCGCACCCTCGGCCGCACCGGCATCCAGGTCAGCCCCTTCGCGCTCGGCGCCATGATGCTCGGCACCGACGGTCGCATCGGCAACGGCGACGAGCAGGACTCCATCCGCATCGTGCACCGCGCGCTCGACGCCGGCATCAACATCATCGACACCGCCGACCGCTACTCGCAGGGCGGGTCCGAGGTGCTCGTCGGCAAGGCGATCAAGGGCCGGCGCGACGACGTCGTCCTCGCCACGAAGTTCAACGGCCCGATGGGGGACGACCCGAACCGGCGCGGCAACTCCCGCCGCTGGATCACCACGGCGGTCGAGGACTCGCTCCGACGCCTGCAGACCGACCACATCGACCTCTACCAGGCGCACCGCCCCGACGACACCGTGGACCTCGAGGAGACCCTGTCCGCACTCACCGACCTCGTCCGGAGCGGCAAGGTGCGTGCGATCGGCTCGTCGGACTTCCCCGCATCGATGCAGGTCGAGGCGCAGTGGACCTCCGAGCGTCGCGGTCTCGAGCGCTTCCGGTCCGAGCAGCCGACCTACTCGATCCTCAGCCGGGGCATCGAGCGCGAGGTCCTGCCGGTCGCCCAGCGCTACGGCATGGGAGCGCTGGTCTGGAGTCCGCTCGCCGGCGGCATGCTGACCGGGCGCTTCCGTCGGGGACAGCAGAACGACCTGTCGCGGGCGGGCATGTTCCGCCACGACCAGGACGACCGGCGGATCGACGCCGTGGAGCAGGTCGTCGCCCTCGCCGAGGAGACCGGCATCCCCACCACCCACCTCGCCCTCGCGTTCGCGATCGCCCACCCCGGCGTGACGAGCGCGCTGATCGGGCCGCGGTCGGTGGAACAACTCGACGACCTGCTGGCGGCGGCGGACGTCGCGCTCTCCGACGAGGTGCTCGACCGCATCGACGCGATCGTCCCGCCGGGCACCGACGTCACGCGGCTCGACCAGCAGTACCAGCCGCCCGCGCTCCTGCGACCCGAGCTCCGCCGTCGTCCGGCCGCCGAGCGCTCCGCCGCCTGACGCCCCCTCGCCCTCCGCAGGACGCAACCCCGGCGGTTACTCGCAGCGCTGTACCGCTGCGAGCAGCCGCCCTCGTTGCGTCTCGCGAAAGAGCGAGAGAGCGAGAGAGCGGGGGAGCGGCGGGGCGGGGAGCAGGGGAGTGGTGGCGCCCCACCCGATCCCGCAACGCGGTGATGCGGGAAACCGCAAGAAGCAGCGGGGTCCTGCGGGATTCACACGACGGACACCCGAGCGCGTCGAGCGGGTCGTAGTGTCGCACTCGACCGACGGCACGGGCCGTCGTCGCACGACCGCTCTCGACACACCGAACACCGCGACCGCACCCTCGGTCGCGACCTCCCCGGCGCAGGATCCCTGGTCCCTCGCCGAGCCGGACCCATCCCGACGGTCCGGGCCCATGTCGCCACAGTCGCCGACGCCCGTCTCGCGACCCGTCGGCGTCCCTGCCTGCGGGCCGCGAGCTTCTCCCGACCCGACAGGAGATCCTCATGTCCGCACCAACGGACGTCCGTCGCGCACGCCCGGACGCCAGCACCCCGCAGTACCGCCGGAGCGCCCAGCCGCAGTCCCCGGATGCGGCCCGGCCCGTCCCGCCGCAGCAGACGGAATTGCTCCAGCAGCAGGCGCTCCCGCCGCAGCCGCTCCCCCAGCCGCTCACCCCGCGTGACCGCGAGCGCGCCCGTCGACGCCGGCAGGCCGAGCAGGTCGGGCACGTGCGCCCCCGCTCCGAGAGCCGCGCGCACAGCCCCGTCATGGTGCTCATCGTGCTCGTCGCGACCCTCGGCGTGATGGCCTACGCGGTGTTCCTGCTCGACCCCGCGAACCGCGGCGACTTCCTGCCGTACGGCCTGGTGATCGTGGCGGAGAGCGTGCTGGTCGGCCAGGCGCTGCTGTCGATGTGGACGATCCTGTCCGGCGGTGCCGACCCCCGGGACTTCGCGTTCCACCACACGCAGGACACCCTGTTCGACCGGGACACGATCGAGCGCGACGGGCTCACCGACCAGCCGCACCGCTGGCCGATGCACGTGCGGGGCCGTCAGGTCGAGGTCGACGTCTTCATCACCGTCTACGGCGAGGAACTGTCCAAGATCGCCGCCACCGTGCGGGCAGCGGTCGCGATGCGCGGCGAGCACCGCACGTGGGTGCTCGACGACGGCCGGAGCGACGAGGTCCAGGCGCTCGCCGCCCGGCTCGGCGCGCGGTACGTCCGCCGGCTGTCGTCGCACGGTGCCAAGGCCGGCAACATCAACCACGCCCTGACCCTCGCCAAGGGCGACTACTACGCCGTGTTCGACGCCGACTTCGTCCCGGAGCCGGAGTTCCTGTTCGAGACCGTGCCGTTCTTCGCGGACGACACCATCGCGTTCGTGCAGACGCCCCAGACCTACGGCAACCTGCACAACCTGGTGTCCCGCGGCGCCGGGTACATGCAGACCGTCTTCTACAAGTTCATCCAGCCCGGCCGGAACCGCTTCAACGCGGCGTTCTGCGTCGGCACGAACGTCATCTTCCGCCGCAGCGCGATCGACGACATCGGCGGCATGCACACCGACTCGAAGTCCGAGGACGTCTGGACCAGCCTGATGCTGCACGAGCGCGGGTGGAAGTCGGTCTTCATCCCGATGACCCTCGCCGTCGGAGACGCACCCGAGACCATCGAGGGCTTCACGAAGCAGCAGCTGCGCTGGGCGACCGGCGGGTTCGAGATCCTGCTGACGCACTTCCCGTTCAACCCGAAGCACCGCCTGACGATGGACCAGCGTCTGCAGTACCTGGTGACGGCGAGCTTCTACCTGACGGGCATCGTCCCCGGGCTCCTGCTCCTCGTGCCGCCGCTCGAGATCTTCTTCGACCTCCGCCCGATGAACCTGTCGATCGGTGCGGGCGAGTGGGTGCTGTTCTACCTCGGGTTCTACCTCATGCAGGTGGTGCTGGCCTTCTACGCGCTCGGCTCGTTCCGCTACGAGACGCTCCTGCTCGCGGCGGTGTCCTTCCCGATCTACGCGAGCGCGCTCTGGAACGTGCTGTGCGGCAAGGAGCAGGCCTGGCACGTCACCGGTGCCGGCCGCGGACGGACACCCTCACCGTTCAACTTCATCGTGCCGCAGGTGCTCGTCTTCGTGTTCCTCACCCTGACCAGCGTGGTCGCGGTCTGGCGGGACACCGGCAACGGGCAGTTCACGCTCGCCACCGCGTGGAACATCACGAACACGCTGGTCTTCGCCGCGTTCATCGTCGCGGCGTTCCGCGAGCAGGCCCGCAACCGCGTGGCCGACCGGCAGCGCGCTCGCGGCGAGGCCGTCCGACCGGCCGCACCGCTGGTGCAGGCCCCGGTCAGCCCCGTGCGGACGACCGTCGTCCGCCCCGACACCCTCGAACCCCAGCGCGCCGCGATCGCCGGCGTCGCGATGCAGCTGCAGGACGGACCCCGCGCATGACCTGGACCAACCGACTCCGACTGTTCGGCGGCCTCGTCGTCGTCCTGGTGATCGTCGCCGCGTGCACCCTCGTGTTCAACCAGCGCCAGAGCGCCGTGGCGAGCACCTCGGCCGCCATCGCCGCGCAGGAGTACGCCGTCGGCACCGACTACGGCGGGACCGTCACCGAGGAGTACGTCCAGGAGGGCGACTCCGTCACCAAGGGCGAGAAGCTCCTGCAGGTGCAGAGCCTGCAGCTGGCGCAGGACATCCGGAAGGGCGTCGTCGGCGCGGACACGCAGACGAGCGCGTACGACATCGGCGAGGACGGCTTCATCACGTTCAAGGCCGAGGTCTCGGGCACCGTGGCGAAGATCGACGTGAAGACCGGTGGGTACGTGCAGGCCGGTTCCGAGCTCGGCACCATCCACAAGGAGGACAGCCTCTTCGTCACCTCGGAGTTCACCGTCACCGCGCGCGACTACGGGCGCATCCGGAACGGTGCCGAGGTCGAGCTCCGCCTGCCGGACGACCGCACCATCACCGGCACCGTGAAGAGCGTCAGCGTGGAGACGAACGACGACGGCCGGG
Source organism: Curtobacterium sp. NPDC092190 (assembly GCF_044755625.1). Taxonomy (NCBI): domain Bacteria; kingdom Bacillati; phylum Actinomycetota; class Actinomycetes; order Micrococcales; family Microbacteriaceae; genus Curtobacterium; species Curtobacterium sp. NPDC092190. The sequence goes on along the minus strand of NZ_JBIVRJ010000004.1, from coordinate 91,145 downwards.
CGAAGACCACCGTCGACGTCGAGAGCCCCGAGCTGTCGGCCTCGCCGTCGTCGGGCATCACGAGCCCGGGGACGCCCGTCGACGCGACCCTGCACCTGCGCGACGACGGCACGCTGGCGGGCGTCACCGACGCCGTCCGCGACTTCTCGCGCCAGATCGGGCTGTAGCCGGTGCGGCACCACCTGCACCCCGGCCGCCGCCCTGCGGGCGCACGCCGGGCCTCCCGGTCGACGCTCCTGGTCGTCCCCCTGGTGACGTCCGTCGCCCTGCTGCTCGCTGCGTGCACCGGGACGGGAGGCACGGACCACCCGACCCCGTCGGCCACCCCGACCGACGCGGCGGCCCAGGCACGCACGGTCGCCGCCCTGGGCGACGTCGCGTCGTCGACGGTGGGCACGATGCGCCTGGCCGAGGGACTGACCCCGCCGACGAACCGGTGGTTCTCCGGCCTGGTGTTCGGCGACGCACCCCAGCCGGTGTTCCCGACGCCGATCTCGTGGCAGGTCACCGACCACGGCTTCGCAGCCGGACTGCCCGACGTGACCGCGACCGAGAAGACCATCGCCGGCGGCGCCGTACCGCAGGTCGGCTTCGACCTCGGCGCGACGAGCACGCTCGTGTCGGCGTACGACGCGGTGTCGGTGACCGTCGAGCACCGTGACGGCGACACCGTGCTCGGGCACTCGGTCGTCGCCGAGGGGTCGCCCCTCGTGACCTACACCGCCGACCGCGACCAGACGCTGACCGGCACCTCGCCACTCGACCCGACCGGCGACGGCACGGCGACGATGTCCGGCGGCGGCCGCACCTGGCAGGTCGTCGTGCGCGACGGCTCGGTCGCCGCGTCCGGCGTGCGCCTGCGCAGCGGCGGGTCGGTCGTGCTCCTGCCGACACCGGACGGCGCGTCGTCGTCCGAGGTCTCCCGGCTCGTCGCGGCCGCACGGCCGCTCTCCGGCTCGTCGCTGGAGCGCAGCGCGTCCGGTGGGTCCCAGCGCACCACGCTGTCGTACGACTTCGACGGCGGTGCCGGGGTGCTCGTGCCGCAGCCCGGCCAGGGCACCCGCGGGCTGACGTGCACCGACCTGCGGGTCGCGACGCTGACGGGTCCCGCGCCGGTCTGCACCGGGACGGCGCTGCGCTTCGACGCCGACACCGTCGAGCCGTCCGACCGGCTCGACCTGTCCGGCCTGTCCGACGGGCAGCGGGACACCCTGGCCGCACAGGTCCGGCAGGACGCCGCCGGGGTCGACGCCTCGTCGTACGCGGCCGACTCGTACGGCGGCGGCAAGGACCTGTACCGCGTCGCCACGCTGTACCGGCTCGCCGTCGCGCTCGGGCTCGACGACCAGGCCGCGGCGCTGAAGACGTCCGTCGTCGCGGAGCTCGACCAGTGGTTCGACCCGGCGGGCTGCGGCGGGAGGACCGCGCGGTGCTTCGCCTACGACCCCGAGGTCCACGGGCTCGTCGGCCAGGAGGCGTCGTTCGGCTCGGACGAGTTCAACGACCACCACTTCCACTACGGGTACGTGCTGTCCGCCGCTGCGATGGTGGCCGACGGTGACGCGTCCCTCGTGCGGAAGTGGCGCACCGTCGCGGACCTCGTCGCCGCGGACATCGCCTCGCCGACCGCGACGGAGTCGTTCCCCGCGCTCCGCGTCTACGACCCGTACGCGCAGCACTCCTGGGCGTCCGGTTACTCGCCCTTCGCCGACGGCAACAACCAGGAGTCGTCGTCCGAGGCGGTGTCCGCGTGGAACGGCCTGGCCCGCTGGGGCGCCGTGTCCGGGTCGACCTCGCTCGAGTCCACCGGCACCTGGCTGCTGTCGAACGAGGCCGCCTCGGCGCAGCGCGACGTGCTCGACCCGGACCTGTCGGCGTTCCCGGGCTTCACGCACCGGGTCGTCTCGCTGACCTGGGGCGGCAAGCGCGACCACGCGACGTGGTTCAGCGCGGCGGCCGCGGCGCCGGCGGGCATCGAGCTCATCCCGATGCCCGCGATGGCGGCGGAGTACGTCGACGCGGGCGGCCGGCAGCAGATCGGGCGGGTGCTCGACGAGGCCGTGCCGGACGGTCGCTACGACGTCCAGTTCGGCGACTACCTGCTCATGTACCGGGCGCTCGGCGGGAAGGCCGACGCGGCGGCAGCCCTGCGCGACGCGGAACGGCTGCCGGACGCGGTGATCGACTCGGCGAACACGCGGTCGTACCTGCTCGCGTGGATCATGACCCGGGGTCGGGCGTAGCGGCCCGTCCCCCGCGCGAGCCCGACGGGCGGCACGACGGTCCACCGACCGCGTGCCGCCCGTCGTTCGCTTCCCGGACGCCCTGGGGTCCTGCACGGGGACCGCGGCCTACCGTCCACGGCATGACCACGCGAGCCAAGACCGCCACCGCGCTGCTCGGCGCTGCCACCCTCGCCCTGCTCCTGACGGCGTGCGACCCGGGCGGTGCCCAGAACATCGACCCGGTCGGCAAGGTCCCCGGGGACGAGCAGAAGTCGCAGTCGACCGAGTGCGCCGTCGCCGCGAGCAACGCCGTGGACGCGATCGGCACCGCGGTCGGTCCGCACGACACGACGGACTTCGCGAACGTGGCGGAGGGCGACGGTGGCTGGTACCTGGCCGCGTCGATCGTGCCGTCGGACAGCAAGGACGCCAACGACGACGAGCTGACCATCTGGGCGACGGAGACCGACCCGACGGCCGACGACTGGGACGGCACGATCTACGCCGTGAACCAGACCGCGAAGGACGCCACCGCGGACGAGTCACGCTCGGCGTCGCCGGCACCGAGCGCGTTCAGCGCGGACTCCGATGCCGCGAAGCGCGCCGAGAGCTGCGCCGTCGAGGCCGCCGACCGCTGACCCCCGGCCCGGCTCAGGTCTGGCAGCGCGGGCACCAGTAGGTGTCCCGCAGCGTGAGCTCCGAGTCGCCGAGCTCGCCCCGCCGCACCGGTGTCCCGCACCGCAGGCAGGGCTTGCCGGCGCGGCCGTAGACCCAGAAGCGGCGCCCGGGCCGGTCGACGCCCGTCGTGACGCGGTTGCTGCGGTCACGGTTCATCGTGATGAGCCGGTGCGACAGCGCGATCGCCCGCGCCGGGTCCGGCACCTGTCCGACGGGTCGCGTCGGCAGCACACCCCGCAGGAAGCACAGCTCGTTCCGGTACACGTTGCCGAGTCCGGCCAGCACGCGCTGGTCGAGCAGTGCGAGCCCGATCGGGCGCTCCGGGTCCGCCGTCAGGTTCTCGAGCGCCCGGTCGGCGTCCCAGTCGGGACCGAGCAGGTCGGGGCCGAGGTGCCCGACGACCTCGGACTCCTGGTCGCGCGGGACGACCTCGAGCACCCCGAGGGTGAACCCGACGGTCGAGACGTCCGCGGCGTCGAGCACGACCCGGGCCTGGTGCGCGGGCCGTCGCCACCGCTCCCCGGGCGCGTAGACGTCCCAGCGGCCCTCCATCTTCAGGTGCGAGTGCACGGTCACGTCGCCGATGCGGTGCAGCAGGTGCTTGCCGCGGGGCACGACCTCGTCGACCGTCCGTCCGACCAGGTCGAGGGTCGCGAACGCGGGGACGCGGAAGTCCGAGCGGGTCAGGACCTTGCCCGCGAGCGCGGTGTGCAGGCGCCGGGCAGCGCGGAAGACGGTGTCACCCTCGGGCACGGCACACCTCCGCTGCGGCTCGTCCGGTCGGCCGTGTCACGTCCCGTGCACCGGCGCACGCCCGGGAGGCCCTGGTCGCGTCAGACACGCAGCCGCAGTCCCTGCGGGGTCGCCGTGAACCCCGCCTCGCGCAGTGCCGACCCGAGCGGCGTCTCCAGCACGAAGTCGCCGTCCACCCGCTCCACCGAGAGCTTCCGCAGCCCGCTCCGCACGGTGGCGGCGATCGACCGCGCCGCGACCGCGAGGTCCGCCGGGTCGTCGGTGAAGGTCAGGACGGACTTCCCACCGCGCTCGACGTAGACCGCGAGGCGGCCGTCGACCGTGGTCACGAGGGCTCCGGCCTTCCGCCCGGGTCGGTGACCGCGACCGGTCGTCGACGTCGACCGGCTGGCGGGGACGGCCGCACCACGGGCGCCCGTCGGTGCGGGGTCGGCCGTGGGACCGGGAGCAGCGGGGTCGGCGTCCGGGTCGGCGGGGGCGTCGTCCGACGGCCACGGCAGTGCCGCACCGTAGGGGTTCGCCGGGTCCGTCGCCGCGAGCGTGAGTGCCTGGCGTTCGCGGTCCGGGTCGGCGCGCTCGTCGTCGTCGAGGTCGCGTGCGTAGGTCCGGAGCCGGTCCACGGTCGGGCTCGTCGCGAACTGTGCCGCCCCGAGCCCCTCGACGAAGTACCCGCGACGTGCCCGGCCGGACTCCTCGAACCGGCTGAGCACCCGGTAGACACCGGCGAACCCGCCACGGACGCCCTCGACCTGCACGGCACCGCGGGTCACGACGCCGTAGCGCTCGAGCAGCTGCTCGGCGGTCGCTGCCGCACGCAGCGTCGAGTCGGACTCGGCGAGCGGCAGGATCGACCACCGACCACCCACGGACGGCGGACCGGACTGCGACGGCAGCGTCGGCCGACGCCGCCCGCGGTACGCCCGGGCCCGCGGCGCGCTCGTCGACCTCGCCTTGCCGCCGAGCATCGACCGCAGCGGCGCGAACGTGTCGTTCGTGACCTGTCCGGCCCAGACCAGGTCCCACAGCGCGGTCGTCAGGGCCTGGTCGTCCGTGCTGCCGACCGCCTGGCCGAGCTGCCGGAAGAAGTAGGCACCACCGCCGGCCAGCGCTCCGAGGACGTCGCGCTGCAGCTCGGTGGTCTCGCCGCCGTCGGGCTCCGCCAGGGTCGTCGACGCGGTCTCGGCGAGGTGCAGGCGCACCCAGCCGTCGTTCCCGGGCAGCGTGCCGCCGCCCGACCACAGGACCTCGCCGGTGGCGGTCAGCTCGTCGAGCATGCTCGTGGAGTAGTCGCTCACGCGGGACGGCAGCACGAGGGTCTCCCACGAGCTCGCGGGCAGGGCGACGCCGGCCAGCTGGTCGATGACCTGCAGCACCCCGTCGACCCCGCGCAGCCCGCCGCGGGTGCCGGGCGCCTGGACGTGCTGCCACGCCGGCAGGAACCGGGCGAGGGTGTCCGGCGACACCGGCTCGACCTCGTGCCGGAGCGCAGCGAGGGACTTCGTCCGGATGCGGCGGAGCACCTCGGCGTCGCACCACTCGGCGCCCTGGCGGTCCGGGCGGAACTCGCCCTCGACCACGCGGCGGTCGGCGACCAGGCGGCGCAGGGTGTCCTGCACGACGGCGATGCCGAGGCCGAGCCGGCTCGCGGCCTCCTGCGCGGCGAACGGTCCGTGCGACCGGGCGTACCGGCCGACCAGGTCGCCGAGCGGGTCCGCGACGGGTTCGACGAAGGCGGTCGGCACGCCGATCGGCAGCGGGACGCCGAGGGCGTCGCGGAGGCGGGAGGCGTCCTCGATCACCGACCAGCGCGTCGCACCGCCCTGCGTGAACGACAGCACACGGCGGTCGCGCTCGAGGGTCTCCAGCGCCGACCGGACGGTCGCATGCGCGGCGTCGGGGTCAGCGGCGTCGGCCACCCAGCTGCGGGCGACGAGCTCGTCCAGCTCGAGGGCGCCGACGAGTCGCAGCACGTCGACGAGCCCCTCGGTGTCGCGCGCTCGACGGTCGGGGGAGAGCCGCTGCAGGTCGCGCTCGACGGAGGCGATGACCGCCGGGTCGAGGAGCTCGCGGAGCTCGGCCCGTCCGAGCAGTTCACCGAGCAGCGTCGAGTCGAGCGACAGTGCCGCCGCCCGGCGCTCGGCCAGCGGCGAGTCGCCCTCGTACATGAAGGCCGCGACGTACCCGAACAGGATCGACCGGGCGAACGGCGACGGCTGCTCGGTCTCGCGCTCGACCAGGCGGATGCGGCGCTCGGCGATCTGGTCCGAGATGCCGAGCAGCGCCGGCACGTCGTAGACGTCCTGCAGGACCTCGCGCACGGTCTCGAGCACGATCGGGAACGTCGGGTACTTCCGCGCGACCTCGAGCAGCTGCGACGCCCGCTGGCGCTGCTGCCAGAGCGGCGACCGCTGCCCGGGGTTCCGCCGCGGCAGGAGCAGGGCCCGGGCCGCGCACTCGCGGAAGCGGGCGGCGAAGAGCGCCGAGCCGCCGACCTCGTCGGTAACGAGCGCCTCGAGGTCGTCGCGCTCGAACACGAACAGGTCGGCGCCGGGCGGTTCCGCGTCGGTCTCCGGGATCCGCACCACGATGCCGTCGTCGGCCGCCATCGCGTCGCCGTCGATGCCGTGCCGTTCGCGCAGCCGGGCGCCGACCGCCAGGGCCCACGGCGCGTGCACCTGCATGCCGTACGGCGAGTGCAGGATGAGCCGCCAGTCGCCGAGCTCGTCGCGGAACCGCTCGACCACGAGCGTGGTGTCGTTCGGCACGTGACCGGTCGCCGCACGCTGGTCGCGCAGGAAGGTCAGCAGGTTCGTCACGGCCCGCTCGTCCAGCCCGCCGGAGGCGACCCGGGCACGCGCGTCGTCGTCGGAGGCCGCGTCGACCTCGCGCACGAACGCACCGGTCGCCCGTCCCAGCTCGGCGGGACGACCGATGCCGTCGCCCTTCCAGAACGGGACCCGCCCGGGCTGCCCGAACGCCGGGCTGACGATGACCCGGTCGTGCGTGATCTCCTCGATGCGCCAGCTCGTCGCGCCGAGGGCGAAGACGTCGCCGACGCGGGACTCGTAGACCATCTCCTCGTCGAGCTCGCCGACGCGCGATGCCTTCTCGCCGACCATGAAGACGCCGAACATGCCGCGGTCCGGGATCGTGCCACCGCTCGTCACCGCGAGCCGCTGGGCGCCCGGACGCCCGGTCAGGGTGCCGTGCACGCGGTCCCACACCAGGCGCGGCCGGAGTTCGGCGAACTCGTCGCTCGGGTACCGCCCGGTCACCAGGTCGAGCGTCGCCTCGAACGCCGACCGCGGCAGCGAGCTGAACGGGGCGCTCCGCCGCACGAGCTCGAACCAGTGCTCCACCTCGACGGTGTCGATCGACCCGGCGGCCACGGTGTGCTGCGCGAGGACGTCGAGCGGGTTCGCGGGCACCGAGATCGACTCGATCTGCCCGGAGACCATGCGCTCGACGGTGACCGCGCTGTTCACGAGGTCGGCGCGGTGCTTGGGGAACAGCACGCCGCGGGAGATCTCGCCGACCTGGTGTCCGGCGCGACCGACGCGCTGCAGGCCGCTGGCGACCGACGGCGGGGCCTCGACCTGGACCACGAGGTCGACCTCGCCCATGTCGATGCCGAGCTCGAGCGAGCTGGTCGCGACGACGCAGCGCAGACGTCCGGACTTCAGGTCGTCCTCGATGATCGCGCGCTGGTCCTTCGACACGGAGCCGTGGTGGGCGCGGGCGAGCACCGGGACCGACGGGTCGGAGCCGCCGCCCTCGGTCTGTCCGGACTGCCCGACGAGCTGCGCCGGCGGTCGCTTCGGCTGTGCGACGGGTGCGTGCGCGGACGCCCGACCGGGGGACTGCGTGACGGGAGCCGACCCGGCCACCGCGCCCACGGCCCCCGCGCCCACGACCTCCGGGGCGCCGACCGCAGCCGTGCCCACACCCGCCGTGTCGACGGCCGCGAGCACGCGTTCCTCGTGGATCTCGTTGAGCCGTGCCGTCAGGCGTTCCGCGAGTCGGCGCGAGTTGGCGAACACGATCGTCGAGCGGTGCTCCTCGATGAGGTCGACGACGCGTTCCTCGACGTGGGGCCAGATCGAGCCGTTCGTCGGTGACTCGGTCGCGTCGGCACCGACCGGCGGGGCCCCGAGCTCGGTCATGTCGTCGACCGGCACGACCACGCGCAGGTCGAAGGTCTTCTGCGCCGGCGGGGCGATGATCGACACGGGCGCGCGGCCGCCGAGGAACCGGGCGACCTCCTCCGCGGGGCGCACGGTCGCGGACAGGCCGATCCGCTGCACGGGCTTCTCGAGCAGGTCGTCGAGGCGCTCGAGCGAGACCGCCAGGTGTGCGCCGCGCTTGGTCGAGGCGACCGCGTGGACCTCGTCCACGATGACGGTGTCGACGTTCACCAGGGTCTCGCGCGCCCGCGACGTGAGCATGAGGTAGAGCGACTCGGGCGTCGTGATGAGGATGTCCGGCGGCTGCCGCAGGAGCCGCTGCCGGTCGGACGACGGGGTGTCACCGCTCCGGACGCCCACCGTGACCTCGGGCGGTTCCGTCCCGAGCCGACGCGCGGTCTGCGTGATGCCGACGAGCGGGCTGCGGAGGTTCCGCTCGACGTCGACACCGAGGGCCTTGAGCGGGGAGACGTACAGCACGCGGGTGCGCTGCTTCGCCGGCGGACGGTCGCTCGCGCTGATGAGCCGGTCGATCGACCAGAGGAACGACGCCAGCGTCTTGCCGGAGCCGGTCGGGGCGACCACGAGCGCGTGCTGCCCGGTGGAGATCGCGTCCCACGCGCCCGCCTGCGCCGCGGTCGGGCCGGGGAACGCGCCACGGAACCACTCCGCGGTCGCGGGGGAGAAGCGCTCGAGGACGTCCGTCATGGTCCGTCCCATCCTGCCCGTCGCCACCGACAGCGGTCCGAGGGAGGACGGGTGCTTGACAGGCCGATCCGTAGCGATCTATCGTTGACCCATCGCGATAGGAACACAACGCATCGCGAGCTCACGTCACCACCGACAGGAAGGAGTCATCATGCGCCCCTCGTACGATGACCTCGACAGCACCACGCCCCGCCGCGGCCCCCGCGGCACCGGTCCGCGCGGCCCCCGCTTCGGCGGCGCGCGGCAGCACCACGGCCACGGCTTCCCCGGCCGCGACCGCGGCGACCACGACCACGGCGGACGCGGCGGCTTCGGCCCCGGGTTCGGCGGACGCGGCGGCTTCGGCCCGGGCTTCGGTCCCGGCTTCGGCGGCGGCCCCGGCTTCGGGCGCGAGCGCCGCCGTCGCGGCGACGTCCGCCTCGCGATCCTCGGGCTGCTCGCCGAGGGCCCGCAGAACGGCTACGCCGTGATCAAGACCATCGCCGAGCGCACCGGCGGTGCCTGGAAGCCGAGCCCCGGCTCGGTCTACCCGACGTTCCAGCAGCTCGTCGACGAGGACCTCGTCGTCTCGAACGGCGACGGCCGCAAGACGCTCTTCGAGCTCACCGACGCCGGCCGCGCCGAGGCCGAGGCGAAGGCGGACGAGATCGCCGCCGCGTTCGACGCCGCGCCGGGCATGCCCGACACGCAGCGCGAGTTCGTCGAGGCCCTCCGCAAGGCGATGGGGGTGCTGCACATGTACCGCACCAGCGCCTCCGACGAGCAGACCAGGGCCGCGACGGCGAAGGTCGACCAGCTCCGCAAGGACCTGCTGCAGATCCTCGCCGAGTAGCGCCGTGCCGGACGGGAGGCACGTGGCGACCCCGCCACGCGCCTCCCGGCCGTCAGTCGGTCACCCGGTCACCTTCGCGGGAGCGGCCGTCAGGACGCGTCGACGAACGCGGCCACGTCGGCGAGCTCCTCGGCGGACACCGCGTGCGGTAGGCCGACGTACGTCCGGTCGGTCACGTCCGTGTGCGCCGCAGCCCACGCCTGCGTCCGCGCGGTGGCCTCGGCCGGGATCACCGGGTCGAGGTCGCCGTGTCCCAGGAAGACCCGGGGACGGGCGGCCGCGACCGCCTCGTCGCGGGAGTCGGTCACCCCGGGCACCACGAACCCGGACAACGACACCGCGAAGGCGAACGCGGCCGGTCGGGCACGCAGGAGCTGCAGCGCCATCGACCCGCCCTGCGAGAACCCGAGCAGACCGATGCGCGGGTGGTCGGCGGACACGGCGTCGATCCAGTCGAGGACACCGGCGACCGCGGCGTCGACCGGCTCGAGCGCGGGCGACCCCGGCGTCCCGAGCGGGTACCAGGAGAACCCGGGACCCCACGGCATCGGTGCGCGGAGCGATGCGACGGTCCAGACGGACGGCAGCGCGGGTGCGAGCCCGAGCAGGTCGCGCTCGTGCGACCCCACCCCGTGCATGGCCACGAGCAGGGGCGTGCCCGCGCGTTCCCCGGTCGGACGGGTCCACTGCACGATGTCCGCATCGATCACGGGGACCACGCTAGCCGTCCACGGCGACCTCGCCTCCCGCCGAACTCGCCGGGGCGACTGGTAGACACGGTGCATGGCCTCGCTGCGCACCCCCGACCCCGACTCCGGCTGGCTGTCCGACGAGGAGCTCGCCGACGTCCGTCGTCGACTGCCCATCTGCTACGTCGAGGCCCTGCCCGTCCGGACCGACGGGCTCGGTGTCGTGACCGAGGTCGGCGTGCTGCTCCGTGTCGCCCCGAGCGGCTCGATCGCGCGCACGCTCGTCTCCGGCCGCGTGATGTTCGGCGAGTCGATCCGCACGGCGCTCTTCCGGCACCTCGAGAAGGACCTCGGTCCGATGGCGTTCCCGCAGCTCCCCGCGAGCCCCACGCCCTTCACGGTGGCCGAGTACTTCCCGCTCCCCGGCGCCTCGGTGTTCACCGACGAGCGGCAGCACGCGATCTCCCTCGCGTACGTCGTCCCGGTCACCGGCACCTGCGAGCCCCGGCAGGACGCCCTCGAGCTCACGTGGATGAGCCCGATGGAGGCAGCCTCCGACGCCGTCGCCGAGGAGATGGAGGGCGGCCGCGGCGCACTCCTGCGCGCCGGCCTCGCCTCGGTCGGCGCCCTGCACTAGCCATCACATCACCGCGGCGCTCCCGGGCCGCGCCCGCGACGATGCCGGCCTGCTCCGAACCACGGAAGCGACATCGAACCACCGGCACGGTCTGGTTCCACGTCGTTTCCGTGGTTCGATCCGCGGGCGACCGAACCGGCGCGGTGCCCGCACACGACGAAGCCCCCGGAACCATGCGGTTCCGGGGGCTTCGCAGCTCGGTCGTGGACCGGCTTCAGTGCTTCTCGTCGCGGAGGGAGTCCGCAACGCCGTGCGCTGCGCCCTTGACGTCGTCGACACCCTGCTTGGCCGACGCCTTGGCCTGGTCGGTCTGACCCTCGGCCTTCAGCTTGTCGTTGCCGGTCAGGTTGCCAACGCCCTCCTTGACCTTGCCGACGAGCTTCTCGCCGGTGTGGTTCTCTTCGCTGCCAGCCATACGGTCTCCTTCCAACGACGGACGATTCCCCGTCGGCCACTCGCGCGGCCGTCGGTGAAGGAGAACCTACGCGGGGGGACGCCCGATGCTCCCACCGGGCGTCCAGGTTCGGGACGCCGACGCCGACGCGGGAGCGACAGGACGCCGCCGGACATCGGCGGCGTCCTGTCGCTTCGACGGACCACTCCGGCCCGAGCGGACCGCTCAGTGGCGGTCGGCAGCCCCCGCCGGACGCGATGCGCGACGCGAGCCGCCGCGGCGACGACCGCCGCCGGACTCACCCGCACCGGAACGACCCGCTGCGTAGCCGCCCTCGGACGACCACACCGGGGCGGACCCGCCACGGACGACGTCACTCGACGCCCGACGGCTCCCGCCCGAACGACGCTGCCCACCGGCGGCCGCACCGCCCGACGCTGCAGCACCCGAGCCCGAGCCGTTGCCGCGACCGGCACCACCGGCGCGCCCGGTGCCACCAGCGGCGGCCGGAGCCCCCGCGGTGACCGGACGACCACCGCGACCACCGGCGGTGCGACCCGAGCCGCGACCGGCCGAGGTGGTCTCGGGAGCCTGCGTCGAGCCTCCCGACCGGCCGCCGCGACCACGGCGACGACCGCCGCCCGCGGACTCGGCGAGACCCGTCTCGGTCGCACGCGGCTGCCGCTGGCGCTGCTGCTGTGCGGGCTGCTCCGGAGCGAGGTGGCGGATCGGCGCGACCTCGCCGACGAGCGACGCGACGGCCGGCGAAGTCGCGGTGACCTGCTGCGGGGTGACCTTGATCGCGGCGGCACGCATCATCTGTGCGACGTCGCGGCGCTCGGCCGGCAGCGTCACGGTGACGACGTCACCCGAGGACCCGGCACGCGCGGTGCGGCCCGAACGGTGCAGGTACGCCTTGTGCTCGGTCGGCGGGTCGACGTGCACGACGAGCTCCACGTGGTCGACGTGCACACCACGGGCGGCGACGTCGGTGGCGACGAGCACGAGGGCCTCGCCGGAGGAGAACTTCGCGAGGTTCCGCTCACGCGCACCCTGCGACAGGTTGCCCTGCAGGTCGACGGCCGGGATGCCCTGGCTCGTGAGCTGCTTCGCCAGGCGCTTCGCGTGGTGCTTGGTGCGCATGAAGAGGATGCGGCGGCCGGTGCCCGAGGCGAGCGCGCGGACGAGGTCCTTCTTCGCGTCGGCGTCGGCGACCTCGAACAGGTGGTGGGTCATCGCCTCGACCGGGCTGGTCTCGTCGTCGACCGAGTGCATCACCGGGCTGTGCAGGAACTTCTTGACGAGCTTGTCCACGCCGTTGTCGAGCGTGGCCGAGAACAGCAGGCGCTGCCCCTGCTCCGGGGTCGCCTGCATGATCTTCGTCACGCCGGGCAGGAAGCCCATGTCGGCCATGTGGTCGGCCTCGTCGAGGACGGTGACCTCGATGTCGCCGAGGCTCACGTGCCCCTGCTGCATGAGGTCGGCGAGGCGGCCCGGGCAGGCGACGACCACGTCGACACCGGCACGGAGCGCGTCGACCTGACGGCCCTGGCCCACGCCGCCGAAGATCGTCGTCGTGTTGAGGCCCATGGACTTCGCGAGCGGGGCGAGGGTCGCGTCGATCTGCGTCGCGAGCTCACGGGTCGGGGCGAGCACGAGCGCACGGGGGCGGCCGGCGCGGCGCGGGCGACGGCTCGCGGCCAGACGGGCGGCCAGGGGGATCGCGAAGGCGATCGTCTTGCCGGAGCCGGTGCGCCCGCGGCCGAGCACGTCCTTGCCCTGCAGGGAGTCGGGGAGGGTGTCGGCCTGGATCGGGAACGCGGTCTCCTTGCCCTGCTGAGCGAGGGACTGGACCATCGGCGCGGGGACGCCGAGGTCGGAGAAACGGATGTCCTGGTTGGTCATGGTGACCTTTCGGGCCGGCTCGTGCCGGCCGTGGGCGCGCTGGCATGTGGCGCGCGGGCGGGAACCCCGCGTCAGCAGAGGCTGACGCGGTCGCCGCAGCAGAGAGCCTGGCACCGGGATGTCGGTGCGCGATCATCGACCGGATGAGGGTCGGGAGTCGGGGGCGTCCGTACGACGCACGAGGCGATCGGCGCCTCGAGTACCACCAGCATAGCGGGTGCTCGTCGAACGAGCCGGGGCCGTTCGCGTCGGGCGTGCGACGTGGCGTGCGATGATCCCGTGGTGCGCACGCGATCCGTCCTCCTGACCACCGCGATCGCGCTGGTCGCCGTCCTCGGCAGCGCAGGCTGTGCCGAGGCCGCGACACCCGCCGGGTCGACGGCCTCCTCGTACCGGAACCTGCCGACCTCCGGGCGCCCCGACTACCAGCTCGGCGGTGGGTACACGCCGCCGTCCGGGGTGACGATCGTCGAGCGGGACAGCACCGACCGCCCGGCCGCCGGGAAGTACTCCATCTGCTACGTCAACGGCTTCCAGACCCAGCCGGGAGCGCTCGCCGGGTGGGAGCGCCGGGCGCCGTCGGCACTGCTGCGCGACGGTTCCGGCGAGCTCGTGGCCGACCCGGGCTGGCCGGACGAGGTGCTCCTCGACACCCGGACCGCCGCGAAGCGCGCCGCGATCACGAAGGAGCTCACGAAGTCGGTCGCGCGGTGCGCCGACCGCGGGTTCGCCGCCGTCGAGTTCGACAACCTCGACTCGTGGACACGGTCCGGGAAGCGACTGACCCGCGCGGGGAACCTCGCGCTGGCGGCGACGCTCGTGCGGCTCGGGCACGACCGCGGTCTGGCCGTCGGGCAGAAGAACACGCCGCAGCTCGGGAAGGCCGGGCGGCAGTCGACGGGCTTCGACTTCGTCGTCTCCGAGGAGTGCGTGCAGTACGACGAGTGCTCGGCCTACACGGCCGCGTACGGGAAGCGCGTGGTCGACGTCGAGTACGCGGACACGCTCGACCGCTCGTGGGCATCGGTGTGCCGCCTGCGCGACCGCCCGGCCATGACGATCCTGCGGGACCGCGACCTGGTCACCCCGGCGTCGGACGAGTACGTCTTCGAGCACTGCTGAGGACCCCGTCCGGTCCCGTCCCGCCCGGCGCGACGCAACGTCGGCGGCAGTGCGCAGGAGCACAGCGCTGCGAGACCTCGCCGACGTTGCGTGTCGCGGAGGGCGCGCGCGGCGGTCGGCCGGGAGGCACGGTGTGCGTCCGCCCCGCGCGTCGCGGACGGCGGGCGGTCGCCTCAGGCGGGCCAGGCGTCGCGCAGTGCCGCTGCGGCCTGGTCGGCGGACAACCCGGCCGCTCGCGCGGCGGCGGCCAGGGCGTGCGCTGCCCCGGCGACGGCGTCGGGCACCTCGGCCGGCCGCACCACCCGCGTGCCGGCGCCCCGGGCGGTGTGCACGAGCCCGGCCTCCTCGAGCAGCTGGTAGGCCTTCGCGACCGTGCCCGCGGCGAGCGAGAGCTCCTCGGCCAGGGCCCGCACGCTCGGCAGGCGCTCCCCGTCGACCAGGTACCCGGCGGCGATCTGCGCCGCGATCTGCGAACGGACCTGCTCGAAGGGCGGCACCCGGCCGCCCGCGTCGAGTGCCACGAGTCCCGTCATGCGATCCACCCTTGCGTCCTGTCCGTGTGCTCGTGCGTGCGTCGTGTCAGAAGTCGTACTGCTCGCCGACCGGGATCGGCACGGCGACGGTGTTGCCCGGGGGCGCGAGGGGGCACGCCCACGCCGGGTCGTACGCGCACGAGGGGTTGTACGCGAAGTTGAAGTCGAGGACGAGCTCGCCGTCGTCGCCGCCGAGGTCCGCACCCTTGATCGTGTCGAGCAGGTACCGCCCGCCGCCGTAGGTGCCGCGGGCACGACCCGCGCTGGCGTCCTTCACGGGCACGAAGACCCCGCCCGCGTAGCCGCCGTGCGACCAGACGTCGAGCGTGCCGATGCCCGGCAGCCGCACGACACCGAGCCGGTCGAAGTGCACGACGCCGTCGGTGCCCGTCTCGACGTCCATCGCACGGGGCTCGGCGGACTCGATGCGCGCGCGGAACCGCCACTCGGGGTCGTAGTCGGGCACGGGCAGCGCCTCGAAGTCGCGGGCGTCCTCGTCGAGCAGCGGACTGGCCGGGTGCTCGGCGAACATCGCGTCGCGGGTCTCGCGCCACATCGCGTGCGCGGTCTCGGGGTCGGCCGTCGCCCGCACCCGTCGGTACAGGTCGAACGTCATCCGCCGCCAGTCCACGGTGGCGAGGGTGCTGTGCACGCGGTCCTGGGCCCTCGGCTCCTGCGTCTGGCTCACGAGGACGAGCGTACGCCCGGGTGCTCCGGACCCGCCAGCGACGGGCCGGGGCTGTGGACGGTCCCCTGCGGGTGCTCCCGTGACGGCCCTGGCACACTGGTCGGACAGCGACCGACGAGGGGACGGGCGACGTGACCAGGGGAACGACGACCAGACGGACCGCCGCCGCGCGGACCACGGCGGGACGGGCGGCACCACGCGTGCACCGCTCGATCGCCCCGATCGTGGCGGGTCTGACCCTCGTCGCGGTCCTGAGCGGGTGCACGGTGTCCGCCTCCGCGAACCGGACGGTGTCGCCGTCGGGGTTCGAGGACGTGGTGGCCGACGCACTCGAACGCGAGGTCGGTCAGCGTCCGCTGGTCGACTGCGGTACGGACCCGATCGACCTGGTCGAGGGGAACACCGTGCACTGCGAGATCGGTGCCGAGGGTGACACGACCGTGTACGACTCCGTCGTCGAGGTGCGTGACGTCGACGGCACGGACTACGCCGTCCACGTGCAGGTGGACGAGCAGCCGAAGTCCTGACGGACGTCGCGCGTCAGTGCCCGGGACGGCCCCACGACGGGGCGAGCTGCCGCATCCGGAGCGCACGCCACTGCCAGATGACCCACATGCCCGGCCAGAGTGCGGCCCCGAGGAGCGTGGGGCGCATCCGGTAGGTGAGCCGGTCGAGCAGCAGGGTCCGCCCGTCACCGAGGTCGACGGTGGCCATCCGGTGCCGCATGGTCATCCGCCCGAAGAGTCCCGAGGTGCCACCTCCGTTGTCGCGTTGCACCGGCACCCCGTCGACCTCGTACAGGTCGATGTCGACGTGCGTGTCGCCGCTCGGCACGACCCCGAGGGCGTCGGCGGTGATCGGGTGCGGGACGCCGGGGGTCCAGCGCTCCGGGAGTCCCTCCGGTGACCGTGAGCGGTAGACGAGGAACGGCTTCGTGACGGCGACCATCACCGAGGGCGACAGCAGGGCGTCGCGGACGGCGTCGACCGGGGCGTCGAGGACGATGCGGAGACCGACGTGCATGCTGCGGACGCTACGCCGTGGCGCTGGGCGGGCGACGTCCCCGCGGGGGACGGTGCACCCGTGCGTCCGACGGGTCAGGCGTGCCGGGCGGCCCGACGCCGTGCGCCCTCGGCACGGTCCCGCGTGCGCAGGCGCTCGGTGAGCGACAGGCGCACGGTCGGCCACTCGGTGGCGGTGATCGAGAAGACCACGGTGTCGCGCAGCGTGCCGTCCCGGCCGATCGAGTGGCTGCGAAGGACGCCGTCCTGCTTCGCGCCGAGCGAGGCGATCGCCGCCCGCGACTGCTGGTTGTGCCAGTGCGTCCGGAACTCGACGGCGATGCAGTCCCAGGTGTCGAACGCGTGCGAGAGCAGGAGCAGCTTCGCCTCGGTGTTGATCCCGCTCCGCTGTGCCGCCCGCGCCAGGAAGGTGTAGCCGATCTCGACGCGACGGTTGGCGGTGTCGATGTTCGCGAAGGTGGTCGCCCCGACGACGCGACCGGTCGGGCGGTCACGGATCGCGAAGGGCACCATCCGCCCCGCCGCGTGCTCGCCGAGCCGCCGGTCGATCTCGGCCTCGACCCGGTCGGGGGCCGGCACCGAGGTGTACCAGGTGCGCCAGAGGTCGCCGTCCGCCACCGCCGCCCGCAGGTCGTCCGCGTGCTCGGCCGCCAGGGGCTCGAGGGTGACGCGGTCGCCGGTCAGCGTGGGGACGGTGGCGATCTCCATGGTCACCGATCCTACGGTCGCGGCACCGACAGCGGGGTCGAGCGGGCACAGGCTGTGGACCGGGCTCCTGTGGGGACGGACAGGGACCGACGGGGACGGACCGGGACGGACTGGGACGGCCCGCGGCTATCGTGGACCGGTGGCAGCACGCACCCAGGAGCAGTACCAGGTCCGGTTCGCGTGGGGGAGCGCCGGTGCCGACCGGATAGCGCACGGCACGCACCTCGTGGTGTGGGTGGACGTCCTGCCGGAACCGTCCGGGGGCGGGGCCGACCCCGCGGCACGGGCGCGGGCCGCGGCAGCCCTGCTGCCCGACGGTCCGGAGGTCGTGCTCGGCCACCTCGGCAACGCGGCGGCGGTCGCGGAACGGGTGACGAGCCTCCAGGCCGAGCGCGGGGACCGGTGCGTCGTCGCGGTCGTCGCCGCGGGCCGCACCACCGACCCCGGCGTCACCGTCGCGGACGCCGCCGGGGAGCCGACGGACGGCGCGGAGACGCCGGAGCCCGCGGTCGAGGACCTGCTCGCCGCCGGGGCCGTCGTCGACGCCCTCGTCACGGTCGGGATCGACCACACCTCGCCCGAGGCGGCCGCCGCCTGCGCCGCGTACACGGGACTCCGTCGCGCGGTGCGGCACCTCGTGAGCGCCGCCGAGGGCGCGGCGGACCTGGACCGGGAGACGGTGCACACGGCGCTCGCCGCGGGGCCCGAGCTCGTCGTCCTGCGGGAATCCGGCACCCGGGCGTAGCGTTCCCGATCGGGACCGGCGTCGCCAGGACGCCGCTGATCGCAAGGAGCACGTCATGAAGGCAGTCGTCGGCGACACCGTGATCGCGGAGGCTCCGCAGGAGGACCTCATCCAGATCGAGGGGAACTGGTACTTCCCGCCGTCGAGCGTGGCGCCGGAGTTCTTCTCGGAGAGCGACACCCAGTACCACTGCCCGTGGAAGGGCGACACGCAGTACTACACCGTCACGGTCGACGGTCAGGCGCTGCCGGACCGCGCCTGGACCTACCCCACGCCGATCCCGTCGTCGTTCGACCGGGTCGGCAAGGACTACTCGGGCTACTACGCCTTCTGGAAGGAAGTCCGCGTCGTCGACTGACGCGGGGACGACCCGGCCGTCGCCGTCCGGCGGGTTCAACCGGCCAGCGTCAGCACCACGAGCGCCACGTTGAGGGCGACGATCACCAGCGCGATGACGCCCGCGACCACGCGGGTGGTCATCGCGTTGACGTCGGCGCCCATGATGCTCCGCCGTGACGTGTAGACCACGAGCGGCACGATCGCGAAGGCGATGCCGAAGCTCAGCACCACCTGGCTGAGCACGAGGAGCATCGTCGGGTCCGCGCCGACGGCCAGGAGCACCACGGCGGGCAGCAGCGTGACGAGCCGGCGCACCGCGACCGGGATGCGGACGTGCAGCAGCCCGTGCATGATCTCCGCGCCGGCCATGCAGCCCACCGAGGTCGACGCCAGACCGGACGCGAGCAGGCCGACCGCGAACAGGACGCCCACGACGGGGCCGACGTTGGCCGCGATCGCGGCCTGCGCGCCGGGGATGGTGTCGGTGCCCGCGACCCCGGGCAACGTGGCGGCGGCGAGCACGAGCATGCAGACGTTGACACCGCCCGCGACGACGAGGGCCAGCCCGACGTCCCACCGCGTCGCGACGAGCACCCGGTGGCGCTCCGGCCCGGCGGGGACGTCGCCGTGCCGGTCCCGTGCCAGGGCCGAGTGCAGGTAGACCGCGTGCGGCATCACCGTCGCACCGAGCATCGAGGCGGCGAGGAGCACCGACTGCGCGCCCTCGAACCGGGGGACCAGGCCGCTGACGAGCTCGCCGGGGGAGACCTGCGCGGACAGCAGGCCCGCGCAGAAGCCGACGGTCAGGACCGCGAGCATCGTCGTCACCACGGCCTCGAACGTGCGGGTGCCCCGGCGGCTGTGCAGGAGCAGGATCGCCATCGAGACCACGCCGGTGAGCACGCCGCCGACGACGAGCGGCAGGCCGAACAGCAGGTGCAGCGCGAGCGCCCCGCCGATGACCTCGGCGACGTCGGTCGCGGCGGCGACGACCTCGGCCTGGGCCCAGAAGAGCAGCCGCGGGGTGCGACGCATCCGCAGGCCCAGGTGTTCCGGCAGCGACCTCCCGGTGACGACCCCGAGCTTCGCCGACAGGTACTGGACCACGACGGCACTGGCGTTCGCGGCGACGAGCACCCAGAGCAGCAGGTACCCGTACTGCGCACCGGCGGTCAGGTTCGCCGCGACGTTGCCCGGGTCGACGTAGGCGATCGCGGCGACGAAGGCGGGCCCGAGCAGCGTGAGGCCGGCGGCACGGCGACGCGGCCGACCGGGACCGGTTCCGGGGCCGCCGGTGCCGTCGTCGAGACGTCCGGAGGGGGCACGGCGGGCGGCGGCGGTGTCGGACATGCCGACAGCCTGCCAGGTTTCGGCGGACCGAATCCTCAGATTCGGTGTGTCACGAGTCGTCCGGGCAGGGCTCCCTAGGCGGCCGCGCGTCGCGCCCGGTGCGCGCGGACCTTCGCGCGGTTGCCGCACCGCTGCATCGAGCACCACCGGCGGGTGCCGCCACGCGACGAGTCGTAGAAGACGAGCCCGCAGTCGTCCGCCGAGCACCGGCTGAGGCGGGTCGCCTGTCCGTCCGCGGCGACGTCGTCGAAGCCCACCTCGGTGAAGAGCGCCACCGCGTCGCGTGCCACGCTCGACAGCGCCTGGGCCAGACGGACCCGGTTCGCGCCCGCGCGACGTCGGCCCCCGGGCAGGCTCGGGGGCACGTCCGGCAGCGCCGCGAACAGGTTCACCGTGTCGATGTCGTCCGGTGCCGGCCGGGTCCGTCCGGTACCGGCGCGGAGCCCGGCGGCGACCGCGGTCCGTTCGGCGGGGCCCGACGAGCCGACGGGGGCCGGGGCCGCGGCGACGGCCAGTCGTCCGATCGCGGCGCGGAGGGCTCGGGCGTCCTGCAGCTCCCGCGCCGTCGCGCCGACGTCGATCGGCTCGGTGTGGTCGCCGAGCCACTCGTCCAGGTCGGCCGGCGTCACGAGGAGCTCACCGAGCCGGGCGCGGGGACGACGGCCGTCGGCATCGTCGGCGAACCCACCGGTGTGGGCGAAGTCCAGGGCGATCCGGCCGGCGTCGAAGAACCACGACGACCCGCTGTCCGTCCGGATGTGCTGCCCCGTGTGCATCCGCCCAGGCTAACGGCTCCCCGGCGCGCCTCCACGTGCCGGATCGATCATGCGGTAGCCGCGCGCCGCTCCCAGGTGATGAGGTTCCGGCCGTCGAAGCGTCGCGCGCACCGGGCGCAGGCCAGGGGGCGCGTCGGTGTCCGGTAGCGGAAGTGCTCGTGGCCCGCCGGACAGGTGCCGACCCACGGCGCGAGCTCCGACGCGACGGGCCCGTCGTACAGGCGGGAGCCGGTGTACCCGATGTCCGCCGCGGTGCGTCGCCAGACGGGACCGTGACCGGCACGGGGACCGGCGAGCGCGTGCGCGACCTCGTGCAGCAGGACCTGGTCCACGTCGTCGTCCGACACCCGGGTGACGATGTGCCGGCTCACTGTGATACGTCGGCGGCCGAAGTCGCACTGCCCCGCGCGGGTCCTGGCGTGGTCGAACGCGAACGTCCACCCGCCCGGGCCGAGGTGCACCGCCAGCAGGTGCTCGGCTCGTGCACGGACCCGCTCGAGCGTCGCCGCGGGCTGCGTCGCCGCTGCGGGCTGCGTCGTCACCGTGCGCGGGGGTCCCGCAGGTCGTCGGTGGGCTCGTCGCGCGGCGCCTGACCCTTCTGCGCCGCCTTCGCCGCGATCCGGCCCCAGATGTCGTCGGCGTCGGTGCGTGCGGCGTCGGGTGCTCCGAGCACACGGCGACGGACCGGCGGGACCTGCTTGACCGGTTCGGCGACGCGGGTCGTCTGCGGCTCGTCGTCCTCGGCCCGGCGCGCGGCGACCTCGCGGGCGGTGCGGGGCTTGTCCTCGGGGGCCTTCGGCTGCGCCACCGAGGCGCGGAGCGCGGCCTCGACCGCGGTGCGGAGTGCCTCGGTGCGCTCCGAGGGAGCCCCTGCCTGCCGGAAGGCCTGGTAGGCACGCGAGAGCGCCGACCGGGCCTCGTCGAACCGTGACAGTTCGAACAGCGACCAGCCCTCGAGCTCGGCGGCGGCGCCCTCGAGCTCCGGCCACTCCTCGGTCCGGGCGGTGTCGCGCGCCATCGCGGCCTCGGTCGCGGCGCGCTCGTGGCGTCCCAGGTCGTGCAGCACGTGCGCACGACGGATGCGCGCGGCGACCTTGTCCGACCGCTCACCGGTGAACATCGTCAGCCGGAAGACCTCCTCCGCGACGACGAGCGACTCGTCGAGCCGGCCGAGCAGGCGGAGGAGCTCGGCCCGCTCCGCCAGGGCCTCGGTGCTCCGGCTCTGCCCGAGGTCGCGCAGCCGCTGCTGCACGGCGTCGGCGTCGACGGCCGGCCGCAGGCTGATCGGCGCGAAGGTGCTCCCCGGGCTCACACCCGCGGTGACCGGGGCGGAGTCGCCCGGCGCGGCGTGACGGGGTTCCCGAGCGCGGTCGGGTTGCTGGCTGTCGTCAGGCGGGAGGGACATCGGTTCGAGGGTAACCGCGGGCTCCCGTGAGCGGGCGGTGCCACGCGCACGGGGGGTCCGAGAACGCGGACCGGTCCGGGACGCGGAACGGCCCGCCCCGCTGCAGCGGGACGGGCCGTCGGTGGTACTCGTGGATCAGTTGCCGCCGGTGACCGCGGCAGCCGCGGCGATGCTGACCGCGATGAACGTCGCGAAGGTGGCGACGACGGCGAGGATGATCGCGAGGACACCCCAGACGCGACCCCGGCCCGCGACCGCCGCGATGATGCCCTGCACCAGGGCCCACAGACCGAGGACGGCTGCGATGAGGATGATGATCGCCCCGCCGCCGAGCTGGCTCATCGCGGACGGGTCGTTCATGAGCTGCTGCTGCAGCTGTTCCTGCTGCTGCACCGATCCGCCGCCGTCGCGCGCGATCTGCTCGAGTGCGGCGTTGCCCGCGAACGCGGCGCCCAGCACGGCACCGCCGACGACGCCGAGCACGAGCGACAGGATCCCGAGCGCGAACGCCACGAGCCCGACGGTCTTCTTCTTCTTCGCCGGCTTCGTCTCCTCGGAGGACTGCCACGCCGGGCTGCCTGCACTCGCCGGCGCCGAGGACGCCGCGTAGGGCTGGTGCGACCCCTGGTGCTCGCCCCACGTCGGGGACTCGTGACGGCCGTCGCGCTGGTCGTACCGACCGTGCTGGTCGTGCTGGTCGTGCTCGCCGTGCTGCGGCTGGCCGTACTGCTGCTGTCCGTGCTGGTCGCGCTCGCCGTACTGCTGCTGCCCGTACTGGTCGCGCTCGCCGTACTGCTGCTGCCCGTACTGCTGCTGGCCCTGGTGCTGCTCGCCGTACTGCGGCGCCGATCCCGGTGCCGGATCCACGCGCTCGCCGTAGCGGGGTGCGTCGTGCTGGTCGCGCTGGTCGCGCTGCGGCGCACTGCCCCAGACCGGCGCGTCGCCGTCGCCCGTCCGGTCCTCGTTGCTCCGGTCGTCGTTCGTCATCAGGGGACTCCCTCGGTCGGTCGCGCGGTCGCGCGGTCGTTGTCCCCCATCCTGGCAGCCGGATGCCCGACGTGTTCAGGGGGACTCGGCGCTCCTGTACCCGTCCCACGGCCGGGAGGCCCGGCACCGGACCGGCACCGCGCCTCCCGTCCGGCGTGTGGTCGGGACGCGACCGCGGGCTCAGCCGCCGAAGACGCTGCGGTTCGGTTCGGGGGACGCGACCGCGGTCGCGTCGGTGACGATGGGCGCGCCCGCCGTGAAGGCACGGAGCTCCTGCCCGTGCACCACCTTCGCCGGCATCGGGTCGGACGAGTAGCGCCGGGGCATGTCCGCCACGGGGAGGTCGGTCAGCGACCCGAGCAGCACGATGTTGCCGAACCGCCGCCCCTTGAGCATGCCGGTGTCGGCGACGGCCGCGACCGACGGCAGGACGGCCTGCAGCGTCGATGCCTGCCCGCGTGCGAAGGCCAGGCCGGCCCCGTCCGCGACGTTCACGGCGACGATCCCGGTGGGGGAGAGGAACTCGGCGACGGAGCGGTAGAACTCGACGCTCGTCACGTGCGCGGGGATCTGCGAGCCGCCGAACACGTCGACGACCGCCAGGTCCACCGTGCCGCGGAGGCCGGCCGGCAGCTTGCCGAGCACCTCGCGGGCGTCGCCGTAGCGGACCCGGATCGAGGCGCCGCGGGGGAACGGGAGCACCTCGCGCACGTGCTCGACGAGGTCCCGCTCCAGCTCCACGACCTGCTGCCGCGAGCCCGGGCGGGTGACGGCGACGTACCGGGGCAGGGTCAGTGCACCCGCACCGAGGTGCAGCGCCGTGATCGGTCCCTCCGGCAGGAGGTCGATCGCGTGTCCGATGCGCCGGATGTACTCGAACGCCAGGTGCGTCGGGTCCTCGAGGTCGACGTGCGACTGCGGCGTGCCGTCCACCACGAGCGTGAAGGACCCGGGGCGGTGCCGGTCCGGCTCCACCGACGCCCAGCCCGCACCGATCCGGAACCCGTCGAACGCATCAGCCATGCCTCCCATGGAACACCACCGTGATCCCCACCCGGACCACCACCCGTGGGTGGTGTGCTGCCGACCGCCGGCTCACGAGGCTGGGAGCACCGGTCGGGGACCCGCGCCGGACACCCCGTCGGAAGGCACACCGTGTCCACCCAGCTCATCGCGAACGCCGTCATCGGTCTCGTCCTCGTCGGCTTCCTGGCGTACCGGCAGGCGACCTGGCGGACGCTCGACCCGGCACGCGTCTGGCGCGCCCCGCTCGTCCTCGGCCTCGTCGGGGTCGTGGTGCTCGCGCAGTCGGCCGCCACCGTGACGACGCTCGACGTGCTCCTCCTCGGCATCGAGGTCCTGCTCGCGGTCGCCGTCGGTCTCGCGATGGGGTCGATGACCCGGTTCCGCGTGGCCACGACCCCCGACGACCACGGCCGGACGCTGCAGGCGCGCACCGGCTGGGCGGGCGCCGGGCTGTGGCTGCTCCTGGTCGCGGTCCGCATCGGGCTCGACGTCGTCGGTGGACACCTCGGCGCGCACCTGCTCACCTCGACGGGCGCGATCCTGCTCGTCCTGGCACTGAACCGGGCCGCACGGGCACTGGTCGTCGACCAGCGCGTCCCGCGTGCGGCCAGCGGCATGATGGTCCGGTGACCAGCAGTCCGGACCCGCGGAGCACCACCGCTGCGTGGACCGCGCCCGTGCGCGACCGGTCCGGCTCCGTGCTCACCCGGGCGTTGCACCTGCTCGGCGTCCTGGTGGTCACGTACTGGTTCGTGCGCACCGGGACGGCCACCGGGCACCCCGCGTGGGTGTGGGTGACCGGGTCGGTGGCGCTCGCCGCCTGGGTGCTCCGTGTCGCCGCGCGACGGGAGCGCCTGCTGCTCGCCGCGGCCTGGGTCATGGTCGTCGCCGGGGCCGCCGTCGTCGTCCCCACGGGGGCGGTGGCGGTCGCCGTTCCGCTCGTGGGCGTCGTCGTCCTCGGTGCGAGCGCGCGGCAGCCGGCGTGGGTGGGGCCGGTCGCCGCGGCCGTGGCGCTGCTCGAGGTCGCGGGCGCCGCCGTGCCGGCCGGGACACCGGTCGGCCTGGTGCTCGGTTCCGGAGGCGGCCTGCTCCTGGCGGCCGTCGTCGGGTTCAGCCGCCGCCAGGCTCGTCTCGTCGAGGAACGCACCCGGCAGGCCGCGGTCGAGCAGCAGCGTGCCGGACTGCTGGCGGACCGGTCGCGGGCCGCCCGCGAGGTCCACGACGTCCTCGCGCACTCGCTCGGCGGGCTCGTCCTGCAGCTCGACGCGGTCGAGGCGCTGCTCGAGGCCGGCCGCGTCGAGGAGGCCACCCGGCGTGCCGGCGCGGCGCGGACCCTCGCGGCGTCCGGGCTCGCCGAGGCCCGACGTGCGGTGCACGCGCTGCGGGACGACACGACGGGGCCCGTGACGCAGCCCGTGGACCTCGCGGGGCTGGCCGACGCCCACCGAGCCTTCGGCGGGGTGCTCACCACGCGCGGCGACCTGGGCCTGGTGTCGGTCGACGCGGCGCACCGTGCGGTCGTGGTCGCGGCCACCCGGGAGGCGCTGAGCAACGCCCGCCGTCACGCCGCCGGTCGACCCGTGGAGCTGTCCGTGCGCGCGGCCGGCCCGGCGGTCGAGGTGACGGTGGTGAACGCGCTCGACCCCGCGGGCTCGGGCTCCGGGGCTGGTGGCGGGCTCGGTCTCGTCGGGATGCGGGAGCGGTTCGCGGAGCTCGGCGACGACTCGACCGTCACGGCCGGCGTGGACGGCCGGTCCTTCGTGGTGGCGATGCGCGTGCCGGCGACGACCGGCGGTGCAGGGGAGCGGGCGTGACGATCCGGGTGCTCGTGGTGGACGACCAGGCGATCGTGCGGGACGGCCTGGTCACGGTGCTGTCGCTCGAGCCCGACGTCGAGGTCGTCGGCGAGGCCGCTGACGGCGCAGCGGCCGTCGCGATGGTGGACGCCGACCCGCCGGACGTCGTGCTGATGGACCTGCGGATGCCGGGCACCGACGGCCCGACCGCCACCGCGGCGATCACGGCCGCACACCCGGGGGTCGCCGTGCTCGTGCTCACGACCTACGCCGACGACGCGTCGATCGTCGGCGCGCTGCGGGCCGGGGCGCGCGGGTACCTGACGAAGGACGCGGGCCGACGGGAACTCGCGACCGCGGTGCGCGCCGTGGCCTCGGGGCAGGCCACCTTCGACGCCGGGGTCGGTGCGCGGCTCGTCGCACAGCTCGGCGCGGGCCCCGGTGCCGACATCATCGGCGCCGGTGACGACCCCGAGGGCGGGGTCCGTCACCGCTTCCCCGCGCTCACGCCGCGGGAGGCCGACGTGCTCGAGCGGATCGCCGCCGGTCGGACGAACCCGGAGATCGCAGCCGAGCTCTTCCTGACGGTGCCGACCGTGAAGTCGTACGTGAACCAGGTGTTCGCGAAGCTCGGGGTCCGCACCCGTGCCGAGGCCGTGGCCCGCGTCCTGCGCTGACGCAGCGTCCCTCCCCGCACGACCAGCCGACGTCACGACCAGCCGACGTCAAGGGACACGACGTACCGTTCTCGTCGTCGTCACCCGACAGGTGTCGAGCACCGTGCGGCCGAGGCCGTGGTGTTCCGCCGGTCCGGGTGACCGCGACGTGGACCGGCACGACCCCGCGCGACCCCCACCGCGCCCGGGTGCCCCGCACGTCGTCGGCGCGCCCCGCACCCCCCACCCGAGGCTCGCCGCCCTCCCGCGTGCGACGGCGCACGGCACCACGCGTGCGCCGTCCGACGACCCGGGCGCCCGCGGCAGGAACACGACTCCCGCAGGAGACCCGCGATGACCGACACCCTGAGCATCCCCACCCTCCGTCCCGCCCGGCGCCCGGCCGGCGTGCCACGCAGCCGGACCGGCTCCGCCGCGGCGGACAGTCGCCGGTCCGCCCGGCCGCACCGCGCCTCCCGGCCGGTGGCCGTCGACGGTGAGCGCGCTCCTCGGTGGATGCGCGTGGTCGGCGCCGTGCTGCTGCTCGGCGGGGGCGCGCTGACCGCGGCCGTCCTCGGTTGGCCGGGGGACGCACCGGAGGTCGCGCTGCTGCTGCCGGGCGTGGTCGCACTCGTGGCCGGTGCCCTGCTGCTGCTCGCCCGGACCGGCATCGCGGTGACCGACGCCGCCGTCGTCCTGCACTTCCGGCCGCTGCCGACGCGGCGGATCGCGCGGGGACGCATCGCCGACGTGACGGTGGCCGACGCGGACGCGCGCACCTTCGGCGGGGTGGGCCTGCGGCTCGGCCGCGGGGTGCGGGCGCTCATCCTCACGCCGGGCCGCGGCGTGCGGATCACGGACGACCGGGGGCGGGTGACCTTCGTCCGGACCGAGCACCCGGAGGAGCTGCTGCACGCGCTCGAGGACTGATCCGGGCCGCGCTGCGGGAATCCCGGGGCGGTCGGTGTGCTTATACACGCCATCGCCGAATCCGGTCAAGCCAGGACTGGACAGCGCGCGCCAGGGCGACCTATGATGACAGTTCGCGCTCCCTGGCATTCGTGTGTCGTCATATTGCGGTCGAACACGCGCCCTGGTGCAGCCGGTCCCGTATATGGCGGCGGGACCCGCTCACCGATCATCCCACAGGTCCTCGACGGTCGTTGCCGTCGTGCGTTCCGTGTCGGTGGTCCCGGGGTCGCGCCGAGCGATCAATCCACTCACCTACGTGCTGCTCGTCAGTACCGGCCCGACGGGGCCTACCGGAGGTCACACCCTTGGCTGCTGCGCCCAACGCATCCACCAACCCCAAGAACGGTCGCAACCACTCGCGACTCTCGTTCGCCAAGATCACAGACACCCTCACGGTGCCGGATCTGCTCGCCCTCCAGACGGAGAGCTTCGACTGGCTCGTCGGCAACGACGTCTGGAAGGCCCGCCTCGCCGAAGGACAGGAGCAGGGTCGCACCGACCTCGCGCTGCACTCCGGCCTCGAGGAGATCTTCGAGGAGATCTCCCCGATCGAGGACCTCGGCGAGACCATGCAGCTCTCGTTCACGTCCCCGGAGCTCGAGGACCCGAAGTACTCCATCGACGAGTGCAAGGAGCGTGGCAAGACCTACGCCGCGCCGCTGTACGTCAACGCCGAGTTCATGAACCACATGACCGGTGAGATCAAGACGCAGACCGTCTTCATGGGCGACTTCCCGCTCATGACCGAGCGCGGCACGTTCATCATCAACGGCACCGAGCGCGTCGTCGTCTCGCAGCTCGTCCGCTCGCCGGGCGTCTACTTCGAGCGCCAGCAGGAGAAGACCTCCGACAAGGACATCTACTCCGCCCGCGTGATCCCGTCGCGTGGTGCGTGGCTCGAGTTCGAGATCGACAAGCGCGACCAGGTGGGCGTGCGCATCGACCGCAAGCGCAAGCAGTCCGTGACCGTCTTCCTCAAGGCCCTCGGCCTGACGAGCGAGGAGATCATGGAGGAGTTCCAGGGCTTCGCCTCGATCGAGTCGACCCTCGAGAAGGACGCCGTCCTCACCAAGGAAGAGGCGCTCAAGGACATCTACCGCAAGCTGCGTCCGGGCGAGCAGGTCGCCGCCGAGGCCGCGCGTGCGCTCCTCGACAACTTCTACTTCAACTCGAAGCGCTACGACCTCGCCAAGGTGGGTCGCTACAAGCTGAACCGCAAGCTCGGCATCGACGCGCAGCTCTCGGACTCGGTGCTGACCGTGCAGGACATCGTCCGCACCATCAAGTACCTCGTCTCGCTGCACGCCGAGAAGACGACGCTCGACGGTGTCCGTGACGGCGAGCCCGTCCAGCTCCGTCTCGACGTGGACGACATCGACCACTTCGGCAACCGTCGCATCCGCGCCGTCGGCGAGCTCATCCAGAACCAGGTCCGCACCGGTCTGTCCCGCATGGAGCGCGTCGTCCGCGAGCGCATGACCACGCAGGACATCGAGGCGATCACGCCGCAGACCCTGATCAACGTGCGCCCCGTCGTCGCCGCGATCAAGGAGTTCTTCGGCACCTCGCAGCTGTCGCAGTTCATGGACCAGAACAACCCGCTCGCGGGCCTGACGCACAAGCGGCGTCTCTCGGCCCTCGGCCCGGGTGGTCTGTCCCGTGAGCGTGCCGGCGTCGAGGTCCGCGACGTCCACCCGTCGCACTACGGCCGCATGTGCCCGATCGAGACCCCGGAAGGCCCGAACATCGGTCTGATCGGCTCGCTCGCGTCGTTCGGTCGGATCAACTCCTTCGGCTTCATCGAGACGCCGTACCGCCGCGTCGTGAACGGTCAGGTCACCACGACCATCGACTACCTCACGGCATCGGAGGAGGACGACTTCGTCGTCGCCCAGGCCAACGCGCCGCTGACCGACGACTTCCACTTCCAGGACGACAAGGTGCTCGTCCGGAAGAAGGGCGGCGAGGTCGAGCTCGTCGGCAAGGACGAGGTCGACTACATGGACGTCTCGCCGCGCCAGATGGTGTCGGTCGCGACCTCGCTCATCCCGTTCCTCGAGCACGACGACGCGAACCGCGCCCTCATGGGTGCGAACATGCAGCGTCAGGCCGTCCCGCTGCTCCGTTCCGAGTCGCCGCTCGTCGGCACCGGCATGGAGGGCTACACCGCCATCGACGCCGGTGACGTCGTCACCGCCGACAAGGCGGGTGTCGTCTCCGAGGTCTCGGCCGACGCCGTGACCCTGCAGCTCGACGAGGGCGGCACGCAGACCTACTACCTGCGCAAGTTCGACCGCTCGAACCAGGGCACGAGCTACAACCACCGCGTCATCGTCTCCGCAGGCGAGCGCGTGGAGCAGGGCGAGGTCATCGCCGACGGTCCCGCGACGGAGAACGGCGAGCTCGCGCTCGGCAAGAACCTCCTCGTCGCGTTCATGCCGTGGGAGGGCTACAACTACGAGGACGCGATGATCCTGTCGCAGAACCTCGTGAAGGACGACACGCTCTCCTCGATCCACATCGAGGAGTACGAGGTCGACGCTCGCGACACGAAGCTCGGCAAGGAGGAGATCACCCGCGACCTCCCGAACGTCAGCCCGGACCTCCTGGCCGACCTCGACGAGCGCGGCATCATCCGCATCGGCGCCGAGGTCCGCCCCGGCGACATCCTGGTCGGCAAGGTCACGCCGAAGGGCGAGACCGAGCTCTCCGCCGAGGAGCGCCTGCTCCGCGCGATCTTCAACGAGAAGTCGCGCGAGGTGCGCGACACCTCGCTGAAGGTGCCCCACGGTGAAGAGGGCACGATCATCGGCGTCAAGGTCTTCGACGCGCAGGACGGCGACGACGAGCTCGGCTCGGGTGTCAACCAGCGCGTGGTCGTCTACATCGCCCAGAAGCGCAAGATCACCGCGGGCGACAAGCTCGCCGGTCGTCACGGCAACAAGGGCGTCATCTCGACGATCCTGCCGGTCGAGGACATGCCGTTCCTCGCGGACGGCACCCCGGTCGACATCGTGCTCAACCCGCTCGGCGTCCCCGGCCGCATGAACTTCGGCCAGGTCCTCGAGATCCACCTCGGGTGGCTCGCGAAGCAGGGCTGGAACGTCGAGGGCATCCAGGAGTGGGCATCCGCCCTGCCGGAGGCAGCGCACAGCGCGGCGCCCGGCACGAAGGTGGCCACCCCGGTGTTCGACGGTGCGTACGAGCGCGAGATCGAGGGGCTCCTCGACAGCACGCTCCCGAACCGCGACGGCGAGCGCCTGATCGGTTCCTCCGGCAAGGCGCAGCTCTTCGACGGCCGCTCCGGCGAGCCGTTCCCGGAGCCCGTCTCGGTCGGCTACATGTACATCCTCAAGCTGCACCACCTGGTCGACGACAAGATCCACGCCCGTTCGACCGGTCCGTACTCGATGATCACGCAGCAGCCGCTGGGTGGTAAGGCGCAGTTCGGTGGACAGCGGTTCGGTGAGATGGAGGTGTGGGCGCTCGAAGCGTACGGCGCCGCCTACGCCCTCCAGGAGCTCCTGACGATCAAGTCCGACGACATCCTCGGCCGCGTGAAGGTCTACGAGGCGATCGTCAAGGGCGAGAACATCCAGGAACCCGGCATCCCCGAGTCGTTCAAGGTCCTCATGAAGGAGATGCAGTCGCTCTGCCTGAACGTCGAGGTCCTCTCGGCGGACGGCCAGGCGGTCAGCCTCCGCGACACGGACGACGAGGTCTTCCGTGCCGCTGAAGAGCTCGGCATCAACATCTCCTCGCGGTTCGAGTCGTCGTCCGTCGACGACATCTGAGCCGGCCCGTACCGAACACGTTTCGAACTCAGCAAGAGAGAAGAACATTGCTCGAAGCAACGTCATTTGACGCCATCCGGATCGGCCTCGCGACCGCCGAGGACATCCGTCAGTGGTCGTACGGCGAGGTCAAGAAGCCGGAGACCATCAACTACCGCACCCTGAAGCCCGAGAAGGACGGTCTGTTCGGCGAGCAGATCTTCGGTCCGTCCCGCGACTGGGAGTGCGCCTGCGGCAAGTACAAGCGTGTCCGCTTCAAGGGCATCGTCTGCGAGCGCTGCGGCGTCGAGGTCACCAAGTCCTCGGTCCGCCGTGAGCGCATGGGCCACATCGAGCTCGCCGCGCCCGTCACGCACATCTGGTACTTCAAGGGCGTCCCGTCGCGCCTCGGCTACCTGCTCGACATGGCGCCGAAGGACCTCGAGAAGGTCATCTACTTCGCGGCGTACATGATCATCGACATCGATGAAGAGGGCCGTCACGCCGACATGCCCGGTCTCGAGAACGAGATGCGCCTCGAGATCAAGAACCTCGAGGGTCAGCGCGACTCGATCATCGCCGACCGCCTCAAGAAGCTCGAGGACGACCTCGCAGCGCTCGAGGAAGAGGGCGCCAAGGCCGACGTGAAGCGCCGGACCAAGGACACCGCCGAGAAGGAGATGTCCCAGGTCCGCAAGTCCTTCGACGAGGACATCACCCGCCTCGAGCGCGTGTGGGAGGACTTCCGCAACCTCAAGGTCGGCGACCTCAAGCCCGAGGACGCCGTGTTCCACGAGCTGCAGGACCGCTTCGGGATCTACTTCGACGCCTACATGGGCGCCGAGGCGATCAAGCTGCGGCTCGAGGCCTTCGACCTGGCCGCCGAGGCCGAGTCGCTGCGCCTGCAGATCGCCGAGGGCAAGGGTCAGAAGAAGATCCGCGCGATCAAGCGCCTGCGCGTCGTCAGCTCCTTCCTCGCCACCGGCAACTCGCCGGCCGCGATGGTGCTCGACGTCGTGCCGGTCATCCCGCCGGAGCTGCGCCCGATGGTGCAGCTCGACGGTGGCCGCTTCGCCACGTCGGACCTCAACGACCTCTACCGTCGTGTGATCAACCGCAACAACCGCCTCCGCCGCCTGCTCGACCTCGGTGCCCCCGAGATCATCGTGAACAACGAGAAGCGCATGCTGCAGGAAGCGGTCGACGCACTGTTCGACAACGGTCGTCGTGGTCGTCCCGTCACGGGTACCGGCAACCGCGCCCTGAAGTCCCTGAGCGACATGCTCAAGGGAAAGCAGGGTCGCTTCCGCCAGAACCTGCTCGGCAAGCGCGTCGACTACTCGGGCCGTTCGGTCATCATCGTCGGCCCGCAGCTCAAGCTGCACCAGTGCGGTCTGCCGAAGCAGATGGCGCTCGAGCTGTTCAAGCCGTTCGTCATCAAGCGCCTCATCGACCTGTCGCACGCGCAGAACATCAAGTCGGCCAAGCGCATGGTCGAGCGTTCGCGTCCGCAGGTGTGGGACGTGCTCGAGGAGATCATCCGCGAGCGCCCCGTGCTGCTGAACCGTGCGCCGACGCTGCACCGTCTGGGCATCCAGGCGTTCGAGCCGCAGCTCGTCGAGGGCAAGGCCATCCAGCTCCACCCGCTCGTGTGTGCTGCGTTCAACGCGGACTTCGACGGTGACCAGATGGCCGTGCACCTGCCGCTGTCGGTCGAGGCCCAGGCCGAGGCCCGCATCCTGATGCTCGCCTCGAACAACATCCTCAAGCCGTCGGACGGCCGTCCGGTGACCCTGCCCGCACAGGACATGATCATCGGTCTGCACCACCTGACGACCGTCCGCGAGGGCGCGCTCGGCGAGGGCCGTGCGTTCTCGTCGGTCGCCGAGGCGATCCTGGCCAAGGACCAGAACACGCTGCACCTCAACGCGATGGTGAAGATCCGCATGTCGGGTGTCCACTTCGCCGAGGGCGAGGCGCCGGAGGGCTACGAGGTCGGTCAGCCGATCCTCCTCGAGACCACCCTGGGCCGTGCGCTCTTCAACGAGACGCTGCCGGCGGACTACCCGTTCGTCCAGCGCGTCACCGACAAGGGCACCCTCTCCGCGATCGTCAACGACCTCGCCGAGCGCTACTCCAAGACCGAGACGGCCGCTGCGCTGGACCGGATCAAGGACGCGGGCTTCTACTGGGGCACGCGCTCCGGTGTGACCGTGGCGCTGTCGGACGTCGTGACGCCTCCTCGCAAGAAGGAGATCATCGCGGGCTACGAGGTCCAGGCCGCCAAGGTCCAGGGCGAGTTCGACAAGGGTCTGATCACCGACGCGGAGCGCCGCGCCGACCTGATCAAGATCTGGACCGAGGCCACGAACGAGATCGCGCAGGAGATGCGCGACAACTTCCCGGTCGACAACACCATCAACCGCATGGTCTCGTCGGGTGCTCGTGGTAACTGGCTGCAGGTGCGCAACATCGCCGGTATGCGTGGTCTGGTGAACAACCCGAAGGGTGAGATCATCGCCCGCCCGATCATCAACTCGTACCGCGAGGGCCTGACCGTGGCGGAGTACTTCATCGCCACGCACGGTGCCCGCAAGGGTCTGGCGGACACGGCTCTCCGTACCGCCGACTCGGGCTACCTGACCCGTCGTCTCGTCGACGTGTCGCAGGACGTCATCATCCGTGAGGACGACTGCGGGACGACCCGTGGCCTCGAGCTGCCGATCGCGACCGTGGGTGCCGACGGCGCCCTCGTCCGCGACCCGCGCGTCGAGAACACCGTCTACTCGCGCACGCTGGCCACCGAGGCAGCGGACGCGAAGGGCACGGTCGTCGCCGAAGCCGGTTCGGACGTCGGTGACGTCCTGCTGGACACGCTGCTCGAGGCGGGTGTCGAGAGCATCAAGGTGCGCTCGGTCCTGACCTGCGAGTCGGCCGTCGGTGTCTGCGCGAAGTGCTACGGCCGTTCGCTCGCCACGGGCAACCTCGTCGACATCGGCGAGGCGGTCGGCATCATCGCCGCCCAGTCCATCGGTGAGCCCGGTACCCAGCTGACGATGCGTACCTTCCACACGGGTGGTTCGGCCTCGGCCGACGACATCACGCAGGGTCTGCCCCGCGTGACCGAGCTCTTCGAGGCCCGCACCCCGAAGGGCGCGTCCCCGATCGCCGAGGCCCCCGGCCGCGTCACGATCGAGGACACGGACAAGGGTCGTCGGATCATCCTCACGCCGGACAACGGCGACGAGCCGTTCATCTACCCGGTGCTCAAGCGTGCGACCCTCCTCATCGAGGACGGCCAGCACGTCGAGCTCGGCGAGCAGTTCATCGCCGGCACGGTGGACCCGAAGGAGGTCCTCCGGGTCAAGGGTGTGCGCGAGGTCCAGAAGCACCTCGTCAACGGTGTGCAGGACGTGTACGGCTCGCAGGGCGTGCCGATCCACGACAAGCACATCGAGGTCATCGTCCGCCAGATGCTCCGCAAGGTCACCGTCGTCGACCACGGCGACACCGACCTGCTGCCGGGTGAGCTCGTCGACCGGTCGCGCTACAACGCGCTGAACCGTGCGGCGCTGCAGGAGGGTCGCAAGACCGCCTCGGCTCGCCAGGAGGTCATGGGCATCACGAAGGCGTCCCTCGCGACCGAGTCGTGGCTGTCCGCCGCGTCCTTCCAGGAGACCACCCGCGTCCTCACGCAGGCGGCCATGGAGGGCAAGCAGGACCACCTCGTCGGCCTCAAGGAGAACGTCATCATCGGTAAGCTCATCCCCGCCGGGACGGGCCTCAGCCGGTACCGTGACGTGGACGTCGCCGCGACCGAGGAAGCCAAGGCGGAGCGGTACCCCAACCGCATCTTCGCCGACGACTCCTCGTTCTCGGACGCCGACCTGAGCTTCGTCGACTTCGACAGCTTCTCGTCGGACGACTTCACGCCCGGGACCTACAACTGAGCCTGAGCTGAACCCGGAAGGCCCCCGCATCCTCGGATGCGGGGGCCTTCCTCGTTGCCGGCACGTGGCCGGTCAGCGGCGTGCTGCCGGCCTGGAGGCTCGTGGCGGGCCCGCCACGCGCCTCCAGGCCGGCGCGGGGTCGCGTCTCAGGCCGTGCGGCCCTTCTCGTCGACCAACGAGTACAGGCTGAGGACGTTGCCGTCGGGGTCGCGGACGTCGAACCAGTCGACGGCACCGTCGACGCACTCGACGGGTCCGACGTCGATGCCGAGCGACCCGATGCGGGCGTGCTGGGACCGGACGTCGTCGACACCGAACCGGACGGTCGCCGGGCGCCGTTCGGCGTCCGTGTCGAGGTACAGCTGCAGCCAGATGCCGCCGATCTCGTACTCGACGACGCCGTCCTCGGGCTCCAGGTCGGGGTCCGCACGCTGGAACACGGCGCCGTACCAGAGGCAGGACGCCTCGATGTCGGAGACGGGGAGGCCCACGGTCACGCTCGTGATGTCCATGGCTCATCATGGCCCGGGGCGGCGCCGCACGTCGAGGACTTCGTCGTGGGGCGGTGCGGGCGGCGACCGCGCGTGGACCCCGTCGCGTCCGTTCCTGCACAGCCCGGGGTCTCGACCGAGTGCTCCACCGATCGCCGGACCGCCCACCCCGCGAGCACGCTCGCGACGGAGCATCGACCCGTGTCGATCATCGTCCGGACCACCCAGTACCGGCGGGTACCCCTGCACTGGGGACACCCGCCACCCCGTCGCCCCCTCGTTGTGGGACTGCGGTCGCCGCGCACCGCGGCAATAGCGTGGACGGGCGCCGCACCGCTGCGGGACGCATCCCCACGACCCGGTCTCGACCCGAAGGAGGCTCCGGGACACATGGCCACGCTCTCCGAGATCCTCATCCTCAACGGCGCACTGCCGATCGAACACCTCGACTCGATGACGGGGGACGAAGCGATCGACGAGCGCTCGATCCGCACCCTGGTCGACCAGGGCGTGGTGAGCGAGGCGCAGTACATCACCGCGCGTGCGGCCTCGAACAACGCGCACACCGTCCCGCTGACCGACTACCCGGTCGACGGCACGGCGGTGTCGATGCTGCCCGCGGCGCTCTGCCGTCGGCACGGTGTGCTCGGTGTCGGGTTCGAGGGCGAGACGCTCGTGCTGGCGATGGTGAACCCCTCGAACGTGCTCGCCATCGACGACGCCCGCACCGCCTCCGGTCGCTCGATCAAGCCGCTGCAGGTCGACGAGCGCGACCTGGTGAGCGCCCTCGACCGGTACCTGCGCGCCGACGACGAGCTCAACGACCTGACCTCGTCGTTCGAGGACCAGTCGGCCGCCCCGACCCAGCAGCAGGTGGACCTGACCGACGGCGCGCTCGACGACGTGCCGATCGTCCGCTTCGTGAACCTGCTCGTGTCGCAGGCCATCCAGGACCACGCGTCCGACATCCACATCGAGCCGGGCGAGCACGAGGTCCGGGTGCGCTACCGCATCGACGGCGTGCTGCACGAGATGGCCCCGGCGCCGAAGAACATCCAGAACGGTGTCATCAGCCGGCTCAAGATCATGAGTGACATCGACATCGCCGAGCGTCGGAAGCCGCAGGACGGCCGCATGTCGGTGCGCCACGGCGGTCGGCAGATCGACCTGCGGGTGGCGACGCTGCCGACCGTGTGGGGCGAGAAGGTCGTCATGCGGATCCTCGACAACACGAACACGTCGCTGACGCTCAAGGACCTCAACCTGCTCGAGCAGAACTTCCAGGCGTACCAGCGGTCCTACTCGAAGCCGTACGGCATGATCCTGGTCACCGGACCCACCGGTTCGGGCAAGTCGACCACGCTGTACACGACGCTGAACGCCGTCGCGAAGCCCGAGATCAACGTCATCACGGTCGAGGACCCGGTCGAGTACCGGATGGCCGGCATCAACCAGGTGCAGGTGAACCCGAAGGCCGGGCTGACGTTCGCGTCCGCGCTGCGCTCGATCCTGCGCTCCGACCCCGACGTGGTGCTCCTCGGTGAGATCCGTGACCACGAGACGGCGCAGATCGCGATCGAGGCGTCGCTCACCGGTCACCTGGTGCTCTCGACGCTGCACACCAACGACGCACCGTCGGCCGTCACCCGTCTGACCGAGATGGACATCGAGCCCTTCCTGGTCGGGTCGGCGCTCGACTCGGTGGTCGCCCAGCGTCTGGCCCGCCGGCTCTGCGACCGGTGCAAGGCCCCGGCGGTCTACGAGGCCGAGCAGCTGCACGCGCTCGGGTTCCTCGACCGTGCGGACGCGGCCGTGCCGGAGTTCTTCGCGCCGATCGGCTGCGCCGTCTGCTCGAACACCGGCTACCGCGGCCGGATCGCCCTGCACGAGGTCATGACCGTCACCGAGGAGATCGAGCGGCTCGCCGTCGCACGGGCCTCGAGCGCCGAGATCAGCCGCGTCGCTCAGCAGCAGGGCATGCTCACCCTCCGACAGGACGGGTGGGAGAAGGTCAAGCTCGGCATGACCAGCGTCGACGAGATCCTGCGCGTGGTCGCGTAGTCCCGGGAGCACGAGGACGATGAACGAATCGGTGTACGACATCGAGGCCGGCGACGACCCCGTCGCCGGATGGCACCCCGGACGGCCGGGCAACGAGGTCGGCGGTCGTCGGGCTGCGCGGCTCGCTGCCGCTGCTGCGGCCGCTGCGGCGTCGGCACCCTCGGCGTCGTCGAGCGACCGCTCTCCCGTGCCGACGTCGAGCAGTGCCGTGTACGACCTGTCGACCGAGCCCGCGTGGGGCGCACCGGCGGCGTGGGGCGGCTCGTCCGCGGCTGCGACCTCCAGCGGATCCTCGTGGCCGCCGCCCGCCGGCGACCCCGTCGCCGTCCCGGTCGCGCAGCCGCAGGCCGCGCCGGCCACGCCCCCGGCGGCCGTCCCGCCGTCGACCGCCGCGTACGGCTACGCCGAGACGGTGACCGAGCACCTGCCGGTGGCGCCCGCGGTGCCGACCACGAGCCTCCAGGCCGTCACCACCACGACGCAGGGCCGCGCCGTCGACGCCGGCGCGCACCCCGAGATCGGCTTCACGCGCCACGCGCGCGAGGTCGCCGACGCCGACCTCATCACGGCGCTCTCGCAGGTCGTGTACCAGGGGGCCTCGGACCTCCACGTCACCGCCGACGCCCCGCCCACCGTGCGGGTCGACGGCTCCCTGCGGCCCGCGGTCCCCGGGGGACCCTGGGCACGCAACAAGGTGATCGCCGCACTGAAGACCCTGTTGAGCCCAGAGCAGGCCGGGCAGTTCGACCACGAGCAGGAACTCGACTTCGCGTACTCCCTGTCGCCGGAGTTCCGCTTCCGCGTGAACTACTACCAGCAGCGTGGCAACTGGGGCGCGGCCTTCCGCATCATCCCGACGAAGATCAAGACGCTCAAGCAGCTCGGCATCCCGGAGCACGTGGGGGAGTTCGCGAAGCTGCCCCGCGGCCTCGTGCTCGTCACCGGGCCGACCGGTTCCGGCAAGTCGACGACCCTCGCAGCGCTCATCGACCTGGTCAACGAGACCCGGGCCGACCACATCGTGACGGTCGAGGACCCGATCGAGTTCATGCACGACCACAAGAAGGCGATCATCAACCAGCGCGAGGTCGGGGCGGACACGCACTCGTTCGCCGCCGCGCTGAAGCACGTGCTGCGGCAGGACCCCGACGTCATCCTGATCGGTGAGCTCCGCGACCTCGAGACCATCTCCGTCGCGCTCACCGCGGCCGAGACCGGCCACCTCGTCTTCGCGACGCTCCACACGCAGAGCGCTCCGGGCACCATCGACCGCGTCATCGACGTGTTCCCGCCGCACCAGCAGGGGCAGATCCGAACGCAGCTCGCGGCGACGCTCGAGGGTGTCGTCTGCCAGACGCTCGTGCCGAAGGCGAACGGCACCGGCCGGGTCGTCGCCACCGAGATCATGCGCACGACGCCGGCGATCGCGAACCTGGTGCGCGAGGGCAAGACGTACCAGATCACCTCGGCGATGCAGGCCGGCCGCGACGCCGGGATGCACACGATGGACCAGGACCTGGCCGAGCTGGTCAACGTCGGCACCGTCACCCGCGCTGCGGCGATGGAGAAGGTGCACGACGAGGACGGCTTCGACCGGCTCGTGCAGCGTGTCGAGTCGCCGTCCGACTCGTCCGCCGCCGCGATCGCCGCATCCGAGATCGACTTCGGCGACAAGTACTCCGGAGGCCACTGATGTCGCTCGCGTTCGACTACCGGGGCCGCGACGGCGCCGGCAAGCTCGTCAAGGGTCGGCTCGACGCCGCGTCCGAGGGCGCGGTCGTCCAGCGCCTGCGCGGCATGGGCGTCTCGCCGATCGCCATCACCGAGGCGAAGCCCGGCACCGGGCTGCAGACCGAGATCAAGATCCCGGGGCTCGAGAAGGGCGTCGGGCTCAAGGACCTCGCGATCATGTCGCGCCAGGCCTCGACGATGCTCTCGTCCGGGCTCTCGCTCCTGCGTGCGCTGACGATCCTGGCGGGCCAGACCGAGAACAAGAAGCTCAAGGAGATCCTCGGCAAGGTGCGGGACGACGTCGAGCGCGGCGTCTCGTTCTCGGACGCCGTCGCGAAGTACCCGGTCGACTTCCCGCCGATCATGATCAACATGATCCGCGCGGGGGAGACCGGCGGGTTCCTCGACCAGGCGATGGACTCGATCGCGACGAACTTCGAGAAGGAGCACAAGCTCCGGTCGACGATCAAGTCGGCCATGACCTACCCGGTCGTGGTGCTCGTGATGTCGCTGCTGGCAGTCGTCGTCATGCTCGTCTTCATCGTGCCGATCTTCCAGGACATGTTCGCGTCGCTCGGTGGGCAGCTGCCGTTGCCGACCCGGATCCTCGTGCAGCTCTCGCACGCGATGCGCTGGGCCGGACCGATCCTGGCGGTGCTCGTCGTCGTCGGGTGGCTCTGGTACCGGGGGAACAAGAACACGGACCGCTTCCGGGCGTTCCGGGATCCGATCCTGCTGCGGATGCCGGTGTTCGGGCAGCTGACGAAGAAGATCGTCATCGCCCGGTTCGCCCGGAACTTCTCGAACATGATCGGGGCCGGCGTCCCCATCCTGCAGGCATTGAAGATCGTCGGAGAAGTATCAAACAACTTCGTCGTGCAGAAAGCGCTCGACCGGGTCGCGGAAAGCGTCCGGAAAGGCGAATCGATCGCCGAGCCACTGGCAAAGGAGAACGTCTTCCCGCCGATGGTCGCGCAGATGATCGCGGTGGGCGAGGACGCCGGTTCGCTCGAGGTCATGCTGGAGAAGATCGCAATCTTCTACGATTCCGAGGTGGAATCGACCACGGAATCCCTGACGTCGCTCATCGAGCCGTTGCTCATCGCATTCCTCGGCGTCGTGGTCGGCGGCATGATCGTCGCGCTCTACCTGCCGATCTTCCAGATCTCCTCGCTCGTCAAGTAACTCGACGGTCTACGCCCTCCGTTCGGGGGTCGGTCAGGAATTCCGCACCCCCGGTACTGGGGGCATTTCGCAGCACGGATCACCCCCGTTCTCGGGATTATGCCCGGAAAGTGCCGTCAATACGCTTGCCAGCGGCGGCGGAGCAGTCTGCGGCACAACCCCCATCGCATTCCCGAGAAGAACGGAACCACCATGTACTTCGCTCTCATGGGCAAGCTCGACGCTCGCCGCAAGGGCCTCCTCGAGGACAAGGAGAAGGGCTTCACGCTCATCGAACTCCTGGTCGTCGTGATCATCATCGGCATCCTCGCCGCGATCGCCATCCCGGTGTACCTGAACGTGCAGAACAATGCGAAGGACGCGACGGTGAAGTCCGACCTGGCGAACGCGAAGACCGCGGTCATCGCGTTCCAGACGGACAAGAACGGGACGCTGCCGACGACGGCGGAGTTCGCGGTTCCGGCGACGATGACGCCGTACGGCTACACGAAGAGTGACGGTACGACGTTCACCTACGTCCCCGCGGCAACCGGGAGCTCCTTCTCCATCTGCGCGGTCGGTGACACCAAGACCAGCTGGAAGATCTCGGACACGACCGCAGCGGCCAAGGGCACCTGCTAGTCCTCTGACCCAGAGGGGCGGCCCGTCCACGGACGGGTCGCCCCTCCGTCGCACCGACCACCACCGAGGAGGTGACCGTGATCCGCACCCTGCAGCGCGTCCTGCGCCCGGTCGACCCGACGACCCGTGAGGCGGGCCTCTCGGTCATCGAGGTCATGGTCGCCATGATGGTCTTCGCCGTGATGAGCGTCGGGATCGCCTACGGCATCGCGAACACCCTCCAGCTCACCCAGACGAGCCGTGGCCGCGAGACCGCGGTGGCCCTCGCCTCGCAGGACATCGACTCGATGCGGCAGACGGCCGCCGCGACGACCGCCGGCATCTTCAAGGTCATCAGCAAGGACGGGGCGGTCAACACGAAGACCCTCGGCGGCGTGACCTACCAGATCGACCGGTCGGTGCGGTGGGTGCAGAGCGACGGCGCGAGCGGCGCGTGCGGCACCTCGAACGGCAAGCTCGCCTACAAGAGCGTCGTCGCGACGGTGTCCTGGCCGAACGCCCGCGGCGGTACGTCCTCCACGTCGATGACCTCGGCGATCGCCCCGAGCGACGCCGTCACGGACCCGGGCTACGGCACCGTGATCGTCTCGGTCGCGAACGCGTCCGGTGCGCCGTTCGCCGGCGTGACCGTCTCGTTGACGCCGATCTCGGGCAGCGGCGCCGTCGCACCGAGCACCTCCCCGCTGCCGACCGACTCCCAGGGCTGCTCGTACGCGGTGAACGTGGCCCCGGGCGACTACACCGTCACCGCCAGCGTCGCGGGCGGCATCGACACCGACCAGAAGCAGCCCTCCCAGCAGACCCCGATCACCGTTGCCGCCGGCGCGAGCGCCCCCGTCCCGTTCGTCTACGACCGCGCGAGCCGAC
This sequence comes from Curtobacterium sp. NPDC092190, assembly GCF_044755625.1. Taxonomy (NCBI): domain Bacteria; kingdom Bacillati; phylum Actinomycetota; class Actinomycetes; order Micrococcales; family Microbacteriaceae; genus Curtobacterium; species Curtobacterium sp. NPDC092190. The sequence goes on along the minus strand of NZ_JBIVRJ010000004.1, from coordinate 49,336 downwards.
TGACGCTCGGGTACGCGCAGTCCTACGGGGCGACGCTCCCCACGAACATGCCCACCGTGCTCTCGAGCACCGGCGGCGGTCTCGACACGGTGACGCCCTGGGACACGACGAGCACGACGCTCGCGATCACCTCGACCTCGACGCCCTCGCTCCTGGTCTTCCCCTTCACCTCCGGGTACACGGCCTACGCCGGCCCCTACTCGAACAGCCCGAACGCCAGGGTCAACTGCCTCAGCCCGAGCCCCGCCGCGTGGACCACGCCCAACGCGGACGGAGCGGTCGGAGCCACCCCCGACGTGATCACGACGAGCGCGGGTGAGCCCTCGAGCGGTTCCGTGCGCATGGGTGTCGCGACGGTCAAGGGCGTCAAGGGGCGCTACGTCACCGCGGTCTCCTCCGCGAACCCCGGTCCGGGCGATCCGGGCTGCGCAGCGGGCATGACGATGAGGTTCCCGGTGTCGTCCGCGGACACCGCCACCATCGCCCTGCCCTTCGGCACGTGGACCATCTCGTCCGGCACGACGTTCGGGTCGACGTCGCGCAACGAGATCGCCACGAACGCCTCCAACGTCGCGCCGGTCACGCCCGGGACGGTCAACAGGAAGACCGCGCTCATCGTCATCAGCTACGACAACACGCTCACCCTCGACCCGCGCGGGCAGACCTCGTGATGCGGGTGCTCCGTCGCTTCCGGCACGAGGACGACGGCGTCGGGCTCATGGAACTCATCGTCGCGATGAGCATCTCGATGGTGATCCTCGTCGCGGTCGGGGGCTTCTTCACCGCGACGCTGCGTGCCGGGTCGACGAACACCCGGTCCGACCAGAACGCGCGATCGGCGTCGGTCGTGATGAACTCGCTCACCCGCTACGTGCACGCAGCGAGCCTGCTGCCGAAGGCGGACGGCACCTACGCGTCCGCGGTGACCCAGGCCGACGGTTCGAGGATGACGTTCACCGCCTTCGTGAACCTCGACGGCAACGCCACCGACGTCCCGGTGCAGGTGCGGTACTCGCTCAACGGGGCGAAGGGCATCGTGCTCGACCGGTGGACGGGCACCACGACGAAGGGCTTCACGACGTTCCCCGCGCCGACGCAGCCGCCCACCAGCTCGACCGTCCTCGGCGGAGCGGTGTCGTCCCCGACCGGGGACGGCGATCCGCTCTTCACCTACCTCGGTGCGAACGGGGCTCCGCTGCCGACCCTCGCCGACGGTTCCCTGGCCGCGACGCAGCTCGGAGCGGTCCGCGCCGTCCGCGTGAACCTCGAGCTCGGAGCCCCCACCGCGGACACCCCGGGCAACACCCACATCCAGAACACGCTGTACCTCTTCAACGTGGCCTACGGCACGAACTCCGGAGCGACGCCGTGATCGGCCGGATCAGTGCTGCCCTCCGCCGCGCGCACGGCGACGACCGGGGCATGGCCCTGGCGAACGTCGTGATCTTCGGCACGGTCATGCTCATGCTCGTCGCGACGATGGTCGCGGTGTCCACCTCGGGGGCGGTGAAGTCGGCGACGGACCGGAACTTCCAGAACGCCATGGCCGCGGCGTACGCCGGCCTGGCCGACTACCAGTCGAAGCTGTCCAACGACAACGGCTACGCGCTCTACGGCAACGCGGCAGCACAGTTCAGCAAGACGAGCGGGTCGACGTTCACCGGCGACGACAAGAACACCGCCTTCACCAGCAGCGGCTCGCAGTGGGCGTCCGTCGTGGGCTCCACGGACCAGTTCTTCCGGTACGAGGTCGACAACGCCGACTACTCGTCGAAGGGCGTGCTCCGGGTCCGCGTCACGGGGAAGTCCGGCGGGAGCGTCCGGTCGCTCGTGGCGAACCTCAAGGGCGACGGCTTCATCAACTACCTGTACTTCACGAACTACGAGTCGTCGAGTCCGTCGATCTCCGGCAGTGACTGCACGACCGCCTACCAGTGGCAGGGAGGCGTGTCGAACAGGTGCCAGGCCGTGCAGTTCGCCGGGACCGACGTCCTCAACGGCCCGATCCGGACGAACGACGTCTTCACGGCGGCGTGCGCGACGACCTTCAACGGCAGCGTCGAGCAGCACGACACGCGGGTGCGTCCGTCCAGCGGGACCTGCAGCGGCCAGTTCCTCGGTGGTGATCCGTCACCGGTGCCGTACCTGGGGCTTCCGGCGCTGAACTCGAACATGTCCCAGGAGACCCGGACCGACATCCCGGCGACGGTTCCCCGTCCCGGCTGCCTGTACACGGGCCCGACCCGGGTGACCTTCCTCGGAGGCGGCAAGATGACGGTCTGGTCGCCGTGGTCGAAGGCGACGCAGATCCGGGTGGACAGCCAGTCCGGCGAGGTGTCCGCGAGCGCGGACACCGCGAAGGCAGCGTCGCTCTGCGGGTCGATCGACGCCCTGCAGAGCCAGGGCGGCGCGACGATCCCCACGCTGCCCGCGAACCTCGTGTACGTGCAGGACGTCCCGTCGGCGACGAACAACGTGAACACCTGGTCGGGGACCTTCCCGTCGAAGTACACCAACACCTACTGCACGACGACGGTCACGGTCGGGGCGAACGGCCGGGCGACGACGAAGGCGAACCAGCCGTTCAGCAACGGCATGGGCTACCCGGCCGCAGGGGAGTGGGTGAACGGCCGCAGCGCCGGCCGCAACAACACGACGCAGGCCGGTTCCGCGCCGGACACCTACTCGTGCACCGCCGGCGACGTCTTCGTCAGCGGGCCGTTCGCCGGCGCGATGACGATCGCCTCGTCGGGCACGATCTGGGCGACCGGCAGCGTGACGTACGCCGACCCCACCACCGACATCCTCGGCCTCGTCGGCCAGAACGCGGTCGAGGTGTACAACCCGACCAAGTGCACCTCGTACGCGTCCGACGGCACCGCCTGCAACAACTCGGGGATCGCCCTGCTGAACCGCTCGACCGGGGACGGCATCACCATCAGCGGTGCCATCGCCAGCAACGCCGGGACGTTCTGGAACCAGAACTACGACGTCGGACCGAAGCTCGGCACGCTCAAGGTCGTCGGCTCCATCGCGCAGAACTGGCGCGGACCGGTCGCGACCACCGGGAACACCGGCTTCTCGAAGAACTACGTGTACGACCAGCGGCTGCTCACCACCGCCCCGCCGAAGTTCCTGCAGCCCGTCTCGACCTCGTACGGCGTGACGACGCAGGTCGAGGTGCAGTCCGCGTACCAGGTCGACGGTGCGTGCGCGAGGACGAGCACGGGAGCCTGCCGGTGAGCGCCGCCTGGGTCCTCGCCGCCCTGGCCGGTGTGCTCGGTCTGGCGATCGGCTCCTTCCTCAACGTCGTCGTGCACCGTGTCCCCGCCGGGATCTCCGTCGTCGCGCCGGCGAGCGCGTGCCCGCGATGCGACCACCCGATCCGCAGGCGGGACAACGTCCCGGTTCTCTCGTGGCTGCTGCTGCGCGCGCGGTGCCGCGACTGCGCCGCTCCCATCTCGGCCCGCTACCCCGCGGTCGAGGGCGCGACCGCGGTCCTGTTCGTGCTCGTCGCCCTCGTCGTCCCCCAGCCGCTCGGCGCCACCACCGTCGGCGAGGCCCTCGGTCGGACCGTGATGCTCGCCGCCCTGCTGTTCCTGATGGCGGTGAGCGTCGCGCTCTCGCTGATCGACCTCGACACGCACCGGCTGCCGAACGCCGTCGTCTACCCGGCTGCTGTCGTGCTGCTGGTGCTCCTCGGCGCGGTGTCCGCGGTGTCCGGAGACTGGGGCGCCTTGCTGCGCGGTCTCCTCGGCGCCGTCGTGCTCGGTGGTGCGTACCTGGTCCTGGCGCTCGCGGTCCCCGGGGGGATGGGGCTCGGCGACGTCAAGCTCGCCGTGGTCCTCGGCCTCGTGCTCGCGTACCTCGGATGGGGACCCCTCGCAGTGGGAGCTTTCGGCGGCTTCCTCGTCGGCGGTACGGTCGCGATCGCACTCGTCGCCGTCGGTCGCGCACGGATGGGCAGCGGAGTCCCCTTCGGGCCGTCGATGCTCGTCGGCGCCTGGATCGGCATCGTCCTCGGCGTACCCCTCTGGTCGGCCTACCTCGGGCTCCTCGGCCTCTCCTGACCCTCAACGAAAGCAGCACCATGGGAAAGAGCATCGTCGGCGTCGACATCGCCGCGTCGTCGATCCGCGCGGTCGAGGTCGGGGACGCCGACCGTGACCGCCCCGTCGTCCTCCGGGTCGCCGAGGTGCCGACACCCGAGGGTGCGGTCAGCCGCGGCGAGGTGCTCGAGCCGAACACGGTGGGGGCCGCGCTGCGGCAGCTCTGGTCGGTCGGCAGGTTCCGGTCGCGCGACGTCGTCCTCGGCATGGGCAACCAGCGGGTCCTCTCGCGTGACCTCACCGTGCCGCACGCTCCGCTCGCGCAGATCCGCGAGAGCCTCCCCTTCCACGTGCAGGACATGCTGCCGGTGCCGGTGGGGGACGCGATCCTCGACTTCTACCCGGTCAGCGAGGGTGTCGACGAGACCGGTCCGGTGATCAAGGGACTCCTGGTCGCGGCGATCAAGGACGCCGTGCTCGCCAACGTGCGCGCCGTGCGGCTCGCGGGTCTCAACCCGGTCGGTGTCGATCTCATCCCGTTCGCGCTCACCCGGGTCCTGAGCCCGACGCAGGCGCAGCACGGCACCATCGCGATCATCCAGGTCGGTGCGGACACCACGAGCGTCGTGCTCGCCACGGACGGCGTGCCGCAGTTCGTGCGGATCATCCCGTCCGGCGGGGACGACATCACCCGGTCGCTCGCCGGTCGACTCGACATCCCCTTCGCCCAGGCCGAGGCGGTGAAGCGGCACTTCGGCATCGGACCGGGGGCCCGCACACCGGACGACGTCCGCGCCGTCGCGGCGGTCTTCGACACGGTGAACGAACTCGTGACGAGCCTCCGCAACACCATCAACTACTACGTCAACACCCGTCCGGACGAGGTCGTCGCCGGGATCGCCCTCGTGGGCGGCGGCGCGCAGCTCATCGGGCTGCGCGAGGCACTCGCCGACACGACACACCTGCCGGTCTCGACCCCCTCCGCATTCCGCGGTGCGGGCTTCGGGCGGGCGGTGCGCGAGGAGGACGTCCTCGCGCACGGCGACTCGGTGGCGGTCGCGTACGGACTCGCGGTGGGGAGCAAGGCAGCATGACCAGCACAGAGGAACGCACGGACGCGACGCAGGGTCGTCGGGGTCGGGCAGGCCGTCGAGCGGCTGCGGACTCGACCGCGGGGCGCACGCCCCGCGTCGACCTCCTGCCCGCGGAGGTCTACGTCGAGCGTCGGCAGCGCGCGGTCACGCGTCGCGCCTGGCTCGGTGTCGTGGTGGCGGCAGCCGCCGTCGTGCTCGCGAGCGGCGGGGCGATGGCGCACCAGATGGCCACGGCGGCGGCGCTGACCGCGGCGCAGGGTGAGACCACGACGCTCCTCGCCCAGCAGCAGCGGTACGCGGAACTGCGTGCGGCAGAACGCGACACCGACCTCCTCGACTCCGCCCGCGCCGTCGGCGGGTCGACGGAGGTCGACTGGGACGGCACGCTCGGCGGCATCCGGGACGTCCTGCCGGCAGACCTCGCGATCAGCGGGATGACCATCGCGTCCGCGACCGTGACGGAGCCGTTCGGGCAGCCGGCGGACGCAGGACCCACGCCGAGGGTCGCCACCCTCACGTTGACCGCCCGGTCGACGACGATCCCGTCCGTCCCGGACTGGACCTCGCGCCTGTCCGGGACCACCGGCTACCTGGACTCGTCGATCTCGTCGATCTCGTACGACGAGGACCGCGGCGAGTACACCTCCGTGATCGAGCTCGAGCTCGATGCGCGGGCCTACGACGGCAAGTACGAGAAGGACGCCGACCGATGACGAAGCACCACCTGTCCCTCGTGATCGCGCTCGTGGTCTGCGCGGTCGTCCTGGCCGGGGGCTGGTTCCTCGGTGTGCAGCCGCAACTCGCGGCGGCGTCGTCGAACCAGGCGCAGCAGAGCACCATCGACGCGACGAACGACAAGAACCGTGCGGAGCTCACGCGGCTCGCCGCGGCGTTCGCCGGACTCGACGCCACGAAGGCCGAACTGGCGCAGCTCCGGGCATCGGTGCCGTCGACGACGGACAGCGAGTCCTTCGTCCGGCAGATCGACGCGAACGCCGCCGCGGCCGGCGTCCAGGTCACGAACGTCACCATCGGGGACGCCACCGCCTACGCCCCCGCCACCGAGCCCACGGCGGAGACGACGGCATCCGCGGCGCCGTCCGCGGCCGCGACCTCGAGCACCGACGAGGACGTGCCCTCGGCGCAGCCGGCGACCGACCCTGCGGTCACCGACGCGAACTTCTCGCTCGTCCCCGTGACGGTGGCGGTGCAGGGGTCGTACGACCAGGCGCTCGCGTTCACGAAGGCGATGCAGTCCGGGTCGCGGCTCTTCCTGGTCTCCGGCATCGCGGCCGCGAGTGAGGAGGAGGACGACGCGCCCCCGATGGAGTCGCAGTCCTGGTCGCTCTCCGGATCGGTCTACGTCTTCACGGACACCTCGTCGACCGCCTCGGCGAACGGCTGACACCCCGTCCGCAGAGCCCCCCGCGAAGTGGGTGCGACACGCCACGCCGCACCCACTTCCGCGACACCCGTCGGTGTGCCTACGATGCTCCCGACGCCGCACTCGCGGCTGCTCACACCCCTCTCGGACGGTCGCCTCAGGACGGCCGTTCCTCGTCGTGCCCGGAGTCGCGCGTGTTGGTCGGAATCGTGGAGTTCCTCGGCTGGTTCGGAGCCGTAACCGTCCTCGCAGGTTACCTGCTGTTCTCACTGGGCAAGATCCCGAACGGGCCGCTCTACCAGTCCCTCAACCTGGTCGGCGGCCTCTCCGTCGCCGTCAACGTCGCTGCGCACCACGCGATCCCGTCGACGATCGTGAACGGCATCTGGGCGGTCATCGCGGTGGTCGTCCTGGTCAGGATGGGCCGCGCACGTCGGGCCGCCCGGAACCAGGCGTCGGCCCTGCCGAGCGCGTCGGCCCTGCCGACGGCGCCGGTCCTGCACAGCGAGCCGCCGACGACGACGGCGGTCCTGCCGGTCGTCGGGCCGGCCCTGCGCGACCACGAGGCGGAGCCGGGGGAGCACGACCGCGGCGAGTCGCGCCTCCAGGACGGCACCGTGACGGCCCCCGTCGCTCCCATGACGGAGTCCGTCCCCGTCATCACGGCGACGATCGCACTCGCGCTCGTCGCGGCCGCGCAGCACCAGGCGACCCAGGGCGGCCCCGCGCAGCACCACGTGGCTCAGGACGACTCGGCGCAGCACCGGGCGACCCAGGCCGGCTCCGCGCAGCACCAGGCGACCCAGGGCAGCCCCGCAGCGCAGGGACCCCAGCACGCGCAGGAGCACGCCGCACGGTGACGTGACGGCGCCGCAACCCGCCACCCAGGGTGCCCGGCAGTAGCATCGAGCCATGTCCCGGTGGCTGATCGCGACGATGACGTCGGTCCTCTTCATCGCGCTCGTCATCGCGGTGACGGGCTTCGAGGCCCTGCTCGCCGACGTCGAGGCGATCCCACAGCCGGACGCGAGTCCCTACCTCGGCCCCACGATGGTGGTCGCGGCGGCCGCGGTCGTGTTCCTCGCCACCGCCGCGGGCATCCGCGAGGGCAACCCGGGCGTCACCGGGCTCGTCGCCGCTGCCGGTACGTACCTCGTCATGCTCGGCACGGGTGCGGTCGGGTACTCGATGACGCGGGGCGACGGTACCGAGCTCCTCGTGTTCCCGGCGGGGTCCGCGTTGAGCCCGTTCGTCGTGGGGTCCGTCGTCGTGGCGCTGCTCTGCGTCGTCGGCGGCGTCTCCGCCGCCCGCTACCAGGCCCGGCAGCGTCCGGCGGGCGCGACCCGCGGCGTGGAAGGCGACCGCCGCTAGGGGGCACCCGCGCGCTCGGCGCCCCCCGGCCGTCGCGCGCCGTGCATGCGTGCGCCCCCCGACCCCGCCCCGACTCCGACTCCGACCCGCGCTCCACAGCGCCGGCCACAGCCCCGGTCCCGCGGCGCCGGTCGGCGGTAGGATCCGGGAGCACGCAACAGGCACGACGGGGGACGCATGACCGACCATGAGCCGGACGGGTGGGCACGTGTCCCGCGCGTCGACACGATCCGCGGTACGCATGAAGCACCGGTCCCGGCGGCCGTCCCCGTTGCACGACGGCCTCGTCGCCGGATGCGCCGCGGCGCACTGGTCGGGATCATCGCCGGCGGTGCCGCCGTGGTGCTGCTGCTCGCGACGGGGGTCGTCGGGTACGCGCTCCAGTCCTCCTCGCACTCGGCCGACCGGCCGGTGCGGGCCTTCCTCGACGACCTGTCCGCCGGTCACGTCGACGACGCGCTGCGCCTGGCAGGTGTGGACCACGACGACGAGGACGTCCTGCTCACCGATGCCGCCTACGCGAAGGCGACCGACCGGGTCACCGGGTACCGCATCGCTGCCACGCGCACCGACGGCGACACCGCGACCGTGCGTGCCTACCTCCGTCAGGGCGGCCGGGACGTCGCCTCCACCTTCACGCTCGACCGCACGGGGACCGACTGGGGGGTCTTCCCGGTGTGGGAGCTCGAGGCCCCCGACCTCGGCCGGGTGCAGGTCTCGGTGCGCGGCCCCGGCGGGACCCCGGTCGAGGTCGCCGGTCAGCGCGTCCGGACGTCCGACGACGGCATCGCGAACCTGACCGCGCTGCCCGGGACGTACGACGTGACCGTCGACGGCGGGAAGTGGTTCACGGCAGAGCGCGCCTCCGCTCGCGTCCCCGGGTTCAGCGGTACCGGTTCGGTGCCGGTGTCCTTGACGACGGAGCTCACCGACGACGGCAAGCAGGCCGCGCAGCAGGCGGTGGACCGCTGGGTGGACGGCTGCATCGCCTCCACCGACCCCGCCCCCGCGGGCTGCAGCTTCTACGCCTACGGCGAGGACCCGGCGTACACCTACACCAACCAGAAGTGGACGCTCGAGCAGCGCCCGGAGGTCGCGGTCGGCGGTTGGCTGTCGCGCGGGTGGACGATCTCGACGACGACGCTCGGCCGCGCCACCTTCACCGCGGACATCTCCGGACCCGACGGCGTCGGCACGGCCACGGCGGGGCCGATGAACGTGAACGCGAGCGGGTACGTGTCGGGCTTCTCCGACGACGGCGCCACCTTCGAGTCCGCCGTCGGGAACGGGTCGTCGGACTCGGGTTCCTGACGCGGACCGGCCCGGACCCGCGGTCGACGGCCGGGAGGCCCGCCCCGCCTCCGCCGCGACTGGTGCGGTCCGGTACGGGGCCGGCCTGGCGCGTCGGCGGGTCGCTCGGAGCGCGACGCGCCCGGATTGATTTCACCGTGTGACGCGGGTAGTCTCTACCGGGTGTGCGCTCTCGGGCGCGCCCGAAATCCCGGGTCACCCTCGTCGTCCTCGACGAGACCGTACCGGGTCATCCATCCCACGACCTCCCCTCCGCCGTCAGGCGGTGATCAGCGTGGGATGAGGAAGCCGACGGAAGGCGTCGGCCAGAACACGAGCGAAGAACCAGGAGAACAGTTGCCTACCATCCAGCAGCTCGTTCGCAAGGGTCGTACGCCCAAGGTCGTCAAGACCAAGGCGCCGGCACTGAAGGCGAACCCCCAGCAGCGTGGTGTCTGCACCCGCGTCTACACCACCACCCCCAAGAAGCCGAACTCGGCCCTGCGCAAGGTCGCTCGTGTCAAGCTCTCGAACGGCACCGAGGTCACGGCCTACATCCCCGGTGAGGGCCACAACCTGCAGGAGCACTCGATGGTGCTCGTCCGCGGCGGTCGTGTGAAGGACCTCCCCGGTGTGCGCTACAAGATCATCCGCGGTGCCCTGGACACCCAGGCCGTCAAGAACCGTAAGCAGGCCCGCAGCCGCTACGGCGCGAAGAAGGGTTGAGTTAGATGCCTCGTAAGGGTCCCGCCCCGAAGCGTCCCGTCGTCGCCGACCCGGTGTACGGCGCGCCGATCGTCTCGCAGCTCGTCAACAAGATCCTCCTGGACGGCAAGAAGGGCCTCGCCGAGCGCATCGTCTACGATGCACTCGAGGGCGTCACCGCCAAGAACCAGCAGGACGCCGTCGCGACGCTGAAGAAGGCGCTCGACAACGTCCGTCCGACCCTCGAGGTCCGCAGCCGCCGCGTCGGTGGCTCGACCTACCAGGTCCCGGTCGAGGTCAAGCCGCACCGCGCGAACACCCTCGCGCTCCGCTGGCTCACCTCGTACGCCAAGGCCCGTCGCGAGAAGACGATGACCGAGCGTCTCATGAACGAGATCCTCGACGCGTCGAACGGTCTCGGTGCCGCGGTCAAGCGCCGTGAGGACACGCACAAGATGGCCGAGTCGAACAAGGCCTTCGCCCACTACCGCTGGTAAGTCCGGCGCTGGTAGTCCCGGCTCCGGGTGGGTGCCGGCGGTCATGAACCGTCGGCGCCCGCCCGGACGCCAACCTCTCCTACAACTCTTCCGGAGGAACCTGTGGCACAGGACGTGCTCACCGACCTGAACAAGGTCCGCAACATCGGCATCATGGCGCACATCGATGCCGGCAAGACCACGACGACCGAGCGCATCCTGTTCTACACGGGCATCACGCACAAGATCGGTGAGGTCCACGACGGCGCCGCGACGATGGACTGGATGGCGCAGGAGCAGGAGCGCGGCATCACGATCACGTCGGCCGCGACGACCTGCTTCTGGGACAACAACCAGATCAACATCATCGACACCCCCGGTCACGTGGACTTCACGGTCGAGGTGGAGCGCTCGCTCCGCGTCCTCGACGGTGCCGTCGCCGTCTTCGACGGCAAGGAGGGCGTCGAGCCCCAGTCCGAGACCGTGTGGCGTCAGGCGGACAAGTACGACGTCCCGCGCATCTGCTTCGTCAACAAGATGGACAAGCTCGGCGCTGACTTCTACTTCACCGTCGACACGATCATCAACCGCCTCGGTGCGGAGCCGCTCGTGCTCCAGCTCCCGATCGGTGCCGAGAACGACTTCGTCGGCGTCATCGACCTCATCGAGATGCACGCCAAGGTCTGGCCCGGCGACGCCAAGGGTGACGTGACCATGGGCGCCCAGTACGAGGTCCAGGAGATCCCGGCTGACCTCCAGGACCGCGCCGAGGAGTACCGCGCGAAGCTGATCGAGCGTGTCGCCGAGACCGACGACGCCCTGCTCGAGAAGTTCTTCGGTGGCGAGGAGCTCACCAAGGACGAGATCAAGGGCGCGATCCGCAAGCTCACGATCGCCTCCGAGGTCTACCCCGTCCTCTGCGGCTCGGCCTTCAAGAACCGCGGCGTCCAGCCGATGCTCGACGCGGTCATCGACTACCTCCCGTCCCCGCTCGACGTGCCGCCGATGATCGGCCACGACGTCAAGGACGAGGAGAAGGAGATCATCCGCAAGCCCGACGCCACCGAGCCGTTCTCGGCCCTGGCGTTCAAGGTCGCGGTGCACCCCTTCTTCGGTCGTCTGACCTACGTCCGCGTGTACTCCGGCTCGATCGAGTCCGGTGCCCAGGTCATCAACTCGACCAAGGGCAAGAAGGAGCGCATCGGCAAGATCTTCCAGATGCACTCCAACAAGGAGAACCCGGTCGACAACGTCACCGCCGGTCACATCTACGCGGTCATCGGCCTCAAGGACACCACCACCGGTGACACCCTGTGCGACCCGTCGGACCAGGTCGTCCTCGAGTCGATGACGTTCCCGGAGCCGGTGATCGAGGTCGCCATCGAGCCGAACACGAAGGCTGACCAGGAGAAGCTCTCCACGGCCATCCAGAAGCTCGCGGAAGAGGACCCGACGTTCCGCGTCGAGCTCAACGCCGAGACCGGTCAGACGACGATCAAGGGCATGGGCGAGCTCCACCTCGACATCCTCGTCGACCGCATGAAGCGCGAGTTCAAGGTCGAGGCGTCCGTCGGCAAGCCGCAGGTGGCCTACCGCGAGACCCTGACCAAGGTCGTCGAGCGCTACGACTACACGCACAAGAAGCAGACCGGTGGTTCCGGCCAGTTCGCGAAGGTGCAGATCGCCCTCGAGCCGATGGAAGTCACGGCCGAGAAGGTCTACGAGTTCGAGAACGCCGTCACCGGTGGTCGCGTCCCGCGTGAGTACATCCCGTCGGTCGACGCCGGTATCCAGGACGCCATGCAGGTCGGCATCCTCGCCGGGTACCCGACCGTCGGCGTGAAGGCCATCCTCAAGGACGGCGCGGCGCACGACGTCGACTCGTCCGAGATGGCGTTCAAGATCGCCGGTTCCATCGCCTACAAGGAGGCCGCCCGCAAGGCCGGCCCCGCCATCCTCGAGCCGATCATGGCCGTCGAGGTGCGTACTCCCGAGGAGTACATGGGCGACGTCATCGGTGACCTGAACTCCCGTCGTGGCCAGATCGCCTCGATGGAGGACGCCTCGGGCGTCAAGGTGGTCCGCGCGAGCGTGCCGCTGTCCGAGATGTTCGGCTACGTCGGGGACCTCCGGTCCAAGACCTCTGGTCGTGCGGTCTACTCGATGACCTTCGAGACCTACAGCCAGGTCCCGGCCAAGGTCGCCGAGGAGATCATCGCGAAGAACAGCGGAGAGTAACGCTCCGGCGTTCTCTCCACAGGCGAGGGTGCCCGGCGACGGGCCCCTCGTCACCAAGTACAGTTAGACACACACCCTGCTCGCCAACGGTCGTCAGACCGGGGGCGTGCTCTCCGAGTCCTGAGGAGGACCCACAGTGGCCAAGGCCAAGTTCGAGCGGACCAAGCCGCACGTCAACATCGGAACCATCGGTCACGTCGACCACGGCAAGACCACGCTCACGGCGGCGATCACCAAGGTTCTGCACGACCAGTACCCGGACCTCAACGAGGCCCGTGACTTCGCTCAGATCGACAGCGCTCCCGAGGAGCGCGACCGCGGCATCACGATCAACATCTCCCACGTCGAGTACCAGACCGACAAGCGCCACTACGCGCACGTCGACGCTCCGGGTCACGCCGACTACGTGAAGAACATGATCACCGGTGCGGCGCAGATGGACGGCGCGATCCTCGTGGTCGCCGCCACCGACGGCCCGATGCCCCAGACGCGTGAGCACGTGCTGCTCGCCCGCCAGGTCGGCGTCCCCTACATCGTCGTCGCGCTGAACAAGTCCGACATGGTGGACGACGAGGAGATCCTGGAGCTCGTCGAGCTCGAGGTCCGTGAGCTCCTCGGCTCGCAGGAGTTCGACGAGGACGCCCCCGTCGTGCAGGTCTCGGCGCTCAAGGCGCTCGAGGGCGACGAGAAGTGGGTCAAGTCCGTCCAGGACCTGATGTCCGCCGTCGACGAGAACGTCCCGGACCCGGTGCGCGCCACCGACCAGCCGTTCCTCATGCCGATCGAGGACGTCTTCACGATCACCGGTCGTGGCACCGTCGTCACCGGTCGTGTCGAGCGTGGCACGCTGGACCTCAACTCCGAGGTCGAGATCGTCGGCATCCGCGCGACGCAGAAGACCACGGTCACGGGCATCGAGATGTTCCGCAAGCTGCTGGACAAGGCTGAGGCGGGCGACAACACCGGTCTCCTCATCCGTGGCCTCAAGCGCGAGGACGTCGAGCGCGGCCAGGTCGTCGTGAAGCCGGGTTCGGTCACGCCGCACACCGAGTTCAAGGCGAACGCGTACATCCTGACCAAGGAAGAGGGCGGTCGTCACAACCCGTTCTACGCGAACTACCGTCCGCAGTTCTACTTCCGCACCACGGACGTCACCGGCGTCATCACGCTGCCCGAGGGCACCGAGATGGTCATGCCCGGCGACACCGTCGCCATGTCGGTCGAGCTGATCCAGCCGATCGCGATGGAGGCCGGCCTCCGCTTCGCCATCCGTGAGGGTGGCCGCACGGTCGGCGCCGGTACGGTCGAGGAGATCGTCAAGTAACTCCCGGTTCTCCGGAAGACACTGCGCCAGCGGGGTCGGGCCTTCGGGTCCGGCCCCGCTTCGTCGTTCCCGGCGGACCTCTGGGCTCCTCCGGGAGCGTTCCCGGTGACGGGTCCCAGGCGCTGACGGGCAACATCGTCGGAGTGACCCGTCTCCGCCGCTCCGCGACCAACGGTCGTGGCTACCACCGTGTCCGCAGCGGTAAGGGCTTCTCGTACCGCGACCCGGACGGGAAGACCGTCACGGACGAGGTCGTCCGGCAGCGCCTCGAGGACCTCGTGATCCCGCCGGCCTGGGACGACGTGTGGATCTCGCCGTACGAGAACGGGCACATCCTCGCGACCGGCAAGGACGGCGTCGGCCGCCGCCAGTACATGTACCACCCCGGCTGGCGCGAGCGGATGGACCGCATCAAGTACGACCGCGCGCTGGCCCTGGCGGAGTCGCTGCCGTCCGCACGACGGATGGTCACGCAGGACCTGCGACGGCCCGAGCCCGACCGCCGACGTGCCCTCGCCGCGGCCTTCCGGATGCTCGACCAGGGCTCGCTCCGGGTCGGGTCCGAGCGGTACGCCACCGAGCACGGCAGCCGCGGGCTGTCGACGCTGCTCTGTGCGCACGCGCACGTGTCGGGCGACGACATCGAGCTCGACTTCCCGGGCAAGAGCGGCCAGGAGTGGTCCTCGACCATCCACGACCACGACCTCGCGCGGGTCATCGCCGGGATGAAGCGGCGTGGCCCGAACGCCCGCCTGCTGTCGTTCCGCGACGGACGGGGTGCGGAGTGGGAGCCCCTCGCCGCCGAGGACATCAACGAGTACGTGAAGGAGCGCGCCGGCGACGAGTTCACGGCGAAGGACTTCCGCACCCTGCACGGCACGGTGGCCGCCGCCGTGGACCTCGCGCGCACCGGCCCCCAACCCAGCGAGGCGAAGCGCAAGAAGGCCGTCTCGCACGCCGTGAAGGCAGCGAGCGAGGAGCTGGGCAACACGCCGACCGTGTGCCGGCAGAGCTACATCGACCCGCGGCTGCTCGACGCGTACCAGCACGGCGAGACCATCGACCCCGAGCGCCTGCACGCAGCCGAGTCCGAGGTGCGTGCCCTGCTCTACCGACAGTGACGGAAGGGGGCGGATCATGACGTACGGTTGGACACCGTGCCCGACCTCCCCCACCCGGGCACGGAAGGACCCCTCCCAGTCGTGACCGACGAGTGCATCCACGGTTTCCCCACCGAGCTCTGCGACATCTGCTCCCCCCGACAGGCCGAGGTGCCTGCCGTCCCCACCACGCCGACGCCCCGTCGGACTCGCATCACCACCGACCTCCGCTCCACTCCGGCGCCCGCGCGCGGCTCGTCGTCGCTCCGGTCTCCCGCGGCTCCCGAGCTGCCGGAGCCCCGCGTCTTCGCGTCGCTCCGCGCGCACCACGCCACCCACGTCGACAACCTGTCGTCGATCGTCGCCGAGGGTGCGATCCTCGCTGCCGACGCGGCCGCCCCGGTCGTCGACGTCAGCTCGGCCGAGACGCGGGCCGCCCGCGCCGAGGCGAGTGCTCCCGACGGCGGACCCGTCTCCGGGCACGTGCCCTTCACCCTCTCGCCCGACGCCACCCGCTGGGACGAGCTCCGTCACGGTGCCGAGGGCACCCGGTGGTCGGACGCCGCCCGCCGCACCCGCGCGACCGAGTACGTCGTGCTCGTCGTGCCGGTGTCCGCGTTCGGCGCGTCGGTGATCGTGGCCGACCAGGACGCCGACGCCGACGACGTGCGGTTCGCCGTCGGTCCCGAGGCCGCGACGAACCTGATCCGCCGGACCGACTTCACCGACCCGGACATGCACGGGCTCGAGCTGCTCGCCGGTCCCCGGGTGCCGTTCTCGTCCGTCGCCGTGATCGGTGTGCCGAACGACCGCGTCCGACAGCAGGTCAAGTCGCTGCTCGCGCAGCACCGGGTCACCGGGCCCCGCGTCGCGGTCTTCCCGCCCTGGTTCGTCCCGCCCGTGCCCGAGGAGTTCTGACCGGGTCGGACGACCCCCCCCACCATCGTGCCCGCTCGGCCTCGCCGAGCGGGCACGATCGGTTCCACAGGACTGGAGGGGCTGCCCGGTCCTCCACCGCGCCGTGCCGAGCGGGCCGCTTCCGTCGCGCTCGGCACCTCGACCCGACCGATCCCGCCCACTCGGCGCGCACCGCGCGGCGTGTCCTGCCCGCTCGCGGAGCGACGGGGCCGCACCGGCGCCCGCCGGAGCAGCGCCGGCGTGACCGATCCGGCCGCCGGAAGCGCTGCCGCGAGCACACCGGGCACCTCGGGAACGCGCCCGACGCGCCCGGGGTGCGCCGTGCCTCCAGGCCGACCGGAACCCCGCCGTTCCGGGGGAGCGAGCCGCTCCGCGCCCCACGGAATCCGACGACACGCCCGGGTTGCACGCACGGACGTGCTGTGCGAGACTTGTCCGGTTCCGAATTCCGCGGGCGTTCGCGCGCGCAGGATCACTGCTCTGGCAGTGCACAACCCCTCCGTCCAGCGGAGCTGGGTTGGGCCGCAGGCAGCAGAACACGATCGAGTCCCTCGTGAGCGCCTGGCCACTGCTGTGTCCAGGTGTGGGGGAAGCGACATGCCCACGCTGGACGGCCACGGTCGCCCTGCGCGGTTGACAGGAGAACAGCGGTCATCCCCCGAGGATGCGGCCGGTTGGTTCAGGAAAACAGCCAAGCCCTGCAGGAATGCACGGTGACGGCGGCGTCAGGCGGCCCGAGGGTGCGCGGCGCAGAGAGGACAGAGAGACACATGGCGGGACAGAAGATCCGCATCCGGCTCAAGTCGTACGACCACGAGGTCATCGACACGTCGGCCCGGAAGATCGTCGACACGGTGACCCGTGCCGGTGCGACCGTGGTCGGCCCGGTGCCGCTCCCCACCGAGAAGAACGTGGTCACCGTGATCCGTTCGCCCCACAAGTACAAGGACTCGCGCGAGCACTTCGAGAAGCGCACGCACAAGCGGGTCATCGACATCGTCGACCCGACGCCGAAGGCCGTCGACTCGCTCATGCGACTCGACCTCCCGGCTGACGTCAACATCGAGATCAAGCTGTAAGGGGGACCGACCAATGGCGAACTCAACCAAGACCGTCAAGGGCCTCCTCGGCAAGAAGCTCGGGATGACCCAGGTGTGGGACGAGAACAACAAGTTCATCCCCGTCACCGTGATCGAGGTCGGCCCGAACGTGGTCACCCAGATCCGCAACGTCGAGCGCGACGGCTACGAGGCGATCCAGATCGCCGCCGGTGCCATCGACCCGCGCAAGGTGAACAAGCCGGCCGCCGGCCACTTCGAGGCTGCCGGTGTGACCCCGCGTCGCACCCTCACCGAGATCCGCACCAACGACTCCGCCGAGTACACGCTCGGCCAGGAGCTCACCGTCGACACCTTCGAGGCCGGCCAGAAGGTCGACGTCGTCGGGACGTCGAAGGGCAAGGGCTTCGCCGGTGTCATGAAGCGCCACGGCTTCGCCGGTGTGTCCGCTTCGCACGGTGCCCACCGCAACCACCGCAAGCCCGGTTCGATCGGTGCTTCGTCGACCCCGTCACGTGTCTTCAAGGGCATGCGCATGGCCGGCCGCATGGGTGGCGAGCGCGTGACCGTCCTCAACCTCACGGTGCACGCCGTCGACGCCGAGAAGGGTCTGCTGCTCGTCAAGGGCGCCGTCCCCGGTGCGCGCGGTCGCTCCGTCTTCGTCCGCACCGCCGTGAAGGGTAAGTGATCATGGCCACCGAGACCGCAACCACGATCGACGTCCTCGACGCGACCGGAGCCGTCGCCGGCAGCATCGAGCTGCCCGCCGCGCTCTTCGACGTCGAGACCAACGTCCCGCTGATCCACCAGGTCGTCACTGCGCAGCTCGCCGCCGCGCGTCAGGGCACCCACAAGACCAAGAACCGCGGCGAGGTCCGCGGTGCTGGTCGCAAGCCGTTCAAGCAGAAGGGCACCGGCCGCTCCCGTCAGGGTTCGGTCCGCGCTCCGGAGCACACCGGCGGTGGCGTCGTCCACGGACCGACCCCGCGCGACTACTCGCAGCGCACCCCGAAGAAGATGATCGCCGCAGCCCTGCTCGGCTCGCTCTCGGACCGCGCCCGCGGTGGCCGCATCTCCGCTGTCGAGTCCTTCGTCGCGGCCGAGGTGCCGTCGACCAAGACCGCTCGCACGCTCATCGAGAAGGTCGCGCCCGTCAAGAACGTGCTCGTCGTGCTCGAGTCGGACGACGAGCTCACGCTCAAGTCGATCCGCAACCTGCCGGGTGTCCACGCACTCTCGTACGGCCAGCTCAACGCCTACGACGTGCTCAAGTCGGATGCCCTCGTCTTCAGCAAGAGCGCACTCGACGCCTTCATCGCGTCGAAGACCGCGAAGGAGATCTCCGCATGAGCGGCTTCAACAAGGACCCGCGCGACATCATCATCTCGCCGGTCGTCTCGGAGAAGAGCTACGGCCTGATCGACCAGGGCAAGTACACGTTCATCGTGGACCCCCGTTCGAACAAGACCGAGATCAAGCTCGCCATCGAGAAGATCTTCGACGTCAAGGTCGCGAGCATCAACACGCTGAACCGTCCGGGCAAGACCCGTCGCACGAAGTTCGGCCTGGGCAAGCGCAAGGACACCAAGCGCGCCATCGTGACGCTCAAGTCCGGTTCGATCGACATCTTCACGGCTGTCGGCTGAGGACCAGAGGGATAAATCATGGCTATTCGTAACTACAAGCCGACGACCCCCGGTCGTCGCGGCTCGTCGGTCGCCGACTTCGCTGAGATCACCCGTTCGACGCCGGAGAAGTCGCTGCTTCGTCCGCTGCCGAAGACCGGTGGCCGCAACAGCTCGGGCCGCATCACCACCCGCCACATCGGTGGTGGCCACAAGCGCCAGTACCGCGTGATCGACTTCCGTCGTCACGACAAGGACGGCGTGGACGCCAAGGTCGCACACATCGAGTACGACCCGAACCGCACCGCGCGCATCGCGCTCCTGCACTACGTCGACGGCACGAAGCGTTACATCATCGCGCCGAACAAGCTCAAGCAGGGCGACGTCATCGAGCAGGGCCCCGGCGCCGACATCAAGCCCGGCAACAACCTGCCGCTGCGCAACATCCCCGTGGGTACGGTCATCCACGCGATCGAGCTCCGCCCCGGTGGCGGCGCGAAGATGGCGCGTTCGGCCGGTGCCTCGGTCCGTCTCGTCGCCAAGGACGGCCCCTACGCGCAGCTCCGCCTGCCGTCGGGCGAGGTCCGCAACGTCGACGCCCGCTGCCGCGCCACGATCGGCGAGGTCGGCAACGCCGAGCAGTCCAACATCAACTGGGGCAAGGCCGGCCGCATGCGCTGGAAGGGCGTCCGCCCGACCGTGCGTGGTGTCGCGATGAACCCGGTCGACCACCCGCACGGTGGTGGTGAGGGCAAGACGTCCGGTGGTCGTCACCCGGTCAGCCCCTGGGGCCAGGCCGAGGGTCGTACGCGCAAGCCGAACAAGCCGAGCGACAAGCTCATCGTCCGTCGCCGTAACGCCGGCAAGAAGCGCAAGTAGGAGTTCAGAAGATGCCACGCAGTCTGAAGAAGGGCCCCTTCGTCGACGAGCACCTGCTCCGCAAGGTCGTCACGCAGAACGAGGCCAACACCAAGAACGTGATCCGTACCTGGTCGCGTCGCTCGATGATCGTCCCGAACATGCTCGGACACACGATCGCCGTGCACGACGGCCGCAAGCACATCCCGGTGTTCGTCACCGAGTCGATGGTCGGTCACAAGCTCGGCGAGTTCGCGCCGACCCGCACCTTCCGTGGTCACGTGAAGGACGACAAGAAGGGCCGTCGCCGCTAACGCGGCGACGCAGAGGAGGAACGAAATGGTGGAGTCGATCGCACGCGTGCGACACATCCGCGTCACGCCTCAGAAGGCCCGTCGCGTCATCGAGCTGATCCGCGGCAAGCAGGCCCACGAGGCCCTCGCCATCCTGAAGTTCGCCCCCCAGGGCGCTTCGGAGCCCGTGTACAAGCTGGTCGCCTCGGCGATCGCGAACGCACGTGTCAAGGCGGACTCGACGAACAGCTTCCTCGACGAGCGCGACCTCTACGTGAGCCGCGTCTTCGTCGACGAGGGCACGACCCTGAAGCGGTTCCAGCCGCGTGCCCAGGGCCGCGCCTTCCGCATCAACAAGCGCACCAGCCACATCACGGTCGTCCTCGCGACGCCGGACGAGGCCGAGGCTGCCGCGACGAGCAAGAAGGCGAGCAAGTAATGGGCCAGAAGGTCAACCCGTACGGCTTCCGTCTCGGGATCACGACGGACCACGTCTCGCACTGGTTCACCGACAGCACGAAGGCCGGTCAGCGCTACGCCGACTACGTGGCCGAGGACATCAAGGTGCGCGAGTACCTGAAGAAGACCCTCGACCGCGCCGGTGTCGCCCGCATCGAGCTCGAGCGCACCCGTGACCGCGTCCGCGTGGACATCCACACCGCGCGTCCGGGCATCGTCATCGGTCGCCGTGGCGCCGAGGCGGAGCGCGTCCGTGGCGAGCTCGAGAAGCTCACCAAGAAGCAGATCCAGCTCAACATCCTCGAGGTCAAGAACCCCGAGACCGAGGCCCAGCTCGTCGCGCAGGGCATCGCCGAGCAGCTCTCCGCTCGTGTCGCGTTCCGTCGCGCCATGCGCAAGGGCCTGCAGGGTGCACAGCGCGCCGGCGCCAAGGGTGTCCGCATCCAGGTGTCGGGCCGTCTCGGCGGCGCCGAGATGTCCCGCTCGGAGTTCTACCGCGAGGGCCGCGTGCCCCTGCACACGCTCCGCGCGAACATCGACTACGGCTTCTACGAGGCCCGGACCACGTTCGGCCGCATCGGCGTGAAGGTCTGGATCTACAAGGGCGACATCACGAACAAGGAGCTCGCTCGCGAGCAGGCGAACCAGCGTTCGTCGCGCCCCGAGCGTCGTGGCGGCCCGCGTGGCGAGCGCGGCGACCGTGGGGACCGCCGTGGCGGCGACCGCGGCGGCCGTCAGCAGCAGGCTCCGCAGGACGCGCCGGCCGGCGCAGGAGTTGAGGCGTAACCATGCTTATCCCCCGTCGAGTCAAGCACCGCAAGCAGCACCACCCGAAGCGTTCGGGCCAGGCGACGGGCGGCACCAAGGTGTCGTTCGGCGACTTCGGCATCCAGGCGCTCACGCCCGCCTACGTGACCAACCGTCAGATCGAGTCCGCTCGTATCGCCATGACGCGTCACATCAAGCGTGGCGGCAAGGTCTGGATCAACATCTACCCGGACCGCCCGCTCACCAAGAAGCCGGCTGAGACCCGCATGGGTTCCGGTAAGGGCTCGCCCGAGTGGTGGGTCGCCAACGTCAAGCCGGGTCGTGTGCTCTTCGAGCTCTCCGGCGTCAGCGAGGACATCGCCCGTGAGGCGCTGACCCGTGCAATCCACAAGCTGCCCCTCAAGGCACGCATCATCAAGCGCGAGGAGGGCGACGCATAATGGCGATCGGTTCCAAGGAGCTCCGTCCGACGGAGCTCGACACCTTCGAGAACGAGCGTCTCGCTGACGAGCTGAAGAAGGCCAAGGAGGAACTCTTCAACCTCCGCTTCCAGTCGGCCACCGGCCAGCTGGAGAGCCACGGTCGTCTCCGCGCCGTCAAGCGCGACATCGCACGCATCTACACGGTCCTCCGTGAGCGCGAGCTCGGCATCCGTGCCACCCCCGCGCCCGTCGAGACCGCCACCAAGGCCAAGAAGACGAAGAAGGCTGACAAGCCCGCCGAGTCGACCGAGGCCGCTACCGCCGAGGAGAACTGATGGCGAACGAAGAGAACAACTCCGCCGCCTCGACCCGCGGCTACCGCAAGACGCGTCGCGGCTACGTGACGAGCGACAAGATGGACAAGACCATCGTGGTCGAGGTCGAGGACCGCGTGAAGCACGCGCTCTACGGCAAGATCATCCGTCGCACGTCCAAGGTGAAGGCGCACGACGAGCTCGGCACCGCCGGTGTCGGCGACCTCGTCGTGATCAGCGAGACCCGTCCCCTCAGCGCCTCCAAGCGCTGGCGCCTGGTCGAGATCCTCGAGAAGGCCAAGTAGGCCCCGGCCTGCTTCGGAATAGGAGACAGCAGTGATTCAGCAGGAATCCCGCCTGAAGGTCGCCGACAACACGGGTGCCAAGGAGATCTTGACCATCCGCGTGCTCGGTGGCTCGGGTCGTCGCTACGCCGGCCTCGGTGACGTCATCGTCGCCACGGTGAAGGACGCCATCCCCGGCGGCAACGTGAAGAAGGGTGACGTCGTCAAGGCGGTCATCGTTCGCACCAAGAAGGAGACCCGTCGTCAGGACGGCTCCTACATCAAGTTCGACGAGAACGCGGCAGTGATCCTCAAGGCTGACGGCGACCCGCGCGGTACGCGCATCTTCGGGCCGGTCGGTCGTGAGCTCCGTGACAAGAAGTTCATGAAGATCATCTCGCTCGCGCCGGAGGTGCTGTAAGCCATGGCGAACATCAAGAAGGGTGACCTCGTCCAGGTCATCACGGGAGCCAAGCAGGAGCGTGGCGGCGACCGTGGCAAGCAGGGCAAGGTCATCGAGGTCCTCAAGGACAAGAACCGTGTCGTCGTCGAGGGCGTGAACTTCGTCACGAAGCACGTCCGCGTCGGCCAGACGCAGCGCGGGTCGAAGACCGGTGGCGTCGAGCAGCACGAGGCTCCGATCCACGTGTCGAACGTCGCCATCGTCGACCCGAAGACCAAGAAGCCGACCCGCGTCGGCTTCCGCATCGAAGAGGTGGAGAAGGACGGCGTCAAGAAGACCGTCCGCGTCCGCTACGCCAAGAAGTCGGGTGAGAAGCTCTGATGACCGACACGACTGCCGCGCCGGAGACCAAGGTCGAGCCGCGCCTCAAGCAGAAGTACAAGAACGAGATCAAGGCTGCCCTCACCGAGCAGTTCGGGTACGCGAACGTCAACCAGGTCCCCGGCCTGGTCAAGGTCGTCGTGAACACCGGTGTCGGTGAAGCAGCTCGTGACTCGAAGGTCATCGAGGGGGCCGTCAAGGACCTCACGGCGATCACGGGTCAGAAGCCGGTCGTGACGAAGGCCCGCAAGTCCATCGCACAGTTCAAGCTGCGTGAGGGCCAGGCCATCGGCGCGCACGTCACCCTCCGTGGTGACCGCGCGTGGGAGTTCATCGACCGCCTCGTCACCCTCGCACTGCCCCGCATCCGCGACTTCCGCGGGCTCAGCGACAAGCAGTTCGACGGCAACGGCAACTACACGTTCGGTCTCACGGAGCAGTCGATGTTCCACGAGATCGACCAGGACCGCATCGACCGCGTGCGTGGCTTCGACATCACCGTCGTGACCACCGCGAAGACGGACGACGAGGGCCGCGCGCTGCTCCGCCAGCTCGGCTTCCCGTTCCGTTCGGCCGACCAGACGGTCTAAGCTAGTCCGGGCGCTGCGGGCCGGAGGATTCACGTCCTCCGGCCCGCACGCACGAACACCGGCCGACGGCGACAGCCGCCGGCCCCCAGGTCTCCGGGATCCGCTCGGAGACCACCCGATCGCTCAGGTCGGCATTCGTGGAACGGGTGTCGAAACCAGGCGAAGAATGGACGACCATCATGACGATGACCGATCCGGTCGCAGACATGCTGACCAGATTGCGGAACGCGAACTCGGCGCACCACGACGCCGTCTCGCTCCCCAGCTCCAAGCTGAAGAAGAACATCGCCGAGATCCTCAAGCGCGAGGGCTACATCAGCGAGTGGAAGATCGAGGACGCCCGCGTCGGGCAGACCCTCACGATCGACCTGAAGTACGGCCCCGAGCGCGAGCGTTCGATCGCCGGCATCAAGCGCGTCTCGAAGCCCGGTCTCCGGGTCTACGCGAAGTCGACGGAGCTCCCCCAGGTCCTCGGTGGCCTCGGCGTGGCGATCCTCTCGACCTCGTCGGGACTGCTCACCGACCGTGAAGCCGAGCAGAAGGGCGTGGGTGGGGAAGTCCTCGCCTACGTGTGGTGATCGACAATGTCTCGAATCGGACGTCTTCCCATTGACATCCCCGCGGGTGTGACCGTCGCCATCGACGGCCAGACCGTCGCGGTCAAGGGCCCGAAGGGCGAGCTCGCGCTCACCGTCGCAGAGCCCATCCAGGCCAAGGTCGAGGAGAACCAGGTCCTCGTCACCCGTCCGGACGACGAGCGCAGCTCGCGTGCGCTGCACGGCCTGACCCGCACCCTCATCGCGAACAACATCGTCGGCGTGACCCAGGGCTACTCCAAGGGCCTCGAGGTCGTCGGTACCGGTTACCGCGTCGCGGCGAAGGGCAGCAACGTCGAGTTCGCGCTCGGCTACTCCCACCCCATCACGGTCGAGCCGCCGGCGGGCATCAGCTTCGCCGTCGAGGGCAACAACAAGCTCACCGTGTCGGGCATCGACAAGCAGGCCGTCGGCGAGGTGGCTGCCAACATCCGCAAGCTGCGCAAGCCCGAGCCCTACAAGGGCAAGGGTGTCCGCTACGCGGGCGAGATCGTGCGCCGCAAGGCCGGAAAGTCAGGTAAGTGATCATGGCTCTCGGTATCCGAGGAAAGAGCAAGTCGGCCGCCAAGGCGCGCCGTCACAACCGTCTCCGCAAGAAGATCACCGGCACCGAGGCGCGTCCGCGTCTCGCCGTCACCCGTTCGTCGCGTCACGTGTTCGTCCAGGTCATCGACGACGCGAAGGGCCACACCCTGGCCAGCGCGTCGACGATGGAGGCCGACCTCCGTTCGTTCGACGGCGACAAGACGGCCAAGGCCCGTCGCATCGGCGAGCTCGTCGCCGAGCGTGCGAAGGCCGCTGGCGTCGAGGCCGTGGTCTTCGACCGCGGTGGGAGCAAGTACGCCGGTCGCGTCGCCGCGATCGCCGATGGTGCCCGTGAAGGAGGGCTGAACCTGTGAGCGACATCGCGAACAACAACGAAGCGGCCGAGACCGAGACCGCTGCTGCGACGGAGACCGTCGCCAAGGCCGCGGCCGGCAAGGAAGCGGAAGCCCCTGCCGTCGCCGAGCGTCCGGTCGAGACCGCCGCGGGCTCCGCGTCGAACAACCGTGACAACGCCGACCAGCGCGGCCGTCGTGGTGGCGGGCGTGACCGTCAGCAGGGTCGTGACCGCAACAACCGCGGTGGCGACAGCCAGTTCCTCGAGCGCGTGGTGACCATCAACCGCGTGTCGAAGGTCGTCAAGGGTGGTCGTCGCTTCAGCTTCACGGCGCTCGTCGTCGTGGGTGACGGCAACGGCCTCGTCGGTGTCGGCTACGGCAAGGCGAAGGAAGTCCCCACCGCGATCTCGAAGGGCGTCGAGGAGGCGAAGAAGAACTTCTTCCGCGTCCCGCGCGTCGGCAACACCATCCCGCACCCGGTGCAGGGTGAGGCCGCTGCCGGTGTCGTGCTCCTGCGTCCGGCCGCTGCCGGTACCGGTGTCATCGCCGGTGGTCCGGTCCGCGCCGTGCTCGAGTGCGCCGGCATCCACGACGTCCTGAGCAAGTCGCTCGGCTCGTCGAACACCATCAACATCGTGCACGCGACCGTCGAGGCGCTGCAGCAGCTCGAGGAGCCCCGCGCGGTCGCGAGCCGTCGTGGCCTCGACGTCGACCGGGTCGTCCCGGCCCGTCTGCTCCACGCCGAGGCTGCGGCGCTGCGTGCCGCGACCGAGAAGGCAGGTGCGTGATGGCGATGCTGAAGATCACGCAGACGAAGTCCGTTATCAGCGAGAAGCAGTACCAGCGCGACACCCTGCGCAGCCTGGGCCTCAAGCGCATCGGCCGTACGGTCCTGCGTGAGGACAACGCCCAGAACCGCGGGTACATCGCGACGGTGGCGCACCTCGTGAAGGTCGAGGAGGTCGACGCATGAGCGACGAGAAGAACGAGCGGGTCCAGGTGCTGAAGCTGCACCACCTCCGTCCGGCTGCCGGTTCCAAGAAGGACCGCACCCGTGTCGGCCGTGGTGAGGGCTCGAAGGGCAAGACCGCCGGCCGTGGTACCAAGGGCCAGAAGGCTCGTTACCAGGTCAAGGTCGGCTTCGAGGGTGGGCAGATGCCGCTGCACATGCGCACCCCGAAGCTCCGCGGGTTCAAGAACCCGTTCCGCGTCGAGTACCAGGTCGTGAACCTGGACAAGATCGCGGAGCTCTACCCCAACGGTGGCGACGTCACCGTCGCGGACCTGGTCGCCAAGGGCGCCGTCCGCAAGAACGAGAAGGTCAAGGTTCTCGGTCAGGGTGACATCAGCGTGAAGCTCACGGTCTCGGTCGACAAGGTCTCGGCGTCCGCCGCCGAGAAGATCGTGGCTGCTGGCGGAACCGTCTCCCAGTAACCCCCGTCGGCGGCCCGTGCGTTTGCGCACGGGCCGCCGTTACGGTTTCCTTGACAGTGGCTGACGTCCGTCGGCCAGGTCGGCGCTGCCGATCGACACCGTGAAGACCCCGATCGGGTCGCCGGTCCCAGAAGTTCGGAGTCCTCGTGTTCAGAGCGGTCGCGCGCATCATGCGCACCCCAGATCTTCGCAAGAAGATCGGCTTCACCCTCGCGATCATCGCGCTGTTCCGTCTCGGGTCGTACATCCCCGCGCCGTTCGTCGACTACGCCGCCGTGCAGAGCTGCCTGGCGAGCGCCGGCTCCTCGGGTGGGCTCTACGACCTCATCAACCTCTTCTCCGGCGGCGCGCTGCTGAAGCTGTCGGTCTTCGCGCTCGGCATCATGCCGTACATCACGTCGTCGATCATCGTGCAGCTCCTGCGCGTGGTGATCCCGCACTTCGACGCCCTCTACAAGGAGGGCCAGTCCGGCCAGGCGAAGCTGACGCAGTACACGCGCTACCTCACCATCGCGCTCGGTGTCCTGCAGTCGACCACCCTCATCACGGTCGCGCGCTCGGGTGCCCTCTTCGGCACGAACGCGTCGGCGTCCTGCTCGTCGATCATCTCGAACGACAGCTGGTACGCGATCATGCTCATGGTCGTCACGCTGACCGCCGGTACCGGCCTGATCATGTGGATGGGCGAGCTCGTCACCGAGCGCGGCATCGGCAACGGCATGTCGCTGCTCATCTTCACGTCCATCGCCGCGCAGTTCCCGTCGGCCCTGTGGGCGATCGAGCAGTCGCAGTCCTTCGAGCTCTTCCTGTTCGTCATCCTCGTCGGTCTGGTCATCATGATGGCCGTCGTCTTCGTCGAGCAGTCGCAGCGACGCATCCCGGTGCAGTACGCCAAGCGCATGGTCGGGCGCCGCACCTACGGCGGTAACAACACCTACATCCCGATCAAGGTGAACATGGCCGGCGTCGTGCCCGTCATCTTCGCCTCGTCGCTGCTGTACCTGCCGGCCCTGGTCGCGCAGTTCAACCAGCCCTCGGACGGCTCGGAGCCGGCCGCCTGGGTGACCTGGATCCAGAACAACCTGACCTCGGGTGACAACTGGTTCTACATGGTCCTGTACTTCCTGCTCATCGTCGGGTTCACGTACTTCTACGTCGCGATCACCTTCAACCCCGAAGAGGTCGCCGACAACATGAAGAAGTACGGCGGCTTCATCCCGGGCATCCGGGCCGGCCGTCCGACGGCCGAGTACCTCGACTTCGTCCTGACCCGGGTGACGTTGCCCGGCTCGCTCTACCTCGGTCTCATCGCGCTCATCCCGCTGGCAGCACTGGCGCTGTTCGGCGCGAACCAGAACTTCCCGTTCGGCGGCGCGAGCATCCTCATCATCGTGGGTGTCGGTCTCGAGACCGTGAAGCAGATCGACTCGCAGCTGCAGCAACGTCACTACGAAGGGCTTCTCCGTTGAGCGCACGCCTCATCATCGTCGGACCTCCCGGAGCCGGGAAGGGCACCCAGGCCGGTCGCATCGCGGAGGGCTTCGGCGTCCCCGCGATCTCCACGGGTGACATCTTCCGCAAGAACGTCTCCGAGGGCACGCCGTTGGGCGTGCAGGCCAAGGCGATCATGGACGCGGGGAACTACGTCCCCGACGAACTGACGAACGAGCTCGTCAAGTCGCGCCTCGCCGAGCCGGACGCCGAGCAGGGCTTCCTGCTCGACGGCTACCCCCGCACGGTGGGCCAGGTCGAGTACCTCGACGCGCTGCTCGCGGAGCAGGGCACCGGGATCGACGCCGTCGTGCAGCTCGTCGCCGACCAGGACGCGCTCGTCGCGCGGCTGCTGAAGCGCGCCGAGGACCAGGGGCGCAGCGACGACAACGAGGAGACCATCCGGCGTCGCCAGGAGGTCTACACGGAGCAGACCGCGCCGATCGTCGCGGCGTACGCCGAGCGCGGTCTCGTGGTCGACGTGGACGGCCTCGGCGGCATCGACGAGGTCGGGGACCGCATCCAGGCGGCGCTCAGCTCGCGCGGCCTCACCGCGGGCGTCTGACACCCCTCGTGCGTCGTCGCAAGCCCTCGATCTACAAGTCGCCGGAGGAGCTCCGCGCGATGGTCCGTCCCGGACTGCTCACCGAGGCCGCGCTCGTCGCGGTCCGTGCTGCGATCCGCCCGGGCGTCACCACGGGCGAGCTCGACGCGATCGCCGAGCGGACGATCCGCGAGGGCGGTGGCGTCCCGAACTTCCAGCTCGTCCCGGGCTACCGGCACACCCTGTGCGTCTCCGTGAACGACGAGATCGTCCACGGGATCCCCGGCGACCGCGTGCTCGAGCCGGGCGACATCGTCTCGGTCGACGCCGGTGCAGAGGTCGACGGGTGGAACGGTGACAGCGCCTTCACGACGGTGCTCCCCGGCGGCGACGCTCCCGTGACTGCGGCGCGCCAGACGCTCTGCGACACCACGGAGCGCTCGCTCTGGCACGGCATCGCGGCGCTCGCACACGCGCGGAACCTCAACGAGGTGGGCGCGGTGATCGAGGACGCCATCGACGAGACGGGCGCCTGGGGCATCGTCGAGGACTTCACGGGGCACGGGATCGGCCGGTCCATGCACGAGGACCCGCCGGTCTTCAACTACCGGGTCCGCGGTGCCGGTCCGGCGGTCCGGCCCGGCTTGGTCGTGGCGATCGAACCGATGGTGACGGCCGGGACGATCGACAGCTCCACGGACGACGACGACTGGACGATCAGGACCCTCGACGGTTCCGACGCGGCGCACTGGGAGCACTCGGTGGCCGTGCACGCCGAGGGCATCTGGGTGCTCACCGCATCGGACGGCGGCGCTTCCGGCCTCGTGCCGCTCGGCGTCACGCCCGTCCCCGTCCCGTAGGGCGACCGGACGCGTCCGGTCCGTGACCGGTGACCGCGCGGTCGGCCGGGAGGCGCGGTGCGACTCCGCGCACCGGCCCGGTCACCGACGACGGCCGGGCCGACGGCGGGACCGCTCCGCGCGCGTCCGCGCCGGTCCCCGGCGGGCTGAGTTCCCGACGGGTTCAGTCCCCGACGCGCTCAGTCCCCGACGGGCGCGGTCCCCGACGCGCTCAGTTCCCGACGGTGCAGGTCTGCTCGGACGCCGACTGACCGGAGATGCTCGAGGGCAGTGGGGTCGCCGTCGGCGTCCCGGCATCGGTCGCCGCACCCGTGGGCGTCCCGGTCGCAGCTCCGCTCGCCGCATCGTCCCCCGCGGCCGGCGCGTCGGACGACGGTGCGTCGCTCCCCGGGGTGCCCGCCGCGGTCGGGGACTCCTCCGACGCCCGGCCGGTGGACGAGTCGCTCAGCGAGGTCTTGCGGTCCTGCTGCAGCACGACGTTGAGGTCGTGCGCCGCCGCCTCGTCGACGAGCACGTGCGCGGTGTCGGAGGGGTCGTCGACGACCGGGTACTGCACGAACAGCATGTCCGAGGTGCTCATGCCCCGCAGGGTCGAGGCGAGTCCGACGAGGGTGCGGGTCTGCGCCAGGCCGTCGGAGAGCGTCATGTTCGACAGCGCCGCACCGGCCAGCTTGTAGAGGGTCACCGGGTTCGACAGGGTGCCGTCCGAGGTGACCTTCCGGAGCAGGGCGGACAGGAAGACCTGCTGGGAGCTGATGCGCGCGAGGTCGCTGCCGTCACCGACGCCGTGCCGGCTGCGCAGGAACGCGAGCGCGTCCTGGCCGGCGAGGGTGTGCTGACCGGCCGAGAGCTGCAGGCCGGTGTACGAGTCGTCGATGGGCTTCGCGACGCAGACGTCGACGCCGCCCACGGCGTTCGACATCTCGATCACCCCGTCGAAGGTGATGAGTCCGGCGTAGGGGATCGTCAGCCCGGTCAGGTTCTCGACCGTGTCCACGGCGCAGGAGATCCCGCCGTGCCCGAGGGACTCGTTGATGAGCTCGCTGTCCACGGCCGGGTACGAGGTGCCCGTCTCGGGGTTCGTGCACGCCGGGATCGGGACCTTGAGGTCGCGGGGGAAGCTGACGGCCGTGAGCTGCTGGTGGTCCTGCGAGATGTGGACGAGGATCGTGACGTCGTTCCGGGCGCCCTCGACGTTCTCGTCCGAGTCGAACTGCCCGACGCGGGTGTCGCTGCCGAGGAGCAGGATGTTCGCGCCGCCCTGCATCGCCGTGATGTCGGCGGTCTTCGCGGTGTTCTGGTCGTCGGTGCTGAGCTCGACCGTGTGCGGTGCCGCGGCGAGCTGTGCGCCGGCGATCGCCGCGACGCTCGTGCCGCTGACCAGGACGACGGCGACCGTGGCCGCGACGAACCCCAGCAGCGTGCCCCATCCGCGACGGCGCGGCAGTCGACCGTGACGGGCGAGGGGGCGGCGGGGCGCGTCAGGCACGTGGTCTCCGATCGGTTCTCCGGCGCGGGCGTCGGGGGGTCAGCGACGGCCAGGCTACGGCGACGGGCCCGTTCCGGACCTCGGAAGCGGCCGCTGATCCACTGTGGACCGTTCAGCTCCGGACGGCGAGCCCCAGACGGAGGGTCGCGGCCCGACCGGCACTTGGCAATCTGCGCCTGATCGCATAGGGTTGATCTTTGGTGTGTCATGCCCTTCGGCGTGGCGCCCGACCCGCAGACCGGCTCGGGGATCACACCGGTAATCCAACCAAGCGACAGTGAGGCTATGGCCAAGAAAGACGGCGTCATCGAGATCGAAGGCTCGGTGCTCGAAGCTCTGCCCAACGCGATGTTCCGCGTTGAGCTGACCAACGGACACAAGGTCCTCGCGCACATCTCCGGGAAGATGCGCCAGCACTACATCCGCATCCTCCCCGAGGACCGCGTGATCGTGGAGCTGAGCCCGTACGACCTGACCCGCGGCCGGATCGTCTACCGCTACAAGTGATCCGCGAGCTGGAAAGGAACGGCTCGGCGAACCCGCCGGGCACGAAGCCAGCGAGCAACAGGAAGCAATCATGAAGGTCAACCCCAGCGTCAAGCCCATCTGCGAGCACTGCCGTGTCATCCGCCGCAAGGGCCGCGTCATGGTGATCTGCAAGAGCAACCCGCGCCACAAGCAGCGCCAGGGCTGAGCTCCCAGCAGGACCCACAACTCAACACTGAACACGCAGTACCAGAACTCCGCCACTGACCTCGGTCGTCGGCGGGGGGACACCTCGGGGCGGAGGCCCGGGCACCGGTACTGCGCCACACCTCCACCGAAAACAGGAGCAGCCAGAACATGGCACGTCTAGCAGGCGTCGACATCCCGCGCGAGAAGCGCGTGGAGATCGCACTCACGTACATCTACGGCGTCGGCCGTACCCGCGCGGTCCAGGCACTCGCCGAGACCGGTATCTCCGGTGACATCCGCGTCAAGGACCTGACCGACGACCAGCTCGTCGCCCTCCGTGACTTCATCGAGGGCAACTTCAAGGTGGAGGGTGACCTCCGCCGCGAGGTCGCCGCCGACATCCGCCGCAAGGTCGAGATCGGTAGCTACGAGGGTCTCCGCCACCGTCGTGGTCTCCCGGTGCGTGGTCAGCGCACCAAGACCAACGCGCGTACCCGCAAGGGACCGAAGCGCACCGTGGCAGGCAAGAAGAAGGCCCGATAGGAGATCATCATGGCTACCCCCAAGACTGCCGCGCGCAAGCCGCGTCGCAAGGAGAAGAAGAACGTCGCCGTGGGCCAGGCCCACATCAAGAGCACGTTCAACAACACCATCGTCAGCATCACCGACCCGTCGGGTGCCGTCCTCAGCTGGGCGTCCTCGGGTGCCGTGGGCTTCAAG
Source organism: Curtobacterium sp. NPDC092190 (assembly GCF_044755625.1). Lineage (NCBI taxonomy): Bacteria > Bacillati > Actinomycetota > Actinomycetes > Micrococcales > Microbacteriaceae > Curtobacterium > Curtobacterium sp. NPDC092190. The sequence goes on along the minus strand of NZ_JBIVRJ010000004.1, from coordinate 17,242 downwards.
GGTTCGCGCAAGTCGACGCCGTTCGCGGCGCAGCTCGCCGCCGAGTCCGCTGCGCGTCAGGCGCAGGAGCACGGCGTCAAGAAGGTCGACGTCTTCGTCAAGGGCCCGGGCTCGGGTCGCGAGACCGCGATCCGCTCGCTCCAGGCCGCTGGCCTCGAGGTCGGCTCGATCAACGACGTCACCCCGCAGGCGCACAACGGCTGCCGCCCGCCGAAGCGTCGCCGCGTCTGACGCGAGGAGCAACCGGCCGTTCCCCGCTCGTCCCCTGACCGGGGCGAGCGGGGCCGGCCATTCCTGGTCGTTCGATCGCGTACGTCGGGCCTTCCCGGCCCCGCGCTGCGCGTGATCACAACTCAACAGACCCGTCGGGGCCCGGTCGGCCCCGTCGTACCGCCGAGTGTCATATAGCGGACACTCCGCCGAAAGGAATCCCACAGTGCTCATTGCACAGCGCCCCACCCTGACCGAGGAGTCGATCTCCGAGCACCGCTCGCGCTTCGTCATCGAGCCGCTCGAGCCGGGCTTCGGTTACACCCTCGGCAACTCGCTGCGCCGCACGCTCCTCTCCTCGATCCCCGGCGCGGCTGTCACCAGCATCCGCATCGACGGCGTCCTCCACGAGTTCAGCACCGTCCCCGGTGTCAAGGAAGACGTCACCGAGATCATCCTCAACATCAAGAGCCTCGTCGTCTCCAGCGAGCACGACGAGCCGATCACCGCGTACCTGCGCAAGCAGGGTGCCGGTCAGGTCACCGCGGCGGACATCTCCGCCCCGGCCGGCGTCGAGATCCACAACCCGGACCTCGTCATCGCGACCCTGAACGACACCGCGCGCTTCGAGCTGGAGCTGACGATCGAGCGTGGCCGCGGCTACGTCTCGGCGACCCAGAACCGTTCGGAGTTCAGCGAGGCCGGGCAGATCCCGATCGACTCGATCTACTCGCCGGTCCTCAAGGTCACCTACCGCGTCGAGGCGACGCGTGCCGGTGAGCGCACGGACTTCGACCGCCTGGTCGTCGACGTCGAGTCGAAGCCGGCGATCACGCCGCGCGACGCCATCGCGTCGGCCGGTCGCACGCTGGTCGAGCTGTTCGGTCTCGCCCGCGAGCTGAACACGGCGGCCGAGGGCATCGAGATCGGCCCCGCGCCGGTCGACGCGGTGCTCTCGAACGAGCTGCAGACCCCGATCGAGGACCTCGACCTGTCGGTGCGCAGCTACAACTGCCTCAAGCGGGAGGGCATCAACACGGTGTCCGAGCTCGTCGCCCTGTCGGAGACGCAGCTCATGAACATCCGCAACTTCGGTCAGAAGTCGGTGGACGAGGTCAAGGACAAGCTCACCGAGCTCGGCCTGTCCCTCAAGGACACCGTCCCCGGATTCGACGGCGCCCACTTCTACAGCGGGTACGACGAGGACGAGTCCAACAACTGACCTCGCGCTCACGCGCACGCGCACCGATGAGTCGGTGCGCACCACCATCACCACTGGAGAACTGACATGCCGAAGCCCACCAAGGGCCCCCGCCTCGGTGGCGGCCCCGCCCACGAGCGCCTGCTCCTGAGCAACCTCGCCAACGCCCTCTTCACGCACGGTCGCATCACGACCACCGAGACGAAGGCCAAGCGCCTGCGTCCCGTCGCCGAGCGTCTCATCACGTTCGCGAAGCGTGGCGACCTGCACGCGCGTCGTCGTGTGATCGCCCAGCTGCGCGACAAGTCCGTCGTGCACACGCTGTTCACGGAGATCGCCCCGCAGGTCGAGGACCGTCAGGGCGGCTACACCCGCATCACGAAGCTCGGCTTCCGCAAGGGTGACAACGCGCCGCTCGCCTCGATCGAGCTCGTCCTCGAGCCGGTGTCGAGCACGCCGGCCCCGGTCAAGCGCGACGCGGCCCCGGCTGCTGCCGCTCCGGCCGAGGAGACCCCGGCCGAGGAAACCCCGGTCGAGTCCACGGAGACGACCGAGGAGTCCGCTCCCGTCGAGGCCGAGACCGAGACCCCGGCTGCCGCCGAGGTCGAGGCCGACGCCGAGGCGAAGTCGGACGACGCCAAGTAGGTCCAGCACCACCACACGGAACCCCCCGCGACCCACGTCGCGGGGGGTTCCGTCGTCCCCGCGGACGGCGTGGCGACGGACGGGAGGCGCGGGGCGGGGCCGCCACGCGCCTCCCGTCCGGAGCGCACCCGCGTCCGCTCCCAGCGTCGCCGCCGTACGGTGATCGCGACATGGCGAGAGCGGAACGGATCACCGGCGCAGGGCGCCGTCTGTGGCGGTGGAGTCGGGACTCCGGCACCCAGCCGCGGTTGTTGCTGGCCGGCAAGGCCGCGCTGGCCGCCACGATCGCGTGGACCCTGGCGAAGTACGCACCGGGCGTCGCCGCGGAGTACCCGTACTACGCACCGCTCGGTGCGATCGTCGCGATGCGCACGACCGTCTTCGCGGGGATCCGGGCCGGCATCCAGACGCTGGTCGGCATCACGCTCGGCATCCTGATCGCCGGGTTCACGATGCTCATCGGCGATCCCGGGGTCATCGCGGTCGCGCTCGTCGTCGGCCTCGGGGTGCTCGTCTCGGGCTTCCGGATCCTGGGCGAGGGGTACTCGTGGGTGCCGATGGCGGCGCTCTTCGTGCTCCTCATCGGCGGCGGCAACGCGGAGGGCTACTCGTTCGCGTACGTCGTGCAGATGGCGATCGGCATCGGCATCGGGCTCGCGGTGAACTTCGCCGTGGTCCCCCCGCTGCACTTCTGGGACGCCGAGCGCCGCATCGACCAGGTGAACGCCGTGCTCGCGCAGCAGCTCGACGACCTGGCGGACGTGCTCGACGAGGGCGAGCCGGACACCGGTGCCTGGGACCGCCAGCAGGAGCGGCTGGACAAGGCGATCGCCGAGGTCCGGGACCGCGTCTCGACGGCGCAGGAGGCGCGCCGGATGAACCCCCGGAGCGTGCTGCGGGGACCGCGTGCGCGCCTGCAGACCGACGGCGCGCGCTTCCGGGCGCTCGAGCGCGTCGCCTGGTACACGACCGACCTCACCGAGCTGGTCGCCCGTTCGGGTCCGGTCGCGGAGAACATCGGGCGGCCGGACCCGGCGTTCGCAGGACCCTTCGCGGTCGCGCTCCGGAAGGTCGCCTGCGTGGTTCGCGGCGACTGCGAGGAGGACGGGGCGGACGAGTCGATCGCCGACCTCGAGCGCGCCATCGACGCCAGTGACGCGGACCCGTCGCAGGTGACGGTGACCTCCAGCGCGATCGTCGCGCTGCGCGGGGTGCTCGAGTCCGAGAAGCGGGCGACCGCCGACGTCGACACCGAGACCGGGCCCTCGGGACGACAGCGCTAGCGAGCGCCCCCGGTCAGCCGCGCGAGGCCGTCGCCCAGCGCTCGACGGCCTCGGCGGTGTCCGGGGCCACCGCGCGCATCAGGACGAAGTGCTCCCACGTGCCACCGTCCGACACGACGTCGAGGGTGCACGCGGTGTCGTCGCACGTCCGCCAGGCGCCGGCGCCGTCCTCGAGGCCGTCGAGGTCGATCCGCCCGTCCCGGTCGATCGTGCCCGCGGCCAGGCGCTGCTCCACCGCCCAGCCACCGTTCGGAAGGCGGTCGTACTGCGCCTGCTGCTGGTCGTACCGCGGATCGGACTCGACGGGCGCCACGAAGCCGCACGACGCTCCCGCCAGACGGTCGAGCGCGTGCTCGACCGTCGTCGGAGCGACGTCGGTGCCCTCGAGTGCCCAGCGGAGCGTCGTGTCCGTGACCGCGTCCACGTTGTCGGCGACGCAGGGCGGCAGACTGCCGTCGACGTGCTCGTCGACGCGGGCGGTGGTGACGGGGCTCGTGCGCACGGCGTCGCCGACCTGCTCGACGAGAGCGCGGAAGGGGGCGTCGAGTGCCGCCTCGGTCGTGTCCGGGTCGTCCTGGACGCGCTGCGCCAGGACCTGCACCCAGGCGTCACCGACGAGCACGTGGGAGACGCAGTACACGACCGCGGCGTCGCTCGCGCTGCAGCTCGGACCGCCGTCCAGGACGCCGGTCAACCCGGACGCGGCGAGGTCCTGGTACTCCGCCGTGGCGTCGGGCAGCACCGTGACGCGCACGCCCTCGTAGCGGGGGTCGTCGATCGTCCCGAGCACGGTGCCGTCGAGCGGTGCGACGCCGGTGGTCGACGTGCAGGAGGAGCCACCGGCGACCACGGGTGCCCAGTCGGCGGCCGCGACGTGCACGACGTCGGCGAGGGCGACCGCACGCGCGCCGGGGACGACGGCGTCGACTGCTGCTGCGGGCAACAGCGCCGCGCAGTCCGGTGTGCCGTCGCCGGCGGGGGCCGTCCCGAAGTCCACGGCCACCTCCGCGGACGGGCTGCTGCTCGGCGCGGACGACGCGGGCGGGCCGGAGGCGCTCGGTGTCGCGCCCTCGGTCGACGGAGACGAGCAGGCGGTGACCGCGAGGAGCACGGCGACCGACGTGGCGAGGACGGCCGCGCAGCGGGTACGAGGGGATCCCATGTCCGTGACGCTAACCCTCGCGTGTCACGGACCGGTGACGACCGCGTGCTCGCCGGTCACGATCAGGTGACGGCGTCCTCGCACGGCCGGAACTAGGATCGGGTCGTGCCCGTCGCGTCCCGTGTCGCCGTCCTCGGACCGGTGACGGTGGCGGGCCCGGACGGCGCCGCGGTCGCCGTTCCCGGTGCACTCGCGCGGTCGTTCCTGACCGCGCTGGTGCTCGCACCCGGCCGTGCACTCGGCACCGAGGCACTGATCGACGAGCTCTGGGGTGCGGACCGGCCGCGGGGTGCCCGGGCGGCCCTGCAGACCCTGGTCTCCCGGCTGCGCCGGACGACGGCGGACGGTCTCGTCGTGTCGACCAGCACGGGGTACGCGCTCGGTGGCGACCCGGCGGACGTCGACCTCGTCGCCGCGGAGCGAGCCGTGCACGCACCCGACACCGCAGCGGTGCGGGCAGCGCTCGGCCGGTGGCGGGGCGCACCGGGTGCGGACGTCGACGGGGACCTGGGCTCGGCGCTCGCCGACCGCGCGGCCGCGGTCGAGCACGCCCTGCGTCGGCGGCTCGCCGTCCTGCTGCTCGAGGACGGCGACGCCGCCGCCGCTGCGACCACCTGGCTCGCCGAGGTCGACGCGGCGCCCTTCGACGACACGGCGGTCGGCGGAGCGATGCGCGCCCTCGACGTCGACGGGCGGACCCCGGAGGCACTCGCGGTGTTCGCCGCGCACCGCGGACGGCTGGCGGACGGACTCGGGGCCGACCCGTCCGCGGAGCTCGTGCGGCTGAACGCCGAGCTCCTGCGCCGGTCGGCGTCCGCGACCGACCACCCGGTCCGGCGGACCGGGCTCCGGGTAGCGCCGAACGAGCTCGTCGGGCGGCAGGACGACGTCGCGACGGTGTCCCGGTCGCTCGACGAGCACCGCCTGGTCACGGTGCTCGGTCCGGGCGGACTCGGCAAGACGCGCCTGGCGCAGGCCGTCGCCGCCGCGCTGCCCCCGACCACGGGCGTCGTCGTCTGCGAGCTCGCACCGATCGACGACGGCGAGGACCTGCTACCTGCCCTCGGCGCACTGCTCGGGATCGCCGAGGTCCGGACGGCGCGCATGCTGCAGGACGCGGTCGTCACCGACCTGTGGGGCCGGGTGGTGCGTGCCCTCGACGACGGACCGACGGTGCTCGTGCTCGACAACTGCGAGCACCTGCTGCAGGCCGTGGCCCGCTGCACGGCCGACCTGCTCGCCGCCGTGCCCGGCCTGCGGGTGCTCACGACGTCCCGGGCACCGCTCGCCATCGCGGGCGAGGTCGTCGCACCCCTCGGACCGCTGCCGGTCGAGGCCGACGGCGCGGCGGTCCGGCTGTTCACCGAACGCGCCCGTGCCGCTCGGCCCGGTGCGGTGCTGCCCGTGGACGCGGTGCGCAGGATCTGCACCCGACTCGACGGGTCGCCGCTCGCCATCGAGCTCGCCGCCGCCCGCATCCGGGGGATGTCGGTCGACGAGGTCGAACGTCGGCTCGACGACCGCTTCGCCCTGCTGCGCGGTGGTGACCGGAGCGCTCCCGAACGGCACCGCACCCTGCTCGCCGTCATCGAGTGGAGCTGGCGGCTCCTCGACGAGGGCGCCCAGGACCTGCTGACCCGCCTCGCACTGTTCCCCGACGGTGTCGCGGTCGAGGCCGTCGAGTCGGTGGCGGAGCCCGGACGGCGGTGGGACGCGCTCGACGACCTCGCCGACCTGGTGGAACAGTCCCTCGTGCAGCTCGTCGAGGTCGAGGGGGAGCCGGTCCGCTACCGACTGCTCGAGACCGTGCGCGAGTTCGGCGCCGCACGCCTGGCGGCGCGGGGCACCACCGAGGCCGTGCGGGCGGCCATGACCGCGTGGGGCCGGGAGCTGTCGGCAGCGCGCAACCTGTTCGCACTGCGGGGTCCGGCGCAGCTCGTCGCGTTCACCGAGGTCCGCCGCGAGGCCGACACGCTCGTCACCCTGCTGCGCTGGGCGATCCGCGCCGACGACGTGCCGACGGTGGCGCACGTCTTCGCGGCGCTCGGCGGGTACTGGACGCTCCGCGGGCTGCACCGCGAGGTCGCCGCGACCGCACCCGACGTCGTCGCGGCGCTGCGGTCGCGCGTGCCGGCGCCGGCCGACCGCACCGCGACGGTGATCGGCCTCGTGATGTGCGGTGCGACCGCGGTGTTCACCGACCTCCGCACCACCGCCCGGGCGATCAGCGGACTCCGGGAGCTGCACCGCTCCGGGCGTGCCGAGGACCCGGTCGTCGACGCGCTCGCCGGGCTCCTGCTCGCCCTGCCGCGACCCGAGCAGGGCTCCGCCGAGCTGGCACGGCTGCGTGCCCACCGGGAGCCCGCGGTCGCCCTGCTCGGCCACCTGCTCAGCGCGCCGCTGGCCGAGAACGACGGCGACCCGGCCGGGGCGCTGCGGTACATCCGGCGTGCGGAGGAGCTGGCACGGACGACCGGAGAGGCCTGGACCACGGGCACCGTCGCGGTCACGCTGACCCAGCTGCTCGCGCAGTCCGGGCGGTACCGGGAGTCCCTCGCCGCCGCCGTCACCGCCCGGGAGGACCTCGAGCTGTTCGGGGCGGAGGACGACCTGTACGAGATCGGGTGGACCGTCGGTCTCGCCTCGGCCGCGACCGGCGACGTCGACCGTGCACGTGCCGTCGCAGCAGACCTGCGGCACCGGCCCGACGGCGGCCGCGGCGGGTTCGACGACCGCGGGCTGATCGCCGTGCTCGCGGTCGCGATCACCGCCGAGTGCGCGCGGTACGAGGGCGACCTCGCCGGGGCCGCGGCGGCGTACGCCGCGGCCTGGGACGTCGTGCAGCCCGGTCGCGGACCCGCCGCGCACTGGGCGCTGACGGCGGGGGCGGCACGCATCGCGGCGGTGGACGAGGCGGGCGCGGGCCGGACCGACGGCGCGGCCCCGGGCCTCCCGGCAGCCGAACTGGCGGTCGCCCGCCGGATCCGTGTCGGCACCCTCGTGCAGCTGCGGCTCCGCCAGGCCCGCCGGGACGTGCCCGTCATCGGGACGGCACTCGCCGGGCTCGCGATCGCCTACGCGCGCACCGGACGTCCGGACACGGCTGCCGCGTGCTGGGGCACGCTCACGCGGATCGGCTCGCGGCAGGACTTCGCGGTGCTCGCGCACGCCCGGCTGCGACCGCTGCTCGCCGAGGTGGTGGGGGAGCCGGCGCTCGCCGACGCCGAGACGGCCGCGGCCGGCAGGGACCGGACCGAGGCCGTCGCGTGGGTGCGGCGCGTGCTCGAGGACGCTCGCCTGCCCGGCTGACCGGCGCTCGGGCCGTCCGCCCCCCCTGACGGTCGTCCGGACCGTCAGGCCTTCCGCATGTACGCGCGGACCGTCAGCGGGGCGAACACCGCGACGACCACGGCCGCGCCGAGCAGGCTCAGCCAGAGGTCGCCGCCGACCACGCCGTGGTTCACCAGGTCGCGCACCGCGGTGATGAGGTGCGAGACCGGGTTGACCTCGGTGAACCAGCGCAGCCAGGCGGGCAGCGTGTCGGTCGGGACGAAGGCGTTCGACAGGAACGTCAGCGGGAACAGCACGAGGTTCGCGATGCCGGAGACGCTCGACGCGGTCCGGGCGATGACCCCGAAGTACGCGAAGACCCAGCTGATCGCCCACGCCACCACGATGACGAGCAGCGCGGCGAGGAGCACGGCGCCGAGTCCGCCGGCGGGGCGCAGCCCCATGACGATGCCCACCACGAACGTGATCGTCGTCGCGATGGCGTAGCGGACGGTGTCGGCGAGCAGGGCCCCGGCGAGCGGGGCGATCCGGGCGATCGGGAGCGACCGGAACCGGTCGAACACGCCCTTGTCCATGTCCTCGCGGAGCTGCACGCCGGTGACGACCGACGACGTGATCGCCGTCTGCACGAGGATGCCGGGGATGATCACGGGCAGGTAGCTGCCGACGTCGCCGGAGATCGCGCCGCCGAAGATGTACGTGAACATCACCGTGAACACGATCGGCATGAGCGTGACGTCGAACAGCTGCTCGGGGGTCCGGCGGATCTTCACGAGTCCGCGGTACGCCATCGTGAACGACTGGCGGACGGTGGCGGCCGGGCCGGTGCCGCCGATCCCGGGTCGGGGGGTCACACGGGGCGACGACGTGGTGACGGGTGTCGGGGCGAGGGTGGTCATGCGGGGCTCCCTTCGAGCGCGCGCTCGGACTCGGTGTCGGCGTCGGCGTCCGCGGACGTCGGCGAGCCGGTGATGGTGAGGAAGACCTCGTCGAGGGTCGGCTTCTGCACGCTCATCTCGGCGAGGGAGACGCCCGCGTCGCGGAACGACACGAGCAGGTCGGTGACCCGGTCGGGCGCCGTCATCGGGGCGGTGAGCCGCGCGCCCTCCGGGCTGACGACCGCCGGGGTGCCGAGCACGCGCTCGACGAGCGACGCCGCGGTCGCGAGGGCGTCCGCATCCGCGTCCGCCAGGCGGAGCTGCAGCGAGGCCGTGCCGACCGAGGACTTCAGCTCGTCCGCGGTGCCCTCGGCCACGACACGTCCGTGGTCGATGACGGCGATGCGGTCGGCGAGCTGGTCGGCCTCGTCGAGGTACTGCGTCGTGAGCAGGACGGTCGACCCGGTCGCGACGAGCTCGCGGATCGTGTCCCACATCTGCGCCCGGGTTCGCGGGTCGAGCCCCGTGGTGGGCTCGTCGAGGAAGATCAGCGGCGGCTGCGCGATGAGGCTCGCGGCCAGGTCGAGCCGGCGGCGCATGCCCCCGGAGAACTTCTTGAGCGGACGCGACGCCGCCTCGGACAGCCCGAAGCGCTCGAGCAGCTCGACCGCCTTGCGCTTCGCGTCGCCGCGGGAGAGGCCGAGCAGCCGCGCGAAGATGACGAGGTTCTCGGTGGCGCTGAGCGTCTCGTCGACGCTCGCGTACTGCCCCGTCACCCCGATCAGGGAGCGGACCGTCTGCGGCTCGCGGCGGACGTCGTGCCCGAGGACGCGGGCCTCGCCGCCGTCCGGCCGCAGCAGGGTCGCGAGCATCGAGATGGTGGTCGTCTTGCCGGCGCCGTTCGGGCCGAGCACGCCGTAGACCGTGCCGGCCTCGACGCGGAGGTCGACCCCGTCCACGGCGCGGTTGCTGCCGAACGTCTTGACGAGGCCGGTCGCCTCGACGGCGAGTGGTGTGGTGGTCATCGCACAGGTCCTTTCGTCGATGTCGGGACGATCGTGCCGCCGGCCGCTCACGCGGCACTGACGTGGCGCTGACACCGGCGCACGGTCGCCGTCAGCGGGGCTGCCCGTCGCCGTCGGCGGGTACGGGCGGTGGTCGTCGTCGTCGTCGGCGGGGCCGGACGGGAGGCCCGCCCCGGCCCCGGTACGCTCGCTCCCGTGGCAGGGACGGACGACTCGGGTGCCGGTGTCGGCGGTGCCGTGCGGCTGCGGCTGGACATCGCCTACGACGGGGCCGCGTTCTCCGGCTGGGCCCGGCAGCCCGGCCTGCGGACCGTGCAGGGCGCGCTCGAGTCCGCGCTCGCCACGGTCTTCACCCGGTGGGGCGAGCCGCCGCAGCTGACGGTCGCCGGTCGGACGGACGCCGGGGTGCACGCCACCGGGCAGGTCGCCCACGTCGACCTGACCGCGGAGCAGTGGGGTGCGCTCACCCGTCCGCGGCGGTCGTCGCCGGACGGCCCTCCTCGCACCTCGCTCGACGGACTCGTCAAGCGCGTGAACGGTCTCGCCGGGGCGACGGGCGACGTCGTCGTCACGCGTGCGTCGGTCGCACCGGACGGGTTCGACGCCCGGTTCTCCCCGCTCTGGCGGCGCTACGAGTACCGGGTGGCGGACGCCGACGCCCCGCGCGACCCACGTCGCCGCGGGCACACGCTCTGGCACCCGACGCGCCTGGACCCGGCGGCGATGGAGCGCGGTGCGCTGACGTTGCTCGGGCTGCACGACTTCGCGACCTTCTGCAAGCCGCGCGAGGGCGCGACCACGATCCGGACGCTGCAGGAGTTCCGCTGGGACCGCGAGCCGGACGGCGTGCTGGTGGCGCGCCTCCAGGCCGACGCGTTCTGCCACTCCATGGTGCGGGCGATGGTCGGGGCGACCATCGCCGTCGGGGAGGGCCGCTTCGGCCCGGACCGCCTCGAGGAGCTGCGGGTCGCGCAGCAGCGCACGAGCGCGTTCAAGGTCGCACCCGCGGCCGGTCTGACCCTCACCGAGGTGGGCTACCCGGGGGACGACGAGCTCGCGGCCCGGGCGGCGCAGACCCGTGCGCGCCGGACGGACGACGAGCCGGACGCCGGTACCGTCGGGGGATGAGCTCCCGCAGGCCCCGGTCCGTCGTCTCCGTGGCACCCGGTGTGGTGTTCGTCGAGGGGCCGGTCTCGAACTGGGTCGTGCTCGCCGAGGAGGACGGCGTCGCGCTGATCGACGCCGGCTACCCCGCGGACACCGCGCTCGTCCTCGACACCGTGCGCTGGGCGGGGCACGACCTCGGCGACCTCCGACGCATCTACGTCACGCACGGGCACGTCGACCACATCGGGGGCATCCCGGGGATCCTCGAGCGGTACCCGCACGTGCAGGTCCTGGCGCACGCGGACGAACTCGACAACGTGCGCGGGCCGCAGCGGCAGCAGGTCCGGCCGGCGGAGATCGGCGGGCGTCTCGCCGCACCGCGGACGTTCCGCTGGCTGGCGCGGGCCGTCGGTTCCGACGCCCTGCGTCCCGTGACCGTCCCCACTGCCCGGGCCTTCACCGCGCACGACTTCGCGGGGCGTGCGATGACGCCGTTCCCCGCCGTCGGGCACACGGCCGGCTCGACCGCGTACCTGTTGCCGGCCGCGAACGCCATCGTCACCGGGGACGCGGTCGTCTCGCACCACGACACGCTCCCGGGGTCGTGGCAGCCGCGGCCACGCATGATCACGCCGTTCTTCACCGCGGACCAGGCGACGGCGCTCGAGTCCGCACGGGCGCTGCCGATCCCGGAGATCGTGCTGCCCGGGCACGGACCGGCCGTGCACCGGGTCGGCAGCGGGTGGGTACCGGTCGCCGGCTGAGCGCGCCGCCGGGCACCGTCCCGTCGCCACGCTGCGCACCCCGGACGGGGGTGGACCGGATCGTTCACCTGCCGGAAACCTGAGTGGCCCCGCAGGTCGCTAGCGTGCTGGAGTCCCTCTCCTCCTGCCGAAGGTCAGCATGCCCAACCTCCTGCGGCGCACCGTGCTGTGCGCCACGGTGGCAGCGACGCTCGTCGCCGCCCCGCTCGTCTCCGTCTCCACCGCCGTCGCGGACCCCGCTGGCACCGGCCTCGTCATCGCCGAGGCGTACCTGAAGGGCGGCAGCGCGAACCAGCCGTTCGCGAACAAGTTCGTCGAGATCGCGAACCCGACCGACACCGCCGTCGCCGTGGACGGGTGGTCGATCCAGTACCGGGCCGCCGCGAACACCGGCACGCCGTCGGTCGGCAAGCTCAGCGGCACCGTCCCCGCACACGGGTCGTACCTCGTGCAGATGGGCTCGAACGGGACGAACGGCCAGGCGCTGCCCACCCCCGACGCCGTGACCGGCCTCAACCCGTCCGGGTCGACCGGCACGCTCGTCCTGTCCGACCAGGCCACGGCGCTCACGCTGCCGGTCGGCTCGGTCACCACCGGGACGCCCGGCGTCGTCGACCTGCTGGGCTACGGCACGTCGAACACGTTCGAGACCGCCGTCGCGCCGACCGGGACGGCGAACTCCGTGCCGGACGCGCTGCACCGCGACGGCACCGTCGACACCGACTCCAACGCGGCGGACTTCGCCCTGGGCTCGACGGTGACGCCGGAGAACTCCGGTGGCGCCGGCACGACACCGACCGATCCGGGCACCCCCACCGACCCCGGCACGCCGACCACGCCTGCCGAAGCGGTCACGATCGCCGAGCTGCAGGGCACGGGTCCCGCGTCGCCGTACGTGGGGAAGCGCGTCGTCACCGAGGGCGTCGTGACCGCGGTCTACGCCACGGGTGGGCTGAACGGCTACACGATCCAGACCGCCGGTACGGGCGGGGCGGTCGACCTCGCCACCCACACCGCGTCGGACGCCGTGTTCGTGTTCTCCGCCGCGACCGCGGGCAGCGTCGCCATCGGGGACGCCGTGCGCCTCACGGGCACGGTCGCCGAGTACAACGGCCTCACCGAGCTCGAGGTCGGCTCGACCGCCGACGTCGAGGAGCTCCCCGCCGCGGGCGTCGTGCAGCCGGTCCCGGCCACGCTGACCCTGCCGCGCACGGACGCGCAGCGCGAGTCGCTCGAGAGCATGCTGATCGCGCCGCAGGGCGACTACACGGTCGCCGACAACTACACGACGAACCAGTACGGCGAGATCGCGCTCGCCGCGGGCACGAAGCGCCTGATCCAGCCGACCGAGGTCGCCCGCCCGGGCAGCGCCGAGGCCGCGGAGGTCGCCGCCGACAACGCCGCGCGCACGGTGGTCCTCGACGACGGCGCGAGCACGAACTTCCTCAGCGCCGCGAACCAGTCGGTCCCGGTGTCATGGCTCACGCAGGGCCCGGTCACGGTCGGTGCCGCAGCGACCTTCTCGGAGCCGGTCGTCCTCGACTACCGCAACGACACCTGGAAGTTCCAGCCGACGTCGCCGATCACCGGTGCGACGCCCGCGGCAGACCTGCCCGCGTCGTTCTCGCAGGTCCGCACCGCGGCCCCCGAGAACGTCGGTGGGGACCTCAAGCTCGCCGGGTTCAACGTGCTGAACTACTTCCCGACCACGGGCGACCAGCTCACCGGCTGCACGTACTACACCGACCGCGACGGCGACCCCGTGACCGTCCGCGGTGGCTGCGACGCCCGTGGCGCCGCGAACGCCGACGACCTCGAGCGCCAGCAGGTGAAGATCGTGAAGGCGATCAACGCCCTCGGTGCCGACGTGGTCTCCCTCGAGGAGATCGAGAACTCAGCACGGTTCGGCAAGGACCGCGACGCCGCCGTCGGCACGCTCGTCTCGGCGCTGAACGCGGCGACCGGCCAGGACACCTGGGCGTACGTGCCGTCCCCGGCGGTGCTGCCCGCGAGCGAGGACGTCATCCGCCTCGCCCTCATCTACAAGCAGGACCGCGTCGCACCCGTCGGCGAGTCGACCATCCTCGACGACCCGGCCTTCGCGAACGCCCGCCAGCCCGTCGCGGACGCCTTCCGCCCGGTCGGCGGGGACGCGGACGACGACTTCCTGGTGATCGCGAACCACTTCAAGTCGAAGGGCTCCGGCTCGGGCGCGGACGCCGACCAGGGCGACGGCCAGGGTGCCTCGAACGCGTCCCGCGTGGCACAGGCGACGGCGCTCGCCGCGTTCTCGACCACCGAGCAGGAGAAGTACGGCACGGACAGGGTGTTCATGCTCGGCGACTTCAACGCCTACAGCGAGGAGGACCCGATGGTCGTCCTGCGCGACGCCGGCTACACCGACCTCGGGCCGGCGAAGGACCCGACCGAGTACTCCTACGTGTTCAGCGGCCTGAGCGGTTCGCTCGACCACGTGCTGGCCTCACCCGCGGCGCTCGAGGCCGTGACCGGCGTGGACATCTGGAACATCAACTCGACCGAGTCGGTGGGCCTGGAGTACAGCCGCTACGACTACAACGTCACCGACCTGTACCGCGACGACGTGTACCGGGCGAGCGACCACGACCCGATCCTGGTCGGCTTCGACCTGGCCGAGGACGAGACCCCGACGCCGGGTGACGGTGGCACGCCGGGCAACGGCGGGACCCCCGGCGGACCCGGCCACGGCGGCGACCACCCGGGCAAGCCGGGTCACGGTGACGGGAAGCCGGGCAAGCCCGGCCACGGTGACGGGAAGCCGGGCGGACCGGGTCACGGTGGCTTCGTCGCGGACGTCGTCCGTGTCGTGCTCGGTGTGTTCGGCTGGCTGCGTGGACTGTTCGGCTGAGGTGACCACGGCCCGGACGTGACCGGGTGACGGACGGGAGGCGCGGTGTCGGACGGCACCGCGCCTCCCGTCCGTCACGGCCCCGTTCGACAAGGCGAGCCGCGTCGGGTAGGCTCTCACCTTGGTCTGTGCGCCCCGTGCGCCGGACAGTCAGATGAGCCCTCCACCGGGCAGTTCCACGAGCATCGCCCGCGGAACACCCACCGGAGCGGGATTCACGGACTCCTCACCTCGACACGAAAGCAGCACTCCTGTGACTCGTACGTTCTCCCCGAAGCCGGCAGACGTCCAGCACGACTGGATCGTCATCGACGCGACCGACGTCGTCCTCGGCCGTCTCGCCACCCACGCCGCGGCGCTCCTGCGCGGCAAGCACAAGGCCACCTTCGCCCAGCACATGGACATGGGTGACTACGTCATCATCATCAACGCGGACAAGGTCGCCCTCACCGGCTCCAAGCTCGCGAAGAAGGTCTACTACCGTCACTCGGGCTACCCGGGCGGCCTCACGGCGACCTCCTACCCGGAGATGCTCGAGAAGCACCCGACCCGCGCCGTCGAGAAGGCGATCCGCGGCATGCTGCCGAAGAACACCCTCGGCCGTGAGCAGCTCAAGAAGCTGAAGGTCTACGCCGGCGCAGAGCACCCGCACGCCGCGCAGCAGCCCAAGGCGTACACCTTCGACCAGGTCGCACAGTAGTTCCGGCCACGACGACTTCAAGGACTGATAAAACTCATGGCTCAGATCGCTGACTCCCTCGACCAGACCCCGGAGAGCTTCACCACCGAGAGCGCCCCGGCGTCCTCGGAGGCCGCTCCCCGCCAGATCCTCAACGTCTCGGGCGGTGCCGTCGGGCGCCGCAAGGAGGCCATCGCCCGCGTGCGTCTCGTCCCCGGTGGCGGCTCGTTCACGGTCAACGGCCGCACGCTCGAGGACTACTTCCCGAACAAGCTGCACCAGCAGCTGATCAACGACCCGTTCAAGGTGCTCGAGCTCCTCGGCGCCTACGACGTCGTCGCTCGCATCACCGGTGGTGGCCCCTCGGGTCAGGCCGGTGCGCTCCGCCTCGCCATCGCGCGTGCGCTGAACGAGATCGACCGCGAGAACAACCGCGCCACCCTCAAGAAGGCCGGCTTCCTCACCCGTGACGCCCGCGTCATCGAGCGCAAGAAGGCCGGTCTCAAGAAGGCCCGCAAGGCGTCGCAGTTCTCGAAGCGCTAGTCGCGCGACGAACCCGATCGCAATGCCGCGTCTGTTCGGTACCGACGGTGTTCGTGGACTCGCCAACGGCGAGCTGACGGCCGCGCTGGCTCTGGGTCTCGCCCAGGCCAGCGCGGCCGTGCTCACACACGGACACCATGCGGACGCCCGCCGGGCGTCCGGTCGACCGCGCCCCCGCGCGGTCCTGGCGCGCGACCCGCGCGTCTCCGGTGAGTTCCTGGGTGCCGCGGTCGCGGCCGGTCTCGCCTCCGCCGGTGTCGACGTGCTCGACGCCGGGGTCATCCCCACCCCCGCTGCGGCGTTCCTCGTCGCGGACATCGACGCCGACTTCGGCGTGATGATCTCCGCGTCCCACAACCCCGCGCCCGACAACGGGATCAAGTTCTTCGCCACGGGCGGCCGCAAGCTGCCGGACGAGGTCGAGGACCGCATCGAAGCGGCCATGCACGACCAGTCCGCCCCGACGCCCACCGGTGGCGACGTCGGCCGGATCACCCGCTTCGCCGACGCCGAGGACCGCTACGTCGTCCACTTGCTCGGCACGCTGCCGCACCGGCTCGACGGCCTGCACGTCGTGCTCGACTGCGCGAACGGTGCCGCCGCGGGCGTCTCGCCCGAGGTCTTCGTCAACGCCGGCGCTCGCGTCACGCTGATCGGTGCGGACCCTGACGGCATGAACATCAACGACGGTGTGGGCTCGACCCACATCGACAACCTCGCCGCCGCCGTGCTGGCGCACGGCGCCGACGTGGGCATCGCGCACGACGGCGACGCCGACCGCTGCCTCGCGGTGGACGCCGCCGGCAACGCCGTCGACGGCGACCAGATCATGGCGATCCTGGCGCTCTCGCTCCAGGAGCGGGGCCGGCTCGCCGACGACACGCTCGTCGCGACCGTCATGTCGAACCTCGGGCTCAAACGGGCCATGGCGGACGCGGGCATCACGGTGCTCGAGACCGGCGTGGGCGACCGCTACGTGCTCGAGAAGATGAACGAGGGCGGCTTCTCGCTCGGTGGCGAGCAGTCCGGCCACATCATCTTCAACGACTACGCCACCACCGGCGACGGCGTGCTGACGGGCCTGCACCTGGTGGCCGAGATGGCCCGCACGGGCAAGAGCCTGCAGGAGCTCGCGTCGTGCATGACCGTCTTCCCGCAGGTCCTCCTCAACGTGCGCGGTGTCGACCGCCACGGGCTGGACGACCAGGGCGTGCAGGACGCGATCGCCGCGGCGACCGAGGCCCTCGGCGACGCCGGTCGTGTGCTGCTGCGCCCGTCGGGCACCGAGCCCGTCGTCCGCGTGATGGTCGAGGCGGCGTCGCAGGAGGATGCGCAGCGGGTCGCCGAGGAGCTGGCCGCCGTCGTGCGCGACCGGCTGGCGATCGACGCGGCCGCGTAGGGCACTCGCACGCGACGTCCCGGGTCGTCGGAACAACCGGAAGCGGGGGGGGGCCCCCCCCCCCGGGGGGCGCGCCCCGGGCGGGGGGGGGGGGGGGGGGGGCGCCCCGGGGGGGCCCCCCCCCCGCCCCGGCGGGGCCCCCCCCCCCCCCCCCCCCCCGCCACGACT